>NZ_LR733304.1:1597457-2983559 GCF_902506105.1 Aeromicrobium sp. 9AM
CCCATCGACCCCTCCCCTCCCCCGCCCGAAACATAGACCGTGGGTAAGGGCTCTTTTCTCTGCGGAGGGTTCAAAGTCTTTCGAACCGTCCCGAATGCCTGCCGTCAGCGAGATGCTGAGCGGCTTTCCGTAGTGCAGCGAGATGCTGCCGAAGGAGTGATCCCGAATGGCTTCTGGTGGTGCTCGTAATCGTTCCGGCCCGCCGGCTGATGAGCGTTCCGGTCGTAGTGATCAGCGCGGCTACTCCCTGACCGCCTTGCCAGCGTCGTTCGATGGCGAGGTTCCGGCGTTCCCTCTCGCTGAGGCTTCGGTCCGTGAGCTTGAGTTGTGGGAAGAGAAGTGGCGCGGCCCACACGGTGCGGCTTGGTCGCAGCCTTCGGAGCGGTGGCGTTGGTGGGATGTGGCGTTGTGGGTTCGCACGGCTGTTCGTTGCGAAGACCCCGAGGCTCCTGCCGCACTCCTCGGCAATCTCCATCGTCTCGGTGATCGTGCTGGCCTTTCCACGGCTGGCCTTGCTGAGATGGGTTGGAAGGTTGCTGTCGATGAGACGGCTGGCAAGCGTTCCGAGAAGTCGACCACGGCAACGAAGCCGAAGTCGTCTCGTGATCGCATGAAGGTCGTCGGCGGCAGTGGCCGTTGATGACCTGACTCTGGACTTTGATCCGCTGCACACGCTCGGGTTCTTGCGAGTCGACTGGATCGAGCGGCACTGCAAGGTGCCAGGTGGCGTGTATGAGGGCGACGATCTCGCGTTCAACGGTTGGCAACTCTACTGCTCGGTGAATCATCACCGGATCGTGCCGGATGCGGTGGTCGATCCGCGCCGACTGCTGGCACCGTTTCACTACCGTCGATCAGTGGTCGTCGGGCCACAGAAGTGCGGCAAGTCTCCGTGGGGTGCCGGCGAGCTTCTCTGTGACGGCGTCGGGCCCTCGCTGTTTGCGGGTTGGGCACTCGGCGACGAGGTCTACCGCTGCGAGGATCACGGCTGCGGTTGCGGCTGGGAGTACGAATACGCTCCCGGTGAAGCGATGGGTATCCCTCGCCGCAAGTCTCTGCTGGGTCTTTTGGCCTATGCGGAGTCGCAGACGCAGAACGTGTATGAGCCGCTGCAGACGATGATCCATTCGGGTCCGCTGAGTGAGTTCGTGTTCGTCCGTGAGGGCTTCATCCGCCTTCCGAATCGCGGCAAGATCGTCCCTCTGTCGGCTGCGGCCCGTTCGAAGCTTGGCCAGCCGCTTACGGGCGGGCTTGGTGATGAGTCGGGCCTGTACACCTCGAGCAACAAGGTTCTCGACACGTGGCAGACGATGCGTCGCGGTATCGCTGCCATGCAGGGCCGGACGATCGAGCTTACGAACCCGTGGGATCCGATGGAGAACAGCGCGGCACAGCAGGCGTTCGAGTCTAAGCGGGATGACATCTTCCGGTACTACCGGAAGCCGCCCGCCGACCTGTCTTACGGGTCGAAGCGGGACCGTCACAAGATCCACGCCTACGTGTACGCCGATTCACCGTGGGTTGATCCGGCCGGCATTGACGCTGAGGCCGCTGAGCTTGTCGAGACCGACCCGACCCAGGCTGAACGGTTCTTCGGCAACAGGCTGGTTCAGGGTCTCGGCGCTTTCATCGACGATGCGTTGTGGACGCGTCAGACCCGGCTTGAGATCATCCCCGACAAGCGGATCTCGCTTGGCATGGATGGCTCGGTGTCTGGTGACTGGACAGTCATCCGCGCCGAGACAATCGACGGCCACCGCTTCACCCCAACCTATGGTCCTGACAACCGGCCCACGATCTGGAATCCGGCCGAATGGAACGGCAACATCCCACGAGGCGAAGTTGTTGCCGCCGCGGACCAATTGTTCCGCGAGTTCAAGATCGCCCGATTCTACATCGACCCGCGCCACTGGGAAACCCAGGCCGATGCGTGGGAGCTCGAGCATGGCGACGAAGTTGTGGTGCAGTGGCCGACGAACCAGATCGGGCGCATGTACCCGGCGCTGAACCGCTACCACACCGACCTTGTTGAGGATTCGACCACCCATGACGGGTGCGTCGTCACACGAACGCACGCGCTGAACGCCCGCAAGGTCGCGAAGGCCGGCGACCGGTACATCCTCGGGAAGCCCTCCGAACATCAGAAGATCGACGCCGAGATGGCTGACGTCCTCGCCCACGAAGCTGCAGCCGATGCCCGTGCTGGCGGTTGGGCGAGGATCCGCACCACCAAACCCCGCCGTATGGCCGTCATCCGCTGAGAGGAGCCGCTGTGAAGCTGAGCGACCTTTCAGACGAGGACTGGTTCAAGCGTCTGTCTGCGCGCCGCAACGCCAACACTGCGCAGATTCGCGACTGGTGGCAGCGGTACGACGGCGAACGGCTCCACTTGTGGGTGTCACGGTTGCTCGCTGAGCAGGATGACCGCTTTCCTGCGTTGACGATCAACTGGCATGAGAAGTTCATCGACACTATCGACCGGCGTTGCATCACGGAGGGTTTCCGGCTGCCTGGTTCCGATGAGTTTGACGAGGATCTGTGGAAGATCTGGCGCCGCAACGATCTGCCTGAGTTCGAGTCCGAGAACAACGTGGCTTCGCTGGTCACGGGCGTCTCGTACATGGTGGTTGGCCCGTCTGATGAGGGCGCGTTGATCACTGTGGAGTCGCCGGATCAGATGGCGATCGAGATCGACCCGCGCACCCGCAAGACGGTTGCGTCGTTGCTGTTCTACAAGTCGGATCAGAACGCGACGACCGACGACCGGGCTGTGCTGCAGGTCGCTGGCACCAATGGTTCACGGATGGTCGAGTTCGAGAACGGCAAGCCTGTCGGCGGTGGGCAGACGATGAAGTGGATGTCAGCACCGGCCAAGCTGCAGTCGTCTCCTGATGTGCCAGTGGTGCGGTTCCTGAACCGTCAACGCCAGCGTGTCGGTCGTTCCGAGCTCCGGGCCTTGGCGCCGCTCACCGATGCTGCGGACCTGATCGCCACCCACATGCTCGCCACCTCGCACTTCCATGCGATGCCGAGGATGTTGGCGATCGACGTCGCTGAGGCGATGTTCTTCAATGACGACGGCTCGATCAACCGGGACGCGGTCAAGTCGGCGACAGGCACCCTGTGGGTTGTTCCGGCCGAAGCTGACGACGAT
The DNA here is from genome assembly GCF_902506105.1 of Aeromicrobium sp. 9AM. Lineage (GTDB taxonomy): Bacteria > Actinomycetota > Actinomycetes > Propionibacteriales > Nocardioidaceae > Aeromicrobium. Next base: position 1,600,612 of record NZ_LR733304.1, read on the forward strand.
GGTAAGACGCTGCCGAAGGATGAGCAGGGTCCGACACCGGACATCAAGCAGCTTCCGGCCGCGGATCTGCGGAACTTCCACGAGAGCCTGAGCAGCTTGGGTCGTATCGGTGCTGGCTTGTGTGACATGAACCCGGCACAGTTCGGGTTCGGCGTTGCGGACAACCCCGCATCGGCGGATGGTATCCGTGCCGCGAAGGAAGACATGACGACCCGTGTTGAGCGGGTCCACGTGAGCCGTGGCGCTGGTTACGCACGAGTCATGCGCCTCTCTGCTGCTGTCGAGGGCCGCGACCCTGCCGGCATGGAGTTGCTCGAGACCATCTGGCGGGACCCGTCGAAGCCCACCAAGAGCGCGATGGCGGATGCGGCCACGAAGACTTACGCGGCCGGCATCTCAGACCTCCACCAGGCGCGTGTCGACTACGGCTACACGGCCACCACGATCGCCGCCATGGAAGCGCGAGAAGAAGCGGCCGGCGTCCGAGAGGACGACGCGTTCAACCGCGCCAACCGGCCACTGACGGACGACGGCAGTGCAGTCAACAGCGGCAACGCGTAACCAGTACCGGACCCAGCAGCGCATCCAAAAGGATGCACTCGCGGACCTACGCCGAATCTGGCGCAGGATGGGTGGTGACTGGAACACGTCGTGGCAGCGGATCAGCCCCGACGTCGTCGGTGTCGTCTCCTCCGCGCAGTTGAAGATGGCGCGAGAGTCCACTGACTACATGACGGCGTTCCTTGCTGAGGTTGATCTGGCTGATCAGCCCGTAGGCGACGTTCGACCCGCCAGTCTTGCCGGATACTCGTCAGACGGCTACCCCTTGGACGGGTTGCTGTACGGGAGCGTGGTCGCGGCGCGTGAGGCCGCAGCCGAGAAGGGTCTGAACGCCCCTCAGGCGCTCCGTGAGGGCCTGTCGTGGCTTGGTCCGGTGGTCTCGTCCCAGATAGCAGACGTGGGCCGCACGGCGACGATGCTGGGAACGGCGACCCGGTCGAATCTGACCGGCTACACCCGGTTCTTGAACCCTCCTTCATGTCAGCGTTGCGCTGTGCTCGCGGGCCGTGTCTACCGGTACTCGGCCGGGTTCCGCAGACATCCAAAATGTGACTGCGTTCACCAGCCCGCAGCCGGTGTTGATTGGGCGAAATCTGAGGGTTTCGTGTTCGATCCGACTGCGGATCTGTCGCTCATCAAGGATCTGTCTCGAGCTCAGCGGGCCGCGATCGAGGCCGGTGGCGACATCAACCAAGTCGTGAACGCCCGTCGCGGGATGTCGATGGTCGGTGAGGGCGCGAAGCGCCGGCAGATCACCACATCGGGAACGTCGGCTCGTGGCGTGTTTGGCCGTGCTGAGATTGCCCGCACTGGTCAGATCACTCGGGGCACGGCTCGCACACAAGGCGCGGTGTCGAACTATCGGCTCAGTACGACGACCACGGCCCGCCTCACCCCGCAGCAGATTGCGAAGCAGGCGCGTTCACGTGACGAGCTGGTCGCGTACCTGCGTCGCTACTCCTACATCACGTAGGCCCCAGATTTCCCCGGACGCGAGATGCCCCGGGACTGACTCCGAGACGGAGTGCATCATGGCTGAACCCACCACACCCACCCCCCAGGCTCCTGCTGCAGCGAAGCCTGCCGAACCCGCGGCCCCGGCGACACCGCCGGCCGCTGCAGCGAAGACCCCCGAGACGCCCAAAGCGCCACCGTGGGGCAGTGATGAGAACTTCAAGCCTGCAGAGGCGTGGGAGCTCATCCAGAACCTTCGCAAGGAAAAGGCCCCCGACACGTCGGCACTCGAGACGAAGGTGGCCGAAATGCAGGCATCAACAGAGGCCCGCAACAAGGCACTCGCCGAGGCTCTTGGTCTCACCGAACCCCCGAAGTCCGAAGACGCCCTGGCCGAGACGGTCAAGTCGTTGCAGGAGAAGTTCGAGGCTTCGCAGCGCGAGACCACACGGCTCCGTATAGCCGCCGAGAAGGGCGTCCCTGCGGAGTACCACCACCTCCTGACCGAGACGGACACGGAGAAGCTCACCGCCCAGGCCGAGATGGCCGCCGAGTACGCACGGCTCAAAGCCGCCGCTGCCGGCACCCCTGAGTTCCAGACCAATCCCGGTCAGGGCCAGGGCGGGGCACCCGGTTCCCCTGAGGCGCTCGCCGAAGCGGAATACGCCAAGTTCTATCCCCCTCCGAAATAGAAAGGCCATCTCATGGCTGAGTATCTCCCGGTCTACAAGCCAGGTCAGGCGTTGACGCTCAAGGCGTCGACGACGATCACGGCGCGTCAGGTCGTCGCCATCTCTGGCGTCAACACTGTCGCCCCGGCTGGTGCCGCTTCAACCGCCGTTGTCGGTGTGGCCGCGTTTGACGCGGTCCTGAACGACAACGTCACCATCTACGCCGGTGGCGTCCAGGAAGTTCTGGCGTCCGGTGCAGTCACGGCCGGTTCCCCGGTCATCGCCGGTGCAGCCGGCACGGTCGTCGCGTCCGCCACGCCTCCCGCCGGCCAGCAGGTCGGTATCGCCCTTACGACCGGAACTGACGTGGTTGTCCGCGTTCAGTTCGGCCGCTGAAAGCGAAAGGTAACCTCTCATGGCTACTTATCCTCCGCAGGGTCTCAGCTACACAGACCCGCTGCTCACTGCCTCTCGCTTCCTGGCGAACCCGTTGTTCGTCGCGCGGCGCATTCAGGAGCTCGCCGACTTGCGTTACGTCGGCAACCTGCTCCTGAGCGGTCGTCAGGAGACGACCGGTGGCGCTGTCGGCTACGAGACCGTGGAAGGCATCTTCGCTGACGCTGCCCCCGAGGTCGTCTCCCCCGGCGCTGAGTACACGATGACCACGATCAGCGACGGCCCTGCGGGTCTCGCTCGTGTCGTCAAGTCCGGCAAGGACACCCTCGTCACCGATGAGGCGATCAAGCGTCGCAACATGGACCCCGTCGAGAAGGGCCTGCGCAAGCTGGTCAACTCGCAGGGCAAGGCCATCGACGGTTCGGTCATCTCGCTCATCGCTTCGGCAGTCACCGCATCCGCGGCGGCTGGCACAGCGTGGGCGACCTCGACGACCATCCTTCGGGACATCCTGAAGGCCAAGGCCGCGATCCAGGCGAACGGTCTGGGCTACGAGCCCAACGTCCTGCTCGTCGATGACAACGCGTGGGCACTCCTCGCGTCGGATCCGACGATCGCTGCTGCGATGGCTCGTGAGGACAAGAGCAACCCGGTCTACTCGGGTCGCTTCAGCATCCTCGCCGGCCTCGAGGTCATCCCGACGAGCACGGCGAACCTGCCGGGCGCTGTCGGTACGAAGGCGTGGGTTCTGGACACGAACCAGCTGGGCTTCATCGCGACCGAGGATCTCGGTGGCGGTTACCAGCAGGCCACGGACCTCGTCCAGTCGAAGGTCATGCGTGTCGACGAGAACGACGCGTGGCGCCTGCGTGCCCGCGCGAACTTCGCGCCGGTCGTGACTGACCCGCTGGCCGGCTACGCGATCACCGGCATCTGATGTCGGCGGCTGCGAAGAAGGCCGAGTCGAAGTCTGACTCGGAGGTCCGACCGGCCAAGGGTGACTACCGCGTCACCGCACCGCTGGTCGCCGTCAAGAACGGCAAGGGCAGCGTCGTCCACCTGTTCCGTGGCGACGTTGTTCCCGAGGGGACGCAGCAGGAGTCGATCGACCACCTGCTCGACCTCGAGTACATCAGCAACAAGTAGGAAGGCGGGACGGCCATGGCTTACGCGTCAGCATCAGATGTTGAGGTAGAGCTCGGCCGTCCCGCGGTCTCCGCTGCCGAAACTGCGCAGTGGGAAGCATGGCTCGAGCGGGTGGAGCGTGCGATTCGTCGGCGCTTCACCCGTGAGGGCTACGACCTTGACGTACAGGTTGCCCTTGACGCGCCGACCGAGGAAGACGTCATCGATGTTGAGGTCGCCCGGGTCGTCGACAAGATCAACAACCCCACAAGCTCGACCTCGACCACAACTACCCGTTCGGTCGACGACGCTTCGATCTCGAACACGACCCGTCGCGAGGGTGTCGATACGGGTGAGGCTCTGACCATCACGGATGCGGAGTGGGTGTCGCTGTTGCCGGTGCGCCCGCGCCGGTCCAAGGCGTTCTCGATCCTTCCGTCATGACCGCAGATTTCGCCGCTCAGGTGGCGATCGGCCTGTCCGAGGGCCGCGCACTGGCCGAGTCGCTGATGACGGCGAGCATCACCGTGCGTTACAAGACCAGCCGCATGACACAGGATCCAGTCACCGGCAAGGAAGTCCCGGTCATGGCGGTGCGGTTCACGTCGCCGGCCAAGTTCCAGACGACAGGGTCACTCGCTACGAGCGATGTGGACTCGGGTGGCCGGCGTGTGGCTGTCGACCAGCTGCAGATCCACTACCCGGTGAGCAAGCCGCAGGTTGAGCAGGACGACGAGATCACCTGTGACACGAACCCGAACGATCCGCGGCTTGAGGGTCGCGTGTTCCTGGTTGGCGACCCGATGAACAAGACCTACGCCACCGCCACTCGCCTGAATGTGAGGGAGAAGCCGTGATCACTTTCGACACGCACGAGCTCTCCGCCCTGGCATCCGATCTGGGCAGGATGAGCGCCCGTTCCACCGGGGCGATGATCGGCGTCTTCAAGGCTGGTGGCGAGGAACTGGTGCAGACGTGGGCCGCGAATGCACGGTCGACGTCCGGTGAGCATGGCAAGCACTACCCCGACTCGATCGACTCTGAGATGCAGATCGGCAAGGACATCGTCATCGAGGTCGGCCCGAACCCCGCAAAGCCTCAGGGTGGCATGTCGTTCGAGAACGGCTCGAGGAACCAGCCGCCGCACCTTGACGGTCAGCGCGCCGCGGACACAGTGATCCCCCTGATTGACCGACGCATCGACGCAGCCCTCGCCCATCTGGGGCTCTGATGGCTGCCGACCTACAGAAGACGGCCGTGGCTGCTCTGGTAGCGGCGTGGCGTCCTGAGTCGGTCTTCGCTGGCGGTGAGGTGCCTCTCGCTCCATCGACCCCTTACAACGTGGTCTCTGCCAGTTCCGGTTCAGCGGAGAACTACAGCCTGTCAGCGCAGTTCGGCTCGCGTTCGTACCGCATCGCCGTGCAGGCATTCGGCGAAACGGCGGGCGAGGTTGACTTCGCTGTTGCGAAGGCGGACGCCGCGTTCCTCGACAAGAAGCTGACCGTCACCGGATGGGATCTCACGACCGCGCAAGTCGAGGCCGCGTCACCCCTGCTGCGTGACACCGACATCGGCGAACTGCTCTACAAGACCGTCACCTACACCCTCACCGCCTACCCCACGGAGTGATCATGACCAACTTTGTCCGCGTCCGGGACAACGAGACCGGCCACGAGTACAGCGTCGCTGAATCTCGTTTCGACCTCGAGCCCGACCTCTTCACCAAGCTCGACAAGCCCGCGACGGACCCGACCGGGGAACCGCTGCCAGCGAAGCACAAGACCACCGTGGCCAAGAAGGCTGCGGAAAACAAGGCCGCTGCGTCGGTCGACCAGAAGGAGAACTGACATGGCAGCACCTACCAAGCCCGCGCTCGTCAAGGCGTTCGGCAACGAAAGCTGGATCTTCGTCCTCACCATCGCATCGAAGACCGCACCCACCGCGGTCGAGATCGAAGCCGCCACCGGCATCAACCTGTCGTGCGCGCTTTTCGGCGACCAGGACGGCCTCTCGGGCACGACGGACAAGGTCACCCTGCCGCGGCGCTTGTGCGAGACGGTCACGTTTGAGTCGAACGGTGCCACATCGTTCTCGATGGCCGACATGGTCGTCAGCTTCGACGCTCAGGGCGCCCCGGCATCGGCCGGCAAGAAGGCATGGGAGGCACTCGTCGACAACTCGAGCGGCTACCTCGTCCAGCGTCTCGGCAAGTCCGGCACCACGGTCGTCGCTGCCGGCGACTACGTCAACGTCGTCCCGGTCCAGCTCGGCACGAAGGTTCCGACGAAGACCGGTACGGGCGCGGACGGTGTCGTCGCGTTCAGCCAGGCCGTGTCGATCACGGACACCCCGGCGTTCAACGTCGCTGTGGTCTGACCCCGGTTGTGGGAGGTCGGCCCTGCTCGGAGTCCGGCCTCCCACGCTTCACCTCTTTCTGAGCACTTCCGAGCATCCGAGCGCAGGAGTCCAGCATGGCCACCATCGAACCCCGCACCACTGTCGTCACCATCTACCAGGGCGACTACCTTGATCGCATCCGCCACCTCGAGCGCAAGTATGAGGCAGCGTTGGAGTCGGAGAAGTCGTCGTCTCGTCCGCTCGCCGCGGATGGTGAGTCGTCGACCGACATCGCCGATCAGCACGCCGAACTGGTGGCTGAGGCGGAAGTCTCGGCTCTCGACATCAAGGTCAAGGCGTTGGGTCGGCGGAAGTGGCGCGAGCTCGTAGCCGCTCACCCGCCGCGCGAGGACAGCCGCTCAGACCAAGCCGTAGGCGTCAACGAGGACACGTTCAAGGACGTCCTCATCGCAGCGTCGGTCGTCGAGCCGGACCTGTCCGAAGATGATCTGGACCAGTTGTCGGACATCGACAACGACCGGCTCTACTTCGCGGCGTTCGCGTTGAACCGGGCTGAGGCTCCGTCCCCAAAAGCGCACCTCGTCTCGCCGACGAGCACGGAGAGCGACGAGACCTAGAGATCGCGCGCAGCCTCGACACGTCGCTGCGCAGGTTCAACGGGTGGGAGCCGAAGCGCACCACCACGGTCACCGAATGGAAAGACGGCGTACCCGCCGCATGGGTGACCGAGGTCGAGCCTGAGTTCGACGTCAACGAGCGTGACAGCTGGTACGCGCTGGCTGAGTACGAAGCGGCCCTGTGCCCTCAGTGTGGGCAACTCCGGTCGATCTGTTCAGACCCCGCCACCGTGTTCCATCCGCGGCTCCACACGTGCTTCCTGACGAGTGCCCAGCAGATGCATGAACGTCGCTGGCGTCGCAAGTACGAAAAGACTGAACCCGACCGTGATGGCTGGCTGCCCACCGATGGCTCCTTCGTGTGGGTGTCAGACGATCCAGGTGAACCCGACGAGAACCCGTTCAGCGGTGACGACGATCCGCTGTCTGCGCTCCCTTCGCAATAGCGAGAACCGCCCCGCAATACAGGGTGCCGAGCGCGGCGATCGAAGCGAGGATGACCGCCCCGTTTCGCAGTAGGGCGATCGAGGCCATGGTCAGGACGAATCCGGCCATGCCGTAGTCGACCGGCTCCCACTTCCTCCACCTCATCGCCCCACCCTAAACCTTTCGAGAGGCGGTGTCTCCGTGACGAATCGCATCGTCAAGATCGTGCTGCGGGGCGACGTCTCGAATCTGGTTGCTGGTCTGAAGGTCGCATCGACTGCCACGGCGGATGCTGCGAACAGGATGACGGGTGCCTCGAAGGAGGCGACGAAGTATCGGGCGAGCTTGTCGTCTGTCGGTTCGGTCGCGGGCAAGGTCGGTCTGGTCGCTGCTGCTGGTCTTGGAGCGATCGTGGTCGCGACGGCTCGTTTCGACAAGGCCATGTCTGCGGTTCAGGCAGCGACACACGAGTCTGCCTCTTCGATGGAGACGTTGCGTGCTGCTGCGATCAAGGCCGGTGCTGACACGGTCTACTCGGCGTCTGAGGCTGCCGGTGCGATCGAGGAGTTGGCGAAGGCTGGCGTGTCGACGAAGGACATCCTTGCGGGTGGACTCTCGGGCTCGTTGAACCTGGCTGCCGCTGGCGCGATCGAGGTTGGTGACGCGGCCGAGATCGCCGCGACCGCGATGACTCAGTTCTCCCTCGGCGGCGACAAGGTCACGCACATCGCCGACCTGCTCGCTGCCGGTGCTGGCAAGGCGCAGGGTGGTGTCGACGACCTCGGCATGGCGCTGAAGCAGTCCGGTCTCGTCGCATCCCAGACGGGCCTCACGATCGAAGAGACCACCGGCACGCTCGCGGCGTTCGCGTCTGCTGGCCTGATCGGTTCCGACGCAGGTACTTCGTTCAAGACCATGTTGCAGTCGCTCACGCCGACCGGTGCGAAGGCTGCGAGCGAGATGGACCGACTCGGCATCACCGCGTATGACGCGCAGGGCAACTTCGTCGGGATGACCAAGTTCGCTGACAGCCTCAAGAACGGCCTGAAGGATCTCTCGGTCGAGCAGCAGAACGCGGCCATGAAGACAATCTTCGGCTCCGATGCTGTCCGTGCTGCCTCTGTGGTGTTCGCTCAGGGCGGCTCCGGGATCCAATCGTGGATCGACAAGGTTGACGAGTCCGGTTACGCCGCCGAGACCGCTGCGACTCGTCTCGACAATCTCTCGGGCGACCTTGAGCAGTTCAAGGGTTCGCTCGAGACTGCGCTGATCGGTGCTGGCGAAGATTCACAGGGCGGTCTCCGCGATCTGGTCCAAGGCGCCACCAACGCGGTCAACGTTTTCAATAACCTGCCCGGTCCTGTCCGATCCTCGACCGTGGCGCTTCTTGGCATCACCGCCATTCTCGGTGGCGGCCTGTGGTTCACAGCGAAGACCATTGCCGGCGTCGCAGCCATGCGCGCCAATCTGGTCGCGCTTGGTCCTGCAGGTGCTCGAGCAGCGGCTGGTATGCGTGCGGCTGGGGTCGCGGCTGCAGCGTTCGCGGCGATTGACATCGGCACCTCGCTGGCCGAATCGCTCGATGACCGCTCGACGGGCGAGATCGACAAGCTCGGCAAGAGTCTGCAGAGCCTGGCCAAGAGTGGCAAGGCGACCGGCGATCTCGCTGACCTGTTCGGCGATGACCTGCATGGCAAGTCTGTCCGCTTCGGTAAGGACATGGGCGGCATCGGTGACGCGCTGAAGTCGTTCTCGGACCTCTCCGACGACGGGGGTCTAACCGAGACCTTCACATGGCTCAAGGGTGGCGGCCCCGTTGGCAACAAGGGCGGACTGTACGCCCAGGTCGATGCCATAAAGGACATGGATTCCGCGCTGTCGCGCTTGAGTAAGAACGACCCCGAGGCTGCCGCGAAAGCGTTCTCAGAGCTGTCGAAGCGGGCTAAGGACACAGGGGCATCGGCCGCGGACATCTCGGCTGCGTTCCCGTCCATGACCGCTGCAATGGATTCGGCCGGTGATGCATCGAAGCAGACCGCTGACGAGATCACCGCGCTTGGTGGCGAGGCTGACAGTGCGGCGGGTGACGTCAAGAAGCTGAACGACGCACTGGATGGACTCCTTGATCCGTTGCTGGGTCAGGACGCCGCCATGAGTGCATGGAAAGAGTCAATCTCCACCCTGTCTGGCGAGCTCCGCAAGAACGGCAACACGCTCGACTCGAATACCCATAAGGGCCGCGAGAACCGCAACGCCATTCGCGATCGCGTAGAGGCGTTGAAGGCTTCCGTACAGGCAGACGGCGAGGCCGGCGCAACGGCTGGTGAAATGTCAGCCAAGATGCTCCGCGGCGCTGCCGGCATCCTCCGCGCTGGCGAGGCTGCGGGCATCTCGCGCGGAAAGATGAAGTCGTATCTCGCGACGCTGGGTCTGACCCCGTCGCAGATCAAGACCGTCATTCAGGCCGAGACTGGCGACGCGCTGAATAAGGTCCGCAACCTGCAGCAGTTCATCAACGGCATGCACGGCAAGACCGTGAAGATTCACATCGAGGGTGGCACCCCGGGTGGCATCACAAAGGCCAGCGGCGGCATCGTCGACTACTACGCCAATGGTGGGATTCGCGAGAACCACATTGCGCAGATCGCCCCGGCCGGTTCGATGCGCGTGTGGGCCGAACCGGAAACGGGTGGTGAGGCGTACATCCCGTTCGCTTCGTCGAAGCGGAAGCGGTCGCAGGAGATCGCACTCGAAACGGTATCTCGCCTCGGTGGCGTCGCAGCATTCGCAGATGGCGGCACCCACGGCGTGGGCGGTTCGTCCGGCGCCATGTCACTTTCTCTTGTTGGCGCTCGAGTCTCTATCGACAAGAACGGGATTGGCACCTTCGTGGACGGTCGCATCGAGGCTGCGATTTCCGGCCAGGAGAACTTCACTGCGGGACAACGACGGGCCGGTTCACGATGACGTTCACGACTCTTGCTCTCGCGTCTGATGCGTTGGTCCGAGAGAACAACCCGACCACGCCCTATGGTGCCTCCTCGTCGTCGTCGGTCAGTGGCGCCACGAGTGCCCGCCGACGCAGTCTGGGGTATTTCAATCTGCCGTTTCCGCGCGGGGTGCAGATCATCTCAGCAACGCTGACGGTGTTCCAGAAGGAGGCCGCTACGGGTGGCGCGCGGGTCATCGACGCGACACCGTTGGCGGCTGGTTATCAGGAGTCGAAGGTTACGTGGGACGACCAGCCCATCGCGGCTGGGACGGTCGGTTCGTCCCCATCGCAGGGCAATTCGGCGGTCATCGGGCGGCCATGGCCGATTGATCTGACAGCCACGATGCAGGCTGTTGCAGATGGTGCACCGTGGTACGGGTTCCGGTTGTCGTCGACGAATACGACGATTTTGCAACTGTTCGACCGCAGCGATCCCGACTTCGCTCCCGTCGTTGACATTGAGTTCGCCGATGCCCCGCAGGCGCCGACTGAGCTGGCCCCATCGTCTGCACGTTCGGTGTCGATTGCGCGTCCGACGTTGCGGTTCGACTTCTCAGATCTGACCGGTGACACGTCGATGGCGGCCCTGCAGGTGTGGATGAACCTCAGCGCCCCGTCCGTGACGCCATCGTTCGACTCGGGTGTTGTCGCTGCGGACCTTCCCGAGTATGTGCCGACGTTCGATGTGACTGTTGGTCAGGAGTGGTTCTGGCAGGCGGCTGTTCAGGATGGCGCTGGGCTCTGGTCGGATCGGTCCGAGTGGGTGTCGTTCAAGCGCACCGCGAAGCCGACTGTCGCGATCACCGCCCCGTCAACGTCGGTGTTCGAGCCGACGCCAACACTGGCGTGGACTGTGACGGGTGGGACGCAGAAGCAGTATCAGGTGTTCATCACCGACCCTGTCGATACGACGCTGGTTCTGTGGGACTCGCAGAAGCGGACCTCGACCTCGACGTCGTTGACGATGCCGAAGCTGACACCGCCCGTGCTGTCTCCGGGTGGTTCGTACCTGATGGTGTTGCGTGTGTGGGACACGGTCCTGCGCGAAGGTGTGCCGGGCGATCCGGTGTACACCGAGGTCACAAAGGCGTTCACGTTCGGCCTCTCAGGTGCTGTGACGGGCGTGTCATCACTGGTGGCGACTGGCGGCACCAGTCCGGGTATTCCGCTGACGTGGACGCGCGCCACCGCCCCCGACTCCTTCTCGGTCGTCCGTGATGGTGTCACGATCGCCACCAACCTCGACCCTACCGACCTGACCACAGGCGGCACTGGATACGCGTGGACCGACCGCGGCGCCACTCCGCGGCATGCGCACACCTACACGGTGCTCGCTGTGGTCGGCGGCCTCGCATCGCAGACCAACCCCACAGCCAACGCAACCACCACCCCGAACAGCCTCTGGGTTGTCTCCGCTGACGGCCTGCACGCTGTGGCGATTGCCAACCGCGATACGGACACGCCGCCAATTGACACCGTCGCGAGCGAGGTCTCCGAGGTTCACCGCCCGATCGGTGCCCGCAACCCGGTACTGCGGACCCAGTCGGTCTATGGCCGGGCGGGTTCAATCGCCGGTGCCCTAACCGTCCGCAGCTCGGCCGACTCGTTGGACGTGCAGCGTGCTCACTGGCGGGCGATCGTCGCGAACCGGTCCACGCCGGTGTACGTGACTGCTGTCGACACTGCGTTCCGGGCAACCCTGTACAACGTCCCCGACCACATCAAGGACGACCTCAACGATTTCGTCGATGTCGACTGTGACTACTTCGAGGTCCGCTGATGCTGGCGCTCGGTCTGCCCACCACTGAGGCGCGAGAGTACGCGTCACTGTTGGCGTCCACGTGCGAGCTGAAGACCACAGTGCAGATCCTCGACAACGAGCACAACGTCATCTCAACGGTGTCGCAGTTGCTGATGGATGGTCAGGTCAACGGCACTGTTCCCGCGTCTGGTGAGGTGTCCCGGACGGTGACGTTGACGTTCCTCGATCCGGGCCATTCGTTGGCATTGGACTCCAACTCCCCGTCTGACGGTGCCATGTATCTGGACCGCATGATTCGTGTCGTGTACTCGATGCGCGGGTCACGCTGGTTCGACGTCCCGGTCTTCACTGGTCCGATCATCAAGGTTGACCGTGACGGCGACTTCGTGAACGTTGAAGCGCACGGCAAGGAACGGTTCGCCCTCGGTGACGCGTACTCGCCTGGCACCCGGTCGGGGTTGAAGACGACCACGATCAGCGTCCTGTTGGGCATGTCTGGTGAGGTGTCCCGCTACATCAGCCTCCCGTCGTCGCGTCAGAGGTTGCCTAAGCGTTTGTCGATCGCTCGAGATTCGCAGCCGTGGGTGTTGGCAACGAAGGTTAACGCGTCGTTGACTGCTGGGCGGATCTTGTACTACGACGGCCGTGGTGTGTGCCGGTCGGTGAAGAAGCCTTCGAGGTCGTCGTTCACCGTGTCGAACAGCAACGGGATGCTGCTGTCCGACCCGCAGATTTCGTACTCGACCGATGAGATGAAGAACGTCGTGCGGGTGACGGGTGGCAAGCCGAAGGGTTCCAAGACCCCGGTGGTTGGTGTGGCGAAGGCTCCGTCGTCATCGCCGATGAACGCGTACAACATTGGCCGCAATAGCAAGCCGGTGTGGCGGGCGTTGTTCGAGGAGAATGGCGACCTTCGCACCACGGCCGCTGCGACTGCCCGCGCTCGTGACCTGCTCGAGGACTACTTGCTGCAGGTCGTGGATGTCACGTTCACATGCCTGCCCATCCCGCATCTTGAGCCGTGGGATCTGATCACGGTGAAGACGTCCGCGTTCACCCGTGTCGTGCGCGTGAAGTCGTTCTCCATGTCGTTGGTCACGGGTGGCATGACGATCGGCTACCAGACCAAGTTGACCCGGTTGCGCCGACGAGTGGGGAAGAAGTAGATGGAGTCAGGGAAGGTTGTCGCCGTTGTTGAGCGGGCCACTGGTTCCACCTTGGTGGGTGCTCACCTGGCTGGCGTGACTGACCTCGACGTCGATGACATCTACCCGTTCTCGGAGTCCGGTGGACTGCTGACGGTCGGCGCCAACACGTACACGTACCTGCCGTGGACTGAGGACGACTCACCGCTGACCCTGTCGTCACCGTTGCTGGCTGATGCCGAGGATGGCGACCCGGTCCTGTTGTCGCCGCTGTCGTTGACGAAGTACGCCACGGTGGTCCTCGGTTCCGATGACGAGCTCGAGCCTGGCGACGCGATTGAGGCGACGATTCAGCACAGTCTTGTGGCGATGTTCCCTGAGGGTATCCGCGACGATGACCAGTGCGAGACTGTCACCATCGTCGATGGTGACGACGGTTACGAAGTGTCGGACATCATCGGCCGGCCCGTCGTGTTCGACGGTGCGACCATCGACCCCGACACGGTGCCCCCCCATATCCCACCTGCCCCGTCGTCCTCCCCCGACGTGGCAACTCTGGGCGGTCTGAAGCTGATCTTCGTGAAGTGGGATGCCCTGGTGGGTGATGGCCCGTTCACGTATGAACTGCATGTGTCGACTTCGACGTTCACCCCGGTCGCTGGTGATCCTGCGACGTTGTTGGTGGAGACTCCTGCGACGATGGTTGCGGCGAAGACTCTGCCGGATGGTACGCCGTTCGTGTATGACACGGATTACTTTTTCTGTCTGATCGCGAAGACTCTGGGCGGCGTGGCTCCTGCTGGTGCGGTGGCGTCGGGTCGTATGGATCAGACGGCGTCGGGTGACCTTGCCGTGGGATCTGTGACCGCAGACCAACTCGCCGCGATCGTGACGTTCTCGACCCTGTTCCGCACGGCTGAGACGGGTCAGCGTGGCGAGTGGGACACGGACAGTTTGCGGTTCTATGACTCCGCTGACAACCTTGTGACTCGGCTGTCTGGCGATGACTCATTCTTCTCTGGTGACGCGACGATCAGCAGTCTTGAGACGCAGGCCGCGACGTTGGGTGGCGTGACGACTGGTCCTCCGGGTGGCACGTTCAAGGTCGGTTCGTCGATCGTGACTGCGCCGACCCTCGCCCTGGATCATGTGTCGGTTCCGCTGTCGCGTGTGGCGACACCGTTTGCCACGGCCACCAAATACATGACGGACACAGTCTCGACCGACTTGTGGACCTTTTTCACCTTCGGCTACACAGTCGACGACCGAGCCACCTTCGTCAACTCGACGGACGGCACCTCAGCGACGATGACGTGGTTCTCACCCTTCCCGTTCTCCACACCCCTCGCCTCGCGCAGTACCGCCATCTCTCCTACGAGGTTCTACGCTGCGGGAACGTCCGCCGGGTCGCTATACGTCATCCGAGGCGTCCGAGCGACCGGCATCGTCCCTGCGGAGTCCTACGCCAACCTCGGCGCCGCACCCGGCACTGGCGGCTATGCCACCAATGATCCGATCATCGGTTTGCAGGCTGGCACTGGTTACGTTCTTGTCGCACACCGCGTGCAGGGTGCGCAGACCATCAGCGGCCAGTCCTACGCCAACAACGAGGTCATGGTTCGCAAGTATTCGCCGTTCGCCACCGGCACCACCTTGACCATGACACTGACCCAGACCATCAAGACCGGCCTGATCGCGAACGGCCCCCTCGGCACAGTGCTGATGGACGACAACTCCGGCACGTTCGACATGCCCGCATCGGCTGGCAACAAAGCACTCGTACTGTCCGCGCCGGCAGGATTCACGGCAGGCTTCGGTGAACAGCATCGCGCTGTTGCCGTGGCGAATACCGGAGCGACCGTCACCGCCAGCGCGCTCCCGACATCGGGCGCACCCACGGCATGGTTCGGCAGCACCAACGAACGTGGCCTCTACTACGACGGCACCGCATTGTGGGGCACCGAAGGCACGGGCGATGTCGTCCGCAAATACGGCACCAGCAACGTCGTCGCGTCACCGGTCTACCACGGCTACACGTACTGGAACGGCACGCAAGAGACGATGCTGTCACCGACCGTCAACAAGGCCATCTTCGCCCGCTACAAGTCACAGTGGACCATCCCCACACTGCCCACCGGGATCACACAGGTGCGGTTGTACGAGTCCGCAGTCTCCACCCCACGGACCCGGTTCGAACGCGTCGGCACCTACACGGGTACAGCAGGATCACCCCTGACGATCCTCGCCAACCCGATCACCCCACCAGCCGGATCGGCAACCAACCCACCGCCCGCGAGCTCGAACCTCACCAATGGTTCCTCCTACCAAGTGTTCGACGACTTCGGCAACACCTGGCAAGGCGGCATCGTCAACCTGCCCGGACTGGCGACCAACGAGTCATATCAGGTCTCGCTCCCATCAACGGTCAACGTTGCGGTCACCACGAACGTCACATTGACCGGCCTGACCCAGTCGGTCACCTCCCCCGGCACCACAGCCGTGTACGACGTGAGCATCGACGCCGACGTACAAGTCGGTGTCACCGCGACGACCAACACGATCGAATGCCTCGTGGACGGCACCGCAGAGACCAAGCAACTGCTCTCAGGTGGCGTTGCGTTGTGGCGCGGATCAGCGAGTAAGACGTGGCGCATCACTGGCCTTTCGGCGGGCAGTCACACATTCAGCTTCCGGTCGAAGAACACCACCGCACAGTCCGTGAACATCAGCAGTCACACCGCCATGGTCGTCAAGCGAACCGCTTAGGCCTCACTCGCTGCGGCTGTGACTGTCTCGCGCCTTCGCATTCTCCGAGCGGATGAACGCACGGATCTTCGCCGAAGCATCAGTGCCCTCGGCCTCAGCCTGAGCCATGAATGGGTCCCAGTCCTCGTCGTCAACGCGGATGCTGCGGCGGGTCGTGCCCTTGCTTGTCACGCGGCTCATCTTGCCAGCCTGTGGGTTCACGGTGCTGCCGTGTGGTCGAGGTCGGCGCACTGAGCAGTGGCCGTGTCCGAGGGGCACCACGTCGGACGTCCGTCGAAGTGATGTGACACGACGGCCACGGCAAGGATCGCGAAGAGTGCGAGAACGCCGAGAATCCTGACGGCTGATACGTAACCACGGGGTGTCATGACACCCACAGTACGACTCGCGCTGAAGGGTGTCAAGCCACCCCCTCGACCACGACCAACCCACAGGAGTCCTCGTGTCCATCACACTCGGCAACCAGCCCGACTCGCTTCAAGTGGTCCTCACCCGGGATGCCGACTTCGTGTCCACGCTGACCAACAGCGACGGCGACTGGTCCCCCACCTGCACCATCGAACTGCGCATCGGTGACGACACGGTCTGGCCCGCAACGATCGTCGATAACGTCGCCTCGTTCGACGTCGACAAGGTTGCCGTCAACGATCTGCTCGAAGACGGCGCCACGAAGGTGCGACTGTTCTACACCGATGGCGCCGCGGACCTGTGCTGGGCGAAGGGTTCGGTGCGGCGCGCATGATCCTCGCCGCCGACACCAATGTCGTGGTGTCAACGCCTGGCATCCCGAACTTCGTGACCTCCACGCCGCACGTCCCGAACGTGGTGATCGCACCTGTCGTTGGTCCTCCCGGTGCTGCAGGCGGGGCGTTCCGCTTCACCCAGACCGTCCCCGCTTCGACATGGACGATCGCCCACAACCTCGGTCGCTACCCGGTGTTCAACCTCTTCCCGGCCGACTCTCCCAACACGCCGGTCTTCACCGACGTCACATACCCAGACGACAACACCGCCGTCGTCGAATGGCCCACCGCTGTCAGCGGCCGAGCCGAAGCATAAGGAGCAGTCATGGCAGCGAAGTTCGCAAAGGGCGTAGACCTCAACAATCAGCGGGCTATCAACCTCGCAGACGGCACCGCAGCAACCGATGGCGTCACCCTGCAGCAGTTGCAGGCGATGGTTCGTGGCCTGTCGTGGAAGGACGAGGTCCGTGCGGCATCGACCGCCAACGGCACCCTCGCATCCGCGTTCGCCAACGGTTCGACGCTCGACGGTGTCACGCTCGCGACCAACGACCGCATCCTGCTGAAGGACCAGTCGGCCGGCGCTGAGAACGGCATCTACACGGTCAACGCGTCAGGTGCGCCCACCCGTGCGGTCGACGCCGACTCCACAGCGGAGCTCGAGAACGCCACCGTGTTCGTGTCGACTGGCACCGTCAACGCTGACAAGGCATTCACACAGACCGCGACCGTCACCACACCCGGCACGACCGCGCAGACGTGGGTCCAGTTCGGTGGCGGTACCACTGTCACCGCAGGCAACGGTCTGACCGGCACCTCCACCATCTCCGTGCTGCTCGACACCGCATCAGGGCTCGTCGTCTCCGGTACTGGCCTCAAGGTCGACACCGCCGTCATGACCCGCAAGTACGCGGCCGACTGTGCAGCGACCACCAACCCGCAGACGTTCACCCACAGCCTCGGCACCAATGACGTCGAGGTCTACGTGTGGGAAGGCAACACGAAGGTGTACCCCGACATCACCAAGGGCTCAGGCACGGTCATTGTCGACTGGGGTAGCGCCCCGACTGCCTCGCAGTACCGCGTCGTGATCCAGGGCTGATGTCAGCACCGATCCGCAACGGCGTCAGCGTCCCGCCGCTGCCGACGTTCCAGCCTCGCGCTGGTCACTTCGACCCCGCAACCGGCGTCTATGTCCCGGTCGGGTGCAGGGGTCTACCCAAGTTCAACTCTGACCTCGCGAAGGTGCGGACGGGCTCGGCGACCGCCCGTGCCCAGGTCGCCCTCGCAGGCCACTCGCTCATGGCGGGTTACACGTCCAGCGTCGGCACATACGACCCAGGATCGGTCCTCCGCAAGATGCTGAGCCAGTCACTCGGCGTCAAGGCTGGCTCCGGACTGATTCCCACTTTCAACGGTGACGCGGTCGGGTTCACCGACGACTCGCGCTACTCCAAGTCCGGCACCTTCATCTGGCTCGGCAGTGCAGGGAACCTTGTGCCGTGGGCTTACGGCAGCACGCCCAACTGCTCGGTCACCCTCACCTCCAACACTCCCGGCACTGTTGTCGACATGCTCGTGTCGGATGGGTTCGGCAACCTCACCTACACGATCGACGGCTCCCCCGGCACGATCACAGTCGGTGGCACGTCCGCATACAAGCTCGTGACCGTCACGGGACTCGCGGACACCAACCACACGGTTACGGTCACCAGCGCTGCTGGCTCGGAGATCCTCGTTGGCGTCAACGTCCGCTACCCGTCCGACCTCGAGGTGCACGACTTTGGCATCGTCGGAACGTCGGCAGCGGACTGGATCGGCGGCTACAACTACGCAACGTCGCTCGGCACGATCGTCGGCATGGCTCCCTCATGTGTGGCGATCATGCTGGGCCACGCAGAGATCCAGGCGGGTACGTCCCGGGCCACGTACACGGCCAACATGCAGTCGATGATCAGCACGCTCACTGCTGCGGGTTCTGACATCATCCTGATCGGCACCATCCCGCTCGACACATACTCGGATGCTCAGTGGTTGCCATACCGTGAAGCACTGTACGACCTCGCGGACACGAACAACTGTCTCCTGGTCGACCCGTATCCGTACTTCGGCACCTACGCAGGCGGGGTCGCACTGGGCCTGTTCAACGGTGTGGACATTGCGCACCTGACGAACGCTGGCAACGCTGAGCTGATGCGCCTGGTCGCAGGCGCTTTCATGCAAGGCACCGGGAGCGGAGACCTGGCCCTGCAGAAGACGGCGAACCTGTCGGATGTCAGCGATGCTTCGGCGGCCCGCACCAGCCTTGGTCTTGGGACGGCAGCGACACAGGCGTCATCCGCGTTCCAGGCTGCTGATGCAGACCTGGCGACGATCGCCGGACTGACAGCGACAACCGGCAACATGATCCTGTCCGTTGCCAGTGCATGGGCGTCACAGACCCCGGCTCAGGTGAAGACGGCACTCGCACTCAACAACGTCGACAACACATCCGACGCGACGAAGAACTCGGCCACCGCGACCTTCACCAACAAGCGGGTCACCAAACGGATCTCCGCCCTCGCATCCGCAGCGACCATCACGATCCTCGGAGACTCGACAGACCTTGCCACAGTGACCGCGCTCGCCACGAACACCACGTTCGCTGCACCGTCCGGCACACCCACACATGGTCAAGAAATCTGGTTGCGGATCAAGGACAACGGCACCGCGCGCACCCTCACATGGAACGCGACCTTCCGCGCGATGGGCGTCACCCTGCCGACGACCACAGTCATCAGCAAGACCACGTACCTGCAGTTCATGTGGAACGCAACCGATGGCCGCTGGGACTGCCTCGACGTCAAGCAAGAAGCGTAACCGGACCACCTTCCAACCCCCTCGGAGGAATCATGAAGAAGATCGCACTCGCAGTCGTCGCGGCTGTTGTTGTCCTGCTGCCTGTTTCAGCTGACGGCGTACCAAGCCATCACGGCAAGCCGGTTGTCCAGCGCGTCATCGATTGGGACTGACCTCCATGCAGACGCTGTTGCCGATGGTGGAGCGATCGAGAAAGAATCCCTACGAGATCTCCATCGCCATCGCGTTGGCAGCGTTGAGCCTGTACGGCCTGTTCCTCACCCCGGCGTCCGCAAGTCTTGACGCAGGGTTGACGATCGCGCAACGGTTCCTCTACAGCGCACTCGGTCTTCTCGGCTCGGGCATCACACTGTGGGGACTTCGCTGCAAGCAACCGCACACCGGTCTCCTGATCGAACGAGCCGGCCAGTTCATGATGGGCTTCGGCGCCGCTGCGTTTGTCGCCGTCCTGTGCAAGGTGTCCACGTTCGACCAGTCCGGTTTGGTGACCGGGTCCGGTGCCGCTATCGCTGTGGCTGCGTTCTGGCGCTTCCGTCAGATCAATGTGGACCTGCGCACCTGGCACGAACGAGCGACGCACGCGACGGCGATCGTTGAGGCGGCGATTGCTGAGGTGGTCGAGCAGACACCCGCGCCGGGGACGGACCAAGACGATGCCGAGTAACCCGTGGGTCACGATCATCCTTGCGCTGATCGGTGCCGGTGGCGGTGGTGGCTTGGTCCTGCTGCTCAAGGCTCCCGGTGACATCAAGAAGACGAACGCCGAGACCGGGCTCACGAACACTCAGGCCGCGACTCAACTGTCTGAGTCGTGGGCGAAGCTGACCGCCGCACTGCAGGGCGAGGTAGCTAAGGCCGAGATGCGCGCCACGTCGGCAGAACAGCATGCGGTCGGCGCTGCAGCAGAGGCCAAGGGTTACCGCGATCAGATGGCTGCGATGACCGGCGAGATTACTGGTATGCGTGCGCAGATCGCGAGCATGCGCGAGCAAATCATCTCGCTTGAGCACGAACTCGCTGACCGCAACCCCTGATCCAACCCGCTGACCATCAACCCGCCATAGCCGCGGGGATATCGCCGAGCCCGGAGGTTAGGCGTCTTCCTTGATGCCGAGTTCCTTGACGATGGCGCGGCGCATGATCGTGGACTTGTCGACGCCCTCGACCTTGGCTCGTTCGCGCAACGCCTCGCGGATGGGTTCCTCAAGGCGCACGACCTCTTTACCCGTCCCCTTCGTTGGCATGGATGTGATGCTAGCGGGTGTCATACGCCTACTCCATAATCTGCTTTTCGGCCACAGCGCAGACACTCGCGCCATAGCCCTGATGTGCGGGTAGCCCGGTTCGTCCAACGATGACCGAGCCACCCGCACCTGTAGTAGAAGCACCACGGCAGCATCAGCGTGATCGCCACAACTTGATCAGCGCGTCGAGGATGAGAAAGCCAGCGACGAACCCAAGCGCGAATCCCACCGGGTCACTCATGAACGACTCCTAAGCATCCCGAACGACGTGCGAGACACGACGATCCAGGAACGGCGGCAGGTCACTCGCCACACCCTGCGGCAGGTCGGCCTCGATCGTCTCGGCATCGTTGATCTGGTCGCCCGGTTCGATGGTGAGAGTGATCGTTGACGGGCTGCCCATGTCGGCGTAATCGTCGACCGAGAACTCGACGGTCACTTGCCGATGATCGTCAGTCACGAACACGGCACCGCGACCAGTCTCGGGAGTCTGCAACGTGGCAATGCGGCGGTTCTTGATGAGTGTGCTGGTGGTCATTTCGTTCTCCTTCATAGGGGTTAGCCGCGAGCTTGAGCGAACCACAGGAACGCCCCAAGCAACGCAACCGGAATAGCAACGCACGCGCCAATTCCGAACAGGTATGCAAGCACACACAGAACGAGCCGCGTGTCATCACTAGGTGTCATACACCCCAACCTACACTAGGTGTCATACACCCACAATGACCATTGGAGCGCGCATGAGCAAGACTCTCTACCCCGGTGCGAACACGACTGCGCAGAACTTCGCGAGCAAGTACGTGGGCAGCACCATGTCGCCCAACGTCGTCGTCCTGCATTCGACAGAGGGTTGGGACTGGCCGTCGTACTCCGGTGGCGCGACCGCTCCACACTTCACGATCAAGCCGAACTTCGCCAAGAAGACGGTCGAGGTTCGCCAGCACTTCCCGGTCAACAAGTCGGCACGCGCACTGGAAAACCGAGGTGGCGGCGTCGAGACGAACACGCTCAACGCCGTGCAGATCGAACTCGTCGGCACGTGTGATCCGCCCACGCACAAGAAGCGTGGCACGGTCTCTCACATCTTCATGCCCGAGGCGCCGGACTGGTTCATCCAGGGTGTCGCCGACCTGCTGAAATGGCTGCACGCCGAGTGGCCCGACTTCCCGCTCAAGGATGCAGCCAAGCGCGGGTGGGGTGCGTACCCGTCGTCATACGGCGCATCGAGGTATCGACTGTCGTTCACCGAGTGGAACAACGCATACGGTGTCGTCGGCCACCAGCACGTACCGGAGAATAGCCACGGCGACCCCGGCAACTTCCCCATCGCCAAGCTGATCGCTGCGAGCAAGGCCGGGACTAAGCCTGAGCCGCCCGTGGATCCCCCGCCGCCTGTCGACCTTGGCCCCGAAGTCATCTCCACGACCCTGAACGCTGCCTCGTACAACGCGACCGGGGCACGCACCTACAAGGGCCGCGTCGACCGTTACGTCGTGCGCCGGCTCAAGTACCCGGTCGATGTCATGAACTTCCAAGAGGTCGGCAACGGCATCAACCGGGCCAGCAAGCCGAACTGCCTCATGCGCTCACGACTCGACACCAAGTTCGGTGCGGTCTACAAGCGTCGTGCTGGTGACAAGGGCCGCTACAACTACGTGAACCTGCTCCGGGTCAAGCACATCAAGGGCGGGCTCATCACGGCTGCACGGTCCACGCAATTCCGCTCGGACGACAAGCAGGCATCGTGGGAGGTCTACGAGAAGGACAGCATCCGCGCAATGGATGTGTCGTTCCATCTTGAGAACGACGAGGGTGCGGTCGCCGATGCCAAACGCGTCTCGTCCATGCTCAACATCGTCGCCCAGGCACTCGTCATCGCGAAGACGTACAAGGTCGACGTGCGCAACATCCTGTTCACGGGTGACACCAACTCGCAGGGCATGGTCGCCGCAGCAATGAAGGTCGCTCACTGGCGCAACGCTGCAACCGGCACCGAGTACGAGAACGCGCACACGTTCACGGACTGGAACGGTCGCGCACGTGAACGGTTCGACTACGCCTTCGTGCATGAGACCGCTGGACCCGCAACCGTGTCAGCCGTCCACCGCGACACCGACATCTCAGACCACGCAGAACTCGTCATCAGGCGCCACCTCACACGCGTCTGAAACCAACAGGAAGGCACCATCATGAATCCGTTGACAGACATCCTCCCCTCGGCTGTCCGTAGATACGTCTACGCCCTGCTATTTCTGGCGTCCCTGGTCTGGACGATCTATCAGGCGTCCGATGGTGACTGGCGCCAGTTCGTCGGCGGTGTAATTGTCGCGCTGACCTCGGCCACTGCGGCCTCGAACACCGGCAACGACGAGTAGGCAGTGTGATGTGTCAGCACCGTGAACATCGCACCGGCAACTGTGCGGAGTGTCGCGAGCTCGAAGCGTCACGACCGCCCATGCCGCAACTCTGGGGCGACGACGGGGACGACGGCTGATGAGGCTCGAGCGTGCACGTGCTGTCACGGTCGGCCTGCTGCTGATCGGTGGCGTCGCTGTTGTTGCTGCCGTCATCCTCGGTGCCATCGTGCAGGCTGTGACATGACCACCCGCCCACCGTTCCAGTCACCACGCACACTCGCCCACGACCTCGCAATCGGCCTATGGAACCTCATCACCGTGTACGCCGACGACGCATGGCGCGAATGTCGACGGTGGCGGATTGTTCGGATGCCGTAGAGCCTCGACATACAACAACGCCCGGTCATCATCTTCGGATGGTGACCGGGCGATTTCTGCGTTCAGTTGAGGTCGACTCGCAGAGTCTTGGCGTCCTCGGGATCGCACTCAGTCGTCCGCTTGGCGATGACCTGCGTGCCCATCTCGTACACCGCACCACACGTCGGGCAGTGGATGAAGTAGGCGAACATGTCGTCGATGTGCCCCGACTCGCCACACGCGCAGTTGAAGTCCAGACACACCTCGGTGCCCTTCCATTGAATGAACATGTCCACGTCCGAACCCTGTGGCCGGGTGAACGGAAACGGCTGCTCGCTCACAGCGACCACCCCTCCTGAAATCCAGGCTCCCCGGCATAGATCGAGGCAAGGGCTTTAAGCATCTGGTCGCCCAAGTACGGATCGTCAATGGGATCTCGCTTGCCAACTCCGAACTCGCCCTCGACCTGCAAGTCCAAACCCGTAGCCTCCGCTGCCAACTCCACGATCGCACGGTGCGCCTTGCATGTGGCGAGGACGCGGGCCGGATCGTTGCGGGCAAAATGCGCCGCTGTAGACGGGTCATCGCGATACTTCGACCAGTTCCCCATCCCGTCCGCGCTACTCGGAAGGGTGCGGCCAAAGGTGAACCGCTCGTCCTGACGATTGCCGCCCATGTCGAAGTTGTGATCGAGCGGCGGAACAGCCAATGCCGCCGCCTCGTCAGCCGCGATTCTGCTGAGGAGCCAGTCAGTCAGCGTTGCGGTGTCGGTGGTCATCGAGCTACCCGCTCGGCAGCGATAAGGTCATGGATCGAGTAGAGGGTGGCGCTATTCGGCATCGGTGGATGACCATCGCCACATGATCCGTCAGCGCGACGTGGCCACCCACACGCCGTCCCATTCACGAACGCGTTGCAACAGCCGAACTCCCACGCCTCGCCGAACGGTGGAGGTACCCGCACCCACTGGATGTCTGCAGTATCGGTGGTCATGCGTCCGACTCCTCAGCATCGTCCCACCACGGATCAGCGTATGTGTCAGCCGCGTCGTCAGGGTGCGAGGTCATGATGCTGCCAGCTCAACCGTGCGCGTCAGGTAGCCCGTTCCACCGCACGCGGCGTGGAACCTGGCCGGCGCGTAAAGCATCCCGTGGTCACAGTCAGGGCAATCCCGCTGCATGATGACCTCGCCATCGTTCCAACTCTCCCAAGGGGTCTCGCCATCTTCGGCAAGAGCGACGATCTCGGGTGCAGTAATCTTGCTCATGTTCGACTCCTTCATAGTCGGACAAGGCCCGCTGTTTCGCCCCTTAACCGGCGAGATGGCGGGCCGCTTCTTTCGATGGTACTCCCTGGGTGGGGCGGTTGCGGGGAGAGTTGGTGGTCCGTGGGGCAGAACGTGGGGCAGCCAGCGACCCGACAGGGCATTCACAGACCAGACCGCAAAGGTACAAAAGGGCGTCTGACCTGCACCGATACGGCCTAGACCGTGTCATACAAGTATCCACCACCACACACAGGAGGGATTATGAGTCCCCTGCTCTAACCAGCTGAGCTACCTCCCCATGGGAATGCGGGCTTAGCCTAACGGTATGGAACCCACACCCCTCGAACCTGTCGACGAGAGCTGGGAACGCGCGCTGGTCGTCGTCGCGCACCCGGACGACGTCGAGTTCGGCGCTGCCGCCGCGATCGCCCGATGGACCGACCAGGGCAAGTCGGTCGTCTACTGCATGGTGACCAGCGGCGAGGCCGGCATCGACGGCATCACCCCGGATGAGTGCCGCGAGATCCGGATCGCCGAAGAGATCGCATCGGCCAAGATCGTGGGCGTCGACGAGGTCGAGTTCCTCGGGTTGCCCGACGGCATCCTTGAGTACGGCGTGTCGCTGCGGCGGTCGATCACGGAGGTCGTGCGCAAGCACCGTCCGGACGTCATCATCACCAACAACTTCCGCGAGACCTGGGGTGGGTCGATGCCCAACCAGCCCGATCACATGGCTGTCGGACGCGCCGCGCTCAACACCGCCGGCGATGCGGGCAACCGCTGGATCTTCCCCGAGCAGCTCGTCGACGGCCTCGAGCCGTGGGGCGGCGTCAAGCAGGTGTGGGCTGCCGGCTCCCCCGACGGGCGGCACGCCGTGGACATCACGGACACGTTCGATCGCGGTGTCGAGTCACTCAGGGCCCACAAGGCGTACATCGACGGCCTGGGCTGGGAGAACTTCGACCCCGCGGAGATGCTCGAGGGCATGTCGCGGCCGACCGGCTCACGCCTCGGCGTCACGCACGCGACGTCGTTCGAGGTCTTCTCGATGACCTGGGGCGAGTGAGCCTCAGCCGCCTCCCGCGCCGCTCACGATCATGAGCGGGAAGTGGCGCAAGTCGTACTCGGACGCCACGAGAGCCACGGCCGCATCACGACGCTCCACAGCGAGGATCGTGCACTGCTCTGTCACCAACGCGCGACCACTCGTGAGGAGCTTGAGGACCCTCGCGTCATCGAGACCTCTCACGAGGGCAGGAACAACCTCGGTTCTCACCTCGGCGAGGACGAACTTCAAGCGATGTGTCGCAATCCATGAGCGCGTCCAAACGCGGATCCCCCAGCCAACGAGCGGCGCGTAGACAATCGCCGACAGCCTCCCGTCGCCCGGGATGAGACCGTATCCAGCAGCCGCTGCCGCGCCGCCCGCAGCGATCCCAAGGACGATCGAGATCCAACCGGCGCTCCGATCGATCCTCATCGCGGCATCCCGCCACGCGTCCCAGCGCCACGCGGACACGACGTTCTCTACGACGCGGACCGGTTCGGAGTTGGCTTGGTCCTCGTCCGGCTCCTCAGTCATGCTTCACGGTACGAGATCGACCCGTCCGGAAACCACGAAACGGCGCCGAGATCGGCGCTGACCAGCCTGCGGCTGCTCGGGCAACCGCGCAACGTCACCTCGGCAGCGGATTCACAATCGAGGCCCAGCGCTCGAGCTCAGCGGCTAGGCGTGCCGGCGCATCGAGCTGGATCAGATGGCCGGCACCGTCCAGCACCGTGAGGGTCGACCCCGCCACGAGGGTGTGCAAGCGATGGGCGCGATCGACCGGGATCCAGGTGTCGTCGGCACCCCAGATGATGTGGGTCGGTTCGTCGATCGACCCGTACGACGGCTCAATCTCATCGGTGAAGCGCTCGTCGGCCTGGGCGATCTGGCGGTAGAACGCCGCCTGCCCTGCGTCGCCCAGCCACGGTCTCACGAGCATGGCGAGGTCGTCGTCACGCAGCCCGCGGTGACTCGCACCCCGCACGTAGGACTCGACGACGCCGCGGTGGATCGCTGTCGGAAGCTGCCCGAAGACGTCAGCGTGCTGCTTGACCAGGTTGAAGAACGCAGAACCCCAAGGTCTCAGCGCCACGACGTCAACGAGGCACAGCGATGCGTACCGCACGTCGTGAAGCAGGCGTGCGCGGAGCGCCACTGCACCCCCGAAATCGTGTGCGACGACATGCGGGTGGTCGAGCCCCCACATTGAGAGCAGGTGGGCGAACAACTCGCCCTGAACACCGAGATCAACCGAGTGGTCAGGGTCCTTCGAGGAAGCGCCGTACCCGGGCATGTCCCACAGGTGCACCGTGAAACGTCCCGACAGGGCATCGGCGTACGGACGCCAGAGTGCCGACGACCACGGAGTCCCGTGCAGCAGCACGATGGGTGGACCCTCGCCGAACCGGTCCCACGCGACCGTCCGTCCCTGCCACTCGATCGTGCGGGTGAGCGAATGTGTCATCTCGACCAGTCTCCACCCTTGGGGTGTGGAGTTGCGGGCCAGTGCCAGAAACAGCTAAGCCTCCGCCGGGGCGGAGGCTTCTGCTCCCCCACTTGGACTCGAACCAAGAACCCTCCGATTACGACAGCAGTGCATCACGCGCCATCACCTCGCATCACCCATTGCTTCTTAAACCAGCAGATTTCACTTGATTCAAGGGCGATGTCCGTAACGGCGAGCAATGCCAAATACTCCACGATCATCACGTTTACCGGTAAGTAAATCGGTAACCTCGCAAAGGCCGTCAATAGCCAAGAGGCCGCGCAAGATGCGGGCACGAACGGGTTCGCCCTTTGCCTGATAGAGGCACTCTGTTTTGAGATCTAGCGAAGTAGCGAGTTTGCGACTGGTCGTCTAATACGGTGGAGCAACGGCCAATGTCACATTCTCCAACGAAAGTAGTTGCCGATGGATCAAGTCTCGTGGGATCGGATCGGAGGCGAATTGCTTGAGGCGATTGTTGGGGTTCTGCTCGCGAGGGAATTCGTCGATGTCGACCGAGTCCGCCCACAACAAGGCGATGGCGGACTCGACGTCATTGTGAAGGTGGGTCCTCAACTGTTCGACGTTTATCAGGTCAAGCGATTCTCGGAGACGCTCACCGACGACCAGAAGTCGAAGATTCGAAAGTCGCTCAAGAACGCGATCGCGACGCACAACGACAAGAACATTCCCGTTCACATTCGAAACTGGTACATCACCTTGCCCTATCAGGCGATGCTCTCAGAACGAACTTGGCTGACCCGCGCAGCCAAGAGACTAGAGACGCCATTCCCTCACGACTGGAAGGGCCTCGATTTCCTTGACTCCCTCGCGTCGAAGTATCCGTCGGTTATCGACTATTACCTGCGCGGCGGGCGCGAACGTCTGGAGTCGCGAATCGACGCACTTGGAGATTTTCGTTCGCTACGACAGCTTGCTGGACTTGGCGAGGCCGAAGCTGGGCAATTGTTAGAACCTGCCGACCTGACGCCGGCTCTCCAAGGTGTGTTTCGTGGTCTGAACGACGACGATCCCCACTATCGATACGACTTCGAAGTCACCGAAACGATGCCATTGCCGACCTCTCGGCCCGGCTTGGTGATGAGTTCATCTGTCGGGACTGAAGGGGTCTGCGTCTCCTACCATTTGATCGCGCGGTACAAAAATGCGACGGATGACCGACCGATCTCGTTGAACTTCGAGCTCGATTCAGCAGCAATGTCTGCGGAGGAACGCGCGGCGTGGCAAACGAGTATGCGCTACGGCGATGCAGTGACGGTGACTTCGGGGGCTTCTCTCTCGGTTGACGCGCCAGGTGGACTAGGCGGCCACTTTTCCGACGTACGGGTGACTCTTCTACCTCTCGACAGCGCGATGGTGACCGCGACGAATGGCGTTCGTTGGGCAGTCCTTGAAGAGGATGACTCGATTGTTGCGGAACTCGATATGAACATCACTAAGCGATCTGTCGGGCCTGCAGGCGGGCTACGAGTCGTCGGCGGCGACTACACAGAGACGATCAGTTTCGAACTTCGCGCGCAGCCCTCTGCTGGAGACCAGGCCGATCTTCGCGACGTGTCGATCCAACTTGCCGTTCGACCGGTGAGCGAGCTGCAAGGCCGGTACACGAAAGGCGTGCTCCCAGGGCTGCAGTTCATCGCCGCAGCGTCCTTGGGTGGTCGCTTGGCATTCGGTCCGCGATTCGGCGACATACGGACTGACCTTGCGATCGATATCCCGAAGACAGATTCAGACGACTTGGTTCTTCTGCAAGTCCTGACCGACCTGGATGAGCTTGGCGACCACGTCGGCGCTGCTCAGAAGGTCCCAGATCTGGCGGCATTGACTCATGCGCAGATGCGGAACCTCGCGCGAACAGTGGCGGCCGGACGGGGAGAACCTCAGAAGATGAATGCAATGCCAGTGCGGATACGTTGCGAGCGGACGTTCGCCGAGACCTTGGTTGAAACCGGTCCTCAACCGTTGGTCGTGCCGATTAGGCACCGCCTCGACCTCGGCAGCGAGTCGATCGAGTTGGATCACCTTGCCGTCTATTTCGAGCAGGGCGATGCGTCGATAGTTGAGGATGTGGAGGGCTCGGGATCGGTTTTGATCGAGGTAGTGTGCGCGGATAGCTCCGCGATGCATTTGTGCCTCTCGGATCGGCAAGAGGAGCGGCAGAGCGAATGAGGCTAGTTCCGCACAGCGCCGCGTTCGCCACACAGCAGGCAAGTGCCGCATTCGGGGGTACAGATTGAGCCGCGATCTGCGAGACGAGGTTCTTTACGGGCGCGACGTCGACCACGCAAGAATTTTCATCAGTTCCAAGATGGATGGAACGTTGGACGCCGAGCGCTCGGCAGCAGTCGATGCAGTGTCATCCGTAACCGGACATAGGGCCTGGTGGTGGGAGCGCGATGCGCCCATGGGAGTTCTTCATTCGGTAGAAGAGTGCGCAAAGTTTGCGCATCACAGCGATGGTTTGATCTTGCTCGTTGGCGGGCCATTATCGGATGTCATTTTTGCGGAGTATTTCGCAGCTCGTGATGGTGGTGCCGAGAGGTACATACTCATTCGCCAAGCGGATGTGCTGCCCGACGACGTCGAGAAATTCATCAGCGCGCAGCACAAGGAGCTTGTGACCCGAAAGTTCGCCAACATAGAAGAACTGAAGTCGCACATCTTCAATGCGCTGAGGCACACACAGATCCGCGCGCTTCGTCATCGCATTGTGGAACGAATTGAGTCCGGGGGCGGCGCGGATGGTGGATGATCGTAGGGACTTTTCTCCGCCTGAAGGCTGGCGTGATCGTGAGGACGGATCTGAACTTGTAGCCGGCGCTTTCGTCGCAGCACTGAAAAACGGATCTCATGCAGACCTGGTCGAGTACGCCGATATAGCAGCCGAGTTCGCTGACTACGGCATGCTCGGTGTTGCGACCCAGATGGTTAGGGGGCTGCTCTCGCGCATCGCGATGCAAAAGAACCGTCCGGCGGACGAGGTTCTTGCACTCCTGGATTCGAACGCTGTGGTCGACGCTAGCGGACTGATGGACATTCTCGGGGATCCGCAAACTTTGCTAGACGTGCGGATCCTTGGACTGATTGCCCATCTTGCGCGTGCCCAGAACCGCAACAACGACGCGCTACGGCACTTCATGGCAGCGGCGGAAGCAGCTGGATCACTTGGGTTTGAGCTGGACGAAGCAATCAACTACCAAAGCCTGGGCGCGTTGTACTCCGAGATCGGAGACCTAGAAGAGGCCACGAGCTTTTCCGATCGAGCGTTGGATATTTACGCCAGCATGGGGGATTGGGGTCGCCTGATTGCAACGCGCCTCAATCAAGTTCAGGTGCTGATCAGCCAGGAGAGGTATGCGGACGCAGAGTTGGTTCTGGACCAGCTACGTGAGCCTGTTCTGCGTCTTCGGGACGGGCACTACTCGGCGAGCTGGAAGCGTTGCGGGTTGCTCATTGAGATCAAGCAGGGCCAGGTAAATCTTGCGCGTGCGGAATTGGTCAAGCTTTATCAGAGCCGAATGCGAGCGGGCGATTTACGACTCGCTGAGACCCTCGCACGTGACATCGCGATCCTCACGGAAGATGTGCGAGATGAGAAGGCGGCAGTTCCGTGGTGGCGCAAGGCACTGACCCTAAGTCAGCGGCTTGGGGACCATCATGAGCAACAGATAATGGCTCACGCTCTGGCAGTCGCGCTGCTTCGCGACAACCAATTCGAAGATGCCATCGCGGCGTTCTCTGTTTCACTCGACGCTGATAGCAATGACGTGTACGAAGACGACGCGAATCAGGCGCTGGCCGATCGCGGCACGGCTCATCTCGCGTTCGCCCTCGATCTCCTGGAACGCGCCAAGCGTCGTACCAAGGACGCGAAGGCCAACGCCGAGGAGGCATGGACGCATCTCGCCACTGCTGAATCTGAGTTGCTGCGAAGCATCGAGTTCTTTCACGCGACGCGGGACATCGAATGGTCGCTACGGACCGCGACCAACTTGCGGGCCGTCTGGATCGCCGCCAATAAGCTTTCGTACGGAGCCCAAGTCATGGGCGGCTGGGCTAGGCAGGTCGAGAGCTGGGACAGTGGATACGCGGCGTCGCTTTATCGCCTCGCTGCGACTCTCAATGTCGAACCTGGTCAGGATTCCGAGTTGGCGAGCAGTCAGTTGCTGCAGGCTGCTGAGATCGACGCTCGAGAACAACGTTTGGATGCAAGCGCGGTGCTGGCAGACGCGCACATACTCGCACGTTCGGATCTTTCTCTCCTCGACCGGCTGGCTGCATTCGATCGGGCGATCGCACTTGCGCGGCAAGACGGGGACATGGCCCTCGTCGGCGATATTCTCAATGACTCCGCTCTCGTCGCCGTCGAAGAGCAGGATTGGGACAAAGCGAACGACCGCCTCCGTGCCGCTGATGAGGTCGCCGAACAGTCGTCCAATCGCGTGTTGGCCGCAATGGTGAAAGGCAACTTGGGCGAGATCTACTCGCGTCAATCACAGTTCGAGATCGCGCGACAGTATTTCGCAGAGGCGTCCGCGCTCGCCGAGCAGGTTGGGGACTTGGAATCGGCCGCTGACTCGATGGCGTCCTCCGCCAACTCGATGCTTTCCCTCGGCAAGTCAGCGGAGTTGGAGCAGGCGGTTCGCGACGCTGAAACGCTCGCGGAGAGATCAAGATCTTCAAGCGCTCGGGCGAGAGCCCGCAGTTCTCGGGCCAGCCTCCTCTACTCAAAGGGAGAGTTCTCGGAAGCATTTCGAGCTTGGGAGGACGCGTCGAAGCTGGTCGAGCCGAGCGAACGTCACGAGTACCGGCGTCTCGCGCTGGAAGCGCTGGTGGCCGAGGGCGACTATTCAAAGTTCAATGTCGCTCTGGAACGGTACTTCCGTGCCGCGCAGGCAGAAGGCACCCAGCTTCTCTTGGCCGGGCAGCTGTGGCACGTGGTCAGTGGATGGCTCAAGAGTGATCGAGTCCAACTTGCAGCCAAGGTACTCGCGTACTCAGTACTGCTCGCGATTGATGGCTACTCGTCCCTTCCGAATCGCGAAGAGGATGACACAGAGTCGGTGAGAGCGCGTGACCTACTCGGAATCACGACCGCGTTGGCTCCTGCTCGCATCTACCTCGAATGGGAAGACGAGCTTGGCCCGCTCAAGGTCGCACGCCTAAATCGACACTTTGAAAAATATGTGCGGTCGGCTATCGAAGACCCGAAGGATGCAGAAATCGTTATCGATTTGGTTCATACGTTCGGAGATGGGTGGGAAGAAGACGATGACTGATCTAGCTCGGTCGTGGCCACCGCTTGATGAACGTCTGAAAGTGTTCTTACGCGCGCAAGGCATCGATCGTGGAACCTCATGAGTTCGGCGAAATGCTCGATTGGATCGAGGCTATCGCGCAGGTCGGCGACGAAACGCTGCGAGTCTTCGACCTGAGGAATCCAGCAGTACGGGAGAATATTCGCACCGGCGGATGACCCGAGAAACCTCTACGAGAGCGGCGTTGAGGCCAACTACTGAGGCGACGAGGACTACATGGCCGACAAGATCGAGGATCTCCTACAGAGACGTACGGATCTCAGCACCTTTTTGATTCACCTCACGCGCAAGACCAAGAATTTCGACGCCCGCTCGAACTTGCTTGGGATCCTTCGCGAGCACGCCATCATTGCCCGCACCGAACTTGGGATGGCGCAGACCTATGCGACCCAGCTAGACGGAACCGCTGCCACTCAACGCGTGGTGTGCTTCACAGAGACGCCACTCGAACATGCGTGGATGATGACTCGCGAAATCGAGAACCGTCAGAGGTCGTTTGCCCCGTATGGAGTTGTTTTTACCAAGACAACTTGCCGCCGGCGCAGTTGCAATCCCGTGTGGTACCTCGACATAACGCCGGGACACGACTGGCTCACGCCACCTATCAACGAGTTGGTCAAGATGGCTGTCGAGAACTCGACAGTCAAAAAAGGGCAGATCGACAACGGTGTGCTTGCGGCCCAACCTATTTTTCGGCTCACGCCGTTCATTGAGCAGATGGGAAAGCCGCTGGAAGTTCGTAAGGAATTCTGGTGGGAGCGGGAGTGGCGACACGCTGGCGATTTCAGCTTCAGCCCCAGATCGGTAGTCGCGGTGCTCGCTCCGAGGAGCGAGCACGGTTCCCTTGAGACCGAGATTGCCGCCCTTGATGAGCGCTGGAAGAAGCGCAAGGTGCCACTTCTTGATCCTGAGTGGGGGCTCGAGCGCATGATCGCTGCACTTGCTCGGATCGATGAGGACGATGCTGGCCCGTGGCCTGAGTGATGCCAACCACGGGAATGCCGAAGGCCTAGCTGCCACGACGTTGTGGCTATAGAGCGAGCAGTAAGCCTGCAACGCCTATGAAGAACGAAGCTGCTCCCACTGCAATAGTCAGTGCTTTGCGTCCCCGAGGCGTCTCGCCGGGCTCGACTATCTCAAAGCAAGGGATCAAGATTCGGAAGAATGGGTTGAGAGCGAATGCCGAGATAAACCCGCCGCCAACCAGGCACACCAAAGCGAATGTCAGGACGATTGAGGCGTCGGCACGGTCGTCAGCGGGAGACCCTGCGTATCGCCAAAAGAAGAACGCGAGCGTGCACACAGCCCCCACTGCCATGCTGGCTCGGCCCTGACGAAGCCAAGTCCACCAAGGCATCCTTGCTCTCAGTTCGGCCGACAGAGTGTCGTACATTCCGCCGACCCATTGGCGATCTACTCCGGTCACTTTGAGCGTCACGGGCCATGCCTCGTCCATGCCCGATTTCATCGTCAGTTCGATCGTAGGGATGCCATGCTCGTCGTCGTACGAGCCAGAGTTTCGGATTCTGACCCTGCGAACGTCGCGCACGTCGACCTCGGCGAGGATTCGATCGAGCGTTCCCGTCCTTTCGATGTTGCCGCTGCGTGCATCAATGCTGGACGAGACGGATAGCGCATCCAAAAGATGCTCAGCTTCTCGTCGGCGCATCCTGTCGTCCCCCGGCAGGGACCGAACCGCGTCGTCATAAACCTTGGATAGAGAATCCTGCATGATCGTCACGAGACGGTCGAGATTGTCTCGACGCCCGACCCATGCCCTCAGCCGCACTTCGCGGGTGACGCGAACGGATTGGGACGGGGAGTCGCGCGGGTAAGTCGGAAGATCGCCCGCTGCATCCGCAAGTTCTGCACCTACCACTTCGCGCTCGGGCTGTTCGCTCATCCCCACAGACTGCCACGAGGCACCGACACTTAAGCGCAGCAATCACCGGCGGTAACCCCTTCGGAAACAACTCTGCTGCCTGGGGTTCCTTTGTCTCATTCGGTCAGCGCATGCCTGCCTCGACAAGCTCTCTCACTGCAGCTGGCGTCTCCTTGCACACGTTCGCGAAGTAGCAGGCTTCCGAATACCTGCGCCTGAGCGCGCTCCGTTCCCCCACAAATCCGACTTTTAAGTTCGTCAGCGCGAACACAACTCTGTCGCTCGTGAACCCCTGGAGCGCACGTCCGTCGCGTCGCTCGATCTCACCGATCATCCATCCCGATACGAGGCCGTCGACCACGTCATCCTGAGTGGTGACATTCGGATCATGATCGAGGTAGACGCCCACAAGCTCGTTGAGATATGGGCGACAAGCGTCGTGCGCTGCCAGGAATTCAGCCGTCTCATGTTGAGCGACTTGGGACGCGGCTCCAAAACCCCAAACGACATCAGGCTTCGAGATCTGAACATTTACCAACGTGATCTCGTGCCAAAATGTTCAGGCGCAGGGCGGTATAACCGCGGGGTACCTTGGCCTCCGCGCGACCCGTCGGGCGACCGAACCTGGATCGTAGGTTCATGCGCGCAGCCTAGACCGAAGTCGCGACAGTGATGCGGTTTCTGGTGGAGGGGGCGTAACCCCACCAGAGACAATCCACTCATCTGGGGTTCCTAGCAGCTCAAAAGTTGCCACTATCGAGAAGGCGCCCGAAATAGCAAGAGCCCCCACATCCTGAGGATGGGAGGGCGGTTGCGGTCGTGCGTTGGTGCAGTGTTGCTATCGGTTGGGCATGGCCGAAATGAACACCGCTTCCACTGAAGTGGCTGCTCCGTTTGCGTGGCCGCTGTTGCCCATCAGGTTCTTCGTCCCTGTGGTCCTGACTGACTCAAGACGTCCGAGTCCTGCGTGAGACTTGCCGACCAACTCCTGCAGGGCACAGCGATCCGTCGATGACTGCCAGCGTTTACCTTGCACGCGACTTCGACGGCGACAAATCCTCGTTGGCCGCACTACTCTGAATGCCGCTCCCGTTTACAGGCAACTTAACCGGTAACAGAAGCGCCTCTGACCTGCGAAGACTTACGTCAATGCTGGTCAGAGGCGTGTACTGCTCCCCCACTTGGACTCGAACCAAGAACCCTCCGATTAACAGTCGAATGCTCTGCCAATTGAGCTATGGGGGATCGGCTCCTCTTGCGAAGGAGCACGGTCAACTACTTTAGCAAGCCGCCGACGGAGTTGTCGCATCGCCTTGCCCTCGATCGTGCGGACCTGGGCGACCGTCAGGCCGAGGCGTTCGCCGACCACGCGACGAGGCATCGGGACGGCCAGCGGATCGCCCAGACCGAAGCGCAGGCGCAGCACCTCGGCGAGCTCGTCGGACATGCCGTCGAGCAGATCGGGATCAGCGGATTCGGCCTGCGGTGCCGGCCGGTCCTCGTCGCCGAGCGGCTGCTCCGGGCGGTGCTCGACGGACATCGCGGCGCCGATCCAGTGCCAGGCGTACGTCGCGAGGCGGGCGCCACGGTCGGGGTCGAAGCGGTCGATCGCCCGGATCAGCCCGACGGCGCCCGACTGCACGGCATCACGCAGCTCCTCCCCGTTGAGCCCCCTCAACCGCGCCCGCATCACGACGGCACGCATCCCGGCGGTGATCAGGGCTTCGCGCGCGTCCCGGTCGCCACGTCGCGCGAGGCGGGCGAGGGTGAGCTCCTCGGCCGCGTCCATCGGCGGCAGGGAGAGCAGCTCCCGTACGAATCTGTCCATGCCCCCAGACTCGGTCGAGACGCGGGCCTGGTGCCCGGCTCGCCTGGTGTCCTGTGGACTGCGGAGAGTACGCGGGTCAGCTGGGGACGTCGCCGCCGAGCGAACGGTCCCGCAGGGTGCGGAACTGCTGCTCGAGGGCGATCAGCTCGCCGAACATCCGGTTGTAGGACTCGGCCTGCTCGATCGGGTTGGTGCGCTGCAGCTTGGACTTGACCTCGGTGATGCGCCGCCCGCACGTCAGCATCTGCAGCCGCAGGATCACCGACGCGACGACCGCGGCGGTGTTGCTCTCGCGGGCGCGCATGGGCTCGACGGCCGCGACCGAGAGCACGCGCTTGGCGTCGTCGTCGTGCACAGACTCGGCGAGCCGGGGAAGCCAGTTGGTGTCGGGACCGGTCGGCCAGGTCATGCCCTGGATGTGCTTCCAGAGGTACTTGGACACGAAGTGCGTGAAGTCGTTGTCGTCGAGCTCGTCGGCGTGCTCGCGGGCGAGATGCGGGTACTGCACGATCGCCTTGAGCGCCTCGCGCTCGTCGGCGAACTGGGGTGCGCCGAAGCTGACGACCTGGCTCGGCGGCTGGGCGACCGGCGCCTCGGCGGTCGCCTGCGTGGCGGCCGCGGGCTTCGTCGTCGCACGCCTGCGGTGCTCGGCTCGCACCTGCTCGATGTCGCTGCCGACGCGGCCGGCGATCTCGCGGAGCAGCTCGTCGACCTTGGACTTGTCGCGGATCGCCGACGCCAACGACACCGCCTCGCGTACGGCGTCGACACGCTGGTCGCCACGATCGAGGTCGTACTTGCTCAGCATGTTGTCGAGCACGAACCGGTAGAGCGGTATGCGCGACGCCACGAGCTCGCGGACGGCGGCATCGCCCTCGGCGAGGCGCAAGTCGCACGGGTCCATGCCGCGGGCCTCGACCGCGACATAGGTCTGGGCGACGAACTGTTGGTCACCGCTGAACGTCTTGAGCGCGGCCCGCTGGCCGGCCTCGTCGCCGTCGAACGTGAAGATGACCTCGCCGTGGAATGCCTGGTCGTCGAGCATCAGCCGGCGCATGACGCGGGCGTGGTCCTCGCCGAAGGCGGTGCCGCACGTCGCGACCGCGGTCGTCACGCCTGCCTCGTGGCAGGCCATGACGTCGGTGTAGCCCTCGACGATGACGGCCTGGCCCGACGAGGAGATCGAGCGGCGGGCGAGGTCGAGGCCGTAGAGCACCTGGCTCTTCTTGTAGATCGGTGTCTCGGAGGTGTTGAGGTACTTGGCCTCGACGCGGTCGTCGTCGAACATGCGGCGCGCACCGAAGCCGATGATCTCGCCGGTCATCTCGCGGATGGGCCACAGCAGCCGGCCGCGGAACCGGTCGTAGAGGCCGCGCGAACCGCTGGCAGCCAGGCCACCGATCGTGAGCTCCTCGTCGGTGAACCCCTTGGACTTGAGGTGGGCGACGAGCGCCTCTCCCCCACGCGGCGCGAACCCCATGCCGAACCTCTCGGCGGCGGCCTGGTCGAAGCCGCGGTCCTTGACGAACTGACGGCCGACCTCGGCGTCCTTGGAGCTCTGCAGCGCGGCGGCGTAGAACTCCCCCGCCTCTCGGTGCGCGGCAAGCAGCCGTGGCCGCTGGTTGGGGTCACGGCGGGGGCCGGTGTGGCCGCCGTCCTCGTAGCGCAGGGTGATGCCGGCCTTGGCGGCGAGCCGTTCGACGGTCTCGACGAAGCTCAGGCCCTCGATCTCCATGACGAACCGGAACACGTCGCCGCCCGCACCGCAGCCGAAGCAGTGATAGGACCCGACCGACGGGCGTACGTTGAACGACGGCGACTTCTCGTCGTGGAACGGGCACAGACCCTTGCGCGAGCCGCCGCCGGCGTTCTTGAGCGTGACGTACTGCTCGATGACCTCGTCGATGCGGGTGCGCTCACGGACGAGCTGGATGTCCTCGTCCTTGATGCGTCCGGCCATGGGGTGAATGTTAGTCGGCCCCACCCACGGCTTGTCCGGCCGAGGCGAACATCTGTGCATCACCCACCCGGGGGCGTAGTGTGACAGGCGATTCCTGCTGCAGCGACAGGACTATGCGCATTGGGAGGCGCCATGGTCACATACGCGAAGTACACGATGTCGGACGCGCTCGCACGGGCCAAGAAGCTCGACGGCAAGAAGAACCAGGTCGGCTACTGCTTGCTCGAGGTCGTCGAGATCTTCGGCCTGACCGGGCCCTACAGCTGGGGTGGCCACGGCGAGAAATGGGCCTACAACTTCTGGCTGTCAGCGGTCAAGAACGGCAAGGTCGTCAAGACCAACGACCCCAAGGACATCCCCGCGGGCGCGATGGTCTTCCACGCACCACGGCCCAAGGCGACGACGAACGGTGGCAAGGCCGGTCACGTCGCGGTCGGCGCGGGAGGCGGCAAGGAATACTCGACCGACCGGCCCAAGGATGGGATCCGCGGCAAGGTCACGATCAAGTCGATCGAGAAGTCGTGGAAGAAGGAGCTCGTCGGCTACATCCTCGTCACGGGTGACGGCGTCACGCTCACGGACCGGCCCAAGTCGGAGTCCACGGACAAGATGGATCCGGCCGCGTACTTCATCGGTGCACATGGTCCGCACGTGATGTGGCTCGGCGAGCGCCTGGTGCTCCATCTCACGAGTCTCGGCATCGTCCCGCCGTACGCCACGGGCCCGAGCCCGGACTTCACGGTCACCGACCGCAAGGCCGTCCAGCTCTTCCAGGAGGCGCAGGGCTGGATCGGCGATGCCGCCGACGGCTATCCGGGCGACACGACCCTCAAGCGGCTCGCGAGGACACCCGCGGAGGCTCCGATCCGCGCGATGTCGGGCAACATGCTCGGGTCGCGAGATCACTTCATGGTCAAGCAGCGCGTCGTGTCGATGAACTGCGCGGGCTACGACAAGGTCAAGGGCGCGAAGACGTCACAGAAGAGGGCCCCCAAGATCGGCGCACAGATCCTGAAGTACGTGCCGACCGTGATCTGTCTGCAGGAGCTCGAGATCCACAGCCTGGACGAGATGGACGCCGCACTCGAGCCCGGCGGGTTTCGACGCGTCTCCAAGGGTGGCAAGGGCCGTGAGATCTACCTGGGTCCGCGATGCACCCAGGTCTCGTCCGGCCTCCGGTTCGTGCCCACCGAGCTCGACGACGACGACAAGCCGTGGGCCTGGGTGGCGTACGAGTGCGAGGGCACGCGCTGTCTCGCGGTCTCGTTCCACAACGAGAACGAGGGCAACAGCGTCCAGAAGCAGCAGCTGAAGGAGGTCGTGACGAGGGCGCTCGAGCTCGCCGACGAGAACCAGGTCCCGTACGCCAACGTGTTCGTCACCGGTGACACGAACCTGCCGTCAGCGGAAGACGACGTCGAGGAGTGGAACTGGATCTCTGGCGGCAAGCACGCCACGAAGAAGGTCAACTACAAGTACAAGACCGCCTCGAAGTGGGGGCCCAAGCGCGAGGGCAAGCCGATCGACGTCGACCTGTTCCGCCTCAACACCACGATCGACAAGTACTTCCAGCACGTCGACAACAAGCTGTCGGACCACTACCTGCACTACGTCGACTTCCAGAGCATCGGCCGCTGACGTACGTCAGTTGAGCAGGCGGAGGGCCCAGGTGCGCGCCGAGGCGTCGGTCAGGCTGGCGACCTGGTCGATCACGACGCGGCGCCTCGCGGCATCGTCCGCGGCATGCGCGAAGTCGAGGGCGAACTCGGCCTCGAGCTCCTGGCCGTCGGACTTGTCGAGCACCTCGACGAGCGCCAACAACAGCTCACGCTGACGGCTGAGCGGACCGGCCCGGTCGTCGGACCGCATGACGTAGTGGGCCGCGATCGACTTGAGCACGGTGATCTCGTCGCGCGTGTCGTCCGGCACCTCGAGATCAGCGGCGAAGCGGATGAGCGGGCCGCCGCCCCACGTGTCGACTGTCGCCAGCTCAGCGGCGTGCGCGAACCGGCCGATCAGCGCGCTCGTGAGGCTCTTGAGCACAGCGCGGGCGGCACGGCTGCCGTCGAACGGCGTGGTCGGCCATTCCACCATCTCCTGGAGCCGGCCGAGCGCGGCGTCGAGCCGGTCGTCAGTGGCACCGGAGTCGTACCAGTCACGCGCGACGCCGTGGATCGCGTCGCGATCGAGCTCGCCCGACCGCAGCACGAACCAGCCGCCCACGACGCCGTCCTCGACGTCGTGCACGGAGTACGCGATGTCGTCCGCGAGATCCATGACCTGCGCCTCGATGGGCCGGCGCATCGCGGGTGCCTCCTCGCGGAGCCACTCGAAGACGGGCACGTCGTCGGCGTACGCGCCGAACTTGCCGCTGCCATCGGGCGCCTCGCCACGGAGCCACGGATACTTCACGCACGCCGAGAGCGTCGCGCGGGTGAGGTTGAGGCCGACGCTCGATCCGTCGGCGGCGAAGGCCTTGGACTCGAGCCGGCTGAGGATCCGCAGCGTCTGGGCGTTGCCCTCGAACCCGCCGCAGGACTGGGCCGCGTCGTCCAGGGCCGCCTCGCCGTTGTGACCGAAGGGTGGATGGCCGAGGTCGTGTGCGAGAGCGGCCGAGTCGACGATGTCCGGATCGCACCCGAGCGCCTTGCCGAGCTCCCTAGCGACCTGCGCGACCTCGAGGGTGTGGGTCAGGCGGTTGCGGACGAAGTCGTCGAAGCCGGCACCCATGACCTGCGTCTTGGCCGACAGCCGCCGCAGGGCTGCGGAGTGCACGACCCGCGCCCGGTCGCGCTCGAAGGGCGTACGACCGGAGCGCTTCGGCGGCTCGTCGACGAAGCGCGCGCGGGCCTCGTCGCCATAGGGTGCGTCGGTCATCGGATCTGCTTGGCCATGTTGATGTTGGTCGCCTCGAAGCCGGCCGACTCGTACAGGCTGACGGCGGCCGTGTTGTTGGCGAACACGTGGAGCTTGAGGACGCCGATGCTGTGATCAGCGCACCATTCCTCCGCGGCTGTGAGGAGCTCGCGGCCGAGACCCTTGCCGCGGTGGGCCTCACCGACCTCGATGTCGTAGATCATCGTGGTGGGTACCGTCAGCTCCGGATCGGTGAACAGCCACAGGACACCAACCTCCTCGCCGTCGACGAGGGCGACGAAGATGTCGTGGCCGGGCGTGTCGAGGCCTTGGGGCAGATCCTGGGCGTTCTCCTTGACTGAGCGCTCCAGCGCACCCTCGGCCGGCCAGTTGCCGGAGTCGACCTTCTCCTTGGCGAACGCGACCACCAGGTGCTCCTGCCACGACACGAAACGCTCGGGAGACATCGGCTGCAACGTGAGGGGCACGGTGCCAGCGTAGTCAGAACTTCCCGTTGCGCGGGCGGGGCTGGCACGTGGGACACCAGTAGGACGAGCGGTTCATGAACGCATCGCGGCGGATCGGCGTGCCGCACCGCTGGCACGGCTTGCCCTCCTGCCCGTATGCCTGCAGGGACCGCTCGAAGTAGCCGCTGTTGCCGTTGACGTTGACGTAGAGCGCGTCGAACGACGTGCCGCCCTGCGCCAGGGCCTCGAGCATGACCTCGCCGATGTGCACCAGCAGCCCCTCGACCTCGCGGGTGCGCAGGTGGCGGGTGTTGCGGGCGTAGTGCAGTGGCGTGCGCCAGAGCGACTCGTCGGCATAGATGTTGCCGACCCCGGAGATCAGGGTCTGGTCGAGGATCGCCCGCTTGACGCCGGTCTCACGCTTGCGGAGCCGCGCGCTGAACTCCGCAGGGTCGAACAGCGGGTCGAGCGGGTCGCGGGCGATGTGCGCGATCTCCGGCGGTAGCTCCGCGCCGTCCTCGCTGAACGACATGCCGCCGAAGATGCGTTGGTCGGCG
Organism: Aeromicrobium sp. 9AM; assembly: GCF_902506105.1. Taxonomy (GTDB): domain Bacteria; phylum Actinomycetota; class Actinomycetes; order Propionibacteriales; family Nocardioidaceae; genus Aeromicrobium. The sequence goes on from NZ_LR733304.1 coordinate 1,642,635, forward strand.
AACCGCAGCTCGCGACCGTCGTCGAGCGTCAGCGCGATGCGCAGGTGCCGGGGCTCGGGCGCGCCGATGTCGGAGACGAGGAACTGACCGCTCATGCCGAGGTGGCACAAGATGGCGTCGTCATGGTCGAGCTGGATCCAGAGATACTTGCCGCGCCGGGCGGCGCCAACGACCGTACGGCCTGCGAGCCGGCTCGTGAAGTCGGCCGCCCCGGGCAGGTGGCGGCGCACGGAGCGTACGTCGTGGACCACGGCCTGCGTGATCGTGCGACCGACGACATGCTCCTGGATGCCGAGACGGACGACTTCGACCTCTGGCAGCTCTGGCACGTACGAAGCCTAGGCGGGGTCGGCGACAGAACTCTCGAGAGCGGCGTTGATCGAGCGCCACGCGATCTCGGCGACCATCTGCTCGGCCTCCTTCTTGGAGCGGCCGGTGCCGCCTCCGAAGACCCGCTCGCCGACATGCACCTCTGCGGTGAAGGACTTGTCATGGTCGGGGCCGGTGCCCTCGAGGACGTAGTGCGGCACGCCGAGGTCGTTGTTGGCGGCGATCTCCTGGAGGGACGTCTTCCAGTCGAGACCGGCGCCGAGCTCGGCCGCCACGGCGATCACGGGGTCGAAGATGCGGTGGATGACCTCGGCCGATCGTTCGATGCCGAACTGCACGTAGATCGCGCCGAGCAGGGCCTCCACGGTGTCGGACAGGATCGACGCCTTGTCGCGACCGCCCGTGGTCTCCTCGCCGCGGCCGAGGCGCACGTGGTCACCGACGCCGAGGGTGCGGGCCACCTCGGCGAGGGCCTTGGCGCTGACGACGGCAGCGCGGAGCTTGGCGAGCTGGCCCTCGGGGAGCTCGGGGTGCTCGGTGAAGAGCGTGTCGGTGACGACCAGCCCCAGCACCGAGTCGCCGAGGAACTCGAGGCGCTCGTTGTTGGGGACGCCACCGTTCTCGTACGCGTACGAGCGATGTGTCAGGGCATGCTGAAGGAGCCCCGCGTCCAGGTCCTCCACACCGAGAACCTGCCGGAGCCCATCAGCATTGATTGCTGCAGAGATCAGAGGACCTGGCGACGCTCGCCGCGAGCTCCGTACTGTCCGCACTTGGTGCACGCGTGATGCGGCTGCACCTTCGAGTCGCACGCGGGGTTCGCGCAGTCGACGATCGCGGTCTTGGTGGACTTCCACTGTGCACGACGATGGCGCGTGTTGCTGCGCGATGTCTTCCTCTTCGGGACTGCCACGATCTACTCCTTGCTGTCGTCGGACGTGATGTCCGACCCTGTCTGGTCGGCTGGCGGGACCGGTTGCTCCGCCAGCTGGCTCAACGATGCCCACCTCGGGTCGATCGCCTCACCGTGTGTGTGATCTGGATCGTCCGCGAGCCGTGCTCCACATTCGGGGCACAATCCCGGACACTCCGGACCACACAACGGGTTGTGCGGCAGTGCGAGCACCACCGCGTCCCGCAGGACGGTCTCGAGGTCGAGCAGGTCGTCCTCGAGGAAGAACTCCTCTTCTTCGGCCTCTTCCGTGTCAGAAGGTGCCTCGTAGAGGTACAACTCCTGGAATCCCACCACGACAGCTTCGTCGATCGGGTCCAGGCACCGCACACACTCGCCCACGGCCCGCGCCGAGATGGTGCCTGTTGCCAGAACACCTTCCATGATGGCCTCGAGCCGAAGCTCGATCTCCATCGGGGAATCCTCGGGCACGCTGTAGACGTCGTAACCCATGTCTGCCGGCGCCGGAACGGTCAAGGTGTGCGTACGTTCGGCGCCCGGTTTGCGACCCATCTCGTGGGTGTCGAAAACCAACGGTCCCGAAAGCACGGCTTGCCCATCTGTCCAAGTGCACGACAAAACTTCAACCTGCGAACAGGCCGAAGAGAATCGTAACCCGCCGGGCCCAGCCGAAGCCAATCGCCCTTCGCCTGCAGAGACCGTTTGTCCCCGCTCGGTGACACGATGCAGGTATGTCCGAGGGTACGGTCCTGCACGCTGACCTCGACGCGTTCTACGCGTCGGTCGAGCAGCGCGACGACCCCTCGCTGCGCGGTCGGCCGGTCATCGTCGGCGGTGGCGTCGTGCTGGCGGCGAGCTATGAGGCCAAGGCACGCGGAGTTCGTACGGCCATGGGCGGCCGCCAGGCGCTGCGGCTGTGCCCCGACGCCGTGGTCGTGCCGCCGCGGATGAAGGCCTACACGCAGGCGAGCCGCGACGTGTTCGACGTGTTCCGCGACACCACGCCGATGGTTGAGGGGCTCTCGATCGACGAGGCGTTCCTCGAGGTCGGCGGGCTCCGGCGCATCCGCGGTCTGCCGTCGTCGATCGCCGAGCAGCTGCGCCACGACGTGCGCACCAAGGTCGGGCTGCCCATCTCGGTCGGCGTCGCGCGGACCAAGTACCTCGCCAAGGTCGCGAGCGCGGTCTCCAAGCCCGAGGGCATGCTCGTCGTGCCGATCGAGAAGGAGCTCGAGTTCCTCCACGCGCTGCCGGTCGAGCGGCTGTGGGGCGTCGGCAAGGTCACCTCGCAGAAGCTCCGCGACCAGCGCATCGTCACGGTCGGCGACGTCGCCAAGCTGTACGAGATCGAGCTCGTGCAGCTGCTCGGCCCCGGCAGCGGGCATCACCTCCACGCGTTGGCGCACAACCGCGACCCGCGACCGGTCGTCGTCGGCAAGCGGCGCGGGTCGATGGGCGCCCAGCACGCCATCGGCCGTGGCCCGCACTCCCCCGACGAGATCGACCTGGCGCTGCTGACGCTCGTCGACCGCGTCACCCGACGGATGCGGGCTGCCGGGCGTACGGGCCGGACCGTGACGATCCGGCTGCGATTCGGCGACTTCACTCGTTCGACGAGCTCCCACACGCTGGACCGGCCGACGGCGCACAACACGACGGTGCTCGAGGTGGCCCGGCTGCTGCTGGCGTCGAGGGCCGGAGCGATCAAGGAGCGCGGCATCACCCTGATCGGCGTCTCGGTCGGCTCGCTCGACGACAACCCGGCCCAGCTGGCGTTGCCGCTCGACGTCACGAGCGGAGCGCAGCTCGACGAGGCGATCGACGCGGTGCGCGACAAGTACGGCTCGAAGTCGCTGCGTCGGGCCGTGCAGCTCGGCAAGCGCGAACATCTCGCCGTGCCCCAGCTCCCTGACTGATGCCGCTCTTCGCTCGCCAGGGAGGCCGTCCGCGGCCGACCGTGAGGGAGCGCCAGCGACCGAGGCGATGGTGACGTGAGATCAGCGACCTGCGCGAGCCCCCTTCGCTTCGCTCACATTCGGCCGCGGGCGGCCTCATTAGGGGGCGAGTACGCGCGTCAGGCGTACTTGGCCTTCAGCTCGGTCAGGACGAAGTCGGGGACCAGGCGGGAGACGTCGCCACCGTGCTTGGCGACCTCCTTGACCAGGCTCGACGCCAGGAAGGAGTACTCCGGAGTCGTGGGGATGAACAACGTGTCGACCTCGGTGAGGCTGCCGTTCATCTGCGCCATCTGCAGCTCGTAGTCGAAGTCGGTGACCGCGCGCAGGCCCTTGACGATCGCGGAGACCCCGTTGTCGGTGCAGAAGTCGACCAGCAGTCCGTTGAACGACGCCGTCGACACGTTCGGGAACTGCGCCGTCGCCCGGTCGAGCAGCTCGAGCCGCTCGTCGATCGTGAAGAGGCCCCTCTTGCTCTCGTTGACGAGCACCGCGACGACGACCTCGTCGAACAGCCGGGAGGCCCTCTCGATGATGTCGAGGTGACCGTTGGTCACGGGGTCGAACGAGCCGGGGCACACGACCTTGGTCATGTCAGCGACCGTACCAAACCGTCGTCTCGCCGTACTTCTTGTGACGGAGACCTTCGACACCCTCCGGCCACTCGAACGGATCGCGTGTCGCCCGCTCGACGACGAACAGCGCTTCGGCCGCCGAGATCTCCTTGGCACGGCGTACGAGCCCGGTCAGCTGCGTGGTGGGCAACGCGTACGGCGGGTCGAGGAACACGAGGTCGAACCCGTCGTCGTGCTCCCGCTCGAGGAAACCGCTCGCCGTTGCCTTCACGACCGCGGCCCCGGAAACACCCAAGCTCTTGATGTTGCCCTTGATCACCGCTGCCGCACGCGCGTCGGACTCGACGAAGGTTGCGTGACTGGCGCCCCGCGAAAGCGTCTCCAGCCCGAGGGCGCCGGAACCGGCGAAGAGGTCGAGGACCTGCAGGCTCTCGAACCCACCGAGCTCGGACTGGATCGACGAGAACATCGCCTCGCGGACCCGGTCGGACGTCGGGCGCGTGCCGTCGCCCTTGGGCGTCTCGATGCGCCGGCCGCCGTAGTGGCCGGCGATGATCCGGGTCATGTGCGCTCCAGGTAGTCGGCCTGCTCGGAGCGCTCGAGCTCCTGCACGGCGGCGGCCAGTCCGGGATGCGACGCCAGCTTCGGGTCGGCCTCGACGATGGCGTCCGCGACACGACGGGCCTCCTCGATGACCTCACCGTCCTTGACGACCGACAGCAGCCGGAGGCTCGACCGGATGCCCGACTGACGCGCACCCAGCACGTCACCCTCGCGGCGCAGCTCGACATCGAGCCGCGACAGCTCGAAGCCGTCCGACGTCGATGCCACTGCGTCGAGCCGCTCACGGGCCGGCGTGTCGACCTCCGACGCGGTCACCAGCAGGCACAGCCCGGCCTCCGACCCACGGCCGACGCGGCCCCGCAGCTGGTGCAGCTGCGACATGCCGAAGCGGTCGGCGTCCATGACGACCATGACCGTCGCGTTGGGCACGTCGACGCCGACCTCGACGACCGTCGTGGCGACGAGCACGTCGATCTCGCCGCGCGCGAACGCGTTCATCGCGGTGTCCTTGTCGTCGGGCGTCATGCGCCCGTGCAGGCTGCCGAGCCGCAGGCCGTGCAGCGCGCCGCCCTCGAGCTCTTCGCGCAGCTCGAGGAGCGAACGGGTGTCCTTCTCGCCACCGTCGTCGCCTTCGCCGATGCGCGACACCACGACGTACGCCTGACGGCCGCGGCCGACCTCCTCGCGTACGCGCTCCCAGCCGCGGTCGAGCCACTGCGGCCGCTCGTTGTAGGGCACGACGGTCGTCTGGATCGGCTGACGACCGGCCGGCAGCTCACGCAGGGTCGAGACCTCGAGGTCGCCGAACACCGACATCGCGAGCGTGCGCGGGATCGGGGTCGCGGTCATGACCAGCACGTGCGGGGTGACCTCGGCGCGATCGACCAGGGCGGCGCGCTGCTCGACGCCGAAGCGGTGCTGCTCGTCGACGACCAGCAGGCCGAGCTCGGCGAACTGCACGTGGTCCTGGATCAGCGCGTGGGTGCCGATGACGATGCCGGCCTCCCCCGACGCGGCGTCGAGCAGAGACTCCTTGCGCGCCTTGGCACCCTGCGAGCCGGTCAGCAGGCGCACACGGGTGGCCCCGTCGGCGCCGCCGAGCATGCCGCCCTTGGCCAGGTCGCCGAGCATCGCGGTGATGCCGCGGTAGTGCTGCGCTGCGAGCACCTCGGTCGGAGCCAGCAAGGCGGTCTGGGCTCCCGCGTCGACGACCTGCAGCATGGCCAGCAGGGCCACGATCGTCTTGCCGGATCCGACCTCGCCCTGCAGCAGACGGTGCATCGGGTGCGTTCGGGTCAGGTCGGCGGAGATCTCATCGACAACGGACTTCTGGCCCCCCGTGAGCTCGAACGGCAGCTGCTGCTCGAAGCGCTCGCGGAGCCCACCCGGTGCAAGGGGACGCGAAGCCGCCCTCTCGTGCTCGAGCGCGTTGCGGCGCTGGGCGAAGATCGTCTGGACGACGAACGCCTCCTCGAACCGGAACCGGTCGCGGCCGCCCTGCCAGTCCTTGGCGTTGCGTGGGCGGTGGATCGCCTCGAACGAGCCCTTGAGGTCGAAGAAGCCATGAGCCGCGCGTACGTCGTCGGGCAACGGGTCGTCGAGCGGTCCGATCGCGTCGAGGCACATCTCGACGCACTGCGCGATCTTCCACGACGCCATGGCGGCGGTCGCCCGGTAGAGAGGGATGAAGCCGCGGCCCAGTCTCGCGCCACCGGCAGGATCGTCGGTCTCGGTGAGCGCCTCCCAGTCCGGATGAGTCAGCTGCAGCTTGCCGTTGAACATCGTGACCACGCCCGCCGCCAGACCCAGCGAGTCCGGCGTCATCGACTTGAGGCGCCACGCCTGTTGGAAGAACGTCAACGTGAGGTGGCCCGTGCCGTCGGTGACCACGACCTCCGTGCGGGTGCGCCGGCCACCCGGGCCGAACGAGTAGTTCTTGGCCGAGGCGACCCTCGCCATGATCGTGACGTGCGCGCCCACCTCGAGCTTCGACAGGTCCGTGAGCTTGCCGAGCTCGGCGTAGCGCCGCGGATAGTGCCGCAGCAGGTCCTCGACGACGACCATGCCGAACGCCTTGGTGAGTGGCTTGGTGGTCTTGTCGCCGAGGACGTTGACCAGCTTGGTCGAGAGCTCGACCATCACTCCACCGCGATGAACAGCGGATAGTTCTCCTGGCCGCCGTCGTAGACCACGAGATCGACGTCGGGGCGCAGCGTGCGGAGGTATTCGGAGATCGACTGCTCGATCAGCCCCTCGGCGCCCTCACCCAACACGACCGTCAGCATCTCACCAGCCGGTGACAGGATGCGGTCGATGACCTCGTACGCCACCGCGAGGATGTCCTGGCCGACGACCGCGAAGTCGCCCGCCACCACTCCCAGCACGTCACCGACGTCGCACGGCCCGACCATCGTCATGCCGGGCTCGGTGGCGATCGTGACGGCTCCGTGCTGCGTATGGGCGGCGGCGCTCGACATCGCCACGACGACCTCGTCGAAGCCCAGGCCGGCGTCGTGCACGGCGAGCGCGGCGAGGCCCTGCACCTGGGCGTGCGTCGGGATCACCGCGACGCGGATGCCGTCCTGGCGGGCGGCCTGTGCGGCGGCCTCGAACTGCCGGACGTACCTCTGGTTGTTGGGCAGCACGATGACCTCGTCGGCCCCGGCGGCGCGCAGCGATGCGCTCATCTCGGCGACGGTCAGCGGCCGTCCGCGGGTGAACTCCAGGGTCTGCGCCCCGGCCTCCTGGCAGAGCGCCGTGAGGCCCTCGCCGGTCGTCGCAGCGACCACGACCCGGCCTGCACGTGGGGCGTGTGCCATCTGGTCGGCGAAGTGCGTGACCGCGATGCGATAGGGCCGCCCCACCGTGATGCCGGCCTCGATGGCCGCGCCCACGTCGTCGACGTGCACGTGGACGTTCCAGAGCCGGTCGCCACCGACGACCACGAGCGAGTCGCCGAGCGGCATCAGCGTCGAGCGAAGCTCAGCGATGCGGTCGTCCTCGGCCTCGAGGAGATACATGACCTCGTACGAGGGACCGTCCGCGCTCAGGTCGTCGCCGGCACCGACCGCCGGGACCGGGATGCTGCTGGCTGCAGGCTTGGGGATGCGTCCGGTCAGCGCCTGCTCCGTGGCGTCCAGCACCACGACGAGCGCGCGGCCGCCGGCATCGACGACACCGGCGCGGGCCAGCAGCTCCATCTGCTCGGGCGTGCGGGCCAAGGCCTCACGTGCGGCCCGGGCCGCCTCGCCGAAGACCGTGCGTCCGTCGACGCCGGCAGCAGCCGACTCGGTGGCTCCGTCGGCGGCGCCCTTGGCGACCGAGAGGATCGTGCCCTCGACCGGTGCGCCGACGGCCGCCCATGCGGCATCCGAGGCCGCGACGAACGCCTGAGCGACGTCAGCCGCCGAGACGTCACCGCCGGCCAGGTCGAGGTCGCGGAAGCATGCGCGTACGAGCTGGGACAAGATCACGCCGGTGTTGCCCTTGGCCCCGGTCAGCAGCCCGTCGACATACGCCTTGACCAGCTCGGGGAACGTCACGTCGGGGCCCACCGCCGCCACCGCGTCGGCGCCGGAGACGAAGGTCAGGTAGGCGTTGGTCCCGGTGTCGCTGTCCGGGACGGGGAACACGTTGAGGGCGTCGATCTCGGCCCGGGCCGACGACAACGCCCCGGCGCACAGCTGCGTCCACGCGCGGAACGCCGCGGGGTTGAGGGTGAGGCCCATGGGGCGAGGCTATCGGTCAGGACCGCCGGAGGGCGGGAGCGGCCGTGCATAGAACCTCACCACGCCTCGCAGCATGGCGGCTTCGCCGCGGAACGCTCGCCCCCTACTCGCAGAGCTCGTGGGGGGACCCCCAGCTCCGCTGGCGCGCCTCGACGTTCGGCCGCGGACGGCCTCAGTCGAGGCGGATTCGCGTCGGCGTGAGGTCTTCGGCTATTCTTGAGCGGTTGTCGTCGCACCGTCAGGCCGCGGGGACAGCCCCATTCATCAAAGTTGTCTAACCCTCAGGAGTTCGCCGTGGCTGCGGTCTGTGACGTGTGCGCCAAGGGACCCGGCTTCGGCCACAACGTCTCCTTCTCGCACCGACGCACGAAGCGTCGTTTCAACCCCAACATCCAGCGCGTTCGCGCTGTCGTGAACGGGACCCCCAAGCATGTCAACGTGTGCACCTCGTGCCTCAAGGCCGGCAAGGTCTCTCGCTGATCTTGGCAGCCAGCCTCTGGCTGCAGGTTGCGATGTGACCCTAGAGTCATCTCGTGACCACTGAGAAATCCAGTCGCGTACACGCGTTCGGCGACGACGCACTCGGCGACCTCGACACTGTCGGGGTCGCCGCTGCTGTTGCTGCAGGCCAGATCAGCGCCCGCGAGGCGGCTGAGGCGGCGATCGCCCGCGCGGAGCTGGTGAACCCCGAGCTCAACGCGATCCAGCATCGCGACTTCGAACGCGGTCTCGCGGCGTCCGACGATCCCGCCGACGGCGTCTTCGCCGGTGTACCGACATTCGTCAAGGACAACACCGACTTCGCCGGGCTGCCGTCGGACCAGGGCTCGCTCGCGGTCAACTCTCGGCCCGCCGCCGCGCACGCGCCGTTCACGGAGCAGTTCCTGTCGGCCGGGTTCACCGTGCTCGGCAAGTCGACCATGCCGGAGTTCGGCTTCAACGCGACGACCGAGTACGCGACCCTGCCGCCGACCCGCAACCCGTGGAACACCGGCTACTCCGCTGGTGCGTCGTCCGGTGGTGCCGCAGCCCTGGTGGCGTCCGGCGTCGTGCCGATCGCGCACGCCAACGACGGCGGCGGGTCGATCCGCATCCCCGCCGCTGCGTGCGGTCTGGTCGGCCTCAAGCCGACCCGCGGACGCGTCGTGCCGGCAGCGGACGCCGCGAAGATGCCGGTCGACATCATCTCCAACGGCGTCGTCACGCGTACGGTGCGCGACACGGCGCACTTCATGGCGGCCACCCAGTCGTACCGTCCAGCAGCGGGCCTCAAGCCTCTCGGTCTCGTCGAGGGTCCTGCAGACCGGCGCCTGCGCATCGGTCTGATCGTCGACTCGGTCACCGGCATCCCCACCGACGAGGACACCCGCAAGGCCGTCCTGGCCACCTCAGACCTGCTCGCGTCGCTGGGGCACGACGTCGTCGAGGTCGGTGCCCCGGTCCATCCCGCGTTCGCCGAGGACTTCAAGCACTACTGGGGCCTCATGGCGTTCTCACTGCAGCGATTCGGCCGCAAGGTCATGGGTCCGGACTTCGACAAGACGCTCACCGACCCGCTCACCCGAGGGCTGGCTCGGCGCTTCGTGCAGCAGGCCTGGCGTACGCCCGGCGCGCTCCGCCGGCTCAAGCGGTCAGACGTGCCGTACCGGGCGGCCTTCCGCGACGTCGACGTGATCCTGTCGCCGACGCTCGGGCACACCACACCGGAGCTCGGGTTCCTGTCGCCGGCCGTCGAGTTCCGCACCCTCTTCGACCGCCTCGAGGCCTACGCCGCGTTCACACCGGTCAACAACGCGTCTGGCGGGCCGGCGATCTCGCTCCCCCTTGGCCGTTCGTCGGCTGACCTGCCGATCGGCGTGCACTTCTCGGCCGACCACGGGGACGAGCAGATCCTGCTGGAGCTCGCGTACGAGCTCGAGGCCGCCCAGCCGTTCGCGTCGATTCGTTGAGCCTCATCCTTCGTCGTCTCGCTCTCGAGGACGAGGCCGACGTCACGGCTGCCGTCGCCGAGCTCGCCGCGGAGGGCGGCCACTGGTCGTACCGCTACCGGCCCGACCTCGCCTGGGCCGACTACGTCGCGCTCGTCCACGGCTGGGAGGAGGGTCGCGACCTCCCCGGTGACTTCGTGGCGAATGCCGACCTCGTCGCCGAGGTCGACGGGGTGGTCGTCGGCCGGTCGTCACTGCGGTTCGAGCTCAACGAGTTCCTCCGGACGCTGGGTGGGCACATCGGCTACGCGGTGCGTCCGCAGTTCCGCGGTCGCGGACATGCCACGGAGATGCTGCGGCAGTCGGCCGACCTGCTGCGGGCACGCGGCATCAGCCGGATCCTGGTGACGTGCGACGACGACAACATCGCCTCCGCGAAGGTCATCGAGGCCAACGGCGGCGTGCTCGAGAGCGTGGTGCCCGGCGTCGCCGACATGCCCAAGCGCCGCTACTGGCTCTGAGCCGAGCCCAGATGTGGATTCGAGTGCACCAGCGGCGCCGCTGGTGCACTCGAATCCAAATCTCGGGGGTCTAGCGCCAGTGCTGGTGGCCTTTCGTGCCTTCGTACGTCTCGCCGTCGACCGTCAGGCCGGCGCCGTCGGAGACGGTGCCGATGTTGGTCCAGCCCTCCGGCAGTGTCGCCTGTGAGCTGAACGTCGCGACGAGCGCGTAGTCGTCGCCGCCGGTCAGCATGAACGAGAGCGCATCGGTGCCGAGCGCCTCGCTGACGGTCGCGACGGGTTCGGGCACCACGAACCTCGACGAGTCGAGATCGATCGCGACGCCGCTGGACTCGGCGATGTGGCCGAGGTCGGCCAGCAAGCCGTCGCTGACGTCGGTCATGGCGGTCGCCCCGGCACCGGCTGCCTGCGGCCCCGCTGCGTACGGCGGGTGCGGCACACGGTGCGCGTCGACGGCGGCCTTGGGCGACCGGAAGCCACGGCTGAGCGCCGCGAACCCGGCCCCGGCCAGGCCGAGCTGCCCGGCGTACGCCACCACGTCGCCGGGAAGCGCGCCGGAGCGCAGCACGGGTCGTACGGCATCGCCCATGGCGGTGACCGCGATGACGATCTTGTCGGATGCCGTGACGTCGCCACCGACGATGTGCGCGCCGACATGGGCGCACTCGACCTCGAACCCGCGGGTCATCTCCAACACCCACGACACGGGCAGCTCGGCGGGTGCCCCGAACCCGAGCGTCAAGGCGGTGGCGACCCCACCCATCGCGTTGATGTCGGACAGGTTGCACGCCGCAGCCTTGCGGCCGATGTCGTGCGGCGACGACCAGTCGCGGCGGAAATGGCGGCCCTCGACGAGCAGATCGGTCGACACCACGAAGGTGCCGTCCTTGGTCGAGACATGGGCCGCGTCGTCCCCCGGGCCGACCAGGACGTGGTTGTTGGCACCGATCTGGGCGCGCACCTGGTCGATCAGGCCGAACTCGCCGATGTCGCCGATCGTGGGTTCGTCCGGAGCGCTGGTGGCCATACGCGCCATTGTGTCGCAGGTGGCGGCGCACGTGACGAGCCGCATCGGGTAGCGTGGCACAGTCCGGTCAACTGAAGGAGTTCCACGATGGCTGTGCAGGCATACATCCTCGTCCAGACCGAGGTCGGCAAGGCCGCCGAGGTCGCGACCGCGATCGCCGCCATCGACGGCGTGACCCTCGCCGAGGACGTCACCGGACCCTACGACGTGATCGTGCGCGCCGAGGGCCCCAGCGTCGACGAGCTGGGCGCCCTGGTCGTCACGACGATCCAGAACGTCCCCGGCATCACCCGCACGCTCACCTGCCCGATCGTCCGCATCTAGCGGTGACACGGCGCCTTCTCCTCGCCGCTGCATTGTGCGCCGCGCTCCTCACGGCAGGCTGCGGGTCAGACCTGTCGGTCGACGAGTACCCGACGGTGTCCGGCACCGAGGTCAACTGCAAGGGGCTGTTCGCCGACCGCCCGCTGAACGTCGCCGGCCAGAAGAATCGCCTGGTCAAGGACGAGAACGCGTCGGGCTGGGGTGATCCGCCGATCATCCTGCGGTGCGGCGTAGAGAAGCCCGCAGACCTCGGCCCGGCCTCGCGCTGCGACATGGTCGACGGCGTCGGCTGGTTCTCCGAGGAGACGTCCGACGGCTACCTGTTCACGACGATCGGCCGCGACTACTTCGTCAGCGTCGAGGTGCCGCACGACTACGCGCCCGAGGCCGACGCGCTCGCGGACCTCTCCGACTCCGTCGACCGCCACGATCCCGTCAAGAAGCCCTGCGTCTAGGACGGTTGCTAGCGGAGGCCGGTCTCCCGGCTCAGCGCGAGCTGGATCAGCCGCTCGACCAGCTCGGGGTATGACATCCCGCTCGCCTGCCACAAGACGGGGAACATCGAGTAGGGCGTGAATCCCGGCATCGTGTTGATCTCGTTGATGACCAGGCCGTCGTCGGTGAGGAAGAAGTCGACGCGGGCGAGCCCCTCGCAGCCGACCGCCTCGAAGGCCTGCACGGCGTACGTGCGGATGCGCTCGCTCAGCGTCACGGGGATGTCCGCCGGGACGACGTTGAGGCTCGTGCCGTCGAGGTACTTGGCCTCGAAGTCGTAGAACTCGTGCGCCGACTCCTCGTCGACCGTGATCTCGCCGACGAGGCTCGCGACCGGCTTGCCGTCGAGTCCCTGGATGACGGCGCATTCGAGCTCGCGCTTGCCCTTGGCGCCGGCCTCGACAATGACCTTGGGGTCGAAGTCGCGGGCCTTGCTGACCGCGCCGTCGAGCTCCTCCCAGGTGTCGACCATCGTGACGCCGGAGCTCGAGCCGGCGCGGGCGGGCTTGACGAAGACCGGCAGGCCAAGGGCCCGGATGCGGGCCTCCACGCGGTCGCGGTCACCCTTCCACTCCCAGGGCAGCACCGTGACGTAGGGGATCTGCGGCAGGCCGGCGGCGGAGAAGACCGTCTTGGTGAACGGCTTGTCCATGCTGACCGCGCTCGACAGCACCCCGGCGCCGACGTAGCGGACGTCAGCCATCTCGAGCAGGCCCTGGATCGTGCCGTCCTCGCCCCACGGGCCGTGCAGCAGCGGGAACACCGCGTCGAACCCCCGCAGGTCCTCCCACACGAAGGCCGGGCGGTCGGCGCGTACCTCTGGGAGCTGCCCGGGCACCAGCTCGGGCCAGTCGGCAGACTCCTCGACCCAGGTCCCGTCGCGGGTGATGCCGACGGGCTGCACGTCGTAGCGTTCGGTGTCGATCGCCGCGATGACCTCGCGGGCGGTCAGGCACGAAACTCCGTGCTCGCTGGAACGGCCGCCAAAAATGACAGCTAGTCTTGGTCTAGCGACAGGGGTGTTCACCGAGAGGCTCATTGCGGAGCACGATACCGGTCAGGGCATGATGTCCTCATGCCCGGACACGAACTTTCGCCCTCCACCATCGCTGTCGGGGCGGGGCGGCCGAATCGCGTGCCCGGAGGGCCGCTCAACGCGCCGATCACCCTCGCCAGCGCCCTCGTGCCCGGCGGCGCCTCGGAGTACGGCCGGCAGGGCAACCCGACCTGGGACTCGTTCGAGACCGTGCTCGGTGCGCTCGAAGGCGGCCGCGCGCTGGCATTCGCCTCCGGGGCGGCCGCGAGCAGCGCCCTGTTCGACCTGGTGCCTGCCAAGGCCACCGTCGTGGCTCCGCGGCACGCCTACTACGGCACCCTGGCCCAGCTGCACGAGCGCGCCCGCCGCGGCCAGATCGAGCTCAAGCTCGTCGACATCGACAACACCCAGCTGGTCATCAACGCGGCCGACGATGCCGCGCTGGTGTGGATCGAGTCGCCGACCAACCCGTCGCTCGAGATCGCCGACATCGCCGCGATCTCGCAGGCCGCATCCCGGTCCGGCGCGGCCGTGGCGGTCGACAACACGTTCGCCACTCCCCTGCGCCAGAAGCCGCTCGAGCTGGGCGCCGACTTCGTGGTGCACTCGGCGTCCAAGCTGCTGTCGGGCCACAGCGACGTGATCCTGGGCGCCGTGGTGACCAACAGCGACCGCGCCCACGCGGCGATCGAGAAGCGCCGCACGGTGCTCGGCGCGATCCCCGGCGCGATGGAGACGTGGCTCGCCGTCCGCGGCATGCGTACGCTCCACGTGCGGCTCGACCGGGCCGAGGCCAACGCCAAGGAGCTGCACAAGCGGCTGTCGGCGTCCAACCGCATCGTCTACTCCCGTTATCCCGGCTTCGGCACGATCATCGCGTTCGAGGTCGCCGGCGGAGCCGAGGTCGCGCAGAAGATGACCGAGCAGAGCGACGTCATCACGTACGCCACGAGCCTCGGCGGGGTCGAGTCGACGTGGGAGCGCCGGCGACGCCACCCCGGCGAGCCGGAGTCCGTGCCCGAGGGCCTGATCAGGTTCTCGGTGGGCATCGAGGACGTCGAGGACCTCTGGATCGACATCCAGAACGTCCTCGCAGCGTTCAGCTGAACCGGTCCTTGAGCTTGTCGAAAGGACGTACTGGCGTCCCTTCGACAAGCTCAAGGGGCCAAAAACGCGCTAGTCCGTCTCGGGCTTGGCCTGACGCGAGATCAGCCTGGCGACGAGCTCGTCGGGGCTCATCTCGCCGGCGATCAGCGCCGCGACGTGCTCGACGATCGGCATCTCGACGTCATGGAGCTTGGCGAGCTCGCTGACCGACACGCACGACTTCACGCCCTCGGCGACCTGGCTGGTCTGGGCCGTGACCTCTTCGACGCTCATGCCCTGGCCGAGCTTCTCGCCGAACGTACGGTTGCGTGACAGCGGCGACGAGCACGTGGCGACGAGGTCGCCCATGCCGGCGAGGCCCATGAAGGTGACGGGGTCGGCGCCGATCACGGCACCGAGCCGGGCCGTCTCGGCGAGGCCGCGGGTGATGACCGACGCCTTGGTGTTGTCGCCGTAGCCGAGGCCGACGCACACCCCGACCGCGAGGCCGATGATGTTCTTGGCCGTGCCGGCGAGCTCGCAGCCGATGACGTCCGTCATCGAGTAGGGGCGGAACGACGCCGAGTGGCACAGCTTCTGCAGCCGTTCTGCGACGCCCTGGTCCTCGCATGCCACGACGCTGGCGGCGGGCTCGCGGTTGGCGATCTCGCGCGCCAGGTTGGGGCCGGAGACGACCGCGATGCGCTCAGGGCCGGCGCCGGTGATCTCGGCGATGACCTCGCTCATGCGCTTGTGGGTGCCGAGCTCGACGCCCTTCATGAGGCTCACCATGACGGCGCCGGCGGGGACGTGCTCGCTCCAGGACTTGAGGTTGTCGCGCAGCTGCTGCGACGGCACGGCGAGCACGACGATCTCCGCGTCGGCCATCGCCTCGGCAGGATCGTGCGTCGCGGTGATCTCGTGCGGGAGCGCGATCCCGGGCAGGTAGTCGGAGTTCTCGTGCTTGCTGTTGATCGCCTCGCACAGCACAGGCCGCCGCCCCCACAGGCGTACGTCGTTGCCGGCGTCGGCCAGCACCATGGCGAAGGCCGTGCCCCACGACCCTGCGCCCATCACGGCTGTCTGCGCCATTCACGAATCCTGTCTCTTGGGTGGTACTGCGGCTTTGTAGTTGGTCCTCGGCTTGCTCAAGGTATGCACATCGATGCGAGGTGTCGAGGCCAGCTCGCCCCTCACCTCGGCCATCATGGCAGTCAAGGCGTCCATCAGCCGGTCGGTTGCCGCGTGGAGGACCTCTTCGGTGAGGTCCTTGCCCTCGAAGTCGGACAGGTCGACGGGCTTGCCGATGCGGATGTGGATCGTCTTGCGCGGGAACAGGCGAAGCTTCTTGGCGTACGGCCAGAGGATCTCCTGCGGCCCCCACTGCATCAGCGGGACAAGCGGCTTGCCGGTGCTCAGCGCGACGCGTACCGCGCCCGTACGCCCGCTCATGGGCCATGCGGCAGGGTCACGGGTGATCGTGCCCTCGGGATAGATCGTGACGACGTGCCCGGCCTCGACGGCGGCCGATGCGGCACGCAGCGACTCGGCGGCACCCTCGGTGCTGCGGTAGACGGGGATCTGCTCGGCCTTGCGGAGGATCCACCCGTAGCCCTTGGCGCCCACCAGCGTGTCCTTCGCGAGGAACCGCGGGGAGATGTTGTTGTCGAGCATGAAGTGGCCGATCAGGAACGGGTCGGCGTGCGAGATGTGGTTGGGCGCGAGGACGAATCCGCCGTCGGGCAGGTTCTCCATGCCGCGCCAGTCCCGCTTGGTCGTCAGCATCAGGATCGGCCGGATGAAGAACTTGATGACCTTGATCGTGAGCGGAACGGGGCGTTTCACCATGAGGGCGAGCCTAATCGCTCCGGTCCCGACTAGGGTGACTGCCATGCAGGGCACCGTTGCGACCTTCGACCAGTCCACGCGTGGCGGCAGCCTCCTGACCGACGACGGCATGCCACTGGAGTTCCCGGCCGAGGCCCTCGCCGAGCACATCCGTCACCTGAGGATCGGCCAACGCGTGTTCGTCGACACCGACGACTCCGGGCGCATCACGTCCGTCGCCATCTGGCGCTGACGCCCCGCTGACGGGTCAGTTTTGGCCCAGTGACGGGTCGGTTATGGCCCCGTGACGGGTCAGTTTTGGCGCAGCTCGCGTACGAGAAGTGACCCGTCATTGGGCCAAAACTGGCCCCCTACTCGCAGAGCTCGTGGGGGGACCCCCACCGTCAGCGAGGGTGTGTCAGAGGGTGGCGGGCTTGAAGCTGGGGCGCGACTTCTCGTAGGTGACGATGTCGTCCTCGTGGCTCAGCGTGATGCCGACGTCGTCGAGGCCCTCGAGCAGGCGCCAGCGGGTGTAGTCGTCGATCGTGAACGAGTCCTCGATCGCGTCGACTCCGTCGCCGGCCTTGACCGTGCGCGACTCGAGGTCGACCGTGATCGTCGCGCCGGGGTTGGCGTCGAGGTAGTCCCAGAGCCGCTGCACGACCTTGTCGTCGACCTGCGCGGCGAGCAGTCCGGCCTTGCCGGAGTTGCCGCGGAAGATGTCACCGAAGCGCGGCGAGATGACGACCTTGAAACCGTAGTTCTGCAGCGCCCAGACCGCGTGCTCACGCGAAGAGCCGGTGCCGAAGTCGGGTCCGGCCACCAGGACCGTGGCGTTCTTGTAGGCGTCCTGGTTGAGCACGAACGACGGGTCGCTGCGCCAGGCCGAGAACAGGCCCTCCTCGAACCCGTCGCGCGTAACCTTCTTGAGCCACACGGCGGGGATGATCTGGTCGGTGTCGACGTTGCTGCGTCGCAGCGGAGCGCCAACCCCAGTGTGACTCGAGAACTTTTCCATGATCAGCGACCCTTTCTGACGATGTGAACGACGTCGAGCAGCACGGTGTCGCCCTGACGAAGAAGTCGATGAGCAGGCATTCGGAGCGCCATGACTAGGCTCCTGCCTTCTCGAGCTCGGCGAGGTCGGCAGGCCCGGCCAGGTGGCCCAGGATGCCGGTCGCGACAGCGACGTCGGGCGAGACGAGGTGCGTACGCCCGCCCTTGCCCTGCCGGCCCTCGAAGTTGCGGTTGGACGTCGAAGCGCTGCGCTCCCCCGGCGTGAGCTGGTCGGGGTTCATGCCGAGGCACATCGAGCAGCCCGCGCCGCGCCACTCGGCGCCGGCGTCCTTGAAGATCACGTCGAGGCCCTCCTGCTCGGCCTGCAGGCGTACGCGCACCGATCCCGGCACCACCAGGATGCGCGTGTCAGCCGCGACCTTGTGGCCCTCGATGAGGTTGGCGGCGACGCGCAGGTCCTCGATGCGACCGTTGGTGCAGGAGCCGATGAAGACCGTGTCGACCTTGATGTCGCGCATCGGCGTGCCGGCCTCGAGGCCCATGTAGCGCAGGGCGTTCTCGGCGGCGATCCGCTCGTTGTCGTCCTCGAACGACGCGGGATCCGGCACGTTGCCCGACAGGGGCACGCCCTGGCCGGGGTTGGTGCCCCACGTGACGAACGGCGTGATGGTCGACGCGTCGATCGTGATGACCTTGTCGAACTCGGCGTCGTCATCGGTCACGAGGCTGTCCCAGTACGCCACCGCGGCATCCCAGTCGGCACCCTGCGGCGCGTTGGGGCGACCCTGGAGGTAGTCGTACGTCGTCTGGTCCGGCGCGATGAGCCCGGCTTTGGCGCCCCACTCGATCGACATGTTGCAGATCGTCATGCGGGCTTCCATCGACAGCTTGCGGATGGCGTCGCCGCGGTACTCGACGATGTAGCCCTGGCCGCCGCCGGTGGTCTCCTGCGTGATGAGCGACAGGATCAGGTCCTTGGCGGTCGAGCCGACCGGCAGCTCGCCGACGACCTCGACGGCCATCATCTTGGGCTTGGCCTGTGACAGCGACTGCGTCGCGAGCACGTGCTCGACCTCGGACGTGCCGATGCCGAACGCGATCGAGCCGAATGCGCCGTGCGTCGAGGTGTGCGAGTCGCCGCACACGATCGTCATGCCGGGCTGCGTCAGGCCGAGCTGCGGGCCGACGACGTGGACGATGCCCTGGTCGATGTCGCCCATGGGGTGCAGACGGACGCCGAACTCCGCGCAGTTGCGGCGCAGCGTCTCGACCTGCGTGCGCGACACGAGGTCGGCGATCGGCTTGTCGAGGTCGGTCGTCGGGATGTTGTGGTCCTCGGTCGCGAGCGTGAGGTCGGGGCGGCGCACGGTGCGCCCGGCGATGCGGAGTCCGTCGAACGCCTGAGGACTCGTCACCTCGTGGATCAGGTGGAGGTCGATGTAGAGCAGGTCGGGCTCGCCCTCGTGGCTGCGTACGACGTGCTCGTCCCAGATCTTCTCGGCAAGGGTCTTGCCCATGGTGCTCTCCTCAGCTGCGTTCTGTGCCCCTCGGCACACCCAACCAGTATGAACTTGCGTCTCACAATGCGATACGGCAGTATCAAGACATGGACAACTCTAGCGGAGTCGGCGTTCTCGACAAAGCCGCTCTCGTGCTCGCCGCGCTCGAGCCGGGACCCGCCACACTGGCCGGCCTCGTCGCCAGCACGGGGCTTGCCCGGCCGACCGCTCATCGCCTCGCGGTGGCCCTCGAGCATCATCGGCTCGTCGCCCGCGACATGCAAGGACGCTTCATCCTCGGCCCACGCCTCGGCGAGCTCGCCGCAGCAGCCGGTGAGGATCGCCTGCTCGCCGCCGCCGGCCCGGTCCTGGCCCGCCTGCGCGACATCACCGGCGAGTCGGCCCAGCTGTTCCGCCGTCAGGGCGACTTCCGTGTGTGCGTCGCGGCCGCCGACCGGCCCACCGGTCTGCGCGACTCGATCCCCGTCGGTGGTCAGCTGACGATGAGTGCGGGCTCCGCCGCGCAGGTCTTGCTGTCGTGGGAGGATCCCGAGCGCATGAACAAGGGGCTGCTCAAGGCCACGTTCTCGGCCGCCGAGCTGTCAGCCGTACGCCGTCGCGGTTGGGCGCAGAGCGTCGGTGAGCGCGAGACCGGTGTCGGTTCGGTCTCCGCACCGGTCCGCTCCCCTTCTGGCAAGGTCGTTGCCGCCGTGTCGGTGTCAGGACCGCTCGAGCGTCTGACGCGTCAGCCCGGCCGTATGCACGCGCCGGCCGTCGTCGCCGCGGCAGAGCGCCTCTCGCAGAGCCTGCGCCGGTCCAACTGAAGCCTGCGAGCTAGGCGGCGAGGTCGTCCGGCGACATCACCCGCAGGACGGAGTCGTCCGCGGTGTGGATCGGCCACTCGCCGAGCGAGTGCGCCTGCACGACGGCCGTGATCGCGCGTACCCACTGGATGTCGGACGTACGCGTGCCGGCGTGGGTCGGACGCGCCCACAGGAGCGCGAGCGAGCCGTCAGGGTCGGCCTCGTCGAGGACGCCGCGCAGGGAGCGGGCCAGGCTCACCAGCATCTGTCCGTCGGGCGCCGCCGGGCAGTCCGTCACGTTGACGATCGACGGATGGACCCGCCCGTCGCGGTCCAGCATGATCGCGAAGATCTGGCGACTGTCGAACCCCAGGGGCTCGATGAGGAGGCGCCAGACCCGCTCGAGGTCGGCAGGTGCATGGACATCGGGAAGAGGAGAAGAGCTCATGCCCCACGATCTGCGGGAAACCCGCGCACCGTCGAACCGGCCGTCCACAGGTGCCGCCTAGATCAGCTGCGCGAGGAGCTGGTCCTTGCGCATGCGCGAGTAGCCCGGGATGCCCTGATCGCGCGCGGCCTCGCGCAGCTGCGCCACGGTCCAGGTGGGCTCCGGCGCCTTGGGCGCGTCCCTGAGCGCGAGTGGCTCGGCTCGCGGGTGGTCAGCGATCACCTGGCGGGCTCGCGCCTTGGCCTTCTTGCGCTTCGCGTTGGCCTCGGCGATCGCCTGCTCGGCCTTGGCACGCACCTTCTGGACGCGCGATCGCTGCTTCTCGGCCCGTTTCTTCCAGGTCTCGGACTCGACCTCGAGAGTCTTGACCCGGGCTCGGAGCGTCGTGAGCTCCGCGGTCAGCTCCTCGATCGTCGCGGTCGCCGCAGCGAGCTTCTTCTCGGTCTTGCCGGGTCGCGCCTTCTTGCCGGGCTTGGCAGCCATCATCACCTCCGGTTCGGATGACCTGCACGATGGCCGACCGCGGTGAACGGACGGCCAACGTGCAGGTCAGAGCCCAACCGGCTCGCCGGGAATCAGGCCTTGAGTGCCGAGACGAGCTGAGCCTTGGTCATCCGCGAGTAGCCCGCGACCCCCTGCGTACGAGCTGCGGCCTTCAGCTGCGCGACCGTCAGCTCGGACTTCGGCGCATTCTGCACCGGGACGACCTCGACCTTCTCTGCCGCAGCAGGCTTGGCCGCAGCAGGCTTGGGAGCGGCAGGCTTGGCCGCAGCAGGCTTGGCCGCAGCAGGCTTGGCCGCAGCAGGCTTGGCCGCAGCAGGCTTGGGCGCGGCGACGTTGCGTGCGCTCTTGCCGGCGTCCTTGGCCGACTTCGCAGCAGACTTGCCGACGTCCTTGGCTGTCTTGACCGCCGACTTGCCGGCGCGCTCGGCCGAGCTGCGCAGCTTCTTGGCGTCGCGCTGGAGCTCGGCGACCCGCTTCTCCAGCTTGTTCTCGAGCTTGCCGACGCTCTTCTCGAGCTTGGCGACGGTGGCCCGAAGATTCTTGATCGCCTCCTGGGCGGCGGCGAGCTCGGAGTTCGGTGAGCCCGTCTTGCCCTTGCCCGACTTCTTCGACGACTTGGACTGTGCGGCCATGGACTGCTCCTTGTGCTCGAATGACGCTGGCTCGACATCGTGCCATGCCCGGGTGAACAGCCGGCCACATTCTCAAAAGAGGCCAGGCACCTCGAGATCGAGCAGCGTCTTCTTGCGCTCGAGCCCACCGGCATATCCGGTCAACGAGCCGTCAGAGCCGATCACCCGGTGGCACGGCACGATGATCGGGATCGGGTTGGCACCGTTGGCGGCACCCACGGCCCGGGAGATCACCGGCTCGTAGCCCAGCCGCCGCGCGATGTCGCCATAGCTGGCCGTCTCGCCGTAGGGGATGCGCTGCAGCTCGGCCCACACCTTCTTCTGGAACTCCGAGCCCTCGCTCGCAAGCGGCAGCTCGAAGGTGGTGCGCTCCCCCGCGAAGTATTCGGCGAGCTGCTGCTCGGCCCGGTCGAGCAGCGGGTCGCTTGCTCGGGCCTTGCGTGGCTTGGACGCTCCGAAGTCGATCGCGGTGATGAGACCGGCGGAGGCGTGGATCCGGAGTCCACCGATCGGTGACTCCATCCAGCGGGTCAGGTGTGAGGTGCTCATGCGGGGGTCCTTTCAGGTGCGGAAGCGCGCCACAGGTGCATGCCTGCGTAGGAGCGCCAGGGACGCCACCGTTCGGTGGCGTCCACGGTGATGCCACGGCTGTCGAGCTCGCGGCGCAGCACGAGGTCGGTCGTGAGGAGGATGTCTGGATGGGCCAGTGCCCGCATGACGATGTAGTCAGCGGTCCATGGCCCGATGCCACGCATCGCGACGAGCTGCTCGCGCACCGCCTCGCGATCAACACCCGGATCGAGGTCGAGCTTGCCGTCGGCGACGGCCTGCGAGAGGTCGATGATCGTACGCGCCCGGGACTGGGGCATGCCGAGCTCGGTCGGCTCGCTCTCGGCGAGGGACTCGGGCGCGGGGAACGCGTGGGTCAGCCCGAACGCGGCCGCCAGGGAGAAGTCGACCCGCGTGCCGTGAACCGGGACCTGGCGGCCGAGGACCGTGTTGGCCCCTGCGACGGACACCTGCTGCCCGACGATCGTGCGGATCGCCAGCTCGTAGCCGTCGACGTGCGACGGCACGCGCAGGCCCGGCGCCGCCGACACGAGGTCGCGCATCGCCGGATCCGCGCCCAGCACGCCGTCGATGGCAACCGGATCGGCATCGAGGTCGAGCATCCTGCGAGCCCGGCCGATGGCGACGGCGGTGTCGCGGAGGTCTGCCAGCTCCAGCTCGCAGTCCACCCGGTCCTCGAGGAGCGTCAGCGCCACGACTCCCAACCCGTGCGGAAGCCGGACCACCCGGGCGTAGGTGCGGTCGCGTACGGTCTCGACACCCGGGAGCACGTGCGCCGCCAGGAACTCGAGCAACGCCTCGGCGTGGAACGGCTGCCGCACCGCGAGACGCAGCGTGACGCGGCCGGTCGGCGTGCCGCGGCGGCGACCCCGCATCTCAGTCGGTGACAGGGCATAGACGTGGCGCACCGAGTCGTTGAACTGCCGGATCGAGGCGAACCCGGCCGCGAACGCGATGTCGGACATCGGCATGTCGGTGGTCTCGATGAGGACCCGAGCGGCGTGAGCACGGTTGCTGCGAGCCAGCGCCAAGGGACCGGCGCCGAGCTCCTGCGTCAGCATGCGCGTCACATGCCGGTGGCTGTAGCCGAGCCGGCTCGCCAGCCCTTCGACACCTTCGCGCTCGACGACGCCGTCGGCGATCAGCCGCATCGCGCGACCGACCGCGTCGGCTCGGACATTCCACTCCGGTGACCCGGGGGTCGTGTCGGGCCGGCAGCGCCGGCAGGCGCGGAACCCGGCGTCCTGCGCCGCCGCAGCGGACGCGTAGAACAGGACATTCTCTCGCTTGGGGGTCACCGCCGGGCAGGACGGCCGGCAGTAGATGCCGGTCGTCTTGACGCCGACGTAGAAGACGCCGTCGAAGCGCGCGTCGCGCGACGATGCGGCTCGGTAGCAGCGTTCGTGGTCGGTGTGCATACGTCCATCATGACGGCAACGACCGACACTTACCGGCGGGTTTCAGACATGGACGCGGGCGGCCCTCACGGCGTCTGGAAGCCTCCGACGATCGCACCCATCAGGGTGAGTCCGACCACGACGTATCCGGCGTTGATCAGGAAGAACCTGAAGGATCTCGACTCGTACACGTAGTTCTGCGCCAGGATCGCGGCGCCGATTCCGACTCCGACCCCAGCACCGACCTTGAGGCCGTACTCCGTGCCGCACGCGCCGACGAGCTTGGCGAGCGTTCCCGCGATGACGAGCGCCACCAGGATCGACCAGACGAACATCAGCGGGTCGGGGCTCTTGCCGGCGGCCTCTTCCTCGGAGATGCCCATCTCGGCGCGCCATGCCTTGCCGAACAGGACCGTGTACCAGACGCCACCGAGGGCGAAGAACGCCAACGCGGCAATCACGAGGCCGACGATCGAGATGTCATCCATGACGCTGAACGTACTCCCGCAGAGACCCCAGCAGGGCAGATTTCAGCACGAAGGAGAGCGGCGCGCCGCACCACTCCCCTTCGCACGTGCCTGGTTCAGGCGGCGTCCTTGACCTCGTCGAGGGCGTCCTTGAGCGAGTCGAGGTCGCCTCCGGTCGGCGCGTTCTCCACACCGGTCCAGTCGGGCGACGGCAGGACCTGTTCGGTCGCCTCGCCTGACTGCACGGCGCGGATCGCAGCGACGATCTCGTCCAGGTTGTTGGGCACCGCGCGGCCGCACTTCTCCAGCTCAGAGCCGAGCTTCAGCGTGAGCCGCGGCTTGCCCTCCTCGACTGCCTTCGCCGTCGTGCCGGACGTGACGTTGCTGCCCGAGAGGTCCGAGACGGTGCCGCAGACGTGGTAGACCTCGCCGCCGCCGGCCCAGTAGACCTGGTCCTCGCCGAGGAGCTGGATCACGGCCTGCTTCTCCGCCGTGTACTTCTCCACCGAGGCCGGGTTGAAGTCGATGCCCAGAGCGACCGCGGCCAGCGCCACGACAACGCCGACAGCCCCGGCCACGCCCTTCTGCGTCTTGCCCATGTCCTTGTTGAGGAAGATCAACACGATGATCGGCAGGAACGCGATGATCGGGATGAACGCGCCGAGTTGGTTCTGGATGAAGAACCTGAACGGCTCCTTCTCAGATGCGGGGTCGAACTGGTTGGCCTTCTTCCACATCATCGAGCCGATGACGACCGCGATGCCGTCGAGGACCAGCAACACGATCAGCAGCACGAACGCCCAGGTCGGGAATGCGTTGTCGGTGATCAACTCGCCCTTGGCGTTGACGGTGGCCTTCTCCGTGAGGATCGACTTGTTGAGGAGCAGACCGAAGATCGCCCCGATCTCGATCGCAATGCCGAGGACCCACAGCGCCACTGCATAGAGGCGGAGCTTCTTGGCCTTTGACTTCGACTCCGCGGAGGCCTTCCACGTCGAGTCGCTGGCGGAGCTTTCGGTGGCGTCCTTGCCCGAGCTGGTCATGGAATCTCCTGGAGTCGAGGATCGGCGAGTCGAATGCTATCGCCACCGACGCGTCTCCCGCCTCAATCGCAGGTCATGATCTGCGACGGAGTGTCGCCAGGTCACGTGACACCTCGACGGGCCGGCGCCCTCGGACGGTCCGGGTCTCCCCTCCGGAGGATCGCGTCTACCTTGGTAGGCCTGATGACGGAGACGAAGAAGCACCTGACCTGGTCGCCGTGGCGGACGATCGTCGCGTTCGGCGTCGTCAGCCTGCTCGCCGACCTGGTGTACGAGGGCGCCCGCTCGATCACCGGCCCCTTGCTCGCGAGCTTGGGGGCTTCCGCCTTCGTCGTCGGAGTGGTGACCGGCGCCGGCGAAGCCGCAGCCCTGGTGCTGCGACTGTTCTTCGGAACCCTGGCTGACCGCACCGGCCGCTACTGGAGCCTCACCATCATCGGGTACGGGCTCACCGCCGTGTCCGTACCGCTGTTGGCGATCACGCCGTTCATCGGTGCCGCTGGACTGGCTGTCGCGTGCTCCCTGATTCTGGTCGAGCGGACCGGCAAGGCAGTCCGCAGTCCGTCGAAGTCCGCATTGCTGGCTGTCGCGGCTCGAGAGGTGGGGCGCGGCCGCGGGTTCGGCGTGCACAAGGCGTTGGACCAGGTCGGGTCGTTCGCAGGACCCTTGATCGTGGCCGCCGCGGTCGCCGTCACGGCATCGATCTGGCCGGCTTTGGCCATTCTGGCCATCCCCGGCGCCGCAGCGATGGTCGTGCTCGTCATCGTCCGGGCGCACCTCACCCTCCCCTCGGAGGCCACGACGGAACAGACAGCCATCCCCCGACCGGCCACGATCCCGGTCGACCCGTCAGGCCTGCCTCGATCGTTCTACCGGTTCGCGGGCGCCACGGGGCTGGCCACGGCCGGCTTGGTGAGCTTCGGGCTCATCGGCTTTCACCTCGTCGACGACGACCTCACCTCGACCGGCACGGTTCCGGTCATCTACGCGCTCGCGATGGCCTCGGGCGCTGTCGCCGCGCTCGCCACCGGTTGGGTGTATGACCGGTTGGGCGGGCGAGTGCTGCTGGCGCTCCCGGCACTGGTGTCCGTGGTGCCGGCCCTGGTGTTCGCGGTCCACATCTGGATGGTGCTGGTCGGGGTGGCGGTCTGGGGCGTCGCAGTCGGGTTGCAGGACTCCACCGTCAAGGCCCTCGTTGCCGACCTGGTCCCGTCAACCCGGCTGGCTGGAGCCTACGGAACGTTCGCCGCCGTGCAAGGCGGTGCCGCGATCCTCGGCGGCGCCGCGGCCGGCTACCTGTACTCACGATCTCTGCCCTTGCTGGTCGCAGCGGTCGCAGTAGCTCAGGTCGCCTCGCTGGCCCTGCTGCTGTCGGTCCGACGCGACGCGCCAGTGGAGTGAGCCGCGAAGGCCGGCTCTCAACCGTCCCGGCGTGCCTCGAAGGGTCAGCACCTGCGTCTCGCCGTCATCGGCTTATCCCTGCGGGCCGGGCGATTCCTCATCCTTGGGCTCTTGCAGGGCTCGAGGGTGTCGGCGGGCCACGAACACCGCCGCGATCGCGACAGCAATCGTCAGGATGAGCCAGCTGAGCCCGTAAGGCCGGTGCAGCACGGTGTCGTTGTCGGGCTTGCCGCCCTGACCCGACAGCACGTTGGCGACTGCCACCGTCAGGGTCGCCCAGACGAGGAACGCGATCGCCGCCACGGACCGGGTGCCTCCTGGCAGCAGTCGTGCGGCGACGACGCCCAGCAGCACGGTCACGGGGGCGATGATCGCGTCGTGGAGGATCACGCCGCCGGCGAGCCAGGTGCCCATCGAGATCAGCTGCTCGGACGTGAAGTCCCGCATGAGCCACACGCCCCAGAGCCCGAAGCCGACGCCGGTGAGCAGGAGCAGACCCCGTGCCAGCCTCATGTCCTGACCTCGAGCTCTCGGACCCATTTCGTCTGGAGCACCCCGGGTCGGTTCGGTGCGATGATCCGGCACGGGTAGCCGTGGTCGAGGCTCAGCGGCTCGCCGTTGAGCTCAAGAGCCAGCAGCGTTCGCGGGTCGTCCACGAAGTTGCCCGGCAGCTCCGAGGTGCGAAAGGCGCCCCGCGTCTGCATCGACCGTACGGTGACCGTCGACCCGGACGGTGCCCCGACGAGGGCGAGGAGGTCCTGGATGGCGACCCCGGTCCACACCGCGTTGCGGCTCCATCCCTCCACGCACGCGATCGGCAACCGGTGCGTACGTTGTGGCAGCTTCGCGAGTTCATCGCGGGTGAGTGACACGATGCGATCGCCGGCCTTGAGCTGCAGGACGAAGGCAGGATCCGTGGCGGCACGGGTGGCACCGGCCGCTCGCGCGGTCCGGTTGATCGGCAGGTCCTGCGGCCCGTCGCCGTCGCGTACGCCGAACACGGAGATCCTGCGGAGGAACGGCACCGTCTGGCCGACGGTCAGCACCAGGGCCAGGCCTGAAGCGACTGTCACGCCACGCAGCACCGCGCGACGGCTCGGCCCCTCGGACTCGACCGGCGACTCGTGCCCGACCGGCGCGCCCAGACCTTCGCGGATGACGGGCAGCTTGACCGCGATGTGCACGAGCAGTGCCCCGATCGCCACCCACGCGACGGCCTCGTGCGTACGTCGGAAGCTGAACTCCCACGGATACCACTGGACGATGTTGAGCAGGCCGCTGGTGAGCTGGAAGATCGCTGCTGCGACGAGCACGCCGATCGAGGCTCGTTCGAGCACGTCGATGAGCTGGTCGCGGCGCGCCTTGGGCGGACGGATGAAGAATCGTGGATAGACCGACCACAGCTTGACCAGCAGCAGCGGGACCGAGGCGATGCCAGTTGCCACGTGCGTGCCTTGCGTGACTCGGTAGAGCCATGACGGGTTGGGGCCGATCGGCAGCCAGCCCGGCGACGTGTACTGAACGTGGCTCCACAAGCCGGTCAGGAAGCAGATGCCGAACGCGATGCCCAGTGCCGTGCCCACGCGGGCCGTGGTGGCAGGTCCTCGCGACCTCGCGCTGAAGTCCTCAGGCCGCGGGATCCGCTTCTCGATGTCCTCGACGCGGGGAAGTCTCATGCTCGTTCCATGTGTGCAGCGTGCCTGCCACCCGCGGAGTGAGTCGCGACGACTCGCAGGCCGGCCCGCTGCGCGGCCCCCTCGATCGCGTCGATGCCGACGACCGCCCACTCGAAGTGGGCGGACAACCGGCCGTCGACCCGCAGCCGGCGGTGCTCGCGAACGAGTCCCGTCCCCGCGGGAGCGACCTCGGCGATGACCGTCCCGTCGTCGGTCAGCACCTCACGCAGGCGCCGGAGCAGGCGGACAGGGTCTCCGCCGATGCCGAGATTGCCGTCAGCCAGCAGCGCGTACGCCCACCGGCCCTCGCCGGGAATCGAGCCGAAGACGTCGCGCCGCAGTGCGAGGGCACCGCGTACGCGGGTCTGGCGGATCGCTTCGCTGGAGACGTCGATGCCCATCGCCGGGATCCGGTGGGCGGCGAGCTCGGCCACCAGGCGTCCGGGGCCGCACCCGATGTCGATCGTGGCGTCGTCGCACGGGTCGATGAACAGCTCGCGGTCGACCCAGTCGGGAGCCGACGACCACTGTGCGACCTCGAACGGCTGCGTACGCCCGACGTGGTCGACGACGTGCGCAGGCTTGCCTGCGAAGGCCTCGTCGTAGGCCGAGACGGCGTCGAACGTGATGCTCATGCCGTCACGCGAAGGTTCTCGACGACGGCGGCGACGCGGGAGCGCGGGATGCCGTCAGCGATGTCGATGGCGTCGTCCCACGTGTCCATGTCGCGCACGGTTCGCAGCCGCACAACTCCGCCCAAGGCCTGCTCGGTCTTCGCTGCGGTGTCATCGACCGACATCTCGACATCCGTGAGCACGACTGCATCGCCCGGGTCGGGCAGCCCCAGGAGCCACCAGCCTCCGTCGGCTGCCGGACCCATGACGCGCGATCCTTCCCGGACTTCAGCACCGGCATCGAGGTAGTCCCGCACGGACAGCTGGGGGGTGTCCATGCCGACCTGCACGACCCCGTGCCCGCCATCCGCGTCCTCATGCGCGTGAGCCAGCCGCTCCCCGAGGCCGTCGCCACGCTGCGGAACCACTCGCACACCCGAGAGTGCGCGCGTGATCTCGTCGGCGCGAACCGCCACACCGAGGTCACCGGTCATCGCGACGACGACGGGCCATCCCACGGCAACTATGGTCTCGAGCGTGTCGAGCAGCGCCGCAGCGGCCAGCTGGGCCGCTGCGTCGTCGCCGACCGTGGCCGCGACCCGCGTCTTCGCGAGCCCGGGCACAGGCGCCTTGGCCACCAGGAGGACGGTCGGATCGCTCATCGCAGCACCTTGGCGAAGTCCTGCACGACCAGTGCCGTGCCGCGGACAGAACCGGAGACCTTGGACCTCGTGCCGGCAGCCCGCCGGTCGTAGTCGACGTCGATCTCCTGAACCGTCCAGCCAGCCTCAGCGGCGCGCAGCATGAGCTCGAGCGGATAGCCGAAGCGCCGGTCCTGCACGCCCAGGGCCAGCAGGTCGGTCCGACGGCAGACACGCATCGGCGCGAGGTCATGGATCGGGAACGCCGAGCGGCGGCGGATCCAGGTCGCCAGCACCTGCGTGCCCAGACGCGCGTGCCAAGGCCACACCCCGCGGCTGGTGGGTCGACGTCGGCCGACCGCCATCGTCACCGCTCCTGAACGTACGAGCTCCAGCATCGGCTCAAGGTCCGCCAGCCCCATAGAGGCGTCGCCGTCCATGACCGCGACGTACTCGGCCTCAGCGGCGAGCATCCCCGCGTGAACGGCGGCACCGTAGCCCGGTCGAGGCTCGGCGACGACGTACGCACCGAGCGATCGCGCCACGTCCGCGGTGCCGTCGGTCGACCCGTTGTCGACGACGATGACCCGCCACCCGGGCGGGACGTCGGCAAGGGCGATCGGCAGGGCGGCAGCCTCGTCCCGGCAAGGGATCACCACATCGCACACGCTCATGTCCATGATTCGACGCTAGGGGCGCGCGGGCTTGGTCCACCAGACATCGGGCGATGACGGACCCGTGACGTCGGCCCGCTCGAACAGCCCGCGGGGCGGGGTGCGCACCTAGGCTGGCGACGTGCCTCCCACCGTGTCCTCCGCGCGCGCAGCGATCGCGTCCGCGACCGTCGGACTCGTCCTGGTGGCGGCGGCGATCGCGGTCCCGCGCTTGACCGATGAGGACGTCCGCGTGCACTGGCCGCCGCTGCATGCCGACTGGGATCCACGATTCGGGTTGCTGACCCTGCCGGCGATCGCCATCGGCCTGCTCCTGTGGGTTGCGCTCCCCCGGCTGGCCGCCACCGCGTCGTGGCGCGGGCTCCTCGCGTACGCCTTCGCCGGCACATGGCTGTGGACCATGGCGCTCGCGATGACCGAGGGCACCGACGGCCTCGCGCGCGTCTTCGAACGACCGGGTGAGTATGTCCACGACGCGCAGCGGGTCGACTCGATCGGCACGATGCTGAGGACGTTCGTCGACCGCATCCCGATGGACTCGCCGGACCACTGGCACACCCATGTTGCCGGGCACCCACCCGGAGCCCTGCTGTTCTTCGTGCTGCTCGATCGCCTCGGGATCACCGACCCGTTCTGGATCGGCGTCGTCGTCGTCACGGTCGGGAGCACCGCGGTCGTCGCCGTTCTCGTGGCCCTCAAGGCTCTCGGCTCGGCGCACATGGCGCGGCAGGCCATGCCGTGGCTCGTCCTCGCACCGACCGCGGTGTGGATGGGGGTCAATGGCGATGCGTTGTTCACCGCCGTCGCCGCGTGGGGTCTCGCGCTGCTGGCGATCGCCGCCGCCCACCGCCGCCCGGCAGCAGCCCTGGCGGCCGGCCTGCTGCTCGGCGCTTGCGTCTATCTGTCGTACGGTCTGGTGCTCCTCGGCATCCTCGCCGTCGCGGTCATGCTGGTCGGTCGAACCTGGCGGCCGCTGCCTTGGGCTCTTGCCGGCGCGGCCGCCGTCGCCGCGGCGTTCACCGTGGCGGGCTTCGAGTGGTGGAAGGCGTACCCCGTGCTGCACGACCGCTATTACGCCGGGATCGCGTCCGAGCGCCCCTACTCGTACTGGGTCTGGGCCGATGTCGCCGCCTGGACATTCACGGTCGGACTCGTCGTGTGGGCCGCCTTCCCCCGGGCGATCCGGGCCTTCAGGGACGGCGATGTCCTGGCACGGCTCGCGGGAGCCGCGGTGCTGGCGATCCTCGTCGCGACTCTCTCGGGCATGAGCAAGGCCGAGGTCGAACGCATCTGGCTGCCGTTCACGATCTGGGTCGTCGCGCTCCCGGCGCTGCTCCCCGAGCGATGGCATCGCCCTGCCCTGCTGTCCCAGGTCGTCCTCGCCCTGTGTGTCCAACAACTGGTGCTGACAAGGTGGTGACCATGACGAGCATCGACCGGCCTCACATCCTGGTGGTCGAGGACGACCACGCGGTGGGTGACGTGCTCCGGCGCTACCTCGAGCAGTCGTACGAGGTCACCGTCGTCACCGACGGGGTGACCGGGCTGGCGGCCGCGCGTGACCTGACGCCGGACCTGATCGTGCTGGACGTGATGCTGCCGCGGCTCAACGGCCTGGAGATCTGCCGGGAGCTCCGCGAGACCGACGGCTCGGCCGTGCCGATCATCATGCTGACCGCACTCGGCGAGACCGACGACCGCATTGCGGGGCTCACCAACGGTGCCGACGACTACGTGACCAAACCGTTCAGCGTCAAGGAGCTCACGCTGCGGGTGGGTTCCGTCCTGCGGCGCAGCCTGGTGCCCGCCGGGACGCGGCCCGTCGCAGGGCTGCTGATCGACGGCGACCTGACGGTGCACCCGGTGGCCCGCGAGACCCTCCGCTCCGGCACGACCCTGCCGCTGACGACGCGCGAGTTCGACCTCCTCCACTTCTTCCTGCGACACCCGCACGAGGTGTTCAGCCGCGAGGAGCTGCTCAGGCAGGTGTGGGGGTGGGAGTACGGCGACCACTCGACCGTGACGGTGCACGTCAAACGCCTGCGCCACAAGATCGAGGCCGACCCGGCCGATCCGGCCAGGATCGTCACCGTCTACGGACTCGGCTACCGCTGGGACCCGCAATCATGAGCACCGACACGCTGCATGCACTGGTCATCGGGCTGCTGGGCTCCCTCGGCGTCGTCGGGCTCGGCGCCCTCGTGCTCTACCTGCTGCGGGGTCGCGCGCTGACGACGTCGATCGTCCTGCTGACCCTGGTGCCGCTCGTCGCGATCATCGTCGGAGTCGTCGGCACCAGTCAGTTCATGTTCACCGCCGAGCTCCGGCGCACAGCCATCGTCTGGCTCGTTGTCACCGCCGTCAGCGTGCCGAGCGCGATAGTCCTCGGCAGCTCGTTGGCCCGCAAGATCGTGTGGGAGCGCGAGGCCCTCGAGCGCGAGCGCAGTGCTGAGCGGTCACGCAGGGAGCTGCTTGCCTGGCTGAGTCACGACCTGCGGACGCCCATCGCCGGCGTGCAGGCGATGACCGAGGCGCTGGAGGACGGCGTCGTGTCCTCGCCCGAGGACGTCAAGCAGTACGCCCACCTGATCCGGGGCGAGACGCGGCGACTGGCCTCGATGATCGACGACCTGTTCGAGATGTCGCAGATCAACGCCGGCACGCTGGCCCTCGACGTCGGGCCGATCACGGTGGACGATGTCGTGCGCTCTGCCGTCGAGGCCGCCCGGCCCGCCGGTGAGCGGCATGGCGTACGCCTGGACGTTGAAGGCCGCCCGCACGGGACGCTCGCGGTCGGCGCCGCTCCCGAGCTCATGCGGGTGCTCCGCAACCTGCTCGGCAACGCGATCCGACACACCCCCGAGGGCGGCACCGTGACGGTGTCGACCGGCTCGGACCGCTCTGAGGTGTGGCTGCGGGTCGACGACTCGTGCGGCGGCATCCCCGACCACGACCTCGCGAAGGTCTTCGACATGGGCTATCGCGGGTCGGAGGCCCGGGAGTCCGACGGCCAGGGTGCCGGCATGGGTCTGGCAATCGCCCGCGGCCTGCTCGACGCGCAGTCCGGCTCGATCGACGTCCGCAACCACGACACCGGCTGCCAGTTCGAGATCCGCCTGCCGGCCGCCTGAGCCGAGCGAGCTCTGCGAGCGAGCGCTCAGGCGCGCTAGCGAAGCGGGAGCGTTCCGCGGCGAAGCCGCCATCCGGCGAAGCGTGGCGAGGTGACTCCCCAGCCTGCTCACCGCGGGCGCAAGGGGTCGGTCGCCAGCTGGGCCAGCCCGACCTGGGGAGTGATCTCCGCGGTGAAGCCGAGCCCCTCGGTCGCGGCCCTCGGCGAGGCCACCACGTGGCGTACGTCGAACCGGCGGTAGTCGCCGGTCAGCTCCGGCGGCGCACCGTCGGCAGCCGCCGAAAGCGTCGTCGCCATCTCCCCGATGGTGAAGGGGTGCCCCGACGCGATGTTGTAGGCCGTCAGGCCCGACGGATGCGCCCCG
This sequence comes from Aeromicrobium sp. 9AM, assembly GCF_902506105.1. Taxonomy (GTDB): domain Bacteria; phylum Actinomycetota; class Actinomycetes; order Propionibacteriales; family Nocardioidaceae; genus Aeromicrobium. The sequence continues at coordinate 1,675,824 of NZ_LR733304.1, forward strand.
ACCTGCTCGATCGCCAGCACGTTGGCCCGTGCGACATCTGTGACGTGCACGAAGTCACGGACCTGCCGGCCGTCCTCGAACACCTGCGGAGCCTCGCCGCGCGCGATTGCCGAGCGGAAGATCGCCGCCACACCGGCGTACGGCGTGTCCGCGGGCATGCCCGGACCGTAGACGTTGTGATAGCGCAGCGCGATCGTCCGCGCGTCGTCGAGCGTGCACCATGCGCCGGCGTACTGCTCCTGCGCCACCTTCGAGGCGGCATAGCTGGTGCGCGGCAGGAACGGCGTGTCCTCGCCGATCTCCCGCCACGTGATCTCGCCTCCACACACGGGGCAGCGTGGGTCGAACCGCCCGGCAGCGAGATCATCCTCGCGGCGCACGGCCGGGGGCACGTCACCGTCGACGGGGCACGTGTAGCGGCCGTCGCCGTAGACCACCATCGATGACGCGAGCACCAGGTCACGCAGACCTGCCCGCGACATAGCGGCGAGCAGCCGGGCGGTGCCTGCGTCATTGTGCTCGGCGTAGTCGGGCAGGTCCTGGGCGTCCACGCCGTTGCCGACCATCGCGGCCTGGTGGCACACCACGTCGATCCCCTCGAGCACCTCGTCGAGCGGGTCCCTGCGCAGGTCGATGCGGTGGATGCTCGAGTCGTACGCCACGTCGGGGCCGTGCGCCTGCGGCAGGTACGCGTCGAGCGCCACCACCTCATGCCCTCGCGCGAGCGCTTGGCTCCGGATGTGTCCTCCGATGAAGCCGGCCGCACCCGTCAGCAGGATCCTCACGGCAGCTCGATCGGCAGGTCCATGCCGTCCACCGCGTGCGAGCAGCTGCAGTCGCGGTCCGTCCCCAGGCCAGCGACAACGGACGTGAGCGCCGCCTTGAGGGTCTCGGTGTGGGCCGAGAAGACCGCGAACACCTCGTCCATGCTGACCGCGCTCGCCTCGTCGACACCGGCGTCGTGGTCGGTGACCAGCGCGACCGTGGCGTAGCAGAGTGCCAGCTCGCGGGCCAGGACTGCTTCGGGGTGGCCCGTCATGTTGATGACCGCCCAGCCCTGATCGGCGTACCACCTCGACTCGGCGCGGGTCGAGAACCGGGGACCCTCGATCACGACCATCGCGCCGCCGTCCGCAGGATTCTGGTCGGCAAGCCCGTCGAGCAGGTGGGTCCGCAGTCTCGCGCAGTAGGGGTCCGCGAACGACACGTGGCACGCACCGGAGTCGAAGTACGTCTGGTGGCGCCCCGCCGTAAGGTCCACGAGCTGATCGGGCACGACGAAGGTGCCGGGCCCGTGCTCCACCTGCAACCCACCGACCGCGCACGGCGCGAGCACCTGACGCACCCCGAGGCTGCGCAGGGCCCACATGTTGGCGCGGTACGGGACGCGGTGGGCCGGGAAGTCGTGGTGCGGCCCATGACGCGGGAGGAACGCGACCGACCGACCCTCGACCGTACCGATGGAGATGGGCGCGGACGGCTTCCCGTACGGCGTCTCGACCTCGACCTGCCGTGGCTCGTCGAGGAACGTGTAGAACCCGGATCCGCCGATCACGGCGACGTCTGGGCGCTGGGTCTCAGTCATGTCGTCGAGCATGTCATCCCGCAGGCCAGGACGGGGGGCGAGGCGAGTGACGGTCACCAGGTCGTCACGGGTCAAAGCAGAAGCTTGCGGGCCAGACCAATCATCGCCACCCCACCGTGGCGAACCACGGGTGTCAGCAGATGACCCCAGGACATACACACAAGGATGTGGACCACATGAGCTCCATCAGCTCTCGCAAGAAGAAGATCGCCGGCCTCGCCATCGTCGCCATCGCAGCCCTGCCGCTCGCGGCGTGCGGTTCGTCAGGCTCCGACTCGTCGTCGTCCGACTCCAAGGTCTCGGTCGCCAAGCCCGTCGCCCGCCTCAACGACCTCAGCACCGGCGGCACGACCGCCATCAAGCTCGACCAGGGCTTCGTCGACGCTCTGACGTCGCTCAAGCTCACCCCCGGAGTCGTCGACGGCGCAAAGCTCGAGGACGGGTCGCTGATCTTCCCGATCACCGGCGGCAACGTCACCTACTTCAAGCCCGGCACCGCCAAGCCGTACGTCATCGGACAGATCCAGCACGAGGCCTCAGGCCTCTCGCTGACCGCCGGGGACATCAAGGTCGAGCTGACCAACTTCAACGTCGACCCCGGCATCTCACGGGTCTACGGCGACGTCACGGTCAACGGCAAGGTGGCCGCCACCAGCGCGTTCTTGTTCCAGCTGCGCGGCGCGACCCTGAAGCCGCTGCAGACCGAGGGCGACACCGCGATCCTCGAAGGCACCAAGGTCTTCATCAGCCCGGTCGCAGCCGGACTCTTGAACAAGACCTTCGGCACCGACGCGGTGACCAAGGACCTCCTGGTCGGCGTCGCGAAGATCACCGTCAACACCAAGTAGTCGACGGCACCTCTCTCCCTTGGGTGAGAAGCACAGTGGGCGCGTTTCCTTCGGGACGCGCCCACTGTGCTGTCCAACTGTTGGCCCGGGATGAAGAAGACCCCCTGACCGGCATCTCTGCTGGTCAGGGGGTCTTTTTCCATGGTAGCCCCGACGGGATTCGAACCCGCGCTACCGCCTTGAGAGTTGAAACCAAGCCTGATGGGACAGTGGTGGTCACTGCTGTTTTTCGCTGATTTCTCAGGTGATTCTCTGCTCGCCGTGATTGGACGTTGGGGACAGATATCGGCGGCTTTTGACTCTCGTGTTGCCCCAGTGTTGCCCGACGCGAGTCACGCTGACGTGACCCCAGCGAAGGCGTGATCCGCCGTCGGGTGCGACCAGCTGATCGGAACGTCGGGGAGGCCCAAGGACTTCAGTCCGGCTCCGACAGGACGTTGGCTCCTTCACATTCCCTCAGGGTTAAGGGACGCTGCCACGTGTGAGACTTCGACAACGGCCCGGCGCATGGGTCACGGCCTCGACAGCCACAGACCACCGAGCAGATGGGAATCACCCATGAGTCGGATCTCCTGTCCCGTGCTCACCGAGCGAATCACGGACGCCGCGACAGCAGCCGCGCTCATATGCCACGGCGATCATGTCGGGTTCAGCGGCTTCACCGGCGCCGGCTATCCCAAGGCACTGCCTCGCGCACTCGCGCGACGTATGTCTGACGCCCACGATCGGGGTGACGAGTTCCGCATCGGACTCTGGACCGGCGCGTCGACTGCCCCCGACGCGGACGGCGCGCTGGCCCAGGTCAACGGCATCTCGTCGCGGTTGCCCTACAACTCCGACCCGACGTTGCGACGGCTCATCAACTCCGGCGACGTGGAGTACATCGACGAGCACCTCAGCCACTCGGCCCAGCACATGTGGTTCGGCTTCTACGGCCGCCTCGACATCGCGGTCGTCGAGGTGACGGCGATCCTGCCCGGTGGGGTCCTGGTCCCGAGCACCTCCGTCGGCAACAACAAGACCTGGCTCGACCGCGCGGACCGCGTCATCCTCGAGGTCAACCACTGGCAGCCCCGCGAGCTTGAGGGGTTCCACGACATTTACGAAGGCACCGCACTGCCGCCGCACCGCAGACCGATCCAGCTGACGGAGCCCCTGCAACGGATCGGCGACCCCTATCTGCACGTCGATCCTGACAAGGTCGTCGCTGTCGTCGAGACCGACCATCCGGATCGCAATTCTCCCTTTTCTCCTCCGAACGAGACATCAAGGGCGATCGCGGACCACGTCCTGGACTTTCTGCGCCACGAAGTCTCCGCGGGACGCATGCCACCTGGGTTGCTCCCGCTCCAGTCGGGCGTAGGGAACGTGGCGAACGCCGTGCTGGCCGGCCTCGACGGGAGCGAATTCACCGGCCTCGTGGCGTTCACCGAGGTCATTCAGGACGCCATGCTCGACCTGCTGGACAGCGGGACCCTTCGGGCGGCATCGGCCACGTCGTTCGGCCTCTCGGAGCTCGGCGCGAAGCGGTTCATGGCGAACATCGAGGCATACAAGGGCCGCATCCTGCTGCGCAGCGAGGAGATCTCCAACCACCCCGAGCTCGTACGACGCCTCGGCGTGATGGCCATGAACGGGATGATCGAGGCCGACATCTACGGCAACGTCAACTCCACGCACGTCATGGGCAGCTCGATCATGAACGGCATCGGCGGCAGCGGCGACTTCGCGCGCAACGCGTTCCTCAGCTTCTTCTTGACACCCTCGACCGCCAAGAATGGTGCGATCTCGACGATCGTCCCCATGGTGAGCCACGTCGACCACACCGAGCACGACGTTCACGTCATCGTCACCGAGCACGGGTTGGCGGACCTGCGGGGCAAGTCCCCACGTGCCAGAGCGCAGCAAGTCATCAGGAACTGTGCCCACCCGAGTTTCCGCGACGCCCTTCACAGCTACACCGAACGAGCATGGGCAGCGCACCCACACGGCCGTCACACGCCACACCTCCTCGCTGAGGCGCTGAGCTGGCACGAGCGATACATCGAGAGCGGTGAGATGTGACGGGCTGGCTGGTCACGACACTCGGCGCCGCCGTCGTGCTGGCGGTGCTGCTCGACATCTTCCACACCCTGGCCAACCCGGGACGGCAGGGGCTTGTGAGCCGGTGGGTCCACGTGGGGTTGTGGCGCGTTTCGGGTCGCAGCTCATGGTCTGGACCGGTCGCGATGCTCACCGTGATCGGGGTCTGGGGCCTCGTCGCCGTTCTGGGCTGGGCGCTGATCTATTGGCCACACGTCGATGGCGGCTTCACGTTCCCGGCAGAATCGTCCGCCGACCACGGACCGGCGTTCCTCGACGCGGTCTACATCTCGCTCGTGACGATCTCGACCTTGGGGTTCGGTGACGTCTTCCCCGCCACCGGCTGGCTCCGGATCGTCAATCCCCTCGAGGCCATCTTCGGCTTCGCACTCCTCACCGTCGCGGTCTCGTGGGTCCTGCAGGCCTACCCCGCGGTGTCTCGCCGGCGCGTCCTGTCGCTGCGCCTGAGCGGCTTGGGCCGGGCGGGCGCTGTCGACGCTCTGCCTGGCCTCGCCCCCGCCGCCGCCTCCACCCTGCTCCACGGCCTCGCCGCCGACATCGTCATCGCGCGAGTCGATCTCGGCGACTACGCCGAGACCTACTTCTTCCGCGAGAACGACGAGGAGTCGGCGCTGCCCGCCACCCTCGGCATCGCCGGGCAGCTGGGTGCTGCAGCCGGCGAGTCACCGCACCCGGAAGTCCAGCTCGCCGGCCGTGCCCTGCTGATCGCGGTCAGCGACCTGCTGGATGTCGTGCAGGACAGGTTCCTTCGCGAGTCCGGCACGCCCAACCCGATGGCGGCGTACGTACGGGATCACCGGCATCTCCCGGATTGACTCTGCGCACGAAGACCCGGCGCCGCTCCCTGAGGAGACGGCGCCGGGCCAAGTGCCTGCGGTGCTCCCTCTCACCGCAAGTACGGGTTCTTCCTCACGACAGGCAGCTTCTCCCACACCGAGCCGAGACCGAACGTCCGGCCGGCGTCGCTCAGCGCCAGGACCACGAGAAGCAGTGCGTAGATCAGGTGATCGTCGAGGAAGATGTTGTTCTCCGGAGGCAGGACGGCTGTCCACATCAGAACCAGCAGCAGCGCTCCGGCGGCTGCAGCGACACGCATTGCGACGCCGGCGATGAGAGCCACGCCGATGCCGAGCAGACCCAGCATGAACAACCAGTCGGCCCAGGCCTGTCCCGCCATCCCTTGGTAGAAGTCCGAGAACGGGCCCTTCGTGGCGTGACCGAGGAAGCCGCTCGTGGGACTGCCACCGTTGACCCAGGCATCAGCTGACGCCGTCTCGTGCCCGAGGCCGAAGGTCTTGTCGAGGAACGGCCACAGGAAGGTCCACCCCATCGCGAGGCGGGTGACGCCGAGGACGTACGGGAGAGCGCCCCTTCGTACGGTCGTGCCGGCTGCGGCTGCCGCGTGCGGGGTTCCGAGGATGGCGGTCATGGTGACTCCTTCATGTTGTCTTCGTTGAGTCCAACCTCGCGGAGCCAGCGCTGGGCGGTCAGGGCACACAGTCGCGCCTTCGTAGGTCATAGGTCCCGGACGGCATTGGCTCACCGCGCTCGGGACCAAGGTCCCTTCGGGGCGTGCTGAATGGCCGTGGCTGCACGACCGGCTCAAGCCCGAGAGTGAAGACGCGAGCCGCCGGGTGAACTCCTCTTCGATTCTCCCGATCCCGAACTCCCGGTCCCCGGCGGCTCGCCCTCCACCCGCTGACATCGGACAACAGGACAGACATGGAAGCCCTCGACCTCGCCAGATGGCAGTTCGGCATCACGACCGTCTACCACTTCTTCTTCGTGCCGATCACGATCGGCCTGTCCTTCCTGGTCGCCGGCCTGCAGACGGCTTGGTGGCGCACAGCCAACGAGAAGTACCTGCGACTGACCAAGTTCTTCGGCAAGCTGTTCCTCATCAACTTCGCCCTCGGCGTCGCGACCGGCATCGTGCAGGAGTTCCAGTTCGGGATGAACTGGAGCGACTACTCCCGCTTCGTCGGCGACATCTTCGGCGCACCCCTCGCGATCGAAGGGCTCCTCGCATTCTTCCTCGAGTCGACGTTCCTGGGACTGTGGATCTTCGGCTGGGACAAGCTGAAGCCGGGCGTCCACCTGGCAACCATCTGGATCGCCGCCATCGGGACCTTGCTCTCGTCGTACTTCATCCTCGCAGCCAACTCGTTCATGCAGAACCCGGTCGGCTTCCGCTTCAACTCCGACAAGGGACGGGCAGAGCTCACCGACTTCGGGGCTGTGCTGACCAACAAGGTCGCACTCGTCACGGTCCCGCACACGATCTTCGCGTGCTTCATGGTCGGCGGCGCCTTCATGGCCGGTATCGCCATGTGGCACGTGGTTCGCCATCCTGACCGCGACCGCGATGCATTCCGCACCGCCGTACGCCTCGGGGCCGTGACGCTGTTCGTTGCGGGTCTGGGCGTCGTCGTCACAGGCGACATCCAAGGCAAGATCATGACCGACGTCCAGCCCATGAAGATGGCGGCAGCCGAGGGCCTGTACGAGACACAACAACCGGCCGGATTCTCGTTGTTCGAGGTCGGCACGCTCGACGGCAGCAAGTCCGTCTACAAGCTCGAGGTTCCCAAGCTGCTGTCGTACCTCGGCACGGGTGACGTCAACGGCCAGGTCAAGGGCATCAACGACCTGCAGGCCGAGTATGAGAAGGCGTACGGGCCCGGTGACTACTCCCCCAACATCCCGGTCACCTATTGGACGTTCCGCGCGATGATCACGGTCGGCGGTCTCGCGATGCTCGCCGCTGCGGCCATGCTGTGGGCGACGCGCGGTGGCCGCGTCCCGACATCGCGCTGGATGCTGCGCACCGCGATCGTGCTGCCTTTCCTGCCACTGATCGGCAACTCGTTCGGCTGGATCTTCACCGAGATGGGCCGGCAGCCATGGGTCGTGTTCGGTGTGATGCCGACATCGGCGGGCGTGTCACCGGGTACCACGACCGCAGAGGTCCTCCTCTCCCTGATCGCCTTCACGGTCGTGTACGGCGTGCTCGCGATCGTCGAGTTCAAGCTCCTGCTCACCTACATCCGGGCCGGCCTTCCGGTCATCGAACCCGTCGGTGATGACGCCGACGACGACCGCGATGCGCCGCTGGCGTTCGCCTACTGATCGGACCCCGAAATGGATCTCACGACCTTCTGGTTCATCCTGATCGCCGTCTTGTGGGTCGGCTACCTCGTCCTCGAGGGATTCGACTTCGGTGTCGGGATGCTCGTCGGCGCCCTCGCGCAGGACGACGACGAGCGCCGCGTGCTCATCAACACCATCGGCCCGCTCTGGGACGGCAACGAGGTGTGGCTGCTGGTCGCCGGCGGTGCCACATTCGCCGCGTTCCCCGAGTGGTACGCCACGCTCTTCAGCGGGTTCTACCTGCCGTTGCTCCTGATCCTGATGGCCCTGATCGTGCGCGGAGTGGCGTTCGAGTACCGCGGCAAGCGCAGCGACCCCACGTGGCGTCGCAACTGGGACCTCGCGATCATCTCGGCGTCAGCCGTGCCCGCCCTCCTGTGGGGCGTCGCCCTGGCCAACATCGTCCACGGCGTCCCGATCACCGCCGACAAGGAGTACGCCGGATCGTTCTTCGACCTGCTGAACCCGTACGCCCTGCTGGGCGGACTCGTCACGTTGACTGTCTTCTTCGTCCACGGCGCGATCTTCGTCGCGCTCAAGACGGTCGGTGACATACGGGTCCGCGCCAAGTCGCTCGCTCTGAGGTCAGGTCTGGTCGCCGCGGTCCTGGCAGTCACCTTCATCGTCTGGACCGGCTTCGACCAGGGCGAGCTGCTGGTGTGGCTGCTTGGCCTCGCCGGCGCGGTGACCTTCGTCCTGGCCTTCGGCGCCACGGTGGGCGATCGGGACGGGTGGGCGTTCGCATTCACGTCCGCGACGATCGCTCTCGTCGCGATCATGCTCTTCGTGGGCCTGTTCCCCGACGTCATGCCCTCGTCGTTGAACCCCGCCTGGAACCTCACCACATCCAACGCCTCGTCGACGCACTACACGCTCGTCATCATGTCCTGGGTCGCCGTCGTCTTCACGCCGATCGTCCTGATGTACCAAGCCTGGTCCTACTGGGTGTTCCGCCAGCGAATCGGCGTCCAGCACATCCCAGCCCAGACCTCGGTGCAGTGAAGCCCCTCGACCCGCGACTGGTACGGCGGTCGCGCACCGTCCGGCACTATCTCCTCGCCGGTGTCGCGCTGGGAATCCTGACTGCTCTTCTCGTCGTCACCCAGGCGTACGCCATCGCGGCGACGGTGGCCCGGCTGTTCGACGGCCGTCCCGTCGCCTCGGTGGCCGCGCTGGTCGGCCTGTGCCTCGGGGCCCGCGCCGTCGTCGAGTGGTGCCACTCGATCGTCGCGACGCGGGCGGCGGGCGCCCTCAAGTCCGAGCTGAGATGCGAGATCCTCAACGACCTCGTCGATCCCCGACGGCTGGGTCCCGCTCCCCGGAGCTCGCGAGTCATCGTGCTGCTGGGTCGCGGGCTCGACGCGTTCGACGGGTACGTCGGGCGCTACCTCCCCCAGACGATCCTCGCCACGGTCGTCCCGGTGATCGTGGTCATCGCGGTCATGTCGGTCGATCCGCTGTCGGCCGTCATTATCGGCCTGAGCCTGCCGCTGAGCATCGTGTTCATGGTGCTGGTGGGCCTCGCGACCCGTGACAAGCTCGATCGGCGCTGGGCTGCCTTGCAACGTCTCGGTCAGCACTTTGCCAACGTCCTTGACGGGCTCGTCATCCTCAAGGTGTTCGGCCGCGACCAGACGGCTGGGCTGCGGGCCGTCGGCGAGCGCCACCGCAAGGAGACGATCCGTTCGCTGCGCGTCGCGTTCCTGTCCTCCCTCGTCCTGGAGCTGGTCGCGACGCTCTCGGTCGCCCTCATCGCGGTGAGCGTCGGCCTGCGCGTCGTGGACGACCGCATGAGCCTGCAGGACGCACTGACCGTGCTGCTGCTCGCCCCCGAGGCGTACCTACCGATCCGGCGACTCGGCGCCATGTTCCACGACAGCAAGCAGGGCGTCGAGGCGGCGTCCGAAGCCCTGGACCTGCTCGACCACGACCGCCACACCGGCCACCTGAAGGCACCCGACCCGGGAACCTCGACGATCCGCTTGCATCACGTCACGGTCGAGTTCCCCGGACGTACGACGCCCGCGCTGCACCTGGCCGACGAGACCATCCGGCCCGGGGAGTTCGTCGCCCTGGCCGGTCCCAGCGGGAGCGGCAAGTCGACCCTTCTCGACGTCCTGATGTCGTTCCTCGTGCCCACGTCAGGGCATGTGACCGTCGGCGGCATCGACCTCGCCGAGATCGATCCGGACGACTGGAGGCGCCACATCGCCTGGGTCCCCCAGATCCCCGGCATCATCGACGGCACCGTGGCGGACAACGTCCGCATGTCGAACGTCATTGCCACCGAGCTCGACGTCGCGCGCGCTCTGGCCGACGCAGGCGCAGCCGACCTCTCGCCCACACGCCGGATCAGCGAGACCGCGGACGACATCTCCGCGGGCGAGCGACGGCGCATCGCAATCGCTCGGGCCCTTCTTCGCGTACGCGTCGGAGGCGCGCGGCTCGTGCTGCTCGACGAGCCGACGGCCGGCCTCGACGCAACCCGCGAAGCCACGATCCTCACATCTCTTCGCGCCCTGGAGGTCACCGTCCTGGTTGTGGCGCACCGCCCGGAGACGATCGCCGCCGCTGACCGCGTGATCCAGGTCGAGACCTGCGAGCTGATGCCGGTATGAAGCGCCTTCTCGGTGGCGTGACGCTCGGGATCGCCGCACAGTTGTCGTCGATCGGACTCCTGCTGACGTCCGCCTGGCTCATCGTCCGGGCAGCCGAACACCCGCCCGTGCTCTACCTGATGGTGGCGATCGTGTCGGTCCGGTTCTTCGGCGTCGGCCGCGCCGCCTTCCACTACGGCGAGCGCCTGCTGACGCACGATGTCGCACTGCGCGGCACTGTCCTTGAACGCCTCCGGGTCTATCGGCTGCTCGACCGCGCGGCGCCTTGGGGCCTGGCACGGCACCGTCGCGGCGACCTGGTCGACAGAATCGTCGGCGACGTCGAATCTGCGCAGGACCGGCTGCTCCGTCTCCGGCTCCCATGGCTCTACGCCATCGTGTCGAGCTCAGCGGTGGTCGCGCTCCTCTCCTTCATCGCCCCCGCGATCGCAATGACGCTGGCCGTGCACGTGACCGTGTGCGCCGCGTTCGCCCGCTTGGTCGTAGCGCGCCTGTCGCACGCTGCACGCTCGCGATCGAACTCGCTGCGGGGAGCGATGTCCGCAGACGCATCAGCGCTGGTGCTGACCTCGCGTGACCTGGTGGCGCACGGATTGGCGGTCGACGTCGCCACGCGCGCCACCCGCAGCGCGGACGACCTTGCAGCCACCCAGCGGACCGACGCCCGCGCCGCCGGTGCCGGCACCGCGTTCGTGCTCGCGTCGACCGGAGCCACCATCCTGGTCCTCAGCACGTTGGCAGGCGGCATTGCTCCCGTTCTCGTCGGTGTCGTGCTGCTGGCACCGGTCGCGCTCATCGAACCGTTGCAGTCACTGGTCGACGCTGAGCGCCTCCGCCCGGAGATCGTCGCCGCGCACGAACGGCTGGCCGACCTGGCGAGCCTGCCCGCGCCCATCGAGGATCCGGTCGTGCTGGGCCCCCTTCCGGCGGGTGGCGACCTCGTGGTCGACGAGCTGGTCGTCGGCTGGGATCGACCCGCCGCTGCACCCGTCTCGTTCGCCGTCCGCACCGGTGAGCTCGTCGGGCTCACCGGGCCCAGCGGCGTCGGCAAAAGCACGCTCGCCATGACCCTCCTGCGCCTGATTGCGCCGCAGTCCGGCTCCGTGACGTTGGGAGGCGTCGACTTCTCACACCTCGCGGGCTCAGATGTCCGTACGCGTGTCGGCATGACGGGACAGGACGACATCGTGTTCGACACGACGATTCGCGAGAACCTCAAGGTGGCCGACCCGGAAGCTGCTGTCGGCGCAATGCACGATGCGCTTCGACGAGCCGGCCTGGAGCGCTTCGTCGCAGCCCTGCCGAAGGGACTCGACACCCCCGTCGGCGAGAACGGCAACGAGCTCAGCGGCGGGGAGCGTCAACGGCTGGGCATTGCGCGACTGCTCCTGGCCCGCCACGACATCCTCGTCCTCGACGAGCCGACCGAGCACCTCGACGAAGCCACGGCTACCGACGTCATGCGTGACATCGTGCAGTTGAGCACCGATCACGGCGTGCTGCTGATCTCCCACTCCCCTGCCGCTCTGGCCCGCTGCACCCGGATCGTCCTGCTGCAGCCGCCTGTCGAGACTCGGAGTGCCACGCATGTCGCGGCGTAGCTCAGCTGGGCCGCGTGCCGTCGTCGATGATGATCCGACGGTGCAGCTCAGTCGTCAGTGTGTGGATGGCACGGGTGATCTCCGTGTTGGTCTTGAGCTCGAGCTCCTGCTCGACGAAATCGTGCTCGGCCTTGGCCTTCTGGAACGCGGCCTGCCGGTTCTGACCGATCATGACGAACGTCGACAGGAAGATCGCCTCGAGCGAGACGACCAGCGTCAAGGTCGGCCACGGACTGCCTTCGGCGAACACCATCCATGCCGCGAAGACCACCGCGTGGATGTAGACGAACGGCATCGAACCCGCGAACGCCGTGATCGCGTCAGCGATGCGGAGCTGCGCATCGTCGAGTCTCGTCTGGTGGAAGGCGATCACGGCAGGATGACGAGGTCTGGACACGGTCGGCTCGACTGGTTCACTCATGAGGAAACTCCTGGTTCGCGGGACTACTGGAAGTATGGGCTCAACTCGACACGAGGACGGACAGCGCCATGACCACACCCGATGATCGCTCGCACGGCTCGATCGTCGAGCTGCCTGAAAATGAGTGCCTCGCGCTTCTGGAGACCACGACGGTCGGCCGGATCGCCTTCGTCGACGGCCAGGGCCAGCAGCTCGTTCCAGTGAACTTCGCGGTGATGAACGGCGCCATCTACTTCCGCACGTTGCCAGGCGGCTTCCTCGCGCAGCTCGCTCGCGGCCACGACGATGTCGCGTTCGGCGTCGACCACCAGGACGTGTTCCGACACGGCTGGAACGTCACGGTTCGCGGAAGCGCGCGAGAGGTCGAGGATCGGGCGACGATCAATCAGGTCCTGTCCAACCACAGATTGGAGCCGTGGGCGGGAGGAGTGCGACCTCTGGTGATCAAGGTCAGCCCCACGTCGATCGCCGGCCGGAAGGTGTCTGTTCGCTGAGGCCGACCTACCGCGCGACGGGATCCACCGTCCGGGTCCAGTGGCAGTCCATGCCCTCACGCGAACGCGAGACGGTGGTGCCGGCTCGACCGGCCAGCATGGCGTCGATGTCCTGGAGCGACCCGATGACGGCCGTTCCGGACGTCTCGTGGGCGAACTGCACGGCAGCGCGGACCTTCGGTCCCATCGATCCGGCCGGGAAAGCATCGGGATCGAGCGCATCGGGGTGCGCCCGCACGATCCGACGTTCGTCGTCACCGTGCCAGTCGAGGTAGACGCCGTCGACGTCCGTGGCGATGATCAGCAGGTCGGCGTGGAGGTCACGAGCCAAGACGGCACTGGCGAGGTCCTTGTCGATGACGGCCTCCACTCCCATCAGCACGTCTCCAGGAGCGTTCGGCAGGTCGGGAGGTGTACGCAGAGTCGGCACTCCCCCGCCACCGGCACAGATAACCACAGCCCGTTTCTCCAGCAACCATTGGATCGGCTGCAGCTCGACGATCCGATGTGGACGCGGAGACGGGACCACCCGTCGCATCCACGTGCCGTCGCGCTTCATCGTCCAACCGTTCTGCTCTGCGGCGGCCGCGGCGGCCTCGTCGGCGTATCCGGGGCCCACGAACTTGGTCGGATCATGAAAAGCCGGGTCGCGCGCGTCGACCTCCGTCCTGGTCACCAGCGTTGTCACCACGCGATGGTTGCCGAGCTGGTTGCCGAGCTCCTGCTCGATGAGGTAACCGATCATGCCTTCGGTCGAGGCGCCGAGCACGTCGAACGGGTACTCGCTGACATGGTCGTACGCCGCCGCCTGCAGCGCCAACAACCCGATCTGGGGGCCATTGCCATGCGACACGATCAGCTCGTGCTCCGCCGCGATGCGGGCAAGCGGCCCACAGGCCGCTGCGATCGACGCGCGCTGGTTGGCGACGGTCATCTGCTGATCACGGCGAAGGATCGCGTTTCCCCCCAGTGCGACCACGACGCGCATCAGCTCTCCAACGTGGCGACCAAGATCGCCTTGATCGTGTGCATCCGGTTCTCCGCTTGATCGAAGACGATCGACTGCGGCGACTCGAACACCTCGTCGGTGACCTCGAGCGCCTCACGACCCGTCTCGGTGAAGATCTTGTGGCCGATCTCGGTGCGCCGGTCGTGGAACGCCGGCAGACAGTGCATGAAGGCCGTGTCAGGGCGGCCGGTCAGAGCCATGAGTGACGCGTTGACCTGATAGTCGTTCAGCAGCTCGAGGCGACTGGTCCACACCGACTCGGGCTCGCCCATCGAGACCCACACGTCGGTGTAGACGAAGTCGACACCGGCCAGGGCCTGCGCGGGGTCGCTCGTCTGGAGCAACGATGCGCCCGTCGTCTGGGCGATCGCAGCAGCCGCCGACATGACCTCCGTCGAGTTCCACAGCGACTCCGGACCGACCATCCGCACGTCCATCCCCGACATGGCTCCGGCGATGAGCAACGAGTTGCCCACGTTGTTGCGGGCATCCCCGACGTATGCGAACGAGATCTCATCGGCCGGCTTGCCGCTGTGCTCCAGCATCGTGAAGACGTCGCACAGCGACTGGGTGGGGTGCCACGTGTCGCTCAGCCCGTTCCAGACCGGGACGCCGGACGACCGCGCGAGCTCCTCGATATTGGCGTGCGCGAAGCCGCGGTACTCGATGCCGTCGAACATCCGGCCGAGAACACGTCCGGTGTCCTTGACCGACTCCTTGTGGCCCAGCTGCGAGCCGGTCGGATCCAGATACGTGACGTGGGCACCTTGGTCGTGGGCCGCGACCTCGAACGCGCACCGCGTCCGGGTTGAGTTCTTGGCGAACACGAGGGCGATGTTGCGACCTCGGAGCCGCTGGACCTCGCGGCGGTGCCGCTTGTCTTCCTTGAGCTCCTGCGTCAGCTGCAGCAGACCGGCCCACTGGTCGATCGTGAGGTCCTGTTCCTTGGTGATGCTCTTGCCGGCAAGACCCAGGTGGGCCTTCGGGACCTCGTAGCCGAGGTTGGGATCCAGGAGTGTCATGACGACACCGCCTCTCGTGAGATGGGACAGGTCATGCACCGCGGCCCGCCCCGGCCGCGACCGAGCTCCGAGCCGACGACGGGGATCACCTCGATGCCGTTCTCCGTCAGATAGCGATTCGTGAAGGTGTTGCGCTCGTAGCCCATGACGACGCCAGGAGCGATCGCCAGGAAGTTGTTGCCGTCGTCCCACTGCTCGCGGGCTGCGGTCATCCGGTTGGTTGGCACCTGGAGCACCCTGACCTTGTCGATCTCGAGCGCCTCGCCGATCGCCGCGAACAGCTCGCGGTTCTCGCGGACCTCGTAGTGACCGACTCGTCCGACGGGTGTCAGCGTGAACGACCTGAGCTCGTCGGGCAGGTAGGGATAGACGCAGAAGGCGTCCCTGTCGACCATCGTCATCGCGGTGTCGAGGTGCATGAAGGCACGTTCCTTGGGCAGCTCGACGACGATGACCCGGTCGGCGGTCCCCGTCTCGAACAGGCGTCGGGCCAGGACTTCCACGCCTTGCGGGGTGGTGCGCTCCCCCATCCCGATCATCACGGTCTGGTTGCCCAGCACCGTGATGTCGCCGCCCTCGATCGTCGCCGGTCGATGCGGGATCGAGTCGTTGCCGTAGAGCATCGTCATGCCGGCGTCGCGGAACGTGGGATGGAAGTTGTAGATCACCCGGGAGTTGATGGTCTCTCTCTCCCGGGCCGCCTTGGCCATCGGGTTGATCGAGAGGCCACCGTAGATCCACGCGGAGTTGTCACGCTGGAACAGGTGATTCGGAAGGGGCCGCAGGACGAAGTCCTCGTCGTCGAGGTACTCCATCAGCAGGCTCGACGCGTGCAGGAGCGGTGCCACCTCACGCTTGAGCAATCCTCCGATCAGCATGTCGGCCAGGTCTGCCGCCGGCGTACCGGCGATGAGGGCGTCCAGCGGCGCGTCGAGCGCCGGGCCGAACTGGGTGGCCGTCGTGAGCCGATCCTGCAGGAACTCGCGGGCTCCCGGTTGGTCCAGAGCCTCGGCCAGCAGGGTGGCGAAGTGGTGGACCACGATGCCGCGGCCCTCCATCTGGGCGACGAAGGCATCGTGCTCCTCCCGTGCGCGCTCGGCCCACATGACGTCGTCGAAGAGCAGATCGTCCACGTTGTCCGGTGTCAGTCTGGAGAGCTCACTGCCGGGACGGTGCACGATGACCTCGTGCAGCGTGCCGACTTCTGAGTTGACGCCGAGCATGTCAGGCCACCGATCCGTCGTACGCGGGGACTGCTGCGGGCTCTGTCATGTGCCTGCGCTGAGACAGGTAGACCGGGACGCCGACCAGGAGTGCGCCACCGGTCATCAGGAACGGTCCCCACACGACGTACCAGGAGGCATCGACGTTGCGGGAGTAGTAGATGAACCCGATCGACGCAGCCACGGAGGCAACGGCGACGACCATGTCACGGGTGAAGTGCGCGGCGTTGCCCACCTCGCGATCCTTGAGGCGCCAGACGATCTGCGCCAGGGCGGAGAACCCGAACGGGATCGCTGCGGTGATGCCGGTCATCAGCACCAGCGTCGTGAACACCGTCGAGCCGTTGGTGCCCCAGAAGCTGATGAGCACCGCGATCGACGCGAACAGGGTCGAGGAGACGATGCCGAACACCGGAGCACCGCGCGACGAGAGCTCGGCGAACTGCTTGGGGAAGAGTCCGTCCTTCGCGGCCGCCCTGGGCATCTCCGCGCAGATCATGGTCCAGCCGTTGAGGGCGCCAATGCCCGAGATGATGACGGCGATCGCCACCAGGTCCCCGGACCACGTGCCGCCGAAGATCGAGTTGGTGGCGACGGCGTACGACGCCTTGTTCTCGTCCAGCGCGAGCGCAGCCGTGGGCAGGATGCCGAAGACCGCTATCAGCGACAACATGTAGACCACGGCGCTGGCTAGCGTCCCGAAGACGGTCGCGCGAGGGATGTTGTGCTTCGGGTCGCGTACGTTGGCCGCGGCCACGGCTGCGGTCTCGACGCCGAGGTACGCGAACAGGCAGATCGCCATCGCGCCCCCGATGGCCGACATGTTGGTGTCGCCACTGGTGTTCCAAGGCGTGAAGTTGCCCGCGCTGATGTAGAACAAGCCGATCGTCGCGAGGAACGCCAGGGGAAGGAACTTGAGCACGGTCGTGACGACCTGGAACGCGCCGACGTTACGGAGCCCACTGATGTTGACCGCCGCGGGGATCCAGAGCCCGGCGAACGCGATCAGGATGCTGACCGCGGTGCTGCCGCCCTTGTTGATGAAGTGCTCCACGTAGTAGACCCAGCCGACCGCGATGGCAGCATTGCCCGCCCACGCCGTGATCCAGTACGACCAGGCGTTGCCGAAGCCGACCCCGTTGCCGAATGCGGTACGGCTGTAGGCGTACGGGCCACCGTCAGCGGGGATGCGCCGGCTGAGCGCTGCGAACAGCAGTGCGAAGGCGATGGCGGCAACGCTCGCGATGGCCATGGCCAACAGGCTGATGGGGCCATAGGAGGCGAGCGAGTACGGCAGGCTGAAGATGCCGACGCCGATGATGCTGCCGACGATGAGAGCCGTTGACTGCGACAGTCCCATCTTGTGATCGGTGCCGGCAGCTGAGTCGCTCGCCGGTCGATGGATCAAGCTGACCATGATGTTCTCCTGGGTGTGATGTCTGACCTCCACAGTTGCGTCTGAGGAGGGTGTGGTCTCAGGGCAGTGCGTCCTCGTTCGAGGTGCCTTTGGTCCCGTCGGAAGGAGCCGGCACGACGGACAGCTGCTTGGCGATGTGATGTGCCCAGGCGTCGACCTCGTCCCAGTCGCGGTGGTCTCCAGGGATCGCGTGGACAGCCTTGACCACGGCACGTTCGACCCAGCTCAATCGCGACGTGTCGAGCCTGCCGCCAAAGACCTTGTGCTCGATGGCCTGTCCGGCCTGGACCATCGAGTCGGCAGAGATGATCTGCGCGTTCTCGGTCTCGACCTCCGAGACCGGACCCGTGCTGAACAGCCAGAGATCGAACAGCGGAGCGTCCTTGAGGTAGGCGAGGGCGTGAGCCGCGGCCCGCATCCAGTGTCCGTAGTAGATCGCGCTGCCGAGGACGACGGCGTCGGCGTCGTCGAGAGCCCGGAGGTCCGAGAGCTCGGGCCGGATGACACGCCAGCCCAGCGGGAGGTCGTTGCCCAAGGTCCACGCCAGACGGTCCGCGATCTCGCAGGTCCCGCCATGCCGGCTGGCCGCGGCCACGACCAGCGTCCTGCAGGGGGCGACTGTGTCCATGTCAGGCGCCCCTGTAGTCGTCCGGGATCACAGCCACGGGGCAATGGGCCCGCTTCAGGACCTCGGCGGCCAGCGGGCGCGCCAGCGCGAAGGGCAGACCGTGACGGTGCGGACGGCCGACCACGACGAGCTCAGAGCGCTCGGTCGCCCGGATGCACGCGTCGTCTGCCTCGTCGATCGGGAAGCTCAGCAGCACACGGACATCGGGATACTGCTCTGACCAGCCGGCGAGGATCTCCCCGACGTTGGCGCGTACGGCCTCGGAGTCCTCGCGCGTCGTGGCGGGCGGGATCGCGTGCAACACGTGCAGGACGTTGCCGAACGCGCCTGCCTGCTCGAACGCGAACTGCAACGCGCCCTTGGCCGGGGTGTCGCCGTCGAGCGCGATCACCACGCCGCCGGTCAGTGGGGTGGGATAGGCGCGTTCCGCCACGACCACGACGGGGCAGCTTGCGTGGAGGGCGATGTGCGACGCAATGGCACCTCCGAGAAGACGGTCTGGCCACGAGACATGGTCCGCACCGATGACCAAGACGTTCGCATCGGCCGACGCCGCTTCGAGCGCCTCGATGGGTGCGGTGGTCGTCAGCTCATACGTCACCGGGACCGGCGTGACTTCCTGCTCGACGAAATGCCGCGCGTCGTCCAGCACCTGCTGGCCGACTTCACGGATCTCCGTCTCGAACTCGGGGCTGACGTAGAACGCGTCGGCCGGCAAGCCGGCCGAGTGGAGGACGCGCACACCAGAACCCCGACGGTGTGCCTCCCTCAAGGCAAAGCGGAGGGCGGTCGGCTGCTTGTCGCCGACGCCCACGACGACAGACGTGCCGTTGGTGTCCATGATTCCTCCTGGCTGTTCGCTGTCCTCCCAGCATTCGTCGGCCGCCACCGAAGAGACACGGGCTGCCGTCCCCATGTGCGGGGACCAAGGTCCCCCGGTCTGACCCGGCGCACGTGACGCGCATTCCGGCGTAACCTGTGGCCGGGGAGCACACACGGAGGGAAACCTGCCTGCGATGGCTGAACCTGGATCCACCGGACCGAAGCTGGAGTTCGAGTCAGTCCTGACTCATTTCGTCGAGCGTGCCGAGGAGATGATGAACTCGCAGTCACGCATGCGAGACCTCATCCGCATCAACAACGAGCTCACGAGCAACCTCGACCTCCCCAACGTCCTTCGGAGGATCGTGGAGATCGGCAAGGAGCTGCTCAACGCCCGGTATGCCGCGATGGGTGTGATCGGCGACGAACGCCGACTGGAGCAGTTCATCCACGTCGGAATGGCGCCCGAGGTGTACCAGCAGATCGATCACCTGCCAGAAGGCAAGGGGTTGCTGGGCGCACTCATCGACGATCCTCAGCCGGTTCGGCTCAAGACCATCGCCTCCGACGCGCGCTCCAGTGGCTTCCCGGCGAACCACCCGCCCATGGACAGCTTCCTGGGCGTTCCCATCCGCGTCAGAGACGAGGTCTACGGCAATCTCTACCTGACCGACAGTCTCAAAGGCGCCTTCACCCCCGACGACGAGGAGCTGGCGGAGGCTCTGGCCGCAACGGCCGGTATCGCGATCGAGAACGCACGGCTCTTCGATGACTCCTCGTATCGGGCGAGGTGGTCATCGGCGCTCGCCGAGACCGCCCGAAGGCTCATGAAGGACGATGACGAGGACCAGTTGGGTGTCATCGCGGAAGAGGTGCGCACCCTGGCGGACGCTGACCTGGTCGTGATCGCGCTGATCACGGACGACCGCGACCATATCGTCGTCGAACGCGCGGCCGGTGAGAGCACCGATGAGCTCATCCAACGGTCATTTCCCCTGGCCGACACGTTTGCAGGCCGCGCAATCGCGGAGGGCGCACCCATCCTCGTCGGGGAGGAGAGCAGCTTCGCGCCGTACGGCCTCGCGCACGAGGCCCTGCTCGGCAACTCGATGGTGATCCCCTTCGGTCGGCACGACCACCCCCGCGGCGTGCTCGCCGTGACCCGGGCGAAGGGGCGGGCTCCGTTCAGCTCGCGGGACATCGACCTGGGCGCGTCCTTCGCCAGCCACATCAGCGTGGCGCTGGATCGTGAGGACTCCCAACGTGCCCGTCGTCGGGTTGCGCTGCTCGAGGACCGGAGCCGTATCGCTCGAGACCTTCACGACCACGTGATCCAACGACTCTTCGCCACCGGCCTGAACCTGCAGGGCACCGCAGCGGTCCTGGGTGGCGAAGCGGCCGACCAGATCGCAGCCCAGGTCGACGAGATCGACGGCGCCATTGCTCAGATCAGACAGAGCATCTTCGCGATGCGGCGAGACCCCGAGTCGACGGCCGTGAGCGTTCGCGCACGTATCCTGGAGATTGTCGACCGAATCAGCGACCAGATGCCCAGCAAGCCTCGGGTGACGTTCTCCGGACCCGTCGACCTGATGGCGTCGGGGACGCTGACGGATGACATCGCCGCTGTCGTCACAGAATCGCTCGCGAACGTGGCCCGGCACGCTCAGGCCACCAAGATCGACATCAGCGTGACAGCCGCGGCCGGTCTGGTCACCGTCGAGGTGACCGACAACGGGGTCGGGCCGGGCAGCTCACCACGGCTCAGCGGCCTCGACAACTTGCGTCAACGTGCAGAGTCGCAAGGAGGAACATTCGCGATCCACGAGGCACCTGGTGGCGGCAGCCGACTCGCGTGGTCCGTCCCGACCTGACCTCGGCCTGCGGTCGGAAGGTACGGCGGATCCTTCGGCGGTTCAGGTGTCGTCGAGCAGCCGGCTGGCGAACACCGCTGCCTGGGTGCGCCGCTCGAGCCCGAGCTTAGACAGCACGTTCGACATGTAGTTCTTGATCGTCTTCTCGGCCAGGAACAGCCGCTCGCCGATCTGCCGGTTGGTCAGACCCTCCGCGACGAGCTCGAGGATGCGTCGCTCCTGAGGAGTCAGGCTCTTGAGCTCCTCCGGCTCTCCGGGTGCGCCCTCACGTAAGCGCTCCATGACCTTCGCCGTCACGCTCGGATCGAGCAGCGAACCGCCCTCGGCGACGTGCTTGACCGCCGTGACTAGGTCCTGGCCCTTGACCTGCTTGAGCACGTAGCCCGCCGCGCCGGCCATGATCGCGGAGAAGAGTGCCTCGTCATCGTCGTACGACGTCAGGATGATGGCCTTGGTCTCCGGGCGACTGGACCGGATCTCGCGGCAGACGTCGATGCCACTGCCGTCGGGGAGCCGCGCATCCAGCACTGCGACGTCGGGCATCAGGGCCGGGATGCGGGCCAGTGCTGCCGCGACCGTGCCGGCCTCACCCACGACCTCGATGTCTCCGCTGCTCTCGAGTAGTTGCTTGAGGCCCCCACGTACGATCTCGTGGTCATCGAGCAGGAAGACGCGGATCGTCATGAGGCTCCTTCGGTGGACGGGTGCCGTCCCAGTATCGAGTGTGCACCAGAAGGTGTCAGGATGGTGAGCGCCGGCGCCGCCGGGCGCGTACGAGCTCGTCGACGCCCCACACCACGACGGGGAACGTCAATAGCGGTGCCACGTCCCGGACCGAGAGGGCCGAGGTGCCGAAGGGGCCTTGCAAGGGCGGCGCGTAGATGACAGCCGCTGCTACGGCGAGCTCGAAACCGATCCCCCACAGCAGGGGCCGGTTGCTGAAGACCCCGATGTCTCGCAGCGACGCACGTTCTGTGCGTGCGGCAAAGGCCGTTCCCACCTGGCAGAGCACGATCCCGAGAAACGTGATGGAAGTGGCTTCCAGGTACGTCGTGTGGAGTTCGGAGCCCGGCCCGGTGCCGTCGCCCGGCGACCATCCGCCCAGCTTCAGATGAAGCAAGAAGGCCGAGCTGGTCAGGACCGCTGATACGAGACCAAGGAGCCCCCAGGACCGCAGCAGGAGGCCTCGCGTGATGATGTGCTCGGCCTTCGGCCTGGGCGGGCGCCGCATAGTGCCGGGCTCGGCGTTCTCACGACCCAGCGCCAGAGCCGGGAGAGTTTCGGTGCCGAGGTCGACCGCGAGGATCTGCATGCCGGTGATGCCCAGCGGGATTGCGCCTCCCGCGAGCGCGAACATCAGGAACGGGACGATCTCGGGCACGGCATGCGCAAAGACGTACACGATGAACTTGCGGATGTTCGCGTACACCTGCCGGCCCGACTCGATGGCGCGGACGATCGTGGCGAAGTCGTCGTCTGTCAGCACCATGCTCGCCGCTTCGCGCGCCACGTCGGTACCCCCGCGACCCATGGCGATGCCGATGTCGGCGTACCGGAGAGCGGGGGCGTCGTTGACCCCGTCCCCCGTCATCGCGAACACCTCGCCGACGGCTCGGACGCAGGTCGCGATCCGCAGCTTGTCTCGCGGTGAGGCACGCGCGAACACCACCTCGCCCGCGGCGACGAGCCCAGTGAGCTCGGCGTCGCTCATGCGGGCCAACGCCTCACCGTCGACGACCGTGTGGACCTCGATGCCGACCTCGCGCGCGACTGCCGCAGCGGTGACCGGGCTGTCTCCCGTGATCACGTGGACACGTATGCCGGCCGCGTGGCAACGGGCGACCGCGTCGGCGGCGTTCGGCCGCGGCGGGTCGATCAGGCCCACGAGCCCGACGAACCGCAGCCCGGCCTCGTCCTCGTCACGCGAGCGTCCAATGCTCTGCCCAGCTTTGTCCGCTAGCGCCAGAACACGGTAGCCGAGCCGCTCCATCCGCTCCGCCGCGTCCACGATGGAACGTCGTTCCGCCCCGTCGATGGCCCGACCGGCGTCTCCCGTTGTCGTGCAGAGGCCGAGCAGGGACTCGAGTGCACCCTTGCACAGCACCTCGTACCCGTCTTCCGTGCGAATCGTCACGGACATGCGGCGGAGGGCGGCGTCGAACCGCTGTCTCGCCTCGACGCGTTCAGCCTGCTGCTCGATGTCGAATGGCCCGCCATGGACGCGGACGTGCTCGACCAGCGCCATCTCGGTCGGATCGCCCTCCACATCGCCGCCGTGGACGTGCAGGGAATGGCACCAGATCATGACGTGGAGTGCAGGATCGACGCCGGTGTCGTCGGGCGTCCAGACCTCGCGGACGGTCATGCGGTTCTGGGTCAACGTGCCGGTCTTGTCGGTGCAGATGGTCGATGTCGAGCCCAGAGTCTCCACCGCCGAGAGCCTCTTGACGATCGCGCCGTGGCGGGCGAGTCTGCGCACCCCGCCGGCAAGCGCGAGGGTGATCGTCGGCAGGAGGCCTTCCGGCACGTTGGCGATCAGGAGCCCGATCGCGAAGATCATGGCCGCCTTCCACGAGAGCCCGGCGGCGATCCCGACAGGCAGGAAGATCAGGCCTATCCCGACCGCGATCATCGAGACGACCCAGGCAACACGTTTGACCTGCACCTCCAAGGGACTCGGCTCGGTGCTGACCGAGGCGGTGAGGTCGGCCACGATCCCGATCTGGGTGCGGACACCGGTGGCGAACACCACGGCGCGCACCTCGCCGGCCACGACGGAGGTGCCGCGGAGGATGACCTGCGGTGCGTGCAGCAGAGCTCCGCGCTCGGGCCGGGCCACGGGGATCCGCTCGACGGCGACCGACTCCCCCGTCAGCATCGAAGCGTCGACACTGGCGGAGCCCGCGACGATGCGAGCGTCGGCGGGTGCCTTGTCGCCTTCGCCGACAATGATGACGTCGCCGGGCACCAGCTCGGTGGCAGCCAGGCTGACGAGCGTGCCGTCCCGCAGTGCCTGCGCCATGGGCGGCAGTGCGTCGTTGATGGCCTCGACGGCGTGCTCGGCCTGCCGCTCCTGGGTGAAGGCGAACGCCGCGTTGATCGTGAGGACCACGAGGATGGCACTGCCGAGAGTCAGCGACTCGGTGGCGAACGAGAGCACTGCGGCGCCCCAGAGCAGGATCGCCAAAGGGTGGATGAGCTGCTTGACGAGTGCATTGACCCATGACGGCCGCCGACTGCCCGGCAGGGTGTTGCTGCCGTACGTCGCGCGCGCCGTCGTCACGTCACGACCCGAAAGCCCCGGTTGTGGACCGGCAAGATCCAGCGGCGCGTCGGCCAGTCGCATCGGATCGCCCATCACAACGGTCGCTTCGGACGTCACCGTCTCCTGAGGCATGGACTCGAGCCTGATCGTTGCAAGGCCCCGACCGTAGGGCCCAACGTCCCTACAGCTTGGGAAGCTCGGCCCTCGTTCAGAGCCGACACGCGCGGGACGCTGGACGCCAACGTCGCACCACCCAGGAGACAACATGCTTGCACAACCCATCGTCGTCGGGATCGACGGCGGACCCGCCTCAGTCGCAGCCCTTCAGGTCGCCATCCGGGAGGCCGAGCTCCGCCATTCTGAGGTCCACGCGATCATCTGTTGGCCGGCCGACGCCCGCAACGACGACTCCAGCTCCACGCGGTGCGACAGCCATGAGCGCGCCACCCAGATCCTGGAGCACGTCATCGGCGAGGCCACCCACCACAAGGCCGACCACGTCACGATCGTCCGTGAGGTCAGCCAGAGCTACGCCGGACCGACGCTCGTCGCAGCCGCACGCTCCGCCGACCTTCTCGTCGTGGGCTCGACCGACCGGGGACCGGGCACCCGCCACAGCACCCATCACACGGTCGAGCACTGCCTGCGGTACGCGGTCGCCCCCATCCTCGTCGTGCCGTGGACGCTCGCTGTCCTCGACGAGCGCGACATCGAGATGGACCTGCCGCAGGCTGCCGTCGCGCGTTGACTCCGTACTGACGGAGCCGCGACAGCCAGGGAGTCGTGAATGCCGCGAACTCCTACGTCATCGCCGAGCGAGCACCGGCGGCGATCTCGAGGTCCTCACGAGAGGTGACCACGACAGTGTGCACAGCTGCTCCCTGCTCGGAGACGTCGAGGTCAGGGACCGCGTGCAGGTTGCGTTCGTGGTCCACCGCGACGCCGAGATAGCCGAGGCGATCGGCCGCAAGGGCGCGGACCGTGGCGGAGTTCTCACCCACCCCACCGGTGAAGACCAGCACGTCGAGCCCCGCGGTGGCAGCGGTCATCGCGGCGATGCCGCTGACGAGACTGTGGATGTAGACATCGAGGGCGAGCTGTGCGCGCTCGTCACCAAGGGCGACCTGCTTCTCAATGACCCGCTGATCGGCCGTTCCAGCCAGTCCCAAGAGGCCGGAGCGATGCTCCAGTGCATCGGCGATCTCGCCGGGCGTCAGCCGCTCGTGATCCTCGAGCCAGAGCAAGAGCCCCGGGTCGATGCTTCCCGACCGCGTCGCCATGACCAGACCTTCCAGCGGGGTGAAGCCCATCGTCGTGTCCACACTGCGACCGTTCTTCACGGCGCACAACGATGCACCGGCACCGAGATGACAGGTCACGATCCTGAGCTCGTCGACGGGTTCACCCACGAGCTGGGCCGCGGTGCGGGCGGCATACCCGTGCGACAGCCCGTGGAATCCGTAGCGGCGGATCGCGTACCGCTCCCGCCACGCCAGTGGCACGGCGTAAGTCGCTGCCTCCGCCGGCAGCGTTGCGTGGAACGCAGTGTCGAAGCACGCCACCACGGGGACGCCCGGTAGAGCTCGCGTCACGGCGTCGAGCGCCGCGAGCGACTTGGGCAGGTGCAAGGGCGCGAGCGAGGTCAGGTCGTTGAGTGCTGACCGCACCAGGGGACCCACACGGACGGGTGACGTGAAGTAGGCGCCTCCGTGGACGATTCGGTGGCCCACCACTCCGGGTGCTGGCCAGTCGGAGATCGCGTTGCGCAGCTCGTCGACGTCGATCGCGTGCGTGGCGGCGACCAGATCTGCCGACCGCTCCACCTCGTCGTGATCACCCAGAAGCCGCAGCTTCAGGCTCGACGAGCCTGCATTGACCACGAGCACTCGCACGTTCAGTCCTCCGCCGGCCAGGTCCACCCGGAGATGGCCGGGTCGTCCTCGCCGTGCTCACGTGTGTACGCCCGCGCGGCCAGCCTCGCGTCCGACATCTCCTGCCTCAGTAACGCTGCTCGCGACCCCAGAGACGGGACCCGGTCGATGACATCCATCACGAGATGGAACCGGTCCAGATCGTTCAGCATGACCATGTCGAACGGCGTCGTCGTCGTGCCTTCCTCCTTGTAGCCACGCACGTGGATGTTGTGGTGGTTCGTACGCCGATACGTCAGCCGATGGATCAGCGACGGGTAGCCGTGGAAGGCGAAGATGACGGGCCTGTCGACCGTGAAGAGTGAGTCGAAGTCGTGGTCCGAGAGACCGTGGGGATGCTCAGTGTCCGGCTCGAGCCGCATCAGGTCAACGACGTTGATGACGCGCACCTTGAGGTGGGGCACGTGCCGCCGCAGCAGGTCGGCGGCCGCCAGGGTCTCCAGCGTCGGGATGTCACCGGAGCAGGCAAGCACGACATCGGGCTCGCCGCCGTCGTTGCTGGCCCATGGCCAGATGCCGAGACCGCGCGTGCAGTGCGCGACCGCTTCATCGATCGTCAGGTAGGTCAGTGCCGGTTGCTTGCCGGCGACGATGACGTTGACGTAGTCGCGGCTACGGAGGCAGTGGTCGGCGACGGACAGCAGCGTGTTGGTGTCCGGCGGCAGGTAGACGCGGACGATCTCGGACTTCTTGTCGACGACGTGGTCGAGGAATCCGGGGTCCTGGTGCGAGAAGCCGTTGTTGTCCTGACGCCAGACGTGCGAGGTCAAGAGGTAGTTGAGCGAGGCGATCTCGGCACGCCAGGGAATGCGCCTTGTCGTCTTGAGCCACTTGGCGTGTTGGTTGAACATCGAGTCGACGATGTGGATGAAGGCCTCGTAGCAGTTGAACAGCCCGTGGCGACCGGTCAGCAGATAGCCCTCGAGCCAGCCTTGGCACAGATGCTCCGAAAGCACCTCCATGACGCGGCCGTCCGGCGACAAGGAGTCGTCGCCGGGAACCATGAGCGCGTCCCAGGCCCGGTCGGTCCGCTCGAACACGGCTCCGAGGCGGTTGGATGCGGTCTCGTCGGGCCCCATCAATCGGAAGCGATCGGGATTCTCCTCGATGACGGACGCGAGCATGCTGCCGAGCGCCCGGGTGGCCTCGCTCAGCTCCGTGCCCGGTTGGTCGACGTCGACCGCGAAGGCACGAAAGTCCGGCATCACGAGGTCTCGCAGCAGCAGTCCCCCGTTGGCGTGAGGGTTGGCGCTCATGCGCCGGTCGCCGTGCGGCACGAGCGCTCGCAGAGCCGGCACCAACCGGCCGCTGCCGTCGAACAGCTCCTCCGGACGGTAGCTGCGCATCCATGCCTCGAGAAGCTCGCGGTGCCCAGAATTCGTACGGGTCTCCGCCAGCGGGACCTGATGGGAGCGCCAGGTGCCTTCGACGTCGTGTCCGTCGACCGTGTCGGGGCCGGTCCAGCCCTTTGGCGTGCGCAGCACGATCATGGGCCACCGCGGACGTCGGGTCATAGAGCCCTCGCGGGCGTCTCGCTGAATCGCCGCGATGCCGTCGATCGCCCGGTCGAGCGCGCCCGCGAGCTGTTGATGCACATCAACCGGATCATTGCCGGAAACCAGGATCGGGTCGTGTCCGTATCCGCGCATCAGCTCGAGCAGCTCGGCTTCGGGGATGCGGGCCAGCACGGTCGGGTTCGCGATCTTGTAGCCGTTGAGGTGCAGGACCGGCAGCACCGCCCCGTCGGTGACCGGGTTGAGGAACTTGTTGGAGTGCCAGCTCGCCGCCAGCGGACCCGTCTCGGCCTCGCCGTCACCGACCACGCACATGGCGACCAGGTCAGGGTTGTCGAACACCGCGCCGTACGCGTGGACGAGCGCATAGCCGAGCTCACCACCTTCGTGGATCGAGCCGGGCGTCTCGGGTGCAACGTGGCTCGGGATCCCGCCCGGGAACGAGAACTGCCGGAAGAGGGCGCGCATACCGTCCTCGTCCTCCGAAATCGAGGGATAGACCTCCGAGTACGTGCCATCCAGGTAGGCGTTGGCAACGAGTCCGGGACCACCGTGTCCCGGACCCGTCACGTACAGGACCGAGAGGTCGCGCGCACGGATGACGCGGTTCATGTGCGCGTAGAGGAGGTTCAGGCCCGGCGTCGTGCCCCAGTGCCCCAGCAGGCGCGGTTTCACGTGCTCGGGCAGGAGGGGCTCGCGGAGGAGCGGGTTGTCCATCAGGTAGATCTGGCCGACGGACAGGTAGTTGGCGGCCCGCCAGTAGGCGTCGATCAGCTCGAGCTGCTCCGGGGCCAGGGTCACGGCTGGACCGAGTTTCTGGGCGGTCACGGCTGGTACTCCGCCGGCACGACCACGACCGGGCATTGTGCCCGGCGGACGATCTCCTCAGCGACATGCAGGCCGAACAGCTGTCCGTGATGGGGTTCGTTGGGTCGTCCCACGATCATGACCTGCGCGGACGTCGAGGCGATCACGGCTTCGTCATCGGCGTCACCACACACCATGGAAGGGCTGACCGCGACGTGCGGATACCGGGGGTGCCAGGTCTCGACAAGCTGTGTCAGACGTACACCGTGCTCGACCGGATCGGCGAGATACGCCGTCCGCGGTACGACGTGCATCACCCGGAGCCGGGCCCCTGACCGGGCCGCGGTGTCGAAGGCGAAACGGATGGGTCCGTCGGCGATGTTGTTCTCGTCGATCTCGAGGACGACGTCCCTGATCTCCTTGACCCGGGCGCCGTGGGGCACGACGAACACGGGTGCGAACGAGTGCAGAGCCACGTGGCGCGCGACCCCGGCGCCGACGAGTCGTCGCAGGGTGGTGACGTCATCAGAGCCGACGATCACGGCCGAAGCATGTTTGCTCTCCATCTCTAGCACCGCCGTTGCGGGGCCGTCGTTGATGCTGAACTCCAACGGGACCGACCCAAGCTCCGCCAGATAGTTCCGGGCATCGTCGATGACGTCCTGCGCCCGGTCCCGGACACTGGCGCCGTCGTCCGCGGTCGAGTAGAGCTCGGAAGCGACATCGAGGAAGCTGTTGGAGTGGACCACGCGCAAGGGCGCGTTCCAGCGCTCGGCCCACGAATGGGCATAGCGCAGGAGGGCGGGCTGTTCGTGCTGGATGCCAACGACGATCGGCGGCACCTGGTCGGGCAGGTTCATGAGGGTTCCTTCGATCGGCAACCCCTCCACCGTCCCCGGTGCCCGACCACACCAACACAGTCCAAGGTCCCACGCGCGCGGGACTCTCGCACCTGACGTGCTCCGCGGTCTGTCTCGCACGATCGCGGTATGACGATTCTTGACTCCTCGGCGCCGCACCGGCCCTATCCGGTGCGGGTGACAGCCGAGCTCGACGACAATCTCAGCCGCTGGCTCTGGCTGGTGAAGTGGTTCCTCGCGATCCCTCACTACCTTGTGCTCTGCGTGCTGTGGCTGGCGTTCGTCGTGTCCAGCATCATGGCGTTCTTCGCGATCGTGTTCACGGGTCGGTTCCCGCGAGCGCTGTTCGACTTCAATCTGGGCGTCATGCGGTGGACATGGCGGGTCACCTTCTACGCGTACGGAGCGTTGGGCACGGACCGCTATCCGCCGTTCACGTTGTCGGACGTGGCGGGCTATCCCGCGCATCTCGAGGTCGACTACCCGGAGCGACTGTCCCGGGGGCTCGTCCTGGTGAAGTGGTGGTTGCTGGCGCTGCCGCACTACCTGGTGGTCGCGTTCTTCGTCAGCGGCGGGATCTTCGCTGCCGGGGCTGCCACCGATCATCCTCAGCCGTTCCTCTTCAGCGGCGGCTTGGTGGGCCTGCTCGTGTTCATCGCGAGGCTGGCGCTGCTGTTCACCGGCAGCTATCCCAGGTCGATCTTCGACCTGGTCATCGGGTTGCAGCGTTGGGCGCTGAGAGTCGCCGCGTATGCCGCCCTGATGACCGACGCCTACCCGCCGTTCCGCCTCGACCTGGGCGGCTCGGCGGACGGCACGGGACCCGCCGCGACGCCAAGAGGGCCGGCTCACGACCCGACGTCTCAGGCGCACCTACCGGCGGCACCCAGAGCACTCAGACGCGTCAGCGTCGTGACGGTCGTCGGCATCGTTTCGGGCGCGCTCGGCGCGATGGCACTCGCGGCGGCGGGTGCCCTGTGGGCGGCCAAGAGTACGCTCCCCGATGACGACGGCTTCTTCTCGGCGCCCACCGCGACGTGCCAGGTCGACACCTACGCCATCACGTCCGAACCGATCCGTCTGCACTTCTCTGGTGTCGGCGGGTTGACCCCGTCCGCGCTGCTCGGCGATGGAAAGGTCACCGTCAGGTCACACGACGGCGCCCCGATCTTCGTGGGAATCGCGAACAGCCGATCGGTCGACACGTACCTCGCGGGGGTCGCCCGGAGCACGATGGTCCCGGAACGTCGATTCGGTGACGGGTCGCCCGCGATCTGCGACAGCGTCGACGGCGTGGCACCGGGGCCGGCACCCGCCTCCCTCCCGATCTGGATGAAGTTCGCGCAAGGCAACGGATCCCAGACCATCACCTGGCCGTTCAGGGAGGGCGACTGGACCGTGGTCGTCATGAACCCGGAGCGCTCCCAGGGCCTCGATGTCGAGGTCGACGCCGGGGCGACGCTACCGGGTATCAAGGTCGTCATCTCGGTCCTGATGTTCATGGCCGCGGCGCTCCTGATGCTTGGTCTTGCCGTGGGCCTCGGCTCGGCAGCGGCCTCCCGGTCGGAGCGGCGTTCGGAGTCGACTGCCGACAGCAACACGGCGTGAGGTCGGCGCGTTAAGCGCCCGCGAAGGTCCGACGCTCTCGGAAGGCATCGATGGTCCCGCGACTTGAGGACCTTGGTCACTACAGCCACACGTGTGAATCGGCGAGATTGGAGGTGGAACGAGGGAGCGTTGCACCGGCCGACAGGACACACGGCCACCTCAGTGGCTGGGGCCGGAGAGCGTCACGCACGCCAGCGCCCCTCGCGCCAACGATCGCTCCGCGGTTCGGTCCCCCGCAATCGCGGAGCGGTCGCTTGTCCGCTCGCAAGCACCTCAGCCGGGACTGCTGCCCTCCGACTGCGGGACCTTCGGCCCCGGACATCGGACGAGGCCGTCCCTAGCGTGAGACGTACGCCCCTACCCATCGAGGAGACCCATGTCCACGCATCACGGCCGGCCGGACAGCATCGCCGCGCGCACAGTGGACCTGACGAAGGTCTACGGCATCGGAGACGCAGAAGTGCACGCCCTCGACGGAGTCACCGTCGAGATCCACGCCGGAGAGTTCACGGCCGTGATGGGGCCCTCGGGGTCCGGCAAGTCCACTCTGGTGCACTGCATGGCCGCTCTCGACACACCAACATCGGGATCGGTCTTCCTCGGTGAGACCGAGTTGGCGCACCTGAAGGACAAGGAGCTGACCGAGCTGCGACGCGACCGGATCGGGTTCGTCTTCCAGGCATACAACCTCGTCCCGACGCTGACGGCGGAGGAGAACGTCCTGCTGCCACTCGCCATCGCCGGCCGCAAGCCCGATCCCGACTGGTACGACACCGTCATCGACGCAGTAGGGCTGCGCGATCGCCTGGGTCACCGGCCGAACGAGATGTCGGGTGGCCAGCAACAGCGTGTCGCGTGCGCCCGCGCGCTGATGAGCCGTCCCACGATCGTGTTCGCCGACGAACCGACCGGCAACCTCGACTCGACGGCGAGTGCCGAGATCCTGGCGTTCCTGCGGGACAGCGTCCGCGACTTCGGGCAGACCGTGGTGATGGTGACCCACGACCCCGTGGCGGCGTCGTACACCGACCGGGTCATCTTTCTCGCCGACGGCAAGGTCGTCGACGAGCTGCGCTCTCCCACCTCCGAGACGGTCCTCGCTCACATGAGCGGGGCTCGACGAGGACCCGAAACAGGACAGGGCCATGCTGCGCTTCACACTGCGTAACGTCATGGCGCGCAAGGTCCGCCTGCTGCTCAGCGCGCTCGCGATCGTGCTCGGCGTCGGATTCCTGTCGGGGTCGCTGGTCTTCACCGACACGATGGGCAAGAGCTTCGACAACATCATCGGCGGCTCGATCGCGGACGCATCGGTCCGACTGACAGGGATCGACCGCACCAGCCTCAGCGCGGCACTCAACATCGACCAGCGCACGTTGCCGGCCTCACTGGTCTCCACCGTCGCGTCGGCGCCAGGCGTGGCGCGGGCCGACGGCTCGGTGTACGGCCAGGGCATGTTCGTGGTCAAGGCGAACGGGAAGCTGCTCGGCGGCACAGGCGCGCCGACGATGGCACTCAACTTCAATGACGCGCCGAACGCCAGCGGCGAGCCGACGGTGACGATCGCGCGCGGCCGGGCCCCCGAAAAGACCGGCGAGGTGGTGCTGGACCAGAGATCGGCGGAGAACGCCGGCTACGAAATCGGCGACACCGTCCGCATGGTCACCGCGGGAGATCAGCCGCGCGTCGCTGCGACTCTCGTCGGGTACGCCGATTTCGCCGGCGGCGGACTCGCGGGCGCGACGATGGTCCTCTTCGACACCCGCACCGCGCAGGACCTCTTCATGGACGGCAAGGACGCCTACACGAGCATTGAGCTGACGGCGGACAAAGGAGTCAGCCAGGAGCAGCTCGTCAAGGCCGTCGAGCCCCTGCTTCCGAAGGACGCCGAGGCCGTGACCGGGAAACACCAGGCCGACGAGTTCAAGAGCGTCGTCGACACCGTGCTCGGCTACCTCAACACGTTCCTGCTCGTCTTCGCGGCGATCGCGCTCGTCGTCGGCAGCTTCCTCATCGTCAACACGTTCTCGATCCTGGTCGCGCAACGCAGCAGGGAGCTCGCGATACTCCGCGCCCTAGGCGCGTCCAGGGGCCAGGTGGCGCGCTCGGTGCTCGCCGAGGCCGTTGTCGTCGGGTTGTTGGGCGCCAGTGCGGGCCTGGCACTCGGTTTCGGCCTCGCCACCGGTCTCCGTGCGGTGTTCGCGTCGTTCGGGCTCGACCTCTCGGCCACTTCGCTCGTGTTCTCGGCCCGGACCATCCTCGTGTCGTACGTCGTCGGCGTGACGGTAACGATGTTCGCGGCCTACCTACCGGCCCGCCGGGCCGCCCGCGTCGCGCCGGTGGAGGCCATGCGCGACGGGACCGCACGGCCCGAGCGTTCGCTGCGACGTCGGTGGATCGTGGGCACGGCCATGGCCGTGCTAGGCGGGACCCTGGTGACCACGGGCCTGATGGGCGACGGGGGCTGGGGCGCCGCCCAGGTGGGGCTGGGAATGTTCACGGTGCTCATGGCGATCGCGGTCATGAGTCCGGCCATCGCGGTTCCCGTGCTCGCCCCTTTAGGAGCGCTCTACGCCCGCGTCTTCGGCACGACCGGCCGGTTGGCGACGCAGAACTCCCTCCGGAACCCCGGACGCACAGCCGCGACGGCGTCGGCGTTGATGATCGGCCTGGCGCTCGTGACCACAATCTCGATCCTCGCCGCGTCCGTCAGCGCCTCGATCGACTCAGGCATCGACGAGCAGTTCACGAGCGACTTCCTGATCTCGAACGCCATCGGTCAGTCGTTCTCACCCTCGATCGCTGACGACGTGCGCCATGTAGACGGTGTCGGGGTGATCGCGCCTGCCCAGCTCACGTCCCTCAAGGTCGACGGCGACCAGCTGAACGCCGACGCCACGGACTCACGGGCACTCGAGCAGATCTTCCACATCACGTACGTATCAGGTGACGCAGCCGTCGGAGACCGGGAGATCGCCCTCATGGAAGATCGGGCGAACGCGCTCGGCGTCAAGGTCGGCGACGACGTGACGTTGTCCTTCGCCTCGGGCGATCTGCCGTCCAGGGTCACCGGCATCTACCAGTCGACGTATGTCGTGGCGGACGCCGTCATCCCCTTCTCGACCCTCACTGCGGCCAAGGTGCAGCGAGCTGACACGTCGATCGCGGTCAACGCCGAGCCGGGCGCCGACAAGGCGGCCCTGGCGCGAGACCTCGACGCCGCGACCGCCGACTTCCCGACGGTCACGGTGCAGAACAAGGACGACTTCGCGGAGGCGCAACGTGGTCAGGTCGATCAGCTGCTCTACCTGATCTACGCACTCCTGGGGCTGGCGATCGTCATCGCTGCCCTCGGCATCGTCAACACGCTGGCCCTGAGCATCGTCGAGCGGACCCGCGAGATCGGGGTGCTGCGGGCCGTCGGCCTCAGCCGTCGCCAGTTGAGGCGCATGGTGCGGCTCGAGGCCATTGCCATCTCCCTGCTCGGCGCGGTCCTGGGGATCGGGGCCGGCCTGTTGTTCGGCGTGATCCTGCAACAGATCGTCAAGGACCAGGGCATCACTGACCTTGCCGTGCCATGGGTGCGACTCGTGGTGTTCATCGCCGTGGCCACCGTCGTGGGGGTGCTTGCCGCAGTGCTTCCGGCTCGACGCGCCGCAGGACTCAACGTGCTCCGAGCGATCTCGACCCATTGACCGCGTACCGCGCAATCCCGCGCGATCGCAAGACCGGCACGTGGCCGGACCAGGAAGGGAGCATCATGAAGACAACAATGGAGAAGACGCACGACCAGCATCTCCAGGACGCCGTCGAGAACGCCTTGCGGTGGGCACCTGAGGTCGAGGCGGCAAAGATCGGGGTCGGCGTCCGCGACGGAGTTGTCACGCTGTCGGGTCAGGTCCCGTCCTACTGGCAGAAGCTCATGGCCGGCAAGGCAGCTCTGCGTACACGCGGAGTCACAGCGCTCGCCAATGAGATCCTGGTCCATCACATCACTGATCCGAGGACGGACTCAGACATCGCATTCGCCGCCCACAACGTCCTGAAGTGGAGCTCCGAGATCCCCAAGGACTCGATCACGGCCGCGGTCGAGAACCACGTCGTGACCCTGACTGGCGAGCTCGGGTGGAACTTCCAGCGGGAGACGGCCATGCGACTGATCGAGCACCTCGCCGGCGTCACGGACGTGGTGAACCGGATGACGCTCAAGCCACGCGCTCAGGCCAGTGCCAGCGGGACGGAGACGCGTATTCATGAAGCCCTGGTGAGGAACGCCGCCATCGACGCGTCTCACGTCCACGTGACTGTCGACGGGACTCGGGTCCTCCTCACCGGAGCCGTCTCCTCGTACGCCGAGAGGCGGCAAGCCGAGCTGGCCGCCTGGTCCTCTCCTCACGTCGACGAGGTCGACAACCGAATCCTGGTCCAGCTTCGCTGAGCGTCGCCGACCGGGTCTCGTGTCCCGGACCACCGAGCCGAGCTCCGAGTCGCCACGGTCACGTCGCCGTGCGGGCCGGGGAACGGGCGCGCCCCGCGTCGGCCCCGAGGTCGTGGCGAGCCGCGATCACGAGCCCACCGATCGCCGGGACGGCCCAGAGCCAGACTCCCCAACCGAACGACATCAGCGCCACGTGGAAGCCGATGGCAGCCGCGTATGCGGTACGTGGCCACGGCTTTGGGCCGAGGAATGCCAGCCCGATCGCGACCTCTCCCGCCGCGAGCAAGCCGATCCATGCCCCGGGATGCGCCATGACGATGTCGAGCCATCCCGAGCGGACGAACGACCACAGGCCGTGATCGGCGAAGTGCCGATACGTCGAGGCGTCTGCGACGACGATCCCGATGTTGATGCCGGCCATGACCAGGTAGAACGCACCTATCGCTGTCCCGACGGACCTCCGGCGACTCACGTCAGCCCCGGTATTCGGCGGGAACGACAGCGACCGGGCTGCCCGCCTCCGAGAGGATCTCCTGAGCGAGTGAGTCCATCAGCAGGTTCGACAGGCGGCGGTCGTGGGGCCGGCCCAGGACGAGTATTCCGGCTCCCTCAGCCGCGCGCAGTGCGGCCTCGCGGACGTCGCTGGCAACCTCCTGGCTGCCACCGCGCACCTGCGGATGGTGGTCGAACCAGGAGTCGACGACCCGCCGGATCGCCTCCCACTCGGAGTCGGCGAGCCCATCGGCCGGCGGCGTCACGTGGAGGACGCGCAGCTCGGCTCCTCGGGCCGATGCCGCGTCGAACGCGAACTTCAACGGTCCATGAGCGCTGGTCTCACCATCGACCATGACCACGACCGGCGCAGCATGACTGGTCGGACGCCATGAGTCCGGCACGACGATGACAGGGCACTCCCCGCGCTCGACCAGCTCGTGGGCGACCTTGCCCTCGAACATACGGATGTACCACGGCTTGGACTCGTCCGGTCCGATGATCATCTGGCGCGCAGATCCCGACTCGGCCTCCAGCACGCTGGGTGCGTATCCGCGGGTCAGGACGGTCTCGATCGGCGAGGTGCAGCCCTCGTTCTCGAGGTGGCGGACGGCTTCATCGAGGATCTCCTGCCCGCCAGCCCGAAATGCCTCCGGAATGTCGAGGCTGTAGATCGAGCCCATCGCGGACGGCGGGACCGTGTACGCGTGCACCAGCTTGAGCCCGCAGCCGGCGCGCTCGGCCTCCCGTCGGGCGTAGTCCAGAACGGTCGGCTGCTTGTCGGCGACTCCTGCCACCACCGGTAGGTCACGTGCTGTGGTGTCCATGGCTTCCTCGAATTCCTCGCTGGGCATGATCACCATCATTCGCCTCTCGAGTGCGCGTGGAATCCGGCCAAGGGCCTCATCGTCCGGGTCAGAAGTCCCTAGGTCTGAGACGCCGTGAATACGAGAGTCGAACCATGAACACGACCATGAAGAAGAACGCCGATCACCTCATCCAGCAGGACGTCATCGATGAGCTCGCCTGGTCGCCTGAGCTCAACGACACCCGCATCGGCGTATCGCTGCTCGACGGTGCCGTCACGCTCACCGGCGAGGTCGACAGCCACGCTGAACGGAACGCTGCGGTGAAGGCTGCCATGCGCGTTGCCGGGGTCAGCGTCGTCGCCGACGAGCTTGAGGTACGTCGCAAGGCGACCGCTCGACCGACCGACACCGAGATCGCCGCGGCGATCCGCGAGGCGCTCAAGTGGACGTCCAAGGTCCCAGGAGACTCCGTCAAGGTCGAGGTCCGCGACCACGTCGCGATCCTCACCGGCCAGGTCACCTATCAGTTCCAGCGCCGCGAGGCGGCCGAGCTGGTGGGCAACGTGATCGGTGTCGAGCACGTCCAGAATCGCATCGAGCTCGCTCCGCGAGCCTCCGCCTCCGACACCGGCGAGCACATCCGGCGAGCGCTGATCCGCAACGCAGCCACCGACGCGGACGCGATCCGCGTGACGACGGTCGGCACCGACGTCACCCTTGCCGGCACGGTCCGCACCTGGCTGGAGCGGAGCGAGGCCGCGCGTGCCGCCTGGTCTTCGCCCCACGTCACCTCGGTCCACAACAACATCCAGGTACGCCCGTGACGATCGTGTCCTTGGACTGACTGACCTTTCGGTGCTCAGTCCTCCCGGCCTACCGGGACGACCGCCACGACGCTCGGTGCCGCCCGCAGCAGCGACGAGGCGACGCGCTTGCCGAAGAACGGCCCACGATGCGGCTGATTGGGGTGCCCGACCACGACCATCTGGGCCTCTCCTGCCTCGCGGGCGAGCTCATCGCCCGGATCTCCCAGGATCACCTCGGCGCGACACTCGACACGCGGGAACACCCTGTGCCAGTGCGCCAGGTGTCCCTTGAGGCGGCCCTTGCACCAAGCCAGCTCTTCGGCTTCCACCGTCGGAGCCAGGACGGTCACGGCCCGCAGGCGAGCACCCGTATGGTCGGCGATCTGGAACGCGAAGCCGAGAGCCTCCTCGACGACGTTGTGGACATCGAGAGCGACAAGGATCTCGGTGACCACGGGATGCGAGACGCCAGCTGGAACCACCACCACCGGGCTGTGGCCGTGCAGCGCTGCGCGACGAGCCACGTCGATGCCGGCCACCCGCTCGACGGAGGACACGTCGTCGGCCCCCACCACGACCAGAGCGGCATCCTTGCTCTCCGTCTCGATCGCGAAGACCACCGGCTCGGTCCGCAGCTCGTACTCCACGTCACCGGCAGTGTGACCGGCCAAGCGGTCCCTGGCATGATTCAAGAC
The DNA here is from genome assembly GCF_902506105.1 of Aeromicrobium sp. 9AM. Classification (GTDB taxonomy): domain Bacteria; phylum Actinomycetota; class Actinomycetes; order Propionibacteriales; family Nocardioidaceae; genus Aeromicrobium. Next base: position 1,713,864 of record NZ_LR733304.1, read on the forward strand.
CAATTGGGCGGCTTCGTGCAGGAGACGACCCATCTCCTGTCCCAGATAGGGATCACCCGAGGGCATCGTGATCGACTCGGCGTGCACCACGCGCAACGGCGCCTCCAACATGTTCGCCATCTCGGCGGCATACGTCAGGAGCTCCGGCTGGTCACCGGAGATCCCGACCACCACGGGCCGTCTTGCGGTCGGCTCCTTCATGACGCCTCCTCGGCTCGCACGCGATTCAGAACTCGAAGACCAGCCGGGCCTGGATCTGTCCGTCCAGCAGCTCCGCGATCGACTCGTTGACCTGCTCGAGCTTGCGCCCCTCCGCGATGACGCGCGTACGTCCGAGGGCATGCAGCTCGAACACCTCGGCAAGGTCCTGGCGAGTCCCCACGATCGAGCCGATGATCTCGATGCCTTTCAGCACCGTCTCGAAGATCGGGATGCTCATCGTGCCCTCGGCCGGGAGCGCGACGCAGACGAGACGCCCACCCCTGCTCAGGGACGAGAACGCCTGCTCGAAGGACTGGGGCGAGACAGCGTAGGCCAGCGCGACATCCGCACCACCCAAGGCCTGGATCGCCGCGACAGGGTCCACCTGCGCGGCGTTGACGACATGATCGGCGCCGAGCGAGGTGGCCAGCTCGAGCTTGTCGCTGTCGATGTCGACGGCGATGACAACCGCGCCGACGAGGCGGGCGTACTGCACCGCGAGGTGACCGAGTCCGCCGATGCCGAAGACCGCGACGGTCTCGCCAGGCTGGACGTGAGCGACCTTGACCGACTTGTAGGACGTCACACCCGCGCAGCTCAACGGTGCGGCGTCGAACGGCTCGACGCCCTCAGGGACCGTGACGGCATAGCGCGCGTCGACGACCGCGTACTCGGCGAATGCCCCGTCGATCGAGTAGCCGCTGTTCTGCTGGCTCTCGCACAACGTCTCGCGACCGTCGACGCAGTAGCGACAGTGGCCGCACGCGTGTCCGAGCCACGGAATGGCGACGCGGTCGCCGAGCTGGTGCGCAGTGACACGTTCTCCAAGCTTTTCCACGATGCCGACACCTTCATGGCCCGGGACAAACGGTGGCGTCGGCTTGACCGGCCAGTCGCCGTGCGCGGCATGGATGTCGGTGTGGCAGAGGCCGGAGGCCTCGATGCGTACGAGGATCTGGTCGATCGACGGTTCAGGGACGGCACGCTCCTGCAGCTCGAGCGGCTGGCCTAGTTGGGTGACGACGGCGGCTTTCATGACAACTCCTGGGTGGACGAATGGTTGACTCCACCGTGCCGGTTCTCCGGCCCGGGGTTCAGGGCCGATTCGCCTTGAGCTGCGGGACCAACGTCCCACGCATCCGGGCGACGGCCGCTGTGTGCCGGGCTGCGATGGCGGCCCGCGCGGGCGCGCCGAGCTCGGTGTTCATGCGCAGCGCCACGTCGCCGTGATCGGCATGCCGTTCGATCCTGAAGCCGGCGTCGGTGAACACCTCAAGCATGGGGTGGTTGACCGCCAATACGTCTGCCACGAACCATTCCACCCCGGCCGCGCGGGCGTCGGTTGCGGCCCGCTCGAGCAGCAGCGTCGCGACGCCCAGACCGTGCGAGTCATCGGCGACCAGGAACGCGATCTCGCTCGTCGATTCGTCGACCCGTTCCACGTCGGCGATCCCGATGAGCCGGCCGGCCTTGACCATCACGTACGTGCGGGTGTCCGGGTTGCGGTCGAAGAGGTGGTCGACGTGTCTCGCCACAGCTCCGTGCCCAACCGAGAAGAATCGTGTGTAGAGGTTCTCCTCGCTGCACGAGTCGAACAGTGCGGTCACGGCCGGTCGGTCTGCGCTCCGAAGTGACCTGATCTCAGCGAGACTGCCGTCTGCGAGGACCACACGGCTGGGGCTCATGATGCCGCGACGAGCGCACCCAGCTCGCGACCCCAGGCCGTCGCCCGCTCGAGCTCCCCCTCGTGGAGCGGGCCGTCAATGTCCTCGACGTAGAAGCTCTCGGGTGAGGAGCCGGTGGTGAAGCCATGCTTGTGCCCGACCTTGGCAGCGCTTCTGGCTGCCGACCCCGGCAGGTGCCGCACCTTGGTGACACGCGTGTCGAACGTGGCGAGGGAGGCCGCGTGGTGGCCGGCTGGAATCCCGTCGAGCCACTCCCGGAGCCCGAAGTCGACCTTCCCGTGGATGGCCCCCTTCGCCATTGCATCGGTCCTGGTGGCCGTGCGACTCATCGAGAACGCATGCGTCGGTCCCCCAGCAACGATCAGGTCGATGTCGTCCGACGGTGCGGTCGGCGCATCCTGCACCTCGTGCAGGTCCACGTTCATGGTCTCGCGGAGTCCGCTGACGATCGCTTTGGCGATCGCGGCGGTGTTGCCGAACATGGATTCGTACACGACAAGTGCCTTCATGGTGTGCCTTCTCTCGGGGAGGTTGTGCGCCCCCTCAGTCGACCATCGAGTGAGGCTGCGCATCACGGGCCAAGGTCGGGTCCGCGCGGGACCAACGGCCCTCTCAACCGGGCCGAGCGACTCTGCGTGCAAGCAGCGAGGAGCACCAGAATCGAGACGTGAGACTGCCCCAGCAAACGGCAAACCGGAGCCGACCCGATCATTTGACCTCGATTTGACGTTCTGATGACCCACCGATGAGCGTGCCGGCAACACGATGTCCGTATGGACAGAGCCGCCCGAAACGTTCGCGCGCGCCTCACCGGACGGGCCCGGTTGCACACCGCGATCATCGTCGGCAGTGGGCTTGTCGCGGGAAGCACCGTGACAGGTGTGCTGGCGGCGGAGGCTGAGTCCGATGCCCCCCAGTCTCCGAGCGCATCGTCACCAACCCCGGTTCCCTCAAGGAGGCCCGTGCTCAAGGCGAGGCGCGTACCCGAGCCTCGTGCGCAGAGCACACGGCGACCGGGGGTGGTCCGTCCCAGCCCGACACGGGCCGCCGCACCAGACGCAACCAGCAGCGCCTCCTGATCCAGCCATCCCAACCCGCGGACTGCATCCGCCCGCCGACCCGAAGGACCTGCCATGCCCAACGACTTCTACGGCCTGCCCCTGCACCCGCTCATCGTCCACGCCACGGTCGTCATGATCCCGCTTGCTGCGTTGACCGTGGTGCTTGCTGCAGTGTGGCCACGGTTCCGCCGTTGGGCTGGGCCACTGCCCGCGGCCATCAGTCTGATCGGGGTGATCCTGGTACCACTGTCGACATCGACCGGCGAGACGCTGGAGAGGCACGTCGAGAGATCGGCATTGCTCGAGAAGCACACCGACATGGCCGAGGGGCTCCTGCCCTGGATGATCGGCCTGCTCGTCTTCGCCGTGGTCGGTTACGCGATCCACCACCGCGCCAACCGCGGGCAATCCGCGAGCACGCTTCTGGCGCGCGGGGTGGCGGTCCTCGCCATCGCTGCGGCCCTGGGCACCACCGTGCAGGTAGCCCGCATCGGGCACAGCGGCGCCAAGGCAGCGTGGCAGGACACTGACATGAGCTCTACCAGCCAGTCCGGCGGGTAGCGGACCCTCATGAGCTCCAATCACGGCGGCGAGCCACACATGGGCGGGATGGCCTCTCGCCTGAACTGGCTGCGCGCAGGCGTGCTCGGCGCCAACGACGGCATCGTCTCCACAGCCGGTCTCGTGGTCGGAGTTGCCGGTGCCACGGCGGACCGGGGAACCATCTTCACGGCCGGTCTCGCCGGTCTCGTCGCCGGTGCGGTGTCAATGGCCCTGGGCGAGTACATCTCGGTCAGCAGCCAGCGGGACAGCGAGCGCTCGCACCTCGCCCTCGAGAGGCGGGAGCTGCGGGACTCGCCTGCAGAAGAACTCCTAGAGCTGGCGGACATGTATGTGCGCAAAGGACTGTCCGTCCAAACCGCGCAAAAGGTCGCCGAAGAGCTGACAGACAACGATGCACTTGCCGCACATGCGGACATCGAGCTGGGCATCGACTCTGGAAGCCTCACCAACCCCCTGCACGCCTCGTTCGCATCAGCCGTGGCCTTCACGCTCGGCGCGCTGCTGCCCTTGCTCGCCATCCTGCTCGCGCCCACCTCGGTCCGCGTCGCGGTCACAGTGGCGATCGTGCTTGTTGCTCTGGCGATCGCCGGGGTGCTCAGCGCGCACCTGGGACACAGCAGCGTACGGCGCGCGGTGACGCGGGTCGTCGTTGGCGGCGCTGCCGGCCTGGCCCTGACGTACGCCATCGGACGGCTGTTCGGCACAGCCGTCGGCTGAACACCACGGCTGCCTCTCAGCCCGATTTGACCTGCATTTGACTCCTCGCTGAGGCAACCATGACGCAGTCACGACAACAGTGGACTCATGAACACGTCAGCATCATCACCGCGATCGCTCCTGGCGTCCCGCGCACGCAAGCACCTGCTGGCCATCGCCGCGACGAGCGTCGTGCTCACCGGTGGCGTGACGGCATATGCGGCCACAGCGGGGAACGCCACTCAGACCACGTCAACCGGTACGGGCTCGCAGGACACGTCGACTTCACACAATTCGTCGACCGGGTCGGGACTGACCGCTCCGGACGCCAGCTCCTCGAGCGATGGCTCGAGCAACGCATCATGAGCGCGTCAGCGGTGTGGCAGGACTGGTCCTGCCACGTCAGACTCACCGTGACGGACGGCGCGACGCTCGATCGCGCCCGACGCCTTCTGACCGACCTGATGTCCGACGTCGAAGACGCAGCCAGCCGCTTCGTCCCGACCTCGGACGTGTCACGGGTCAACCAGGCGGCTGGCCGGCTCGTGCCGGTTGCCCGCCGCATGACCGAGCTGGTCGACGTGGCGATGACCGCGGCAGGAGCGACCGACGGCCTCGTGGATCCGACCGTCGGAGCGCACGTCATACGCGCGGGATACGCCCAGGACATCGAGCTCGTACGAGATCGCCTCGTCCTCACTGGTGAGTCCGCGGCACCGCACCGCGCGAATTGGCACAGCATCCAGGTCGATCATGAGCTGTCGCGAGTTGGTGTCCCTGCCGGCCTTGCCCTGGACCTCGGCGCCACCGCGAAGTCGTGGACTGCCGACAGCGCAGCGCACGCGATCGCCGCGTTGGGGACCGGGGTGCTCGTGGAGATCGGTGGTGACGTCGCAGTGGCGGGTCACAAGCCCACACCATGGCAGATCCGGATCAGCGAGCAGGCCGGCGAACCGGGCGAGCAGGTCGGGCTGACGAGCGGGGGCCTGGCTACGTCGTCCTCGGCAGCACGTCGCTGGAGAACTGCGAACGGGTCCGCTCACCACATCATCGATCCGCGTACGGGCGAGCCCGCGGCCGGACCCTGGCGTACTGCCACGGTCTGGGCCAACAGCGCCCTGGACGCCAACATCGCCAGCACCGCCGCCATCGTCCTCGGTGAGGACGCGGCTGGCTTCCTGGCAGAACGCGGTCATCCGGCGCGCCTCGTCGGACAGGACGGCCATGTGACGACTGTCGGCACGTGGCCGGGCGCGAAGCAGGTGGCCTGATGACTCTCTGGTATCTCGCCCGCGCAGCAGGTGTGGTCGCGCTCGTCGCGTTCACCGCATCGACCGTCCTCGGTGCGCTCTCCCCCGGCCGCAACCGCAGTCTGAAGTCGGCTGACATCGACCGCCGCTACCTCGTCCAGATGGCGCACCGGTCCGCAGCCATCACCGGTCTTGTGGCGCTGGCAGCACACGTTGTCCTCCTCGTGATGGATTCCTACGTCAACGTCAGCATCGGTGGCGCACTGATCCCGTACACAGCTGGCTACCGTCCGCTCGCCCTGGCTCTGGGCACCATCGCGGTGTACCTGTTCACCCTGGTCGCAGTGTCGGGCGCCGCCCGCGGCCGACTGGCCACATCGGTGCGCGCGGCCCGAGCCTGGCGCTCCATCCACGTGATGGCCTACCTCGGGTGGGTGGCGGCCATGGCACACGGTGTGCTCGCCGGCACGGACACCGGCGCGCGGTGGACGACCGCGGTCTACCTCGCGTGTGGCGGAGCGGTCGCGGTGGCCGTCGCCGTACGGCTGCGCTCGCGCGCACGCTCCGCGGCAGACCCACTGACCAGAGCACGCACTCTCGAAAGGAGCCGGTCATGACCATCATCGACAACGCGCACGCGGGTTCCGTGAGCTCGCTGGGGACACCTCGCCTGCTGGCCGGGGTCGACCAGGTGGGTCACGTCGACGCAGCACACCACCGCGCGCTCCACGGGGACCCAGTCCTGCGCAGCCGCGCGTGGCTCCTGGGCGCCATGCGAGAGGTCAATCTCCTGGGCCGTGGTGGGGCCGCCTTCCCCGTGGCCACCAAGCTCGAGGCGATGCCGACCGGATCGTCCACGGCGATCCTCGTCAACGGCAGCGAGGGCGAGCCCGCCAGCCGCAAGGACCGCACCCTGATGACCGCAGTCCCCCACCTGGTGATCGACGGTGCGCTCGTCGCGGCACATGCCCTCGACACGCAGGTCATCACGATCGCCATCCACGACCCTTGGTCGTACGAGTCGCTCGTCCGGGCCGCACGTGAACGTCCAGATGCCGATGCGATCTCGGTCGTCCGTACGCGTGACGGCTTCGTCGGTGGCGAGATCCGGGCCGTCATCAACGGCCTCAACGCAGGTGTAGCGCGACCGGGCGGACGGCGCCACCTCCCCCACACCCACGGGATGTCCGGACGGCCGACATTCGCCTCCAACGTCGAGACGTTCGCGCAGATCGCCCTGCTCACCGGGATGGGCGTCGCGGACTACGCTCGTACGGGCTCACCGGTCGAGCCGGGCAGCAGCCTCGTCACGCTCCTCGGCGACGTCGTGCGACCCGGGGTGCTCGAGGTGCCCAACGGAACTCCGCTCGAGATGCTCCTGCCCGGGCAGGCCGACGCTCCCGTCCTGATCGGTGGCTACCACGGGACCTGGACGCGCGCGGCACACGACCTCCCTCTGACTCGCTCCAGCTTGCGCGCGGCGGGGGCACCTCTGGGTGCCGGAGTCATCGCCCGCCCGTTCCCCGGCACGTGCGTGCTGTCCGAGGTGGCCGCGGTCAGCCGCTGGCTCGCCGCCGAGTCGACCGGTCAGTGTGGTCCGTGCTTCTTCGGCCTACCTGCACTGGCCGACGACATGCAGGCGTTCGCCGACGGGACCGGCTCCGAGGCACAGGCCATCCGACGCTTGGAACAGGTTCGTGGGCGCGGGGCCTGCGCCCACCCCGACGGGGCAGTGCAGTTCATGTCATCGGCGATCACGACGCTCGCCGACGACATCCGGGTCCACCGGCTGCACGGCGCCTGCGGCCGCCCCCCGTCGGCGGTCCTGCCGCTACCGAGGAGTGCACGATGACCAGCATCGCCGTCGACTGGACCCGCTGCGAAGGTCACGGCATCTGCGCCCGCCTGCTGCACGAGAAGATCAGCCTCGACGAGTGGGGATTCCCGCTCATCGATGAGCCAGAGGTCGAGCCGCATCTCGTCAAGGCCGCCCGCCAGGCTGCGATGGCATGCCCCGCACTCGCCCTGCGCGTCGAGTGAGGGTGAATCGCGCGAGGGCGCGTTCGAGACCAGTGCTGCGGACTACGCTCGGCGGCATGACCCGCATCCTCCTCGTCGAGGACGACGACGACATCCGAGAGGCGTTGAGCCGCGCCCTCACGGCGCAGGGTGTGACGGTCGCTGCGGTGGCGCGAGGCTCTGACGCCCTCGGACGGCTCACCGAGTTCGCCCCGGATGCCGTTGTCCTCGACCTCGGACTTCCCGACCTGGAAGGCTCGGATGTCCTCGCCATGATCCGCTCGCTGAGCGACGTGCCCGTCCTGATCGCCACCGCGCGCGACGACGAGGGCGGCGTGATCCGGCTCCTCGACGCCGGTGCGGACGACTACATCGTCAAGCCCTATTCGGCGGGCCAGGTCCTGGCCCGCGTGAGGGCCATCCTGCGACGTCACGGCTCCGGGGCTGAGGCGCAGCCGACCGAGATCCGCATCGCCGACCTGGTCATCGATCCCCAAGGGCGCGAGGTCCATCTCGGCGGCGAACCCCTGACGCTGACCCGCAAGGAATTCGACCTCCTGCTCTACCTGGCCCAACGTCCGGGCCAGGTCGTGTCCAAGGACAACCTGCTTGCTGACGTGTGGAACCTGCCGTGGGGTGGGGGCGACCGGACCGTCGACGTCCATGTCTCCTGGTTGCGGCGCAAGCTCGGCGAGTCGGCCGCCAAGCCGCGTTTCCTGCACAGCATCCGCGGGGTCGGCGTGAAGCTCGTGGATCCTTCATGACCCTGCGCCGCCGGATCCTGATGCTCGCCACCGGGCTGACGGCACTCGTGCTGATCCTCTTCGCCGTGCCCCTGGCGATCGCGTTCAAGCAGTCTGCCTCGGACCGTGTGGTCCGCGAGACCCAGTATCTCGCGCAAGGCGTCGCCGACTACCTGAGCACGGGGTCGTACTCGGCGGCACAGATCACGGAGTATGTCGCCCGCGTCAACTCCCGCACCGACGCCGCGATCACCGTCATGCTGCCGGACGGCTCGGCCATCGGCGCAACCCTGCCCGACGACGCTCCTCGAGCGCCCGACGGGAGCGAGCCCAAGCGGGACCACGACGACGATCACGACGGCGACAACGACGATCTCGGCACGGTCTCCGTGTCCTCGCTCCAGCAGACCAGGCACGGACGGATCATCAACATTCAGTCCAACAGTGCATCGGGCCGCGCACTCGTTCGCGCCTACGTCGACGACAGCACGGTTGATCACGAGGTCTATGAGCGCTGGGCCGTCATCGGTGGTGGCGCCGTCCTCCTCCTGATGCTGTCAGCGGTCGGCGCCGAGATCGTCACGCGACGCCTCACCCGCCCTCTGGTGGCCACCGCGAGAACTGCAGGTGAGCTGGGAGCCGGACGGCTCAACGCTCGTGCCCCCGTCAGCGGTGCCCGGGAGATTGCCGAGGTCTCGACGGCCCTGAACACGCTCGCCGAGAGGATCGAGGAACTCCTCGCCTCCGAGCGAGAGACCATCGCCGACCTGTCCCATCGGCTGCGCACCCCCATGACCGCGATCCGGCTCGACGTCGAGGCGTTGCCCGACTCCGAGCAGTCTCGCGAGTTGGCACGGCACATCGCCGTTCTCGACCGAACCCTGACGGCCGTCATCCGCCACGCTCGTCTGCCTCAGGCCGACCGCGACCACCGGCACTGCGACGCGCACCAGGTGGTCTCGGACCGGGTTGCCTTCTGGACGCCTCTGGCCGAGGACCAGGGTCGTCTGGTGAGCGTCGACAACGACGAGACCGACGCTGTTGATGTCGCCTGCACCGCAGACGAGCTGTCAGCCGCGCTGGATGCACTCATCGAGAACGTCATCGCTCACACACCTGAGGACTCCCCGCTGCACGTCGCGGTGAAGCGCACACCCCAGGGATGCCAGATCGACGTGGTGGACCGTGGGCCGGGCCTGCCCCCGGGTGCGACGCACCGCGGTCGCAGCGACCGCGGCTCGAGTGGCCTAGGGCTCGACATCGCCCGAAGCTGTGCCGAGGCGACCGGAGGACAACTGGATGTGGTGACGAATGACGACGGCTCCAACACCGTGCGCCTCACGCTGCTGGCCCCGACAACGTAACCGTGGCTGCGTCAGTCGAGCTTGAGCTCGCTGGCCAGCGCCTCCTCGATCCTCTCCTGCTCGGCGGAGGGCCGGCTGACATGGCGCGCAGGTTTGTCAACGAGCACGGGGCACTTCGCGTGGCGCACGACCTGCTCGCTGACCGATCCGAGCAGCAGCCCGCTGAACCCACCGTCGCCGCGGCTGCCCACCACGACCAGGTCGGCCTTGCCGGACGCCTCGATAATCTTCTGCGCCGGACTGCCATGCACGACGGTGGCCGTGATCGTCACATCGGGGTACTCCGTCCGGATCGGGGCGATGTCAGCCTCAAGGGCCGCCAGCGTGGCTGCCTCGAAGTCCTCAAACGGGGGCATGTAGCCAGGCGCGGCGGTGCTGGGTCGGGGAGCCGCACTGAGACTCCACGCGCGTACCACCGTGACTGGTCGATTCAGCGCAGCGGCAAATCGCATTCCCGTACGCAATGCGGCTTGAGCACGAGCAGATCCGTCGTGCGCGACCAAGACTCCACCGGCGACGTCAATGGTGGTTCGAACGGTCATGATGCGGGACTGGCAGCTGAAGCGCTGACCGGGACGACCTCGACGGGGCAGGTGGCGTGACGAACGACCGTTCGCGTCGTCGATCCCAGCTGCAGGTCGGGAAGGCCATGACGCGACCGGCGGCCAAGAATGACGAGGGTGGCGTCCTGGGAGTGGTTGAGCACGGCACGCGCTGGCTCAGCGTGCTCAACCACGACGCTGACCTCGACCTCCGGAAAGTCGGATCGCAGTCCGGTGATGGCCGCCCTGATCCCCGCCTCCCCGCGCCGACGAATCTCCTCCCGCTCGACCCTGTCGAAGATGATGTCCTCATATGCGTTGTCGACCATCCAGGCATGGACGATCGCGAGCTGAGCATCCATGGCGTCCGCGCGCCTGAAAGCTTCCTCCAGCGCGCCATCCACCTGCTCGGTGTCGGCGACACCCACCACGATCTTGTCCCGGCTCAGGTCATGCCAAGTCGCCGGAACCGCGATGACGGGACAGGACGAGTGTGCTGCAACGCCCGCGAAGGTCCGGTCAGTGAACATGTGGATCCGGGACCGGTCAGCGTGGCCCAGGACGATCAGGCGCGCGCCTTCAGCCTCGTTGACGATCGCGGACGCTCGATGACCCTCGACGACCGCCGTCGTAACGCGGACGTCAGACCCTCCGACCTTCTCGGCCTCGATACGCGCCGCGTCGACGATCCGCGCTCCCACCTCCGGGAAGGTGTCCGCGCTGCCGAGAGGAAGCATGGGATTCATCGGGATCATGTGGGGCAGCACATGAACCACGTGCACGCCACAGCCCTCCCGCCGCGCGCGGACCGCCGCATAGCGCACGGCAGCGGCGCCTACCTCTGACCCGTCAACTCCTACGACGATGTTGCCCGTCGAATCCTTCGACATGCTCTTCTACCTTCCGCTCAGCGACTCACATCTGCTCCTACCTTCGCCCCGCCCGCCGAGACACGACACGGTCCAAGGTCCCACCTCGGTGGGACTTGAGGTTGGCGGTCTGATCCGGCCACCGATTGGAATCTGGATCAAACCGCGAATGCGACCTCGGATCGTCAGCGCCACTTCATGACACGCTCGCCGAACACTTGATTTGCGACGACGGAAGTCCGCCTCATGAGCGAACACGTCAACTCATGACTAGCGCCAAGAATTCGCCGTACCGAACATCCACACACCTCTTTCATTGAGGGCGCCTCGATTGGCCACTCGCTCCGATTTCCCGGCCTTGGGGAACGTGACCATGACGTTGCACAAGCTCTCGGCCGGCTCCGGGTATGAGTACTTGACCCGGCAGGTCGCTGCGATGGACTCGACTGAGAAGGGGCACCTAGCGCTGGCGGACTACTACTCGGCGAAGGGTGAGGCGCCGGGAGTTTGGATGGGCTCAGGGCTGGGAGGGATCGCTGGCATCGAGACCGGCGACACCGTGACAGCCGAGCAGATGCTTCAGCTGTTTGGCCACGGGCTTGACCCAGTCTCGGGCGAGCGGCTGGGCAGGCCGTACCGGCTGTACGACAGCCGTCTCAGCGATGACTTTCGGGCGGAGGTAGGACTTCGCACCCGGGCCCTGAGTGCCGGGAAGGAACTCGCTCACCCGGCTGCGCCAGCCGATATCCGTGCCCGCGCGCGCACGGAGGTCGCCCGGGAATTCTTCGTCGAGGAGCACGGCCGTGCACCCGCGAACCCTCGCGAGCTGGACGCCGCTCTGAAGCGATACTCGCGACCGCCACGCGCTGCGGTCGCCGGTTTCGACCTGACGTTCTCCCCCGTCAAATCAGTCTCCACGTTGTGGGCGATCGCCCCGCCGGAGGTATCGGCGGTGATCGAGCAAGCTCATCATGCTGCGGTGTCCGACGCGTTGAGGTTCGTGGAGCGTGAGGCGTTGTTCACTCGCGAAGGGTTGAACGGGGCTCGGCAGGTCGAGACGCGTGGGTTGCTAGCGGCAGCATTCCCCCATCGCGACTCCCGTGCCGGTGACCCTGACCTTCACACGCATGTGGCGGTGGCGAACAAGGTGCAGACGACGGGCGGGAAGTGGCTCGCGATCTACGGTCGGGTGCTCTACGAGGCGGCAGTGGCGGCATCGGAGACCTACAACACCGCACTCGAGCGACACCTGTCCGAAAACCTTGGCGTCCGATTCGCGGAGCGGCCCGAGACCGATCGGGGGAAGCGTCCGGTGCGCGAGATCGTGGGCGTCGACCCAGCGTTGAACCAGGAATGGTCGAAGCGGCGCCGCGACATCAACGTACGCCAAGGCGAGCTAGCGGACGCCTTCCAGCAGATGCACGGGCGCCCACCGACACCTTTCGAAGCGATCGGCCTGGCGCAACAGGCGAACCTGGAGACGCGGGATTCCAAGCACGAGCCGCGCTCGTTGACCGAACAGCGGGCCGCGTGGCGCGTCGAGGCTGCCAGCACTCTGGGTTCACGCACCACCGTCGACAGCATGGCGGCCGAGGCCTTAAGCCCGGCCTTGACCCACCGCCAGGAGATATCAGCGACCTGGGTCGCGGCCACCGCAAACCAAGTGGTCGGAGCGCTAGAGGCACACCGGGCGACGTGGAAGAAGAGCCATGTGTACGCCGAAGTGCAGCGCCAGATGCGCGGCGCCGAGATCGCCCCGGTCCACGTCGACGCGGCCGTTGGCTGGGTCATCGACCACGTCCTCGAGCAAATGTCGATCAACCTGACTCCCGACCTCGACGCGATCAGCGACCCCGAACAACTGACTCGCGCGGATGGTTCAAGCGTCTACCGGCATACCGGCCGCGATCTCTTCACCAGCCCCAGGATCCTCGACGCCGAGCAACAGATCATGACCGCCGCAGATCGAGGAGACGGACGCGTAGTTCCCACCGATGCCGTGGAGCTGGCTCTACTGGAGAGCGGCGCGAACGGCACCACCCTCAACCGAGGGCAGGCCGAACTGGTCAGAGAGATGGCCGCCAGTGGGCGCCGAGTGCAAGTTGGCATCGCAGCGGCAGGCTCTGGCAAGACCACCGCAATGCGGGCTCTGGCCAGCGCATGGCACGACGCCGGAGGACACGTGGTTGGCCTCGCGCCGTCTGCTGCGGCCGCGGCCGCCCTCGGAGCCGAGGCTGGGATCAACGCAGACACCCTCGCCAAGCTCGTGCACGACCTCGACACCGGAAACCCCTCCCCGTCCCTGACGATCGGCCCGGAGACGCTCGTCATCATCGACGAAGCGGGCATGGCCGACACGCTGACTTTGGCCCGCGTCATCGACCATGCCATCGAGAACGGCGCGTCCGTGCGACTCATCGGCGACGACCAACAGCTCTCAGCCATCGGTGCCGGTGGGGTGCTGCGCGACATCACGGCCACCCACGGCGCAGCACGCTTGGACGAGCTCATGCGGTTCACCGACGCCGCCGAAGCAGCCGCGTCCATCTCCTTGCGTGACGGCAAGCCCTCGGCTCTCGGGTACTACTTCGACCAGGACCGCGTCCATATCGGCAGCCCCGCAACGACCACCGATGCGGTGTTCACCTCATGGTCGAAGGACCGCTCAGCGGGACTGGACTCGCTGATGCTTGCCCCTACGCGTGACCTCGTGACGGAGCTGAATCAACGAGCCCGAACCGCGCGGCTCGACAACACGGACCCTGACGCCGAGGTCGACCTGGCCGACGGAAACCGCGCCTCGATCGGCGACACCATCCGTACCCGACGCAACGACCGAAGGCTCGCAATCAGTCCTACCGACTGGGTGAAGAATGGCGACCGCTGGACCATCACCGGCGTCCACGGCCAGTCACTCACGGCCCGCAACACGACATCCGGCCTGCAGGTCACCTTGCCTGCCCCGTACGTCGCCCAGCACGTCGAGCTCGGGTACGCATCCACCGTCCACAGCGCCCAAGGCATCACCGCTGACACCGTGCACGGGGTCATCACCGGAACGGAATCTCGCGAGACGCTCTACACGATGGTGACCAGAGGACGCCACGCCAACCACGTACACCTAGCGATGCACCGCGACGGCGACCTTCACCTATTGCTCCACCCAGACACTCGCGAGCCGGCGACCGCGACCGAAATTCTTGAATCCATCCTGGCCCGAACCGGGGCTGCTGCCTCCGCCACGACCACCGCTCGCGAAGCGACGTCACCGGCGGCGCAGCTCCATGCTGCCACCACAAGGTATGCCGATGCACTCATCGCCGCTGCCGCAGACGTGCTCGGTCCGGATCGCATTCTCGGGATCGCGGACCAGGCGGAACAACTGGTGCCCGGGCTCACCGACTCGACGGGATGGCCGACTCTGTCGGCGCAGCTCCTCATGATCGAATCAAACGGACTGAGTGCTCGCGATCTCCTCGAGACCGCCGTCACGTACCGTCCGCTGGACGATGCCGACAACGCAGCACTCGTCCTCGGCTGGCGACTTCACACCCTCGCTCCGACGGGAGGCGGTCCGCTGCCCTGGCTACCCGCCATACCTTCCAAGCACGCTGAAGACCCGAACTGGGGCGCATATCTAGCCAAGCGCGCAGCGCAGGTCAGCACCTTCGCGAGCGACGTACGGACAGAAGCGGATGAGCGTACGCACGAGTGGTTGCCCCCGAACACCACTCTCCCCGCCAGCCTCACGAACGACCTAGAAGTGTGGCGCGCCGCCAACGGCATACCTGAGAGCGACCGGAGGCCGACTGGCTCACCACAGGTCGACTTCGCGGCTCGCGAACACCAACAGCGGCTCGATCAACGCCTCAATCAGCACGTCGACAAGCAAGGCACCGCGTGGATCCGGCCAATCACCGAGCTCGTCGGACGCCGCGACAACCACACGCCTGTCCTTGCTGAACGGCTCGCCGTACTCGCCCAGCAAGGCCACGACCCGCACCGTCTCCTCGAGACTGCGGAAAGCCAGGGACCCCTACCCGATGATCACGCGACAGCGGCCCTCGACTCCCGGGTCATCCGACTCCTCGCGGCCGAAAACCGCATCTCCGACCGTATCCGCCAACAAGACGCCGCCTTGCAACGGCGATCATTCGACCCACCCAGAGGACGCCCCAGCAGGTGAGCAAGTGCGGTCGCTTTCAGAAGAAATTCCACATACAGGACCTTCCGCGCCCTCATCCCGCCACTTCAAAAAC
This sequence comes from Aeromicrobium sp. 9AM, assembly GCF_902506105.1. Lineage (GTDB taxonomy): Bacteria > Actinomycetota > Actinomycetes > Propionibacteriales > Nocardioidaceae > Aeromicrobium. The sequence goes on from NZ_LR733304.1 coordinate 1,729,117, forward strand.
AACGTGACGGATCAAGCTGTCCGGCGACGGCTGGCCGTCCTCGACCATGACCCCGAAATCGTGCACCTTCAAGCGCCCGTTGACTGACTAGCCGACACTAGACATCGTGACGATCACCAGCGAGACACGTAAGCGGCTATGGGCGCGCTCCGGGAACCGCTGTGCGATCTGCCGCAAGGAGCTGATCCGCGACGACGTGAACGAGCTGCCCGGAGCGCTCGTCGGGGAGGAAGCCCACATCATCGCCCGCTCCCCCGGAGGCCCGCGCTACGAGCCGCTGGACGAGGCGACTCGGGACGGCTACGCGAATCTGATCTTGTTGTGCGCGAACGACCACACCGAAGTCGATGCTCAGCCCACCCGGTACACCGTTGAGCTGCTGAGGAACCTGAAGAACCGACACGACCTGTGGGTGGCCTCCCGGCTGGGCAACGAAGAGATCTCTTCAGACGACGACGGCACCACCTTGGCTGTGGCGCTGCTGTCCGGGGCCGAGGTCTGGGACCTCATGGGCGGCGCGATGGCGTACCAGTGCGGCTCGCCCGAAGACCTCGCCGATGACGAGGCGGATCTTGTTGATGGAGCTTTGCAGGACTTTAAGGACTGGGGCGAGATTGCGCCGAGCGTGATCGACAACGGCTTCCGGGCCGTGCGCAGCGCAAAGCGGTCCATTCAAGATCACCTCGACAATCTCGCTGCGGCGGGATTCGCCGCTCTCGGCGGCGAGCGCCAGGGCATCTGGGCCGCCGGCCAGGTCAAGGGCAAGATCGCGGTCTTGGAGATCGTTCGCGTTAGCGACCTGGAGAGTAGGGCCGGCCCCGGCCCGAGCCCGTTCTAAAAGGCCAGTCGCCACAGGGCAACCGAACCCGCGACTATCCCCACCGACAACGCTGCACCGATCGCACCGACAAAGATCTGGCCGAGGAGTCCGATGAATCCGGCTGCTGCCCGCTGCGCACCCCGACCGGGTCCGACAGCCTCACGAAGGTTCGACGGCCACCGCAGAAACGCGGCGATCAGTCCGGTGATACCGCGTTCCCTCTGACGAGCTTCGAGTGCCTGCTGGGACGCGTTCGCCACGGCAGCCTCGACGGCGGATAAGACAGATTCCGGCGGGAGCTGCTTCGGGTCCTTCAAGCTCATCTCCCAGTTGGCGACCGGGTCGACACCATTCATGACGACCGCAGCATTGCGGAGTGTCATCACGCCGCCGTACGGGCGATAGGCGCGCGAGGCTGCTCCGGCTGCGGCGGAGACGGCCGAGTATTTCGCCTGCCAGCTCGAGTGGTCGCTGGCCGGACCGAACCGCGGGATAAAGGAATCCTCCGGTTGGAAGAGTTTCGAGCTGTTGATCAGGTCGACGTAAGCGTGACGGAACGCCGTCATCAGATCTGCGTGCTGCTCGTGTCGCTCGCTCGGCTTCATGTGCCAAGTCTGGTGATCTGCTCTGACAGATGGTGGGACAAGGCCCGTGTCGCGCTGCTGCTCGAGAAGGTCGGAACGCCTGACGCCCGCCAACCCGTCGTTTCGGTCTCTAGGCCTTCTTCCGCGCTGCGATTCCATCTCGAATTGTCGGTGGCCTGTGCCACTGTCGGGCGATGAGCAACCGCCGCAAGCCCACCGGCCCCACGCCCGATCCCGGAGCTCGCCGTGCACAGAGTCTTGAATTGATCGACAAGATCCTGCACGGCACGCCTGAAGGGAAGGTCGACCCTGCGATTTCCGAGAATCTCCGCCGGCACATGGCCGCGAATCCCGGCGAGCCGGACCGCGCTTTGTTGAACCACTTCCGGGACCAGGTTCCCGGCTTCGACGGGGTCTTCCCCGAAGACCTGAAGTAGTTGAAGCTACGACGGGCACTTGCCATAGCCGTGGGACTCGCGGGCGTCCTTCTTGGCGAACTCGTTGTCCAGTTGAAGTTCACCCCTGCGCCCACATTTCGGGCAATGCCAGCGGTACCAAGTGCCCATACCGGGGCGACGCTCCATCTCGTACTTGAATGTTGGCATCGTCACTACGCTACTGGTTGAGCTGGTCGAACTCTCGCATCCCAGGCTGCCAGATCTCGACGACCTCGGATGGTGCCACCGAATCGAGTACGTGAATTTCGGCGTCCCAGACTTCGTCGCCAGCGAGCAGCGCGGAGAATAAGGCCATCACAGGCCCCCAGCTACGGAACTCCCGCCCCGTCAGTTGGAGATCGAGAACGACGATCGACGGCGTACCGATGCTTGTCAGAAGTTTCTCGAGATCCTTGGCGCCCTTGAAGACGCCCTCGCCTCCCCAAGTGTCGAGTAACAGGTCCAACCCTCGCCCCTTTAGGGTGTCGATGCCGACAGCTACACAGACCCGGTCTAGTCGGCCCGATAGCGAGTTATGGCTCGGGCTATCCGGCGAGAACACTTGGCGCTGCTGGAGTTGAGTGCGGTCGTCTGACGACAGCACACCTAAGCTCTGCGCAGCGTCGAGTTTCGCCGTTACCAGCTCAACGCTCAACGCGCGGAGTCCATCGCTGCGGATGCTCAGAACCTCGTGCGGCAGGAGCCTCGTTCCGTGATAGGCGCGCAAGGGTCTTCCATCGAGCAGTTCGACCAGTCGGGTGCTTGACGTGACATCGGCAGACTCTCTGTCGTAACGTGCGGCCGCGTCGCGCAACCGGTCCGGCCACGTTCCAACATCGTCTGGATCTACAACGTCCTTACTCGCGGGGGGTGGCACGATCTCACAGAGCAATGACTGTCAGAACGGCACCGACCAGCACGAGCAATGGACCGACCACAGCCGCCAACTCGCGGCGCTTCGCCTTCTGTAGCTCCGCGTCGAAATCGGTCGACGCATTTCCTCCGTCGATCACGTTCGTCGTCGTCCGCCAGCGGTCCAATACGTCCAGCAACACCAGGGCTGCGCCGACCGCCGCGATGATTGCACCAAGTAGGGCCATGAACCAAGCCTAATTCCGGCTCAGCCGATCTAACCGCAGTGTACGAGATGTTGCTCCCGCGACTAACCAACTAGAGGTGCCGATCTGGCAGTCTCCGTGAGATCCCTCAGGTCCACTGTCTGTAGCAGGTTGTCCACGATCAGGTCGGGGGCTCCTACGACCAGCGGCGGGTCTCCGGCGCCCACTCGAGGTCGGCGACTTCGTGAGCCAGCGCCGGCTGCGCGAACGCAATCACATCATCGAGGACAGAACCAAACGATTCGGGGAGATGTTCGTACTGGCTCTTTCGCCTCCATGCGGACCACTTTGCTTGCCCATAGTCGGCGTAACCGTCAAGCACATCGCGCAGTGGTGCAATCTCGGCTTTGCGATGATCTGCAACGTGGTCGATCGCGCTCTCGAGGTCTGACCCGCCGATCGCATGTCGATTCGACAGAGTCCAGATGTCGCCGAAGTCACGCCACCGGGTGTTCACAGTCCCTCGCTGCACCGCCGTGACGATCTTCTCCGCGTGGACCATGTGCAGCGGGTAGCCTGCGAGTCTGATCGGAACACCGCCCCTAAGTCGCGGCACCGAGACCGTCTCGGGATTCGGCCAGATCGGGTCGCCGAAGTTGACGTCGATGTGGAACAGCGGGCGCGCCGTCGCCAATCTCGCCTCCATGCTCACCCGGACTCCCGAGTACTCATCTTCGTCTCTGATGACCTGTGCGCTCGCAGACTCGTGAACGAACACCAATCCGTCGTCCTCGGGGAGCTCGACGGAGAGAATCTCCCGCAGCAGAGCGAGCACCGTCTCGGCGTCGTTTGCCAAGTCGAGTCCGGCGAGGTCAACGTCACGGGTCGGACGACGATCGCCGAAGGCCGCGAGCAATACTCCACCCTTGAGAACGAACTTGTCGGCCACCGTGCTGACGGACAACCGCGCCAGGAATCCCTCCAGCACATACAACTGGATGAACTCATCGGTCGGACGTCCTTGCGAGCGCGCCCGTCGCTGGAGGTCGAGGTAGGCATCACCGGCGGGAGTGCCGCGCGAGACCCGGCTCACAACAGGACCTCGAGAGAAGTCCTCAGCGGTTTCAGCGCCATCGGGAAGTCGCGCGCCATTCTCATGAGCGTGGATGGCTGCCCGCCCTTGCGAAGCCACCGTCGAAGTGCCTCGTTGGCAAGGTCCGAGCCTTCGAGGTGTCGCAGGCGAAACATGTCGATCAGGCATCGCTCCTGGTTGTAGATGCCCAGCTCATGTCCGCCTCCGATCTCGAGGGAATCGCGCCCGATGTCGAACGAGCTTGCCGCGAAGTGATGCCAGTTGACCGCGATCGTGATGGTGGGAGCCCATGCCCCACGGGGAATGGCAAGGTCGATGGCGGCAGGAATGTCGTCGATGAGGTCATGCCTGGCGAGCGCCGTCCGGAGGCAAAGCGTGGCGCGTGGCGACTTCGCTGCGATCTCGATCAGATCGTCGTCACCCGACGAGTCGCTCTTGCGGTACAGGCCACGCGCCAAGGCGGTGATGCGTCCGTGCGCAAGGAGATTGCGCAGCTGACGCTCGCTGGTCCGGTCCAGAGCCTCGGAAAAGCGAAAGGTGTCAGGCAGCTCGGCCATGGCCAGCTCAGCCCGCTTCGACGACATAGGAATCCACCTCTTATGTAGGAAATCCTTTACACACCTGCCACTAGTGTAGAGACTTTCCTACGCAATGACTAGGAGGCCCTGATCACCCCGTGACGGGAAATCTGCTGTCATCTGTCCTCTCGCACGCTACTTCTCGGCCTTCAGGACTATCAATCACCTCACCGAGGAGCACACCATGACCGAGCACATCACCCACGCCGTCAACACCGACGACGAACTGCTGACCATCGAAGAAGCCGCCGCGCTGGTACGCGCGCCTGTGGCGACCCTGCGCTACTGGAGACACCTGGGCACCGGTCCACACAGCTTTCGCGTTGGCCGTGCCGTTCGTTACTGGCGCCGCGACGTACTGGCCTGGCTGAACGAGCAAACAATCCACAGCGGGCCGCCGCGCCTTGAAACCCACTCGTTGACGCCCCGAGACTGAGAGCAGGAGGCATTCCATGGCCAGCATTGAGAAGCGGACGAGGGACGGACGAACCGTATGGCGCGCGCACTACCGCACGCCGGCTGGACACCAGCGGAACAAGACATTCACCCGCAAAGTGGACGCCGAGAGGTTCCTCACCAGCGTCGAGAGCTCCAAGAACACCGGCGACTACATCGACCCGTCGCTCGCCCGGGTGACCGTCGGGGACTGGGCCCAGACCTGGCTCGACGGACAGAACCACGTCAAGCTGACGACGCTCAACCGCTACGAGGGTGCCGTGCGCAAGCACATCCTGCCGACCTGGGGCCACGTCAGACTCTCGGCCGTCTCCCACTCCGACGTGCAAGTGTGGGTGACCAGCCTGTCCAAGACCCAGTCACCAGCGTCGGTGCGCAAGATCCACCGCGTACTCTCGCTGATCCTCGACATGGCGGTCAAGGACGGTCGGCTCACTCGCAACGTCGCCGCCGGGGTCAACCTGCCGCGCCCGGTCAACCACGAGGAGCGTTACCTCACGCATTCTCAGGTCGACGACCTTGCGTACGCCTGCGGCTACCCGGTCGAGGTCAGCAAGCACCGGGCCCTCGACGAGCGCACCAACGAGATATACCGGCTCGTCGTGCTGTTCCTCGCCTACACAGGCGTGCGGTTCGGCGAGATGGCCGCACTGCGTGTGCGCCGGCTCGACCTCACCAAACGCCGCGCGGTCATCGCGGAATCAGTCACCCCGGTCCAGGGCCACGGTCTCGTCTGGGGTACACCGAAGTCCCATCGTCGACGCGAGGTGCCGATCCCCCGGTTCCTCGTCGACGACCTCGCCCGGCACATCGCCGGCAAGGCACCGGAAGACCTCGTCTTCGGAGGAATTCGCGGTGGCGAGGCGCTGCGGGTCAGCGTGTTCCGCAAACCCTTCCGAGTGGCAGCCACGGCCATCGGCATTCCAGATCTGCACCCACACGAGCTCCGCCACACAGCCGCGTCGCTGGCGATCGCGTCGGGCGCTGACGTCAAAGTCGTACAGCAGATGCTCGGCCACGGCTCGGCGACGATGACCCTCGACACGTACGGACATCTCTTCGAGAACCGCCTCGACGAGGTCGCCGACGCCATGGATCTGGCTCGCACGACCGAGCGCGCTCAACCTGCTGTTGCCCGAGTGTTGCCCGAGCGCCTTTTGGCCCTGGATGAGGAAGACCCCCTGACCAGCGTTTCCGCTGGTCAGGGGGTCTTTTTCCATGGTAGCCCCGACGGGATTCGAACCCGCGCTACCGCCTTGAGAGGGCGGCGTGCTAGGCCGCTACACAACGGGGCCATGGGTGGTCTTGCGACCGCACAAAACCCTACCAAAGCGTGCCCGGGAGCTGCTCGGAGGGTTTCGCTGGGATACTAGGACTCGAACCTAGAATGGCGGTACCAGAAACCGCTGTGTTGCCAATTACACCATATCCCAATGGCTGCGGACGGGGTCCGAGCCGAGGTCACACTTTACCCGACCGGACCTCTCGCGCCCAAACCGGGACCACCCCTCACGAGGCGATCACGGCAGAGAGTCGCGCCAGCGTGGTCTCGCGCCCGAGCAGCTCGAGCGACTCGAACAGCGGCGGCGAGATCCGGCTGCCCGTGACCGCAACGCGTACGGGCCCGAATGCCAGCCTCGGCTTGAGCCCGAGGCCCTCGATCAGCGCCGAACGGAGCGCCTCCTCGATCGGCTCGGTCGACCAGTCCTGGAGCGCAGAGAGCGCCTCGTGCGCGGCCCGTACGACGCCGACGCCGGCCTCGTCGAGGTTCTTGGCGCGGTCGGCCTCGTCGATGGCGAAATCGGCCTCGTCGATGAACAGGAAGCGCAGCATGTCGACCGCCTCGGTGAGCAACGTCATGCGCTCGTGCACCAGCGGTGTCGCCGCCTCGAGCGTACGGAGCTGCTCTGCGGTCGGCTCGGCGTCGATCAGGCCGGCGTCCTGGAAGTAGGGCACCAGACGCTCCCGCAGGTCCTCGGGCGACAGCAGGCGTACGTGCGAGCCGTTGATCGCCTCGCACTTCTTGATGTCGAAGCGCGCGGGGTTGGGGTTGACCCGGCCGATCTCGAACGCCTCGACCATCTCGGGGATCGAGAAGATGTCACGGTCCTCGGCGATGGACCAGCCCAGCAGGGCCATGTAGTTGAGCAGGCCCTCGGGCAGGAAGCCCTTGGGCTTGTAGTCGAGCAGGTTGGACTCGGGGTCGCGCTTGGACAGCTTGCGGTTGCCCTCCCCCATCACGAACGGCAGATGGCCGAACTCAGGCGTGAAGCCGCCGCCGATGCCGATCTCCGCGAACGCCTCGTAGAGCGCGATCTGCCGCGGAGTCGAGCTCAGCAGGTCCTCGCCGCGCAGCACGTGGGTGATGCCCATCATGGCGTCGTCGGTCGGGTTGGTCAGCGTGTAGAGCGGCTGGCCGTTGGCGCGTACGAGGACGTAGTCCTGCACGTTGGCGGAGTCGAACGTGATCTCGCCGCGCACCAGGTCGTTGAACGTGTAGGTCCGCTCGGGCATCTTGAAGCGGATGACGGGCTCGCGACCCTCCGCCTCGTACGCCGCGACCTGCTCCGCAGTGAGGTTGCGGTGCAGGCCGTCGTAGCCGCTCGGCTTGCCGGCCGCGCGGGCGGCATTGCGGCGCACCTCGAGCTCCTCGGCGGTGTCGTACGCCTTGTAGGCGAAGCCCGCGTCGAGCAGCTGCTGCGCCACGTCGGCGTAGATGTCCATGCGTTCGGACTGCCGATAGGGGCCGTGGGGGCCACCGACCTCGGGGCCTTCGTCCCAGTCGAGGCCGAGCCAGCGCATGACGTCGATCAGGAGCTGGTAGGACTCCTCGTTGTCACGGGAGGTGTCGGTGTCCTCGATGCGGAAGACGAACTTCCCACCGTGGTGGCGGGCGAACGCCCAGCTGAACAACGCCGTGCGGGCCATGCCCACGTGCGGGTTGCCGGTCGGCGACGGGCAGAAGCGCGCGACGACGGGGCGGGTGGCCTCCCCACCCTTTGAGCTTGTCGAGATGTCACTGCTCACGGGAGACCACGCTGTTCGTCAGGGTGCCGATGCCTTCGATGGTGACGCTGACCTCGTCGCCGACCTCCATCGGGCCGACACCGTCGGGCGTACCGGTCAGGATCACGTCACCGGGCAGCAGCGTCATGAACGACGAGACGTACTCGATGATCGCGGGGACGCTGAAGACCATGTCGGACGTGTTGCCGTCCTGCTTGATGTCATCGCCGAGGCGGGTCGTGACCTGGACCTTGGACGGGTCGAAGTCGGTCTCGATCCACGGTCCGAGGGGGCAGAAGGTGTCGAATCCCTTGGCGCGGGTCCACTGCCCGTCCTTGACCTGCAGGTCGCGGGCGGTGACGTCGTTGCCGATCGTGTAGCCGAAGATCACCTTGGCGGCGTCCTCAGCGGAGATGTCGCGGCAGATGCGGCCGATGACGACGGCGAGCTCGCCCTCGAAGTGCACGTTCTCGCTCTGGTCGGGATAGAAGATCGGCTCCCCCGGCCCGATGACGCTGGTGTTGGGCTTGAGGAAGATCAGCGGCTCCTCGGGCACGTCACCGCCCATCTCGGCCGCGTGCTTGGCGTAGTTCTTGCCGACGCACACGACCTTGCTGCGTGGGATCACCGGCGCCAGCAGGCGTACGTCCGCGAGCGGGATCTTCTGACCGCTGAGGTTGAGCCCCGCGTAGAGGGGATCACCGTTGAGGACCGCGATGGTGGGGACGCCGTTGTCGTCCCCGATGACTCCGAAGCGGGGATCGTCGTCCCCCGCGAACCTGGCGATGCGCATATGCACCAGCCTATCGGTCGAGTCGGTGGCGGAGTCGGTGGCCGATCACGACGCCGCGCTCACGCGCGGAGCCACGCGAGCACGGCGCGTACGCGACGGTTGTCGTCCGACGACGGGGGCAGGTCCAGCTTGGTCATGATCCTGGCGACGTGCGTCTCGACCGTCTTGATCTCGACTGTGAGACGCTGCGCGATCGCCGAGTTGGACAGGCCCTGCGCCATCATGTCGAGAACCTCACGCTCACGGGTGGAGAGCCGGGCGAGCTGGTCGGCCACACCGCGACCACCCAGCAGGTGTGACACCACCTCGGGATCGAGGACGGTACCCCCGGACATGATCGATGCGAGTGCGTCCAGGAGGACGTCCACGTCGACGACGCGGTCCTTCAGCAGGTAGCCGAAGCGTTCCGGCCGGTCCCGGACCAGGTCGGCGACATAGCGGCTCTCGAGCGACTGCGACAGCAGCAAGATGCCCAGATCGGGATGGCGCTCCCGCAGGTCGACCGCCGCACGTGCGCCCTCGTAGGTGTACGTGGGCGGCATCCGGATGTCGAGGATCACGAGGTCCGGCGACTCCAGCTGCACCAGGGCTTCGACACCCTCGCCGTCGGGCGCTGTGCCGACGACCTCGTGGCCGGCTTCGACCAGGAGATTCGACAGGCCGGCCCGCAGAAGACCTGAGTCGTCGGCGATCACGATGCGCATGGCACGCTCGCCTCGATCGTGGTGCCCTCGGCCCCGGACACGATCCGCGCCTGTCCGCCCGCGGCCTCGACGCGGTCGCGCAGGCCACGCAGCCCGCCACTGTCCTGGACGGCACCGCCCCGGCCGTCGTCCCGCACGCGAATCAGCACGGTCTGGCCCTCACGCGCCACCTCGACGCAGATCTGCTGCGCAGCGGCGTGCTTGTGCGCGTTGACCACCGCCTCGGCGATGACGAGCCAACACGTGAACTCGACGGCTGGCGGAAACCTGTCAGGCGGGCAGGTGACCTGCACCGGCGCCGGTGACAGTCGGGCGAGGTCGTCGAGCACAGCCGTCAGCCCGCCCTCGGTCAGCGCTTGCGGGTGGAGTCCGTTGGCGAGGTCACGTAGCTGTCGGGAGGCGTCGCGCGCGGCTGTCGCGCCGGCCCCGAGCGCCGCACGCATACGCTCCGGATCACCGTTGAGATGGGCCGACTGCAGCTCGAAGGCCAGTGCCAGCAGGCTCTGCTGCGCGCCGTCGTGCAGGTCCCGCTCGATCCGTCGCCGCTCGGCCCGCTGCGCGTCCGCGATCCGGGCGCGAGACTCGGCGAGCTCGGCAAGATTGCGTTGCAGATCGGCGCGAAGCCGGGTGTTGTCCAGCTCGGCCGCGGCGACCTGGCCGATCCGGGCGACGGTCGACTCGTCGGACCGTCCCGCGTCGTAGCCGATGCGCGCGACAGTCCGCCCTCCGCGGGTGACCACCACGTGGTGCTCCGGGGTCACTGCCGCCACGCCCCGGCCATCGAGCCAGCCGTCGGCGACCGGATAGGCGATCTGCACCGAGTCGTCCCGCAGGGCCTCGCGCAGCAGCGCCTCCGGGTCGACGCCGGCGCGGTCGACCGTCACGGCGTCCCTCACCATCCGGACCGCCTCGAACGCCCTCCGGTTGAAGCGTCGGTCGACGCGCACCTGTATTCCCGAGCGCAACGGGGCCGCGAGCGTTGCGGCCGTCACGGCGCCCACCGTCGCGGTCGCGGCCGGCGACGGCGATGACGCCGTCGAGACGTGGCTGCCGGTCCAGACGACCGCGGCGTAGACCGCGACGAGACCGAAGGACAGGAACGAGTACGTCGTGGTCGCCGCGACGATGCGATCGACGTCGTACAGGCGGTAGCGGAGCACCGACAGGCCCGCTGCGATCGGGATGAGGGCCAGGAACAGCGCCAACGACGCGAGCAGCAGCCATTCGGTGTCGGTGCTGACGGCGTAGAGGTGGATGGGGACGACTGCGGGCAGAGGGACGACGGCGAGGGCCAGCCAGAGCAGCTGCCGGCGGGCGTCACCGGTCGACCGCCGCCACCGCAGCACCAGGGAGCAGCCGCCGAGCAACAGGCACAGGGCCACCACGCCGAACGCCCAACCAGCCGCCACACTCGCGACGTCGCCGACTCCCTCGACCGCCAGTGGATTGCCGACCCGCTCGTATGGCTCGTTCAGCGGCCGGGTGCTGACCACCGAGCAGACGAGGAACACGAGGGAAGCCACGACGCTCGTCCGCCCCACCAGCCGCCACCGCGGCGATGCGTACGTCCCCGTCGGGGTCAGCAGCAAGATCAGCGTCAGGAGGGGCCACCACGGCAGGAAGGACTTGTCCGCCAGGACGGCAGCGGCGCCCGCCCCGCCGAGCTCAGCAGGCTTGACGACCGCCGCGAGGGTGAACCACTCCTCCAGGAAGCCCGAGACCAGCAGCGACACCGACAGGCCGAGAAAGAGCCAGCCGACGGCGTGGCGCGGCTGGCTGTGCACGATGACGGCGCCCACGATGCCCGGTACCACGATCGCGACGACCCATCCCCACATCCAGGCCTCGTCCAGCCCTTCGAACTGGTCACCGTAGCCACGACGGACCAGGTCTCGATCGATGACTGCCATGACGACGACCAGGGCAGCCTCGCTCGCCATGACTGCGCCGGCAATCGTGGTCGCGAGCCGTCGGGTCATCACCATGCTTCATCATGACCCTCGAAGTGCCTCTGTGCGTTGGGGTTAACCCTGATCGAAGGTCCGGAGCATCCTCCGATGTGCGAACGGTCGCGGCGGACGACGGTGGAGATGTCCACTCCACGCCGATCGAAGGAACCTCCCATGACCACCACATCCGCCGCCCTCGCGGCAGTCTCCAGCAAGGAACGCCCCGCTCGTCGCATGCTCGTCGGCCTCGCTGTCGCGATCCTCGTGCTCTGCGTGGGCATGATCGCCACCAGCCATGACATCTCGACCGACACCAAGACCGCCGACATCAAGGACTTCTACGACGTCAGCGAGGGCGTCAGCCAGGTCACCGCGTACGCCGGCATGGTGCTCGTCGGCCTGGTCCTGTTCTACGCCAGCGCGTTGCGGAACGCGTTGCGAACGACCGGCCGGACCTGGTTCGCCGATGCGGTGTTCCTGGGGTTCGGGGCGCTTGCCGCGACCTTCGCCTCGTGGACCGTCACGGACGCCGCAATGTGGCGAGCCGTCGACGCCGGCAACGACAGTGCGATCCGCACCCTCGCCATCATCACCGACGCCGGCTTCCTGCCGCTGATGGCGAGCATGATCGCGATCTACGTCGGCACCGGGCTGGCGGGACTGGCCACCCACGCGCTGCCGAAATGGCTTGCCATCGCCTCGATCGTCGTCGGCGTGGTCGCTCCGCTGGGACCGCTCGGGTTCATCGGCTTCGTCGTGCTCCCGTTCTGGGTCGTCGCTGTCGCGGCGTGGGTCCGTCTCGACGCGTGATCATCCCTGCCACGGCAGCGCTCGACCGCCAGGTCAGGCGCTGCCGTAACGGCGGTTGCGGGCGGCGTACTCCTCGATCGCGGACCAGAGCGCGCGGCGATCGACGTCGGGCCAGGCGATGTCGGAGAACACCATCTCGGCATAGGCCGACTGCCACAGCAGGAAGTTGCTGGTGCGCTGCTCCCCCGACGTACGCCAGAACAGGTCGACGTCCGCCATGTCGGGCTCGTCGAGGTAGCGGGCGAACGTACGCTCGTTGACCTTGTCGGGGTTGACCTTGCCGGCCGCCACGTCCCGGGCCAGCGCAGCGGCCGCGTCGGCGATCTCGGCCCGGCCGCCGTAGTTGACGCACATCGTGAGGGTCAGGACGTCGTTGTGCTGGGTCATCTCCTCGGCGGTCTCGAGCTCCTTGATGACGCTGCGCCACAGGCGCGGACGACGGCCCGCCCACCGGACGCGCACGCCCAGCTCGTGCATCTCGTCGCGCCGGCGACGGATGACATCGCGGTTGAAGCCCATGAGGAACCGCACCTCGTCGGGCGAGCGCTTCCAGTTCTCGGTCGAGAACGCGTAGGCCGAGATGGCCTTGACGCCGATCTCGATGCCGCCCTCGACGACGTCGAACAGCGCCGCCTCCCCCATCTCGTGGCCGGCGGTGCGGGGCAGGCCCCGCTGCTTGGCCCAGCGCCCGTTGCCGTCCATGACGATCGCGACGTGACGAGGCACCTGCTCGAGTGGGATCGGGGGCGGCTTCGCCCCGGAGGCGTGCGGAACCGGTTGGCGCACGGATCGCTTCATGCCGCTACCTGTCCACGTGGCTCAGGGAGCGCAGGCCGCGCTCGAGGTGCCACGAGAGGTAGGCGCTGACGATGCTGCTGGCCTCGCGGCGGGACCGGTCGTCCGACGTGCCGACGGTGCTCCAGTCGCCGCTGAGCAGCCCGGCCAGCAAGGTCACGGTGAACGGCGACGGTGCCGCGGAGCCGGCCACGCGGCAGTCGTCGCAGAGCATGCCGCCGGAGGCGGCATGGAAGTTGCGGTGCGGGCCCTCGGCGGCGCAGCGCGCACACGCGTCGAACGTCGGCGCGTAGCCGGCGATCGACAGCGCACGCAGCTGGTAGGAGTCGAGGATCAGGCTCGGCGTCATGCGCCCCTCGGTGAGGGCACGCAGTGCCCCGACGAGCAGCTGGAGCTGGGGCACAGCGGGTTCGCCGTCCTCCTGCACGAGCCGCTCGGCGGTCTCGAGCATCGCGGTGCCTGCCGTGTATGCCGCGTAGTCGCCGCCGAGATCCTTGGCGAACGCGTTGATCGTCTCGACCTGCGTGATGATGTCGAGCGAGCGGCCCTCGGCGAGCTGGAGGTCGACGTGCATGAACGGCTCGAGCCGGCCACCGAACCGTGACGTGGTCTTGCGGATGCCCTTGGCGGCGGCGCGCACGATGCCGCGGTCACGCGTGAGGAGCGTGATGATGCGGTCGGCTTCGCCGAGCTTGTGGACGCGCAGCACGATGCCGGCGTCACGGTAGAGGCTCACCTGACCATTGTGCCGTGCGGGACCGACGATTGTGCCCCGGCACGCTTGCGGGTCAGACGGCGCCTTGCGACACCTTGCAGCGGTCCTGGATGCTGCTCAGTACATCTTCGAACGCCTTGTCGTCGGCATCGTTGAGATCTTCGGCATCGTTGTCACCCGTGTAGCGACGCAACGCCTCGTCCGAGAGATCGGAGTCGACCAGCACCTTCGCGACGCAGTCGGCCTTGTCCTCGGAGACGCCGAGCCCGGAGCTGCCGGACTTGATCGCATCGGCGAGCTCACCGCTGGACGGGCGGTCTGAGGACGCCCCGCCGCCGCACGCCGAGAGCAGGAGGACGAGCGCAGCGACACCCACGCCGGGCTTCACGAGATTCATGCGGAGCACCGTATCGGCAGGCGCACGAGCCTTCGCGAGAGGGTGTCCGGCACTACTCTCGTGGCCATGGCGCAGGACAGCGGCTACTCCGGCACCCCTCAGCTCAGGAAGCTCGGCATCAAGCCGGGCCTGCGGCTCGCGGTCGTCGGCGCCGACGACGCGTGGGAGTTCGCCGAGCCACTCGAGGACGTCGAGCGGGTGCCGGACGGCCCGACCAACGTCGCCCTCGTGTTCGTACGGTCGGCAGCCGAGCTCGACGGCCTCCCGGCGTGGAGTGAATGGATCTTCCCGGCCGGGTCGTTGTGGATCGCGTGGCCCCGCAAGGCGGCCGGTCACGTCAGTGACGTCACCGAGAACGCGATCCGTGACGGCGCCCTCGAGCTGGGCCTGGTCGACGTCAAGGTCGCCGCGATCGACACCGACTGGTCGGGCCTCAAGCTCATGTGGCGCAGGGAGAACCGAACCCGCTCCTAGTCGAGGCAGAACTCGTTGCCCTCGGGGTCGTGCATCGTGATGAACCCGTGCTCCATCGGCGGCGCCGGGTCGACCCGATAGGCCCGAGTCGCGCCCAGCTGCTCCAGCCTCGTCGCCTCGGCCCCGAACAGCTCCATCCGTTCGTCACCCGTCTCGCCGGATGCCACGCGTACGTCGAGGTGAACGCGGTTCTTGACCGTCTTGCCCTCGGGCACGCGCTGGAAGAACACCCGCGGACCGCCGCCCTCGACGGGTCTGATCGCGGATCTGGAGTTCCACTGGTCCTCGGGCACGCCGAACGCCTTGAGCGCGTCGGGCCAGGTCTCGAAGCCCTCGGGCGGTGCTTCCACCTGGTAGCCGAGCACCTCGGCCCAGAACGCAGCGAGCGCGGCCGGGTCGGCGCAGTCGAACGTGACTTGGAATTCTCTGCTCATGCGGCCACTCTTCCGCTCGGCACCGACAGTTGCCAGTGCGAGGATCGAGGCATGGCGGTTCTGGGGGTCGACGGTTGCCGGGCCGGGTGGGTCGGCGTGCTGTGGGAGCGGACCACGACGGTCCTCGTGGCACCGACGATCGATGCGCTCGTGGAGCGTGCGGGAGAGGTCGAGGCGATCGCGATCGACATCCCCATCGGGCTGCCCGCCGACCAGCCACGTACGGTCGAGCGGCTCGCGCGTGCGCGACTGCCCGGACGGGCGTCAACCGTGTTCAACGCACCCGCGTCGAGCGTGCTCGACGCCGCGGACTACCACGCGGCCAACGCCGCCAATCGCGGCGCGCTGGGACTGGGGCTCAGCAAGCAGACCTGGTACCTCGTGCCGAAGATCCGGGAGGTACGGGACTGGCTCGCCTCGAGTGACCGACGGGCGGTCGTGGAGGCACACCCGGAGGTGTGCTTCGCGGCCATGAACGGCAGCGTCCTGGTCGACGGCAAGACGACAGCCACCGGCGAGGCGCACCGTCGCCGGTTGCTGGCCGACCACGGGCTCGACGTCGTCACCGACATCGCCCGCGGGTGTGCGGTCGACGACGTCCTGGACGCTGCTGCAACGGCGTGGACCGCGCGGCGGTTCGCCGACGGCGTGGCCGAGCGCCTGCCGCCGGAGCCACGCGATCACGTGGCTCCGGCGATCTGGGTCTAGACGACCTCGCAGCAGGCGGCTACGCCGCGAGACGCTCCCGCTTCGCTGGCATGTCTTCGCGCTCGGCCGCGGGCGGCCTCGGCTCAGACGAACTCGACGCCCTGCGCCAGCGGGAGCTCGGTCGAGTAGTTGACCGTGTTGGTCGACCGGCGCATGTAGGCACGCCACGCGTCGGAGCCGGACTCGCGGCCACCGCCGGTCTCCTTCTCGCCACCGAATGCGCCACCGATCTCAGCGCCTGAAGGGCCGATGTTGACGTTGGCGATGCCGCAGTCCGAGCCGACGACCGACAGGAACTGCTCGGCCTCGCGGACGTTGAGGGTGAAGATCGACGACGACAGGCCCTGGGCGACCTCGTTGTGCAGCGCGAACGCCTCGTCGAGGTCGGAGTAGGTCAGCACGTAGAGCAGCGGCGCGAACGTCTCGGCCTTGACGATGTCGGTCTGCTTGGGCATGTCGATGATCGCCGGGTGGACGTAGTGCCCGTCGCCGTCGACGTCGGCAGCCGTGCCGCCGGTGACGAGGTCGCCACCATCGGCCGTGGCCTGCTCGACAGCAGCGCCGAACGCGTCGAACGCGGGCTTGTCGACGAGCGGGCCGACCAGCGTGGACGCCTCGAGCGGCGATCCGATCGGCAGCGTCTCGTAAGCCGCCTTGAGGCGCGCGACGAGGTCGTCCTTGATCGATTCGTGCACGATGATGCGCCGCAACGAGGTGCAGCGCTGACCGGCGGTGCCGACGGCGGAGAACACGATGCCGCGCACGGCCAGGTCGAGGTCGGCCGAGGGTGCGACGATCGCAGCGTTGTTGCCGCCGAGCTCCAGGAGCGTACGTCCGAGGCGGGCCGCGACGCGCGGGGCGACCTGCTTGCCCATGCGGGTCGAGCCGGTCGCCGACACCAAAGGCACGCGCGGGTCGTCGACCAGCACCTCACCGATGCGGTAGTCGCCCAGCAGCACGGCGGACAGGCCCTCAGGCACACCGGCCCGGCGAGCGGCCTCGGCGGCCAGTGCCTGGCAACCCAGAGCAGTCAGGAGCGTCTTCTCCGACGGCTTCCACACCACGGCGTCGCCACACACGAACGCCAGTGCGGCGTTCCACGACCAGACCGCGACCGGGAAGTTGAACGCCGAGATGACGCCCACGACGCCCAGCGGGTGCCACTGCTCCATCATGCGGTGACCGGGACGCTCGGTGGCGATCGTCAGGCCGTGCAGCTGGCGCGACAGGCCGACGGCCAGGTCGCAGATGTCGATCATCTCCTGGACCTCACCGAGGCCCTCGGACACGATCTTGCCGGCCTCGATCGACACCAAGGCGCCGAGATCGTCCTTGTGCTCACGCAGCAGCTCACCGAGCTCGCGGACGAACTGCCCGCGTACGGGAGCCGGCACGCTGCGCCACTGCTCGAAAGCAGCCTGGGCGCGGCCGATGACGTCGGCGGCATCGTCAGAGGTGTGCGACCGCAGCCGGCCGATCTCGCCGCCGTCGATCGGCGACCGGCAGACCAGGTCGCCGTCGGCGACGAACGGATTGCCCGCACCGAGGCGGTCGAGGATGTCCTGAGTACGTGTGGCGATGTCGGTCATGTCAGACCTCTCCCTGCTCGGCGAAGTGGCGTCCGGCTTGTGTGGAGAACAGCTGCTCGAGCGAGATGTCCTCCTGCTTGATGAATCCAGTGTGCGGCAGCGTGCCATCGGCGACGAGCTCGACGACGCTGACCGCGGAGGCGGCCGTCGTCCACGAGATGGCGCGCCACGTGCGTCCCGAGATGTCGAGCGGCTTGTAGGCGCGTACGTGGTTCTCGCGGAACGGGTGGCCGTTCTTGACGCCCTCGACGGCGGCGTGGATGAAGACCACGTCGTCGTTGACCGGCGGCTTGGAGTCGACCAGCATCTTGCCGACCAGCTCGCGCTGCTCCCGCAGGTTGAGCTCGTCGAACAGGAAGTGCATCTGGTCGAAGTGACCGGGATAGCGCAGCGTCTTGTAGTCGAGACGGTGCACCCGGCCCTCGTACGTCTCACACATCGTGCCGAGACCGCCCGAGGTCAGTGCGGCCTCGAGCTCGATGCCGCCGATGAAGACGCGCTCCTTCTCGGTCATCGCGGGCACCATCTGGCGGTTGCCCGAGCGCAGCACCTCGCAGTCGTTGAGGTACTCGTTGACGACACCCTCCGGCGACCAGTTGATGGCGTAGCCCAGCAAGCCCGTCGGGTTCTGCGGCAGCGCGCCGACCTTGAGCTCGATCGAGCGGATCTCGTCGAAGGTCTTGGCGATCGAGGCACCGATGATGCCGATGAGCCCGGGGGCCAGTCCGCACTGCGGTGCGAACGCCGCACCGGCGCCGCCCGACTCGCTCTGCCCGGCGAGCTCGATGACGCGGTTGGTCGTCGGCACGTCCTCGGTCAGGTCGAAGTAGTGGGTCCCGGCATCGTACGCGGCCTCGGCCACGTCGATGTTGAGGTGATAGGGCAGGCACGACACGACGGCGTCGACCCCACGCAGCGACTCACGCAGCCCGGCGGTGTCCTGCACGTCGAGGGGCTTGACCTCGAACCCGAGATCGTCGCGGGGCGCGGAGTCGTAGCCGATGACCTTGAAGCCCGACTCGCCCAGCATGACGGCGACGAGCTCGCCGACCTTGCCGAGCCCGAACACTGCGACCTGATTGATGATGCGCGCCACGTATCCTCCTCACGACCGGGGTGGATCTCACCGCGGTGCAACACTGCGCCGAGGGTGGTCGGCGCCCCTCGAGCGTATCGCGAACCAAGGCCATTTACTGTACCGGCCGGTGCAGTGACCCGCGGCACGTCGGGAAGTGGTGAGCGGCGCTGCTGGTTGACTTCGGACATGGCACCCCTCAGCGGAGGCCGCGCATTCGCTGCGCTCGCCTTCACCTTCGCCGTCACGATGATGGGCACGACGCTCCCCACCCCGATGTACGTCATCTATCAGGGCGAGTTCGGGTTCTCGATCACGATGTCGACGGTCATCTTCGCGACGTACGCCTTTGGCGTGCTCGCGGCGTTGCTCGCGTTCGGCCGGTGGTCCGACACCCTCGGCCGACGACCGCTCCTGCTCGGCGGCCTCGCGGTGGCCATCATCAGCGACGTCGTGTTCCTGCTCGCCGGCAACACGGAGACGCTGCTCGTCGGCCGCGTGCTCTCGGGTCTGTCGGCAGGAATCTTCGTCGGGACGGCAACCGCGGCCGTCGTGGAGGCTGCTCCGGCGACCTGGCGCCCGAGGGCGGCACTGATCGCGACCGCCGCGAACATCGGCGGGCTGGGCCTCGGCCCGCTCGTGGCCGGCGTGCTGGTCGACTGGCTGCCGTGGCACCTGCACCTCGCGTTCATCGTCCACATCATGCTGTCGCTGGTCGCCGTCGCGCTCGTCTGGGGCGTCGCGGAGACCGTTGACGTCGTGCCCGGGTCGCGGCCCGGCTTCCAGCGCCTGCTCGTCCCGGCGAAGGTACGCACGACGTTCATCGGCGCGGGCATCGCGGCATTCGCCGGCTTCGCGGTGATGGGCCTGTTCGTTGCCGTCTCCCCCAGGTTCGTGGCCAACGCACTCACGAACCCGAGCCCGGCGCTCGAAGGGCTCGTCGTGTTCACGGTCTTCGGCGCGTCGGTCGTCGCCCAGGTCGTCCTCAAGGGAGTCTCGACCACGCACGCGGTCAACGCGGGGTGTGCGCTCCTGGTCGCCGGCATGGGGATCCTCGCGTGGGGCCTGCAGGCCGAGTCGGTCCCCCTGATCGTGCTGGCCGCAGTGGCGGCGGGGGCCGGCCAGGGCATCTCGTTCAGCAAGGGCCTCGCCTCCGTGCTGGCCAAGGTCGACCCGCACCAGCGGGCCGGCGTGACGTCAGCCTTCTTCGTCGTCGCCTACATCGCGATCTCGGTGCCGGTCATCGGCGAGGGCCTGGCGGCGCAGAAGTGGGGCCTGACATCGGCCGGCACGTCGTTCTCGGCGGCGGTCGCCGTGCTTGCGGCGCTGGCCCTCATCACCCTCGTGATCGACCAGCGCCGCGAGGCCCGGGCGGGTTAGACCCGGACCGATACCGGGACGACGTCCGCTGCACCCTTGCGGGCCGCGTCGGCCGTGTCGTCGTCCGGCATGGTCTGGCTCTCCCGCTCGGCCTCGACCCGCCTGACGTAGTGGTCGACCTCGTTGGCGCGCTGCGCGTCGTCCCAGCCCAGGACGCGCCCCATCAGCTCGGCGACGACGGGCGCCGCCGTCACGCCGCGGTCGAACTCCTCGAACGAGATGCGCGTACGCCGGGTGAGCACGTCGTCGAGGTGACGGGCGCCCTCGTGGGTCGCGGCATAGACGACCTCGACGCGCAGGTAGTCCGGCGCCCCCTCGAGGGGCAGTCCCAGATCGGGGTCGTCGGCGACGAGCTCCAGCAGCTCGTGGATCAGGGACCCGTAGCGGCCGAGCAGATGGGTGATCCGCTCGTCGTGCAGGCCGGAGTCGCGCGCCAGGAGCTGGCGCTGGTTGGAGACCGCGTCCCAGCCCTCGGCGCCCAGCAGCGGGATGTGCTCGGTCGCGCACGCCGGCACACGGCGCTCGAGCTGCCCCTCGAGGCCGTGTGCCACCTCGTCGATGACGTCCTTGGCCATGATCCGGTACGTCGTGTACTTCCCGCCCGCGACCACGATCAGGCCCGGCGCCGCATGCCCGACGGCGTGCTCGCGGGAGAGTTTGCTGGTCGCCTCGTCCTCGCCGTGCAGCAACGGACGCAGCCCGGCGTAGACGCCCTCGACGTCATCGTGCGTGAGTGGCTCGACGAGCACCTTGTTGACGTGCTCCAGCAGGTAGTCGATGTCGCTGCGACTGGCCGCCGGGTGATCCTTGGACAGTGACCAGTCGGTGTCGGTCGTGCCGATGATCCAGTGCCGGCCCCACGGGATGACGAACAGCACAGACTTCTCGGTGCGCAGGATCAGGCCCGACTCGCTGCGGATGCGATCGCGCGGCACGACGAGGTGCACGCCCTTGCTGGCGCGTACGTGGAACTGGCCGCGCTCCCCCGCGAACGCCTGGGTCTCGTCGGTCCAGACGCCGGTGGCGTTCACGACCTGCCGCGCCCGCATCGTGATGGTCCGGCCCGACTCGAGATCGCGGACCTCGGCGCCGACCACCCGGCCGCCTTCCTTGACCAGCGACATGACCCTCGCCCGGGTGGCGACGTGCGCCCCGTACGCCGCCGCGGTCCGCGACAGGAACATCGTGTGCCGGGCGTCGTCGACCTGGGCGTCGTAGTACTGCAGGGCACCCACCAGCGCGTCCTTGCGCAGCGACGGTGCGATGGCGCGCGCCCCTCGTCGCGTCAGGTGCCGGTGCAGCGAAACGCCCGCTCCGTACCCTGACGCCTTGCTCATGGCGTCGTACAGGGCGACACCTGCACCGGCGTAGACGCGCTCCCAGGCGCGATGCTGCAGCGGATAGAGGAACGGGACCTCCCGCACCAGGTGGGGTGCGAGCCGCTGCAGGTGGAGACCGCGCTCCTTGAGCGCCTCCGCCACGAGCCGGAAGTCGAGCATCTCGAGATAGCGCAGCCCGCCGTGCATGAGCTTGCTCGACCGGCTCGACGTGCCGGAGGCCAGGTCACGCGCCTCGACCAGGCCGACCGACAGCCCGCGGGTGGCGGCGTCGAGGGCTGCTCCGCCCCCGACGACACCACCCCCGATCACCAGGACATCGAGTGTCGTGGCAGCCATCGCCTCGAGTGCGTCCTCGCGGGATTGCGGGGACAGGGGTGCTGACCTCATGCTCGTACCTCTCGATGTCGTGGTGCTCGGTGTGCGGTTGGGCTAGCTGACGTCGACCCAGTCGAGGGTCCGGGTGACGGCCTTCTTCCACTGGCCGTAGCCGGTCTCCCGCTGCTCGTCGTCCCACTGCGGCTCCCACCGCTTGGACTCGTTCCAGTTCTCCCGCAGCTCGTCGGTCGAGCTCCAGAAGCCGACCGCGAGACCCGCGGCGTACGCCGCACCAAGCGCCGTCGTCTCGGCGACGACCGGACGGCTGACCGTGACGCCGAGGACGTCGGACTGGATCTGCATGCACAGCTCGTTGGCCGTGACACCACCGTCGACCTTGAGCACCTCGAGCACCACGCCGGAGTCCTTCTCCATGGCCTCGGCGACGTCGCGGGACTGGTAGCAGATCGCTTCCAGGGTCGCGCGCGCCAAGTGAGCGTTGGTGTTGAAGCGCGAGAGGCCGACGATCGCCCCGCGTGCGTCCGAACGCCAGTAGGGCGCGAAGAGACCGGAGAACGCCGGCACGAAGTAGACGCCGCCGTTGTCCTCGACCTGGCTGGCGAGCGACTCCGACTGAGCGGCACCGGAGATGATGCCGAGCTGGTCACGCAGCCACTGCACGGCCGAGCCCGTCACCGCGATCGACCCCTCGAGCGCGTACACCGGCTTGTCGTCGCCGAACTGGTAGCAGACCGTCGACAGCAGTCCCGCGTTGCTGCGGACGAGCTCGGTGCCGGTGTTGAGCAGCATGAAGTTGCCCGTGCCGTACGTGTTCTTGGCCTCGCCCGGGGCGAAGCAGACCTGGCCGACGGTCGCGGCCTGCTGGTCGCCGAGGATGCCGGTGATCGCCACCTCGCCGCCGAACGGCCCGTTCTCGAGCGTCAGACCGTACGGCTCCTTGGTCGACGAGGGCTTGATCTCCGGGAGCATCGCCCGCGGGATGTCGAAGAAGCCCAGCAGCTCGTCGTCCCACTCCAGCGTCTCCAGGTCCATCAGCATCGTGCGGCTCGCGTTGGTGGGGTCCGTGACGTGGACTCCGCCGTTGCGGCCACCCGTGAGGTTCCAGATGATCCAGCTGTCGGTGTTGCCGAAGATCGCCTCACCCTTCTCAGCCGCCTCGCGGACGCCGTCGACGTTCTCGAGGATCCACTGGATCTTGCCGCCGGAGAAGTACGTCGCCGGGGGCAGCCCCGCCTTGCGCCGGATGATGTCGCCGCGCTCATCACGATCGAGCGCGCTGGCGATCCGGTCCGTGCGGGTGTCCTGCCACACGATCGCGTTGTAGTAGGGCCGTCCGGTGTTCTTGTTCCACACGACGGTCGTCTCGCGCTGGTTGGTGATGCCCAGAGCGGCGAGATCCTCGGCGCCGAGACCGGCCTTGGTCAGCGCCGTCTGGATGACCGCGGACGTACGCTCCCAGATCTCGGCCGGGTTGTGCTCGACCCAGCCGGCCTGCGGCATGATCTGCTCGTGCTCGAGCTGGTGGCGGGCCACCTCGTTGCCGCTGTGGTCGAAGATCATGAAGCGCGTGCTGGTGGTGCCCTGATCGATGGATCCTACGTATTCAGCCATGGTGGTTCCTCTCGGTGGAGTGACGGTGGATGCGGGTGTGCGGGGCGGTCATACGAGGCTGTCCGCGTCGTCGCGGGCGGCCTGGCGGGCCGGCTCCTGCACGGGCTCGGAGACCGTGATCTCCTCGGGCTCGTCTGGCAGGTGGCTCTCGATGAGGTACTTGAACATCGCGCCACCGATCAGACCACCGAGGATCGGTGCGACGATCGGCAGCCAGAAGTAGAGCGGGTGACTGCCGCTGGTGCTCCACCAGGCGTCACCGTAGCCCGTGATCCACGACGCGAGGCGCGGCCCGAAGTCACGTGCCGGGTTGATGGCATATCCGGCGTTGCCACCGAAGGCCATGCCGAGTGCGACGACCAGAAGGCCCACGACGACCGGGCCGATGTTGGCCATCGGCGGGTTGTTGGTGGCCGTGGTCAGGGCGAAGATCACGAAGACGAGGATCGCCGTGCCGACGACCTGGTCGAGGAACGCCGAGGGGATCGAGACGCCCGCGGTCGGTGAGGTCGAGAAGATGCCCTGCGTCGCGTACGTGTGACCGGGATCGACCTTGCCGATCAGGTCGGCGTACGTCGCCCGGATGATCAGGGCTGCGATGAACGCGCCGGCGACCTGCGCCGCGATGTAGGGCGCGACCTTGCGCCACTCGAATCCCTTGAACGCCGCGAGGGCGATCGTGACGGCCGGGTTGAGGTGCGCCCCCGAGATGCGCGCCGCAACGTAGACGCCGAGCGTCACGCCGATGCCCCAGGCCCACGCGATCGAGTCGTGGTCGCCTGCGGCGCCGTCACCCGTGACGACCTGCGCCACGACACCGGTGCCGAACAGGATGAGGACCATCGTGCCGAGCAGCTCAGCTGAGATCTCACCCCACAGAGTGTTCTTCTTCATGTCGTAAACCTCACTGTCCGGGCGGCTCGTGCCGCCGGGAGCGACGCTAGGACCGGGTATGACGTGCCTCAAGGTCGATCGTTCGACATCGTCGAACGGCCAATCAACACGTGTCACCACTTCCGCGCTAACGTCGGGGATGTGCCGGGGGCGATCCAATCTGTCGAGCGTGCTGCGGCGGTGCTTCGCATCCTCGGCGGCGCCGGCCGTCCGCTCCGACTCTCGGAGATCGCCGACGCGCTGGACCTGCCGAAACCGACGATCTTCGGTCTCGTACGCACGCTCCGCGACGTGGGATTCGTGCACCAGGACCGCGCGACGTCGGACTATTCGCTCGGCGACGGCATCCGCAACCTGCACGAGTCCGGGCTCGATCCCAACGACCTGCGTTCGCACGCCATGAACTGGTCGGACGCCCTCGCGTCACGCACCCGGCTCGAGGTGCACATCGGCTTCCCCGATCCCGACGGCGCCCGCATCGTGCACCACGTCTTCCGGCCCGGCGGCGCCAAGCAGCACCTGCGCATCGGCGAGGTGCTGCCGTTCCACGCCAGTGCCCTGGGCAAGATCATGCTCGGCTTCGTCGCCGGTACGCCGTCGAGTCCTCGCCTGCTCGAGCGCTACACGCAGCGCACCGTGGTCAGCCGCGCAGCCCTCGACGCCGAGATGCACCGCATCCGGGCACGCGGCTGGTCGTCCGAGGGCGGCGAGCTGACGCCCGGGATCGGTGCCGTGGCGGTGCCCCTGCGCGGCTACGGCGGCATCGGCGTCGGTGCGCTGGCGGTCACCGGGCCGGTCGAGAAGGTGTTCCGTCACGCCGGTCCCCCGCTCGAGTCGATCATCCAGGCCACGACCGACACCGCCGTGTCGATCTCCCGTTCACTGGGGCTGCACGCATGAACGACACGGTCATCGCCGCGATCGACCAGGGCACGACGTCGACCCGGTGCATGATCTTCGACCGTCAGGGGCGCACCAGGTCGTTGGCGCAACGCGAGCACCACCAGGTGTTTCCGCAACCGGGCTGGGCCGAGCAGGACGCCGACGAGATCTGGCGCCACGTCCAGCGACTCGTCCCGGAGGCCCTTGCTCAGGCGGGCCTCGACCGCCGGCAGGTGGCCGCGCTCGGGATCGCCAACCAGCGCGAGACCACGGTCGTCTGGGACCGCACCACCGGCAAGTCGGTCGCCCCCGCGATCACCTGGCAGGACACGCGTACGTCGGACCTGGTCGACGACCTCGTCGCCAAGGGTGCGACCGACAAGGTCATGGCGGTGACCGGCCTGCAGCCTCGTACGTACTTCGCCGGCCCACGTCTTCGCTGGTTGCTGGACCATCGACGCGGGCTGCGTCAGCGCGCCAAGGCCGGCGAGCTGTTGTTCGGCACGATGGAGAGCTGGCTGATCTGGAACCTCACCGGCGGTGTCGACGGCGGAGTCCACGTCACCGACGTGACGAACGCCAGCCGCACGATGCTGATGGATCTCTCGACCGGGCAGTGGGACGACTCGATGCTCGACCTGCTCGACATCCCCCGCGTCGGACTGCCCAGCATCCGTTCCAACGCCGAGGTCTACGGCACGTGCGTCGATCCGCTGCAGGGTGTGCCGATCGCCGGCGCTCTCGGAGACCAGCAGGCGGCGCTGTTCGGCCAGACCTGCTTCGAGCCCGGCGACGCCAAGTGCACCTACGGCACCGGCGCGTTCCTGCTGATCAACACCGGCAAGGAGCGGCCGACACCTGGCCCGTCCGTGCTGCCGACCGTCGCGTATGCCCTCGGCGACGACGACCCGGTCTACGCCGTGGAGGGCTCGATCGCGATGGCCGGCTCCCTCGTCCAGTGGCTGCGCGACGCCCTCGAGATCATCCCGACGGCTCCGCAGATCGAGACGTTGGCTCGCTCGGTCGAGCACAACGGCGGGTGCTACATCGTCCCGGCATTCTCCGGGCTGTACGCCCCGCGCTGGGACCAGGACGCCAGAGGCGTGATCGTCGGGCTCACCTCGTTCGTCACGAAGGCGCATCTCGCCCGCGCCGTGCTCGAGGCCACCGCCTGGCAGACCTGGGAAGTCGTGGAGGCGATCCGCAACGACCTCGGCCTGACGCTGGAGACCCTGCGCGTGGACGGCGGCATGACGTCCAACCACCTGCTGATGCAGATGCTCTCCGACGTGCTCGACGTGGCGGTCGAGCGGCCGCTCGTGTCCGAGACCGTGTGCCTGGGCGCGGCCTACGCCGCCGGGCTCACCGTCGGCTACTGGTCCGACCTCGCGACGCTCAGCCACCACCGGCACGTCGCCGCGGTGTGGCGGCCGAAGATGGACGCTGCGGTCCGCAAGCGCGAGTCGACGCAGTGGAACCGCGCGGTCGACCACGCCCTCGGGTGGGTCCTGCCGCCGGACTGACCTCAGCCCGTACGGCAGGACCCCCGCGGCTTGGTCAGCCCGGGATCGTCTGGGCGGCGGCCCGGTTGGCCGCCGACACGACGGCCCGCAACGATGCCGTGACGATGTTGCTGTGGATGCCGACGCCCCACACGGTCTCGCCGGCGACGTTGCACTCGACGTAGGCAGCGGCCTGTGTGGTGGCGCCCTCGGTGCGCGGAGCCAACGCGTGCTCGGAGTAGTCGAGGAGGGCGATGTCGGCCCCGGCCTGCCGCAGGCTGTCGACGAACGCCGCGACCGGACCGTTGCCGGCGCCCTTGAACTCCTTGACCTCCCCGCGTACGCGCAGCTCGACGACCTGCTGGTCGCTGCCGTCCGACGCGGTCACGGAGCTGTAGCTCTCCAGGAGGTAGGGATCCTCGGCCTCGAGGTATTCGCGCTCGAACGCCGACCAGATCGCGCTTGGCTCGATCTCGCCGGCCTCACCCTCGGTGAGCTCCTGCACGACCTGGCTGAACTCGATCTGCAGGCGACGCGGCAGGTCGAGCTGGTGATCGTTCTTGAGGATGTAGGCGACGCCGCCTTTGCCGGACTGGCTGTTGACCCGGATGACGGCCTCGTACGTACGACCGACGTCCTTGGGGTCGATCGGCAGGTATGGCACGGCCCACGCGACGTCGTCGATGTGCCGGCCGGCATCTGCGGCGTCCTTGGCCAGCGCCTCCAGACCCTTCTTGATCGCGTCCTGGTGCGAGCCGCTGAACGCGGTGTAGACCAGGTCGCCACCGTAGGGGTGACGCTCGGGGACCGGCAGCTCGTTGCAGTACTCGACCGTACGACGGATCGAGTCGATGTCGCTGAAGCTGATCTGCGGGTCGATGCCCTGGCTGAACAGGTTGAGCCCCAGCGTGACGAGGCAGACGTTGCCGGTGCGCTCACCGTTGCCGAACAGACAGCCCTCGATGCGGTCGGCACCGGCGAGGTAGCCCAGCTCGGCGGCGGCGACACCCGTGCCGCGGTCGTTGTGCGGGTGCAGCGACAAGACGATGCTGTCGCGGCGTGGCAGGTGCCGGTTCATCCACTCGATCGAGTCTGCGTAGACGTTGGGCGTGGCCATCTCGACGGTTGCCGGCAGGTTGATGATCAACGGCCAGTCGGGCGTCGGGTCGATGACGTCGATGACCCGGCTGCACACCTCGAGCGCGTAGTCGAGCTCGGTGCCGGTGTAGGACTCCGGCGAGTACTCGTAGGAGATCTTGGTGTCCGGGGTGTGGACCTCGGCGTACTTCATGCAGAGGCGGGCACCCTGCGTCGCGATGTCGGTGATGCCGTCCTTGTCGAGACCGAACACGACGCGGCGCTGCAACGTCGACGTCGAGTTGTAGAAGTGCACGATGGCCTGCTTGGCGCCCACCAACGACTCGAAGGTGCGGTCGATCAGCGGCTCCCGGCACTGCGTCAGCACCTGGATCACGACGTCGTCGGGGATGTGGTCGCCCTCGATCAGCTGGCGTACGAAGTCGTAGTCGGTCTGGCTCGCGCTCGGGAAGCCGACCTCGATCTCCTTGTAGCCCATCCCGACGAGCAGCTGGAACATCGCCAGCTTGCGTGCCGGGGTCATGGGGTCGATCAGGGCTTGGTTGCCGTCGCGAAGGTCGACAGCGCACCAGCGCGGCGCCTGCGTGATGGTCTTGCCCGGCCACGTGCGGTCAGGGAGCTCGATGGGCACGAACGGCTGGTAGCGGTGGTGCGGCATGCCGCTGGGCTGTTGCGGGGTGTTGGCGTAGGTCGTCATGGGGATCCTCGGGGTGTTTGTCTGGCTGGGATGCGGCCGGGACGTGACAAACTCCGCGCCGAGGGGTCCGACCTAGAGGACCTCGACGCGGCAGAGAAGGAGCAGGCTCTTGATCCGCATGTTGCTGGGTACTTTATCAGCATGGACACCAGCACGGGGAAGGGTTCGTATGTCGAGCCGGACGGGGAGTTCGACCGCGACATGGACTACATCCCCGATCGCATCGTCCGCGACCCCTCGGCGACCTCCGACCGACCGCTCTGGCCCGTCGAGGCCGCTCGCTACCGCCTGATCGTGGCCCGGGCCTGCCCGTGGGCCAACCGATCGATCATCGTGCGGCGACTGCTCGGGCTCGAGGACGCCATCTCGATCGGCTACTGCGGGCCGACCCACGACGAGCGGAGCTGGCGATTCGACCTCGATCCCGGTGGAGTCGACCCGGTGCTCGGCATCGAACGGCTCCAGCAGGCGTACCTGAAGCGGTTCCCCGACTACTCGCGCGGCATCACCGTCCCGGCGATCGTCGAGATCGCCAGCGGCAAGGTCGTCACCAACGACTTCCCGCAGATCACGCACGACCTCGCGACCGAGTGGACCCGGTTCCACCGGACCGGCGCACCCGACCTGTGGCCAGAGGAGGTGCGCGACGAGATGGAGACGATCATGCGGCGCATCTTCACCGAGGTCAACAACGGGGTCTACCGTTGCGGGTTCGCCGGCACGCAGGAGGCGTACGAAGCGGCGTACGACCGCTTGTTCACGGCGCTCGACTGGCTCGAGGAGCGGCTCGCCACCCGGCGCTTCCTCATGGGCGACTCGATCACGGAGGCCGACGTCCGCCTCTTCACGACGCTGGCGCGGTTCGACGCGGTCTACCACGGCCACTTCAAGTGCAACCGCAACAAGCTCGTCGAGATGCCGGTCCTCTGGGCGTACGCACGTGACCTCTTCCAGACTCCCGGCTTCGGCGAGACGATCGACTTCGTGCAGATCAAGAAGCACTACTACGTGGTCCAGTCGGACATCAATCCGACGGGCATTGTCCCCAAGGGACCCGACACCGACGGCTGGCTGACCCCGCACGGACGCGAAGAGCTAGGCGGCCGGCCGTTCGGCGACGGCGCACCTCCATCACCCGAGCGTTGACGCCGTCCGGAGCGGGCCCGATGGTGCGTACGCCCTGCGGCCCGAGAGCGATCGGGGCAGCGCGAGCGCTCGCCACCGCTCCTGCCGCGATGCGCCTTGCGCCAAGGAGGCGATCACCGCGCGGAGATCGTCGACGCCGTCACCCTCGGCGACACCGGAGCGGGCGAAGCGGGCTCTCTCGACTCGCCTGAGCAACCGGCTCAGCGCCTCGCCATCGATGCCGTCGCGGGTGCGAAGGCGTGCAGCGAAGCCACGAGGCGTGTCGGTCGGCGAGAACGGCAACCCGAAGTCGCGTGCCGTGTCCTCGAGCTCGCGCCACAACGGGTCGACCGACGAGCCGGCCCGACTGATCCGCCAGCGACGCCGCGACCAGCGCAACAGCGCCGGGATGCCGATCATCACCAACAGCACCATGAACGAGATCAGGGCCGTGCGCGGTGCGGTCTTCGTCGTGGTCGAGGTGGGCGTCGCTCCGCTGTCGACGTTGGTGGCCTCGTCACGTGCCGCCCTGCGCGGGCTGCCGGAGAACTCGCCGTCGTCGGAGTTCGAGGCCGGCGCGCCGGGCTCCTTGAACGCCGTGGCTGATCCGACGCCCGGAGTCGGCTCGAACGTGATCCACCCGATGCCCTCGAAGTAGATCTCGGTCCACGCGTGCAGGTCGTCCGACGTCGCCTCGTACTGGTTCTGGCCGTCCTTGACGTTGACCACGCTGCCGGGGGCGTAGCCGACCGCGATACGCGACGGGATGCCGAGCGTCCTGGCCATGACCGCCATCGCCGAGGAGAAGTGCACGCAGTAGCCGGACTTCTTGTCGAGGAACTTCGCGATGACGTCGATGCCGTTGCCGTCGTAGTCGTCCGCGACGGGTGCCGTCTCGGAATAGGTGAACCCGCCGTCGTTGCGCAGGTAGTCCTGCAGCGCGACGACCTGGTCGTACTGGTTGGTGGCGCCCTTGGTGACCCTGCGCGCCGTGTCCTCGATGATCTTCGGCATCTTGTCGGGAAGCCTGACCTCCTCCTGGAGGAGCAGGTCCCTGGGGTTGGTCGAGATCGCGCGCATCTGGGTGGCGGTCGGCTGGATGTCGAGGCTCGTGACGGAGTACTTCTGGCCGCGGGTGTCGTCGTCGGGCGACGTCATGGTGCGACCGAACCCCAGCAGCCACTCGCCCTTGAGTCCCGAGACCTTGTCCAAGGGGTAGGGCACCGGCAGCATCGTGGTGCGGAGCTGCTGGATCGTGATGGTGGTCGACTCCTTCTCGACCTTGATGTCGGGGCTGAACTCGAGCGCCTCGGCACCCTCGGGGGCGGCGAACTGCTGCGTCGTGCCCGGCTTCCAGGTCTTGCCGGTGAAGTCCCGCAACGTCGCGACCTTGAGGTAGGGCGCCTGGGGCAGGCCTGTCGTGTAGGTCAGCGCGGTCGTGGTGCCGTTGCGGCGCAGGTTCTGGCCCAGCTCGAGCATGGGGTTGATGCCGCGGCCGAACACCGCTGGTGGCGGCTTGCCCCACGAGGTCGCCACTGCGCTGACGTCGGGCGAGATGACCGGGAAGGCCACGGCTGCGGCCAGTGCGGCGACGCCCAGCACGACGGCGGGACCGCGCTGGCGACGGGCGAGCGTACCGCCGAGGGCCGTCCGGGACCGCAGGATGACGAGCCAGAGCGCTGCGACCGCGACGAACAGCCATACCGAAGGAGTGTCCCCCGAGATCAGAGCCGGCGTCGCGAACACCGAGAGCAGCAGAAGGCCGATCGCCGATGCCGCCCGACGGCGCTCGAGCAGCAGGTCAGCCACGATGACGAGCAGGCCGAACGAGCTCGCGACCACCAGCACGACGGGCTTGGCGGCGGCCACGGGTGCCTGCTCCTCGATGATGATGTCCTGCGCCGCCGACGCGAGGTTGCCCAGCTCACGGAACGTGTCGAACGTCGGGAGTATGCCGATCAGGGTGCCGGGGACGAAGATCCAGGCGAGGGCGAGGAACTCGACCACGATGGCGATCGGGGCCACCCACCTCACGCCCACGGCGCGCAGGACGGCACACGCGAGACCTGTGAGCGTGGCGACCAGGATCGTGGTGATCCACCAGTCGTTGCCGGCGATGACGCTGCGGAAGCCCGACAGGAGCAGCGCGAACGCCACCGCGATGATGAGGTGATCCACCACCGTGTCGCGGGTCGTGCGGCCGGTGAGCCGCTGCGTCGACGCCTCAGCCCGCAGCATGCGCACGCGCCCCGTCGAACTCGGTCCACAGGTCGCTGATGTCCTGGTTGGGCTGATAGGTCACGATGCGCCAGCGCGCGTCCTCGAGGATTCCGCGCGCCTCGGCCGACGTGTTGGCAGCGACCAAGGCGAGCACGGCTCGCGACGTCGACATCACGTGGGCCCAGTAGTGCGCGCGTTCGACGCTCACGCGCCCCAGCACCATGAACGCCGCTCGCTCGGGTGCCACGAGTCGCTCGTGGTCGTTCCGCTCCGGCTCGACCACGGCGAGGTCGACCATCGCGTCCTCGAGGGTGTCCTGCCCATCAGCGATGAACCGGTCGATGGCGCGGCCGCTGGACTGCAGCACCACGACGTACCCGGCCTTGACCAGGTGCGCCGAGATCGAGGCGGTCGCGACGATGCACCACTCGAAGACGGAGGAGTACTCCCAGACTCCCTGCCGATCCTGTGCCGTGCCCTGGCTGACCGGCTCACAGTCGAGGATGACGGCGGCCCGCGGGGTCAGCTGCTGCTCCTCCTGGCGCACCATCAGCTCACCGCGGTGGGCGGTGGCCTTCCAGTGCAGTCGCTTCATGGCGTCACCGGGCAGATAGCTGCGCGCGATGACGTCGTCCTCGCCCAGCCCGACGTGCTGAGGAGCGGGCCGTGTCGCGCCGTCCTCGCTCGTGCCGCGCGGCGCGATGGGTCGCAGGTCGACGCGACGCGGCAGGACCGTCAGCAGCTCGGGGCTGCCGAACTTGTGCCTGCGGAAGACGAGCCCGAACGGGTCCAGGACGTTGACCCGCAACGGCCCGATCGGGTGGCGACCCCGCCGCAGACCCTGCAAGGCGTACGAGAAGGACACCCGTGAGTCGGTGCCGTGGCTGCCCCCGAGCGCGGGCAGGATGCCGGATGCGTCGCCGGAGATGCCGGGTGGCAGGTCGTCCGACCACTTGGCCTCGAGGCACGGCAGAACCGACAGGTTGGTGATGCGCACCGTCGCGTGGGACATCTGGCCGGGCGGCACGACCTGGGGCGCGAACGAGCGCTCGATGCGTACGCGGGAGTGGCCCGCGAACACGAAGACCGCGGAGAACAGCACCAGCGCAAGCATCAGTCCCGTGACGTAGAGCAGTGCCGGGAGCGACAGGACCGGAGCGGCGATGAAGCTGACGACCGCCGCCAGGAGGAATCCCGCGCCGCGGCGAGTGAGCACGACCGAGCTCGCGGCACTTCGCAGACGGCCGGCGGACGTATCGGTCGGCATGCGTCAGCTCGGCTGGACGGCGCCGGCCGGGACCGGCGTCTCGGCGACGATGCGGTCGACGACGTCCTCGACGCTCGACGCGCCCCGCATCGGGATCAGGCGGTGCGGCAGCACGACGGGGACGAGCACGTCGATGTCGTCAGGCAGGACGAAGTCGCGGCCCTGCACGGCTGCGCGAGCCTTGGCCGCGCGTACGAGCTGGAGCGTGGCACGCGGGCTCGCACCGAGGCGCAGATCGGCGTCGACGCGAGTCGCCTGCGCGATGTCGACGGCATACTGCTCGACCGCTGGGGACACGTAGATCGCTCGCGCCGCAGCGATCATGGCCTGCACGTCCTCGATCGAGGCGACGGACTCGAGGTCGTCGAAGGGGTTCTCGGCGTCGCGGCCGCGCACCATCGCGAGTTCCGCCGCGGAGTCGGGGTAGCCCATCGAGATGCGGGCCATGAAGCGGTCGCGCTGGGCCTCGGGCAGGGCGTACGTGCCCTCCATCTCGTAGGGGTTCTGCGTCGCGACGACCGTGAACGGGCTGGCCAGCACGTACGTCGTGCCGTCAACCGTGACCTGACGCTCCTCCATGGCCTCGAGCAGCGCGGACTGGGTCTTGGGCGAGGCGCGGTTGATCTCGTCGCCGATGACGATGTTGGCGAACACCGCACCGGGCTTGAACTCGAACTCGCGGTCGGCCTGGTTGTAGACCGAGACACCCGTGATGTCGGACGGCAACAGGTCGGGCGTGAACTGGATGCGGCGCACCGAGCAGCTGACCGAACGGCCCAACGCCTTGGCGAGAACGGTCTTGCCGACTCCCGGGACATCCTCGATCAGGAGGTGTCCTTCGGCGAGAAATACCACCAGGGCGGCCTCTGCGGCCTCAGGCTTGCCGTCGATGACCTTCTCGATGTTGGCGAGAATGGCCCGAGCAGCGGTCTCGAAGTCCATACGTGATGGTAGTCACATCAGCCCAAACGCGCACCGAAAAGCGGACGGTCATCGGATGACCACGAGATGTCAGGTCGGCTCGGTCAGGGAAGGTAGGCCGCCTTCAGGCCGACGTCCGCCGTCCTGCCGGGGGCGACCTCGACCAGGACCTCCACGCGATCGGCGGTCTGCGACTGGCTCTTGTTCGCGAACGCCGCGAACGTCGGCGACGACTCACCGGGGCGCAGCCAGAACCGGCGGGACGGCATCGTGATCTCGCCGGGCAGCCAGTCCCATCCGGCGACCTTCTGGTTGCCTGCGTAGGCGCTCACGACGAACCGGGTGACGTCAGCGACGTCGTCGAACTCGATGAGGAGGCGCATCGCCTCCAGGCTCTGGATCGGGAAGCTGATGCCTCCGCGGCCCTCGACGTGGCACGAGACCTTGAACTCGTCCGCAGGCGACGCGGACACGTCGGCCTTGCCTGCAGGCAACATGTCGCCGGCAGCCACGTCGATGAAGTCGCGGTGCTCGGAGAGCGGCACGGACGTACGTACGGCGGGACGGCCGGTGGCCTCCTTCACACGTACCGACGGCTCCGGGCTGCGCGACGCCACCACGAGGCTCCAGGTGTTGGCCAGCGGCTCGACGTGGTGCGCATACAGTCCGGCGTTGTCCAGCATCTGCTTGAGCCGGGCCGCGTCGAAGACCGAGACGTGGCCCCACACGCCCTCCAGCCGGCCGTGAAGAGGCACCGAGAACAACAGCTCCGCGCCCTCCGGCAGCGCCTCGGCGAGCACCTTGAGCGCCTTCTCGGCATCCGGCACGTGCTCGAGAACCTCGCAGCAGATCACGAAGGTAGCGCCGAGCTCGTCGAGACGGTCCTTGGTCAGGTCGTAGAGATCACCGATCTCGAGCGTGGCCGGCGCATCGGCCAGTCCGTTGGCAGCGAGCGTGGCGAGGCTCATCTTCAGCCAGTCGTCGACGATGTCGATGCCGTGATAGCTCTCGACGTCGGCGTCGCGGATGAGGAGCGACGCCAGGTAGCCACGCCCGAAGCCGACGTCGAACAGGCGATCGCCGGCCCGTACGAAGTCCATCGTCCGGCGATAGCGCAGGCGGTTGCTCTTGCCTTCCTCGTGCTTGATCTGGGCCTCGAGGCTCGCAGCGTCCGCCACCTCCGGGTGCTTGAACTTCTCGATCGTGTCGTCGGCGTAGTCGAACCATGCGGCCAGCTCGTGCCCGAAGACCCGCGAGGCCCCGGCCGTGCTCAGCCGCTCGTGCGCGTCGATCAACAGCCATCCGGCTCGCACCGCCGCTGCCTCTGCCGGGTCCGACACCTCGCGATCCACGGGGCGTGGCGTGTCGGCCGGCGTGTTGACCACGCGGATCCACCGACCGTTGACGTTCTTGGCCTGCGCGCGGGTCCGGGTCGGTGCCTTCAGCGCCGGCTTCTGCGGCCTCGGGGCGGGCGCGCCCTTGACGAGGACGCGGGCGGTCGTCCGGAGCCGGTGGCCGACCCGCGCGAGGAGTCCACGGCGTGAGGTGGCTGGAGAAGTCATGTCGCGACCCTATCGACGGCTTGTCCGTGCCCGGAAATCGACGGCTCGAGGCAGCGACTCATTGGTACTGTCCGGCCCATGGCACGCCTGTTGATCGTCCATCACTCCCCCACGCCGAACCTGCAACGGATTCTCGATGCCGTGGTCGATGGGGCGTCGGACCCGGCGATCGAGGGGGTGGAGGTCGTCGTACGTCCTGCGCTGGAGGCGGGCGCCGACGACGTGCTCGGCGCGGACGGCTACCTGCTCGGTACGTCGGCGAACTTCGGCTACATGAGCGGAGCGCTCAAGCACTTCTTCGACACGATCTTCCTCGAGGCCGGTGGCTCGCTCGCCGAGGACGGCTCGGCGGGCAAGGGCGCGGGTGGCAAGAAGCCGTACGGCCTGTGGGTGCACGGCCGGTACGACACGACGGGTGCCGTGCGGTCGGTCCAGAGCATCGTGCAGGCGCTGTCGTGGACGCAGTCGGCCGACGTCCTCGAGATCCTGGGAGACGTCGGCGATGCAGAGCTCGTATCAGCCCGCGAGCTCGGCGGCACCCTGGCCGCACTGCTCATGGATTGAGCAGTCGCGTTCCTTGGCGTGCAGGTGGAGAATTGCTGCAGAACGAGGGAGTGACCATGAACATGCCCGATGCCCTGCCGACTCTGTCCGCGGGCTCCCACGACGCCGAGCACGGCGAAGCCTGCGTGATGGAGTACGTCTCGCTGCTCGCCGGCGAGGAGTGGAGCGACCGTCCGGACTGTACGCACCCGATGCTGGCGCACGAGGCGCGGACGACGAACGACCTCTTGCGCGACAGCGACCGCGCACGACTCGTCCCGTTGATCGGCCGGCTCTTCGGCACGACTGAGGACTCCTCCGAGCTTCGCGCCAAGCTCCGCATCACGCAGGCACGCCAGGTCATGGCGCTCCTGGAGCCCGACTCCCGCGGACGCGTCATCGCTGCGATCGAGGAGGCCGAGGCGTGGCTCGACCGCGAAGGCGACTCGACCCACGTCCAGCAGGCGATCGATGGCGCGATCGCCTACCCGCGGCGCAGCGGCGACCTCGACCCCGCCCACACGAGCTTCCACCTCAACGCGTCCAGGGTGTTCGCGTTCGTCATGACGCCAGAGCTCGGGCCCGCCGAGGCGTACGCCGCGAAGGCGCACGTCATCGCGCACCTCGTGGCCGCATCAGGCGAGTGCCGGGCCGACTGCGGCAGCGAGCCGGCACGGGCACGACGCATGGTCAAGGACCTGGCGGGACTGATCGATGCGTACGACGAGGTCACCGGCCGCACCGCGCGCGAGGTGTCCCCCGACGAGATCCGGGAGCTGGCCGACACCCTCGGCTGACTCAGCGTTTGGCGTGTGACCACTCGAGCAGGCGCTCGACGGGCCAGGTCGTGACGATGCGCGACGCCGGCACCTTGTTGGCCGCCGCCCGCTCCGCGCCGTAGTCGAGGAAGTCGAGCTGCCCCGGTGCGTGCGCGTCGGTGTTGATCGCGAACAGGCAGCCGTAGTCGAGCGCCATCTGCATCAGCTTGCTCGGCGGGTCGCGTCGCTCTGGTCGCGAGTTGATCTCGACGGCGACATCGAACTTCTCGCAGGCGGCGAACACGATCTCGGGGTCGAAGCGGGACTGGTCCCGCCCGCCGCGCGAGCCCGCGACGAGGCGGCCTGTGCAGTGGCCGAGCACGTTGATGTGCGGATTGGCGATCGCGTTGACCATGCGGCGGGTCATGAGGTCGCGGTCCATCTTGAGCTTGGAGTGCACGCTGGCGACGACGACGTCGAGGCGTCCCAGCATCTCGTCGGTCTGGTCGAGCTCGCCGTTGTCGAGGATGTCGACCTCGATGCCACTGAGCAACCGGAGATCGTCGTGCTCGGCGTCGACCTCCGCGATGACGTCGAGCTGTTCGGCCAGTCGCTCGGCCGACAGTCCGTTCGCGATCGTGAGCCGGGGCGAGTGGTCCGTCATGACCTGGTACTCCCGGCCCAGGCGTGCCGCCGCGCGGGCCATCTCCTGGATCGGCGAGCCACCGTCGGACCAGTTGGAGTGGCTGTGCAGGTCGCCGCGCAGCTTGGCTCGCAGCTTCGCACCGCCCGAGGCCAGCGGCGCCTTCCCACGTTCGCGCAGGTCGGCAAGGTAGCCGGGCACCTCGCCGGCGACCGCTTCGGCGATGATGCCGAACGTACGGTCGCCGATTCCCTTGATCCGCTTGAGGCTGCCGTCGCGGACCTGCTTCTCGACCTCGGCCG
This sequence comes from Aeromicrobium sp. 9AM, assembly GCF_902506105.1. GTDB lineage: Bacteria > Actinomycetota > Actinomycetes > Propionibacteriales > Nocardioidaceae > Aeromicrobium. Next base: position 1,766,673 of record NZ_LR733304.1, read on the forward strand.
GAGTCAGGTGCTCGATCGCCGCGGCCGCCTTGCGAAAGGCTTCGACCCGGTAGGTCTTGGCCAGCTCGCGCTCGAGCCAGAACCCGATCTCCTTGAGTGCCTCGACAGCATCCATACGCCTCTCCTACCCCGCCCAGTGTCCGGGTCGCGCGAGCCGGGCCGGGATTCTCGTACGTGCGTCGCCGCGTGCGGAGTTGACCTGCGTCTGGGTGAGGAACAGGGCTCCGGTCAGGTCGGCGCCAGTCAGGTCGGCGTCGCGCAGGTCCGCGCCGATCAGGTCCGCCTCGCGGAGATCCGCGCCGCCCAGGTCGGCAGCGATCAGCAGCGCGCCTCGAAGGTTGGCACCCCGGAGATCAGCCTTGCGCAGCCTGGCCCCTACGAGATCGGCTCCGCGTCGCTCGGGCCCGCGGTGCGCCGATCGTACGAGCTCGCTGGCGCGCTGCAGCAAGGGGTCGACGCCTGCGCGATGGCCCGGGAGATCGAGTCCGGCGAGGGTGTCGGTGTCCGTACGCGTGAGGGCTTCCGTAGCGGCGTATGCCTGCTCGAGCTCGGGGTGCAGCGACTCGGCGGCAGGACGGGTCAGCGCCTCCGCGACGTACCAGAGCATCTCGTGCAGCTGCCGCATCACCGGGAGGGCGGCGAACATCGGCGCCGACGTCGCAGGCGCGTCCCGCCAGCTCACCCCGGCGAAGGTCACCTGGGCCACTTGTTGTCCCGCGCCGAAGCAGTCGTACACGGCCGAGCCACGAAATCCCTCGTCGCGGAGCCGATCGTGGATCCCGCAGCTGAAGTCGGCGGCCAGGTTGACGCACGGGTCCCCGGCTCGCTTGTCGATCGGGAAGTCGGCCGACTTCTCGAACGCGAGGGCGACGCAGCACAGCCCGAAGCAGCTGCTGCAGTCGGCGACGAGATCGAGACGGCGGTCCACGCCGGGAGCCTAATACGCTGGGACGATGATCCGCCGACGCGTCGTGGTGAGCGGCAACGTGCAGGGAGTCTTCTTCCGGGCCTCGTGCCAGCAGGAGGCGTCGAGGCATGGCATCGCCGGGTGGGTGTCGAATCGCCCTGATGGCGCGGTCGAGGCGGCTTTCGAGGGCGACGACTCCGCAGTCGAGGCATTGGTCGCGTGGTGCCGTCAGGGTCCCGCGCGGGCAGAGGTGTCCGACGTCGACGTGCGCGAGGAGGAGCCGGAAGGCCTGAGCGGATTCGACGTGCGCTGAGTTCGGCGACCGGAGCAACCAGTTGTGCGGGAGGATCTAGTCACCGGCGGAACCTCCGCCACGCGACGCAAAGGATCGACATGCCCAAGACCACGTTCACCGTGCACACGAGCCTGTCGCAGAGCGACGTGCTCGCGCTGCTGACCGACTTCGGCCCTGAGCGGCCCGACATCTGGCCGAGCATCGACGCGGCACACTTCACGGTCCACGAGCTCGGTGCGACCACCTCCGATGTCACCGAGGGCACCGCGATGGGCTGGGAGCGCAGCCACTACACGTGGGACGCCGCCGCCGGCACCGTGGCAGTCGACACGGTGGAGTCCAACCTGTGGGGACCCGGCAGCGGGTGGCTCTACAAGCTCGAGCCGGTCGCCGAGGGCACCGACGTGCACGTGACGCTGACCCGTGTCGGGAACTCGCTCAAGGGCAAGCTGATCGGCGCACTGATCCCGGTCGTGGGCGCCAGCGCGCTCAGCAAGCAGCTCAAGTCGGTGCTGCGAAAGGCCGAAGCACGCTGATCGCTGGCCGTCGTCGGGCAGGATGACTGTGTGACTACCAGTCTCACTCCGCACCGGACCGTCATCCTCGAAGCAGATGCCGGCCACCGTGAGGACATCTACCGGGCCCGCCATGAGGTGTACGCCCTTGAGCTGGGCCAGCACCAGCCCAACGAGCAAGGTTTGCTGCGCGACAGGCTGGATGAGGTCAATCGCTACCTCGTCGCGGTCCGTGACGGGACGCTCGCCGCGTTCGTGAGCATCACTCCGCCCGGCGAGCACGGCTACTCGATCGACAAGTACTTCGAACGTGCCGAGGTGCCGTTCGAGATCGGCACCGGCACGTACGAGATCCGGCTGCTGACCGTGCTCGAGGAGCATCGGGACTCCGACCTCGCCGCCACTCTCATGGTGGCCGCATTCCGCTGGATCGAGGCGCGCGGCGGCAGCAAGGTCGTCGCCATCGGGCGGGACGAGGTCGCGGGCATGTACCTGCGCGGCGGGATGCTGCCGACCGGCCTGTCGGTCAGCTCAGGGGCCGTGAACTTCGAGCTGATGTACGCCGACGTCGCGCAGGTCCGCTCCGACTTCGACGCCCTCGAACCGGTCGTCGCCTCGATCGAGCGGTCGGTGGAGTGGCGACTGCACGTGCCGTTGCGGAAGCCGGCCGCCTGCTTCCACGGGGGTGAGTCGTTCGACGCGATCGGCACCAGATTCGACGATCTCGGGCGCCGTCACGACGTCATCAACGCGGACGTGCTCGACGCGTGGTTCCCGCCGGCACCGGCGGTGGTCACGGCGATCGCCGATGAGCTGCCGTGGCTGCTGCGCACCTCGCCGCCGGTCGACTGCGCAGGCCTCGTGGCCGCCATCGCCTCGGCGCGTGATCTGGACGCCGCGGCGGTCCTCCCGGGCGCCGGATCGTCCGACCTCATCTTCCGTGCCCTGCCGCGCTGGCTGTCGCGCGACTCACGCGTCCTCCTGCTCGACCCGACGTACGGTGAGTACGCGCATGTCCTCGACAAGGTCGTCGGTTGTCACGTCGATCGCGTCCCGCTCGAACGCTCGACGGGCTATCGCCCGGACCTGGCGCAGCTCGAGGCGATGATCGCCTCCGGCCCCGACCTCGTCATCCTGGTCAACCCCAACAGCCCGACCGGGCAGTTCATCACGGCGGCCGAGATCGAGAGCCTGCTCCGAGCGGCGCCGCCGTCCACTCGGCTGTGGGTCGATGAGACGTACGTCGACTACGTCGGTGAGACCGTCGAGCCTCTGACGCGGCGCCACGACAACCTGATCGTCTGCAAGTCGATGTCCAAGGCATACGCGCTCAGCGGTGCCCGAGTCGCGTACCTGGCCGCTGGGCCGCATCAGCTCGAGGACCTGCGCGGTCTGACGCCGCCCTGGGTCATCGGCCTGCCTTCCCAGGTCGCGGCGACCCGCGCGCTCGAGTCGACTGCGTACTACGAAACGCGATGGGCCGAGACGCATCAGCTGCGCGAGACCCTGGCGGGCGGTCTCGCCGACCTCGACTGGGACGTGGTCCCGGGCTGCGCCAACTTCCTGCTGGCGCACGTGCCCGACCATGGGCCCTCAGGTGCCGAGGTCGTGGCTCTCGCGCGCACGCGCGGCCTCTACCTGCGGGACGCGACCAACATGGGCAGCGCGACCGGCGACCGAGCGGTCCGACTCGCGGTCAAGGACGCCACGACCAACCAACGGATGCTCGAGATCCTGACCGATCTCACGACAGCAAGCTCGTAGGCATCAGCCTTCGCTGATCCGCGCGTACATCCACATGTCACGACGGGTGTCGCCGACCAGCCGCCACGACCGCATCAAGCCCTCACGCTCGAACCCCGCTGACTCTGCGGTGCGGATCGATGCCTCGTTCCAGGGCTCCACGTAGAGCTCGAGGCGCGGGATCGACTGTGCGGTCAGCGCCCAGTCACCCAGGGCCCGCAGGGCCAAGGCGGCATAGCCGCGGCCTCGGTGTGACGGCCCGATCCAGTAGCCGGTCGACGCCCGCCCGTTCTCCAGCAGACTCAGCCCGATGTAGCCGACCGCCACGTCGTCCGACGCACGTGCGATCGCGTACGCGTAGCCGACGCCGGAAGGCAGCCGGCCATTCTGGCGAGCGATGTACGCCTGCGCACCGTCCTCGTCAGGAACGGGCGGAACCGTCGTGATGAGCGGGATCAGCGGATCCGTCGAGGCGGACAGCACCAGGGCGGCATCGTCGGGCCGGAAGTCGCGCAGCCGTACGACGCCTCCGTCGATGTCCGGCTGAGCCACCTCAGAAGCCGAGCTTGCGGAGCTGCTTGGGGTCGCGCTGCCACTCCTTGGCGACCTTGACGTGCAGGTCGAGGTAGACCGGCGTGCCCAACAGCTTCTCGATCTGCGAACGGGAGTTGGTGCCGATCTCGCGCAGGCGGGCACCCTGCTTGCCGATGATGATGCCCTTCTGGCTGTCGCGTTCGACGTAGACGTTGACGCGTACGTCGACCAGAGGCTTGCCCTCGGGGCGGTCGGGCCTCGGGACCATCTCGTCGACGACGACCGCGATCGAGTGCGGGAGCTCGTCGCGTACGCCTTCGAGCGCGGCCTCGCGGATGATCTCCGCGATGAGGGTCTCCTCGGGCTCGTCCGTCAGCTGGCCCTCGGGATAGAGCGCCGGGCCTTGGGGCAGCGTGCCGATCAACAGGTCTGCGAGCAGGTCGACCTGGTCGCCGGCCACCGCCGACACCGGGATGATCTCCTGCCACTGCAGGCCCGCGTCGATGCCGGCCTGCTGGATCTGGAGCAGGTGGTCCCGCAGCTTGTCGGGCTTGACCAGGTCGGTCTTGGTCGCGATCGCGAAGACCGGCTTGCTGCGGATCTGGGCCAGCTCGCGGATGAGGAACTTGTCACCCTCGCCAACGGTCTCGTTGGCCGGCAGGCACATGCCGATCGTGTCGACCTCGGACCAGGTCGACCGGACCAGCGCGTTGAGGCGCTCGCCGAGCAGCGTATGAGGCTTGTGCAGGCCGGGGGTGTCGATCAGGATCAGCTGCGCGTCGGGTCGGTTGACCAGCCCGCGGATCGCGTGACGCGTGGTCTGTGGCTTGGACGAGGTGATGGCGATCTTGCCGCCGACCAGCGCATTGGTCAGCGTGGACTTGCCGGCGTTGGGCCGGCCGACGAAGCACGCGAAGCCCGACTTGAACTCGCTCATGACTCGTTCACCGATCCCACGGCTCCAGTGGCGTCAGCGACGAAGACGCTGATGCCATGGCCAGCCAGATCACGTACGGATGCCGGGTCGACCGACTCTGCGTCGGTCACCACGGCGGCCGCCTCGAGGCCCTTGGCCCCGGACGAGACGGCCATGGCGACAGCGAGGTCGAGAGCCGCGACCTGCAGCGAGTCGAGCGCCACGGTCGACGCGGCGTACGTACGACCGTCGAGGTCACGCACCGCGGCACCTTCTGCCGTTCCGGTGCGGGCCCGCGAGGCACGCGCGAGCGTCACCAGCTTGGCGTCCTCAGGACTGAGTTCCATGGTCCGAACCTCTCGATGCAGCGTTGTCTGTGGTTTGTTCGATGCGGCTGACGACGACCTGGCCGATGCGATTGCGGCGACCCGACGGCCCCTCGGCCTCGAACCGCAGGCCTTCGACCTCGACGACGCTGCCCCGGATCGGCACCTTGCCGAGGTGCTTGGCCATGAGACCGCCGACCGAGTCGACGTCCTCGTCCTCGATCGGTATGTCGAACAGGTCCTCGAGGTCGTCGACCTCGAACCGCGAGCTGAGCCGCCACGAGCCGTCGGGCAGCTGCTCGCTCTCCTCGGGCTCGGAGTCGTACTCGTCGGTGATCTCGCCGACGATCTCCTCGAGGATGTCCTCGATCGTGACCATGCCCGACGTGCCGCCGAACTCGTCGACGACGATCGCGACGTGGGTGCGCTCGGCCTGCATCTCCTTGAGGAGGTCGTCGGCATGCTTGGTGTCGGGCACGAACAGGCACGGCCGGGCGATCGACTCGATGCGTTCCGTCGTCTCGGCGACGTGGTTGTCGAACACGCGCTTGGTGACGTCCTTGAGGTAGGCCATGCCGATGACGTCGTCGAGGTTCTCCCCCACGACCGGCATGCGTGAGTAGCCGCTGCGCAGCGCCAGCGACATCGCCTGCCGCAGCGTCTTGTGCCGCTCGATGAACACCAGATCGGTGCGCGGCACCATGACCTCGCGCGCGATCGTGTCGCCCAGCTCGAACACCGACTGCAGCATCTTGCCCTCGTCGGACTCGATGACCGAGCTTGCCGCGGCGAGATCGACGAGCTCACGCACCTCGACCTCCGAGGCGAACGGCCCTTCGCGAAAGCCCTTGCCGGGTGTCACGGCGTTGCCCAGCAGGATCAGCCACTGCGGGATCGGCCCGAGCAGCCGGGTCACGCCGATGACCGGGAGCGCGGACGCGAGCGCGATCGACTCGGCGTGCTGACGCCCGAGCGTACGGGGACCGACGCCGATCAGGACGAAGCTGACCACGACCATGATGCCGACGGCGATCAGCAGGCGGTGCCACAAACCGTCGACGTGATCGGCGACGAACAGCGCGACCAGCACGACGCTCGAGGTCTCGGCGACGACGCGGACCAGCAGGACCGAGTTGAGGAAGGGAGCGGGGTCCTCGAGGATCTGCGCGAGGCGACCGGCTCCCCCGCGTCCGTCGTCCTCGAGCTCCTCGGCGCGCGCCTTTGAGAACGCCGAGATCGCTGCGTCGACGCTGGCCAAGGTGCCCGCGACCAGCGCCAGGACGACCGACACGACGATCGGCGCCCAGCTCATCGTGGGCTCGTCACGGTTGTTCGGGGTCCTTGCCCTCGGCGGCCTGCTGCCACTCGAGGAGCAGCCGGCCCTGGATGCCGAACATCTCCTTGTGCTCCTCGGGCTCGGCGTGGTCGTAGCCGAGGAGGTGCAGGATGCCGTGCACGGTCAGCAGGTCGACCTCGTCCTGGGTCGTGTGGCCGGCGGCCGGCGCCTGCTGCTCGGCGACCTGCGGGCACAGCGCGATGTCGCCGAGGTAGCCCTCGGGGCTCTCTGCGTCATCGCGGCCCGGCGTGAGCTCGTCCATGGGGAACGACAGGACGTCGGTCGGCCCCTTCTTGCCCATCCACTGCTCGTTGAGCGTGGCGATCGTGTCGGGATCGACGAGGCGTACGGTCAGCTCGGTCGCGGGGTGCAGGCGCATGCGCCGCATCGTGAAACGGCACAGTCGGGTCAGGCCGACGACATCGACGTCGGCCCCGGACTCATTGAGTACGTCGACGTTCATGCGGCTCTGCACCTGCCTCGGCCACGCGGCGCTGAGGCTGATCGGCCTCGAACGAGTCGTAAGCGGCCACGATGCGACCGACCAGCTTGTGCCGGACGACGTCGGAGGCAGTCAGCTGCGAGAAGTGGATGTCGCGCACGTCGTCGAGGATGTTCTGGACCACGCGCAGGCCACTCTTGGTGCTGTTGGGCAGGTCGACCTGGGTGACGTCGCCGGTGACGACGATCTTGGAACCGAAGCCGAGGCGCGTCAGGAACATCTTCATCTGCTCCTGGGTCGTGTTCTGCGCCTCGTCGAGGATGATGAACGCGTCGTTGAGCGTGCGACCGCGCATGTAGGCCAGCGGAGCGACCTCGATGACGCCCGACGTCAGCAGCTTGGGAATCGACTCGGGGTCGATCATGTCGTGCAGGGCGTCGTAGAGCGGGCGCAGGTAGGGGTCGATCTTCTCGCCCAGGGTGCCTGGCAGGAAGCCGAGGTGCTCACCGGCCTCGACCGCGGGCCGGGTCAGGATGATGCGGGTGACTTCCTTGGCCTGCAGCGCCTGGACGGCCTTGGCCATCGCGAGGTAGGTCTTGCCGGTGCCAGCCGGGCCGATGCCGAACACGATCGTGTGGTTGTCGATCGCGTCGACGTAGCGCTTCTGGTTGACCGTCTTGGGCCGGATCGTGCGTCCGCGGTTGGACAAGATGTTGAGGCTCAGGACCTCGGCCGGCTTCTCCTCGGTCTCGGTGCGCAGCATCGAGATGCTGCGCTCGACCGTCTCGCGGGTGAGGTTCTGGCCGGTCCGCACGATCGTCACGAGCTCGTCGAGCAGCCGCTCGACCATCGCCGCCTCGGCGGGCGATCCGGTCACCGTGATGGTGTTGCCGCGCGCGTGGATGCGCGCCTCGAAGGAGTCTTCGATGAGGCGCAGGAATTCGTCGGCGGGCCCGAGCAGGGCAACTGCCGGGACGCTCGACGGGATCGTGAACGTGTGAGCAGGCGTGGTGTCATCAGTCATGTGGTCTCAATCGTACGCAATCGCAGTGACAGCGTGCCAATTCAGACGGCCGGGGAGCCCAGCCAGTGCCGCACGCTGTCCCAGGTGCCCGGGAGGTTGACGTCGACGGTCGCCGCCAGGTCGCCGATCGTGACAGCGCGCAAGGAGTCCCGCCACGCGGTCTCGGCCGTGGCCATGACCTTCGCGATGCCGCACGGGATCTTGCACGCCTCCCCCGTCGTCGGCAGCGGTCCCTGCTGACGGATCTCCGTGCAGCGGAACGCCGCTTCGGGACCGTCGACCGCGCGCACCACGTCGTACACCGTGACCTCCCCAGCAGGCCGCGACAGCTCGTAGCCGCCGTCGCGCCCCTCCACCGCGTGGATCAGGCCCGCCCGCGACAGCGCCTGCAGGTGCTTCGCGAGGTACGTCTTGGAGACCCCGTGCAGCTCGGCGAGCCGGTGCGCCGGGACGGGAGCGCTCGCCGTGCTGAGCACGGTGCAGCAGTGCAGGGCCCACTCGACTCCGGCCGACATCTTCATGCCCCGACTATACCCGGACACGTTGTATCTGAGTATGATCGGCCCATACTCGGACAACAGTTGTCCGACTCACCGAGAGGATCACATCATGCGCATTGCTGTCGCCGGCTCCACCGGACTCGTCGGACGCAACGTCGTCGCGGCCGCCACCGCCGCTGGGTACGAGGTCGTCGGCCTCGCCCGCGAGAACGGGATCGACCTGACCTCCCCCGACGGGCTCGCCGAGCGGCTCGCAGGTGTCGACGCCGTCATCGACGTCACGGCAAGCCCCGGGATCGACGGGGACGAGTCGAAGAAGTTCTTCACCACCGTCGCCCGCAACCTCGGCGGGGCCGCTACCGAGGCGGGGGTCGCCCGCACAGTCGTGCTGTCGATCATTGGCGTGGACGCGGCGCCCGACTACGGCTACTACCTCGCCAAGCTCGCCCAGGAGGAGGCCGTCATCGAGCACGCACCGGGTCCGCGCATCCTCCGTGCGGCTCAGTTCCTCAACTTCCCCGGACAGATGCTGGACTGGAATCGCCAGGGTGACGTCGTGACGCTCCCCGCGATGAAGACCCAGCCCGTCGCCGTCGAGGAGATCGCCAAGCTGCTGCTCGCCCTCGCCGACGGCACCGAGACGCGTACGCAGGTCGAGCTGGCCGGTCCCAAGCCCGAGGAGCTCAGCGACCTCGTCCGCCAGCTCGCCGCGCACCGCGGCGAGGAGGTCACGGTCGAGACCGAGGTCCAGAGTCAGGCGCTGGCCGACGGCGCGACCCTGCCCGGCCCTGACGCGATCATCGCCGGCCCGGACTTCGCGACGTGGCTCGCCGAGCAGGACTGACAGCCAGGACTAGCCCGGAGGCCAGCCGAGCTCGCGCCCGGCCAGCACGTGGGCGTGGCAGTGGAACACCGTCTGGTGGGCGTCGGCGCCGGTGTTGAACACCAAGCGGTAGGAGCCGTTGCCCTCCGTCTCGGCGATCTGCTTCGCCTCGGCGAGCAGCGCGATCGTCGCCTCGGCATCGGCCGCCGCAAGGCTGCCGATGTCGGGCTCGTGGCGCTTGGGGATCACGAGGACGTGGGTCGGTGCCTGCGGATCGAGGTCGCGGAATGCCACCGTGTGCTCCGTGGTCGACACGATCTCGGCCGGGATGTCGCCCGCGACGATCTTGCAGAACAGGCAGTCGGGATCAGTGAAGCTCACTTGAACGCGTCCTTGATCTTGCCGAAGACACCCTTGTGGTTGTTGGCGATCAGCGCCTCGGGGCGTTCCTCGTCGCGCAGCTTGGCCAGCTGCACCAGCAGGTCGCGCTGCTCGTCGTCCAACCGTGCGGGCGTCTCGACGACGACCTGCACCTTGAGATCGCCCCGACCGGAGCCACGCAGCCGCGGGACGCCGTGCCCCTTGACGGTCAGCGTGTCGCCCGACTGGGTGCCCGGGGCGACGTCGAGCTCGACCGTCGTCGAGCCCTCCGGTGGCTCGGGCAGATCGGCCTCGAGCGTCGGCAGGTCGAGGTGGGTGCCGAGCGCGGCCGCCGTCATCGGCACCGTGATCTGGCAGAACAGTTGATCGCCCTTGCGCTGGAACACCGCGTGCCGGGCGACATTGACCTCGAGGTAGAGGTCGCCGGCCGGTCCGCCACCCGGGCCGACCTCGCCCTCACCGGTCAGCTGGATGCGGGTGCCCTGGTCGACGCCCGCCGGAATCGTGACCGAGATCGAGCGACGCGAGCGCACCCGACCCTCGCCGGCGCACTCGGGGCACGGATCGGGGATGACCGTGCCGAAGCCGTGGCACGTGGGGCACGGGCGCGACGTGCGGATGTCGCCGAGCAGCGACCGCTGCACGTGCTGCACGTCGCCGTGACCGTGGCACGTGCGGCACGTGACGGGCTGGGAGCCGTTGGCGGCGCCGCTGCCCTTGCAGGTCGTGCAGGTGACCGCGGTGTCGACCTTGATCTCGTGGGTCACGCCGAACGCCGCCTCGGCGAGATCGACGTTGAGCCGCAGGAGCGCGTCCTGGCCCCGCTGCGTGCGTGGCCGCGGGCCGCGACTCGCGTTCTGGCCGAAGAACGCGTCCATGATGTCGTCGAAGTTGAAGCCCTGGCCGCCGAACCCGCCGCTGCCGTGGGCGCTCAGCGGGTCGCCGCCCCGGTCGTACGTCGAGCGCTTCTGCGGGTCGGAGAGCACCTCGTACGCGACCGTGACCTCCTTGAAGCGGTCAGAGGCGTCGGGCTCGCTGTTGACGTCGGGGTGCAGCTGGCGCGCGAGCTTGCGGTACGCCTTCTTGATCTCGTCCGCCTCCGCGTCGCGTCCGACGCCGAGCGTTGCGTAGTAGTCCTGGGCCATCAGTGGTGGGTTTCCTTGATCACGTGGGGGTTCAGTTGTCGGCCAGCATGCGGCCGACGTAGCGGGCGACGGCGCCGACGGCGGCCATCGTTGCGGGATAGTCCATGCGGGTCGGCCCGACGGTGCCGAGCGTCGCGAGGGCCTGGTCGTCCAGACCGTACGCCGAGGAGACGACAGCCGTGCTCGACAGGCTCTCGTGGCCGGTCTCGGTGCCGATGCGCACCGTCAGGCCCCCGGTCGCCTCGCCGAGCAGCTTGAGCAGCACGACCTGCTCCTCGATCGCCTCGAGGACGGGCTTGATCGCGGTGTCGAAGTCGCTGCCGAAGCGGGCGAGGTTGGCCGTGCCGCCGACCGCGATGCGCTCGTCGGAACGCTCGTTGGTGAAGGTCTGCGACAACGTCGTGACGATCGCCGTGACGATCGGGCGGTCGTTGGGAGCGAACGTCTCGATCATGTCGGCCAGCCGCAGCGAGGCCTCCGGCAACCGCTGGCCGACCGTCGCATGGGTGATGCGCGAACGGATCTCGCCGATCAGGTGCTCGGTCGGGGTCTCGACCAGCTCGATGATGCGCTGCTCGACCCGGCCGCTGCTCGTGATGACCACGAGCAGCACGCGAGCTCCTTCGAGCGCGACGACCTCGATGTGCCGCACGGTCGACCGGGTCAGCGAGGGATATTGCACGATCGCAACCTGGTTGGTGAGCTGCGCCAGCACGCGTACGGACCGCTGGACGACGTCGTCGACGTCGACGGCACCGGTCAGGAACGTCTCGATCGCGCGCCGCTCGGCCGGCGAGAGCGCCTTGACCGTCGCGAGCCGGTCGACGAACATCCGGTAGCCCTTGTCGGTGGGGATGCGGCCCGCGCTGGTGTGCGGCTGCATGATGTAGCCCTCGTCCTCGAGGGCGGCCATGTCGTTGCGGATCGTCGCGGGCGAGACACCCAGCTGGTGGCGGTCGAGCAGCGAGCGGGAGCCGACCGGCTCCTGCGTGGACACGTAGTCCTCGACGATGGCTCGCAGCACGTCGAGGCGGCGGTCGTCAGACATTGCCATCCCCAATCACCGAGTCCCTCTCCGCGAGCCTGCTGGCACTCTCCATGGTCAAGTGCCAGTCTAGCGATGTGAGGGGAATCAGGACGAACGACGACGGCGCGATCGTGGTCGAGGGCACTGAGCGATCCCTCACATACACGCCCCGGCTCGTCACGCTCGACGACGGCACCACGGTCGCCCACGAGTCACAAGGTGGCGAGATGTCGTCGGTATGGGCGGCGGATCTCGGTGGAGGCTGGTTCGTCGAGGTGGCGCATCTCGGCGACGGCCCGGTCGGCGGCGAGCTCGTGATGACGGCGACGTTCATCGGCCTCGACGAGACCGTTCGCTACGTCGCGATCGGCGACCTCTGGGCCGACGAGCTGCCCGCCAACGTCCCGCCGAGCTGGCCCGTCGCGGTCGACCTCGCGCTGGGGCTCATGGAGGGGCAGGTCCAGATCCTGGGCGCGGACGTCACCAAGGACGACGTCGAGACGCTGCACCAACGACTTCTGGGGGCACTGCATGGTTGACCGTTACGGCACGGACGTCCTGTCGAGCGACTGGCGCAAGCCGCCTCGTGGGCGCACCGTCGATGTCGTCGCCGAGCACGGCATGGTCGTCGAGGACGCCACGACCGGCTTCTGCGGCGAGGTCATGATCATCGAGAAGGACCTCGGCATGATGATCCTCGAGGACCGCCGGCTCGTCCGCCGTTCGTTCCCCTTCGGCCCGGGCTTCCTCCTCGACGGCAAGCCGGTCAACCTCCGGCCGCCCTCGGCCGCGACCAAGGCGACCTCAGGGCGTACGGCATCGGGTTCTCGCGCGGTCGTGGGCGCCAAGGCCCGCGTCGCCCTCCCGAGCCGCATCTACGTCGAGGGCCGGCACGACGCCGAGCTGGTCGAGAAGGTGTGGGGCGACGACCTGCGGATCGAGGGCGTCGCGGTCGAGTACCTCGGCGGCATCGACGACCTGTCCTCGATCGTCGACGAGTTCTCCCCCGGCCCTGACCGGCGCCTCGGCGTGCTGGTGGACCACCTCGTGGCGGGCTCCAAGGAGACTCGCATCGCGCAGCAGGTCTCGGGGCGTCCGCACGTGCTCGTCGTCGGTCATCCGTACGTCGACGTGTGGCAGTCGGTCAAGGCCGACCGGCTGGGCATGGCGGCGTGGCCGGTCATCCCGCGCGGCACGGACTGGAAGCACGGCATCTGCGAGGCGATGGGCTGGCCGCATCGCGACCAGACCGACATCGCCCGGGCGTGGAAGCACATCCTGAGCCGGGTCGACTCCTACGCCGACCTCGAGCCGGCGTTCCTCGGCCGGGTCGAGGAGCTCATCGACTTCGTCACCGCACCGTGAGGCGGATCGACGTGCTGCTGGCCGTGAACGCCACCGAGCGGCGATAGCGCACGCTGATCGTCCAGCGACCCTTGCGTTGCCGCGGCAGGGTCACGGTGGTCCGGGTGCCACTGAGCAGCGACACCCGCTTCAACAGCGTCGAGCCCCGCATGATGTCGACCGTGCCGCTCGCCCGGGTCGGCGCGAGGCTGACCCGCACCTTGGGGTGCTGCGTCCGGGCGATCGACGAGTCGACGAACGACGCGTGCGTTGCCGACCTCGAGCGCACCGTGACGGCGCGTTGCCCGAGGAGGACGTCGCGGCCGGCGGTGCCCGGAGCGTTCAAGGCGTAGAGGTACATCGTGGTCGGACCCCTGGTGCCGACGTTGCTGATGCGGTGGAAGCGGAAGAACTCGCTCTCGAACGTGTACGACTCCGCGCCGGCCGTGCCGCGAGGACCGCCGAGGCTCACCAGATAGGTCCGGTTGCCGGGCGGGCCGTCGGGATCCGACGCCGACCCCCAGAAGTCGAGCACGCCGGCGTCGGGCGACGCCACGGAGATGAACTCCCCTCTCGGCGAGCCGTCAGACGCCGGGTAGTGGATGAATCCTGACGGCCACGTGCCGTCCGAGCGGGTCATCAGGCGCCAGCGGAAGTCGCCGTGAAGGTTGTCCTCCGACACCAGCAGGGCGCCCGGCAACACCGCCTCGACATAGGCAACGTGCCCCGATGTTGCCGACGCCCCGCCGACTCCCGCCTCCCACCACGCAACGGCCCCGACTGCAGGGACGTCGTCGACCGGGACATGCGCCCGGACTGCGGCAGGGCCCCACGTCATGGCGCTGTTGGTGCCCGGCGGGCGGGCCACGAGCCGGCCATGGGTCAGCCGGTACGCGACGTAGTTGGTGCAGTTGTGCCCGGCGGTCATGCCCCAGAACGACCGGAGGTAGACCGCGCCGTACCCGCCATCGGGGCGCCCGGCCGTCGAGCATCCGACGAATCCCGTGCACAGCACGGTGATCGACAGCCCCTGTGCCGGTGCCGCACAGAAGGTCATGACCAGCGCGACCGCAGCTCCCAGCAGTCGTATCGGCCCATGCGCGTGGCGCATAGCTCCCTCGCCGTTTCTCCCCCGAGCTCCCAGGGTCCGCTCCCATGGACCCACTCCCTCTTCGGAGCGTAGGCAGTAACAGCGGGTTACTTCAGCGGTTTGCGATTATTCGACGAGCTCGCGCACGACGGCGTCGGCCAGCAACCGCCCCGAGCGGGTCAGGACGAGCCGGTCACCCTCACGGGTGGCCAGGCCACGGGCCACGACACCAGGCACCGCTGCCCGGGCCGATGTGCCGAGCGAGTCGAGCCCCAGTCCCGTGCGGAGGCGGGTCTCCAGCATGATCCGCTCCACACGCGCGGTGGCCGCGTCGATCGTCTCCCCGTCGTGCCGCGGCGACTCCCCGGCAGCAAGCCTTTGCGCGTACGCAACCGGGTGCTTGACGTTCCACCAGCGTTCGCCTTCGACGTGCGAGTGCGCGCCCGGTCCGATGCCGAGCCAGTTGTCGCTGCGCCAGTAGAGCACGTTGTGCCGGCACTGCGCCGCCTCGTCGTGAGCCCAGTTGGACAGCTCGTACCAGCCGAGGCCGGCAGCCGAGAAGAGCTCGTCGGCCAGCAGGTACTTGTCAGCCGTCTCGTCGTCGTCGGGCATCACGACCTCACCGCGCCGGACCTTGCGGGCGAATGCCGTGCCGTCCTCGACGATCAGGGCGTACGCGCTGATGTGGTCGGGCGCCAGCGCGATCGCCTGGTCGACGCTGGCCCGCCAGTCAGCCATCGACTCCCCCGGCGTGCCGTAGATCAGGTCTACGCTGAGCTGCTCGAACCCGGCCTCGCGCGCCCACCGGACGGCCTGCGGCACGCCGGCCGGGTCGTGCGTACGGTCGAGGGTCGCCAGCACGTGTGGCACCGCCGACTGCACGCCGAACGAGATGCGCGTGAAGCCGCCCTCGCGGAGGGTCGTGAGCGACTCGGGCGTGACGCTGTCGGGGTTGGCCTCGGTCGTGACCTCGACATCGTCGGCGAGCCCGAACGTCCGGCGGATGGCGTCGAGGATGCGTACGAGGTCGGCGGACGGGAGCTGCGTCGGCGTGCCTCCGCCGAAGAACACCGTGTCGACCGCAGGCGCACCCGTCAGGCGGCGGCCGGCCTGCTCGATCTCGAGGATCGCCGTGTCCGCGTACGACGCACGGGTCGCGCCCTCACCCAGCTCGTCCGCGGTGTAGGTGTTGAAGTCGCAGTAGCCGCACCGCACCGAGCAGAACGGCACGTGCACGTAGATACCGAATGGTCGCTCGCCGAGCCCCGGGAGCGGTCGTTCGGTCAGTGGCACGTGGTCAAGCGTAGAAGCCGTCGAGCAATTCCTTGTTGTTGGCTTCGACGACGTTGCGCTTGACCTTCATGCTGGGCGTGATCTCACCGTTCTCCACGCTCAGGTCGTGGTCGAGGATCGCAAACTTCTTGATCGTCTCCCAGCGGTTGAGCTTGGCGTTGAGCTCATCGATCTGGCCCTGGATGACGTCGTGGATCTCCGGCGACGCGACGACCTCGGCGTACGACTTGCCGCTCATGCCGTGCTTGCCGGCCCATTCCGTGACGCCGTCGGGGTCGAGGGTGATGAGCGCGGAGCAGAAGTTGCGCTCGTTGCCGTGCACGACGATCTGGCTGGTCAGCGAGCTGATGCCCTTGAACATGCCCTCGATGTGCGGCGGGGCGACGTACTTGCCGCCGGAGGTCTTGAACAGCTCCTTCTTGCGGCCCGTGATGAACAGGAAGCCGTCCTCGTCGATGCGGCCCTCGTCACCTGTGTGCAGCCAGCCCTCGGCCGTCAGCGACGACGCGCTCTCGGCGTCGAGGTTGTGATAGCCCTGCATGATGTGCGGGCCCTTGATGAGGATCTCGCCGTCCTCGGCGATCTTGGCCTCGCTGCCCGGGAACGGCGTGCCGACCGAGCCGAGCTTGAACGCGCTGGGCTGGTTGACGAACGCGCCGGCCGACGTCTCGGTCAGGCCGTAGCCCTCGAGGATCAGCACGCCCGCCGCGTGGAACCACTCGGCGATCTCGGGCGACAGCGCCGCCGCGCCGGAAATGAAGAAGCGCACCCGACCACCGAAGCGGTCACGCACCTTGGAGAAGACGAGCTTGTCGGCGACCGCGAACTTGGCCTTGAGCACCGGCGAGACGGACTTGCCCGAGCGCACGGCCCGGGAGTGCTCGAGGCCGACGCTCTCGGCCCAGCGGAAGATCTTGAGCTTGGCGCCGCCCTCAGCCTCGGCCATACCGACGATGCGTCCGTACGCCTTCTCGAAGATGCGCGGGGCCGCGCCCATGAACGTCGGCTTGATGATCGCGAGGTTGTCGACGATCTTGGGGACGCGCCCGTCGATGGCGGTCGGGAAGCCGATCGCGATCTGCGTCGACAGCAGGACCTTGCCGAACGAGTGCGCCATCGGCAGCCAGAGGAACTGCAGGTCGTCCTCGGTGAGGAAGCCGCCGGAGACGATGACCGCACCCTCGTACGTCCAGCCGTCGTGGCTCAGGCGTACGCCCTTGGGTCGGCCCGTCGTGCCGGAGGTGTAGATGAGAGTTGCGAGCGAGTCGGGCTTGGTCGCCGCGACCCGGTCGGCCACGATCGTGGGGTTCTGCTCCAGGTAGGCCTCGCCGAGCTTCTCGAGCTCGTCGAACCCGATGACCCAGTCGCCGTCGGTCGTGCCTTCGAACACGACGACCTTGATGATCGAGGGCAGCTCGGAGTGCTTCTCGCGGAGCTTGGCGACCTGCTCGTCATCCTCGGCGAACACGATGCGGCTGTCGGAGTCGGCGAGGATGTAGGCGACGTCGTCGGACATCGTCGACGGGTAGACCGTGGTCGTCGCGGCACCGGCGGCGACGATGGCCAGGTCGGCCAGGATCCACTCCAGGCGGGTGCCCGAGGCGATCGCCACGCGCTCCTCGGCCTCGATGCCGAGCGAGACGAGACCGGCCGCGAGGCGGGTCACCCGTTCACCGGTCTCGGTCCAGGTCAGCGAGTGCCAGTTCTCGTCCTCGTCGGGGTAGCGGTAGGCCTCACGCGGGCCGGACTGCTCGACCCTGGAGAAGAACGCGGCACCCATGTTGGGGGCCCGGTCGTTGACGATCTCGATCTGTTCAGGGGTGGCGACGGTGACGGTCATGAAGGGTCCTCTGGCGCAGGCGTGCAGGCTGGTGGAGCTGTGGTGCGGATCACCCTAACTTACCGCTGAGTCACGTTCGTGTGTTGAGGTTGCGCGTGCCGAGACGACGCGCGACGAATGCGTCCAGCCGCGGCTCGTCGGCGAGCTGCGGAATGAGGTGCCGCTCGGTGGTCAGGGCACGGAACAGCAGGTCAACTGTCACGTCGTGGTCGCGTCGCTCTACGACCTCGATGGCGTCACCGGCGGCGACGGTCCCCGTCTCCAGCACCCGGAAGTAGGCGCCCGGACGGCCCTCCAGCGCGAAGCGCTTGACCCACTGCTTCTCGTCGATGAATCCCTGGAACACCGAGCACGGGATCCGTACGCCCGACAGCTCGAGCAGGGCGCCGCCGACCCGCCAGCGCTCCCCCGTCTTGGCCGCGTTGAGGTCGATGCCGTACGTCGTCAGGTTCTCGCCGAACTGCCCGGCGCGGATCTCGCGGCCGAGAGCCTCTTCCCACACCGCGAGGTCCTCGCGGGCGTACGCATAGACCGCCTGGACCGGGCCGCCGTGGTGCTGAAGGTCGGCGATCTCGTCATGCCCGACCCCGTAGTGGTGGACGTGCACCGCCCCGTCGACCGGACGCTTGTCGATCGCCGTGCGCTTGAGCTGGCCCCACGGGACGTCGACGGTGCGACCGACGTTGACCGACTCGACGTAGGGGCTGGCCTCAGTCAAGGCTGTCTTCGCGGGACTGCGGCATCGTGAATCTCTTCTCCTCGTCGTGCGCCTCGCTCCACTGGAACACTCCCAGGAGGATCCAGACTGCTCCGATCATCACGATGATGTAGACCGGCCAGGCGAACGCCCAGGCGCCGACGCGGAGCGGGCCGCCCGTCATCTCACGATCGGCCGACGCCTGGTGCACGTCGAAGATCAGGGCGAGTGGCAGCGTCACCAGCATGAAGCCGATGCCACTCGCGAGCTGGAACATGGCCCCTTGCGTGCGGGCAGGATCGAGCATGACGTCTCCGCTGGTTCGTGAGGTCGGGTCCGCACCATTCTGTCGCCGAACCCGCCAGCGCGAGGCCAACTTCGACAGTTAGATCCCACGATTTGCAACCAGCAACGGCTACTTGTCGGCGTCGCCGGTGGAGAGGGCTGCGATGAAGGCTTCTTGCGGGACTTCGACGCGGCCCACCATCTTCATGCGCTTCTTGCCCTCCTTCTGCTTCTCGAGCAGCTTGCGCTTGCGCGAGATGTCGCCGCCGTAGCACTTGGCGAGCACGTCCTTGCGGATCGCGCGGATGTTCTCGCGGGCGATGACGCGGGCTCCGATAGCGGCCTGGATCGGCACCTCGAACTGCTGGCGCGGGATGAGCTCCTTGAGCTTCGAGGCCAGCGAGACCCCGTACGCATACGCGTTGTCGCGGTGCACGATCGCGCTGAACGCGTCGACGACCTCGCCTTGCAGCAGCACGTCGACCTTGACCAGGTCGGAGGCCTGCTCGCCGGTCGGTTCGTAGTCGAGCGACGCGTATCCCTTGGTGCGGCTCTTGAGCGCGTCGAAGAAGTCGAACATGATCTCGCCCATGGGCAGCGTGTACTTGATCTCGACGCGGTCCTCGGAGAGGTAGTCCATGCCGATGAGCTGGCCGCGACGCGCCTGGCAGAGCTCCATGATGACGCCGATGTAGTCCGACGGGCTCAGCACCGTCGCACGGACGACCGGCTCGTAGACCTTGTCGATCTTGCCGTCGGGATACTCCGACGGGTTGGTCACCGTGATCTCCTTGCCGTCCTCCATATCGACCCGGTAGACGACGTTGGGTGCGGTCGAGATGAGCTCGAGGTTGAACTCGCGCTCGAGCCGCTCACGGACGATCTCGAGGTGCAGCAGGCCGAGGAAGCCGATGCGGAAGCCGAAGCCCAGGGCGCCGGACGACTCCGGCTCGTAGACGAGAGCGGCGTCGTTGAGCTGCAGCTTCTCCAGCGCGTCACGCAGCGTCGGGTAGTCATCGCCGTCGAGCGGATAGAGGCCTGAGTAGACCATGGGATTCGGCGTCTTGTAGCCGCCGAGCGGCTCGGTCGCACCGCGGATGTTCGACGTGACGGTGTCGCCGACCCGGGACTGGCGGACCTCCTTGACGCCGGTGATGAGGTAGCCGACCTCACCCACGCCGAGGTCGCCGGCCTTGACCGGCTCCGGGGAGATGACGCCGACCTCGAGCATCTCGTGGACGGCGCCGGTCGACATCATCTTGATCCGGTCGCGGTGCGAGAGCTTGCCGTCGACGACACGGACATACGTCACGACGCCCCGGTAGGTGTCGTAGACCGAGTCGAAGATCAGGGCGCGCGGCGGCGCGTCGGGGTCACCCTTGGGCGGCGGGACCTCGTCGACGATGAGGTTGAGCAGCTCCTCGACGCCCTGGCCGGTCTTGGCCGACACCCGCAGGACGTCGTCGGGGTTGCCGCCGATGATCCCGGCGATCTCCTCGGCGTACTTCTCCGGTTGTGCGCCGGGCAGGTCGATCTTGTTGAGCACGGGGATGATGTCGAGGTCCGCGTCGATCGCGAGGTAGAGGTTGGCGAGGGTCTGCGCCTCGATCCCCTGCGCCGCGTCGACGAGCAGGACAGCACCTTCGCACGCCTCCAGGCTCCGGCTGACCTCGTAGGTGAAGTCGACGTGCCCCGGCGTGTCGATCATGTTGAGCACGTAGACCGTGCCGGCGTCGTCACCGCTCGACTTCACGAACGGCATGCGTACGGCCTGGCTCTTGATCGTGATGCCACGCTCGCGCTCGATGTCCATGCGGTCGAGGTACTGCGCCTTCATGTCGCGACCGTCGACGACACCGGTGTGCTGCAGCATGCGGTCGGCCAACGTCGACTTGCCGTGGTCGATGTGCGCGATGATGCAGAAGTTGCGCAGGACCTTCGGGTCGGTGGCCCCGGGCTGGGGAACGGGGCTGGTGCTCATGATGCCTCCATTGTCCCATCACCCCGGGGCTGCTCGCGCCACGCGGGTGTACGTCTTGTGGCTCGCCCGCCAGTGAGGCCGCCCGCGGCCGAACGTGAGCGAAGCGAGGCGGGGCTCTTTTCAGCGTTGGGAGGTCATCTCACCAGGTTTCGTCATCTGGCGGCTTCGCCGCGATCGCTCAACCTGTCTCGACGCTCCTCGCTGCGCTCGTCGGTCTCGCCAATTTGAGCCTCGTGCCCGCGCACTGATAGAGTTGGCGGTCGCGTGCCTCGGCACGTCCAACAAACTTTTTCGCAGCATTCACACATTCGAGAGAAACAGGTTTGCCCCGTGGCGAATATCAAGTCGCAGATCAAGCGCAACCGGCAGAACGAGCTGGCTCGCGAGCGCAACAAGTCCGTGCGCTCGGCCCTCAAGACCGCTGTGCGTCGCTTCGAAGAGGCCGTGACGGCCGGCAACACCGACGACGCCAAGAAGTTCGCCGGCGAAGCCACCAAGAAGCTCGACAAGGCGGCCTCCAAGAAGGTCATCCACAAGAACCAGGCGGCCAACCGCAAGTCGGCCATCGCCAAGAAGGCCGCGTCGCTCTGACGTACGCCTGAACTGAGCCGCCCCTCGGGGCGGCTTTTTTCATGCCCGGGTGCGCCGCCGGCCCCACACCGAGAGCCGGCGAACGACCCATTCCAGCGGGCCCTTGCCGATGAACCGCTGCCACAGCGCCGCCGCCAGGAACAGCACGACGACCTGGATGAGCCAGTCGCGGTAGCTGCCCCTCGAGAAGCCCTCGGGATGATCCTCGAGGAGGTCGACGCGCAGGCGCCAGGCCCAGAGCACGTGGATCGTGTAGAGCGTCAGGGTCATCGCACCCGCCGCCCGGATCGGCGTGAGCAGCAGTCGAGCCCACGGCACCCTGACGACGAGGGCACACAGACCGATGACCAGGATCGCCGAGCCGATCGAGCCAAGGACGTTGAGCGGTGTCGAGGTGTGCTCGCCGACCTGCAGGAGGTCGTTCCAGTGCGCTGAGTCGTAAGGCCAGTAGCTCTGGGCGAACAGCTGACGCCAGCCCAGCTCATAGCGATCGTCCACAGCGCCGGTGCTGATGAGCAGCCAGCCGACCGCAAGGGTGCCCGCCACGAGCGCGGCACCGGCGCCCACGAGCCAGCACGCCACAGCGGAACGGCGCAGGTCGAGGCGTCCGACCGCGAGGCCGACCAGCACGTACGCGAACCAGACGGCAGCCGGATAGGCGCCCCACACGAGGATCTCCATGACCAGGTAAAGCGGGTGCTTGAGGTCCGTCAGCTCGGCCTGGCCCGTCTCGACACGTGAGTGCTCGACCTTGGCCCACATCAGGAGGACCGGCGCCACGACGGCCCATGCGCCGGCCACGACCAGCAGGGCTCGCGTCGACAATCGCCGGAACGGCAGCGCGACCACGATCAGCAGGCCGTAGTAGGCCAGGATGATGAGCACCGGCATGTCGTGCAGGGATCCCAGGCCCAAGCCGAGCGCGATCAGCAGGACCGCTCTGATCAGCGTCGCCCGTGTCGAGCCGGCGCCGCGCGGCTCCCGGTCGTGCACGAGCATGAGCGCCGTGCCGGCGAGCATCGCGAACAGCGGTGCAGCCCGGCCCCCGGCGACCATGTGACCCACTGGCGGGTCACGGTCGACCCAGTAGGCCGCGAGGTGCACCAGCATCATCCCGAGCAGCGCGATGCCGCGCGCCAGGTCGATCGCGTCGACCCGTCCCGTGCGCGTGGTCGCCGGCTCCGGCCGCGCGCCCACCTCGGTCGTCATCAGTGGCGGCGGCGAGCCGCGGCAACCTGGAGAACCATGCGTTCGATCGCGTACGCCGGATCGGCCGAGCCACCCTTGACGTCGAGATCGGCCTGCGCGACGGCGCCGAGCGCGTGCGCGAGCCCGTCGGTCTCCCACGACCGCAGCTGCTGCCGCATCGACCGGATCTTGAACGGCGGAGCGCCGATGTGCGCCGCCAGGTCGTTGTCGCGCATGCCGTCAGGTGCGCTGGCGAGCTTGGCCAGCGATCGCAGCCCGCTCGCGAACGCACTCGTGATGAGCACCGGCGCGACCTTGGCGGTCTCGGCCCAGCGTGCCGCCTCGAGCGCGACGTTGATGCGCCCGTCGATCGCGGCGTCGGCGATCTCGTAGCCGCGCACGTCCGCGCGGCCGCCGAAGTACTGGCGTACGAGCGAGGCGCTGATCTCGGCGCCCTTCTCGAGGTTGGACACGAGCTGATCGGCCGCGCCGCCCAGGGCCCGGAGATCCTGCCCGACGGCCGCGACGAGCAGCGTCGCCGCCTCCTCGTCGATGCGCGCGCCGAGGTCACGGATCTCGGTGTAGACCCAGCGGGCGTAGTCGCGTTCGTACTTGGGCTGCTCGAGCTTGACCTCGCTGACCGTGCTCATCTTGCGCAGCTTGTCGAGCAGGCCCTTGGCCTTGGTGCCGCCGCCATGGACCAGCACCACGGCAATGTCAGGCGACGTCTCGGCCGCGTAGGCCAGCAGCTCGGCCTGTGCCACGTCGGGGAGGTCCTGCAGCTCGGTCAGCACGAGGGCACTGACATCGCTGAACAGCGACGGGCTGGTCAGGCCGGCCAACTCACCGGGTTGCAGACCCGCGGCGCTCGCCTCGGCGACCTGGCACTCGGGATGCTCGGCCGTCACGGCCTTGACGGCACGGGCACGCGTGCGATCGGCAAGGAACTCGGCATTGCCGGTGATGAGCAGGATCTTGCCGAATGCCGTGGCCACGGACCAAGACTAGTGCCGGGTGACGACGAGAAGTCGCCCGTCGCGCACGACGATCGCGATGTCGCCGTCGGTGTCGGTGCGCCACCAGCGCATGCCTTCCTTGCGAAGCAGTCCGAGGGCTGCGGCGGCGGGATGTCCGTAGTCGTTGTCCTCCCCCGCGCTGATCGTGGCGAGCCGTGCACCGACGGCCTCGAAGAACTCCTTGGACTGCCTGGCGCTGCCGTGGTGCGGCATCTTGAGCACGTCGGCGGTCAGGTCGGGACTGTCGCGCAGGATCGCCTCCTGCGCTTCGGGCTCGATGTCGCCCGACAGCATCAGGCGTACGCCCCGGACCTGCGCGCGCAGCACCAGGCTGGCGTTGTTGGCGGTCGAGCCGTCACTGCCCACCCGCATCGGCCCCGGGGTCGAGGGCCACAACACCTGCGCCGTGACATCGCCGACGGTGAACGACTCCCCCGGTGTGGCCACGTGCTGCGGTACGCCTGCACCCCGCGGCCCTCCGGTCGGCCCGACCGCGATCTGGTCGACCCGCCGGCCGCCGAGCACGCCGGGCCAGCCGTCGATGTGGTCGGCGTGGGCGTGCGTGAACATCATGAGGCGTACGCGATGGACGTCGAGCCGGTCGAGACAGCGATCGACAGCCGTCGGGTCCGGCCCGGCGTCGACGACCACTGCGGAGCCACCGCCGGCGTTCAGCGCCGTGGCGTCGCCCTGGCCGACGTCGCACGCCACCATGACCCAGCCGGCCGGTGGCCATCCCGTCTCGGGCGGTCGCCAGACCGCGATGAGCAGACCCGTCGACAGGCCGATGAACAGGACCGGTCGCGACGAGATCGCGAGGATCGTGACGGTGACCAGCGGGACGACGACGAGCAGCCACTGCCATGGTGACCGCCACTCCAGCGACGCCGCGTCGAGCGCGGCCGCACGATGGCCGACCGTCAGGATCCAGCTGGCGCACGCGCCCGCGACGATTCCGGCAACGTGGCTCAGCGGGACCGAGACGAGGGCCACGAGGCCTCCGAGCAGTCCGGCGACGGTGGCAGGCGCGACCGCCGGTGCCGCCAGCAGGTTCGCGACGACCGCAACCAGCGAGATCTGGCCCGATATCGCTGCGATCGCGGGCGTACATACCAGCTGTGCGGCGATGGGCACGGCGATCGCCAATGCACACCACCGCGGCATCCAGCGCTCGAGGCGACGGGCGAACGGCGGCGCCAGCAACAGAATTCCGGCCGTCGCGGTCGCCGAGAGGATGAAACCGGCCGAGCGCGACAGCCATGGGTCCAGGAACAGCAGACCCACGACGGCCCACGCCAACGCGCGTACGCCGCCGCGCACGCCGAAGCCCAGCGCCGCGACCCCGACGGCGCCCATCGCGGCGGCCCGGATGACGCTGGGATCCGGTCGGGCGAGCAGCACGAACGCGACGATCGACACCGCGCCGAGCAACCACAGGCCCCGGCGCCGGATGCCGGCGGCCCGCCCCACCGCCATCACGACGGCGAGGACGATCGTCAGGTTGGTGCCTGAGACCGCCATGAGGTGGGTCAGCCCACTGCGTCGGAAGTCCTCCTCGACCTTGTCGCTGACCCGTCCGTCATCACCATCGACCAGAGCTGGGACCAGGGCCTGGGGCTCGTCGCTGACGGGTGACACCGACTGGCGTACGCCCTCGCGCACGCGCTCCGATGCCTCCCACCACCAGGTCGCGCGGTCCGCGGGGCCCCTGCGGACCACGTCGATCACCGCAGCCTCGTCCGATGCGTCCGACGGAGCGAGCCGGCCGACGGCCGTGAACCGGCGCCCGACGACGAGGTCATCGGCGTCGCCGTCGATGAATGCGGTGGCGTGGTCGCGCGTCGTGATGTCGACGTGGCGGCTGACGGCTCGCCGTACGAGCACCTCGACCACGACCGATTCGTGACCGTGATGCGTGAACGTGCGGGCGTCGCGGCGCACCTCGAGGTCGAGGGTCGCGAGCCTCTGGTCGTTGGCCAGGCTCGTGAGCGGTGAGTGCTCGATCGAGCTGAGGCGCCAGGCGCACGAGGTGGCAATTGCCGCGAGGCAGACGGCGCCGAGCAGCCACGGCATCCCCCGCCGTGGACGCCACCTGGCCAGGACGCCGGCGCCGATGACTGCCGCGACTGCGACGACGACCGAGACGTACGAGCTCGCCGTGACGAGCCACGCCGCCGCGCCCCAGGCAAGGAGCGCCGACGGCACCATGCGGAGGTCGTGCATCAGACCGAGACGTGATCGCGGAGCTCAGCGAGCGTCGCGTCGCCGATGCCCTTGACGTCGAGCAGGTCCTCGACGGAGCCGAATCGGCCGTTCTCCTCCCTCCAGTCGAGAATCGCCTGCGCCGTGACCGGACCGACTCCCGGCAGCGTGTCGAGCTGCTCGGCGGTCGCGGTGTTGAGGTTGACCTTGCCCCCGGCAGCATCCGGAGCCACTGCCGCCGCACCCGCGGGCGCCGAGACCGGTTCGATGCCGACGACGATCTGCTCGCCGTCGGTGAGGACACGCGCCATGTTGAGCGCGGCGGTGTCGACTCGCCCCTTGAGGCCCCCGGCCGCCTCGATCGCCTGGTAGACCCGCGACCCCTTGGGCACCGTGACGATGCCGGGCTTGCGCACCTTGCCGACGACGTCGATGATCAGCTCGGCCTGCGGCTGCTTGGACGGTCCTGCGGACGCCGTCGACTCGCCGAAGGCCAGGGGTGCCGCGGGTTCGCTGGTCTCGGGCCGGCCGGACAGCAGCCACCAGACCAGGAGCACCGAGGCAGCGACCGCGATCGTCGCGAGGACCTTGGCATGCGGGAGCACCACGGTGCGACGTACTGGAGCGCGCTCGGGCTCGTCGGCCGGCGGCAGCTCGGCGTCGAACGAGGCCGCGAGCTGCGCCAGCCGGCGCCGGGCGATCTCGGCGCGGGTCTCGTCTGTCGGAGGAGAAGGGCGCCGGGGCTTCACGTCTCGACGTTAGGCAGGGCGGCTCGCCTTTCGAGTGCCGTCGAAGAGCGGCTGTGGACGGCGGCGAACGTCGTACGCCCAGTGGAAAACCTCGCGTCGCGTCGTGGGCGGTGAGTTAGGGCCCACGTGGGCCGGCGCCTTGGGCCCTAAGTCACCGCTCCGAGGGGGGCGTGGGCGCTAAGTCACCGCTCGACGGTCGACGGGTCAGCGGGGGGTGACGGTCACGGAGATCATGCCGGGGCCGACGTGGGCGCCGATCGACGCGCCGACCTCGTCGACGCCGATCGCGTCGATCCCCAGCGCCGCCGCGAGGCGCTCGGCGACGGCCGTTGCCACGGGCAGGCTCGCGAGGTGTTGGACGCCGATGTCGAAGCCGTTGTCGCAGGAGCCGGCCTTCTCCACGGCCAACGCCTCGAGGCGGCCGAGCGCCTTGGCCTGCGTGCGTACGCGTTCGAGCGGCACGACGAGACCGTCGGTGATCGTGAGGATGGGCTTGACCGCGAGCGCGGAGCCGATCAAGGCCGCTGCGGCGCCGACGCGGCCGCCCCGCTTGAGGTACTCGAGGGTGTCGACGTAGAGCAGGACCGTCGAGGACTCACCGGCGCGACGAGCCGCGTCAGCCACGCCGATCGCATCCTCGCCGGCGTCGCGTGCGGCGGCCGCGCGGCCGGCCGCGAACCCGGTCCCGATGCCCACCTGCGTCGAGTCGATGCAGGTCACGGGCACCGAGGCCTGCTTCGAGGCCAGGATCGCCGAGTCGAGCGTGCCGGACATCTTGGCGCTGAGGTGCACCGAGACGATCGCCTCGGCACCCTCGGCAGCGAGCCGCTCGTAGACCGCCAGGAAGTCGTCCGGCGTGGGTCGAGACGTGCTGACCGGCACGAAGGACGCGAGCGCCTCGGCGATCATGTCGGCCGTGACGTCGACGCCTTCGGTGTAGGTCTCGGCGCCGATGATGACCTGCAGCGGCACGACCGAGATCTCCTCGCGCTCGGCGTCGGCGCGCGACAGCGACGACGTCGAGTCCGTGACGACTGCGATGCGACTCATGATCGGCATGGTACTTGCCTCGCCCCGCAACCACGGGGCGAGTGAGCGGAGCGAGCGCAGGCGCTTCAGACGACGATGCTCACGAGCTTGGGTGCCCGCACGATGACCTTGCGGATCTCGCGGCCGTCGATCGACCGTACGACGTTGGGCTCGGCCAGCGCGAGCGCGGTGAGCTCCTCGTCCGAGATGTCGGGGCTGACCTCGATCTTGCCGCGCACCTTGCCCAGCACCTGCACGACGCAGGTCACCGAGGCCGAGGTGAGGTGTGCCGGGTCGGCGACCGGGAACGGCTCGTGCGTCAGCGACTCGGCGTGTCCGAGCCGCGACCACAGCTCCTCACCGAGGTGCGGCGCGAGCGGCGCGAGCATCAGCACGAGCGGCTCGACGGCGGCCCGGCTGCGTACGCCGGCCTTGGTCAGGTGGTTCGTCAGCTCGATCAGCTTGGCGACAGCGGTGTTGAAGCGCATGTCATGCATGTCGCCGCGGACGCCGTCGATCGTGACGTTGAGGACGTGCAGCGTCGCTGCGTCCAGCTCGGAGTTGTCCGCGAGCAGCTCGCCCGTCTCCTCGTCGACGAGCAGCCGCCAGACGCGCTGCAGGAATCGCTGAGCGCCGACGACCGCACGGGTCTCCCACGGACGGGACACGTCGAGCGGGCCCATCGACATCTCGTAGACCCGGAACGTGTCGGCGCCGTACGCGTCGTACATCTCATCTGGCGTCACGACGTTCTTGAGGCTCTTGCCCATCTTTCCGTACTCGCGGTTGACCTGGGCGCCGTTGAACCAGTATGTCGGGTGGCCCGCGTCGTCGAGCTTCTCCTCGACCTGGTCGGCCGGGACGTACGAGCCCCGGTCGTCGGTGTAGGCGTACGCCTGGATGTAGCCCTGGTTGAACAGCTTGCGGAACGGCTCCTCGCTGGAGACGTGGCCGAGGTCGAACAGCACCTTGTGCCAGAATCGGGCATACAGCAGGTGCAGCACGGCGTGCTCGACGCCGCCGACGTAGAGGTCGACGCCACCGGTGTCGCCGGCCTCACGAGGACCGAGCCAGTAGCGCTCGTTCTCCGGATCCGTGATCCGGTCCGGGTTGTGCGGGTCGGTGTAGCGCAGCTCGTACCACGACGACCCGGCCCAGTTGGGCATCGTGTTGGTCTCGCGGCGGTACATCTTGGGCCCGTCGCCGAGATCGAGCTCGACGTTGACCCACTCCGGCACGCGGGCCAGTGGCGGCTCGGGGTTGCTGCCCGCGTCCTCCGGCTCGTACGTCTTGGGCGAGTAGTCCGGCACCTCCGGCAGCTCGACCGGCAGCATCGAGTCCGGCAGCGCGATCGGCTGGTCGGCCTCGTCGTAGACGATCGGGAACGGCTCGCCCCAGTAGCGCTGACGGCTGAACAGCCAGTCGCGCAACCGATACGTCGTGGTGCCCTCGCCGGCGCCGTGCAGCTGCAACCACGAGATGACCGCGGCCTTGGCCTCGTCGATCTCCATGCCGTCGAGGCTGAGCTCGTCGTTGGCCGAGTTGATGACCTTGCCCTGACCGGTCCAGGCGCCGCCGTCGAACCCTTCGGGCGCCTGCACCGTGTGGATGATCGGCAGCCCGTACGTCTCGGCGAACTCGTGGTCGCGCTCGTCGCCGCCGGGCACCGCCATGATCGCGCCGGTGCCGTACCCCGTGAGCACGTAGTCGGCGATGAACACCGGGATCTCGGCACCGTTGACCGGGTTGACCGCGTAGGCGCCGGTGAAGACGCCGGTCTTCTCCTTGTTCTCCTGGCGCTCCAGGTCGGTCTTGGCCGCGGCCATGGCCCGGTATGCCGCGACGGCCTCCGTCGGCGTCTCCGCGCTGTTGGTCCACGGCCGCGGCGTGTCGTCGGGCCAAGCCTCGGCGGTGAGCTGGTCGACGAGGTCGTGCTCGGGCGCCAGGACCATGTAGGTCGCGCCGAAGATCGTGTCCGGCCGCGTCGTGAACACGTCGATCGGGGTTGCGAGCCCGTCGACCGGGAAGCTGATCCGTGCGCCGTGCGAGCGGCCGATCCAGTTGCGCTGCATGTTCTTGACCGACTCCGGCCAGTCCATGCGGTCCAGGTCGTCGATCAGGCGATCGGAGTAGGCAGTGATGCGCATCTTCCACTGCCTGAGGTTGCGGGTGAAGACCGGGAAGTTGCCGCGCTCGCTGCGTCCTTCGGCGGTGACCTCTTCGTTGGCGAGCACCGTGCCGAGGCCCGGGCACCAGTTGACCGGCGATTCGTCGACGTACGCCAGGCGGACCGAGTCGATCAGCACGCTGCGCTCGATGGGCGTGAGGTCACCCCACGCCGTACCGTCCGGCGCCGTGCGGGCGCCCGACTCGTACTCGGCACGCAGCTCGCTGATCGGGCGCGCCCTGCCCTGCTCCTCGTCGTACCAGGACTCGAAGATCTGCACGAAGATCCACTGCGTCCACCGCATGAAGTCGGGGTCGATCGTCGCGAAGCTGCGGCGCGGGTCGTGCGCCAGGCCGAGGCGGCGCAGCTGGCGGCGCATGTTGGCGATGTTGGACTCGGTGTTGGTGCGCGGGTGCTCGCCGGTCTGCACGGCGTGGATCTCAGCCGGCAGCCCGAATGCGTCGTAGCCCAGGGCGTGCAGCACGTTGTCGCCACGCATACGGCGGTAGCGGCCGACGACATCCGTCGCGATGTAGCCCAGCGGGTGACCGACGTGGAGGCCCGCGCCCGAGGGGTACGGGAACATGTCCATGATGAAGTACTTGTCGCCCGCGACGTCACCGGCGAGGTCGCCGACGGGGTTGGGCGCCTCGAACGTGCCGTCAGCCGCCCAGCGGTCCTGCCACCGCTGCTCGATCTCGCCCGCGAGAGCGCTCGTGTAGCGGTGGGGAGCCGGGGTCAGGTCAGGCGTGGTCACCGCCCGAATGTTACCGGTGACGCGTCCACCGAAACCGACCGCGCCCCTTGAGCTTGTCGAAAGGAACCCGACCACTCGCCCCTTGAGCTTGTCGAAAGGAACCCGACCACTCGCTCCTTGAGCTTGTCGAAAGGAACCCTGTGGAAATCCCGGGTGACGACAGGTCCGCAACGGACTTTCCTGAGCCTCATGGCCCACGTCTACATCCTCGAGTGCTCCGACGGTTCCTACTACGTCGGCAGCACCCGCAACCTGGAGTCTCGACTCTGGCAGCACCAGCAGGGTCTGGGAGGCGCGTACACCAGCGCAAGACTTCCGGTGAAGCTCGTGTACGCATGTGAGTTCGCCAGCGTCGTCGACGCGTGGGGCGTCGAACGCAAGCTCCATGGCTGGTCCCGCGCGAAGCGTGAGGCCCTCATTCGCGGCGACTACGCCGCGCTACCGAACCTCGCGCGGAATCACCAGGATCGTTCGCCCGGAGCCTGACCATCGCTCGTTGAGCTAGTCGAAGCGAGTCCTTTCGACAAGCTCAAGGACCCAGTTGGAGCGTCCCTTCGACAAGCTCAAGGAGCGTCGGTCGACTCTGCGTCGTCGGGGACGATGACGGGGCGGAGCCTTGCCCACGCCATGAATGCGACGCCGACGACGAGCATCCCGAGGCCCGCCCACAGGTTGATGTTGAGCCCGTCGCCCTTGGCGAGCTCCTTGTCGCTCGCGTTGAACACTCCGAGGAACGTGAGGATCACGCCGTAGAGCCCGATCAGCCCGCCGATGATGAATCGGATGTCGAACAACCCGACCGTACGTTTGCCGTTGGCAGCCATGAGGTGCTCCTTACCAGAAGATCACGTTGAGGATGATGACCAGCACGAGGGCGACGCCGGCGAGCTTGGGTGGCGACTGCCACCACGGGAGGTGCACCTCGTCGGGATCGACGAGGGACTCCTTGGGCGTCAGCGAGTAGACCAGGCCCTTGAGGTCCTCCTCGGCCTTGGGCCGCGTGAAGCTCGTGACCACGACGCTCACGATGATGTCGACGACGAACGCCGCGCCGGCGGCCACGAAGCTCGCGCCCTGACCGCTGACTCCCAGGACTCCCCAGCTCGCCGAGCCGAAGGTGTCCTCGCTGAGGAAGGCGACCAGCACTGCGGCGACCGTGCCCGACACGAGGCCGGTCCAGCCTGCGGTAGCGGTCATGCGCTTCCAGAACATGCCGAGGATGAACGTCGCGAACAACGGGGCGTTGAAGAAGCCGAAAAGGGTCTGCAGATAGTCCATCAGGTTGGAGTAGTTGGACGCGATGCCCGCCGTGCCGATCGCGATGAGCGTCGCCGCGACCGTCGCGATGCGTCCGACCCGCGTGTAGTAGGTATCCTCCTCGTCCTTCTTGACGTACTGCTGCCACAGGTCGTAGGAGAACACGGTGTTGAACGCCGAGATGTTGGCGGCCATGCCGGCCATGAACGAGGCGAGCAGCCCCGCGATCGCGATGCCGAGCATGCCGTTGGGCAGCAGGTCCTTCATGAGCAGCAAGATCGCGTCGTTGTACTTCACGTCGCCCTTGCCCGTCTCCTTGAGGTCGGCGAGCTTGGGGATGATGATCGCCGCGATCACGCCCGGGATGATGACGATGAACGGGATGAACATCTTGGGGAACGCGCCGATGATCGGTGCCCGCTTGGCCGCCGAGATCGAGTCGGACGCCATGGCACGCTGCACCTCGACGAAGTTGGTCGTCCAGTAGCCGAACGAGAGCACGAAGCCCAGGCCGAAGATGATGCCGATGACCGAGAGCAGCGGGCTGTCGATGCCCGTCAGGTCCGTGCCGGGCCACGACGAGAGCTGCTCCTGGCCGGGCTGGACCTTGTCCTTGATGCCCTCCCAGCCGCCGACCTTGTGCAACGCGACGATCGTGAGCGGCAGCAGCGCGGCCACGATGACGAAGAACTGCAGGACCTCGTTGTAGATCGCCGCCGACAGGCCGCCCAGAGCCGTGTACGACAGGACGATCGCGGCAGCCGCGACGAGGGAGACCCACAGAGGCCAGCCCAGCAGCCGGTTGACGATCGTGGCGAGCAGGTAGAGGTTGATGCCGGCGATCAACAGCTGCGCCACGGCGAAGCTGATCGCGTTGACCAGGTGGGCCCCGGTGCCGAACCGTTTCCGCATGAACTCCGGGACGCTGCGGACCCCCGAGCCGTAGTAGAACGGCATCATCACGATGCCGAGGAACAGCATCGCCGGGACGGCGCCGACCCAGAAGTAGTGGACCGTCGCCATGCCGAACTCGGCACCGTTGGCCGACATGCCCATGATCTCGACCGCGCCGAGGTTGGCCGAGATGAACGCCAGACCCGTCACCCACGCCGGCAGCGACCGGCCGGACAGGAAGAAGTCGAGGCTCGTCGACACCTGGCGGCGAGCCATCAGGCCGATGCCCACCACGACCATGAAGTAGAGCGCGACGATGATGTAGTCGACCGCGTTGGCGTCGAGCCGAAACGTGCTGTCGGCGGTGTGGATCACGGTTGGTCTCCGTCTCCCGCGGGGCTTCACCCCACCCCCCTGGCGGGACCCTCAGCGCACGTTACCCCCGCTGAACCGGGGCCGCATTCCGACCGGCGAGCGTGTCGATCGACTCTCCGAGCTTGCGCAACAGACCTGCCAGTGTCTCCCGCTCGTCGGCACTCAACCCGGACAGCAGCCGCTCCTCGTTGGCGACGTGATCGACGACGGCCTCGTCCACGATCGTGCGTCCCTTGGCCGTCAGCTTGATGAGCCGGGCGCGCGCGTCGACCTCGCTGACGCGCCGCGTGACGAGCCCGGACCGCTCCAGCCGGTCGACCCGCTTGGTCACGGCGCCGGAGGTCACCATCATCGAGGCGCCGAGGTCGCCGGGCGACAGCTCGAACGGCTCGCCCGAGCGCCGGAGGGTCGCCAGCACGTCGAACTCCCCGTCGCCGAGCCCACGCGAGGTGAAGACCGGGGCCAGGAGCGGGTCGAGGTCGGCCGCGAGCCGCGAGATGCGCCCGATGACGTGCATCGGGCTCGCGTCGATGTCGGGTCGTTCGACTTCCCACTGCGCAACGATCAGGTCCACGATGTCCATGGTTGCATATTATCTTCCTGGGAAGGTATTATGTCTTCCATGGAAACTAACTCGTGGACCTGGCGCACACCCGCTGTCACGGTGGTCGCTCCGGTGGCTTGGGGCAGCACGTACGTCGTCACCGAGAACTTCCTCCCGCCGGACCGGCCCCTGTTCTCCGCCGCGGTCCGCGCGCTGCCGATCGGCCTGGTCATCGTCGCGGCCCGCGGCCAGCTCCCCCGCGGCTCCTGGTGGTGGAAGTCGCTCGTGCTGGGCACCTGCAACATGGGGCTCTTCTTCGCCCTCCTGTTCACCGCGGCGTACCGGCTGCCGGGCGGCCTCGCCTCCACCGTCACCGCGATGTCACCCCTCGCGGTCATGCTCATCGCCGCCGTGCTGATCCGCGAACGCGCCACGATCGCCGGGATCGGCGGCGGCATCGTCGGCGTCGCCGGCGTCGCGCTCCTGGTGCTGCGCTCGGATGCGGCGATCGACCCGATCGGCCTGCTGGCGGCGATCGGCGCGGTGCTGGTCTCCGGGATCGGATTCGTCCTGGTCAAGCGGTGGGAGCGTCCGACAGACCTCATCACCGTCACCGGATGGCAGCTGACGGCCGCCGGCCTCGTGCTCGTGCCGATCGCGCTGCTCGTCGAGGGCCGTCCGCCCCACGTGGACGGCACCAACGTCATGGCGTACGTCTACCTGGGCACGATCGGCACCGGGTTGGCGTACGTGTGCTGGTTCCACGGGCTGAGCCGCATGCCGGCCGGCTCGACCGCGCTCGTCGGACTGGTCAACCCGGTCGTGGGCACGGCTCTGGGTGTCGCCGTGATGCACGAGGCCTTCGGACCCGCCCAGCTCCTCGGCGTCGTGCTCGTGCTCGGCGGAGTGCTCGCCGGCCAGCCCGCCGCCGTCTCAACCCTGCGCAGGCTGGTCCGCGACCGGACTCAGGGCAGGGCGCAGAACGCCTCGACCTTGTGGGTCGGGCCCGACACGATCAACTCGTCGGAGTGCGAGATCGAGGTCTCGGGCCGGGCGTAGGTGAAGTCCTCACCACGGGTCTTCACGCCGACGACCGTGATGCCGTACTTCTGGCGGAGTGCCGACTCGGCGAGGGTCTTGGCGCACGCCACCTGGGGCGTACGTGTCCGGGCGATCGCGAAGCCGTCGTCGAACTCGATGTAGTCGGTCATCGTGCCGGTCACGAGGTGAGCGACGCGCTTGCCCATGTCGGACTCCGGGCGTACGACGTGCGTCGCCCCGACCCGCTCGAGGATCGCGGCGTGCTTGCCGCTGATGGCCTTGGCCCAGATCTCCTTGACCCCGAGATCGGACAGGCTCAGCACCGTGAGGACGCTGGCCTCGATGTCGGTGCCGATGCCGACGACCGCCCGGTGGAACTGCTCGGCACCGATCTGCCGCAGCGCCTCGGTGTCGGTGCTGTCGGCCGAGACGACGTGCGTGAACTCCCCGGCGAACTTCTGGACGATGTCGGGCCGCTCGTCGACCGCCAGCACCTCGTGGCCGAGACGCACGAGCGACTTGGCGACGGACGAGCCGAAGCGCCCCAGGCCGATGACGAGGACGGGGGCGGTCGGGGAGTCTGCGCTCTTAGCCAATGATCGGTTGCTCCTCGGGAAGGCGGTACCTGGGGACGCGCTGTCGGAGGACGAACGCGGACGCAGCCGTAATCGTGCCCACTCTGCCCAAGAACATCAAGACGATCAGCACGATCTGGGCGTCCGCAGGCAGATCTGGGGTGATTCCGGTGCTGAGGCCGACGGTGGCGAACGCCGAGGTGCTCTCGAACAGCGCAGCATCGAACTCGATGTCGGTCATGAGCATGATCAGCAACGTCGTCACCGAGACGAGCATGACCGCGAGGAGCGCGATCGTCAGCGCCGACCGGATGACCGCGGAGCTGATCGACCGGGTGCCGATCGTGACGTGCGGATCGCCCCGGAGCTCGGCCAGGATGACGTACGCGAGCAGCAGGAACGTCGTGATCTTGATGCCGCCGGCGGTGCTCGCGCTGCCACCGCCGATGAACATCATGACGACGCCGATGTTGAGGGTCTCCGGCCGCACCGATCCCCAGTCGAAGCTGTTGAGGCCGCCGGAGCGCGGCATGATCCCGCCCTCGATGCCCGACACGATCTTGTGACCGAGCGGCAACCCGCCGAGCGTGTCGGGATTGCTCCACTCCAGGGCGAGGAACGCGATCGCGCCGACCAGCAGCAGCCCGATCGAGCCCCACACCGTCAACCGCGTGTGGATCGTCCAACGGGCCGGCGTACGCCACTCCTGGAAGAGCTCGGCGAGCACCGGGAAGCCGATCGCGCCGACGAACACCGCGAAGCAGATCGGGATGATGATCAGCCCGTCGCCCGCATAGCTCGTGAGGCTGTCGCGGTTGAGGGAGAAGCCGGCGTTGTTGAACGCCATGACGGAGTCGAACACCCCGTGCCACAGGGCGGTGGGCAGGTCGTCGAAGTAGTGCGCGCGGTAGCGGATGGTCAACACAGCAGCCGTCACCGACTGGAAGAACAACATCGTGACCGCGACGCGGCGAAACAGCGGGCGCACCTCACCGAGGCTCACGACGTGCATGTCGGCCTGGGCGACCAAGCGCGTGCGCAGACCGAGACGACCGCCGATGAACAGGCCCAGCACCGTGGCCAACGCGATGATGCCGAGGCCGCCGATCTCGACGAGCGCCAGCATGATGCCCTGCCCGGCGGGTGACCAGTACGTCCCGGTGTCGACCGTCGCCAGGCCCGTGACCGTGACCGCCGACGCCGACGTGAAGAACGCCGGCATGAAGCCCGCGGAGCCGTCGCCGGACCGCGCGAACGGCAGCAGGAGCAGGATCGTGCCGATCAGGATCAGCGTCAGGAACGTCAGCGGCAACAGGCGCACGGGATGGGCGATCGCGGCAGGGATGCGAAGGCTCCGAGGGCGGGGCACGCGATGACGTTACCGCAGAGAACGCCACAGACCCGCGTGATAATTTCGTCGGCATGGTCTCGCCCGTTCGTGCTGCTCAGGCCGCATTCTCCCGATTGGGCCGGACCGAGGAGCTCCCCGGCTTCCTGCTCTCGGTCGGCTGCCTCTTCCTCGCCCTGCTGTGCGCCGTATTCGGTCTCGAGATCGGCGCCCTGGTGTTCCTGCTCCTGTCGGTGATCGGCGAGCTCCCGTTCGAGGTGCGGTCGTCCCAGTCGTCCGAGCTCCTCGACCAGGCCGAGTTCGGGATCCCGATGCGATTCGTCCTGCGCGTCCTCGCCGGCCTTGTGGTGAGCGACCAGCTCGACGGCGAGAACGCGGTGCGCGCGTTCGCGGCGGTCGCCGTGGCGTACGTCCTGGTGCTCTGCGCCCGGGCCCTGCACCAGGAGTACCGCCGGGTCGGCCCGCTCAAGCCCATGGAGACCCGCAACATCCCGGGCTCGCCGCGCATCCACGACGCTCCCCCACGCCGCGCGCTCGAGGTCGTCGTCACGCAGCTCCTCGTGCTCGCGCCTGTGCTGTTCGGCGCTCCGTGGCTGCAGGTCCTGCTCACCGGCATCGTGGCGATCGCGGTGCTCGCGACCGTCACGATTCCTGACGCCCGCGCCTCGTGGACCCTGCGGCAGCAGAAGCGCGCCACCGGGTTCACCGCACCACTGCGCCAGATCCAGGAGTTCCTCGACGACTACCAGCCCGAGGTCGTCGTGCACCTGAGCGGCCCCGCGGAGGCCGGCTACCAGATCAACACGTGGCTCGAGAGCCTCGAGGCGCTCGATCGCCGGGTGTTCATCGTGCTGCGCGACCACCCGCTGTTCACCCGGCTCGCATCGACCTCGATCCCGACGCTCGAGCTCAAGGATCCCGGCGAGCTGCTGATGCTCGACTTCTCGTCGGCGCGGGTCGCGCTCTACCCGTCCAACACCGGCAACAACATCCACCTGCTGCGGCTGCCGACGCTCATGAGCGCGTTCATCGGGCACGGCGACAGCGACAAGAGCGCCTCCAACAACCCGTTCTCCCGCGCGTACGACGAGCTGTGGGTCGCGGGTGAGGCCGGCGCCGACCGCTACCGCCGGTCCAAGCTCGGGGTGCACGAGGACCAGTACCGCTTCGTCGGCCGGCCGCAGGTGCACGGCATCTCCCGCGAGCCGCGGCTGGGCGACGAGGCCGTCCCGACGGTGCTCTACGCGCCGACCTGGGAGGGCGTCAATCACGAGCAGGAGTACTCCTCGGTGTCGGCCGTCGGCGTGCAGGTGGTCAAGGCGCTGCTGGCCGCCGACCCGCCGGTGCGCGTCGTGTTCAAGGCACACCCCTTCACGGGCCAGCGCGACGCCAAGTACCGCGCGGTCCTGGCCCGCATCGCCGGGCTCCTCGACGACGCGGCCGCGCGTACGGGCGTCGACCACCGGGTCATCAAGGGTGGCTCGATCAACGAGTGGTTCAACCGCGCTTCCGCGCTCATCACCGACATCTCCAGCGTCGTCAGCGACTTCCTCGCCAGCGAGAAGCCGTACGCCGTGTTCAACCACACCGACGACGACGACGCGACGTTCCGGGCCGACTACCCGTCCACGGGTGCGGGCACGACGATCGGGCGTGACGGCCGCGGCATCGCCGAGTTCATCGACGTCGTGACGCAGCAGGCTCCCGACGTGCTTGCCGGCGCCCGCGCACAGCTGGCGACCTACCTGCTCGGGCCGCCGGAGCAGCGCACCCTCGAGTCTTTCGCGGCATCGATCGACGCGTTTGTCGCACGCTCGGAGGCCGAGCGTGCGGACTACCGGGGCCACTCGTACGCCGTCGAGCCCAGCGACTCCGACGACGAAGCCGCCCTCTGAGCCCTACGCGCCGGCGGCGAACCGGTCGGTCGCCTCGATGATCGCGTCGAGGATGCCTGGCTCGGTGAAGGCGTGGCCCGCGTCGGGAATCATCCGGAGCTCGGCCTCCGGCCACGCGCGATGCAGGTCCCAGGCCGTCGTCGCCGGCGTGCACATGTCGTAGCGGCCCTGGATGATCACGCCGGGTATGTCCCGGAGCCCCGGGGCGTCAGCGATGAGCTGGCCGTCGGTGAACCAGCCGTCATTCATGAAGAAGTGGTTCTCGATCCGGGCGAACGCCACCGCGAACGCGTCCTCGGTGAAGTGCGCGACCAGCTCGGGATCGGGCAGCAGCGTGATGGCCGAGGACTCCCACCGGGCCCACGCCCGGGCAGCCGGGACGTGGACGGCCGGATCGGGATCGTGGAGCAGGCGCGCGTACGCCTCGACGAGCCGCCCGCGCTCGCCCTCGGGCACCGGGGCGACGAAGCCCTCCCAGAGGTCTGGGTAGACGTTCGCGGCACCGCCCTCGTAGAACCAGTCGATCTCGCTTCGGCGCAACGTGAAGATGCCGCGCAGCACCAGCTCGGACACATGGTCGGGATGCCTCTGGGCATACGCCAGCGCCAGCGCAGAGCCCCACGAACCGCCACACACCAGCCACCTGTTGATGCCGAGATGAGAGCGCAACGCCTCGATGTCGGCGACGAGGTGCCACGTGGTGTTGGCGCTCAGGTCGGCCCCCGGGGCGCTGGCGTGGGGCACGCTGTTGCCACAGCCGCGCTGGTCGAACAGCACGATGCGGTAGCGCTCCGGGTCGAACACCCGGCGCTGCTCAGGACTCGAGGCGCCGCCCGGGCCGCCGTGCAGGTAGACGGCGGGCTTGCCTTGCGGATTGCCCGAGACCTCGTAGTGGACCCGCTGGCCGTCGCCGACGTCGAGCAGCCCCGACTCGTACGGTTCCAACGGCGGGTACATCTCACGCATGCCGCGGACAGTAGCACCGCCGAGATGTTCGTCACCGGCGGCGCCGGAGCGCATCCGTTGGGGCACCTCGCTCACGGTAGGGTTGACCGGGTGAATTCGGCTCCTGGGAAGATCGCGATCGCGATCGTGACGTTCAATCGATCGACGTTCCTCAAAGAGCTCCTGGCCAGCGCGGCGACGATGGACACGCCGCCGTTCAAGATCGTCGTGGTCGACAACGCCAGCACCGATGACACGCAGGAGGTCCTCGCGGCCGCCGCCAAGGACTTCCCCGCCGATCTCCTCGTCAACCACCGGCTCGACACCAACACCGGCGGCTCGGGCGGCTTCAGCGAAGGCACCAAGGTCGCGCTCGAGCTCGGCGCCGACTGGGTGTGGCTCATGGACGACGACGTCGAGATTCTGCCCGACGCGCTCGAGCAGTTCGCCCCGTGGATGCAGCGGTTCCAGGTCATCCACGGTCGCCGCTACGACTTCGACGGCACCCCGTTCTACTGGCAGGCCAAGTTCAACGAGTTCCTCGGCGTGCCGCTGCCCTACAGCGGCAAGCAGTTCGGCCGCGAGGGCTACGCCGTGACCAACTCCGGCACGTTCGAGGGCATGCTGATCAGCGCCGAGATCGTGCGCAAGATCGGCCTCCCCGACCCGCGCTTCTTCATCTCGTGGGACGACGCTGCCTACGCGTGGCTGGCCGCGCAGCACACCGACGTCGTCTACGTCGACGCGTTCGTGCTCAAGCGCAAGCGCGAGCAGAAGCAGGTCAACCTCGGCATCCGTCATCTCAACGACGGCAGCCCGCTGTTCCGCTTCCACGTGATCCGCAACCGCGCGTACGTCGGCAAGTACTTCGCCGAGTACGGCAAGCTCAACCGGGTCGGCTTCGGCATCGGCACCGCCCTGACGCTGGCCAAGGAGGTGTTCCGCCTCGTGGTCGTCCAGCACACCCTCAAGGGCCTCGGCGACCTCGCGCGGGGATTCCGGGCCAATCGGGCGCTGTGGCGGGACAAGACGTGGCGTCCGATGGATCCTGCGGACGTACCGGCACAATTGACGAATGACCGCTGACCTCCTGATCGTCGGCTCCGGGTTCTTCGGGCTGACGATCGCCGACCGGTGTGCCCGTGAGCTCGGCCTGCAGGTGCAGGTCATCGACCGCAGGGACCACATAGGTGGCAACGCCTACACCGAGGTCGAGCCCGAGACGGGCATCGAGGTGCACCGCTACGGCGCCCACCTGTTCCACACCTCCAACCAGCGGGTCTGGGACTACGTCAACCAGTTCACCGACTTCACGCCCTATCAGCACCGCGTCTACACGACGTACCGCGACGAGGTCTTCTCGATGCCGATCAACCTCGGCACGATCAACCAGTTCAACCGATCCGCCTTCACCCCCGCCGAGGCGCGGGCGTGGGTCGCCGAGCAGGCATCGCAGCTGACCGGTGAGCCGGCCAACTTCGAGGAGAAGGCGATCTCGCTGATCGGGCAGCCGCTCTACGAGGCGTTCATCAAGGGCTACACCGCCAAGCAGTGGCAGACCGATCCGCGCGAGCTCAGCGCCGAGATCATCTCGCGCCTGCCGGTCCGCTACACGTACGACAACCGCTACTTCTCCGACACCTACGAGGGCCTGCCGGTCGACGGCTACACCGCGTGGCTCGAGCGCATGGCTGACCACCCCAACATCACGGTGACGCTCGAGGCCGACTTCTTCGACGAGTCGCAGCCGCACCACAAGGCCGCTACCGTCGGCCAGGTGCCGATCGTCTACACGGGGCCGGTCGACCGCTACTTCGACTTCGCCCACGGCGACCTGTCGTGGCGGACGCTCGACTTCGAGACCGAGGTCCTGCCTATCGGCGACTTCCAGGGCACGACGGTCATGAACTACGCCGACACCGACATCGACTACACCCGCATCCACGAGTTCCGCCACTTCCACCCCGAGCGCAACTACCCGGACGACAAGACCGTCATCATGCGTGAGTTCAGCCGTTTCGCGGAGCACAGCGACGAGCCGTACTACCCGATCAACACGCCGCAGGACCGCGAGCGGCTGCTGGCCTACCGCGAGCTGGCCAAGGGCGAGACCGACGTGTTGTTCGGCGGCCGACTGGGGACCTACCAGTACCTCGACATGCACATGGCGATCGGATCGGCGCTCAGCATGTACGACAACAAGCTCGCGCCGCACTTCAAGGACGGGAAGGCCTTCGCCGATCATGGCCTCTGAGGCGCGCGTCGGCCTGGTCCGCCGCTTCCAGCTGTGGGCGATCGGTCGCCTGCGCCGCTCCCGATTCCTGCCCGTCGGCATGCCCGACAAGCTGACCGACGAGTCGCGGCTCGGCAAGCCGTTCGACCAGCAGGTCATGGTCTACTTCCCGACGCCTCAGGACAGCCTCTACCAGCTGCGACCCTGGTACCACGCGCTGAAGGCGCTCGACGAGGTCCACCCGATCGTGTGCGTCTTCAAGGACTCCCGCACCGCCAAGGTCGTGCGCGACGAGACCGGCTTCGACTGCGTGACGCTCGCGCGCTACGGCCAGCTCGACGAGATCCTGTCGATGTCGGACGTCAAGCTCGCGCTCTACATCAACCACGACCCGGTCAACTTCGAGTCGCTGCGCTTCACCTCCCTCGTGCACGTCTACCTCGGCCACGGCGACAGCGACAAGGGCGTCTCGGTCTCCAACCAGGTCAAGGCGTACGACTGGTGCTTCCTCGCCGGCCAGGCGGCGCTCGACCGTACGGCATCAGCGGTCATGCTCTATGACGCGCCGGCTCGCAGCATCCTGATCGGCCAGCCGCAGCTCGACGGGGCCGCGGCCGTCAGCGGCACGCCATTCCCCGACGGGCGGCGGACCGTGCTCTACGCGCCTACGTGGGAAGCCTCGCAGCCGTCCGTGTCGTACGGCTCGCTGGAGACGCACGGTGAGGCGCTCGTCCGCGCGCTGTCGCCGGCATACCGGGTGATCTACCGGCCGCACCCGCTCAACGGCGTGATCCGCTCGTCGTACGCCGCTGCCGATGCCGTCGTGCGCGGGCTGGCCGACCGCGTCGACACCGACGTCACCCTCGAGCAGTCGTTCGCCGACGCCGACCTGCTCGTCACCGATGTCTCGGCGGTGACGCTCAACTGGCTGCCGACCGGCAAGCCGCTGCTGGTGACGACACCCCTCGTCGCCTATCCCCCGAGCCGGCTGATGCAGCTCGTGCCCCAGCTCGCGGCCACGGACGACTTCGCCGCGATCGTCGGCGAGCAGCTGTCGGCCGATCCGACCAAGGCCGATCGCGACGCCCTGATCGACTACTACCTCGGCGATCCGACTCCGGGCGTGGCGACGGCCCGCTTCATCGCTGCCTGTGAAGACGTCATGGCCATCCGCGACCGTGAGTGGGATGCCGCGAGGGCCCGCGGCGCCAACGGGATCTAAGGCGTGTCGACTCCGGCACGTCGCCGCATCCCGGCATGGGCGGTCATCCCCGCCGCCATCACCGTGCTGATCGCCGTACGCCTCGTGATGTTCCGCACGTACGTCGGGGGCGACGAGGCCGGCTTCCTCATGGTCGGCAACCACTGGCACGACGGCACGTCGCTCTACGGCAGCTACTGGGTCGACCGCCCTCCCCTGCTGCTGTGGCTCAACGACCTCGCCGGCGGCGTGACGCGGCTGCGGTTCCTCGGTCTCGCCGCGTCCGTACTGACCGTGCTCGGCGCCGCCTGGGCCGCGCAGCTCGCTCGCGGCGCAGATGCGGCTCGGTGGGCAGCCGGCGCGGCGGCGATGTTCGGGGTCGCCCAGTGGCTCGGCATCGCCCGGGTCAACGGCGAGATGCTCGCCGCCCCGTTCGTGGCGTGGAGCATCGCCCTCACCCTGTACGCCGTCACGCGCACGCCGTGGCGCGTGCCGGCCGCAATCGGCGCGGGGATGCTGGCGGTCGCCGCGTTGTCGATCAAGCAGAGCGTCATCGAGGCGTTCGTGTTCGCCCTCGCCCTGGCGCTGGCGACGGCCGTGCAACGGCGCGAGTCGCGCGGTGTCGTCGTACGTGTGCTGGCCTGGGGCGCGTTGGGTGCCGCGCTCACGCTCGCAGCGGTGGTGCTGGGCGCCGACGCGCGCGGGACGTCGCCTTCGGACCTGTTCGATGCCGTCATCCGGTTCCGCGCCGAGGCAGGTGAGGTGATCCGGTCGTCTGCCAGCGATGCGACTCCTTTGCGTCTGCTTGTCATGATGGGCACGTGGACTGTCAGCGGGCTGGGTGCGGCCACCGCCCTCACGGTGTGGCAGGGCGTACGCCGCAAGGACCCGTTGCTCCTGGCGACCGCCGCGACGCTGCTGTGCAGCCTCGTCATCGCCCTGTTCGGCGGCAGCTACTGGGCGCACTACCTCATCCAGATGGTTCCCGCCGCGAGCCTGGGCATCGGGCTCATGGCCGGTCGGCTGCCGTCACACCTGATGCGCCGTCTCGCTGTCGCGACGGTGGCGCTGACGATGGTCAACCTGATCTGGTCGGTCGGCTTCCAGCCCGACGACAACGGCCAGCAGCACACCGTCGGGACCTGGTTGCGCGAGGCACGCCAGCCCGGCGACACCGGCGTGGTCGCGTTCGGACAGCCCAATGTGCTCTACGAGGCGCACATGTCGAGCCCCTATCTCTACCTCTGGAGCCTGCCCGTACGCACGAGGGACTCGCACCTGCGCGAGCTGTCCCAGGTCATCACCTCACCGCAACGCCCCACCTGGATCGTCAACTGGTCGGGACTCAACTCATGGGGCATCGAGCCCGGTCGCACGGAGGCATTGCTTCGTGACGGCTATCGCAAGGTGGCAACGATCTGTGGCAGGTCGATCTGGTTGCTGACGACCCAGACACGTACCCTGCCCGAAGTCCCGAAGGTGTGCCCATGACGACCCGTACCGATCAGCCGACCACGACCTCCTGGCGTTGGCGCGGCCCGGCCCTGGCGGTGTACGCGATCGCCCTGGCCGTCTGGATCGTGCTGATCGGCGTGCCCACCGATCCCTATCAGATGTTCGGCTGGCTGTGGCTCGCGACGATCGTCTGGAACATCCAGGCGCCGGTGCGTTCGCACCTGGCGTTCGTGCGCGACTGGTGGCTGATCTTCGCCGGCCTGATCCTCTACCTCTACAGCCGCGGCATGTCCGACAACCTGCTGCCGGTGTCGGTGCACTGGACGTTCCCGATCCGGTTCGACGAGTGGCTCGGGCGCGGCGAGATCCCCACCGCCCGCCTGCAGGACGCCTGGTGTGCCGCACCGTGCACGAGCTCGACCGACCCGCGCT
Source organism: Aeromicrobium sp. 9AM (assembly GCF_902506105.1). Classification (GTDB taxonomy): domain Bacteria; phylum Actinomycetota; class Actinomycetes; order Propionibacteriales; family Nocardioidaceae; genus Aeromicrobium. The sequence continues at coordinate 1,811,011 of NZ_LR733304.1, forward strand.
GGTACGACGCGGTGCTCACGACGGTCTACTTCTCGCACTTCGTGACCGGACTGACGATCGCCGTGGTGCTGTGGCTGCGCAACCGCGAGGCATGGATCCCCTGGATGCGCCGCTACCTCGTCATCAACTTCGCAGCTCTGGTCATCTACATCGTCTACCCGATGGCACCCCCATGGCTGGCGTCCAAGGAGGGCTACATTCCCGAGCACATCCCGCGGCTCACCGGTCGCGGGTGGGACGACCTTGGCCTCGGCGGGTTCCACATCCTGCTGGCCAAGGTCGGCAACCCGGTCGCCGCGATGCCGTCGCTGCACGGTGGCCTGGCGATGCTGGTCGCGATCTACGCGATCAGTCGCCTGCGCAGCCCGTGGCGCTGGCTGCTCGTGGCCTATCCCCTCCTGATGGGTGTTGCCCTCGTCTATGCGGGCGAGCACTACGTCATCGACATCCTCGCCGGCTGGCTCCTCGCCGCCGTCGTGATGCTGGGCTGCAGCTGGTGGGAGCGGGCACATCCGCGGCCGGCTCCCGCCGAAACCTGAGCCCGCAGGGAACCGAACCGCCTCGAGATCCGTCGTAAGGTGACAGGTCATCTGAGGAGGCGGCGTGGACGCGACGTCCGAGGCGAGCTTTGCGGAGTTCGTACGCACGCAGTGGCGTGACCTCGTACGCGCCGCCATCTTCCTCGGTGCCGGTCCGCACGAGGCCGAGGACCTCGCACAGCAGACTCTGGTTCGCTGCTACGCCAGCTGGGACCGCGTCACCGACGCCGACAACCGTGATGCGTACGTCTACCGGATGCTGCTCAACCAGCTGCGCGACGTCAGGCGTACGCGCTGGTGGCGCAGCCGGGTCGACATCGAGCCGGAGGGCCGGGTCGACGACGCAAGCAGCCAGGTCGTCCTCGCCGACGCGGTCCGCCAGGCCCTCGGCGGGCTGTCCAAGGAGCAGCGCGATGTCGTCGTGCTGCGCTACTTCGTCCAGCTGACCGAGGCGCAGACCGCGGCGGCGCTCAGGGTCCCGGCCGGCACGGTCAAGAGCCGGCTCTCGCGCGCGCTCGCTGCCCTGGCCGGCTCCCACCACCTCACCGAACTCTCAGAGGAGCGCGATCATGAGCAAGCTTGAAGACCTCTGGGACGGCACGCCGACCGGCAAGCCGCCCGTCGACGCGATCCTGGCTGCCGGCCGGGCCGAAGCCGCTCGGCGTCGCAAGCTCCGGCAGACCGTGCTGGCGGTGGGCGCGACGGCCGCGGTCGTCGGCGCCTTCGTCGCCGGAGCGGCCGTCGGCAACGGACCCGGCCCGCACGTCTCGGCATCGCGCAGCGACGCGAGCCCGGCGGCGTTCCAGGCCGACCTTAAGCCGGCGCAGAGCTGCGCCCAGCTGCTCGAGTCGTACCGCGACCGCGGGCTGGGCATCGTCACGGCGTGGGGCTGGGGGTTCGGCGACCGCCGCGAGACGTACAAGGCAGAGGACCTTGGTGCGGACTTGGCGGAACAGGCGGCTCCCGAACGTACGTCTAGCGGCCAGCGTTCGCAGACGTCTAGCGAGACCGGGACCAACGTGCAGGAGACCGGCGTCGACGAGCCCGACACGGTCAAGACCGACGGCGACCTCGTCGTGCGGCTGCGTGGTCGTGACCTGGTCGTCTACGACGCGACGGGCCCCACGATGGTCAAGCGGGCGACGCTCAACCTCCCCCGCCTCGAGGACGGCGAGCTCCTGCTGTCTGGGTCCAGGGTCGTGGCGATCGGCTCGGATGCAGTCAGCCCCAGGGACGAGCTGACCGGCGCGCGTCGCGGCAGTCGGGTCATCGCCGTCTCCCTCGCTGATCCGGCCGACCCCAGGATCACGTCCACGGTGACGTACTCCTCGCGCGTGCTCTCCGCCCGTCAGCACGCGTCCAGCGTGCGGCTCGTGCTTGCCGCCGGTCTGCCGACGCTCGACTTCGTCCAGCCCGGTGGCAAGGTGTCCGAGCGCGAGGCACTGGCCGCCAACCGTCGCGCGGTCGAGAAGTCGACGATCAAGGACTGGCTGCCGTCTTACGACGTCGGCGATGGGTCCGAGCAGCTGCTCGAGTGCACCAACGTCGCCGTGCCACCGGACTCAGCCGGTCTCGACACCGTCAGCATCGTCGGGTTCACCGCCAAGGAGCCGACCAGGCCGCATGCCATCGGGCTCGCCGGCGCGACCACGATCGCGTACGAGTCGGCGGACCATCTCTACCTCGCCGACAGCCAGACGCCGTGGGGCTGCGGCAGGTGCATGCTCGACAGCCGCATGGAACCCTTCGCGCCACCGAAGGGCGCCGGGACCACCCACCTGTACGACTTCACGCTCGACGGGATCGACGCAGTCCACGTCGCCTCCGGCGAGGTCGAGGGCACGATCGCTGACCGATGGTCGCTCGACGAGGCCGACGACGTCCTGCGCGTCGCGGTGGGGCCGTCGAGCGAGACCGGCAACTTCAACTCCGTCGTCACGTTCCGTCGCGAGGGCAAGGAGCTCACCGAGATCGGCCGGCTCGACGGGCTGGGCAGGGACGAGGAGCTCAAGGGCGTCCGCTGGTTCGACGGCCTCGCGGTGCTGGTGACGTACCGGGAGACCGACCCGCTGTTCACGGTCGACCTCGCGGACCCGGCGAAGCCGCGACTGCTCGGCGAGCTCAAGATCCCCGGCTACAGCGACTACCTGCACCCCTTGAGTGACGCGTGGATGCTGGGGATCGGCGATGGTGGCGGGGGCTCCGGGGCGCAGATCGGCCTGTTCAACACCGCTGACCTGACGAACGTCAGGCGTACGGCGGTCGAGAGCTATCCCGGCGCCTATGCCCTCGCGTCACAGGATCCCCGGTCGTTCACCTGGCTGCCCCTGCGCGACACCGCACTCACGGTCATCCAGCACGAAGGGCAGGTCAAGCTCGTCGTGCTCAAGGTCACCCACGGCCGCCTGAGCAGCAAGGTCAGGACCGTGGAGTACGGCGACGACGCCGCCCAGGTCCGCACGCTCGGCCTTCCCGACGGCCGCGTCGTCCTCGTCACCGGTGAAGACGTCCGCTTCCTCGACCTGCCCTGAGATCCCGCTGGGAGTGACGTTCCGGTCGGGTGGTCGCGGCGTGTCGCGACCGAAACGTCACTCCCAGCGGTCCCACCTCACAGCTCGGGCGCGACCCACTCGTCGAAGTCGCCGAGGCGGCGCGGGAAGAATGTCGCGAGGGCTGCGCCGACGGTCCACCAGCCACGGTGCACCAGGGCACGGCACAGCGCCGGCTCGAGCTTGTCGAAGACCGTCGGCACCAGGGCGAGGTCACGGCCGTCGTACGTACGCGCCTCGGGAAATGCCGCGCGCCAGGCCCGCAGAGGCGCAGGTCCGGGATCGGGCAGCGCCGTGACCAGGCCGGTCAGCACACCGCGGCGGGCGTCGGCGGGCAGCGGCCCCGCGCCGGCCTTGCGACCGCGCTGGAACTGCGCCACCAGGCTCGTAGTCCGCAGGGCGACGCTCTGGCGATAGAGCAGCGAGTTGGCCCGGGCGAGGTCGCGGATGACCGGCACTCGCCCGTAAGGCCCCGGTCGCAGCAGGCCGCCGGCGTTGAGCGCCACGAGGAAGACATCCCGGTATGCCTTGTCGTCGAGCGCCTGCAGCCCGGTGTTGTCGTACGTCCCGCCGTCCATCAGCACGGGCGTCTGCTCAGCGCCAGGGAACTCCGGCGACGTGAGCACCACCGGTGCGAACGCGCCCGGCACCGCAGCAGAGGCGGCCACCGCGGTGCTGAGCCGCAGCCCCGTTCCGGCCGTCGGCACGTGCCCGATCGTGTAGTCGCCGACCATGTCGCGCTCGAACCCGAAGCGCACACCGGTCGTCAGGTTGGCCGCGTTGACGATCCAGCGCACCCCACGATCCAGCTGCGCGAGCTCGACGCCGTCGAACCACCACTCGTCGAAGCGCCGGGCCAGCAGGTCCGTACGCGTCGACGGCCCGATCGTGCGCCAGATGCCCCGCACCAGCGACCACTTGAGGGACTCCGACGAGATCCGCTGGATGAACGGGTCGATCAGGTGCTCCTGCACCGCCGCGCCGGTGAAGCCGGCCTCACGCAGCACCGGCCAGCGCGATGCCAGCAGGCCGTTGGCCAGCGAGCCGCCAGAGACCGATGAGACGTACCGGAGATCCGGCAGCATCCCGGCATCGGCGAGCAGCCGGATCGCGCCGAGGCCGGCGAGCGTCGCCCGGAACCCGCCGCCGGAGATGGTCAGCGCGACCGGCGCGGCCGATCGTGGTGGCTTGCGGGGCGGCTTGTCACCGCGGAACCGCGAGGGCTGGAGCCCAGACCCGAGGGCCGGTGAGTCGACGACCCACCGATCCGGGTCGACCGCCCCCCCAGCCATCGGCCTACGAGCCTCCGCCGACCGCGGCCGGACCGTCCTCGCGCCGGATGTCGATGATGTGGCCGGTCTGCTCGGCCAGCAGGACGTCGAGCGACTGCCGCGCGACCTCCATCGAGCTCAGCAGCGTCCCTTCGGGCTCCTCTCCGAACGCCTTGGTGCGCATCGGCGTGCCCGTACGTTCGGGGTTGACGCAGTTGACCCGCACCTCGCCGGCCCACTCGTCAGCGAGTGCCTGCGTGAGGTTGACGACGGCGGCCTTGGCCGAGGAGTAGAGCGAGTAGCCGCCGCGACCGCGCGTGTAGGACGACGACGTGAACAGCAGCAGCGAGCCCGACGACTGCGCGAGGTGGGGGTAGAACTCCTGCGCGATGAAGATCGGCGCGAGGTAGTTGATCTCGGTGGCGGCGAAGATCGTCTCCTCCGACGTGTCGGCGAGGTCCTCGATCACCAGCACTCCGGCCGTGTTGACCACGAAGTCGATCGAGTCGGACTCCTTCAGCACGGCGGCGGCAGCAGCGGCGATGTCCTCGCGACGATCGACGTGCGTGTTGGTCGACGAGCGCGAGAACGAGTGCACCGTGGCGCCGAAGCCGCGGGCCAGCTCGGCGATGTCGCCGCCGATGCCGTACGAGCCGCCGAACACGACCATGGTCTTGCCCTCGAGGGCGGCGCGGTACTGCTCGTCGGTCAGCTGGTCGGGCGTGTCGGCCGAGTGCAGCTGGAAGAGCTTGTCGGCGATGTAGACGTCGATCGGCTCGGTGACCTTCATGTTGCGCTCGTGGCCCTGGACGACCGCGATCGGCACCTCGGGCAGGTAGCGCAGCACGACGGTGCAGTCGTCCGTTGCGGTGAAGTCGGGATCCTGCCACGCCAGCTCGTACGCCTTGCGGATCACCGAGAGGCGGAAGGCCTGCGGGGTCTGCCCACGGCGGAGCAGGTGACGCGGGAGGACGTCGGAGATCGTGTTGGTCTCGTCGGGGGTGTCGTGCACCTGGACGACGGTGTCCGCCGACGGGATCGCGGTGTCCACGGCCTCGTGCGTCGCGAGTGCCGCGACGACGTCGCCGATGATGGTCTGCGACACCAACGGGCGTACGGCGTCGTGGAAGAGCACGTTGCACTCGTCAGACCCCAGGGCCTCGAGCGCACGACTGGTCGACTCGTTGCGGGTCTCGCCGCCCTCGACGATCTGGGTGACCTTGCCGTAGCCGCCGTTCTGGACGATCGCGCGCACGGGATCCAGGTGGCCCGGAGCCATCAGGATCACGATCTCGTCGATCAGCGGGGACGCCTGGAACGCCGCGATCGTGTGCTCGATGATGGTCTTGCCGGCGATCTTGATGAGCTGCTTGGGGATCGACAGGCCGACCCTCGTGCCGGTGCCACCGGCCAGGACGACAGCCACATTGCGGAGTTCAGTCACCCGACGAGGTTACCGTCAGCGCAGCGCTCAGGACGCCCCCGGTCGCATGACCGCGTCCTTCTGCGCCGACTTCCACTCACGGAAGCCCTCCTCGGTCGCACCGCGCCGCCAGTAGGCCGACACCGACACGTCGGCGCGGGCCACGCCGCGCTCCTTCAGCACGTACGGGCGGACACTCTTGAGCAGCGCGGACTCGCCGTGGATGAAGGCCTGCGCGCGTCCCGGGAGCCACTCCCACGCGCGCACAGCGTCGTCGAGCAACGTCGTCGTGCCGGCGGGGGCATCACCGCGGTGCAGCCAGTGGATCTCGAGCTCGGCGACCGTGGCGATGGCGATCTCGTCGCCGGCTTCCCCGACTTCGACGAACGCCACGGCTCGGGCCCCCGCGGGCAACGCCTCGAGTCCGGCACAGATCGCGGGCAGGCCGGCTTCGTCGCCGACGAAGAGGTGCCAGTCGGCCGCGGGATCCGGCGCGTACGCCCCGTTGGGCCCGCGCAGGTGCATGAGGTCGCCGGGCTCGGCGTGTGCCGCCCACGGGCCGGCGATGCCCTCGTCGCCGTGCACCACGAAGTCGATCGCGAGCTCCTGTGCCTCCGGATCGACCCAGCGGATCGTGTACGTCCGCAGCACCGGCCACGCCTCGTGGGGCATCGTCTCGCGCACCCCGTCGAGGTCCAACGGCTCGGGATACACGTATCCCTCCGCGAGGAAGACGAGCTTGACGTACTCGTCGGTGTACGAGCCGCCGAGCGCCTGGTGGCGGCTCAGGAACTCGGGAAAACCGTCGCCGCCGAACACGACGCGTCGCATCGAGGGCGCCACGAATTCGGTCCGGATCACGGTCAGTTGGACGGGAAGGGTCTTGCTCACTTGTGTAGCCTACTGGCGTGACCCACGGCATCGACATGACGCAGTTCGACCCGTCCATCCGCGTTCAAGACGACCTGTTCCGACATGTCAACGGCCCTTGGCTGCGCACCGCCGAGATCAAGCCCGATCGGGCCACCGCCGGCTCGTTCGTGACACTCGTCGACGAGGCCGAGGCCAAGGTTCGCGAGATCATCGAGACCGCGAGCAAGGCGCCCGAGGACGACGAGCAGCGCAAGATCGGCGACCTCTACGCGAGCTTCATGGACGAGGACCGCGTCGAGGCTCTCGGCGCATCACCGCTCCAGGGTGAGCTCGCCCAGGTCGACGCGATCACCGACATCCCCAGCTTCATCGCGACGCTCGGCACGCTGGACCGCCAGGGCGTCGGCAGCGTCTTCGGCATGTACATCGGTCCCGACAGCGGCCAGCCCGATCGCTACGTGACGCACCTCGGGCAGGGCGGCATCGGCCTGCCCGACGAGGCCTACTACCGCGAGGAGGGCTCGGCGGCGATCCGCGAGGCGTACGTCGTACACCTCACGACGATGCTCGGCCTGGCCGGGCTCGACGACACCGCTGGGCGCGCCCAGCGGATCATGGACCTCGAGACCCGCCTGGCGAAGTTCCACTGGGACCGCGTCGAGTCCCGTGACGCGCAGAAGACCTACAACCTCAAGACGCTCGAGGGACTGCGGGCGCTCGCCCCGTCGTTCGACTGGACCGCATGGTCCGAGGCCGCGAAGATCCCGGCACCCGTGATCGCGGAGATCGTGGTCGCGCAGCCGTCCTACCTCGAGGGGCTAGAGACCCTGCTGGTCCCGGCCGAGCTCGACGCCTGGAAGGACTGGCTGCGCTGGCAGGTCGTCCACAGCGCCTCGCCCTACCTGTCGTCGGCGTTCGTCAACGCCAACTTCGAGTTCTACGGCAAGACGCTCAGCGGTACCGACGAGCTGCGCCCCCGCTGGAAGCGCGGCGTCGGCTTCGTCGAGGGCGCGATGGGCGAGGCGGTCGGCAAGATCTACGTACGCACGGAGTTCCCGCCCACGTCCAAGGAGCGGATGACCGAGCTGATCGACAACCTCCTCGAGGCCTACCGGCAGAGCATCTCCGCGCTGCCGTGGATGAGCGACGAGACCAAGAAGCAGGCGCACGAGAAGCTCGACACCTTCAACCCCAAGATCGGGCACCCCGACGAGTTCAAGGACTACTCGGCCCTCGAGACCGCGCCCGACGACCTGCTCGGCAACGCCCGCCGGGCCATCGCCGTCGCCACCGACCGCGAGCTCGCCAAGATCGGCTCGCCGATCGACCGCGACGAGTGGTACATGACGCCGCAGACCGTCAACGCCTACTACAACCCGACGATGAACGAGATCGTCTTCCCCGCCGCGATCCTGCAGCCGCCGTTCTTCCACGCCGATGCCGACGACGCGGTCAACTACGGTGCGATCGGCGCCGTCATCGGGCACGAGATCGGCCACGGCTTCGACGACCAGGGCTCGCAGTACGACGGCACCGGGGCGCTGCGCAACTGGTGGACCGACGAGGACCGCGAGTCCTTCGAGAAGCTCACGTCGGCCCTCATCGCGCAGTACGACGCGCTGTCGCCCGAAGGCGCTGACGATCGTACGGTCAACGGCTCGCTCACGATCGGCGAGAACATCGGCGATCTCGGCGGCCTTGGCATCGCCTACCAGGCGTTCCGGCTCACCAACCCCGACGACATCGAGATCGACGGGCTGACCCCCGACCAGCGGTTCTTCATCTCGTGGGCCCAGGCGTGGCAGTCCAAGGTACGTCCGGCCGAGACGGTGCGCCGCCTCACGGTCGACCCGCACTCCCCGCCGGAGTTCCGGTGCAACCAGGTCGTCAGCAACATCGGCGCCTTCTACGAGGCATTCGGCGTCACGGCCGACGACGACCTCTGGCTCGACGAGGACGCCCGCGTCACCATTTGGTAAGCCGCTAGATTGCTCGGGTGAGCTCACCTCCTGACCCGGCCCAGCGGCGGATCGTCTCGGTTCTTTCACTGGTTCAGGTCATCGGTGGGGTCGGCAACGGTGCCGGTCTTGCCGTCGGGGCGATCCTGGTCAAGGACGTCAGTGGCTCCTCCGGCTGGGCCGGCATGGCCGTCGTGATGCTGACGCTGGGCGCCGCCGCGTTCACGATCCCGCTGTCCTCGATCGCGGCACGCACGGGTCGCCGACCGGCGCTCACCCTCGGCTGGCTGAGCGGAGCGCTGGGCGCCGCCACCGTGGTCCTCGGCGCCGAGCTCGAGTCGTTGTGGGTCATCCTGGCCGGCCTGACGCTGTTCGGCGCCAGCACCGCCGCCAACCTGCAGTCCCGCTTCGCGGCCGTCGACCGAGCCGCTCCGGGCCAGATCGGCCGCGCCCTGTCGCTCGTCGTGTGGTCCACGACGATCGGAGCGGTTGTCGGCCCCAACCTGACCGGTCCCGGTGCGGCGTTCGCCGACCGGCTGGGACTCCCCGACCTCGCGGGTCCCGTGGTGTTCTCGGCGGCCGGCTTCGGGGTCGCCGGTGTCCTGACGTTCATCCTGCTGCGTCCTGACCCACTGGTGCACGCAGCCGATGCCGCGCCGGCAGCCCGCGGCATACGCGCCGCGCTCCCCCACATCCGTGGTCGTACGTTCACGGCGATCTGGGCGATCGGATCGTCGCACGCCGTGATGGTCGCCGTCATGGCACTGACCTCGGTCCACATGGAGGACCATGGCTCGGCCCTGTCGGTCATCGGCCTCACGATCAGCCTGCACATCGCCGGGATGTTCGCGCTGTCGCCCCTCATGGGCTGGCTCAGCGACAGCTGGGGCGCCGACCGGACGATCCTGCTCGGTCAGTCGATCCTGCTGGTCGCAGTCGCGATCGCCGGCACGTCAGGCCACTCGGACGTCCAGATCACGATCGGCCTCGTGCTGCTCGGCGTCGGCTGGTCCGCATCGGTCATCGCCGGCGCGGCCAAGCTCACGGCATCGCTCGCCGTCGAGCATCGCCCGGTCGTCCAGGGGTTCTCCGACCTGGTGATGAACCTGTCCGGAGCCCTCGGTGGACTGCTGGCGGGCATCGTGGTCGCGCTCAGCGGCTACGGCACGCTCAACGCGGCCGCGGCCGTCCTGACCCTGCCGGTCATCGCGCTGGTGCTCTCAGGGCGCAGAGTCGCCGCCACGACTGCCTAGTCGGCGCTGCTCGAGACCAGGCTCGGTTGCTTGGCTCGTCCCGGCAGCTTGTCGACCAGCGGGTCGGTGAGATCGAAGAACAGGTCGGCGACGGGTCGCAGCTTGTCGCGGATCCATCGGTCGAACAGGATGAACGTCGAGGTGCTCACGAAGATCGCATCGAAGGCGATCATCGACAGCGAGAACCACGGCAGTGCCATGAGGACCGCGATCGACAGGTGGAACATGATCGCGCAGAAGATCGCGACGCGTCGCGCGATCGGGTGCAACAGCGCGAAGCCGAACCCGATCTGCACGCACATGGCGACGTACGTCGACAGTCCGACCATCACGCCGACGTGGGTGAACGCGTCGGTGAGGAACGGGAATGGCTTGTACTCCTGCAGCTGCAGCGGGTAGTAGAGCGCCGTGCCGTGGTACCAGAGCGACCCCTGTGCCTTGAACCAGCCGGCCGAGAAGTAGATCATGATGAGCTGCCACCCCAGCGCGATGAGCACGACGTTGTGGAGACCGTTGGTGAACCACAGCGGAAGCACGCGGTGGCCGTTGTAGGCGTTCTTGACGGCAGCGACGAGACCGCCCGCTCCCCCGCCCATGGATTCGGGCTGGGTGCGCGCTCGTCTGCGAGCGTCGAGCGACCAGTGCTCACTGGTGTTCATGAACAGGATCAGGAAGATCCCGACGCGCAGGATGTTGTCGCCCTGGTCGCCGAGGACAGGGATCCGCTCGATGATCGAGACGTGCCCGATCAGCATGAGGATCCCGACGAGCCGGGTGTGCCAGCCGAGCACGAACAAGAACGCGACGAAGATGACCAACAGGTAGTAGAACAGGAACGTCGTGTTGCCCATGTGGCTGACGATGAGCCGCGGCGGCCAGTACATGTCGTTGCCGTCCTGCGTCGGCTTGCTCCACACCGAGCCCGGGCCGAACATCAGGTTGCGGACCCGGAAGTTGGTGATCAGGATGCCCATGACCGAGCAGCCCGCGAGGATACGCGCCAACGAGGCGCCGTAGATCGAGCGCTTGTCGGTCAGGAGCCACGACTCGAACTTGTCGTACCACTCATTGACGAGATCGAGGCCCCGCGAGGCGATGGACGGCTGTGACATGACTACTCACCGTCCTTCGAGGACTTCGAGGACTTGGTGGTCTTGGGCGCCTTGTGCACGTACCCGTCGAACGCAGCCTGCGCGTCGGAGTTGCCGGGCATCGCCTTGCGGATGCCGATGCGGTAGTACGTGAACGGCACGTCGAGGAAGCTCTCGGTGTTGCGCTTGGTGTAGTTGGGCACCGAGCGGTGGCCGACCTGGAACTCCACTGCCGTCACTCCGTGGCCCCAGCGGGCGTTGGCGTACATCGTCCCGTAACGGGTCAGCATGTCGTCGTTGTCGATGTACTGGTTGATGTTGGCGAGGCCCACGAGACCCTTGGTGTTGGCCTGCTTCAGCAGCTTGGCAAGCTTGCTGCGCGGCGATGTGATGAGGTTCCCGCCGACGAGCAGCCGCTGCTTCTCGTTGAACTGGCTCACGGTCGAGTTGACGTTGCCGCCGAGGCGCCGGGTCGCCGAGTGGAACCGTGAGGGGTTGACGAGGAACTTGATGCGCTTGTCCTCGTCGGCGGTGATGTCGAACCACTCGGTCACCCGGGTGCCCGACTCGCCCGGCGTGCCGTAGTAGGCACGGACCTTGACGTTCTCGCCGCCACGGCGAGGCGTCGGCGCGAAGACCGACCAGGACTGCTCGAACGGGAACACATCGTTGTTGATGTACGAGTACACGTTCTTCGGACCCACAGCATCACGGAACGGGTTGGGCGGCTGGATCCAGATCGTCACCAACGCGGTGTGCAGGGCGAACACCACGCCGATGACGACGATCACGGCGCGGCGTCCGAGCGAAGGGATGGGCGTCGCGTGACGCGATGGCTCCGGTGCTTCCACTATTACGTGTCCTTACGTGACAGACGCTGTCCACAACTACGCGGAAGCGTAGCCGTGGACAGCGTCTGATACAGAGTTGTCAGGCTCGTGTTGCTCGTCTAACTCAGGCCTGCTGGCGACGGCGTGCGCCGTAGATGACTGCGCCACCCGCAGCGACGAGGACTCCGCCGGCTGCAAGCAGACCGAGGTTCGAGCCACCGGTGTCCGGCAGTGCGTCGTCGTCGCAGTCGTCCGAGGCTGCCTTGAACTGCGTCGCGCTCAGCTGACCGGTGACGCTCGCGCCGGTGAGGCCCGTGGTGAGGAGTCCGTCGAGGGCTCCGGCCGTGGCCACCGCGTCGAGGTCGGTGTTGCCCGTGATCGCGTTGGTGCTGGCGACCGCGTCGAGGTCGAGGCTGGCAACCGCGCCGCCGTCGGTCTCGGTGCCCGTGGCCAGGAGACCGGCGACGCCGACCGAGTTGGGGCTGGCGACCGCGTCGATGTCCAGGTTGGACTCGATGAGCTCACCGTCGGTGGCCGAGGTGGTGGCACCCGCCGTGGAGGCGCCGCCTGTGACGGCTTCGAGTCCGGCGACACCCACAGAGTTGTTGGCGGCGAGCGCATCGATGTCGAGGCCTGCGGCAACTTCACCGTCAGTCTCGGTGCCGGTCGTGCTGGTCACGGCCTCGAGACCCGCGACGCCCACCGAGTTGACGGTGGCGACGGCGACACCGTCGAGGTCGGAGGTGACGAGCTCGCCCTGGGTCTGCGTGCCGGTGACGGCCTCGAGGCCGGTCGTGCCGTCGACGTCGGTGGCGATCGAGTTGGTCGCGGCGACGGCGTCGAGGTCGAGGCCGGCGGCGACTTCGCCGTCAGCGTCGGTGCCAGTGGTGCTGGTGGCGATGATGCCGTCCAGCGCGACGGAGTTGGTGGAGGCGACCGCGTCGATGTCGAGGTCGGTCTCGACGAGCTCGCCGTCGGTCTCGGTGCCGGTGGCGATCGTGCCGCTCTCGTTGGCGCCGACGTCGGTCGCGATCGAGTTGGTGGAGGCGACAGCGTCGATGTCGAGCGCGTCCGCGTCGGCGTCGTCACCGAGCACCAGACCACCCTGGGTGTTCTGGCTCGTTGCGAGGACACCGTCGGTGACCGTCGAGTTGGTGCTCGCCACGGCGTCGATGTCGAGGTTCTGGGTGACCAGGTTGCCGTCGGTCTCGGTGCCGGTCGTGAGCTGACCCGCGGTGGAGTTGATCGCGTTGGGGCTGGCGACCGCGACACCGTCGAGGTTGAGGACGAGGTTGCCGTCGACCTGCGTGTCGGCGTCGGTGTCCGTGTCGGTCGCCGTGGCGTCGACAGCATCGACGTCGGTCGAGTCGACGTCCGCGTTGGTGTCGGCGTCTACATCGGCGTCAGTGTCCGTGTCGGCGCTGGTGTCAGCGCTGTCGTCGACGCAGCTCGAGGCGGTCGCGAAGCTGGCCGGGGCAGCGCTCGCGCTGCCGGCGAAGCCGATCGACGTGCCGGAAGCCAGGACCAAGGTTCCGAGCGCCATGGTGGCTTTGCGGATCTTCATGCGATTCCTCGTCATTTCTGCGTGTTCACGGGAGTACAAAGGCTGCGTGCGTTGTCGTGCTTTGCGCCCTACGTCATTGGGCAACACGAGCGCTTGAAAATTACCACACCAAGCCCCCGTGCCGAGACATTTTGTCGCTTCGCGCCGACCGGAGTCGTCAAGAAGCTCGTCTCTCAAAGAACAACGATCGTCGCCGCACGGGGTTATTGGGTCGCGGAGACGATTTCGACCTGCTGGGCGACCTGCACCTGGATCCCCTTCTCGAGCGCGGCCAGGCGTTGGAAGAGCTCCACCGGACGGTCGCCGAGCTGGAAGAAGAATGCCTTCTGCTCGTCGATCTTCTTGGCGCCGTCCTTCGTCATCGAGATGATGTCGTTCGCGTAGGTCACGAGGTCGAGCTGCAGCAGCTCCGAGCCCTTGGGCGTGTCCAGTTTCTTCAGGCGCTTGCGCGCCTTCTCGTACGCCGGAAGCACACGCTCCCGCAACGGGTCTCCGGTGAGGACGGGATCGTCGCCCAGCAGGGTGCCGGGGCGTAGCCCGACGAGCTTCTTGCCGGCTGCGATGAACTTGGACGTGGGGATCGCCCTGCTCCGAAGGTAGGCCTCGAGGGTCGTGAGGGGCGCCAGCGCGGCCTCCCGGCGATCGTCTGCACCCTGGTAGTCGTCGCTGTGCTCCCGGCCGTACGAGGTGGTCCCGCCGGCCTGCAGCCGAGGCGCGTCGGCGATCCGGTCCTTCGCCAGCTTCAACAGCTGGGGGTAGCCGTCTTGATCCGCGTCGTGTTTGCTCTTGAGCTCCGCGGCTGCCTTCACGACGTACCGCTGGAGGGACGCATCGAAACGCTGAGCCACCCGGTCGGCCGCGTCGATCTCGTCGCGCTGCTCGGGCGACTTGGCGACGACGGCGCTCAGTCCGGTGAGGATGAGACCGATGACGAATGTCGCCAGCACGGCGAGTCGCAGACGAGACCTCATGACTCCAGTGTGCTGTGAGGCCGGGTCGCCGCGTCGCGGTGGTCCCGAACGCTGCACTCCACGTTCAGTGGGTGTCATCACACGTGACCGGTCCGGTTGGCTCCTCGTGGAACGCCAGGTAGCGGTCGACGACCCGGTCGATGCACGCGCTGCCAACGCCGTAGCCCGTGTGCCCGTCGCCCTTGCGGGTCACCAGGATCCCCGACGACAAGTCCTTGGCGAGCGTCTCCGCCCACCTGTAGGGCGTTGCGGGATCCCTCGTCGAGCCGATCACCACGATGGGGCCGGCTCCCTCGGCACGGACGGCGCGTTGGGGATGCTCCGACTTCGCCGGCCAGTTCTGGCACTCGGCCGCGGACCACGCCATGACGCCCCCGAACACGGGCGACACCTTGCGGTAGTCGGGCAGGAGCTTCGAGATCTGTCCGTCGCCGGGTGCCTTGGGAAAGTCCAGGCAGCGGATCGCGTAGAACGACTGCGCACCGTTGTCGCGATAGGTGCCGTCCTGGCGCCGTCCGTAGTACTGGTCACTCAACGTCAACAGAATGCTGCCGTCGCCGAACCCCGCCCTGACGAGTCCGGTCGTCAGGACCGTCCAGCTGTCGGGGTCGTACATGGCGTAGGCGATGCCGTAGATCGCCGCGCCCTCGGTCAGCTTGCGGTCGAACCGGGTCTTGATCGGCGTCTTCTCCAGGCTGGCGAGCAGCTCGACGATGTTGTCGTTCGCGTCCTTCTGGTCATCGCCGAGCGGGCAGTTGCCGTCCTCGAGGCATGACGCGATGTAGGCCTTCAGCTCACGCTGGAAGCTCTTGGCCTGGTCGAAGCCCTGGCGCTCCTTGCGACGCGAAGGATCGACAGCCCCGTCGAGGACCATCGCCCCGGCCCGCCGCGGGAACAGGTCGGCGTACGTCGCCCCGAGCTGCGTGCCGTACGAGGCGCCGTAGTAGTCGAGCTTCTTCTGCCCCATCAGGGCGCGCAGCACGTCGAGGTCCCGCGCCGCCTCGTCCGTGGAGACGTGTGACGCGAGGGCGCCGGAGTTCTTGACGCACGCCTTGCCGAGAGCGCGGAACCCGTTCCCGAGCTTGTCGACCAGCTTGAGCGTGTCGGGATCAGGATCCAGCGCGATGAGCTTGTCGAATGTCGCGTCCGACTCGCAGGTCACCGGGTCGCTCTGCCCGACGCCGCGCGGGTCGAAGCCGACGATGTCCCGGTCACGAAGCACCTCGTCGGAGGTCAGCGAGGCGAACGTGTTGACGAATCCGACCCCTGACCCGCCGGGGCCGCCCGGGTTGACGAAGATCCGTCCCTCGGCCTTGCCGGACGTCGCGGGACGCAGCTTGACCCGAAGGCGAATGGTCTCGCCGGCCGGCTTGTCGTAGTCGAGTGGCACCCGCACCCAGGTGCAGAGAGACCCGGCGCACGGCGTCCAGTCCAGCTTCTGGTCGTAGAAGCGTGTGAGCCCCGCTGGCGCCTTCTCGCCGGTGGCAACCGGGATGAGACTCGCGTCGTCCTCGCGACTGTTGACGTACGCCGCCACGATGAGCACCCCGACCATCATGGCGGCGATGCCGATGCTGATGCGGGCGAGCACGGGTGGCGGGACCTTCCTGGTACGACGTGGGGCGAGGACCAGCCTAGGGCGTGGGTGCACGCAACCGTTCGCGACGCTCGTGACGCCAGGCATTCAGAACGACGTAGGACCCGGAGCAAAGAGCACTCCGGGTCCTACGTCGTTTTGTGGAGCATAGGAGATTCGAACTCCTGACCTCTTCCATGCCATGGAAGCGCGCTACCAACTGCGCCAATGCCCCGCTGCAGCCCGTGTGTTGGGCCTCGCCAATGTTAGCCGCTGACCCCACGCATGCCCAAACCGGGTCACTCGTCGTCCGAGAGCACCGGCTCCGGCAGCGTCCCGGCGTTCCACTCCGTGAGGCGCCACTGGGACCAGTCCTTGTGGCTCGACTCCTCGAGCACCGACCACGCACAGTTGCCGAGGCCGCCGAACGTGCCCCAGTGCGCCTCGGGGATGTCGAGGAACGCGCATGCGCCCGTGCGCAGGACGGCTCCGTGCGCGACGACGACCATGACGCCTTCGGGCGGCACGTCGTCGAGCAGGTCGTGCAGGGCAGCGGCGAACCTGTCCCCCGCCTGCCGGTGCGTCTCGCTGCCGGGGATCTGGGTCTCGTCACCCTCGACCCACGCCTGCATGCCGTCGGGAAACTTCTTCCACGCCTCCCGCCACGTGAGCCCTTCGCGCTCGCCGAAGTTGAGCTCCCGCAGGCGTGGATCGAGCTCGACCTCGGTGCCGGTCAGGTCACCCAGCATCCGTGCCGTGTCGGCGGCGCGTACGAGATCCGAGCTGACGATGCGGTCCGGCCTGAGGGCGGCAAGCCGCGCTGCCGCAGCCCTGGCCTGCTCCTTGCCCACCTCGTCGAGCGGGATGTCGCTCTGGCCCTGGACGCGTCCCTCGACGTTCCACTGCGTGCGACCGTGGCGCCAGAGGATCACCTGGCGAGTCGTCATGACAGCGGAACCACCGGGCAGTCGCTCCACAGTCGCTCCAGCGCGTAGAACACCCGCTCGTCCTGGTGCTGGATGTGCACCACGATGTCGGCGAAGTCGAGCAGGACCCAGCGGCCCTCACGCTCGCCCTCACGGCGTACGGCCTTGGCGCCCAGCTCGATCATGCGCTCCTCGATGGCGTCCTGCACGGCCCTGACCTGGCGAGGGCTCGACGCGGAGCACAGCAGGAAGACGTCGGTGATGGCCAGGAGCTCGGACACGTCGAACGCGATGATGTCCTGGGCGAGCTTGTCCTCGGCAGCGGCAGCCGCTGCCTTCGTGAGCTCAACGGCACGTTCGGTCGCAGTCATGCCGAAGCCTTCCTGAAGAGCCAACGATACGACGGCGTCGGCATGACATTCTGATGGTTCCCTCGCTGGCGCTCGGTCATGCAGAGTCTTTCCGGTAGAGCTCGTGCTTGCCGATGTACTGCACGACGCCGTCGGGCACGAGGTACCACACCGGCTCACCGCGCTCGACGCGCTGACGGCAGTCCGTCGACGAGATGGTCAGGGCGGGGATCTCCACCAGGGTGATGCGGTCCTTCGGCAGGCCCTCGAGCGATGAATCGGTGAGCTCGTGGCCCGGCCGAGTACAGCCGACGAAGTGCGCCAGCTTGAACAGCTCCTCGTGGTCCTGCCACGTGAGGAGCGCCGCCATGGCGTCGGCGCCGGTGATGAAGTAGAGGTCGGCGTCAGGGTGCAACGCCGTGAGCTCACGCAGCGTGTCGATCGTGTAGGTCAGGCCGACGCGGTCGATGTCGACGCGGCTGACCTCGAAGCGCGGATTGGCGGCCGTCGCGATGACCGTCATGAGGTAGCGGTGCTCGGCCGGCGACACCTCGCGGTCGGCCTTCTGCCAAGGCTCGCCCGTCGGCACGAAGATGACCTCGTCGAGGTCGAACCACGACTGCACCTCACTCGCAGCGACGAGGTGGCCGTGGTGGATCGGGTCGAACGTGCCACCCATGATGCCGACGCGGCGGCGCTCCGTGCCCTCGCTGCGGGTCATGCCTTTCAGGAGTGCTCGCGACCCTTGCCGAACGACAGCAGACCCAGCACCAGGACGATCAGGATCGCGAGAGCGATGCCACCAACTGCCCAGGGGTCGATGCCGATGTCGCGAAGGGGCTCTTCGGCCGCCACGAGGTTCGAGAACATGCCGCCAATCTATCGCACGTGCCCGGAGCCGGTGACGACGTAGGTCGTCGTCGTCATCTCGGCCAGACCCATCGGACCCCGGGCGTGCAGCTTCTGGGTCGAGATGCCGATCTCGGCGCCGAAGCCGAACTCGCCGCCGTCGGTGAAGCGGGTCGACGCGTTGACCATCACGGCGGCGGAGTCGACACCGGTCGTGAACCGTGACGAGGCGGCCAGGGACGAGGTGACGATCGCCTCGGTGTGCCCCGAGGAGAACGTACGGATGTGCTCGATCGCGTCGTCGATCGAGTCGACGACCCGGGCCGAGATGTCGAGCGAGAGGTACTCGGCGGCGTAGTCGTCGTCGGTCGCCGGCACGATGTCGGCCTGGACGGCGCAGAACGACTCGTCGCCGTGGATCGTCACGCCCTCGGACTGCAATGCAGCGACGACTCGCGGCAGGAACGCATCGGCGACGGCCTTGTGCACCAGCAGCGACTCGGCCGCGTTGCAGACGCTCGTGCGATGGGTCTTGGAGTTGAGGACGATGTCCAGAGCCATGTCGAGGTCGGCGTCTGCATCGACGTACACGTGGCAGTTGCCCACGCCGGTCTCGATGACCGGGACGGTCGAGTCCTCCACGACAGCGCGGATCAGGCCGGCGCCACCGCGCGGGATGACGAGGTCGACGAGGCCGCGAGCCTGCATCAGGTACGTGGCCGAGGAGCGGTCGTCGGCGGGGATCATCTGGATCGCGTCCGCCGGCAGTCCCGCCTCGGCGAGAGCGCCTCGCATGATCTCGATGATCGCGGCGTTGGAGCGAGCCGCTGACGCCGAGCCGCGCAGCAGCACGGCGCTGCCGGCCTTGAGGCAGATCCCTGCGGCATCGGCAGTGACGTTGGGCCGGCCCTCGTAGATCATGCCGATGACACCCATCGGGACACGGATCTGCTGCATGCGCAGACCGTTGGGGAGGGTGGAGCCGCGTACGACCTCGCCGACCGGGTCCGGCAGCGCGGCGATGTCCCGGAGCCCGTCGGCGAACGCGGCGACGCGCGCCGGGTCGAGGCGCAGCCGGTCGATCACGTTCTCCTCCGTGCCGCCTGCACGAGCGGTCTCGACGTCGAGCTCGTTGGCCGCGACGATCGTGTCGGTGCCGGCGACGAGTGCCTCCGCCATCGCGCTGAGCGCGGAGTCCTTGCCCGATCTCGGCGTGAGTGCCAGCGTTGCGGCGGCGACACGGGCGCGGCGCGCTGCGGCGTGGACCTGCTCCTTCATGCGGCTCTCCTGCGGATTCATCGTCAGATCACCATCATGTCGTCCCGGTGGACGACCTCACGCTCGTACTCGGCCCCGAGCTCGGCGGCCAGTTCGTGCGTCGACCGCCCGAGCAGGCTGGGCAGCTCGGCGCTGTCGTAGTTGACGATGCCGCGTGCGATCACGACGTCGTCCGGTCCGATGAGGTCGACGGGGTCGCCGGCCACGAACGTGCCACTGACGCCCGTGATGCCGGCGGGCAGCAGCGAGGCCTTGCGGACCACCAGGGCCCGCACCGCTCCGGCGTCGAGGTGCACGCCGCCCTTGGTGTTGCTGGCGTGGGCGAGCCACAGGAGCCGGGTCGGCCGACGGCGTCCGGTGGGATGGAATGTCGTGCCGACCGACTGCCCCTCGAGTGCCGCGGCGGCTTGCGGCGCGGACGTCAGCACGACCGGTATGCCTGCCCCGGTCGCGATGCGGGCGGCCTCGATCTTGGTGACCATGCCACCGGTGCCGATCGCCGACGCGCTCGGACGGACGATGTCGAGCTCGGCGATGTCGGCCTCACCACGGACGTCCGTGACGATGCTGGCGCCGTCGCGCCGCGGATCACCGTCGTAGAGACCGTCGACGTCCGACAGCAGCACCAGCCGGTCGGCGTGGACGAGATGCGACACGAGCGCCGCGAGCCGGTCGTTGTCGCCGAACCGGATCTCGCTCGTCGCCACGGTGTCGTTCTCGTTGACGATCGGGACGACGCCGAGCTCCAGCAGCCGCGCGAACGTCTGGTAGGCGTTGCGGTAGTGGCTGCGGCGGGTGACGTCATCGGCCGTCAGCAGCACCTGGCCGACGACGAGCTCGTGCAGGGCGAACCGCTGGGCGTACCGGGCGATGAGAGCGCCCTGGCCGACGCTCGCCGCAGCCTGCTGGGTCGCCAGGTCGCGAGGGCGGCGCGGCAGCGACAGCGGCGCGAGACCCGCCGCGATCGCGCCCGAGCTGACCAGGACGATCTCGTCACCACGGGCCCGACCTGCTGCGAGCGCGTCGACCAACGCGTCGACGCGTTCCCCGTCGAGGCCGCCCTCAGCAGAGCTGAGCGAGGACGAGCCGACCTTGACGACGATCCGGCTCATCAGCGCGGATCCTCGTCGGCGAGCTCACCGTCCGGACCGTCTGCCAGGTCAGGATCGTCCTCGGGGAAGCTCCAGTCGGCGCCGCGACCCTCTTCACGCGCCTCACGCTTCTCCGCCTCGTACGCCCGACGGGCAGCGAGCTCCTCGCGCCTCTGCACGTTGGTGCGGCGATCGGACTGGTCGATGCGCAGGTCCTCGCCGCGGCGGCCGAGCACCTCGGCGCCAGCAGGAATCTGGGGATCGAAGTCGAACATGACGGCGTCGTTCTCGTCACCGATGATGACGTCGTCGCCGGCCTTGGCGCCGAGCTTGAGCAGCTCGTCCTCGACGCCCAGACGGTTGAGCCGGTCGGCGAGGAAGCCGACTGCCTCGTCGTTGCTGAAGTCGGTCTGGCGAACCCACCGCTTGGGCTTGTCGCCGCGGACGACCCACTGGCCGTCGCGCTGGGTGATCGTGAACTCGCGCCCGACGCCCGCCTCGGCCTTGGGCCGCAGCACGATCCGGGTGACCTCGGCGACCGGCGTCGCGGCGCGGCGGGACGCCACGATTTCGGCCATCGCAAAGGAGAGCTCGCGGAGCCCCGCGTGGCTTGCTGCCGACACGTCGAAGACGTCGAGCCCGCGTGCCTCGAGATCGGCGCGTACGAACTCGGCGATCTCCAGTGCGTCCGGGACGTCGGTCTTGTTGAGCGCGACGAGCCGGGGCCGGTCACTCAGGTCGCTGCCGGTCGTCTCGGCGTACTTGGTCAGCTCGGCCTCGATGACGTCGAGGTCGGTCAGCGGGTCGCGACCGGGGTCGACCGTCGCGCAGTCGATGACGTGCACAAGGGCCGCGCACCGCTCGACGTGGCGCAGGAAGTCGTGGCCTAGCCCCCGGCCCTCGCTGGCGCCTTCGATGAGGCCGGGCACGTCCGCGACGGTGAAGGTCGTGGAACCTGCCGTGACGACGCCGAGGTTGGGCACGAGCGTCGTGAACGGGTAGTCGGCGATCTTGGGCCGTGCGCGCGACAGGGCGGCGATGAGGCTGGACTTGCCGGCGCTCGGGAAGCCGACCAGGCCGATGTCGGCCACGACCTTGAGCTCGAGGGTGAACACGAGCTCGTCGCCGGGCTCGCCCTTGAGCGCGAAGCCGGGGGCCTTGCGCTTGGACGATGCCAGCGCGGCGTTGCCGAGCCCGCCGCGACCGCCGGCGGCGATGACGAGCTCCGTGCCGGGACCGACGAGGTCCGAGAGCACCTCGCCCTGCTCGTTGCGGACGACGGTGCCGTCGGGCACGCGGAGCACGAGGTCCTCGCCGTTGCTGCCGCTGCGGTTGCTGCCGGCCCCGGGTGCGCCGTTGGTCGCCTTGCGGTGGGGCTCGTGGTGATAGTCGACGAGGGTCGTCACATCGGCCGCGACGCGCAGGATGACGTCGCCGCCGTGCCCGCCGTTGCCGCCGTCGGGACCACCGAGCGGCTTGAACTTCTCGCGGTGGACCGAGGCCACACCGTCACCGCCGGACCCGGCCGTGACATGGAGCGTGACCTTGTCGACGAAGCTGGGGACAGCCACCGGCCGCTCCTTTCGTGTGGGCCCTGGGGGCCTGAAATGGGACGAAGGGGCAGCCCGCAGCTGCGGACTGCCCCTTCAAAGAGAGTGTTCGCTCGTGTTACTCCGCCGGGACGCCGGGGACGATGTTGACGACCTTGCGTCCACGACGACGGCCGAACTCGACCGAGCCTGCGGACAGCGCGAAGAGCGTGTCGTCGCCGCCACGGCCGACGTTGGTGCCGGGGTGGAAGTGCGTGCCACGCTGACGGACGATGATCTCGCCGGCGTTGACGAGCTGACCGCCGAAGCGCTTTACGCCGAGGCGCTGTGAGTTGGAATCGCGGCCGTTCTTGGTGGAGGCTGCGCCCTTTTTGTGTGCCATGTGCTCAGTCCCCTACTTCTTGATCCCGGTGATCTTCACCTGGGTGTACTTCTGACGGTGACCCTGACGCTTCTTGTAGCCGGTCTTGTTCTTGTACTTCTGGATCACGATCTTGGGACCCTTGGAAAGGCCCAGGACCTCGGCGGTCACCGTGATCTTGGCGAGCGAGTCCGCGTCGGCGGTGACGGTGTCGCCGTCGACGAACAGCACCGCGGGAAGGGACAGCGTCTCGCCCTCGGCCTGTGCGACCTTGTCGATCTGGATGACGTCGCCGACGGCTACCTTCTGCTGGTTGCCGCCACTGCGGACGATTGCGTACACCACGGGATTCCTCACTCGTTTCAACTCTGGGGGCACGACCGCTGGTGAGCGGGACGCGCGAGAACGGCACGCAGAGCGCACCGAAGGACTAGTTTACGGAGCCTGACCCTCGCTGGTCAAAACGGGGTCGTCCCCGCCCTGGCCAGAAGGCTCAGAAGTCGTGCTTTTGCCGGGCGCGGCAGCGTTCTCGACGGGCGGCGGAGGGCCGGCCGGCTTGGACGCGGAACCGCGCTTGCGCGGGGTCTTCTTGGCCGGGGCCTTGGCCTCGACGTCGGGCGTACGTTCGACCGTCGACGAGTCACCCGACGGGCTGGGGCTGTCGGCCGGCTTGTTGTCAGCCGGCTTGTCCTCGGACTTGACGTCGACTGGCTTGTCCTCGGACTTGCGGTCTGCCGGCTTGTTGTCGTCCGACTTGTCGGCCCGCTTGGGGTCGTGCGCGTGGTCGCCGCCGGACTCGTTGCGGCCCGAGTCGTTGCCGCCACGGCCCTGGTTGCCATTGCGGCCACCGCCGTTGCCGCCACCGCCGTTGCCGCCACCGCCGCCGTTTCCACCGCCGCGGCTGCCACGTCCGCCACGGCGCTGCTCGTCCTTCTTGGGCTCGACGGGCGCGTCCTGGATCATGACGCCACGACCGTTGCAGTGCTCGCACTCGTGGCTGAACGACTCGAGCAGGCCCGTGCCGATGCGCTTGCGAGTCATCTGCACGAGACCGAGCGACGTGACCTCGGCGACCTGGTGACGCGTACGGTCGCGGCCCAGGCACTCGACGAGCCGGCGGAGCACGAGGTCGCGGTTGCTCTCGAGGACCATGTCGATGAAGTCGACGACGATGATGCCGCCGATGTCGCGCAGCCGGAGCTGACGCACGACCTCTTCGGCCGCCTCGAGGTTGTTCTTGGTGACGGTCTCCTCGAGGTTGCCCCCGGAGCCGGTGTACTTGCCGGTGTTGACGTCAACGACCGTCATCGCCTCGGTGCGGTCGATCACGAGCGAGCCGCCCGACGGCAGGAAGACCTTGCGGTCGAGCGCCTTGTGGATCTGCTCGTCCAGCCGGTACGCCGTGAAGGCGTCCTTGCCGTCGGCGTTCTCCCAGCGCTTGACCCGCTCGGCGAGGTCGGGCGCCACGTGGTCGATGTAGCCCTTGATCATGTCCCAGGCGTCGTCACCCTCGACGACGAGACCGTGGAAGTCCTCGTTGAACAGGTCGCGGACGACCTTGATCATGAGGTCGGGCTCGGAGTAGAGCAGCTCGGGCGCCTTGCCGGCCGCCACCTTGCCCTCGATGACCTCCCACCGGGCCGACAGCGCGGTGACGTCGCGGGTCAGCTGCTCCTCGGTGGCACCTTCGGCGGCGGTGCGCACGATGACGCCGGTGTTGTCCGGGAGGACCTCCTTGAGGAGGGTCTTGAGCCGGGCCCGCTCGTTCTCGGGCAGCTTGCGGGAGATGCCGCTGGTCTGGCCGCCGGGGACCAGGACCAGGAAGCGGCCGGGCAGGCTGATCTGGCTCGTGAGCCGGGCGCCCTTCTGGCCGATCGGGTCCTTCGACACCTGCACGAGGATCGTCTGGCCGGGCTTGAGCGCATCCTCGATCTTGCGCTGCTTGCCGTTGCCGAGGGCGGTCCAGTCGACCTCACCGGCGTAGAGCACGGCGTTGCGGCCGGCGCCGATGTCGACGAAGGCGGCCTCCATGCTCGGCAGGACGTTCTGCACCTTGCCGAGGTAGACGTTGCCGATGATCGAGATCTGCGACTCGCGAGCGACGTAGTGCTCGACGAGGACGTTGTCCTCGATCACCGCGATCTGCGTGTAGTCATCGCGCTGGCGCACGACCATCTCGCGCTTGACCGACTCGCGGCGGGCCAGGAACTCGGCCTCGGAGACGATCGGGGCGCGGCGACGGCCCGCCTCGCGGCCCTCGCGACGGCGCTGCTTCTTGGCCTCCAGTCGCGTCGAGCCGGCAACACCCGTGATCTCGTCCTCGGCGGTCCGACCGTTGCGGACCCGCACGACGGTGTTCTCCGGATCGTCGGGCGAGGCGTCTGCACCTTCGCCCGCGCGAGCGCGGCGGCGACGACGGCGGGTGCCGCCGTTGCCGTCGTCCTCGGACTCGTCGTCCTCGGGGTTGTCGTTGTCGGTGGAGGCCTCGTCGCCCTCGTTGTCGCCCTTGCGGCGACGGCGGCCTCCACGACTCCGGCGGCGACGCTTGGGCGCATCGGGATCGTCGTCGTCCTCGTCGTCCGAGTCGTTGTCGGAGTCGGCCTGGACCGGCTTGGGGCGAGCGGGCGCAAGGCCGGGCTCGGGCGCCTTGAACATGGCTGCCGTGGCGGAGACCGGTGCGGACTCCTCGGCAGCCTCGCCGTCATCCTTTGCGGCCGCGGTCTTCTTGGCGGTGGACTTCTTGGCAGCCTTGGCGGGAGCCTTGTCCTCGTCGACCGACTCGTCCTTGGCTGTCGACTGATCCTTGACGGCCGCGCGCTTGGCGGGCGCCTTCTTGGCGGGCGCCTCGGCCGGAGCGTCGTTCTCAGGAGTCTCGACCTTGGCCTTGGCCTTGGGCGGCGCAACGGGAGCGGCGAAGCTGACTGCAGCGGGCGGCCCGGCTGGGCGGCCGGCGGCCCGGCGTCGTACAGGCTGGGAATCTGTGGTGGTTTCAGCGGGTGTTTCGTTGTCGTCGAGCATGTGCTCTCCTTCGCCCGAGGCCGATCGAGATCGGTCTGGGCACGTCTGCGGCCCGGCAAGCGGGCCTTAAGCCTTCGGTCAACCCCTGCGCCACGCGCCGGGGTGTTGACGGGTTCCGCGGCCTGTCACATCAGCTCCCACATTCACCGCCGCGGTCGGCACCCGTTCAGGATGCGTCGCGGTCGAAGGCAAATGGATCGCCCACCGTGCCGGTCTCTGTGTCCAGAGGGCCCTGGGCCAAGCGAGTCGCGATGGGCGTCTGCTCGACCGTGAGGCCGCCGCTGGATCGGAGTCCGGCGAGAACGTCGTCTGGTCGTATCGACGGTGTGTCGTGTCGTACAACCACAGCCAGTATCGCACATGGGCCGTCGCGGGTCTCGTCGGAACGCGCCGACAGAGCCAGCACCGCGTCGCGGCAGTCGAGCGTACGGAGGCCGCGCTTCATCATGCGTTCGATCAGAACCTCGTCGGTGGCGAGGAACGCGGCGACCGCTGACTGCGCGTGCTCGGGGCTGACGCCGGGCAGTGTGATCTCCCAGGAGCTGGCCTGCAGACGGTCGGCCAGCGCGCCCGGCTTCGCCTCGATGACGTCGACGATGTCGAGCCCGTCCGGCAGCGCCGAGTCGAGCGCGGCCCGCACCTCGGCGGGGTCACACGGTCTCGTCATGCCGATCTCGAGGTACTCCGCCTCGCTCGCGGCCCCGGTCGGCGACGCGTTGGCGTACGAGATCTTGGGATGCGGCGTGAACCCGGACGAGAAGCCGATCGGTATGCCCGCGCGGCGCACCGCTCGCTCGAACGCTCGCGCGAAGTCGCGGTGGCTCGTGAACCTCAGACGACCCCGCTTGGCGTAACGGATGCGCAGCTTCTGGACGATCGGCAGCTGCGGGTTGGGCGCTTCGGGGTTGGGCGTCCCCTCCAGGGTGGTCACCCGACGAGGCTACCCGCGCGACATCCGGCCGGAGACCCTCAGGGCAGGATGGGCAGAGTGACTCCTCTTGCGTCCCAGCCGACCACACGCGGGCGCCTGCTGGTCGGCGCGGCCATCGTGCTGCTGGCGCTCAACCTGCGAGTGGCGGTCGGCAGCCTCGGCGTCGTGCTGGGTCCGGTGCGCGACGACCTGGGCATCTCGACGGCCGTCGGCGGCATCCTCACGACGGTGCCGGTGATCTGCTTCGCGGTGTTCGGCGTCGGCGCCCACGGCGTGGTGACGCGCCTCGGCCTGCACCGTACGGCCGCTCTGGTGCTCGCGATGATCACGGTCGGCCTCGTTGCGCGGGCCGTCGTGGACACCACGGCGCTGTTCCTGGTGTGCACCGTCATCGCGCTGGCCGGCGCGGCGATGGGCAACATCATCCTGCCGCCGCTGGTCAAGGTGCACTTCCCGGACCGGCTCGCGCTGGTGAGCGCGCTCTACGGCGCCGCCCTGATGACCGGGGCGACACTCGGCTCGATCTCGACCGTGCCGCTGTCCGATGCGCTCGGGGGCTGGCGCGGAGGCCTGGGCATCTGGGCGGCTCTCTCGTTCATCGCCTTGATCCCGTGGCTCGCGTTCGTGCGCCACGACACACGTACCGACCCGACTGCGGCGGACCGGATGGCCATCCGGGACGTCGTACGTTCGCCGCTGGCCTGGGCCATGGTGCTGCTGTTCGGCTTCCAGTCGGCCGGCGCCTACGCCCAGTTCGGCTGGTT
This sequence comes from Aeromicrobium sp. 9AM, assembly GCF_902506105.1. Classification (GTDB taxonomy): domain Bacteria; phylum Actinomycetota; class Actinomycetes; order Propionibacteriales; family Nocardioidaceae; genus Aeromicrobium. Next base: position 1,838,027 of record NZ_LR733304.1, read on the forward strand.
CCCCGAGATGTTGACCGACGCGGGCCTGAGTGACGCGAAGGCCGGGACGATGCTCGGCCTGCTGAGCGCGGTGGGCATCCCGCTGACGCTGGGACTGCCGTGGATCATGCGGTTGGTCGGCGACCGACCGGTCCTGCCGGTGGCGTTCGCCGCGTTGACGGCCGGCGGATGGCTCGGAGTCCTGCTGGCTCCGACAACCGTGACGTGGCTGTGGGCGATCATGATGGGCATCGGCGGCGGCGCCTTCACGTGGACGCTGACCATGATCGGCAAGCGAACCCGGACCGCGGCCGGAACGGCGACCCTGTCCGCGTTCACGCAGGGCACCGGATATCTCATCGCCGGCATCGGGCCGTTCGGGGCGGGGGTCCTGCACGATGCCACGGGCTCGTGGACCGCTCCGCTCATCGCCCTGATGGGACTGGCCGCCGTGATCGCGGTCGCCGGCTGGTTCGTGGCGCGACCCGTGACACTCGAGGACACCCTCGGTCACGGGTCGCGCGAGATCAGCAGCTGACGGGGCGAGCGGCGACGGCGCGAGTGGCGCGTGCCTGGCGAGCCAGGTGGGCGATCATGGCCAGACGATCGCCGTTGAAGCGCCGTGCGGCGACGCGCTCCGCGACGGCCCGGCGACGCTCGAGCTTCTCGACGAGCTCGGCCTCGTGCTGCTGGATGTCAACCTGTGCGACGAATTCGGTGATCATGATGGGCTCCCTTTCTGGAGTGCCTTTCGACATCACCTACATTCGTCGCTGAGGTGCCCCTCCCACATCGGACGGATGCCCTAACTTCCAGGGCCGTTCTGGCCCTAGGTATGTCTGAGGTACCTCAGACATACCTAGACCCGCCTAGACCGGGACGTTCGACCGCTCGGCGATCATGGCGGCCTCGGTGCGGCTCGAGGCGCCGAGCTTGCGCAGGATCGCCGAGACGTGCACGCTCGCGGTCTTGACGCTGATGAACAGGCGCTCGCCGATCTGCCGGTTGGTGAGCCCCTCGGCGATCAGTGCCAGCACCTGCTGCTCACGAGCGGTCAGCTCGACCGATCCGGCCTCGTGCCGGCTGGCAGCGCCGCCGAGCGGCAGTCCTGCGCGCTGGGCGAACGTGCGCGCCTCCGCCACCAGCAGCCCGGCACCCAGCGTGGTGGCGGCCTCGATGGCCTGCAGCAACGTGGTCGCCGACTCCGTGCGCTGGCCCGCCGCATGCTGAGCCATCGCGAGCCTGAGCACCAGATAGGGGCCGACCTGCGCCGGGAGCGAGTCCGCGCGCTCCAGCGCGCGCTGCCACTCCTCTGCCCCGTCGCCGGTGCGGGACGGCCCACCCAGCTCGGCGTCGACGACCGCTGTCCACTGACCGGCCGTCGGCCAGAACGAGTCGGCCTCGATCCTCTTGCGCAGGCGCTGCTCGGCGTCGTCCACGTCGACCTTGGTGTCACCTCCGGCGCGCATGAGCGCCAGTGCTCGGGCGGTCTGGGCGTAGATCGAGAGGACGTGGCCCGGCTGCGAGTGGAAGTCGTCCGCGATCACCTGGGCGAGATGGACCCAGGCCGTGGCGGCGTCGCCCTGTGCGAGTGCCAGCTCGCCGGCCAGGCGTACGTATTGCATGCGGGTCTGGATCTCCACCTCGGACAGCGCGATCATGTGCGGGCTCCAGTGCTTGAACATCCGCTCGGCTGCCTCGATCTCACCTCGCCAGAGCGTCGACCAGACCTTGGACTGCAGCAGGTAGACCCGGAACGTCAGTGGCGGGGACAACGCGATGACCCGGTCCAGCAAGCGCGTCGCGCGCTCCCACTCGCCCCGGGCGAACAGCGGGTCGATCATGTTGGATGCCAAGATGGCGCCCGACGTACGCTCGACGCCGAGCTCGCGCGAGCGGTCGAGACCCTCGTCGGCAACGGCCACCGACTCGTCGTAGCGGCCCAACAGGTTGAGCATGTCGGAGTAGTTGACCCGGAACCGCAGCAGCGCGTCGGCGTTGCCCTCAGCGAGGTCCTTGGCCCGCTCGAGGTCGGCGACACCTCCCTCGACGTCGCCGCCGTGGGCCCTGGCCACGCCGCGGATGTTGGACGCCATCGACGCGGCTTCGGGATCACCCAGCTCGAGCGCGAGGTCCAAGGCCTGCGTGGCGACCTCGACCGCGTCACGCTTGCCCACCTCGATCATGTAGCGGGCCGCGAGCCGGTAGAGGATCGTCGCCCTCAGGGTCTCGTCGGTGCCCGGCGGGACCAGCTCGAGGGCCTCCTTGAGCAGCGGGACCGCGCCGAGCTTGGCGATGTTGTGCAGGCACTGCGCCTTGAGCATCAGGTGCCGAGCGAGGTCGGGGCCCTGGGCCTCGCCGAGCGAGATGGCGAGGGTGATCGTGGCCAGGGCGCGTTCGGGCTCGCCCGCGGCATGGAGGTAGGCGGCGACCTTGCCCATGAGCACCGAGCGCGGCATGCCGGCGACGGTCTCGGCATCGTCGATCGCGTCCCAGATCTCGAGGGCGCTCTCCCCCATCTGGGCGGCGGTGGCGTAGGCGTAGGCCTGCGACGCACTGCGCATCGCCGCCATCTTGGCCGGGAACGCCTTGGCGTGGTTGTTGGCGGCGTGCCAGTGATAGGCGATCTCGGTGATGTCGCCGGGCTTCTCGCGGCCGGCCAGCGCCTGGGCGTAGCGCGCGTGGAAGCGGGTGCGCTCCCCCGGCAGCAGGTCGCTGTGCACGGCTTCGCGCACCAGCGCGTGCCGGAAGGTGTAGGCGCTGTCGTCGACGACCAGGACATTGGCGACGACCGCGGCACGTGCCGCGGCGTCGAGGTGGTCGGCGCCCTGGTCGAAGACCTCCTCGACCAAGGTGTGCTCGACCCGCTGGCCACCTGCGGAGACGACCCGGAGGAAGTACTGGGTCGCGTCGTCGAGCCGCTCGTAGCGGGCGAGCAGGACATCGCGCAGGGTCTCGGGCAGGACGGAGTCCTCGCTGGCGAGGAGCTCCTCGACGAAGAACGGCACGCCCTCGCTGCGCTCGAAGACGCTCTCGACCAGGTCGAAGTCGGGCGTACGGCCGAGGATCGAGTGGGCCTGCTTGCGCACCTGGGCGCGGGTCAGCCGGCGCAGCTCGAGCCGCTTGGCCCGGCGGCCGCGCTCGATCTCGGTCAGGAACACCCGCAGCGGGTGGCCGCGGTGCACGTCGTCGCTGCGGTAGGTCAGGACGATCATGATCGGTCCTGACGCCACGGCGCGCAGCAGGAACCGCAGCACCGTCAGGGTCGCGTCATCGGCCCAGTGCAGGTCCTCGATGACGAGGACGACGGGGCGCTCGCGGGCGAACTGCTCGAGGAGGATCGCCACTCCCTCGTGCAGCCGGTTCTCGCTGGCCCGGCCGGACGCCTGGTCGCCCAGCTCGGGCAGCAGGACGCCGATCGTGTCCCAGCCGGGACCGGCGGCCTCGAGCACCCGGTCGGTGCCGACCTGGGCGACGAGCTCGCGGAGGACATCGGTGATGGGCGCGTAGGGCGGCGCGACATCGCCGAGGTCGACGCACTGGCCGCGCAGGACCCGGGCCGAGGCGGCCGACCGATCGAGGAACTCCGCGAGCAGCCGGCTCTTGCCGATGCCCGCCTCGCCCGCGACCACCACGGCTCGGGGCTCACCCGCGACCACCTGGTCGTAGAGCGCATCGAGCTCACGAAGGTCGGCGGCGCGGCCGATCAGGGTCGCACTGGAGGGCGGGAGGTGCACGACCTCATCGTGCCACCTCCCGCCGACGAATCCAGCGCCTTCAGCGCTCCCCAACCCTTGGCTTTCAGCCACGTGCGGGTGCGTCGGAGAAGAGCTCCGTCAGCCGATGCCGCACGACGTACGGCAGGCCGCCCCGGGTCCGCGTCCTGCGGGCCTTGGCACGTACGCCCTGACGCTCCAGGACGACGCGGCGACGCTCGTTGCGCAGGGTCATCTCCTGCTCACGCTGGCTGTAGAGCGCGTACTCGACGTAGTCCGATGCAGTCATGGTGACCACTCCTTTGAATCTCGATGACTCCATCGTGATTTCTAAGGTGGGTCCGGAGCATCGGACACATGCCCTATCTTTGCGCTGACCTGCGGCTGAGCCGCCCTAAGGCGGTCAGACGACAGTCAACGGCAGCAGCGTCTTGCCGGTGGGGCCGATCTGGATCTCGAGGTCCATCTGAGGGCACACGCCGCAGTCGAAGCACGGAGTCCAGCGGCAGTCCTCGACCTCGAGCGCCCCGTCGGGGTTGAGCGAGTCCTGCCAGTCCTCCCACAACCAGTCGCGGTCGAGACCGGCGTCGAGGTGGTCCCACGGGAGCACCTCGGCGTACTCACGCTCACGGACCGTGTACCAGTCGAGGTCGACCGGCTCGTCGGCCAGCGCCTCGGCGGTCTGGTCGGCCCAGCGGTCGTACGAGAAGTGCTCGCTCCAGCCGTCGAAACGGCCACCGTCGCGCCACACCGCCTCGATGACGCGACCGACGCGGCGGTCGCCGCGCGACAGGAGTCCTTCGATGATGCCGGGCTTGCCGTCGTGATAGCGGAAGCCGATCGCCTTGCCGTACTTGCGGTCGGCGCGCACCTCGTCGCGCAGTTTCTTGAGCCGCTCGTCGGTCGTCTCGTGGTCGAGCTGCGACGCCCACTGGAACGGCGTGTGCGGCTTGGGCACGAAGCCGCCGATCGACACGGTGCAGCGGATGTCGTTGCGACCAGAGACCTCGCGGCCGGTCTGGATGACCCGCTTGGCGAGCTCGCCGATCTGCATGACGTCCTCGTCGGTCTCGGTCGGCAGCCCGCACATGAAGTAGAGCTTCACCTGGCGCCAGCCGTGCGAGTAGGCCGCGGCGACCGTACGGATGAGGTCCTCCTCGGTCACCATCTTGTTGATGACCTTGCGCAGGCGCTCGCTGCCGCCCTCAGGGGCGAACGTCAGGCCCGAGCGTCGGCCGTTGCGGCTGAACTCGTTGGCCAGGGTGATGTTGAAGGCGTCGACGCGGGTCGACGGCAGGGACAGCGACGTGTTGGTGCCCTCGTAGCGATCGCCGAGCTGCTTGGCGACCTCGCCGATCTCGGTGTGGTCGGCGCTCGAGAGGCTCAGCAGGCCGACCTCCTCGAAGCCGGTCTTGTCGAGCCCGTTCTGCACCATCGCGCCGATGCCCTCGATCGAGCGCTCGCGCACCGGGCGCGTGATCATGCCGGCCTGGCAGAACCGGCAGCCGCGCGTGCAGCCGCGGAAGATCTCGACGCTGAAGCGCTCGTGCACCGTCTCGGCGAGCGGGACCAGCGGGTTCTTGGGGTACGGCCACGAGTCGAGGTCCATCAGCGTGTGCTTCGCGACGCGCCACGGCACGCCCGGCCGGTTGGGCACGACACGCTGGATGCGGCCGTCGGGGAGGTAGGTGACGTCGTAGAACTTCGGGACGTACACGCCGCCGGATTTTGCGAGGCGCATCAGGACCTCGTCACGCCCGCCGGGCCGGCCTTCGTCCTTCCACTCCCGCACGACCTCGCTGATCGCCAGCACGATCTCCTCGCCGTCGCCGAGCACGGCGGCGTCGAGGAACGTGGCGATCGGTTCGGGGTTGAACGCCGAGTGGCCGCCGGCGATCACGATCGGATCGTCCTCGCCGCGGTCGACGGCGTGCAGCGGGATGCCCGCCAGGTCGAGTGCGGTCAGCATGTTGGTGTAGCCGAGCTCGGTGGAGAACGAGATGCCGAACAGGTCGAATGCCTTGACCGGCCGGTGCGCGTCGACCGTGAACTGCGGGATGTCGTTCTCGCGCATGACCTTCTCCATGTCGGAGAACACCGCGTACGTGCGCTCGGCCAGGATCCAGTCGCGCTCGTTGAGGACTTCGTAGAGGATCTGGACACCCTGGTTGGGCAGTCCGACCTCGTACGCGTCGGGGTACATCAACGTCCAGCGCACCTTGGCGGAGTCCCACTCCTTGCTGGTGGCGTTGAGCTCGCCCCCGACGTACTGAATGGGCTTGCTGACGGAGGGCAGCAACGGTTCCAGGCGCGGGAAGACGGACTCGACGGACATGCCTCTAGGTTAGGCGCTGCCCGCCACCGCGCGAAAACCGTGGGTGACCGATCTTCATGCGTTTGCGCTGCCCCGGCATCCCGAACGCAGGTCGGTCGCCGAGCCGGTCGACCGATCTCCATGCGTTTGCGTCGTGCGAGCAGCACGAACGCATGGAGATCCGTGGCAGTCCACAGCCGTGCTCGGACCTCGCACAGTCCACAGCTGGTACGCCGGAGGGCGCGCACACGCCGCGCCAACGGCGAGGGTTCGAGGCATGGGCAGCGTCCTGCGGGTCGCAGAGGCCAACGCTCTGCACGGCAAGGGCGTCGTCCGGCACCTCGTTGCTCGCGGCATGTGGCAACGGCCGTGTCGCGGCGTGATCGTCACGCACAATGGCCCGCTCACGGACGAACAGGCGTGGGAGGTCGCGCTCGCGTCTGCACCACCGCGATCGGCACTTGCCGGTCCGACCGCGCTCGCGGTGCACGGGATGGACGGATTCGAGGACGATCAGATTCACGTGGTGATCCCCGCTGGCGGTCGTGCGCCCTCATGGGAAGGGCTCGTCGTCCACGAGAGCGGCGAGCTCAGCACCGCTGACGTCCATCCGTTGGAACAACCGCGGCGCACCCGGGTCGCTCGCAGCGTCATCGACCTGGCCAGCTGGTGTACCAACGACCGGTACGCCCGCGCGGCGGTCATTGCAGCGCTGCAGCAGGGGCTCGCGAACACCGCCCGTATGCGAGATGCCCTCAGCAGGCGAGGTCCGTGCCGGCGACGCGGACTGATCATCGAGTCGATCCTCGATGCAGCGGGCGGCATCCAGTCGTTGCCCGAGCGCGATTTCGACGCCCTGTGGCGAGCCGCGGGCTTGCCTCGGCCCACGAGGCAGCGCCGCGTACGAAGCAAGGACGGTCGCTACTACCTCGACGCCACGTGGGAGTCGCTGGGGATGTCTGCGGAGATACACGGGATCCCCCACCACGCGGTCCGACAGTGGGACGCCGATCTCCGACGGGCGAACGAGATCGTCATCGGCGGCGACCGCCTGCTGATCTTCTCCTCGTACGCGATTCGCCACGAACAGGTCGCGGTCGCCGACCAGCTGTTCCGGATGGCCCGTTCCTGCGGATGGACCGGTCCCGACCCCGATGTCCATGCCTTGCGGGCGCTCCAGCACCCCAAACGCAGGAAGTTCCGTTCCCGTTGAGCCTGACCTCCCTGCGTTCGTGCCGTCCCGACAGCGCAAAGGCAGGTAGATCGGTCCCACTAGGCTCGGAGTGTGAGACGCAAATCCCGGCAGCAGCGCCCGTTCTCGCTCTCGTACGTGCCCGTTGCGGCCGACGGAGGGCCCGACCAGGTCCTGACGGTCGAGAACCACACCGAGGTCACGGTCCAGCCGACGTTGGCGTTCACCCCGCTCGACGTCTACGGCCGCGAGCTGCCCAACGTCGTGACGCAGACCGTGCACGGCTCCCACCGCGGCGGACCGTTGCTGCCCGCCGGCGGATCGCTGCGCGACATCCTGCGATTCGACGGGCCGGGGAGCCGCCAGGTCCGCGGCGTGCACGTCGAGCTGGCCGCCGTCGAGGAGCTCGACCATCCGGCGCTCGAGAAGGACACGCGCAGCGTCATGATCGACCTCGAGCAGAAGGCCACCGACATACCGAGCGAATTCTGGGGCATCGGCCTGGTCAACCCCAATCCGTTCGGCGTGACGGTCCGGGTCTCGCTGCTCGAGTTCGAGGAGCGGGAGCGCGACTACCCGCGGCAGGTCGTCGACGTCTTCACCTTGCAGGAGGACGTCGACCTGGCTTCGGTCTCCAACCACGTCATCTGGTTACCCGAGGACGTACGAGGCCAGTTCCACGAGGTCGAGCACCACTTGAGGCCGCCGACGTACGTGTAGTCAGCCGGAGTTGATGGCCCAGTTGAACCGCGGGGCACCCGAGCCCCGCGCGATCGTGACGCGCATCCACAGCGACATCGTCATCTCGACGGCCGCAGCCGTGTCGATGCCGCCGAGGTCAATGATCTGCGCCGGGCGCCAGCCGAGCGTGGCGAGGAGCTCGCGGGCCCGGTCCTTGGCGCCCGCGTCATCACCGCTGAGGAACACGACGTGGTCGCCCTCGACGATCGAGGGATCCACCATCACGGTGCAGTTCATGGTGTTGAGCGACTTCACGACGTGCAGGTCCGGGAACGCGGCCTGGATGCGCTGACCCAGCGAGTCGTCGGCCGATGCGAGTGGCTTGGGGAAGCCGCCCTCGACCGGTTGCAGCTCGTTGGAGACATCGATGAGGGTCTTGCCGGCGAGCGCCTCCACGCCGACGGTTTCGAGAGCGTCGATCGAGTGCAGCCCGTTCGTGGCGTTGACGATGACGTCGGCGTGGGCGACCGCGTCGGCGAATGATCCGGTCCGCACGCCGAGGGCGGCCAACGGCTCGAGGCTGGCCGAGTCGGCCGTACGCGCGCCGACCAGGACATCGACGCCGAGCTCAGCGAGCCGGGCCGCGAACGTACGTCCGACGATCCCGGTGCCCAGCACGCCGATCGAGGTCATGACAGCTCGGGGAACCAGAGTGCGATCTCGCGCTTGGCCGAGTCCTCGGAGTCCGACGCGTGCACGAGGTTCTCGCGGTTGGACAGCGACAGGTCACCGCGGATCGTGCCGGGCGCGGCCTGCCGCCCGTCGGTGACCCCGTTGAGCAGGCGCACGACAGCGATGGCCTCGTCGCCCTCGAGGACGAGTGCGACGAGCGGCCCGGAGACCGCGAACTCACGCAGCGGCGGGTACCACGGCTGGTCGACGTGTTCGGCGTAGTGGGCATCGGCCTGGGCGGCGTCGATCGTGCGCTGCTCCAGCGCGACGACCGTGAGTCCCTTGGACTCGAAACGGGAGAGGATCTCGCCGGTCAGGCCGCGGCGTACGGCATCGGGCTTGATCAGGACGAGGGTGCGTTGCGACATGGCCAAAACCTATCCTGCGCGGTCGTACGCCCGACGTGGACGCCCGTTCGGGACCCTGCGTACGTTTGGGTGCGGCGCCGGTCCGGTGCCCGGAGGGAGACGAACATGGCGAGCTCGGGCGAGCAGTGGTGGCGTGATGCCGTGATCTACCAGGTCTATCCGCGGTCGTGGGCCGACTCCAACGGCGATGGGATTGGCGACCTGCCCGGGATCACGGCCAGGCTCCCCCACCTCGCCGACCTCGGTGTCGACGCGATCTGGCTCTCGCCGTTCTACACCTCGCCCCAGCACGACGCCGGGTACGACGTCGCCGACTACCGCGACGTGGACCCGGTCTTCGGTGACCTCGCCGCCTTCGATCGACTCGCGGCGCGGGCGCACGAGCTCGGCCTGCGGGTCATCGTCGACATCGTCCCCAACCACTCGTCCGACGAGCACCCGTGGTTCGTCGAGGCACTCGCGTCACCGGCCGGCAGCCCCGAGCGAGCTCGCTACATCTTCCGCGACGGCCGGGACGGCGGCACCCAGGCTCCCAACAACTGGCAGAGCCTGTTCGGGGGGCCCGCGTGGACCCGTGTCAACGAGCCGGACGGGAAGCCCGGCCAGTGGTACCTCCACCTGTTCGACACGACTCAGCCCGACTTCGACTGGACCAACCCCGAAGTGCGTACTGAGCTCGAGGACGTCCTGCGATTCTGGCTCGATCGCGGGGTCGACGGGTTCCGGATCGACGTCGCACACGGCCTGGTCAAGGCCGACGGACTGCCCGACGCGGACCTCAGCCACGACCGGCACGCCGACGCGACCGCCCTGGCGCCCATGTGGGACCAGCCGGGCGTCCACGAGATCTACCGCAGCTGGCGCCGGCTCACCGACTCGTACGCGACCGAGGGCGAGGACGCCGACCGCATCCTGTGCGCCGAGGCGTGGGTCCTGCCGGCCGAGGCACTGGCGAAGTACGTACGGGAGGACGAGCTCCACCAGTCGTTCAACTTCGAGTACCTCATGACCCCGTGGCTGGCCGCGGACCAGCGGGCGACGATCACCCACTCGCTCGCCCAGGCGGAGGCCGTCGGTGCGCCGCAGACCTGGGTGCTGTCCAACCACGACGTCGTACGCCACGCCACCCGACTCGGCTACCCGCAAACGCCGGGCTTGCAGAAGATCGAGGGCATCGGCGCCGACGACCCCCAGCCGGACGCCGAGCTCGGGCTGCGACGCGCTCGCGCGGCGACCGCGGTGATGCTCGCGCTGCCCGGCTCGGCCTACCTGTTCCAGGGCGAGGAGCTCGGGCTCCCCGAGGCCACGCAGCTGCCCGACGAGGCACGCCAGGACCCCACCTTCGCGCGTACGAACGGCACCTCCGTGGGTCGTGACGGCTGCCGCGTGCCGATCCCGTGGGAGGGCGGCGTGCCGTCGTACGGATTCGGTCCCGGCGACGAGTCCTGGCTCCCCCAGCCGGTCGAGTACGGGCTGCTGGCCGCCGACCGGCAGCGTCACGAGCCGGACTCGACGCTCACGCTCTACCAGGACCTGCTGCGGCTGCGGCGCGAGCTCCGGCTGGGTCGCGGCGCCTTGACCTGGCTCGACGGATTCGGCGACGACGTCCTCGCGTTCAGGGTCGAGTCCGCCAAGGGTGCGGTGATCGTCCTGGCGAATCTCGGCTCCGGCGAGGTGCCGCTTCCTGACGGAAAGACCGTGCTTGCAGGCAGCCTGCCCCGGCATCATGGCGCGTTCGTCCGTACCGACGAGACGGTCTGGCTGCGGCCCTGAAAGATGCCCGGTTGCGCTCCTCTGGCCATGCGGTTACGTTCGATGCGTCCCTGTGACCCGCATCACGTGTGCGCCAGCTGAGGGGACGTGGTTGGGGGAGGAATGGCCGTACGTTCTGTTCGTCGAGTCGTCGCAGGCATCGCCGCGACGGCCTTGTCCGCGAGTGTGCTGGCCGCCTGTGGAAGTGGTAGCGGCGGCAAGGCATCGCTCAACTGGTACATCAACCCTGATGGCCAGGTCACGCTCAACAAGCTGGCCAAGGACTGCAGCACCGACGACTACAACATCAAGATCCAGCTGCTCCCTGCCAGCGCCACCGACCAGCGGACGCAGCTCGCCCGTCGCCTGGCCGCCAAGGACAGCTCGACGGACCTGATGAGCCTCGACCCGGTGTTCGTACCGGAGTTCGCCAACGCCAAGTGGCTCCTACCCTTCGAGGGGGAGGTTGCCGATCGGGTCCTCGACGGTGTGCTGGACGCGCCCGCCGACATCGTGCAGTGGGATGACAAGGTCGTCGCCGCACCGCAGTGGGCCAACACCCAGGTGCTCTGGTATCGCAAGTCGCTCGCCGAGAAGGCCGGGCTCGACATGACCCAGCCCGTCACGTGGGACCAGGTCATCAAGGCAGCTGCCGACAACGGCGGCACGGTCGGCGTCCAGGCCAACAAGTACGAGGCCTACGTCGTGTGGATCAACGCACTGATCCAAGGCGCCGGCGGCAACATCCTCGACCCCGCGACGGTCGAGAAGGGTCGCGACGCCAAGGTCACGATCAACTCCGCAGCCGGCAAGGACGCGGCAGCCGTCATCCGCGAGCTCGCCCGCTCCAAGGCGGCGCAGCCGGACTTCTCGACCTCCAACGAGGGCACGAGCCTCGGCTCGATGTTCCCCGCCAAGGGGCCCGGCGAGTTCATGACCAACTGGACGTTCGTCTACGGCAACTACAAGGGATTGATCGGCAAACCCGGCGGACCCAAGGACGAGGAGGGGTTCGGTGACCTCGGCTGGGCCCGTTACCCGCAGACAGTGGAGGGCGAGGAGTCAAAGCCTCCGATCGGCGGCATCGAGATCGGTGTCGGCGCCTACACGAAGCATCCGAAGTTCGCCCAGGAAGCGGCGCTGTGCGTCACCAGTGACGAAGCACAGTCCGCTCTCGCGGTTAACGAAAGCTTCGCGCCGACACGAGCGTCTGTCTACGACGCCCCCGCAGTCAAGAAGGTCTTCCCTGCAGACCTCCTCACGCTGTTCCGCGACAGCATCGACACCGGCGGCCCGCGCCCCAAGAGCGCGTACTACAGCCAGATCTCGAGCGCGATCCAGTCGAGATGGCACTCGCCCACCTCGGTCGGCCCGGGCACACCGAAGAAGTCCGCCTCGTTCCTGACGGCAATCCTCAAGGGGAAGGCACTCCTGTGACGACCTACGTGCAGACCGCGGCTGACGACCCCGACACCGCGCCCAGACCACCCGACTCCGATCGGACCCGGGCCGAGAACAACCTGGCGCGCAAGCTGGTGGCGCCCGCCCTCATCTTGATGCTGCTGGTGACGGCGTTCCCGATGCTGCGGGCGCTCTACCTGTCGATGTTCGACTACTCGCTGACGGCGCCCGACGACAAGGAGTTCGTGGGCTTCCAGAACTACGCCACCGCCTTGAGCGACTGGTTGTTCTGGCGCGACACCTTGACGACGGTCTTCATCATGATCGTCACCGTCGCGTTCGAGCTCGTCATCGGCTTCGCGTTCGCGATGGTCATGCACAAGGTGATCTTCGCCCGCGGCGTCATCCGCACGTCGATCCTCATCCCCTACGGCGTCATCACCGTCGTCTCGGGCTTCGCGTGGCAGTTCGCGTTCTCCTACCAGAACGGCTTCGTCAACAGCTGGCTCCCGTTCATCGACACTGACTTCAACTGGTTCGCCGAGCGGAACTCCTCGCTGATCGCGATCATGGCGTCGGAGATCTGGAAGACCACGCCGTTCATGTCGTTGCTCCTGCTGGCCGGACTCGCGCAGGTGTCCAATGACATGCTCGAGGCCGCCAAGGTCGACGGCGCGACGTGGTGGCAGCGGCTCTACAAGGTCATCCTGCCCAACATGCGGGCGGCGATCATGGTCGCTGTCCTGTTCCGCGCTCTCGACGCCTACCGCATCTTCGACAACATCTTCGTGATGACGGCCGGCGCCAACAAGACCGAGTCGATCTCGTTCCTGACCTACAGGCAGGTGATCGAGCAGTTCCAGCTGGGCATCGGCTCAGCGTTGTCGGTGCTGCTGTTCCTGTCGGTGCTGGTCGTCGCGTTCGTGATCGTCAAGCTCTTCAAGGTCGATCTCGCCGACGCACGGCAGGAGAACTGACATGCAGACCGACGTGAAGTCCAAGATCGGCACCTTTGTCGGCGTGGCCGTGATCCTGGCCTGGTGCCTGTTGCCCGTCGTGTGGATCATCTCCCTGTCGTTCAAGTCGCAGGAAGCGGTCACCAACGGCAGCCCGGGCTTCTTCCCGTCCGACGGCGGCGGAGCGGGCTGGCAGAACTACAAGGACGTCCTGGACAACGGCCAGTTCAGGCACGCCGTCTTCAACTCGATCGGCATCTCGCTGATCGCCACGCTCCTGTCGGTCGTCATCGCGACCCTCGCGGCGTACGCGATCGCCCGCCTGGATTTCAAGGGCAAGAAGTTCGTGCTGACCACGGCTCTGGTGATCGCGATGTTCCCGGTCGTCTCGCTGGTCGGCCCGCTGTTCGACATGTGGCGCACGTTCCACCTCTACGACACCTGGCCGGGCCTGATCATCCCTTACATGTCGTTCACGCTTCCCTTGGCGATCTGGACCCTGTCGGCGTTCTTCCGCGAGATCCCGTGGGAGATGGAGCAGGCCGCCCAGGTCGACGGCGCCACTGCCTGGCAGGCGTTCCGCAAGGTCATCGTGCCGCTCGCGGCGCCCGGCGTCTTCACCGCGGCGATCCTGACGTTCTTCTTCGCGTGGAACGACTTCGTGTTCGGCATCTCCCTCACGTCGACCGAGAAGGCGCGACCCATCCCGGCCGCTCTGTCGTTCTTCGTCGGCCAAGACCCGTTCAACCGGCCCGCTTCGCTGCTGGCCGCGGGCGCCGTGGTCGCCACGGTCCCGATCGTCGTCCTCGTCCTGTTCTTCCAGCGCAAGATCGTCGCCGGCCTGACCGCCGGCGCAGTGAAGGGTTGATCCATGGCTGCCATTGAGATGAAAAACATCGTCAAGAAGTACGGCGACGGCTTCCCCGCCGTCAACGACGTCAGCATCGACGTCGCCGACGGCGAGTTCATGATCCTGGTCGGCCCGTCGGGCTGCGGGAAGTCGACGCTGCTGCGGATGATCGTCGGGCTGGAGGACATCACGTCCGGCGACATGCTGATCGGCGGCGACCGGGTCAACGACCTGGCGCCCCGCGATCGCAACCTGTCGATGGTGTTCCAGAACTACGCGCTCTACCCGCACCTCACGGTCTACGAGAACATCGCGTTCCCGCTCCGGCTCGCCAAGATGAGCAACAAGGAGGTCGACGAGAAGGTGCGCGACGCCAGCAAGACGCTGGACCTCGACGAGCACCTGCAGCGCAAGCCCGGCAACCTGTCAGGCGGCCAGCGCCAGCGCGTCGCCATGGGCCGCGCCATCGTGCGCGAGGCCAAGGCGTTCTTGTTCGACGAGCCGCTGTCCAACCTCGACGCCAAGCTCCGCGGCCAGATGCGCACCGAGATCGCCCGCCTGCAGAAGCGGCTCGGCATCACGACGGTCTACGTCACGCACGACCAGACCGAGGCGATGACGCTGGGCGACCGGGTCGCCGTCATGAAGCGAGGCATCCTGCAGCAGCTCGCCACCCCACGCGAGCTCTACGAGCAGCCGGTCAACCTCTTCGTCGCGGGCTTCATCGGCTCGCCGCCGATGAACTTCCTGCCCGCCACTGTCGAGGGCGACCAGGTGACGCTGCCGTTCGGCACGTTCAGGATCCCCGCCGCGAAGGCCGAGAAGACCGCCGGCAAGGGACTGCTGATGGCCGGCATCCGCCCCGAGCACTTCGAGGACGTCTCGGTGATCCAGGGCGGCAACGTCGACACCGCCCAGACCTTCAAGGCGCACATCGACGTACGCGAGTGGCTGGGCGACCAGCAGTACGCGTACGTGCCCTACGAGGCCGAGGCCAAGGTGCAGGACCAGCTCAAGGAGCTGGCGCGCGAGGCCGACAGCGACTCGCTGCGCACGCAGCTCGTCGTCTCGCTCGACTCGGACAGCAAGGTCACCGAGGACGACGACGCCACGTTGTTCATCGACACCGACAAGATGCACCTGTTCGACCCGTCAACGGGCGACAACCTCACCGTCGGGCTCTAGACGTCATCCGTCGACGGGCTCAAGGACCGTGGGTCCTTGAGCCCGTCGAAGGGACTCAGCGCTTCCGTTTGCCGCCCTTGCTGGTGACGGCTTCCATGATCTCGGCGTTCCACTCGTGCTCGCGGATCAGCCGGTAGCGCTCGCACGCGACGCGCAGGTAGGCCTCTGCTGGGCGTTCATCCTTGCCGCGGACCCCGGCGTCCTCGATCATCTCGACGACGGGCTGGAACTCCTCGGCGTACCAGCGCGCGGCCATCGTCGGCTTGTCCATGTAGGCGCCCTCGGCATGCATCATGCGCGCACCCCATGCCTCGACGGTCTCGGCGATGACGCCATAGTCGAACGGGTTGTTGACCGCGACCGCTGCCCGCGCCTCCCCCGTGAACGGGACCCGCTCGAGCATCAGGCGTCGCCAGTACTTGAGCTCGAGGTCGGAGCGAGCGCCGATTCCGACAGGCCTCAGGAACGTCTCGATCGCCGTCACCTTGGCCTCGATCAGGTCGATGCCGAGGCTGCGCGCGACTGAGACGCGGTGATGGCCGTCGCGGACGAAGTAGTAGTCGCCGATCTGATAGACCTCGATCGGCGGGATGACCTCTCCGGTGCGGCTGGCACGGGCGAGTCGTTCCCAACGCTGCCTGCTGACCGCCGAGGTCGGCCGGAAGCGCCGGTCGAAGTCGCGCACCTTGTCGACCGATCCCACGATGGCGTCGAGCGGGATGACCTTGGTGCCGATGTAGTTCTCGGCCTTGCGCCCCAGCGCCTCGACGACGTCGTCGAACGACATCGACTGGACCACGTCGTCGGTGTCGTTGCGCAGCCGCGCCGCGAGCCCGGACAGCACCTGGTGGCGCCGCGCGCGCATGAAGTCGCTCTCGGCGTCGACCCGCGGCGATCCGGAGCTGCTGGCCATCTCAGGCCCCCCGTCCCGTGCCGGCAACCGCGTGGGTCGAGGCCGGCTCGATCTCGATGACCTGCCACGGGATCACGTTGCGGATCGTCGTGCGCCCGACCTCTCGATCCGGCTTGTGCATGCCGTACGGGTGGATGTGGCCGTGCAGGTGCCATGCGGGTTGCAGCGTCTCGAGGACGCCGTGCAGGGCGGAGACGCCGACGTGGCAGGGATCCGGCTCGTCGCCGAGACCGTACGGAGGCGCGTGGGTCAGGAGCACGTCGACCTGACACGCCTTGCCCGCGTCCTTGAGGAGTCGACGGGCCCGCTTGTCGTACTGGTCCTGGGTGTACTGGTGCGGACCCTCGTTGTAGCGGACACAGCCGCCCAGGCCGGCGACGCGCAGGCCGCCCACCGTGAACACGCGACCGTCGAGGTCGATCAGCCCGCGAGGGCTCTTGCCGCGTGCAGTGCTCGGATCGTGGTTGCCGGGCACGTACGCCGCCGGGGCGTCCACCAACGAGACGAGCGACTCGAGGTAACCCCAGGGCAGGTCGCCGGCCGCCAGCACGAGGTCGACGCGCAGGTCGCGCACCCGCGACTCCATCGCGGGGATCTCCTCGTCGGCGACTGCCAGGACACGCACCATGCCTTCGACACTAGCCCGGAGAGCCGTGCCGCACACCCCTCAGCTTTCGCGAGCCTCGCGAGCCCAACGCGCCTTGTCCTCCTCGATGCGCTTGCCGAGGAAGAACGCCCCGAACCAGAGCGCCGCGAACATCGCGCCGACGAAGAACATCGCGGTGATGAGGAACCCGAGAGCGATTGCGCCGAGCTGGATCGCGTGACCCACGAGGTACGCCTGGGGGCGGCGCAACGCTCCGGCCGTCAGGAGGCACAGCACCGCGAGCCCGAGTCCAGAGGTGAGCGCCAACGGGGTGCTGACGTCCTCGACGGAGATCATGACCGGGACCGCCAGCGCGAGGATGACGGCTTCGAGCAGCAGCATCGCGGCACACATGCCCCTCATGCGCACAGCCCGTTCACGACGGCGTGCCGCCGAACAGCACCCGGGCCTCACCGACGGTGATGACCGACCCGGTGATCAGCACGCCGCCGCTGCCGATCGCATCGTCGTTGCCCTCGGCCGAGTCGGCCATGCCGACTGCGCGTTCGATCGCATCATCGAGCCGTGGCACGAGGATGACGCGTTCGGCGCCGAAGATGTCCTCGGCCAGCTCGGCCAGCTCGGCGGCCGGCATCGATCGCGGCGTGCTGTTCTGCGTGCACACGATCTCGGCCATCACGGGCTCGAACCTGCGCAGCATCTCCTCGACGTCCTTGTCCGCCATGACCCCGACGACGCCGATCAGCGGGCTGAACGTGAACGCGTCCTGGATCGCCTCGACGGTCGCCTGCGCACCATGTGGGTTGTGCGCGGCATCGAGCAGGACGGTCGGGCTGCGGCGTACGACCTCGAGCCGGCCGGGCGAGGTGACCTGGGCGAACGCCTCGCGCACGAGGTCCGGGTCGAGCTCCTTGGTGCCGGTGAACGCCTCGACCGCCGCCAGCGCGTACGCCGCGTTGTGGGCCTGGTGGGCGCCGTGCAGCGGCAGGAAGATGTCGGAGTAGGCGGAGGCGACACCCTGCAGGTCGATCTGCTGGCCGCCGACGGCCGTGGTGCGGTGGTTGACGCCGAAGTCGACGCCCTCGCGCAGGGCGATCGCGCCGACGTCGACCGCACGGCGCATCAGGACGTCCATGACGGCGTCCTCCTGCTGCGCGACGACGACGTGTGAGCCGGGCTTGATGATGCCGGCCTTCTCGACCGCGATGATCTCCGGTCGGTCGCCGAGGTAGCGCTCGTGGTCGACCCCGATGGGCGTGATGACCGCAACCTGTCCGTCGGCGACGTTCGTGGCATCCCACGACCCACCCATGCCGACCTCGATGACGGCGGCGTCGACCGGAGCGTCGGCAAAGGCCGCGAAGGCCATCGCGGTGATCATCTCGAAGTACGACAGCGGGTGCTCCGACGAGTCGTCGACGATCTGGGCGTACGCCGCGACGTCGGCGAACGCGTCGACGAACAGCTCCTCGGTCAGCGGCACGCCGTCGAGGCAGATGCGCTCGGTCATCGACTGCAGATGCGGGCTGGTGAACCGTCCAGTCCGCAGGTCGAGGGCGCGCAGCAACGTGTCGACCATACGGCTGGTGGACGTCTTGCCGTTGGTGCCCGTGAGGTGGATGACCGGGTAGGCGCGTTGCGGGTCTCCGAGGAGCCGGCAGACGGCAGCGATCCGGTCGAGGGACGGCTCGAGACGTGTCTCGGGCCACCGGCCGAGAAGTGCGCGCTCGACCTCCGCGTAGGTGGGTGTCATCGCGATCCATTGTCGCAGGACATCAGGGGGAGAATCAGGGGCACCACCTATGTCACATTTGTCGGTCCATTACGTCATGATGTAGTCACCGTGTCTCGCGTCCCGATCGGACGCTCACCCGAGGAGAAATACATGAACCGCCAGATAGCGGGCTGGATCGCCCACCGCTGGGCAAAATGGGTCACCCTCGTTGCCTCCATCATCTTCATCGGCGCGATGGCGTCCCTGGGTGCGAAGCTCACGGGCATCCAGGAGAACGACATCGGGGCGTGGCTGCCCGGCGACGCCGAGTCAACCAAGGTCATCAACAAGTCCGAGGCCTTCTCCGATCCCAACAGCGCCCCCGCGGTCGTGCTCTATGTCCGCGACTCCGGCATCACACCGGCCGACCTGGCCAAGGCCAAGGCTGACGTGGCGGCATTCGCCGACGTCAAGCTCGTCGACAAGGACGTCGTCGGCCCGATTCCGTCCAAGGACGGCAAGGCGCTCCAGGTCATCCCGACCATCACGATGGACGAGGACGGCTGGGACAAGCTTCCCGATGCCGTCAAGGACATCCGCAAGGTCGCCGAGAAGGACGCCGGCGGGTTGAACGTCAAGATCGCCGGCCCTGCGGCGCTGGGCGCTGACCAGGCCAAGGCATTCGCCGGAATCGACGGCATCCTGCTCCTGTCGGCACTCGGTGTCGTCGTGATCCTCCTGCTGCTGACCTACCGCAGCCCCGTGCTGTGGCTGATCCCGCTGCTCTGCGGCGTCGCCAGCGTCCTGACCGCCCAAGGCTTCGTCTACCTGCTGGCCAAGGGCTTCGGGCTCACGGTCAACGGTCAGAGCGCGGCGATCCTCAGCATCCTGACATTGGGTGCCGGCATCGACTACGCGCTGCTGCTGGTGGCCCGCTATCGCGAGGAGCTGCGCCACTACGCCGATCGCCACGAGGCGATGGCCCACGCGCTGCACCGTGCCGGTCCGGCCATCATCGCCAGCGGCGCGACGGTCATCGTCGGCCTGCTGTGCCTGATGTTCGCCCAGATGAACTCCACCAGCAGCCTCGGTCCGGTGACCGCGGCGGGCATCGTCATGGCGCTCCTCATGATGATGGTGCTGCTGCCGGCCCTCCTCGTGATCTTCGGCCGCTGGGTGTTCTGGCCGTTCATCCCGCACTTCGGGGACCCGGAGCGCAACGAGTCCGGCATCTGGGGTCGCGTCGGCCGGGGCATCTCCAAGAAGCCCCGATTCGTCTGGATCGCCACCGCCGTGATCCTCGGCGCGTTCTCGCTGGGCATCTTCCAGCTCGACGCGACCGGCCTGAGCAACGAGGACAGCTTCACCAAGACCCAGCCGTCGATCACGGCTGACAAGGAGCTGGCCAAGCACTTCGACGGTGGGGCTGGGTCCCCCGTCGCGGTGGTTGCCAAGGCCGACCACGCGGACGCCGTGAAGTCGGCATTCGCATCGGTCGACGGCATCGACCCGGCGAGCGTCGAGGTCAAGGGCAGCGCCAAGGGCGTGGCCTACCTCGAGGGCACGCTGACCTCAGCGCCTGACTCCACGAAGGCATTCGACACGGTCGACCGGGTCCGCGACGCGGTCCACAAGGTCCCCGGCGCCGATGCGCTGGTGGGCGGCAACACCGCGGTCAACAAGGACGTCCAGTCGGCGTCCTCGGCCGACAACAGGCTGATCATCCCGATCGTGCTGGTTGCCGTGTTCATCATCCTGGCGCTCCTGCTGAGAGCGCTGGCGGCACCGTTGATCCTGTTGGGCACAGTGGTGCTGTCGTTCGGCGCCGCCCTGGGCATCGGCGCGCTCGTGTTCCGGCACGTGTTCGACTTCGCCGGCGCGGACTCCTCGTTCCCGTTGTTCGCCTTCGTGTTCCTGGTGGCGCTGGGCATCGACTACAACATCTTCCTCATGACGAGAGTCAGGGAGGAGTCGTTGCAGAAGGGCACCAGGCGTGGAGCGCTGATCGGTCTCGGCGCGACAGGAGGCGTCATCACCTCGGCGGGTCTCGTCCTGGCCGGCACGTTCGCCGCCCTGGCCTCCATCCCGATCGTGTTCCTGGCCGAGCTCGGATTCACGGTTGCCGTCGGCGTCCTGCTCGACACGATCATCGTGCGTTCGGTGCTCGTGACGGCGCTCAACCTGGACATCGGCCGGCACATCTGGTGGCCGAGTCAGCTGGCCAAGAAGGAGGACGTCCCGGTCAGCCCGGCCGGTGACGACGTGATCAAGTCGCCAGTCGGCGCCTAGCACCAACACATCGGCGTCGCGGGTCACTTCGGTGGCCCGCGACGCCGATGCTTTTGTGCCCACGACTCACCCATAGACTTGCCTGCTGTGAACACAGTCCCGGAGAAGCCCGTCCTCGAAGGCCTCGAGGCCACCTGGTCCGCCCGCTGGGCCGAGCTGGGCACCTACACGTTCGATCGCACCAAGACCCGTGAAGAGATCTTCTCGATCGACACTCCCCCGCCGACCGTCTCGGGCTCGCTCCACGTCGGCCACGTGTTCTCCTACACGCACACCGACCTCATCGCCAGGTTCCAGCGCATGCGCGGCCAAGAGGTCTTCTACCCGATGGGCTGGGACGACAACGGCCTGCCGACCGAGCGACGGGTCCAGAACTTCTACGGGGTGCGCTGCGACCCCTCGCTCCCATACGACGCCGACTTCACCGCACCTGAGAAGCCCGACGCGAAGCGGCAGATCCCGATCAGCCGCCGCAACTTCGTCGAGCTGTGCAACGAGCTCGTCGAGGAGGACGAGAAGGTCTTCGAGCAGCTCTGGCGCACGCTGGGCCTCAGCGTCGACTGGTCGCAGCAGTACACGACGATCGGCAACGCTTCACAGGTCGTGTCGCAGCGCGCATTCCTGCGCAACGTGGCCCGCGGCGAGGCGTACCAGCAGGACGCGCCGACCCTGTGGGACGTGACCTACCAGACCGCCGTCGCGCAGGCCGAGCTCGAGGCACGGGAGTATCCCGGCGCCTATCACCGCGTCGCGTTCCATGGCAGCGACTCCCCCGTCATCATCGAGACCACCCGCCCCGAGCTCATCGCAGCCTGCGTCGCGCTGATCGCGCACCCCGACGACGAGCGCTACCAGTCGCTGTTCGGCACCACCGTGACGTCGCCGCTCTACGGCGTCGAGGTCCCTGTCGTCTCGCACACGCTGGCCGATCCCGAGAAGGGGTCCGGCATCGTCATGTCCTGCACCTTCGGTGATCTCACGGACGTCCAGTGGTGGCGCGAGCTGCAGCTGCCCAACCGTACGATCATCGGCCGCGACGGCCGGGTGCTGCGGGAGACGCCGGACTGGATCAGCGCCGACGGGGTCGCCCGCTACGAAGAGATCGCCGGCAAGACGACGTTCTCGGCCCGCGAGGCGGTCGTCTCCGCCCTCAGGGAGACCGGTGACCTCGACGGTGAGCCCACGCCGACGCAGCGCATGGCCAACTTCTACGAGCGCGGCGACAAGCCGCTCGAGATCGTGTCGACCCGCCAGTGGTACATCACGAATGGTGGGCGCGACGCCGATCTGCGGCAGAAGCTCGTCGCCCGCGGCGACGAGATCGACTGGGTCCCCGCCTACATGCAGTCACGCCTGACCAACTGGATCGAGGGGCTCAACGGCGACTGGCTCGTCTCGCGCCAGCGCTTCTTCGGCATCCCGTTCCCGGTCTGGTACCGCCTCGACGCCGATGGCGAGCCCGACTACGACGACCCGATCTTCGCCGACGAGGCGAGCCTGCCGGTCGATCCGTCGTCGGAGGTCCCGCCCGGCTTCACCGAGTCGCAGCGCGGCGAGCCCGGCGGGTTCCTGGCCGACCCTGACGTCCTCGACACCTGGGCGACCTCGTCGCTGACGCCGCAGATCATCTGCGGGTGGGAGCGCGACCCGGATCTCTTCGAGCGGACGTTCCCGATGGACCTGCGGCCGCAGGGCCACGACATCATCCGCACCTGGCTGTTCTCGTCGATCGTCCGAGCGCACCTCGAGCACGGCGTCGCCCCGTGGACGCACGCGGCGCTGTCCGGCTTCGTGGTCGACCCCGACCGCAAGAAGATGAGCAAGTCCAAGGGCAATGTCGTCGTGCCCGACGAGATCCTCGACAAGTACGGGGCCGACGCGGTTCGCTGGCGCGCTGCCGGTGCCCGCCCGGGTGCCGACTCGCCGTTCGACGAGGCGCAGATGAAGGTCGGCCGTCGCCTCGCGATGAAGGTCCTCAACGCCAGCAAGTTCGTGCTCGCGTCCGAGGAGGCGTACGGACTGGGCGCGGGTGCGAGCGACCTCGATCCGTCTCGCGTCACCGAGCCGATCGACCTCGCGATGCTGAGCCGCCTGCGTGGTGTCGTCGACGACGCCACGGCTCGCTTCGAGGAGTACGACTACGCCACGGCCCTCGAGGTCGCCGAGAAGTTCTTCTGGGACTTCTGCGACGACTACCTCGAGCTCGTCAAGGAGCGCTCGCGCCGCGACGACGCAGCCGGCCGCTCGGCCAGGAGTGCGTTCGTGCTCGCGCTGTCGGTCCAGCTGCGCCTGCTGGCGCCGTTCCTGCCCTACGTGACCGAAGAGGTCTGGTCGTGGTGGCAGGAAGGCTCGATCCACCGCGCCGCGTGGCCGGTCAACGACATCGACCTCACAACGGACAGTCACGACCCGGCGCTGCTGGGCTCGGCCGCCTCGGTGCTGGCCGACATCCGTGGTGCCAAGTCGACCGCCAAGGTCAGCCAGAAGACCGAGATCAGCAGCCTGACGATTAGCGCCACCAAGGCGCGGCTCGATCTCGTCCGTCTGGCGATCACGGACGTGCTGGCAGCCGGCCGGGTCGTCGCCGAACCGACGTACGTCGCGGACGAGGCGGTCGACGGCTTCAAGGTCGACGCGACGCCGGCCCTCGTCGACTGATCAGGCCAGGAAGGCTGCAGCGGCCTCCCGCGCCGTGGCCGGGTCCTTGGCGTCGAGCGCGGCGCTCGCCGCTGCCTGGCAAGCGTCGAGTCCCTGTGAGGCCAACGTGGCGCCGACGAGTGGCGCCGCCGAAGCGGCCGCCGACAGCGAGCTGACGCCCAGGCCGACCAGAACACAGCCGAGGTGTGGATCCGCGGCCGCCTCACCGCAGACACCGACCGGTTTGCCCGCGTCGATGCCGGCCTGCGCGACGCGCTGGATCAGTGCGAGCAGGGCAGGCTGCCAAGGGTCGGTCAGGTGCGCCAGCGACGCTGCCATCCGATCGGCCGCGAACGCGTACTGGCTGAGGTCGTTGGTGCCGATCGACACGAAGTCCACGTGCCGCAGGATGCGATCCGCGAGCAGGGCCGCGCTCGGAACCTCGATCATGACGCCGGGCACCAGACCTCGCGCGCGCACCCTCGCGCCGAACCACTCCGCCTCGCCCTCGGTCGCGACCATCGGCGCCATGACCCATACAGGCCCCGCCGAGTCCTGGGCGGCAAGCGCGATGGCATCGAGCTGGCGATCCATGAGCCCCTCGTCGCGGAGGCCGAGCCGCATGCCGCGCACTCCCAGTGCCGGGTTGGGCTCGTCCTTGATCGTCGCGAAGCCGAGCGGCTTGTCCGAGCCGGCATCGAGCGTGCGGATGACCACCTTCCGCTCGCCCATCGCGCTGAAGACCTCTCGATAGATCTCAGCCTGCTCCTCGACCGTTGGCTCGACATCACGGTCGAGGAAGCACAGCTCGGTGCGGAACAGACCCACGCCCTGGACCTTGGTCTCGGCAGCCTTCCGCGCTCCCACACCGTCCTGCACGTTCGCGAGAATGTCGACCGCGTGCCCGTCAGACGTCGCGCCGGGTCCACGCCAGGACGCCGCGGCCTCACGAGCGTGGGCCGCCGCTTCCGTACGCTCTCGGGCCATGTCTGCGTCGGGGTCGATGACGACCTCGCCACTCAAACCGTCGACCAGCACCGACGTCCCCACCGCTACGTCGTCGAGTCCCTCGGCGCCGACCACGCACGGGATGCCAAGCTGGCGGGCGATGATCGTCGTGTGGCTCGTCGGACCGCCGAGTGACGTGGCGATCGCCACGATCGAGACGGGGTCAAGACCTGCGGTGTCCGCGGGCGCGAGGTCGTCGGCGCACAAGACCGACGGCACCTCGGGAGTCGGCAGGCCGGGCTCGGGCTGGCCGGTCAGCTCGGCGACGACCCGGTCTCGGATGTCGGCGAGGTCGGTCACCCGCTCCGCCATGACCCCGCCGGCGGCCGAGAACAAGTCGTTGAGCTCTTCGATCGCGCCCGCCGTCGACGCGCAGATGCCAGAACCGTCTGCGAGCCGCTTCTGCACGAGTGCGGCCAGCCCACGGTCGCGAGCGAGCGCCGACGTCGCCAGCAGGACCTCCGCGGCTGCCCCTGTCGCTCGACCGGCGCGCTCCGCGAGCCGGTCGGCCACGGCATTGGCCGCGTCGCCGAAACGCCTCGCGCCGTCCTCCGGGTCAATGCTCGGCTCGTCGGCCGGGACCACGGGGCGCGGCATGGGGCGGACCACCGGCCCGACACCGATCCCCGGCACGACGCCGTTGCCTCGAAGGACGGATGCAGGCATGAGCTCTCCAGTTCAGTGCGACACGACAGGTGATTTCGCCCGACTCTACTCGGGACCGGGCACAAAGCCATAGGATCAGCGAGCAAAGCCACACAAAACCACGTCCAGTTGATCCGGGAGCCCGTTGTGTATGCCGCAGAACGCCAGCAGCTTCTCGCCGAGCGCCTTCAGCATGACGGCCGCCTCGCGGTCATCGACCTCGCCGAGGAGCTGGAGGTCAGCAGCGAGACCATTCGGCGCGATCTGGCGGTGCTGGAGCGCGAGGGCGTCGCCCAGCGCGTGCACGGCGGTGCCGTTGCGACCCGTGCCCTGACGATCCTGGTGCCCAACCTGGCACAGCGTGAGGTCGTCCACGCCGAGCAGAAGCGCCGCCTGGCGCGCGAGGCGGCCCGCCTGCTGCCGGAGGCCGGCGGCAGCGTCGTCCTGGACGCCGGCACCACCTTGAGCGGCCTCATCGACGCCTTTCCTCTCGACCGCAGCCTGACCGTGATCACGCACGCGATCCCGGCGGCCGCCAAGCTCATCACGATGCCGTCCGTCTCGCTGCACGTGCTCGGCGGACAGGTCGACGGTGCCACCGCCGCCGCAATGGGTCCGGCCACGATCGACGCGCTCGCTGGTCTGCGGACCGACGTGTGCTTCCTCGCGACGAGCGCCGCGTCGACGGCGCACGGGCTCAGCACCCCTGACCCTGATGAAGCAGCCGTCAAGCGTGCCCTTGTCAGGTCAGCCCGCAAGGTCGTGGCGGTGTTCGACTCGTCGAAGTTCTCGCTCGATCACGTGTTCTCGTTCGCCTCCTACGACGACCTCGACGTCGTCGTCACCGACACGGATGCAAGCGACGAGGATGTCAGCGCTCTGCGTGCCCACGGAGTCGAGGTCGTGCGGGCCTAGCCCGCCGGCTCGTGCGACTCGGTCCAGCGCTCGCTCTGGGTCAACCAGAACAAGTAGGTCAGGGCCGGCACGACGATGACGCCGGCGAGGCCCACCACGACCAGGAGCCCGGCGAGGGTCGCGTCGGCGCCCGCAGCAGCCGAGATCTTGACCTCGTCGACCAGCATCCAGGGATATTGCGCGACGCCCCAGCCGATCACGACGGCCGCGACCGCCACGACCGCTGCCAGTCGCGCCTGGGAGAACCGTCGGACGTACAGGAGGATCAGAGTCGCGAGCCCGGCCAGGGCGGAGACCACGATGACCGGCGCGGCCGGTCCGAGCAGCCGGTCACTGAGGGTCGGCGAGTCGTGCTTGATCGGGACCAGCGCGGCGAACACGACGATCCCGGTGACGACGCCGACGCCGATCGTACGGATGCGCAGCGTCTCGCTCAGTGAGCCATGGCCCGAACGCGCGGCGTCTGCAGTCAGGAAGACTCCCGCGAGGAAGGCGCAGGTGCCGACCGCTATCAGCCCGCCGAACAGCGAGGTGGGGTGCATCCACGAGCTGAGCTGGTCGCCGTTGCCCTCGGCCGGCACCCGGCCCGACGCGACCGCGCCCGCGGCAGCACCGAGGAAGAACGGCGTGATGAGCGACGAACCGGCGAATACCGCGCCGAAGAGACGCGCCTGCGCCAAGGTCGCAGAGTACTTGCGGAACGCGAAGCTGGCCCCTCGCAGCACGATGCCGACCAGGGCCAGCGCGAGTGGCAACGTGAGCGTCGTGGTCGCCGCGGCGAAGGTCTCGGGGAAGCCGGTCCACCAGATCACCAGGATGTAGATCAGCCACACGTGGTTGGCCTCCCACACCGGGCCGATGCTGTGGTCGATCAGGACACGCAGCTCTCCGCCACGTTCAGAACCTCCGGCCGTCAGGTCGAAGAACCCCGAGCCGAAGTCGGCGCCGCCGAACAGGGCGTACAGGACGATGCCGGCGAACATGGCGATGGCGACGACGACCGCGAGACTCATCGGGCACCCGCCTCGTCGACCGTCGCGCTGCCGGGCCCGTACGGGCTCGGCAGGTCCTCGTCGCCGGCGCGCCATCGCCGCGCCATCGAGCGCAGGACGACGAACGCGCCGATCGTCATGCCGACATAGACCACGACCGCGGCGGCGTAGCTCCACCACAGCCCCGCGCTCTGGCTGGCGGCGTCCTCGGTGCGCAGGATGCCCCAGACGACCCACGGCTGGCGGCCGACCTCGGTCGCGATCCAGCCGGCCTCCATCGCGAGGATCGCCAGCGGACCGGCGACGACCGCACCGCGGAGGAACCAGCGCTTGGCCAGCGGATCATGGCCGCGCCAGCGGGCGAGCCAGAACAGCACCACGACAATCGCCAGCAGCGTGCCGATGCCGACCATCGACTGGAACGCCAGGTGGGTGATGTTGACCGGTGGCCGATCCGCCGACGGTACGGTGTCGAGCCCCGGCACGGGCTTGTCGAACGAGTTGCGGGCGATCAGGGACCCGATCTTGGGGATGTCGATCGCCCCGTGCACCTTGCCGTCGATCAGCACGCCGCCGAGGCGCAGCGGGGCCGGCTGCTCGGTCGCCGTCGCCAGCTCGAACGCCGCCAGCTTCGACGGCTGGGTCTCACCGACACGGAGGCCCAGGATGTGGCCGATGAACGGCTGCACGAGCGCCGCGACGGTCGCGAACACGAACGGCACCGTGAAGCCGAGGCGGTGATGGGCGTCGACTCGACCTCTGAGCATGCCGGCGGCATACACGCCTGCGACGACGAAGCCGACGACCATGAACGCGGCGAACCACATGTGCGCGAACTGCAGGTAGACACCGTCGTTGAACATCGCCCGCCACGGGTTGACGTCGGTGACCTCACCATCGACCAGCTTGAACCCTGTGGGGTTGTTCATCCACGCGTTGACCGAGATGACGCAGAACGTGCCGACCACGCCCGCGATGGCCATCGGGATCAGCATCATGAGGTGCCGGCGGGGCGGCATCCGGTCCCAGCCGTAGAGGTAGATGCCGAGGAAGATCGCCTCGACGAAGAACGACAGACCCTCGAAGGCGAAGGGCAGGCCGAGGACGTCGCCGAACTTGCCCATCAGCCCGGGCCACAGGATGCCCATCTCGAAGCTCAGCACCGTGCCGGAGACTGCCCCGATGGCGAACAGCACGGCCGACACCTTGGCCCACCGCTTGGCGAGGCCGAGGGCGACCGGGTCCTCGCGGACGATGCCCCGCCGGTGCACGACGTAGATCATCGTCGGGAAGGCCACCCCGAAGCACGCGAGGATGATGTGCCAGCCCAGCGAGAGTGCCATCTGCTCGCGGGCCGGGAGCAAGCCCGGAGGGGCATCGCTCGAGGTCAGGACGGTGGTGATGACTCCGGCGAAGTCCATGTCTTCACCCTACGTCTGGGCGCTCGGCAAACCCCGTCGCGTGGGTGTGAGAAGGTCCGCGCGACGAATATGTCACATCGCTTCGGCTCGCAAGAGCTCGCCTCACGGCGCTCCGCGCCTAGCGCGTGGATGGCCACTACGCGGCGGTGACGGTCCGGAACGTGATGCCGGCCTTCTGCAGACGCTCGATCAGCGCATCGCCCATGGCGACCGCCGTGGTGGTCTGACCGGCGACGTCGGGCAGGTCGTCGTACGCCAGGCAGAGGGCCGACTCGCTGAGCATCTTGGACGTCTCGGTGTAGCCGGGGTCGCCGCCGGTGACCTCGGCGCGAACCTTCTGGCCGCCGCCCTCGGCGAAGACCGTGAACGTGAACCAGGACTTCTCGCGCTTGTCCTCCGAGGGACCGGCGCCGGGATCCTTGAGCTTGAGCAGCAGTGCGCGGGTGGGCGGGAGTTGTGCCCCGGCGAACGCCACGCCGAGCCCGAGACCCGATGCGGCCAGCATGCGGCGGGTCTTGAAGTGCGCGAAGTGCGAATAGGTGAACTCCGGGCCGTACCGGTCGAGCGACCGGGCCGACCGCAACACGATCTGCGGGTCGATCGTCGGCATCGGGACGCCCCAGCCGCCCAGCTCCGGCGCCTTGCCGACCTTGCCGGACCCGCGGACCTTGCGGCCGTCGGGCCTCGGCTCGGCCTTGCGACGGGCAGCGGCGACCTTGCCGGACTCGCGCATGGACGAGAACTGATTGATCGCGGAGTGATAGGTGCCGCCGGAGAACTCCGCATTGGCCCGGATGTAGCCGCGCACCTGGATCGGGACATCCTTGGGCAGCTGCTCCACGGCGTACAGCACGCCCAGGTCGTACGGGATCGAGTCGAAGCCGCAGGCATGGATGATCCGTGCGCCGGTCTCCACGGCACGATCGTGGTACTTGAGCCACATGTCGTCGACGAACTGCGGTTCGCCGGTCAGGTCGACGTAGGCGATGCCGGCCTCGACGCTCGCCTTGACCGCCGCCTCGCCGTACTTGAGGTAGGGACCGACGGTCGTGACCAGGACGCGGGTGCTGCGGGCGAGCGCGGTCATCGAGTCGGGATTGCTGATGTCGGCCGAGATGATCTCCGGGCGCACTCCCCCGAGCCGTTCGATCCGGTCGGCGACGGCCTCGAGCTTGGCCTGGTTGCGGCCGGCGATCGCCCATGACCCGCCCGGCGGCAGGTGCTCACCCAGATAGTCGGCGGTGAGGCCACCGGTGAATCCCGTGGCTCCGAGCAGGGCGATGTCGACTGAGGTCATGCAGCCAACCTACCGACGGTATGGCTGGGGAGGCTAGGAGGCCTTCTTGGCGACTTCGTCGTGGGTCAGGATCGTCGGGCCCTCGGTGCCGGCCACGGTCGCGTCGGTCACGATGACCTTGGCGACGTCGTCACGGCTCGGGATCTCGTACATGACCGGCTCGAGGACCGCCTCGATGATCGAGCGCAGTCCGCGGGCACCCGTGCCCCGGGCCAGCGCGAGGTCGGCCATGGCCTCAGCCGCGTCGGTGCTGAACTCGAGCTCGACGCCGTCGATCTCGAACAGCCGGACGTACTGCTTGGTCAGGGCGTTGCGGGGCTCGGTGAGGATCGCGACGAGCGCTTCCTTGTCGAGGTTGTCGACCGCGGCGATGACCGGCAGACGGCCGATGAACTCGGGGATCAGCCCGAACTTGAGCAGGTCCTCGGGCAGCACCTTGGAGTAGAGCTTCTCGGGCGCGACGGCCTTGCCGATGTCGACCTGGCCGGTGTTGAAGCCGAGGCTGGTCTTGCCGCTGCGCTGCTCGATGATCTGGTCGAGACCGGCGAACGCGCCGCCGACGATGAACAGCACGTTGGTCGTGTCGATCTGGATGAACTCCTGGTGCGGGTGCTTGCGGCCGCCCTGCGGAGGAACCGATGCCGTGGTGCCCTCGAGGATCTTGAGCAGCGCCTGCTGCACGCCCTCGCCCGACACGTCACGCGTGATCGAGGGGTTCTCGCTCTTGCGCGAGATCTTGTCGACCTCGTCGATGTAGATGATGCCGGTCTCGGCCTTCTTGACGTCGTAGTCCGCGGCCTGGATGAGCTTGAGGAGGATGTTCTCGACGTCCTCGCCGACATAGCCGGCCTCGGTCAGGGCGGTCGCGTCGGCGATCGCGAACGGCACGTTGAGCATGCGGGCCAGGGTCTGCGCGAGATAGGTCTTGCCGCACCCGGTGGGACCGACGAGCAGGATGTTGGACTTGGCCAGCTCGACCTGGTCGTCCTTGCTACGGGAGCTGCCGACCTGCGCCTGGACCCGCTTGTAGTGGTTGTAGACCGCGACGGCCAGGGACTTCTTGGCGCCGTCCTGACCGATCACGTAGCCGTTGAGGAAGTCGTAGATCTCGTGCGGCTTGGGCAGCTCGCCAAGACTCAGCTCAGCACCTTCGGCGAGCTCTTCCTCGATGATCTCGTTGCAGAGGTCGATGCACTCGTCGCAGATGTAGACACCTGGTCCGGCGATGAGCTTCTTGACCTGCTTCTGGCTCTTTCCGCAGAAAGAACACTTCAGCAGATCGGCCGTTTCACCAATGCGTGCCACGTGGAGAGTCCCTTCTTGGTTCTGCGCGGTGTGAGCCGGAGCCGGCCCGTGACCGGGAGAGCAATATTTTCACCCTAGCGGCGAATGTGTGCTGCGTCTCGGTCACGGCGCCGGTTGTCATAGGCGTGTCGTCAGACTGCCGGGACCTTGAGGGTCTCGAGGACCTCGTCGATCAGGCCGTACTCCAGTGCCTGGGCGGCGGTGAGGATCTTGTCGCGGTCGACATCCTTGCTGACCTCCTCGACGGGCTTGCCCGACGCGTCGGAGATCATCTTCTCCATCAGCTCGCGCATGCGCAGGATCTCGTTGGCCTGGATCTCCAGGTCGGAGATCTGTCCGCCGGTGCCCTCGGTGTAGGGCTGGTGGATCAGGATGCGGCTGTTGGGCAGCGCCAGACGCTTGCCGGGCGTGCCTGCGGCGAGCAGCACGGCGGCGGCCGAGGCAGCCTGGCCGAGGCAGATCGTCTGCACGTCGGGCTTGAGGTAGCGCATCGTGTCGTAGATCGCCGTCAGCGCGGTGAACGAGCCGCCGGGGCTGTTGATGTAGATGCTGATGTCGCGATCGGGGTCCATCGCCTGGAGGCACAGCATCTGGGCCATGACGGCGTTGGCGACGTCGTCGCTGATCGGCGTGCCGAGGAAGATGATGCGGTCCTCGAACAGCTTGGCGTAGGGGTCGATGCGGCGGAAGCCGTAGGACGTGCGCTCTTCCCACTGGGGAATGTAGTAGCTCATGATGTGAGGTCTCCTGCGCTCGCGACGACGTGATCGATCAGTCCGTACTCCTTGGCCTGCTCCGGCGTGAACCACCGGTCGCGGTCGGAGTCGAGCTCGATCTGCTCGACAGTCTGACCGCTGTGCTGGGCCTGCAGCTCGTTGAGCTGCTTCTTGAGCAGCAGGCTCTGCTGCGCCTGGATCTTGATGTCCGACGCCGAGCCGCCGATGCCGCCCGAGGGCTGGTGCATCATGATGCGCGCGTGCGGCAGGGCGTAACGCTTGCCGGCCGTGCCCGCGGCGAGCAGGAACTGGCCCATCGAGGCAGCCAGGCCCATGCCGAACGTGGCGACATCGTTGGAGATGAACTGCATCGTGTCGTAGATCGCCATGCCGGAGTCGACCGAGCCGCCCGGCGAGTTGATGTAGAGGTAGATGTCGGCCTGCGGATCCTCTGCGTTGAGCAGCAGCATCTGGGCGCAGATCGCGTTGGAGTTGGAGTCGCGGACCTCGGAGCCCAGGAACACGATGCGTTCCTTGAGCAGCCGCTGGTAGATGTGGCCATCGAGATCCGAGGGGCCGGCCTCGCCGGCCATTCTCGGCGACATGGGGCTGTGGGTATCCGGTGTGTTCACGTCCCCAAACCTAGACGGCCCGGGGATCGAACACACGCGAAAACACGGCTGTTCGCTGACAGCGTGAACGCCGCGCCGGAGATCGACGGCGTCAGAGCGTGAACGCCTCGCGGAAGCGCTCGAGGGCGACGTGGGAGTCGCCGCTCGCGTACGCCTCCATCGCCACGACGCCGTCGTACCCGGCATCGGCGAGCGCGCGGGCGACGAACGGCCAGTTGACCTCGCCCGTGCCCGGCTCGCAGCGACCGGGTACGTCCGCCACCTGCACCTCGCCCAGGTGCGGTGCGGACCGACGGATGAGCTCGACGAGGTTCCCCTCGCCGATCTGCGCGTGGTAGAGGTCGAGGTTCATCTTGACGTGCGGGCTGTCGACCGCGGTCACCAGCGCCAGAGTGTCGGCGGCGCGCCCGAACGGGGTGCCGGGATGGTCGACCTCGGTGTTGAGGTTCTCCAGGACGAACGTGACGCCATGCCGCTCCCCCAGCTCCGCGACGCGCGAGAGCGTACGTTCGGCGGCCAGCCACATGTCGCCGGTCACCACCTCGACCGGGCGTACGGGAATGCCACCGTCACCGAGGCCGGTGCCGTGCAGGTTGAGGGTCGGGCAGTGGATCGCCTGCGCGAACGGGATCGACTGCTCGGCCGTGCGGAGCAGGTCGTCGGCTCCGTCAGGCGTGATCAGGTCGCCCGTGACGTAGCCGGTCATCGAGGTGAACGTCGCGCCCGTGGCCGCCAGCGCTGCGGCGTCCTTGTCGTTCCATCCCCATATCTCGGCGGCAAACCCCGCCGCATGGATCCGATCGATCCGCTCCAGCAACGGGAGCTCGGTGAACACCATCTCGGCGCAGACGGCCAGGGTGAACGTCACGCGGGGACCTGCGCCCGGGTGCCGGACTGGTGCGACTCGATGCATGCCTGCGCGATCGCGAAGGCGGCGCGGGCGTCCTCACCAGTCACCGACGGCGTACGCCCCTCGCGGATCGCGGTCGCGAACTCGGCGAACTCTCCCGTGTAGGCGTCGATCATGAGCTCGGTGTCGCCGTGTGCCGTCGCCGCAATCCGCCCCGTCGCGTCGTGCAGGCGCATCGACGTCGTGGCACCCTCGCCGGCGGTCACCATGCCGGCCGAACCGAGCACCTCGCCGCGTACGTCATACCCGTAGGCCGCCGCGAAGCTCGCCTCTGCCGTTGCGATGGCACCGTTGTCGTACCGGATCACGACCGTCGCGTGGTCCAGCAGCGTCGGGTGACCGGGCGCCGTGAGCGAGTCGGCTGTCGCGACGACGTCGACGGCTCGCGCGCCCGGGTTGAGCCAGTTGAGGGTGTCGAAGTCGTGGATCAACGTCTGGGTGAAGACGGTCCACGGCGGGACTGCATCGGGATCGGCCGGCCCGGCGCCCGGGTCGCGGGTCAGGGAGCGCAGCTGCCGGACCGTACCGATGCGGCCGGCGACGATCGCGTCGTGCGCGGCACGGAAGTCGGCGGCGAAGCGGCGGTTGAAGCCGACCTGGAACGCCACACCAGCCTGAGCCGTCGCCGCGATGCCGCGCTCGATCTCCTCGAGGCTCATCCCGGCGGGCTTCTCGGAGAACACATGCTTGCCGGCGCCGGCAGCGGCGACGATGAGCTCGGCGTGCGCGGTGGACGATGCCGCGATGACGACCGCATCGACGTCATCCGCCGCGAAGACCGCCTCGGGCGACGACTCGCCGCGAGCGTGCAGTGGTTCGGCGAGCGCTGCGGCGACACCGGGACGGGGGTCGGCCACGGCGACCAGCTGTGCCTCCGGGACGCGGCGGGCGATGACGGTGGCGTGGGACGCGCCGATGCGCCCCGCTCCGATGAGTCCGATCCGGACGGGTGTGAGAGTCATCGAGGTTCCTAGGCGTAGAGGTCGGGCCGCGGATCGAGGGAGACGTTCTGGCGTCCGCCAGCGGTGAGTGAGGCGACACCCGCCGCGGCGACGACGTTCGCGACGTACCCGTCCCAGGCGCTGGGACCGTGCACCACGCCGTTGAGCGCGTCCTCGGCCCAGGCGCCGAGCTCCAGCCGGTACGCGTCGGAGAACCGGCCGATGAAGTCGTCCCGCACGCGTACGCCGTCGAGTCCGGCCTTGCGCAGGCTCGAGGGCGTCGGCGGCACGAGCGACACGGTTCCCGAGGTGCCGACGAGCTCGCACCGGACGTCGTAGCCGTACGCGGCGTTGACGAACACCTCGACCGACACCAGGACGCCCGAGCGCATCTGGATGGTGGCCAGCTGGGGATCGCGCAGGCCCTCCGCGACCGGGGACTCGACCCGGATGCTCGCGACCTCGTCGTCGAGCAGCCACCGGACGATGTCGAGCTCGTGCACCATCGAGCCGGTGACGATGCCCTCGCTGGTGGAGCTGGTGTGCGAGGAGGCGTTGCGGTGGATGCAGTGCACCATGCGCGCGTCGCCGATGTCGCCGTTGCGCAAGGCGTCGCGCATCTCCCGGTAGCCGGGGTCGTAGCGCCGCATGAACCCGAGCTGGACGAGTTGACGACCGGCCGCGACCTCGGCCTCGACGACCGATAGCGAGTCCTCGGCGGTCACGGCGAGCGGCTTCTCGCACAGCACGTGCTTGCCGGCGGCGATGCAGGCCTTGGCGAGGTCGGCGTGCGTGTGGTCCGGCGAGCAGATGATGACCGCGTCGACGGCCGACGAGTCGATCAGCGCCTCGGCCGACCCGGCGACGCCGGCGTAGACCGGCTGCGCGACGGCGTAGGCCCGCTCGACGTCGAAGTCGTAGACCTCGGACACCCGCGCTGCCGGGATGGCCGTCGAGATCGTCCTGATGTGGTCGGCGCCCATGGCACCCACCCCGATGACGCCCACACGGAGACTCACAGTGCGACCCACTTTCGTTCGTCGGCCGACACGATCATCGCGTCGACGGTGCGCGCCGCGATGAGCGCGTCGTGGATGGTGGCCCCGTGCGGCTTGCCGTCGGCGATCGACTGCACGAGCCGGCGGGCCTCGATGACCTTGAGGTCGTCGAAGCCCATGGGGTTGTTGGCTCCGGGCTGGAAGGCCGCGAGCTCGCCGTCTCCCGGAGCGACGTAGCGCGTCGCGTAGAACGCGTCCTGGTAGTCCTGGTCGAGGCAGACCTGCAGCTCACCCATGCGCCGGAAGTCCCACTTCAAGGCGCCCGTGGTGCCGTGCACCTCGATCCCGTACGTGTTCTGCTCCCCCACCGCGGACCTGCTGGCCTCGAGGATGCCGCGCGAACCGCCGGCGAGGCGCAGGAGGGCGGAGACGTAGTCCTCGTTCTCGACCGGTCCCATCGCGCCCGAGCCGCGCTCGTAGTGCATCGCACCGGGCCGGGCCTCTGGACGCTCGGGGATGAACGTCGCCCGGTCGGCGATCAGCTCGTCGATGTCGGCCACGACGTAGCGGACGAGGTCGGCCGCGTGGCTGACGAGGTCGCCGAGCACGCCACTGCCGGCGAACTCGTTCTGGAACCGCCACGACAGGGCGCCGTCGGGGTGCGCGGCGTAGTCGGACACGAAGCGTACGGACGTGTGCTCGACGGTGCCGAGTCGTCCGGAAGCCACGAGCTCGCGCGCCAGCTCGACGGCCGGGGCGTTGCGGTAGTTGAACCCCGCCGCGCTCTGCACGCCGGCGGCCTCGACGGCCGCGACGATCTCGGCGGTCTCGTCGGCGTTGCGGCCCGCGGGCTTCTCGACCCACAGGTGCTTGCCGGCCTGCGCCGCGGCGACTGCGACGTCACGGTGGATGAAGTTGGGCCCGGTCACGCATACAAGATCGACATCGTCGCGGGTCACCAGCTCACGCCAGTCGGTGAGCTGGTGCTCGAACCCGAAGGCCTGCGCAGCGCGTTCCGTACGGTCGTCGTCGGCCGTGTCGGCCACCGCGACGAGCCGCGGCCGCAACGGGCTGTCGGTGTAGTGCTGCGTGAGCCGGCTCAGCGCCCGGGCGTGGACCTGGCCCATCCAGCCCAGGCCCACGATGCCGACGCGGAGCTCTGCCGTCACGTGATGTCTGCCTTCAGCTCCTGCGCGATCGCCGAGTCCGCACCCATCGTCTCCGCGAGCTCGTGGGCAAGCGACTCCAGCTCCTCGCCGCCGGCCATCATCGCCGTGAGGTCCTCGAGCGTCAGGTCGGCCTTGGGGAAGTCGCCCATGCTCTTGCCACGCCGCAGCAGCATGAACCGGTCGCCAACCGGATAGGCGTGGTGCGGGTTGTGCGTGATGAACACGACGCCGAGACCGCGCTCACGCGCCTTGGCGATGTACTTCAGCACGACACCGGACTGCTTGACCCCCAGAGCCGCGGTCGGCTCGTCGAGGATCAGCACGCGCGCGCCGAAGTAGACCGCACGGGCGATCGCGACGCACTGCCGCTCGCCGCCGGAGAGCGTGCCGATCGGCTGCTCCACGTCGCGCAGGTCGATGCCCATCGCCGACAGCTCGGACTTCGTGGTGCGCTTCATGAAGTCGATGTCGAGCTTCTTGAGCGGACCGACACCCTTGGTGATCTCGCTGCCGAGGAAGAAGTTCCGCCACACCGGCATCAGCGGAACCACAGCGAGGTCCTGGTAGACCGTCGCGATGCCCAGCTCGAGGGCGGCACGAGGGCTCGACAGCGTGTGGTCCTCGCCGTCGATCAGCAGCTGGCCGTCGGTGTGCTCGTGGGCACCCGCGAGGATCTTGATGAATGTCGACTTGCCCGCACCGTTGTCACCCAGCACGCAGGTCACCTCGCCGGCACGCACGGACGTCGAGACGTCGCTCAGCGCGATGATGTTGCCGTAGCGCTTGCCGATGTCACGCACCTCGATGATCGCGGTGCCGCGCGGTGGCGGGGCGTAGACGTTGGTGACCGGTGATGCTGCTTCGTTCTCGCTCATCGTGCTGTCTCCGCCCGTTTGCGAACCCATTCATTGAGGAGCACCGCTCCCAGCAGCATGACGCCGAGAAACGCCTTGAGCCAGTTGTTGTCCCAACCGGCGTAGACGATGCCCTGGCTGACCATGCCGTAGATCAGGGCGCCGAAGGCGGCGCCGATCGCCGAGCCGTAGCCGCCGGTCATGAGGCAGCCTCCGACCACGGCGCAGATGATGTAGATGAACTCCTGACCGACGCCGGTGTTGCTCTGCACCGTCGACGTCGTGAAGATCAGCAGCATGCCGACGAGCCAACCCGCGCCCGCCGTCGTCATGAACAGGCCGACCTTGGTCTTGAAGACCGGTACGCCGATCTGACGGGACGCCGTCTGAGCGCCGCCGACGGAGAAGATCCAGTTGCCGGTGCGCGTACGCAGCAGGATCCACGTCGCGAGTGCCGTGACGCCGACCCACCAGAACACCGACGCATTGATCGTCAGTGGACGCGACCAGTCGAAGTCGAGCCGCATGAAGCCCAGATTGAGGTTGAACCAGTGCGGCTGGACCTCGAGCGCCGAGCCGAAGACCCGCTTGGCCTGGTCGTAGAAGGGCACTTGTGTCATGCCCTGGATCGCGACCTGCCCCGTCAGGGCCTTGGTGCCGGCGAGGTCGATGCCCTGCAGGACGAAGAACGTACCGAGGGTCACGATGAAGCTCGGGAGCCCGGTCCGCATCACCAGGATGCCGTTGACCGCGCCGATCACGAGGGCCAGCAGGAGCGACACGAGGATCGCGGCCCAGATGTTGACGCCGTACTCGCGGGTCAGCACTCCGACGACGAGGCCGGTGAACCCGGTCATCGCGCCGGCGGAGAGGTCGAACTCCCCGCCGATCATGAGGAGTGAGACGGCGACGGCCATGATGCCGATCGTCGAGGCGCCACGGAGCCAGGTGCTCGACCCGCTCGGGGTGGCGAACGCGTCGGTCGTCAGGGCGAAGAACGCGAAGATCACGATGGCCGCGACGAGCGCCCCGATCTCCGGGCGTTTCAGCAGCTTGGTCAGGGTCGACGTACGCGCGATGCGCTCGTCGTCCACGGTGGCTGTGGTCATGGGTGGCTCCGTTCGTCGACGCCGCGAGGTGGTCGTCGAGCCTGCGTATGAGTGAGGGTGAGTGGCCGGGGCCCGGCTGGTGCCGGGCCCCGGCTCAGCTCAGCGTGTTCCGTTGGCCGCGTACTTCAGGACAGCAGCTGCGTTGTCCTTGGTGATGAACGCCGGTCCGGAGTTGATCGGCTGTCCGCCACCGATGTCGTTGCCGTTGATCGACTTCAGGTAGAGACCCGTGACACCCAGGAAGCCCTGGACGTACGGCTGCTGGTCGACCGCGAACAGGATCGTGCCGGCCTGGATGTCCTTGATGACGTCCTCGGAGAGGTCGAACGTCGCCACCTTGGCGCTGCTGCCGGAGTCCTTGACGGCGCCGACGGCGTCGATCGCGTACTGGCCACCGAGCGTCAGCACGGTGTCGATCGACTTGTCGGCCTGCAGCTTCGAGGTGATCGTGGACTGCACGGCGCTGTCGTCGGTGCCGTCGACCTGCAGGTTCTGGACCTTGCCGCCGAACGTCTTGGCGACCGCGGCGCAGCGCTCCTCGAGGCCGATGTTGCCGGCTTCCTGGATGACGCAGATCGCGTTCTTGAGGCCCTCACCCTTGAGCCGCTCGCCGACTGCCTCGCCGGCGATGGTCTCGGTCTGGCCGATGTGGGTGATCGCGCCGAACGCCTTGAACTTGTCGACGCCGGAGTTGATGGTGATGACCGGGATGCCCGCGGCGACGGCCTTCTTGACGCTGTCCTCGATGCCGTCGGGGTTGGCCATCGAGACGACGATGCCGTCGACCTTGTCGGCGACTGCTCCGTCGATGAGCTGTGACTGCTTGGCGGGGTCGCCGTCCGAGCTGTACTCGACCTTGACGCCGTAGTCCTTGCCGGCCTGCTCGGCACCTGACTTGACCCGGTCCCAGAAGGCGTCACCCGGCGAGCCGTGCGTCACGACCGCGTACGTGTAGTCCTTCTTTGCGGTCTTGTCCGTACCTTCGTCGCTGCCCGTGCCGCTGCATGCGGCGAGCAGGGCGCCGGCAGCAACGATCGCGCCGACAATCTTGATTCTCTTCATGTGGTGGTGTTCCTTCTCTTCTCGGGGCCCGGCGCCATTGTGCCGTCGGGAAGTTGGTGGGGGCGAGGCAGTCCTCGCTGAGGTGCGCTCATGCCGAGTCCTCGCCGTCGCGCGGGGCGAGGTGGCTGCGCTGGTGGGTCTTGTGCTCCTCGTACGCCGTGCGGGCCTGCTGGGTCGAGTCGAGCGCGGAGACCTCGGCCACTGGGACGTCCCACCATGCCGGACTGTCCGGGGCGGGAGCCAGCGGGTCGGTCTCGACGTGGATCACGGTCGTCCGGGTCGACTGCTTGGCCTTGAGCACCGCCGTGCGGAAGTCCTCGATGCCGGTCGCGGTCAGCACGTCGGCGCCGAGGCTCGCGGCGTTGGCGGCGAGGTCGACCGGCAGCCGGTCCCCGTCGAGGCCGGTCTCGGTGCGATAGCGGTACTGCGTGCCGAATCGCTGCGATCCCAACGACTCCGAGAGCGCGCCGATCGAGGCGAAGCCGTGGTTCTGCACCAGCACGACGATGATCTTGACGCCCTCGGCGACCGCCGTCACGAGCTCGGTGTTCATCATCAGGTAGGAGCCGTCGCCGACCATGACGAACACGTCGCGTTGGTCGTGCTCGTCGAGCGCGGCGAGCTTGACCCCCAGGCCGCCGGCGATCTCGTATCCCATGCAGGAGAACCCGTACTCGACGTGATAGCCCTTGCGGTCGCGCGTGCGCCACAGCTTGTGCAGGTCGCCGGGCATCGAGCCGGCCGCGCACAGCACCACGTCGCGGGGGTCGGACAGCTCGTTGACGGCGCCGATGACCTGGGACTGGGCCGGCAGGGGCTGATGATCCTGGACGTACGCGGCCTGGACGATCGCGTCCCACTCCCCCGCGAGCTGCGTCGCCCGTGCGGTGTGGGCGCTGTCGACGGACCAGCCGTCAAGGCCCTCGGTGAGCGCACGCAGGCCCTCGCGGGCGTCGGCGACGAGACTGGTGGCAGCGAGTTTGTGCGAGTCGAACGCGGACACGTTGAGGTTGACGAACCGCACGTCGTCCGCGGCGAACACCGTGCGCGAGGCGGTCGTGAAGTCGCTGTAGCGCGTACCGACGCCGATCACGAGGTCCGCCTCCGCAGCGAGGGTGTTGGCAGCCGTCGTGCCGGTCGCACCGATCGCGCCGACGGACCGCGGGTGGTCGTAGGCCAGCGCACCCTTGCCGGCCTGCGTCTCGGCGACCGGT
The DNA here is from genome assembly GCF_902506105.1 of Aeromicrobium sp. 9AM. Lineage (GTDB taxonomy): Bacteria > Actinomycetota > Actinomycetes > Propionibacteriales > Nocardioidaceae > Aeromicrobium. The sequence goes on from NZ_LR733304.1 coordinate 1,878,501, forward strand.
ATGCCCGTCGCCTCGGCGAACTCGCGCAGTGCGTCGTTGGCGCGACTGTAGGTGACGCCGCCACCGGCGACGATGAGCGGCTTGCGGGCGTCGCGGATGGCAGCGACAGCACGCTCGAGCGCTGCCGGCTCGGGCACCGGCCGGGCCACGTGCCAGACCCGGCGGACGAACAGCTCCTCGGGCCAGTCCCACGCCTCGGCCTGTACGTCCTGCGGCAGCGCGAGCGTCACGGCGCCCGTCGCTGCGGGATCGGTGAGCACGCGCATCGCGTTGAGCAGCGCCGGAGCAAGCTGCTCGGGCCGGTGCACGCGGTCGAAGTAGGCAGAGACCGGCCGGAAGGCGTCGTTGACCGAGATGTCGCCGTTGGCCGGGTCCTCGAGCTCCTGCAGCACGGGGTTGGCGACCTTGGTGGCGAACGTGTCGCCCGGCAGCAGCAGCACCGGCAGCCGGTTGATCGTCGCCAGAGCCGCGCCGGTGATCATGTTGGTGGCACCGGGACCGACCGATGCGGTGACGGCCATCGTGGCGAGGCGGTCGCGCTGTCGGGCGTACGCCACGGCGGCGTGCACCATGGCCTGCTCGTTGCGGCCCTGGAGGTAGCGCAGGTGTGACGGCTCGTCGGCGACCTCACGCTCCAGCAGCGCCTGGCCGACGCCGGCGACGTTGCCGTGCCCGAAAATGCCCCAGCAGCCGGCGAAGAAGGCGTTCTCGACGCCGTCACGCTCGACGTGCTGGGCCTCGAGGAAGCGCACCAGGGCTTGCGCCACGGTCAGACGGACGGAAGTCATGCCGTCACCTCCGATGAAGAGCACACGGTACGGCGGCGCCGGCATGAACCCTGTCCCATGATTCGCTCGCTGCGCTCGCTCATACGAGCGCCTCCTGCCCGAACGGCAGTCGCGGGTCGACCGGCTGGTCGGCCCAGGTGTCACGGACCCACGTGTGGGCCGGGTCGTCGCAGATCAGCCAGGCACGCTCGGCGCCGGGGCCGGCCATGACGTTGAGGTAGTAGAGGTCGTAGCCGGGCGCCGCGATCGACGGGCCGTGCCAGCCGTGCGGGATCAGGACGGCGTCGCCGCTGCGGATCTCGGTCGTGACGTTGATGTCGGCACCATCGTGGCCGTAGACCCGCTGGAACCCGATGCCGGGGCCGTTGGGGCCGTCCGCGACCTCGAACCAGTAGATCTCCTCCAAGGCGGTCTCACCGTCGCGCTCCTCGTCGTGCTTGTGGGGAGGCCACGACGACCAGTTTCCGCCGGGCGTCAGCACCTCGCAGGCGATGATGCGGTCCGCCTCGAGGACACCGGGGATGCCGAAGTTGTTGACCTGCCGGCTGGACTGGCCCGCGCCGCGCAGTTCGACCGGAACGTCGGCCTTGGCCAGGTAGGCAGGCGCGAGCCGGTTGTCGCAGCGCGACGAGGCGAGGGCGAAGCGGCCTCCGGACTCGCTGCTGACCGACAGCTCGGCGTCGCGAGGGGCGTACACCACGTCGCTCGGCCCGGCGAACACGCTGGTGCGGCCCTCCAGGTCGTACGTGTGACCGTCGACCGTCACGACGGCTGAGCCGCCGAGTGACAGCACGACGTACTCGGAGCCCTCGGTGGCCAGTGCCTGGCTCTCGCCGGCGGCGAGCTCGACGATGCGCAGCCCGCTGTAGCCCCAGCCGGCAGACTCCGGCGTGATGTCCTGGGCCGAGCGCACCACGTACGTCATGAGCGAATCATCTCAACGGTCGCGTCGACGGCCGCCTCGACGTTGCCGTCGGGCGGGAACAGCAGGGTGCGCCCGACGACCATGCCGCGGACGTTCGGGCTGGTCAGGGCCTTGGACCAGGCGGCGAACTGAGCACCCTGGTCGGCCGAGACCTCACCGCCGAGCAGCACGACCGGCAGGGTCGTGGCGGCCAGCACCGACTCCATGTCGTCGACCACGGGGAGCTTGAGCCACGTGTACGCCGACGTGCTGGCGAGCCCCGCCGCGACCGTCGCGGAGCGGACGACCGCCTCGGTCGTCAGGTCGTTGCGGATGCGTCCCGAGGCGTCACGACGCGAGATGAAGGGCTCGACCATCGCCATCACCTGGTGCGCCGCGAGCTCGTCCACCGCATGGGCGCAGGCCTGCATCGTCGCCGGGGTCGCGTGGTCCTCAGGGTCGATGCGGAACAGCATCTTGCCGCCCTGGTAGCCCGCTGCCGCGATCGCGCCGGCGCCGTAGCCGGTGAACCGGTCGTCGATCTCGAAGACCGTGCCGGCCAGGCCGCCGCGGTTCATCGACCCGATGACGACCTTGCCCTCGAGGGCTCCGAGCAGCAGCAGGTCCTCGATGACGTCAGCCGTGCCGAGCACGCCGTCGACACCGGGGCGCTCGAGCGCGCGGACCATACGGCTCAGCAGCTCGGCCCGGTCGCCCATCGCGAGCGCGTCGTCGCCGGCCCGGAGGGCACCGCGGGCCGGGTGATCGGCCGCGACGAGCAGCAGTCGGCCCGTCTCCCCCGCGAGGCTGGTCGGCTGTTGCCGGCTCGCAGCGAGCTCGGCAATCCGTTCCGGATGGAGCGCACGCGTCGTCACGACGCGTGCGATGCTCTCGGCGTTCACCGCGGTCATCAGACTTTCCCCCGTTCGAGCACCGCGGCGACTTCGCCTGCGGTGGGCATGGCATCGGCACACGAGAGCTGTCCGGCGACGTACGCGCCGGCAGCGTTCGCGAACGCCAGTGTGGTCGTGAGGTCCCAGCCGCTGAGCAGGCCGTGGACGAGTGAGCCGCCGAACGCGTCGCCGGCGCCGAGGCCGTTGACCACGTCGACGGGGACGGGCGGCACGACGACGGACTCCTCGCCGCGTACGCCCAGCACACCGGCGGGGCCCTGCTTCACGACAGCGAGCTCGACGCCGGTGGCCCGCAACGCCTTGGCGGCGGCCTGCGGGTCGGTCTCGCCGATCGCGACCTCGCACTCCTCGCGGTTGCCGACGGCCACCGAGACGTATGGGAGGGCGGCCTGGATCTGGGCGGTGGCCGCCTCGGCGGACTCCCAGAACATCGGGCGGTAGTCGAGATCGAGCACCGTGATGCCCCGCTTGCCGCGCGCCTCGAGAGCGGCCAGGTGGGCAGCGCGACTCGGCTCCTGCGACAGCCCGGTGCCGGTGACCCAGAAGACGTCGGCGGCACGGATCGCGTCGAAGTCGAGCTCGTCGACGTTGATCTCCAGGTCCGGCGCCTTGGGCTCACGGTAGAAGTAGAGCGGGAAGTCATCCGGCGGGAAGATCTCGCAGAACGTGACCGGCGTCGGCAGGCCGGCGACGGGTGTCACCCACGTGTCGTCGACGCCGAAGCCCTGCAGCGCAGTGTGGATGAACCGGCCGAACGGGTCGTCGCCCGTACGCGTGATGGTGGCGACCCTGTGGCCCAGCCGTGACGCAGCCACCGCGACGTTGGTCGAGCTGCCGCCCAGGAACTTGGCGAACGAGGTGACGTCCTCGAGGTGGACGCCGACCTGCTCGGGATAGATGTCGACGCCGACGCGTCCCATCGTGATGAGCTCGAACGAGGTCACGCCAGGACAGCCTTCAGGTAGTCCAGGCTGGCGCGGACGTCAGCGATCGGGCCCTCGCCCTCGGGCTCGCCGTCCTTGAACATGACGTCCTGCTCCAGGACGTACCAGCCGTCGTAGCCGGCGCCCTGCAGCGCCTCGACCATGGCCTTGACGTCGACATCGCCGGTGCCGAGCACGCGCCACATGCCGTCGGCGACCGCGTCGGAGAAGGTGATCTCCTTGGCGACGACCTTGGCCGCCTTGGCGGCGTCGACGTCCTTGAGGTGCACGTGCTTGACCCGGTCGAGGTTGGCGAGCGAGATCGCGACGGGGTCAGCCCCCGCGGCCTTGAGGTGGCCCGTGTCGATGCAGAAGCCGATGTGCGATCCGTCGACGACCCGCTGGACGTCGTCGGCGTCCTCGACCATCGTGCCGATGTGGGGGTGGATCACCGCGAGCACGCCACGCTCCGCTGCGTGGTCTGAGATGCGGTCGAGGTTGGTCAGCAGGGTCTTCCACTGCACGTCGTCGAGCACCGGCCGCTCGTCATAGCCGTCGTGTCCGGTGGAGGCGGCGAGCACCACGACACCGGCACCGGTCGCGAGGCAGCTGTCGATGAAGACGTCGACCTCGGCGATGGGCTCGTGGGCCGGGTCGTGCAGCAGCACGGGGAGGAATCCGCCGACGGCCTCGAGTCCGTACGTCGCGAGGAACGTCGCCTTGGCCTCGGCGTCCTCGGGGAGGAATCCGTCGGGTCCGAACTCCGTCGCCGTGAGCCCCAACCGCTCCATCTCGGTCATGACGCGCTCGGGCGGCATCTGGTAGCCCCAGTCGGGCACCTCGCACACCCCCCAGGAGATGGGAGCACCGGCCACTCGGGGGCCGGTCTGACGCAGGTCGCTCGCGGTCATGCTGTTCCTTTGCGGGTTTGTGCTGACAAACTATCAAGAGCGAGTGTGGCGCTCCTCACAAGCCGTGTCAACCCTTTGTCCTGACATATTGACGTCTAGTCATGAACGGATACATTGTCCGCATGCCAGGCCCCAGGTTCACGCTCGACCGGTCGAGCCCCGTGCCCTTGTACTTCCAGGTGGCCGAGCAGTTCGAGCAGGCCATCCTGAGCGGCGAGATCGCGCCGGGAGAACGCATCGACAACGAGATCGCGCTCGCCAAGGACCTCGGGCTGTCGCGCCCGACCATGCGCCAGGCGATCCAGGTGCTCGTCGACAAGGGCATGCTCGTGCGCAAGCGCGGCGTCGGCACCCAGGTCGTGCACGGCAAGATCCGTCGCTCGGTCGAGCTGACCAGCCTGTTCGACGACCTCAGCGCCGCAGGGCAGAAGCCGCGTACGGAGGTGCTCGCGGTCGGCAAGGTCGCCGCCGAGGAGGACGTCGCGCACGAGCTGCAGCTCAAGGTCGGTGAGGACGTGTGGTCGCTCGAGCGCCTGCGCTACGTCGGCAAGCAGCCACTCGCCGTGATGCACAACTTCATCCCCGTCGACGTGGTCGACCTCGACGCCGTCGACCTGGCGAAGACCGGCTTGTACGCCCACATGCGGTCGTCCGGGATCCTCATGCGCGTCGCCCGCCAACGCATCGGCGCACGTGGCGCCGGCGCGGAGGAGGCGGAGCTGCTCGGCGAGAAGAAGGGCGCTCCCCTGCTCACGATGGCCCGCACGGCGTACGACAACGCCGGCCGCGCCGTCGAGTACGGCCGGCACGCGTACCGCCCCGACCTGTACGCCTTCGAGCTCACCCTCGTCGATCGCTGACGCTGCTCTCCGCCACTGAAACGTCACGTCCGAAACCCGCCGGTCCGCACGGCGGAACTCCCTGACGATGGATGCATGACCGTGACCACGCAGACCCTCGACCCGCACACCGTGATCGACCCGGCGATCCTCTACTTCGGCACCCCGGTGGTGCTCCTGACGTCGGTCAATCCCGACGGCAGCAGCAACATCATGCCGATGTCGTCGGCGTTCTGGCTCGGGCACACCGGCGTGCTCGGCATCGGTGCACGGTCGCAGACCGCGGCCAACCTGCAGCGCAACCCCGACTGCGTGCTCAACCTGCCGTCGGTGGAGCTCGTGACCGAGGTCGACCGACTGGCGCTGACGACCGGCCGGAGGGACGTGCCGCCCGCCAAGGCGGGGCGCGGATATGCGTACGAGCCCGACAAGTTCGCGCGAGCAGGTCTGACGGCGCTGCCCTCGGACACCGTCGCCGCAGCCCGCATCGCCGAGTGCCCGGTCAACCTCGAGGCGCACGTGGTCGACTCGCACCCGGTCGGCGACGGCGCGCTGATGTTCGAGGTGCACGTCGACCGGGTCCACGTGCACGAGGCGATCCGCATGCCCGGCACCGACCACCGCATCGACCCCGATCGCTGGCGGCCGCTCATCATGAGCTTCCAGCACTTCTACGGCCTCGGCGACCGCGTCCACCCGTCGCGCCTCGCGAGCATCGACGAGGAGTTCTACCGCTGAGCCTCGACCTCGGACCTGATCGTGGCCAGCGTGCGGTCGATGCCGTCGAGCAGTTCCGCGTCGTGTGAGTCTGCGCCACCGAGGGCGTACCGGGCGGTCAGACGTACGCTCAGCGACGGGTTGGGCAACGCCGTCCGCCGCTCGGTCAGCTCGGTGCCGCCGTCGACGGGCTCGATCTCGTAGGACCAGTCGACGTTGGTCGGCCACACGTGGAACCGGAAGACGCCACGGCCGTTGTCGTTGGCCGGCGGCTTCCACTGGACGATCCGGCTCAGCGTCGGCCAGGCGAAGCCCTTGCGCCGGTTGAGGTTGAGCCCGCGGCGGCCGACTCGCGGCTTGCCGAACAACCACATGCCGACGAGCTCAGGGCTGCGACGCGGCATGGCCTTGACGTCCGAGACCGCCGCCCACACCTCGTCGGGCGTCGCGGCGATCTGGATGCTCGACTCGAGCGGGGGTTGCCCCATGGTTCGGTCCTCTCGGTGCGTACGACGCTCAGGCGCGCCGCGGTGCGGCGGGCAGTGCGCGCACGTTGCGCGTACGGGAGTTGAGCCACTCGACGAGCCAGTCTCCCACCTGGGGGTGGTTGAGGAGCGCGAAGTGGTGGGCGCTCGGCAGGTACTCGAACGTCGCGCCGTCGACGATGGGCCCCGCGCGACCGACACCGGTCGCCGACGAGAAGTGCACCAGCAGGTCGCCGAGCACGGCGCTCAGCGGGTGGCGCTGCGAGGCACCGAGCGTGGCCGCGACGAAGTGGTACTCCGCGAGCGGCAGCGGCGCCGCGGCGATGCGATCGAGGCCCCACTGACCCGTGAGGTCCTGCCCTTCCCACTCGTCCTTGGTGATGTAGCCGTGGCGCAGGTCGACGATGCCGGCCGAGCGGCTCTCGAGGATCGAGCTGAACGGCGTGGACTCCGGCCAGAAGCGCAGCAGGCGGGAGCCGAGGTGAGCGACCTTCTCGAGGTTCGCGCCCGCATGCGGGGTGCCGAGGCACACCACGTCGCGTACGAGGTGCTGCCACGTCTGCCCGGAGGCGGTCGCATGGTTCGTCGCCGCGCGGGCGACCAGGCCGCCCATCGAGTGACCGACGAGGGTGATGCGCGTGACCGGCACGGGCCACGACTCCACGACCTGCTGGAGCAGCGCGTCGAGATGCTTGCCGTTCTCGGAGATGTGCAGCCCGGTGTTGTAGCGGATCATCACTGGCGTGCCGTCGGTCTCGGCCAGGATCCGCTCGGCGTACGTCGTGCCGTGCACCTTGGCGCCGTTGGCCCACGACTCGTCGTTCTCGCACAGCCCGTGCAGGAACACCACGGGATGGCTCGTGCCGTCACGGAATGCCTCGGCGAGGGGCCACGACGTCGCGGGCACGTCCTGGCCCTCGGACCGGATCGCCATCGTGATCGCCTGCGGGTCGTCGAGCATGCGGAGCTCGTCGCCGATCAGGCCGTTGACCGCCGCGACCACGAGCCGGCCCCGCCGGGTGTCCTCGATCGGCCGGCCGATGCCGCGCGTCGCGAGCGCCCGCACTGAGCCGCTCGAGACGCGCAGGACGCCGGAGATCGCGCCGTAGACCGACGTGACGACGGCATCGTGCAGCGACTCCGGGACGTGACCGCCCACGACCCGTGTCGCCTTGAACATGCGGGAGGCGACGGCCGAGTGCAGGTCACGTACGGTGCCGACGATCAGGCGGTCGCTGTAGTCGAGAGCCAGCGCCGCGACGTCAGTCGTCCGTGCAGGTTCATCGGGCATGTGTACATACTGCCGGTATCCGAACCGAAAATGAACTCCCACGCGGGGAGTTATGCATCACGCCTCGGCGGGAGCCTCTGCGTCATCCGCCTCGTCGCCGTAGGTACCGTCAGCGCGCAGCTTGGACAGCTCGATGACGTTGCCGGACTTGTCCGTGACCTTGGCCGACTCCACGAGCGACGCGAGCGCCTTGCCGCGCAGCACCTCGCTCACCATCTCGGGCACGTGGTTGTGCTCCATGATGTGCTGGATGTACGCGTTGGGGTCCTCGCCGGACTGCTGGGCGCGGCGCATGATGTGCTGCGACAGCTCGGCGTCGTCGATGCCGAACTCCTCGTTGGCGACGATCTGGTCGAGCACGAACTGGGCGATCAGCGAGTCGCGCACGCGCTTCTCGAGGTCGGCCTCGAACTCGTCGATCGTCTGCTTCTCGTCATCGAGGTAGGTCTGGAACTCGACCCCGGCCATCGCGAGCTGCTGCTCGATCTGCTGGCGGCGGCTGTCGATCTCCTCGGTGACGAGGTTCTCCGGCAGCGGCGCGTCGATCTTGCTGACGATCTCGTCGAGCACCAGGTCGCGGGCCTCGTTGGCCTGCTCCATGCGCTTGCCGCGCGTGACGCGGTCGGTCAGGTCGGCACGCAGCTCGTCGATCGTGTCGAACTCGGACGCGGTCTGGGCGAACTCCTCGTCGAGCTCGGGGAGCTGCTGCTCCTTGACGTCCTTGACCGTGACGGTGACGTCGACGTCCTTGCCGGCGAGGTCGCCGCCGACGAGCTTGGTCGTGAAGGTCTTGGACTCGCCGGCCTTGAGGCCGATGAGTGCCTCGTCGAGGCCGTCGAGCATCGTGGCCCGGCCGATCGTGTAGGGCATGCCCTCGGCCTGAGCCGCCTCGATGTCCTCACCGTTCTGCGAAGCCGACAGGTCGATCGTCAGGAAGTCGCCCTCGGCGGCAGCACGGTCGACCTCGGCGAACGTGGCGAAGCGCTCGCGGAGCGCCGTGAGCTGCTCCTCGACGTCGTCGTCGCCGACAGCAGCATCCTCGACGGTGACCGCGATGGTGGAGATGTCGGGCAGCTCGAGCTCAGGACGTACGTCGAGCTCGGCGGTGACCTCGATGGGCTCGCCGTCCTCGAACTTCGACAGGTCGATGTCGGGCTGGCTCAGCGGCTGGATCTTGGTGTCCTGCAGGGCCTGGCTGTACCAGCCGGGCAGTGCGGAGTTGATGGCCTCGTCGAGCACCGCGGTGCGGCCGACCCGCTGGTCGACGATCGCCGCGGGGACCTTGCCCTTGCGGAAGCCGGGGATCGTGATCTGCGAGCCGATGGTCTTGTATGCGGCGTCGAGGCTGGGCTTGAACTCCTCGAACGGCACCTCGATGGTGAGCTTGATCCGGGTCGGGCTCAGTGTCTCGGTGGTGCTCTTCACGTGACTGATCTCCTGCATGATCTCGATGCTTGACGGTGGGGGCTGCCGCGGACGTACGCCCGGCGATTGCAGCGACGTACCAGTCTCTCACGGGCGACAAGGCAACCCCGAATCGAGTCTCGCCCCCGCGATCAGGCGTCGAGCGGGTGATCGACCGGCTCGACCCGTGCCACCCCGGACTTCACGGACCACGACGCCAGTCGCCGCGAGCCCGAACGCGGGTCGCGGCGGTCGTGGACGGCATACCAGTCCATCTGGATCCGCTCCGGCGTCACCTCGAGGACGGAGTGCCCGTGGTCGTCGAGGTTGACGAAGCGTACGTGCGGGTTCTCGGCCTGGATCGCTGCCTCGAGGGTCAGCGAGACCGTCCGCGGCCGCGCACCGATGAAGTCGTCGACGTTGTTGCTCGTGATCGAGCTGCACACGAGCTCGGTGGCGACGACGCTGCCGCTCGGGCCGGGCACGTCGTTGGCCCACGCGGTGTGCACGTCGCCGGTCAGGAACACCACGTCGGTCGTGCCGTCAGCCTCGACCCGGCCGAGCAGCCGCCGGCGGTCCGACGGATAGCCGTCCCACTCGTCGGTGTTGGGGGTCGACGACCGGAGCGGCGTGAGGCTGACGGTCTGGCTCAGGGCGAACTCCTCCGCGGCCGGCCGGGGTGGCAGCCGCACGGGCGCGAGCATGACCGGGTTGCCGACGAGCTTCCAGCGGCACGGCGACGTCGCGAGGTTCCCGCTGAGCCACGCGAGCTGGTGCTCCCCCGCGATCGTGCGCGTGGAGTCGTTGATCGCCGGATCGTCCTCGCCGACGCGCTTGCTGCGATAGGTCCTCAGATCGAGCATCGACAGGTCGACCAGCCGGCCGAACTGCAGTCGCCGGTAGATCTTCCGCCCGTCACCCACCACCGCCGTGCCCGAGATCCGCACAGGCATCCACTCGTCGTACGCCTGTTGGGCCGCGCGCACGCGCTTGGCGTACGACCCCTCACGCGCCTGGTGCTCGTACGCTCCGTGAGCCCAGCTGCCGTCGGCCACCTCGTGGTCGTCCCACGTGACGATGAACGGCACCGCGGCGTGCAAGGCCTGGAGATCGCGGTCGGTCTTGTACTGCGCGTGCCTGCGCCGGTAGTCGCTCAGGCTGACGATCTCCCGCGGCGGGTCGTGCCGGCGCACGTCCTCGTTGCGGAAGCCGTACGAGTACTTGCCCGGCTGGTACTCGTACAGGTAGTCGCCGAGGTGGATCACGGCGTCGAGGTCTCCCCGCTCGGCGAGGTGCCGGTAGGAGTTGAACCAGCCTGCCTGCCAGTTGGCGCACGACACGACGCCGAACCGCAGTCGCTCAGGCGTGCTCCCCGGTGCGGGTGCCGTGCGCGTTCGCCCCGTACGTGACACGGCGTCGGCGTACGTGAAGCGGAACCAGTAGTCCGTCGCCGGCGCCAGCCCGGTCGCGTCGAGCTTGACCGTGTGGTCGCGCCCGGCGTCGGTGTGGACCGTGCCGGAGCGCACGACGTCCGTGAATGCGTCGTCGAGGGCGACCTCCCAGCGCACCGCGACGCGAGGCCCCTGACCCGACCCCGGGACCGACTGCTCGGTCGGGGTCACCCGGGTCCACAACACGACTGCGTCGGGGAGCGGGTCGCCCGAGGCGACTCCGTGGCGGAACGGCGACACCGTCGACGACGCCGCCGGGGTCGACAGGACCTCCGACCCCAGCACGCCCACCCCTGCGGCGAGACCGAAGCTGCCGATCAGGAACGTCCTACGATCCGGGAGCAGGGCTCCAGTCCTCGTCGTCACATGCCCATTCGGACAGGTGCGGCAGAACCAACCCTCCAGCGGAGGGTGAACGTCACGCGACGGTCAGACGTACGTCCGGTGCGGCATTTCACGAAGTCGGGATGACAGGATTCGAACCTGCGACCCTCCGCTCCCAAAGCGGATGCGCTACCAAGCTGCGCTACATCCCGTAGCCGCGTCAGTCTAGTGGACACTTGCCCCGTGACCTCGCATCGGTACGACGGGCTCGTCGCTCTCATCCACGAACGGCAGCCTGCGTGCGGCTCGACGACCGTCGTCGCGGTCGACGGACCGAGCGGATCGGGCAAGACGAGCCTCGTCGGCGAGCTGGCCGATGCGGCGGGCGCGAGCGTGCTGCACCTGGAGGATCTCTACCCGGGCTGGCACGGTCTCGCCGCGACTCCTCCGATGGTGCACGGCGTGCTCGAGTCTGTTGCGGTGGGCGACGTGGGCACGGCCGCCCGGTGGGACTGGGTCGAGGACCGACCAGGCGCGCCTCTGCACGTACCTCCCGTGCCTCTCCTCATCCTCGACGGCGTCGGCAGTGGGTCGGGGGCGATACGACCGTTCCTCAGCCTGCTGATCTGGGTCGAGGCACCCACGGCCGTACGGAAGCAGCGCGCCTTGGCGCGGGACGGTGGTGTGTATGCGCCGTTCTGGGACACCTGGGCGGCACAGGAGGCGGCTCACTTCTCGGCCGAGGAGACCCGCCGCCATGCCGACGTCATCGTGCACACCGACGCCTGATCCAGTCCGCGCATGTGGCAAGATGTATGTCGTTGCCGCAAGGCTTCGCGGACGTAACTCAATTGGCTAGAGTCTCTGCCTTCCAAGCAGAATGTTGCGAGTTCGAGTCTCGTCGTCCGCTCCGCCCCGAAGGGGCCCGTCCGGTCGTCGAGACTCGATGGGCCCCTTCGTCGCGCCGGAGGCGCCATAGCAGGGATCGTCGTCCGCTCCACCCCGTGACGTAGGGCCCCTCCATCGAGGGGCCCTACGTCATGCCGAACCTCTGGGGTTAGGCGTTCCCGATCGCCGACACCAGCGCGCCGCTGAAGGCGTCCAGGTCGTCCGGCGAGCGACTCGTGATGAGGTTGCCGTCCGTCGCGACCTCCTCGTCGACGACGGTCGCGCCGGCATTGCTCAGGTCCGTGCGGATGCTGGGGAACGATGTCACGGTCCGACCGGACACGACGCCGGCCTCCAGCAGGCTCCACGGTCCGTGGCAGATCGCCGCGACGGGCTTGCCGCTCTCGACGAACTCCCGCACGAACGCCATCGCGGTCTCGTCGACCCGCAGCTTGTCCGGGTTGACCGTCCCGCCCGGCAGCAACAGTGCGTCGTAGTCGTCCACCGAGGCGTCGCCGACCAGCGCGTCGACGTCGAACGTACCGGCGTCCTCCAGGTCGTTGTTGCGGGCAGCAATCTGCCCATCCTGCAACGACAGCAGATGCGTCGTGGCCCCTGCGTCAGTCAGGGCGCCACGCGGCTGCTCGAGCTCCACTCGCTCGACGCCGTCGGCGGCCAGGATCGCCACTCGTCGTCCGTTCAAGTCCGTCATGTTCCATCCCTCCGATCGTGTCGTGCTGTTCTCGATACCCAGCAGACCGAGGCCGAATCACCCCGAAATTGCTTGACATCCCCGCGACCTGGGTAGTCCCTCCACCACACCTCGTGATGGGCGCACCCGCGCTGGAGGACAGGAGACGGCCATGATCTGGAACAGGGACAAGGGCGAGCACGTCGACACGGACACGCGTACGCGCGACGACGTGGCCGGCCGCACGGCAGCTGTCGACCCCGACGAGCGCGACGCCACGGTCGAGCAGCACCAGCAAGAGCGCTGGGGCGGCATGAACGCGGGTGCCGGATTCTTCGGCTGGCTCGTCGCGGTCGGCATGGCGGTGCTGCTCTCGAGCATCATCGGCGCTGTCGCGGCCGCTGTCGGCAACGCCAATGACGTGACCCAGTCGCAGCTCGACCGGGAGGCCGGCAAGATCAGCATCGGCGCCGCCATCGTCCTGCTCGTCGTGCTGCTGATCAGCTTCTACGCGGGCGGGTACGTCGCCGGTCGCATGTCGCGATTCGACGGAGCCCGACAGGGCTGGGCCGTGTGGCTCATCAGCGTGGTGGTCGTCGTGATCGCCGCGATCATCGGAGCCGTGTACGGCTCGGAGTACGACGTCATGAACCGCGTCGACATCCCTGACGTGCCCATCCCCACCGACGACCTGACGCTCGGCGGTGCGGTCACGATCGCCGCGGCGATCTTCGCGACACTGCTGGCCGCGCTGGCCGGCGGCAAGGCCGGCACGCACTACCACCGCAGGGTCGACCGCACCTGGTAGGTCAGTGCAGGGTCTCCCCGCGCTCGAACATCGCGACGAACTTCGTGATGCGCCGGGCGCGGGTCTCGGGACGCTTGGCGTGATGGAGCTGGTAGTAGACCGCGAACGTGTTGCGCTTGTTGAGCGTCGCGAAGAACTCCTTCGCAGCCGGGTTCGCCTCCAGCGCCTCCAGGAAGTCCGCAGGCACCTCGGCCGTGGACGGGCTCGCGGTCGCGGCGTCCCACCGGCCGTCCTGCTTGGCCCGCTCGACCTCTGCGACACCGGCCGGGCGCATGCGGCCAGCCGCGGTCAGGGCCGCGACTTTGTCGCGGTTGATCTCCGACCACGGGCTCTGCGGGCGCCGGGGCCCGTACGACTGGAGGTAGGCCTGCTCGTCGAGCGATCGCCGCTGGCCGTCGATCCAGCCGAACGCGAGAGCGAGGTCGAGCAGCTCCGCCAAGGTCGGCGTCTGCAGCGCTGAGCCCTTCTTGGCGATCACGAACCACGCCCGATCGGTGTCGGCATGGTGTGCCTCGTACCAGGCCTCCGCTTCGGCGACGTCGGCGAATCGGATGGGCTCGGGGGCGTCGGCCATTCCCGTAGCGTAGCCACGATCTGCCGCCATACTGGGCGACATGACCGATCCCGCTGCTCGAACCGTGCTCATCACCGGCTGCTCGTCCGGCATCGGGGAGGCGACGGCTGCTCGCCTGTCGAAGTCCGGCTGGACCGTCTACGCCACGGCGCGCAGGCCCGAGACCCTCGACGCATTGGCGGCGGGCGGGTGCCGCGCCCTCGCGCTCGACGTCACGAGTGAGGACTCGATGACCACAGCCGTGGACACGGTGCTCGGCGAGGCCGGTCGCATCGACGCACTCGTCAACAACGCCGGATACTCGCAGTCCGGTGCGGTCGAGACGCTGGACCTCGACGACGTACGCCGGCAGTTCGAGACCAACGTGTTCGGCCTGGTCCGGATGTGCCAGCTCGTGCTGCCGTCGATGCGACAGAAGGGCTCCGGGCGCATCGTCAACATCTCGTCGATGGGCGGCCGGCTCGTGTTCCCGGGCGGCGGGGCGTACCACGCGACGAAGTACGCCGTGGAGGCCTTGTCGGACGCGTTGCGGTTCGAGGTCGCCGGGTTCGGCGTCAAGGTCGTGATCGTCGAGCCGGGCCTGATCACGACGAACTTCGAGAATGCCGCAGTCGCGTCGATGGCGGGCAACGACGACGGCCCGTACGCGGAGTTCAACGCCGAGGTCGCCAAGGCGACCAAGGAGGTGTATGCGGGGCCCATGCGGCACCTCGGAGGGGGCCCTGACGCGGTCGCCAAGGTCATCGAGAGGTCGCTGACCACCCGTCGGCCCAGGATCCGCTACACCGTCACGCCGTCTGCGAGCCTGTCGATCCGCAGCCGCAACCTCATGGGAGCGCGTGGTTGGGACGCGGTGCTGCGGACTCAGTTCCCTCAGCCGGCAGCGCCGGCACCCCAGGACGACTGAGGATCAGCACCGCTCGGTCGTCGTCGCCCGTCGTGACCATCTTGAGGATGCGGCGTGGTGCCTGGTCGAAGCCTGCCGTCACGATCGTCGCCGCCTCCGTGCGCAGCCACTCGATGCCGGCCGTGAAGTCCTGCGTCCGCGACTCGACGACGCCGTCGGTGTAGAACATCAGCGCATCGCCGACCTCGAGGCGTCCGGTCGTCTGGTGGAAGTCCGGCCGCTTCATGATGCCGAGCGCCGTGCCGCGCGCACCGTCGATCTGCCACACCGAGCTGGCCGAGTCCCAGCGCAGCGCCGGAGGGTGTCCGGCGTTGATGATCGAGTAATTCCCGCTCGGCAGGTCGATCAGGACGTGCACCGCCGTGGCGAAGCCCTCGTCCCAGTTCTGCCGGACCAGGAAGTCGTTGCCGGCGGCGAACAGGCCGAGCGGAGGCAGGGCACCGATGAGGCCACCGAGCGCGCCCGCGAACTGCAGGGACTGGGTGCCTGCGGCCACGCCCTTGCCGCACACGTCGACCAGGACCATCTCGAGCTTGGTCTCGTCCTCCGACAGGTTGGCGACGAGGAAGTCACCGGCGAACTTGGCGCCCCCCGCCGGCAGCATCGCGGACTGCGACTTCCAGCCCGTGGGCAGCGGCGGAACGACGCCCTGCGCCTGGAGCCGGTCCTTGAGGTCGACCAGCATCGCCTCACCGAGAGGGCCCGGCAGGCCGCTGCGGTGACGGCTCGACTCGAACAGCACGATGACGGCGACGAGCGCCATGACGATCAGAGTGCTGACCCGGCCCGTGGTCATGCCCGACTTGATCGTCTCGTGCGTCACTGTGATCGCCGTCGCCGCGACGATGAACAGCACCAGTGCGAGCAGCGGCTTGTAGCGCAGGGCCATCGTGCCGAGCAGGATCGGGATCACGAAGGTCGCCGCCGGGAATGTGTTGTAGCTGATCAGCGACAGCAGCATGATGCCGGTGGACAGGACGATCAAGCCGCCGAGGACCGCGACCTGTCCTTCACTGGTGCCGGTGCGCCACCGGACGATGCGCTCATCGACGTAGCCCGCCAGTGTGGGCAGCGTCCGCCGGAACCGAGTCGTCACACCATCGACCCTATCCACGATGCTGGCATGTCGGACACCAAAACAGGTTTCTGCCGGCGAGGACTCGGCGTCGCACGGGCATCCCGCAGACGAGACAGGCTTGCCCTTCTCGCCGGTAGACGTAGACCTCTCCCCCGTGGTCGTCGGCACGCGGCGGACGGCCCATCGCCTCGGGCTCGTGCTCGGGCCTGACGGTGTCGATCCGGCCGGTGCGCACCCCGTCGCGCATCAGGTCGACGAGGTCGGCCCACATCGCGTTCCAGCGCTTGTGAGTGACTCGGCGCCCAGCGGTCATCGGAGCCACCTCGTTGCGGAACAACACCTCCGCCCGGTAGACGTTGCCGACCCCGCCGAGCACCGCCTGATCCATCAGCAACGCGGCGATCGGGGTCGTGGAGCGGTGGATGCGGTGCCAGGCGCGATCCGGGTCGGCATCAGCCCGCAACGGATCCGGGCCGAGTCGGGCGATCCGGGCGTCGACCTCCGGGGGCGTCAGCAGCTCGCACGTGTTGGCTCCTCGCAGATCGGCCGTCGACCCGGCTTCGAGGCGCCACCGCACCTGCCCCACGACGGGACGATCGACGCCGGGGCTGATGACGAACGTCCCGTAGAGGCCGAGGTGGACGTGCGCCTGCTCCGGCACGTCGGCGAACGAGACGAAAAGGTGCTTGCCCCACGCCTCTGCGCCGTCGAGCACGTGTCCGTCGATCCGTGCCGCCTCGGCGGCGAACCGGCCCTGCGGGCTCGACGAGGTCACGGCCCGCCCGACGTACGTCGTGCGGAGCTCGTCGGCCAGGCGGTGGAGCGTGTGCCCCTCAGGCAAGCTCGCCGGTCTCCTCGTAGGAGAGCAGCATGTCGATCCGGCGCTGGTGGCGCTCGGCGTGGCTCCACGGCGTCGTCAGGAACGTCTCGACGATCGCCGTCGCCTCGTCGGCGGTGTGCATCCGCGCACCGACCGCGACGACCTGGGCGTCGTTGTGCTGACGGGCCAGCGAAGCCGTCTCGGTGCTCCAGGCGAGCGCGGCACGCGCACCCCTGACCTTGTTGGCGGCGATCTGCTCGCCGTTGCCCGAGCCTCCGATGACGACCGCCAGCGAGCCGGGTTCGCCGACCGCGGCGGCAGCCGCAGCGATGCAGTAGAGCGGGTAGTCGTCCTCGGAGTCGTATGTCTCGGCGCCATGGTCGACGGCTTCGTATCCGTTGTCGTTGAGCCAGGCGATGAGGTGGGTCTTGAGCTCGAAGCCTGCGTGGTCTGAGCCGATGTGGACGCGCATGTGCTCAGTCTTCCAGTCCCTGCGGCAAGCTGCTCAGGCACCTCTGACGAGCTCGCGCACGAAAGCCGCGAACGCGTCGGCGGACTCCTCGCCCACGAAGTCCCCCAGCACGTAGCGCTTGCGTTCGGCCCGCGCCGCGGCGAGCGGGTCACGTACGAGGAGGTCGTCAAGCACCTCGTCGAGGTTGGACATGTCGCCGAGCAGGACGTAGCCGGTCTGCGCGACCGAGAACTCGTCGCGAAACTCCTCGATGCCGGCGCGCATGCTCGTCATGGCGTACGGCTTCTCGGACTGCAGGAAGTCCGAGACGACGCTCGAGACGTCGGAGATGAGGGCGTGCGAGTGGTTGGCGCAGTCGACCACGCTCCACTCCTTGTCGACGACCTTGCCCCAGCGATGGCGACGGTCCGAGGAGTTGCGGTCGGCGCGCAGGATGTCGCGGATCTCCTGGATGACCGCTGCGCGGCGGCGCCAGCGATAGCTCAACGGGTGGGGCCGGAAGATCACCGAGACGTCCCGGGCGATGAGGGCTCGCACGATGTCTGGCCCCTTCTCGAGCGACGAGAAGTTGACCGCGTCGTCCACACCGTGCCAGGTCGGGGCGTAGAGCACGCGCTTGGGCCGGCGCTCGGCGATCGGACCTCGTGCCGGCAGCACCCCGGAGGCCTGCGGACGGCCCAGGATGCGGAACTTCTCGGGCGCTACGTGGATGCCGTGGCGCTCATAGCGGTCGATGCCGGCCTGGCCGCAGACCACGAGGATGTCGTACAGCGCGTGGCGCGGGTTGAAGTTGGCCGGCTTGTCGGAGTCGCCGTGGTTGAGCCACACGTGGGTCAGGTCGGTGTGGTCCATGAACCCCTTGTTGGACTGCGCGTTCTGCACGTAGAAGACCGCGCGGATCGAGCGCACGAACAACGAGTCGAGATCGCGCGTCCCGCGGGAGCCGAGCTGGACGAGCGGCGACGTGAGGTCGGCGCCGTCGAGGATCAAGGGGAGGTACTTCTCGTGCAGTGTGATCACGACGCAGCGCTCGCCGGAGCGCAGCAGGTAGGGCTCCCACATGCGCAGCTGCCAGGGCCCGCCCGAGCGCCCGGCGAAGCCCATCGCGATCGTCGGCGCGTACGCCTCCAGAGCCTCGCGGACCCGCCGGCCGTGGCGCAGGTAGCGGAGCATCGTGCCCGCGCACGCGAGCCACGCGACGACCGCCACGACAGCCAACGCCACGAACGCCGCCGATGGCGCGCCGACAACCGTCAGCATCACCGCCACGACGGCAGCGGCGAGGCTGACCCAGGTGTGCGCCTCGACGGGGATGCGGCTGGGTCGCGGTGGACCGTCCGGCACTCCCGGCAGCCCGTACGCGTACGAGGGGGTCTCCGAGATCCGCGGGACCAGGAAGGAGCCGGCGACCAGCACGACCAGCGATGCGAACGTGGCCGGGCCGGGAAGGAGTGCCAGCAGGACGACGAGGGCGACGCCGACGACGGGCAGGACGATCAGCCTCGGGCGTTCGGCGACCTGCTTGCGGAGGGTCTGGGTGCGCTTGCTCGACAGCCACACATCCCCGCTCACGCGCCCAGTATGCCAGTCAGCGGGCACGCGCCCGACGGGCGTCGAGCAGGGCGCCGACCATCGTCACCGACGCACGTGCTGCATCGAACACCGCCGGCTGGCGCCAGTAGGAGTGCACCATGCCCAGCGCGCGGAACGCCGTCACGTCGACGCCGGCCTCGGCCAGCTGGGCCGCGTAGACCTCGCCCTGGTCGCGCAGCAGGTCGTGCTCGTTGGTCACCAGGAACGCCGGCGGGTGGTCGGCGAGGTTGGTCGCGTTGACGACCGACACCTCCGGCAGGTCACCCGTGGCGCCGGGCGCGTAGGACTCCCAGAACCAGTCCATCGCCGTGCGCTCGAGTGCCGCGTTGTCGTCGGGACCGCTGAGGTCAGCGCGTCGGTCGACCGGCGGGTACATCAGCACCTGGAAGTCGATCGCGGTCGGCTCCCGCACGGCCAGTCCGGCGACGAGGTTGGCGCCTGAGGAGTCGCCGATCGCCGGCAGGAAGGACGCGTCGATCCGGTGCTCACGATCGTGCGACCGGAGCCACCTCGCGGCGGCCTGCACGTCGTCGAGCGGCGCTGGGTAGGGCTCCTCGGGCGCCCGGCGGTAGTCCACCGCCAGCAGCGCCCACCCCGTCGTGTGCGCGAGGTAGCGGCAGAAGGCGTCGTGGGTCTCGAGGTCGTGCAGGACCCAGCCGCCACCGTGCACGTACAGGGCGACGGGCGCGCCCTGCCGCGGCCGGTAGAGCCGGCACGACACACCGTCGGCGTCCACGTCGCTGACGTGGTCGAGGCCGATCTGGTCGGTGCTCGCCAGCGCGGCGGCCCGGGCGGTCGCACGGACCTCCGCGTACGTCTCGCCGAGCGAGCCGTACGCGGAGGGGCCGAGCGTGTCAAGCAGCGCTCGCGACTGCGGGTGAAGACTCATGCAAAAGAGCCTAGTGGCGGCCCGCGGTCGGTTCAGTCGAACGACAGCTCGCCCTTGCGGGTGCGCTTGAGCTCGAAGAAGTCCGGGTAGTCCGCGAGCAGGCGGGCGCCGTCGAACACCGAGCCGGCCACCTCACCGCGCGGGATGCTCTGGAGCACGGGGCCGAAGAACGCCGTGCCGCCGATGGAGATGACCGGCGTACCGACCTCCTCACCGACCCGGTCGATGCCGTCCTGGTGCGAGGCGCGCACCGCGTCGTCGAGGGAGATGTCCTCGGCGGCATCGGCGAGGTCGACCGGCAGGCCGATCTCCTCCAGCACCTCGGCGTAGAGCTGCTTGTCGAACTCGCGGCCTTCGTTGTGGTGCTTGGTGCCGATCGACGTGTAGAACGACCGCAGTGCCTCCGGGCCGTGGGCCTGCTCGACGGCGATCGCGAGGCGTACGGGGCCCCAGCCGCGCTCCAGCATGTCCTTGTAGCGCTGCTCGACGTCCTTGTCGGCATTGAGCACCGAGAGGCTCATGACGTGGAACGTCGTGTGCACGTCGCGCACCTGCTCGACCTCGAGCATCCAGCGGGAGGTGATCCAGGCGAACGGGCACAAGGGGTCGAACCAGAAGTCGACCGTCTCGGTCGAGGTCGAGACGGTCGGGGACGTGGCGGTGTCAGAAGAAGTCATGGAAAGTTCAACAACGCACGACCCGCTCGCATTTCCTCCACGAGAGATCCGACCACGGCGTCGAGCTCTCCGCCGTTCAAGGCGGCCACCCGGCGCTGGCGCTGGTAGGACGCTCCGCCGGAGATGATGTCGTGGATGCCGGCCAGCTCGTCGGTGCACTTGAGCCGCTCCGCGACGGGTGCGAGCTGCTCCAGGACGCGGTGCAGATGGGTCGTCACGAGCTCCTCGTCGGCGTGCTTGTCGAGGATCAGGATCGCGTCCATGCCGTAGCGGGCCGAGCGCCACTTGTTCTCCTGCGCGAACCACGGCGGCACGGTCGGCAGCTCGCGGCCGGCGTCGAGCTCTGACGAGAAGAACTCGACGAGGCAGTGCGTCAGTGCCGAGATGCTGAGCAGCTCGGCCATCGACGGGATGCCGTCACACACGCGTACCTCGAGCGTGCCGAACTTGGGTGACGGGCGGATGTCCCAGCGGATCTCGTCGAACACGTCGATGACGCCGGTGTGCAGCATGTCGTCGACATAGCCCTCGAGCTGACCCCACTCCTCGAACTGGAACGGCAGCCCGGCGGTCGGCAGCTGCTGGAACATCAGGGCGCGGTTCGAGGCGTACCCCGTCTCCTTGCCACCCCAGAACGGCGACGACGCACTGAGCGCCTGGAGGTGGCCGTAGTACGTCAGCAGGGCACGGCTGATCGGCAGCACCTTGTCGCGGTCCTCGATGCCGACGTGGACGTGGACGCCGTAGATCAGCATCTGGCGGCCCCACCACTGCGTGCGGTCGATCAGCGTCGCGTACCGCTCCTTGTCGGTGACCTTCTGGTGGTCCCACGCGGCGAACGGGTGCGTGCCGGCGCACATCAGCTCGACGCGCAACGGATCCGTCACCTCGCGGATCTCGTCGATCGCCCGCTCGAGGTCGGCGCCCGCCTGGCCCACGGTGTGGCAGACCCCGGAGACGATCTCCACGGTGTTGAGCAACAGCTCCTGGCGGATGTGCGGATGCTCTCCGCCGCCGTCCGGTGCGACCGCGTCGAGCACGGTCTGCGCGACCTGGCGCAGGTCGCCGGAGTCCGAGTCGACGAGCGCGAGCTCCCACTCGATGCCGACCGTTGAGCGCTCGGACTCGGCGAACGGAATGTTCATAGGTCCATCCTGCCCGAGATCGGACCGTCCACCCGCCTCGTCCCACGGACGGCAGCGTGAAACCATGACGAACATGCCTGGTACCAACCTCACCCGCGAAGAAGCCAGCGAGCGCGCCTCGATCGTCTCCACAGAGACGTATGACGTGCAGCTCGACCTCACCCTCGACTCCAACACCCGTTTCGGGTCGATCACCACGATCCGGTTCACCGCGACCCCCGGGGCTGCGACGTTCGTCGACCTCGTCGACGCCGAGATCTCCTCGATCACGCTCAACGGCACCCCGGTCGACCCCTCGGCGTACGCCGACAACCGCATCGCGCTCACCGGCCTCGCCGAGAGCAACGAGCTCGTCGTCGACGCCACCTGCGCGTACTCGCGCTCCGGCGAGGGCCTGCACCGGTTCGTCGACCCCGTCGACCAGCGGGTCTACTTGTACACGCAGTTCGAGGTTCCGGACGCCCGCCGTGTGTTCACGACGTTCGAGCAGCCCGACCTCAAGGCCGTCTTCACGTTCCACGTCACGGCGCCGTCCGAGTGGGCCGTGGTGTCCAACTCCCCCACGCCCGAGCCCGTCGCGGCCGACGAAGGAACGTCGACGTGGCACTTCGAGCCGACCAAGCGCATGTCGACCTACATCACCGCGGTGATCGCCGGTGAGTACGTCTCGGTGACCGACTCCTACCGCGGAGCGTACGACGAGATCCCGCTCGGGATCTTCTGCCGGCAGTCGATCGTCGAGCACCTCGATGCCGACGACATCTTCCTCGTCACGAAGCAGGGCTTCGAGTTCTTCGAGGGCGCGTTCGAGATGGGCTACCCGTTCGGCAAGTACGACCAGCTGTTCGTGCCGGAGTACAACATGGGCGCGATGGAGAACGCCGGAGCCGTGACGTTCCGCGACGAGATGATCTTCCGCAGCCGGCAGACCGTCGCCGCGTACGAGTCGCGGGCCAACACGATCCTGCACGAGATGGCGCACATGTGGTTCGGCGACCTCGTGACGATGAGGTGGTGGGACGACCTGTGGCTCAACGAGTCGTTCGCCGAGTTCGCCGCCTCGCACTCGGCCACCAACGCGACGCGGTTCACCGACTCGTGGACGAGCTTCACCAACGCCCGCAAGAACTGGGCGTACCGGCAGGACCAGCTGCCGTCGACGCACCCGATCGCCGCGGACAACTACGACCTGCGCGCGGTCGAGGCCAACTTCGACGGCATCACGTACGCCAAGGGCGCCTCGGCGCTCAAGCAGCTCGTGGCGTGGGTCGGCGAGAAGGACTTCTTCGCGGGTCTGCGGGCATACTTCGGCAAGCATGCGTACGGCAACACCGAGCTCAAGGACCTGCTCGTCGAGCTCGAGGAGGCCTCCGGTCGAGAGCTCAGCGAGTGGGCCGAGGAGTGGCTGCAGACGTCGGGCGTCAACACGCTGCGCGCGTCGTTCGAGACCAACGCTGAGGGCTACTTCACGTCGTTCACGGTCGAGCAGACCGCGATCGAGGCCTACCCGACGCTGCGCCGCCACCGCATCGCGATCGGTCTCTACGACCAGGTCGAGGGCAAGCTCGTGCGCCGCGAACGTGACGAGACCGACATCCGCGGCGCGTCGACCCAGATCGTCGAGCTGCTCGACACCAAGCAGCCCGACCTGATCCTGCTCAACGACGACGACCTGACGTACGCCAAGATCCGCCTCGACGAGCGCTCGTTCGCGACGCTGATCGAGAGCATCGCGACGTTCGAGGACTCCCTCCCCCGCGCCCTGTGCTGGGGATCGGCGTGGGACATGACCCGCGACGCCGAGCTGTCGTCCTCGGACTTCGTCACGCTGGTGCTCGCGGGCGTCGGCTCGGAGACCGACCTGACGGCCGTCGCCTCGCTGCTGCGACAGGGATCGAGTGCGATCAACCTCTACACGCCGGACTCGGCACGTCCCGAGCTCAAGGAACGCTGGGAGTCCGGCGTTCGCGCGCTGATGGAGTCGGCCGAGCCGGGCAGCGACCACCAGCTCGCCTTCGTTCGGGCGTACGCATCGGCGGCCTCCGGTCCTGATCGGCTGCGGGAGATCCTTGACGGCAGCCTTGAGGGCCTCACGGTCGACACCGACCTGAGGTGGACGATCGTCATGGCGCTGGCTCGCATCGGCGTGGCCGACGAGGCCGAGATCGCCGCCGAGCTGGAGCGCGACAACACGATCTCCGGCAAGGAGAACGCCGCCGCAGCCCGGACGATCCGCCCGTCGGCCGAGGCGAAGGCCGAGGCGTGGCAGGTCGCAGCCATCGACCCGTCGACGCCCAACGAGACACGGCGCCAGACCGCGCTCGCGTTCCAGGTCACCGGACAGGCCGAGATCCTCGAGCCGTACGTCGACCGCTACCTCGAGGTGGCAGACTCGATCATCGACGAGATGGGCGTGTGGATCGGGCAGGTCGTGCTGATCTACATGTTCCCGACGGCGAACCCGTCCCAGGCGACGCTCGACAAGGTCGATGCGTGGCTCTCGTCGACGAGCGCCAACCCGGCCGCCGTGCGCTACGTCTCCGAGGGTCGCGACGACCTGGCCCGCGCGCTGAGGGCCCAAGCCGCCTTCTGATACCAGCCCCGCTGGGAGTGACGTTTGGGTCGCGAATCGCCGTGATCCCCCGACGCGAACGTCACTCCCAGCGCGGCGCGTGCTTCCAGGTGTGCCACCAGTCGGGCTTCTCGAGAGTCCACAGCCGGCCTCGTTCGCGTGAGGCGTCGAGGCGCGCTCGGTGAATGCGGCCAACCGTCGCCCAGCGATCGACGTGGTCCAGCGACGTCACACGGCACACGACGAGCCGTGCTCGTTCAAACTTCTCCTCGCGGATGTTGTCGTCCGTATGCCTCTGGGCCTCGCGGTGGTCCGCTCCGTCTGACTCGATGACGAGCCCCGTGGCGGGGTCGATCAGATCGGCGATGCCGAGGAGATTTCCGAATAGGTCGAACACCGGGACGTTCACTTGCAGACCGTGAATGTCTGCATCCAGCTCTGCCATCAGCCTCGTGCGGGACTCCCAAGGGCTCGCCGAACGCGAGACAGCTTGACCCAGGGCCCACCGCGCCTGGGCAATCCCACGGGTCTTCGCATGTGAGTTGACCACACGCGCCACGTCATCGATCGAGGTGTGCGGGACGTCCGAGGTCGTACTGCAGGCCATGTCGAGCACCACCACCGCCTCGCGCCGGTTGCGGGCAAGTCGCATCTCGTCGTACTCGGCGCGCGCCATCGTCGTGACCTCGACCGATCCGATCCAGATTCGCTCGTCGCGATCGACCAGTCCACGCGATGGCGCAATCCCGGGTCGTACGCGGATCTGGCTGTTGTGCCAGCAATGGACGAGGACGTCACGACGTGTGCCGTCCGGGCCGAGTCCGTCGAACCACGTGTTGCCGTGCGCGGCCAAGGCGGCCCATCCACCGAGCGCACCGTGCTCGCGCGCGAGCGCTGCAGCGTCCGCAAGTATTTCGCTCAACGCGGTGAGGCCGACGTACGCAGGTCTGACCACTCCGCGAAAGGGGTGGGACCACTGATCGCCACGCAGCTGGCGTGGAGTCATTCCCGCGCTCAGCGCGTGCGATGTGCGACGCGAAACACCCGTGGCGTCCAAGGGCTCCATCGGGCGAGCATCACCGAGATGTCTCAGTTCTGCAGCGCCTCATCCACAGATCGCCCTGAGCGTGACGTTTGCGTCGGGGGTCGACGGCGATTCGCGACCCGAACGTCACTGCCAGCGGGATCTGGGTCAGTGGTGCGGGGTGGGGGTGCTGTCGGTGCGGACGTGGATCTCGTTGCCCGGAGCCGGCGGTACGTAGTTGTTGCGCGCCGTGAGGAGTGCGAACAGCGAGATGAGCACGAACAGGCCGACCGTGCCACCGCCGAAGAGGATCAGCAGATCGAGGTGGCTGCGATCCGGGCCGTCGGGCCAGGCGCCACCGGTGGGCTCGTCGGCGAAAGCCGCGGCCGACCCGGCGAAGAACGTGACGACGAAGGCGAACGCGGGGCCGAGCAGGCGAGCGGGTGTCCTCATGGGCCCATCGTATCCACCCGTAGGCTGGAGGAATGTCACCCCTCGACGTGAATTGGGACCTGCCCGCCGACACGGCGTACGACTGGTTCGTCGCCGCGCCGCTGTCGATCCTTCTCATCATCGTCCTCGGGCTCGCGTTCCGTTGGTTCATCAACCGCGCCGTCGACCGGTTGGTGTCACGCGCCGTCAAGGGCGCGGTGCCGGGTGTCATCGCCAACTCCAAGGCCGGTGAGTTCCTCGCCGACCTGCGCCCCGGCTCCAGCGAGCGCCGCACGCAGCGTGCCCAGACCATGGGATCGCTGCTCAAGAGCATCTCCACGGGCGTCATCCTCGCGATCGTCGTGGTCATGGTCCTCGCGCAGCTCGGGGTCAACATCGCGCCGATCATCGCCAGCGCCGGCATCGTCGGCATAGCTCTCGGCTTCGGCGCACAGAACCTGGTCAAGGACCTGCTGTCGGGCATCTTCATGATCCTCGAGGACCAGTACGGCGTCGGCGACGCGGTCGACCTCGGCGAGGCCAGCGGAACGGTCGAGGCAGTCGGCCTGCGGGTCACCCGGCTCCGGGATGTCAACGGCACGGTCTGGTACGTCCGCAACGGCGAGATCCTGCGCGTCGGCAACCAGAGCCAGAACTGGGCGCGCACGGTCCTCGACATCACGGTCGACTACGAGGCAGACCTCGATCGTGTCCAGGTGGTCCTCGAGGAGGAGGCCACCGCTATGTACGAGGACGAGCGCTATCACGACGTCATCATCGAGCAGCCCGAGGTCTGGGGTGTCGAGCGCTTCGACAAGGACGGCGCGGTCGTACGCGTCGTGCTCAAGACCGCACCGTTGCAGCAGTGGCTCGTCGCCCGGGCCATGCGCCAGCGCGTCAAGGCTCGCTTCGACAAGGAAGGCATCCGTATCCCGACCACATTCCGTACGACTGTCGACGAGGAGCCCCCGGCATGACCGAGCAGACGTTCTACGACGCGATCGGCGGGCACGACACGATCAAGCTGATCGTCGACACGTTCTACGAGGGTGTCGCGACCGACGAGGTCCTGCGACCGCTCTACCCCGAGGAGGACCTCGGCCCCGCGGCGCACCGCTTCACGATGTTCCTGGAGCAGTACTGGGGCGGACCGACGACGTACTCCGACCAGCGCGGACACCCGCGCCTGCGGATGCGGCACGCGCCGTTCGCCGTGACGCTCGAGGCGCGCGACCGCTGGCTGGTGCACTTCCGCGAAGGTCTCGACAAGGCCAACCTCTCCCCCGAGCTCGACGCGCAGTTCTGGGCGTACGTCCAGCACGCCGCCAACTTCATGGTCAACCAGGCCGGCTGAGCGACTCGAACGCCGCGCGCTCCTCGTCGGTGTAGGGCCGGGAGCGCTGCGTCTCCAGGTCGAAGCCGATCAGCGCGGCACTGGCCCGGACGTGCACCGTGCCCTCGCCGATGATCTCGGTCTCGATCACCGCCGACGAGGTGCCCAGCCGGCTGACCCATGACGCGATCTCGTACGGTTCGCGGCGCCACGGCATCCCGTCGCCGTACGTGACGTCGACCCGGCCGAGCACGAACCGGCCGGCCGACAGCGCCTTCAGCCTGCTGGCGATCAACAGGATCCGGGCCTCCTGCAGCAGCTCGAACACCTTGACGCCCGTGACCAGGCCGTCGGGCCCGAGGTCGCTGCGCCGCAGCTGGCACGGCAGGGTGTCGGCGTACGGCGGTGCGGGAGCGAACGGCTCGAGCGTGCCGAACATCGTGACGACGCGGGCGAACGGCGACGACTCCGCAGCAGGACGGATCTCCTGCACGAGCTCGTCATCGCCGACCACCGCGGTGAGGTGGATCGGGTGACGGCTCAGCAGCAGCGGGCGCAGGAACTCGACGACGATCCGGCGTACGGGCCGCTCGTCGAGGAGGCCGTCCTCCACGAGCGATGCGCGACTCTCCGCGGCGTAGTCGAGGTAGACGACATTGTTGACGTGGTTGAGCACGTCGAGATCCGCCCAGCGCATGGGCAGCTCATGGACGACGGTGGTGGACACCCGCCGATGATGCCAGACGGTCAGGCGTGGCTCTCGTCGATCTCGATGAGCGGGTCGCCCTCCTGGACGATCTGGCCCACCTCGACGAGGACCTTGCTGACGAAGCCGGATGCCTCGGCGTAGACCGGGATCTCCATCTTCATGCTCTCCAGGACGGCCAGCACGTCGCCGACACCGACCTGGTCACCCTCGCGGGCGACGATCTTCCAGACGTTCGCAACGATCTCGGCCCGCGCAGCGAACATCAGATCGACGACTCGTGGGTCAGCATGCGCAGGGCGGCAGCCATGCGGTCGCGGGTTTCCTCGGGCAGGATCACGTCGTCGACGATACCGGCTTCGGCCGCGATGTAGGGACGCGCGACCTCTTCGCGATAGACCGCGGCGAGCTCGTCGCGCAGCTTGGTCGGCTCCTCTGCCGCCTTGAGCGCGCGGCGGTGCAGCAGCGCCACGGCGCCACCGGGGCCCATGACCGCGATCTCCGAGCCCGACCAGGCCCAGTTGACGTCGGCGCCGAGCGAGGCCGAGCCCATCGCGATGTAGGCGCCTCCGTATGCCTTGCGGACCACGACGGTCAGCTTGGGCGACTTGGTCTCGACGTACGCCTTGAGGAGCTTGGCGCCATGCGTGATGACGCCGCGTCCCTCCTCTACCGTGCCGGGCAGGAAGCCGGGCACGTCGACGAACGTCAGGACCGGCAGGTCGAAGCGGCCGCAGAACTCGACGAACCGGGCCGCCTTGACCGAGGCCTTGGCGTCCAGGATGCCGCCGCGTGAGTTGGGCTGGTTGGCCAGGATGCCGACGGCGTGGCCGTCGAGCCGGCCGAACAGCGTCAGGATGCTCGGCGCGTGCGTCGGCATGAGCTCGAGCCGGGCGCCGTTGTCCAGCACGCCGTCGAGCAGGGCGTTCATGTCGAACACGACGCTCGACTTGTCGGGCACGAGCCCGGGCAGGCGCTCGACCGCGCCGGGGTTGGCCGGCACCGAGCTGTGCCGCTTCTGCGGACCGCCCTTGTGCGTCGGCAGGAACGACAGGAGCAGGCGTGTCGCGTGGAACGCCTCTTCCTCGTTGTCGACCTCGAGGTGCGCGACCCCGCTGACCTTGGTGTGCAGAGCCGATCCGCCGATGTCCTCCGCCGAGGCGTCCTCACCCGTGGCAGCCTTGACGATCTCGGGGCCGGTCAGGAACATCTGGCCCTGCTCCTTGACCATGATGGTCCAGTCCGTCAGCGCCGGTGAGTATGCCGCGGCGCCCGCGCACGGGCCGATGATCAGCGAGATCTGCGGGATCCGCTGCTGGGCCTCGATGTTGTTGGCGAAGATGCCGCCACAGCCGTGCAGCGCGAAGATGCCGTCGTGGATGCGCGCGCCGCCCGAGTCGTTGATGTAGACGATCGGGTAGCCCTTGTCGATCGCGAACCGCTGGGCCTTCATGATCGCGTCGGCCATGACGGCACCGATCGCTCCGGAAGCCACAGCCGCGTCGTGCGAGACGACGACGACCGCGTGGCCGTCAGTCGTACCCCATCCGGCGACGACACCGCTGCCGGCGCCGCCTCCCGCCGTGCGCAACGGCGTCATCTCGACGAAGGAGCCGTCGTCGACGAGCATCTCGGCCCGCTCACGGGCTGTGAAGACGCGCTTGCCCTTGGGCTCAACGCGGGCGAAGCGATCCTGTCGGCGCTGCGTGAGCGTCGTACGGTGATCGGCCTGGTCCGGCGCTGATACCACCGAGGGGGTGTCGAGCTGCGTCACAAGGACTCCTAAAACATGAGGTTTTCCTCAACTATACACAAACGTGAGGAATCCTTCATCTTCTGCGACGGCAATTTCGGTGGTGATCTCGCACACGCGGACGTCGTGCGATAACGTGCGGGAGGAATCACTAAGCAAGCGCTTAGGCGCACCGTCGAAGGAGCAAGCCGTGACCGAAACCCGTACCGCGATCGTCACCGGAGCCGCACGAGGCATCGGCGCCGCCGTCTCGCAGCGTCTCGCCGCCGACGGCTTCCAGGTCGCCGTCGTGGATCTCGACGAGGCATCGTGCGCCGGCACCGTCGACGCGATCACCGCTGCGGGCGGCAAGGCCCTGGCCGTGGGCGCCGACGTCAGCAACGAGGAGCAGGTCGCCGCCGCCCTCGAGCGGATCACCGCCGAGCTCGGTGCGCCCACCGTGCTGGTCAACAACGCGGGGATCATCCGCGACAACATGCTGTTCAAGATGACGGTCGACGACTGGGACGCCGTCATGAACGTGCACCTGCGTGGCGCGTTCCTCATGACCAAGGCCACCCAGAAGCACATGACCGAGGCCGGCTTCGGTCGCATCGTCAACCTCTCGAGCACCTCGGCGCTCGGCAACCGCGGCCAGGCCAACTACTCGGCTGCCAAGGCCGGCATGCAGGGCTTCACCAAGACCCTCGCGATCGAGCTGGGCAAGTTCGGCATCACCGCCAACGCGATCGCACCGGGCTTCATCCAGACCGACATGACCGCCGCGACGGCCGAGCGCATGAAGGTGCCGTTCGACGACTTCATCAAGTTCAGCGCCGAGCAGATCCCGGTCGCCCGCGTCGGTCAGCCCGAGGACATCGCCCACACGGTCTCGTTCCTCGTCAGCGAAGGCGCCGGGTTCGTGTCGGGCCAGGTCATCTACGTCGCCGGCGGGCCCAAGGACTGACATGACGACTGGACCCAAGGGGCTGGACCTCGGCGCGCTGCAGGACTGGCTGGAGCGCGAGCGCCCCGAGCTGGTCACCGGCCCGCTGACGGCGAGCCTGATCACCGGTGGCAAGTCCAACCTGACGTACACGCTGAGCGCGGGCTCCCGCGACTACGTCGTACGCCGGCCGCCCCTGGGTCACGTCCTCGCCACGGCACACGACATGGGGCGGGAGTACCGCGTCATGGCCGCGCTGGCGCCCACGAACGTACCCGTGCCGCAGATGATCGCGCACTGCGAGGACACCGACGTCATCGGCGCCCCGTTCTACGTCATGGAGAAGGTCGCCGGCACACCGTACGGTCGCGCGTCCCAGCTCGAGCCGGTCGGTCCCGAACGCACCCGCGCGATCACCGAGCGCATGGTCGACACCCTCGTGGCGCTGCACGCCGTGGACTACGCCGCGGTGGGCCTTGGCGACTTCGGCCGGCCCGACGGCTATCTCGGACGCCAGGTCGCCCGCTGGAAGAAGCAGCTCGAGGCGTCGACCAGCCGCGAGCTGCCGGGCATGGACGAGCTCGTCGCGCACCTCGAGTCCAACCTCCCGGCCAGCGGCGACGGCACGATCGTGCACGGCGACTTCAGGCTCGACAACCTGCTCGTCGACGACGCAGACCAGGTCACGGCGGTGCTCGACTGGGAGATGAGCACGCTCGGAGATCCGCTGACCGACGTCGCGGTGCTGCTGGCGTACCAGCAGATCGCCGAGATCGCGCCGCGCGAAGGTGCGGCGATCGTGACCGATGCACCTCTTGCGCCGGGCTACCTCACCCGCGACGAGGTGCTGGCGCGGTATGCCGAGCAGTCGGGTCGCGACGTGAGCGACATCGGCTTCCACCTCGCACTGGCGTTCTTCAAGCTCGCGGTGATCCTCGAGGGCATCCACTACCGCCACTCGCACGGGCAGACCGTCGGCGCCGGGTTCGACGGCATCGGCGACATGATCGTTCCTCTGATCGCCGCGGGACGCGCCGCTTCAAGATAGGGTTGCGCGCGTGACGGCCGAGATCCTAGAACCCCGGCGCCGCCCGACGCAGGAGCGAAGCCACAAGAAGTTCGACCACCTGTTGCAGGTGTCGCGCGAGCTGCTGCTCGACGTCGGATTCGAGTCGTTCACCTGCGAAGAGGTCGCGCACCGGGCCGGCCTGCCGATCGGCACGCTCTACCAGTTCTTCCAGAACAAGTACGTCATCGTGTGCGAGCTCGACCGCGTCGACGCCGTTGCCGTACGCCAGGAGCTCGCGAGCTTCGCGCAGGAGATCCCGACCCTCGACTGGCTCAAGTTCCTCAACCGCATCATCGACCACATGGCTGCGCTGTGGGTCAACGACCCGTCACGCCGCGCCGTGTGGCTCGCGGTGCAGTCGACGCCCGCGACCCGCGCCACTGCCGCGGTGACCGAGCGCGAGCTGGCGGGTGAGGTGTCGCGCGCGCTTGCACCCCTCACTCCGGGCACGCCGCGCGAGCGCCGCACGATCATGGCCGAAGTGCTGGTGCACGTCGTCTACTCGATGCTCAACTTCTCGATCCGCGACGGCCAGGAGCACGCCGAGTCGATCATCGAGCTCAAGCGGCTGGTCACGGCATACCTGCTCAGCGCCGAGCACGCCTGACGCGTCGGTTCAGCGGGACAGGACGACGTACGCGATGGCGTAGTCGCCGTCGTGGCTCAGCGACACCTCGAGCTCGTGGTCAGCGAGCCGCTTCGCCACCTCGCCGTGCAGGCGTATGCGCGGGCGACCCCAGGCATCGGCCACGACCTCGATCAGGTGGTGCACGTGCTCGTCCATGACCGGCGGCTCGCCGTAGAGCGACGCCGACCAGGCCTTGATGACGGCTTCCTTCGCGGCCCAGCGCACGGCGAAGTGACGCGCGGCGTCGGAGGGACGACTCCGCACGTCACTTCGCTCACCGGGCAGGAATGCCGTGGCGAACGTGGTGCCGGGTTGTTCCAGCTGGTCCGCGAACGTGGGTACGTGGACCAGATCAACACCGACACCGACGATCGTCACTGGCAGGACGCTCCGAAGTAGACGTCGTCCTCGCCCAGCCGTGCCTGCGGATCCAGGAGCATTCCAGCCTCCCGGTTCCGCACTCCCTCACTGCCGAGGCGCCGATCGGCAGGACGCTCGTACAGCGAGGGACCGCCGTACATTGCCCTGACGAGACGCATCCGACCCTCGATGAGCCGTGCTTCCGCACGGGCGGCGTACGAGTCGCGCTCTTCGCCGCTCAAGGTCGCAAGGAATGCCTGTGGGTGCGCCAGCGCGATGAGGCCGGCGACGTGACCGAAGCCGAGGCTCGTCAGGATGCCCGCCTTGAGCTGACCCGTCTGCAGCGGCTTGCGCAGCCACACCAGGTGCTCGTGCTCGGCGAGGTCGTCCATGACGCAGTCCAGGCTCCGGTTCGGCGGGATGACCCCACCGGACAGGACCTGGCACAGCCCGACGATCTGGAACGCCGCGGCGCCGCCCTTGGTGTGGCCCGTGATGGTCTTCTGCGAGATGACGTAGAGCGGGTTGCCCTCGCTGCGACCGATGGCCGCGGCGAGCCGCTCGTGCAGCTCGGACTCGTTGCGCTCGTTGACGCCGGTCGACGTGTCGTGCTTGGACAGCACGCCGATGTCGTCGGCCGTGAGGCCGAGCGTGCTCAGCGACTTGGCCAGAGCGGACTGACGACCGCCCAGACCCGCAGCGAGCGCGCCCATGCCCGGCGCCGGGATCGACGTGTGCACGCCGTCGGCGAACGAACCGGCGTACGCCACGACGCCGAGGACCGGCAGGCCCATGCGCAACGCGAGGTCACCGCGGGCGAGCAGGATCGTGCCGCCGCCCTGTGACTCCACGAAGCCGCCGTAGCGACGGTCGTTGGCCCGGCTGAAGTAGCGGTCCTCGAGCCCCTTGGCGCGCATGGCTCCCGAGTCGGCGGTCGCGGACATGTCGGCGAAGCCCACGATGCCCTCGACGCTCAGGTCGTCGAACCCGCCGGACACGACGAACTCCGCCTTGCCGAGCTTGATCTTGTCGACGCCCTCCTCGACCGAGACGGCCGTGGTGGCGCAGGCGGCGACGGGGTGGACCATCGCGCCGTACGAGCCGACGTACGACTGCACGACGTGCGCGGCGATGACGTTGGGCAGCGCCTCCTGCAGGATGTCGTTGGGCTTGCTCTCACCCAGCAGCGTGTCGAGGTAGAGCGACTGCATCGACTGCATGCCGCCCATGCCGGTGCCCTGCGTGTTGGCGACGAGCGCGGGGTGGACCCAGCGCATCAGCTCGGACGGGTTGAACCCGCTCGAGAGGAAGGCGTCGACCGTGCAGATCAGGTTCCACAGGCCCACGCGGTCGATCGACTCGACCATCTCGGCCGGCACGCCCCACACCGTGGGGTCGAAGCCGGTCGGGATCTGGCCGCCGACCGTACGCGTGAGGGCCATGCGGCGCGGCACGCGGATCTCGGTGCCGGCCTTGCGGGTCACGCTCCAGTCGCCGTCGGCCGTCGCGGAGATGACCGTACGCTCGGGGTCGGCGTCGCGCATCGCCTGCGCCTCGGCCTCGTTGGAGACGGTGAACGTCAGGTCCTTGTCGAGGAACACCGAGGTGAGCAGCGGGGCCGCGTTGTCGACCATGTTGCCCTCGTCGACGTAGCGCCGGATGCCGACCGCCTCGCGGACCGTCTCCTCGTACCGGTCCACGAGGTCGGCCTCGTCGACCTTCTCCTGGGTCGCGGTGTCGAACCAGCCGCCACCCTGCTCGTCCCAGCTCACGAGGCCTGTCGTCCAGGCCAGCTCCAGGACACCGGCGGCCGACAGCTCGTCGGACACCTCCATCTCGAAGCGTGTGCGCGAGGAGCCGTAAGGTCCGAGCTCGCCGGCGCCCACGATGACCACGAGGTCCTCGGGCCGGGCGTCGACGGGTGCCCAGTCGATCTGCTCGACGCGGTCGAGCTGTGCCGGCGAGGCGGCGAGTGCGGCGATCGTCGCACCCTCGTCCTCCTCGACGGCGGCCGGACGCTCGACACCCTCGGCGAGGGCCTTCATGTCGAGCTTGGCGCCGGCGAGTCCGCCGGTGAGGTCGACCGTGAGCGGCTCGACACGGGCGGCAGCGCGTGCCTCCGTCGTCGCCGTCTCCAGCAGGGCCTCGGCCATCTCGGCGGGTGACCAGGTGCGGACGCCGCGAGCCTCGATGGCCTCGACCAGCGGGTCGTTGCCACCCATGAGGCCCGTGCCGCGGACCCAGCCGATGATGGCGTGGCTCAGCGTGACGCGATCGGCCCACGTACGCTCTGCGGACCAGCGGGTCACGAGCGCGTCGAGCGCGGACTTGGCCTCGCCGTATCCACCGTCGCCGCCGAACATGCCGCGGTTGGGCGAGCCCGGCAGCACGACGTGCAGCGTCGAGGTGAGGTCGCGGTCCTGGATGTTGGCGGAGAGCTGCCCGATCAGGCGCTCGACCGACCACAGCAGGATGCGCATGTCGATCTCGGTGCGGCTGCCCGCATCCGTGAGGTCACCGGCCACCCGTCCTGCGGCGAACGGGAACAGCAGGGTCGGCGTCATGGCCGGCTTGGCCACCGTGGTGACTCCCGCGCGGGTCTGCGTCTGCTCGCTGGAGATCCAGCTCGTCAGCGCGTCCACGTCGGCGTACGACGCCATGTTGGCCGGGACGATCCACAGGGCGGCTCCGGCGACCGCGTGGGTCCGGTAGAGCTCCTTGTAGAACGCGAGGCGCTTCGGGTCGAGGCCCGAGGTGGTCGCGACGACCGTCGCACCGCCCGCGAGCAGCTTGCCGGTGACGGCGGCCGCGATGGATCCCTGGCTCGCACCGGTCACGACCGCGAGCTCGCCGGACCAGGTCTGGTCCGTCGGGCTGAGCGCGTCCGCTGCGATCTGGGTGAAGCGGTCGGACAGGCGCGGGTCGGAGTGAGCCGCGTGCCAGCGTGCCTGCGCCGCGACCACGTCGCCGGCACCGATGAAGCTGGCGTCGACGGTCTCACCTGCGGCGATTCGGGCGAGGTCCTCACGGGCGCTGGCCCAGCGGTCGTCGAGGACGACGGCCTTGAGCGGGTCGAACGCCGGTGCGGTGAGCTTGGCCCACTCGCTGCCGAGCTCGGTCTCGACGCGGGCCAGGATCTCGGCCTCCGCCTCGTCCGTCTCGACGACAGCCGGTACGTCGGTGAGTCCGAGCTGGTCGAGGACCAGTCGGGCCGACGAGGCCAGGACGCCGTCAGGGCCGGTGATCTGCGCGGTGAACTCGCCGAGGGCGGCCGCGTCGATCGTGGCGCCCTCTCCCCCGCCGGTGGACGGCAGGTCGACGCTCACGCCGTGACGCGCGGCGACCGCCTGGACGCTCGCGTCGATCGCGGCGTCGACGTCGGCGCCGGAGGCGAGACCACTCAGCGAGCCGTAGTCACCACCGCGGACGCTCGAGCCCTCACGGCTCGAGAGGGCGAGCTCGACGAGTGCGTGACTCGCCCAGCCCGGTCCGAGCTGCCACACGTCGGAGACGCGCTCGGCAACGGCCGACTGGCGCTTGCCGGTGGGGCCGAAGACCTTCTTGAGGTGGTCGCCGAGAGCCTCGGTGAGCACCGGGCCGAACGGCTTGTAGCCGCGGGCCAGGCCCTTGACCTGCGCAGACAGGGTCGGCAGGTCGGCGTCAGCGGCACCGTCGATGGCGCCGAGGCTGAGTTCGCCACCGAGGTCGACGAGCAGCTGGTTGCGGCGCGAGGACGCACCGTCGCACAGCGACTCGATCGTGTCGGCGGCGCCGATCTGGTCGAGGCGCATCTTGGTCCACCAGGCGATCAGCACCGTGGTGGCGTCGGCGGCGTCGAACGTCAGGTCAGCCGGTCGGGGGCCGCTCGAGGTCGCCGGAGCGGCAGCGGGTGCTGCTGCGGCGGCAGGAGCGCTCGACGCCTCGGTCGGCGCGATCTCCTCGGCTTCGTCGTCGACGACGATCTCCTCGTCGGTCGAGAACACCGCGGCGCTGTCGCGCTCGAAGTTGAGCACCTCGACGGGTCCGCCGAAACGGCCCGGGAGCTTGAGCGTCGACGAGGCCAGGTTGGCCACCGTCGGGGCCTGGCCGACACCGATCTCGATGAAGCGCTCGACGCCGAGCCCGCCCTCGGTCTCCGCGCGGAAGAACAGGTCCTGGGTCTCGATCCAGCGCACCGGGCTGGCGAACTGCCAGGCCAGCAGCTCGATCAGCACGACGCGGCACAGCTCGCCGGGCTTGGCCGACCAGGTCGCGAAGTCCGCCAGGACCGCGTTGAGCGGCTCCGACGGCACGAGATCGGCGATCTCCTGCAGGAACGCCCGGTCGAGCGAGAACGGCTTGGGCACGAGGTTGGGGACGTAGCGGCCTGCGAGGATCTCGGGGTCGATCGTCACCGGCAGCAGCTCGGTCAGGCGGTCGCGGAAGTCCGGGACGCCGTCACGCAGCACCGTGGAGTGGAACGGCACGTCGATGCCGGGCACCAGGATGTAGGCAGCCTTGCCACCGAACTCCTCGCGGCGACGCGTGATGTCCTCCTCGAGGACCTCGAGACCGCGCACCGTGCCGGCGATCGCGTACTGCGAGTCGCGCAGGTTGTAGTTGACGATCTGCAGGAACTCGCCGGACTCCTCGGCGATGCGGTCGACGTACGCCGTGACGTTGTCGTCGTTGAGCCCGATCTGCGCGGGGCGGATCGCGGCGAGCCGGTAGTTGCTGCGGCCCTCGGCGTCGCGGGGCACGAGCGTGTGCATGACCGAGCCGCGCTGGAACACGACCTCGACGACGGCCTCGAGCGGGATGACGCCCGAGACGGCGGCGAGCGCGTTGTACTCACCGACGGAGTGGCCCGCGAGGATCGAGCCCTCGACGAATGCGCCGGACTCACGCAGCTCGGCCATCTGGGCAGCACCGAGAACGGCCATCGCGACCTGCGTGAACTGGGTCAGGAACAGCACGCCGTCGGGGTGCTTGTGCGTCACGCCGTTGGTCACGAGGACCGTCGGGTTGTCGCGGACGACCGTGAGGATCGAGAAGCCGAGCGCGGCCCGGGTGTGCGCGTCGGCGCGGTCCCAGATCTCACGAGCGGCCTTGGAGCGCTGGTACGCCGCCATGCCCATGCCCTGGTGCTGGATGCCCTGGCCCGGGAAGGCGTACGCGGTGCGGGGCGCCTCGAGGCGTGCGGTCGCCGACATGACGACCTCGCCCTCGGCGCGGCACGTGATGTCGACCAGCTCGGCACCGGCGTCGAGGCCGATGCGGTCGGCCTTGACGTCGACCGTGACACCGGGGCGTACGGGCGCGAGGAAGCGCGTCGTCCAGCCCGTGATGCGGCGGTCGGACAGCACCTGCTGCGCGGCTGCGGAGACCCACATGCCGTGCACGATGGGTGCGCCGAGACCCGCGAGGCGGGCAGCCGCGACGCTGGTGTGGATGGGGTTGTGGTCGCCCGTGACAGCGGCGAAGCCACGCAGGTCGGTCGGGGCCGTCAGGGTCGCAGCACCGCGCGACTTGCGCGGGGTGTCGGAGACGTCCTCGCCGAGTGCACCACCGGCGCGGGCCGGATCGGCGAGCTCGCCGGCACCGGTACGTCCGCGGATCGCGAAGCGCTCACGCAGCGTCGCGATCTCGCCACTGGCAGCGGAGACCGTGACGTCGACCGCGACGACGCGACCGAAGCCGGTGTCCTCGATCGAGTCGATGACTGACGAGATCGTCAGGGCGGACGGCGCGACCGGAAGGCTGCCGTTCAGGGCGATCGCGTGATCGAGGTGGACCAGGTCGAGCATGCCCTCGATGACCGGGATGCCCGTTCTCGTGGTGGCCTCGCCGAGCACGGCGAACACCGACGGCCAGGCGAGCCCGACGAGCACGTCGGGGACCGGGTGGACCGGGGTGTGCGCGCCGGTGACACCGGCGTGGTCGGCGATCAAGTCCGGGTCCCAGTCGACGTTGACCGTCGCGCGGCCGTTCGTCACCGTCGGGACCACGCCACCGGCGGCACCGGCGACGAGCGAGGACATCGCGGACGCGGCGACCTCGGTCGACACGATCGGAGCAGCACCGGCGAGCACGGCGTCGTCGACCGAGATGCGCAGCGAGAGCGGACGGGCCAGCGGCACCTGGAGCTCGGCGGTACGACCGTCGATCGCGACGAGCGCGGCACCGGTCTCGGGGTGCTCGGCGCGCTCGGGGTCGACGATGACCCACTCGGCACCGAGACGGTGGACGGGGTTGCGAACCGTGCGGCCGGCCCAGACCAGGTCGGGAGCGGCGAGGACGAGCGACAGGACGTCGCCGGCCTCCTCGACGCGGCGGCGGCCGGTGACGCGCTGAGCCGAGCGACCGGCCGCGAGCAGCCCGTCGATCGTGGCGTCCTCGAAGCGGCGCAGCAGCTCGGCGACGGGCTCGTCGACGCGGTCGATGCCCGCGACGGAGACCGTGCCGGGGATGATGCAGACCTCGTCGGCGGCGTAGCGCGCGTCGTGCGCCTGCCACAGCGAGTCCGAGCGCCACCAACGACGTACGTCCTGGTCGAGGACCGGCACGAAGTTGACCGGCTTGCCCGGCGTCCTGCACTGCTCGACGAAGAACAGCACGTCGGCCGGGTGGAGGATGACGCCTTCGGCGTTCGGGTATGCCTCGACGAGCGTGGCCAGAGCCTGTGCACCGTCGTCGACCAGGGAAGCCTCGGCGAACAGCGTCGGGATCGTGCCACGGTCGGCCTCGTTGAGGCGGGCCTCGGCACGCTGCAGCATCGCGTGGAAGCGATCACGGATCGTGACGTCGAGCCAGGTCGGCGTGCCGGACAGCTCGAGGTAGCGACGCAGCCACTGGGCGTACGTCATGGTCTCGACGTCGCCGAAGTAGGGCTTGGCGGTGCGGTTGAGCGCCTCGATGATCTCGTCGCGGCGCGCGGCGACTGCCTTGGCGTCGCCGGCGACCTCGTCGAGCAGCCGGCCCGTGCGGGACGCGGTGTTGTCGATCTCGTGGATGTCGGCGCCGAGCTGGCTGCGGCCCGAGGCCATGCCACCCTTGGCGCTGCCCGCGCCGACCCAGGTGCCGGTGCCGCGGGTGTCGACCAGCAGCTGCTTGACCTCCGGGGCGGTGGTCGCCTCGAGGGTCGCCATGGCGGCGGTGCCGACGAGGATGCCGTCGAGCGGCATGACGGGGAAGCCGTGACGGCGGGCCCACTCGCCGGTGAGGTACGCCGAGGCGACCTCCGGCGTGCCGATGCCGCCACCGACGGCGACGACGACGTTGTCGAGTCCGCGCAGCTCGCCGTACGTTGCGAGCAGCAGGTCGTCGAGGTCCTCCCACGAGTGGTGTCCGCCGGCGCGGCCGCCCTCGATCTGGACGATGATCGGCGTCGGCGCAACGGCCTTGGCGATCGCGAGCACCTGACGGATCTGCTTGACCGTGCCGGGCTTGAAGACGACGTGGGTGATCTCGGCGGCACGCAGTTCCTCGACGAGCGCGACGGCGTCATCGAGCTCGGGGATGCCTGCGGTCACGACGACGGCGTCGATCGCGGCACCGGCGGCGCGGTGACGCTGCACGAGGCGCTTCTGGCCGAGCTGGAGCTTCCAGAGGTAGGGGTCGAGGAACAGCGAGTTGAACTGGTACGTCCGGCCGGGCAGCAGCAGCTGCTCGAGCTCGGCCACGCGGTCGGCGAAGATCTCCTCGGTGACCTGGCCACCACCGGCGAGCTCGGACCAGAAGCCGGCGTTGGCCGCGGCGGCGACGATCTTGGCGTCGACGGTCGTCGGCGTCATGCCGGCCAGCAGGATCGGGGACTTGCCGGTGAGGCGGGTGAACCGGGTCTCGACGTGCAGCTTGCCGTCGGGCAGCGTGACGACGGTCGGGGCGTAGGCCGACCACGGCGTCGCCAGGCGCGGCGCGGCACCGGCTGCGGTCAGCTCGCGGTGGCCGCGGCGGGTCGTCGTCGCGATGATGCCGGCTCCGCGGCTGCGCAGCTCGCGAGCGGACAGGCGGGCGGCGATGTCGGAGGGGCCGAGGTCGAGGACCCAGGTCGCGCCGGCGTCGAGCGCCGACTCGAGCGACTCGACCCAGTCGACGGGGTCGACGATCGAGCGCATCGTGAGCGTACGGGCGCGTGCGCCGTCGAAGCCGCAGGCCTCCGCCCAGGTGGCGACCAGGTCGGCCGCCTCGGCGAGGTCGGGGTGGTGGAACGCGAGCTGCGCGGGCAGCGGCTCGAGGACGGGCGCGAACGGCGAACCGCCCGTGACCTTGCGCTCGCGGTCCGACTTCTCGGCAGCGGCGACCTCCTCGAGGCGGGCCTCGACGACGCGCAGGCTGTCGGCCGGGCCGGAGAGCACGACGCCACGACGGCCGTTGCGCAGGCGCGACACGACGCGCAGCGAGGCCGGCAGCTCCGCGAGGATCGCGTCGATGCGCTCGGGCACGACGTTGGAGACGCTGAGCATCGTGGAGCCGAGCAGCCCACGGCGGCGGCCGACGAGCTGCGCCGCAGCACCCATCAGGCGGGCGAGGGCGAGCAGCTCGACGTCGTCGACACCGGCGATCGACTGGGTCGCGAGGTCGCCCTGCGAGTGGCCGATGACGGCCGCCGGAGCGGTGACCTGCGTGTCGACGCCCTGGCGGTGCAGCGCGCGGAGACCGGCGAGCTGGGTCAGCAGGATGCCTGGTACCGAGGCTCCGGGTGTATCCAGCACCGCGGAGCTCGGCAGTTCGGGAGCGTCGTCGTCCTCGGCGGACTCGCCGACAGCGATGACATCGGCCCACTCGAGGGGCGTGAACGTCACGCCGACCCGTGCGAGCTCGGCGGCGACCGGAGCGAGACGCTCCTCGGCCTGCGACACGAGGGTCTCGAGCTCGGCCTCGAGCGCGAAGTCACGGATCAGACCGGCGAGCGGCTCAAGCCATGGGGCACCTTGGCCACCGAACGCGATGGCGTACGGAGTGCCGGATGAGATGCGATCGACGAGTGCGCCGCGGCGCTCGGTCGGCTGGGTCGTGGCAAGCGGGGTGTCGATGGTCGTCACGTGGTGTCCCTCTGGGTACTGCCGTCGCTGGATCGACGGGCGGTCCCTCCATCATCGCAAAACATGAGGGGTTCCTCAAGTTTAATGCGAGGGTTTCCTCATGTTTCTTCGGAGATCTGGCTCACACGAGCGCTGAGATTGGCACGCGCGCTCGCGGCGACACGCGGATAAGGTGGCCCGAGGGGGATCACATGGAGATCGAGACGCGCCATCTGCGCATGGTCAAGGCCGTGGCGGACGAAGGCAGCATCACGCGTGCCGCATCCACGTTGGGCACGACGCAACCCGCGCTGACGCGACAGCTGCGGCGCATCGAGGACAACCTCGGCGGTCCGCTCTTCGAGCGCTCACACGCCGGGGTCGAGCAGACCCCGCTCGGGCGGCTGGTCGTCGGTCGCGCCACCGCGGTCCTCTCGGTGCTCGACACCCTCAAGACCGATGCCTCGAGCCTGCGCACCGCGCCGGCCCAGGTACGCATCGGCGTGCGCTTCGGCAACGCCCTGGTCGGCCTCATCCGCGGCCTGCGTGCGACGCTGCCCAGCACCGAGATCGTGACCGAGAGCGAGACCCGCATCGACGGCTTGCTCGACCTGCTCGGGTCGCACCGGATCGACTTCGCGGTGATCCATGAGTACGTCGGCAACGAGATCCCGCTCGACCCACGGCTGCTCGTACGCCCCGTGGGCTGTGAGCCGGGCTTCGTCCTGATGTCGGCCGATCACCCCCTCGCGGATCGCGGCGAGCTCGAGCTCGCCGACCTGGCCGACGAGACCTGGCTGCTGTCACCTCTCGACGTCGACCGCGAGGCCGACTGCATGACCCGCATCTGCTGGGATGCCGGCTTCACCCCCAAGATCGGCCACTACCTCAGCGACGGCCTCAGCGTCGAGCTGATCCGCGCGGGCGAGGCCATCGCGCTGAGCACGCCGACCAACCGCGACTCCGGCATGGTGCTCAAGCCGGTGGCCGGCACCCCGATGCAGGTCCGCCGCCTGCTGCTCACCGAGCGCGACAATCCCTTCGCCGAGCACCTCGACAAGCTCGCCCGGTTCACCGCGGACGTCCTCACCGAGACGCTGGAGCGCCAGCCCGTCTACCGGTCGTGGCTCGACCGCCACGGCCCCTTGGCGACGACTCGTCCGCGACCCTGACCTGCGCCCGATGGCATGGGCATCTGGCATGACCCAACGCCTCTCGATGTGACTAGCGTCACGCCTACGTCAACCGAGAGGACCACCACTCATGAAACATGTCTTTGCCATCGGAGGAGCAACCCTCCTCGTGGCCGGGCTGGGCGTTGCCACGCCCTCTCTGAGCGCAGCGGCCGACAGCAGCGGCGATCCCGCTGTCGTGGCCAAGGAGTACATCCAGGAGCATCCCGGCAAGGTCGAGGGCACGTCCAAGGACAGTTACCAGCTCGTCGACACCGTCGGCTCGAGCAACGGTGCATCGCACGTACGGTTCAACCGTACGTACGCCGGCCTTCCGGTCCTCGGTGGCGACCTCGTGGTCCACCTCGACGCCGCCGAGAACCCGCAGAGCGTCTCGGTCGCGCAGACGGAGCCTGCTGCGGTGAGCACGACGCCCAAGGTGCCGGCGTCATCGGCAGCCGACCGGGCCCGCGGCGAGTTCTCCGGGCGCACGGTCTCCAAGGCGGGCTCGCCCAAGCTCGTCGTCGATGCGCGTCACGGCAAGGCGGTGCTGGCCTGGCGCTCCACCGTCACCGGCGTCCAGGCGGACGGCCAGACGCCGAGCCGGCAGGTCATCGTGACCGACGCCAACACCGGCAAGGTCCGCAGCGCCGATGAGACGATCCTGACGCCGCTCAAGGTGGGCACCGGATCCCATCAGTCCGCGGCCGCACCGAGGGCGGGCGTCGCGGCGACCGGATCGGGCCGCGGCATCTTCGTCGGCACGGTGTCGCTCAGCACGACCGGCAGCGGCAGCAGCTACACGATGGTCGACGCGGCGCACGGCAACGGGCGTACGTGCGACCTCAAGAACCGGACCTCCGGGACGTGCACGACGTTCGCCGACTCGGACAACTCCTGGGGCAACGGCACGGTCAGCGATCGCGCCTCGGCGGGTGTCGACGCCCATTACGGTGCGGCCAAGACGTTCGACTACTTCAAGTCGAGCTTCGGCCGACAGGGCATCTTCAACAACGGCAGCGGCGTGCCCTCGCGCGTCCACTACGGCAACAGCTACGTCAACGCCTACTGGGACGGCAGCCAGATGACGTACGGCGACGGTGCGGGCAACCGGGCCCCGCTGGTCGAGCTGGATGTCGCGGGCCACGAGATGTCGCACGGGGTCACCGAGAACTCGGCCAACCTCGGCTACTCCGGTGACGCCGGCGGGCTCAACGAGGCCACCAGCGACATCTTCGGGACGATGGTCGAGTTCTACGCCAACAACCCCAGCGACGCGCCGGACTTCCTGATCGGCGAGGAGATCGACATCAACGGCGACGGCACCCCGCTGCGCTACATGGACGATCCGCGTCGCGACGGCGCGTCGTACGCCTGCTGGAGCACCTCGGTGCCCCGCTCGGACCCGCACTACTCCTCAGGAGTGGGCAACCACTTCTTCTTCCTGCTCGCCAACGGCAGCGGGCAGAGCACGTACGGCAACAGCCCGACCTGCAACGGCTCCAGCGTCACCGGAATCGGCCGGGCCAAGGCTGCGGCGATTTGGTACAAGGCGCTCACCGAGCGCATGACCAGCACCGAGACGTACGCCAAGGCGCGGGTCGACACCGTCGCCGCCGCGACATCGCTCTACGGCGCCTCGAGCGCCGAGGTCGCTGCCGTCAAGGCCGCGTGGTCGGCGGTCAGCGTCAACTGACCCGCTCCACAAGCGTGCGGCCCATCTCCTCTCGGGAGATGGGCCGCACCGCGTTGCAGGACCTACACGCCGCCGGTCAGCGTGAGA
Organism: Aeromicrobium sp. 9AM; assembly: GCF_902506105.1. GTDB lineage: Bacteria > Actinomycetota > Actinomycetes > Propionibacteriales > Nocardioidaceae > Aeromicrobium. The sequence continues at coordinate 1,922,753 of NZ_LR733304.1, forward strand.
CCGCCGTCGATCGTGATCGTCTGGCCGGTGATCCACGCGGCGTCCTCGGAGAGCAGGAACGCCACGACCGAGCCGATGTCGTCCGGCACACCCAGCCGCTTGAGCGGGTAGGTCGCCGCGACCTCGTCCTCACGGCCCTCGAAGAGCGCCGTCGCGAACTTGGTCTTGACGACCGCCGGGGCCACGGCGTTGACCCTGATGCCCGGCCCGAGCTCCAGTGCGAGCTCCTCGGTGACGTGGATGACGCCCGACTTCGACGCACCGTAGACACCGATGCCCGGCGCGGGCTTGAGCCCGGCGACCGAGGCGACGTTGACGATCGCCCCGCCGTTGGCCTCCATCCACGCGCGATAGACCTTCTGCGCCCAGGCGATCGAGGAGACCACGTTGACCCGGAACGTCTTCTCGGCGGCGCCCAGGTCGACGTCGATCATGCGACCGTACGTCGGATTGATCCCGGTGTTGTTGACCAGGAAGTCGATGCGGCCGAACGCGTTCATCGTCGCGGCGACAGCCTCGTCCTGGTGCTCCGCGTCGTCGGCCGCACCGGCGGCGAAGATCGCTTGATCGGAACCACCGAGCGAGTCGACCGCCTCGGCGAGGGCATCGGCCTTGCGAGCCGTGATGCAGACCTTGGCGCCGTCGGCGACCAGTCGCTCGGCGACAGCGAGGCCGATCCCCCGGCTCGCGCCGGTGACGATCGCGACCTTGCCGTCGAACCTTCCAGAGGCCATCAGGACAGTCGCTCCAGGACCATCGCCATGCCCTGCCCGCCGCCGACACACATCGTCTCGACGCCGAACTGCTTGTCGTGGTGCTGCAGCGAGTTGATCAGCGTGCTGGTGATGCGCGCGCCGGTCATGCCGAACGGGTGGCCGACCGCGATGGCTCCGCCGTTGACGTTGAGCTTGTCGATGTCGATGCCGAGGGCCTGGGCCGAGCCGAGGGCCTGCACCGCGAACGCCTCGTTGATCTCGAACAGGTCGATGTCGTCGATGCCCATCCCGGCGTGACCGAGGGCCTGCTTGACCGCCTCGACCGGGCCGAGGCCCATGATCTCCGGCGAGAGGCCCGTGACACCCGTCGAGACGATGCGGGCGAGCGGGGTGAGGCCCAGTTCCTTGGCCTTGGTGTCACTCATGATGACGACCGCCGCTGCGCCGTCGTTGAGGGCACAGCAGTTGCCGGCCGTGATGGTTCCGTCGGGGCGGAACACCGGCTTGAGCTGCGACACGGCTTCATACGTGACTCCGGCGCGGGGCCCGTCGTCGGTGCTGACGACGGTGCCGTCGGGCAGCGTCACCGGGGTGATGTCCTTGGCCCAGAAGCCGTCCGCAAGCGCCTTCTCGGCGAGGTTCTGGCTGCGTACGCCGAACTCGTCCTGCTCCTGGCGGCTCATGCCGATGAGCTGCTGGACGTTCTCGGCGGTCTGGCCCATCGCGATGTAGGCATCGGGAAGCGTCCCGTCCTCGCGCGGGTCGTGCCACGCCTCGGCGCCACCCTGCGCGCGCTTGTCGGTGCGGCTGACGGCGTCCTCGAAGAGTGGGTTGTGCGCAGCAGCCATGTCGGACATCCCGTTGGCGAACCGGCTCACGGTCTCGACGCCCAGGGACAGGAAGACGTCACCCTCGCCGGCCTTGATCGCGTGGAACGCCATGCGGGTCGTCTGCAGGCTCGAGGAGCAATAGCGGTTGACCGTCACGCCTGGGACGTGGTCCATGCCCGCCTGGACCGCGACGATGCGGCCGAGATTGTTGCCCGACTCACCGGCCGGCTGGCCGACGCCCAGGTGCAGGTCGACGATGTCGCGGCGGTCGAGCTCGGGAACCTTGGCCAGCGCAGCCTCGAGCATCAGGACCGACAGGTCGTCGGGACGCATGTCCTTGAGCGATCCCTTGTTGGCTCGACCGATGGGTGAACGTGCGGTGGCCACAATTACTGCTTCAGTCATGTCATCCTCTGGCTTTCAGTTGCGCTGCACCCACGTAGGTGCAATCAATGGCTGGGTACTCAGAATCCGAGGTCGCGGCCGATGAGCTCTTTCATGATCTCGTTGGATCCGGCCCAGATCTTGCTGACGCGGGCGTCCCGCCATGCGCGAGCGACCCGGTACTCGTTCATGAATCCGTAGCCGCCGTGCAGCTGGACGCAGTGGTCCAGCACGTCGTTCTGGATCTCCGACGACCACCACTTGGCCTTGGCCGCGTCGATCGCGCTCGCCTCGCCGTTGGTGTGCGCGAGCACGGCCTGGTCGACGTACGCCTCGGCGACCTCGATCTTGGTCACGAGCTCGGCGAGCAGGAACTTGTTGTGCTGGAGGCTCCCGATCGGCTGCTTGAACGCGACGCGGTCATGGGCGTACTGGATCGTCTCGGCGAGGATCTGCTTGGCGTGCGCGACGTTGGACACCGCGCAGCTGAGGCGTTCCTGCGGCAGCCGCTCCATCATGTAGATGAACCCGCGGTCCACCTCACCGATGATGCGGTCGTCGCCGACCCGGACGTTCTCGAAGAACAGCTCGGACGTGTCGGCCTCGCTCTGCCCGACCTTGTCGAGCTTGCGACCCCGGCTGAAGCCCTCGTCGGTCGCCTCGAGGCCGAACAGGGTGATGCCCTTGGCGCCCTTCTCCGGCGACGTACGCACGGCCGTCAGGACCAGGTCGGCGGAGTAGCCGTTGGTGATGAAGGTCTTGGACCCTTTGATGACCCATTCGTCGCCGTCGCGGACCGCCGTGGTCTTGAGCGCGGCCAGGTCCGAGCCGCCACCGGGCTCGGTCATGCCGATCGCCGTGACGATCTCGCCGGTCGCGCAGCCGGGCAGCCAGCGCTGCTTCTGCTCGTCGGTGCCGAGATCGACGAGGTAGGGCACCGCGATGTCGGAGTGGATCGCAGCGCAGGAAGCGAGGGCCGCATTGAGCTTGCTGAGCTCCTCGGCCCAGATCGCGTTGAACCGGAAGTCGCCCGCCTCGGCCCCGCCGAACGCCTCGGGGATCTCGAGCGCCAGGAAGCCCTCGGCACCCGCTGCGAGCCAGAAGTCCCGCGGAAGCGCCTTGTCCTCGAGGTAGGTCTCGAGGTTGGGAGTCACGTGCTTGGCCAGGAAGGCCGCACAGGAGTCCCGAAATGCTTCGTGGTCTTCGTCGTAGATCGCTCGCCGCACTGCGCTGCCTTCGTGGTCAGGAGAACTCGGAACAGGTACACGCCCTAAGCGCTTGCTTAGCATGCAAGCACTCCGTCATGCTGTCAACCGAAGAAGGGGTGGACATGACGACGATCACGGCACGTGAGCGGCTGATCAACGCTGCGATCGAGGCCTTCGCCGAGAAGGGCTTCGCAGGTACGACCACGCGCGACATCGCGTCTCGTGCAGGGATGAGCCCGGCGGCGGTCTACGTCCACCACGACTCCAAGGAGAGCCTGCTCTTCACCGTGAGCATCGAGGGGCATCGCAGCGCTCTGGAGGTCATCACCAGCGCCGCGGCGTCGAGCGCCGACCCCATCGAGCGCCTGCGGACGATGGTCTACGACTTCAGCCTCTGGCATGCCGACAACAGCAGGGTCGGACGGATCGTGCAGTACGAGTACCACGCGCTGACCGACGAGCACCGCGCCGAGGTCGCGACCTATCGGCGCAGCATCGAGAAGACGATGCAGGACGCCCTGGCCGACGGTGTCGGCCAGGGCGTCCTGGATGTCGATGACATTCCCGGGACAGCGTTCTCGCTGCTGTCGCTGGGTGTCGATCTGGTGCGCTGGTTCGAGCCTGGCGGGTCACGCTCCGGCCACGAGCTGGCCGGCCTGCATGCCAAGCTGGCGGTCAGGATGACCCTTCGGACTCAGTCCTAGCGAGCTGGACTCAGGCCTGGAGGACGGCCTCGGCCACGATGTTGAGCTTGATCTTGTCGCCGATCATGACCTTGTCACCCTGGACCGGGATGTTGAAGTCGATGCCGAACTCCTTGCGGCTGATCTCGCCCTTGGCCTCGATGCCCACACGGGTGCCGCCCCACGGGTCGCTGCCCTCACCGAGGAACTCGACCTCGAGCTCGACAGGCTTGGTGACACCCTTGATCGTCAGGTCGCCGGTGAGGACGAACTCGTCGTCGCTCTCCTGCTTGATGCTCGTGCTCTTGAACGTCATGGACGGGTAGCTGTCGACCTCGAAGAAGTCGGCCGAGCGCAGGTGGGCGTCCCGGTCGGCGGTGCCGGTGTTGATCGAGTTGAGGTCGACCGACACCTCCACCGTCGATGCGCCGAGATCCTCGGCGGAGACGATCGTGCCCTCGAACGTGTCGAACTTGCCGCGGACCTTGCTCATCAGGTGACGGACGGTGAAGCCGATCTCGGTGTGCGTGGGGTCGAGCTTCCAGGTGCCGGTCGTGACTGCAGCTGTGGTGGTCATGAGTTCTCCTCAGAAGTATGTAGTTGATCCTTCAACAAAAATAACTCTACCACGCGATTGAAAATTCAATCAACCGTCTCACGGAGTAGGATAGGTCACATGGAGACGACGACCGCCACCCCGTGGCTCAGTGCCGAGCAGCAGCGCGTCTGGCGCTCGTTCCTCGGCGGCACGACCGTCTTGATGGACCGGCTCGACCGCGACCTGCGCGCCGCGCACGGCCTGTCGATGCCCGAGTACGAGATCCTCGTGCGCCTGTCCGAGGCGCCCGGCCGCTCGATCCGCATGGCCGAGCTCGCCGACGCCGTCGCCCACTCGCGCAGCAGGGTGACCCACACGATCGCCCGGCTCGAGCGCGAGAACATCGTCGTGCGCGGGCAGTGCTCGGAGGACGGTCGCGGCGTCTCCGCCGTGCTGACCGATCACGGCTTCAGCGTCCTCGAGGCGGCCGCGCACACCCACGTGCAGGGCGTGCACGACTACCTGATCCAGAACGCCGACGCGGCGGACTTCGTCGCGATGGGCCGCATCATGCAGAACGTCGTCGAGGACCTGCACGGCAAGAACTTCTGAGTCTCGGCAGAACGCGTTCCTTGAGCTTGTCGAAAGGACGTCCTTTCGACAAGCTCAAGGACCGAAGGCTTCAGTCGCGCGTCAGCTTGCGGTAGGTGACGCTGTGCGGACGGGCGGCCTCTTCGCCCAGACGCTCGACCTTGTTGACCTCGTAGTCGGCGAAGTTGCCCTCGAACCAGAACCAGCGGGCCGGCGTCTCGGCGTTGCCCTCCCACGCCAAGATGTGCGTCGCGACGCGATCCAGGAACCAGCGATCGTGCGAGACGACCACGGCGCAGCCCGGGAAGTCGAGCAGTGCGTCCTCTAGGGACTGCAGCGTCTCGACGTCCAGGTCGTTGGTCGGCTCATCGAGCAGCAGCAGGTTGCCGCCCATCTTGAGCGTCAGGGCCAGGTTGAGCCGGTTGCGCTCGCCGCCTGACAGCACGCCGACCTTCTTCTGCTGGTCGGGGCCCTTGAAGCCGAACGACGCGACGTACGCGCGGCTCGGGACCTCGTAGTTGGCGACCTTGATGAAGTCGAGCTCACCCGAGACGAGCTGCCAGATGTTGAGGTTGTTGTCGATGCCGCCGCGCCCCTGGTCGACGTAGGAGATCTTGACGGTCTGACCGACCTCGAGGGTGCCCTCGTCGGGCTTCTCCTCCCCCACGATCATGCGGAACAGCGTCGACTTGCCGACGCCGTTGGGGCCGACGACGCCGACGATGCCGGCGCGCGGCAGGTCGAACGTCAATCCGTCGAACAGCTCGCGGTCACCGAAGCTCTTGTGCAGGTCCTTGGCGTTGAGGACGACATCGCCGAGCCGGGGCCCGGCCGGGATGTTGATCTCCTCGAAGTCGAGCTTGCGGCCGCGCTCGGCCTCCGCGGCCATCTCTTCGTAGCGGCTGAGTCGGGCCTGGTTCTTGACCTGGCGGGCCTTGGCGTTGGACCGCACCCACTCGAGCTCCTTGGCGAGGATCTTGGCGCGCTTGGCGTCCTTCTTGCCCTCGACGACGAGACGGGCCTGCTTGGTCTCGAGGTAGGTCGAGTAGTTGCCCTCGTAGGGGTGCGTCTTGCCGCGGTCGAGCTCGAGGATCCACTCGGCGACGTTGTCGAGGAAGTAGCGATCGTGGGTGATGGCCAGTACGGCGCCGGGGTAGGACGCAAGGTGCTGCTCGAGCCACAGCACGCTCTCGGCGTCCAGGTGGTTGGTGGGCTCGTCGAGCAGCAGGAGGTCAGGCTGCTCGAGGAGCAGCTTGCAGAGCGCGACGCGCCGACGCTCACCACCCGACAGGTGGTCGACCAGCTCGTCCGGCGGCGGGCAGCGCAGCGCGTCCATGGCCTGGGCGAGGCGGGAGTCGAGGTCCCACGCGTTGGCGTGGTCGAGATCGGTCTGCAGCTCGCCCATCTCGGGCAGGAGCGTGTCGTAGTCGGCGTCCGGATCGGCGAGCTCCTCGCTGATCTTGTTGAACCGGTCGATCTTGCCCTTGATCTCGCTGACGGCCTCCTCGACGTTCTCGAGGACGGTCTTGCCCTCGGTCAGCGGCGGCTCCTGCAGGAGGATGCCGACCGACGCCTCGGGGTCCTTGATCGCATCGCCGTTGTCGGTCTGGACGAGGCCGGCCATGATCTTGAACAGGGTCGACTTGCCGGTGCCGTTGGGGCCGACGACGCCGATCTTGGCGCCGTGGAGGAACGACAGCGTGACGTCGTCGAGGACGACCTTCTCGCCGAGCTTCTTGCGTACGTTGCGGAGGGTGAAGACGTAATCGGCCATATGCCCCAGCCTAACGAGCCGGGCCCACTGCAGACGAATCGGATCACGCTGCGGGAACCTCGACCGACTCACCCTCGAGCTCGGCAAGGGCGGCGACCGTGTCGTCACTCTTCGCCGCCGCGGCTGGCTGGCGGTCGACGCGCTGCAGCTTGGTCACGCCCCACGTCAGGTCGTGCCCGATCAGGTTGGCCTCGAGGACCGTGCTCTCACGCGGCTGGCCGTCCTGTGCGGTCCACTTCTCCGTGCGGACCTTGCCGATCACGACGACCGGGTCGCCGACCTCGAGCGACTCGGCCGCGTTCTGGGCGAGGTTGCGCCACGCCTTGACCGAGATCCAGATCGTCTCGAGGTCGCGCCAGGTGCGCGTTGCCTGGTCGAACCAGCTCGGCGTGGACGCGACCCGGAACAGCACCCACGGGACGCTGCCCTCGCGGAGCTCGACCTTGGTGCCGACCCGGCCGTGGAACGTCATGGTGTTGTCGTTGGACATGGATGACTCCTTCGCAGTTGAGGAGCTCCAGACTTGCGAGCCGCTTCAGACCGCAACAGCACCCGCAGCGACGGCTGTGGAGACGCGCCAGGCGGCAGCCACCTGTGGAGAGAGGTCAGGACAGGGCGTCGAGGATGCCTGAGCGGTACTTCGCGTAGGCGTCGAGCTCGGCCTGGATCGGCGCGATGACCCGCTCGGTGGTCACCCGGTCGATCGCCTCGCGCAGCTGGCGGTCGGCCCGCTTGGCCTTGCGCCGGCCACCGATGCGTGACGCCAGGCTCGACACCGCGGCGAGCACGAGCCCCGCGACGAGGGAACCGCCGGCCACGACCGCGGCCATCGGGACTCCGCCGACCTTGCCCAGGTCGGGCAGGTCGAACGAGGCGAGCTGCTGGATCCCTTGGGCGGCGAGCCAACCGAGCCCGCCCACCATCGCCAGGAACAGCAGGAGCTGGACGCCCTGGACCAGGCGCCACCAGATCGCCGGACGGGCCACGCCGAGACTGGTCTCGTGGATGGCCCGGTCGAGCGCGTCGATGATGTCGTCACCGGGCGGGTTGGAGGCATCGCGGACGGCGTCGCGCCACGGCCGCTCCAGCCCGACCGAGGCCTTCTCGGCCGCGTCGCGGATCGCGAGCTCGGCGTTGGCGCGCTGCACGTTGCCGGTCTCGGGGACGGCCGCACGGGCCAGCGCCGACATCGACAGGTCATCGCCGAGTCCCAGCTCCTTGAGCGGGTCCTTGCGGAACCGGCCGAGCCACCGGGCGACCGGCCAGCCGGTGCGCTGGGCTGCACGCCGACGGGTCGACGTCGACACGGCATCCACGATGTGCGGGACGCCGGCGCACTCGACGAGCGCCTCGTCAAGGGCCTGTCGGTCGGCCGGCGCCAGGCCCGGGGTCTCGCTGGACCCGCCGACCTGGGCGATGACGCCGGCCGCAGCCGAGATGTCGGAGGACAGCCGGGACTTGGCCGACGACTTGGCCCGGATGCGGGTCGCCATCTCGCGCTTGAGGTCCTCGATGCCGTCGCCGCGGGTCGCCGAGACGCCGATGACCGAGACGTCGGGCAGGCCCTCGTCGGTGAGGATGCGCTTGACGTCGGTCAGCGCCCGCTCGCGCTGCTCGAACGGGATGCGGTCGATCTGGTTGAGCACGACCAGCGTGACATCCGCGTAGGACGCCATGGGCCGGATGTAGCGGTCGTGGATCGCCGCGTCGGCGTACTTCTGCGGATCCAGGACCCACACGAGCAGGTCGGCGTACTTGATCAGCCGATCCATCTCGAGGTGGTGCGAGACCTCGGTCGAGTCGTGGTCGGGCAGGTCCAGCAGCACCAGGCCGTCGAGCTTGGTGTCCTCGGCCGAGTGGTCGAGCATGCTCATGCGGGACACCTGGTGCCGCGGCGGGATGCCCATCCACTCCAGCAGCCCCTGGGCGCCGTCAGGACCCCACGCGCACGCCAGGGCCCACGACGTCGTCGGTCGGCGTACGCCGACGCCGGCGAGCTCGAGGTCGGTCAGCGAGTTGAACAGCGACGACTTGCCCGAACCGGTGGCACCGGCGAGCGCGACGATCGTGTGGTCGCCCGACAGGGTGAGCCGTTCGGCGGCCCGGCCCGACAGCATCTCGGCGGGGGCGAGGATCTCCGGATCGATGCGCCCGCGGCTCGCCTCGACCGCCTTGGTCAGGCCGTCGAGCCGTTTGGCGACATCGTTTCGACCACCGCCGAACACTGCTTCGGCGGTGTCGCTCGGCGCGGTCATGACGTCGTTTCTCCGTTCAGGAAGTCGGCATGTCGAGCGTATTCGGCCTGACGTGCAGATTCGCGGAGGACCGCCTGGTGAGCCTTGACGGTGTCGGGAGACTCGACGAGGTCGAGGAAGCGCTGCATCTCACCCTCGAACAGCGCGGCGACGCGTGACTCGAGGTCGGCCTGGGCGCGCGCGGAGAGGGACTCGACCGCTTCCTCGCCGAAGATCGCGTCGAGGAGCTTGTGGCCGAGCGCAGCTGTGCCGCCGGCCTCCTTGCCCTCGCCGTTGCGCGAGAACATCACGATCATCAGCGCGACACCGATGCCGTTGACGCCGAACGCGAGGAAGCGCGCCGTCATGCGTTTGTCGGCGCCCTCGATGCGTACGAGCTCGAGCACGGCCTGGCGCCAGTCGTGCACCATGCGCTGCGCGCGGACGCGGAAGTCGCGGGACGCGCGCTCGATGCCTCGGTTGGCGTCGAGCAACGTGCGACCGGCCGGGTTGTCGGCCCACGCGCGGGACGCCACCTCGGCGGCGGCCTCGGCGTGCTCGACCAGGAGCATCTGGACACCGTTCTCGATCGCCTCGACGACCTCGGTGGAGCGCGTACGTTTGCCCGTGACGCCGTCGACGAAGCGGTCACGGATGCGGGTGACCTTCTCCTCGACGGAGCGGAGCAGCTCGCCGGTGCCGACGAACTCCTGCCAGCGCGCCAGCACCTCGCCCTTGAGCACCGTGCCGTCGGTGACCTGCACCGCGAACGTGTCGAGCGCCTTGCGGTAGATCGTGTCGATGTCGCCGTGCAGGACCTCTGCCGCCGCGATCTGGGCGTCCATCGCGTCGGCGACGTCGTGGGTGCGCAGCACCACGTGGCGGACGGCGCCGTCGAGCGTACGAGCCATGACCATCTTGCGGGCAGCGGGATCGGCGGCGAGCTCGTGCAGCCAGCCGACGATCGGCGAGACCGCGTCGCGCGGCAGAAGGCCATCGGCATCGACGCCGGACTCCGGCACGGTGAACAGTGGTGAGTCGGACAACCCGCGCGAGGTCATCATGCGGGCGAGGTGTCCGCGGACCTCGACCACGGCTTCTGCGGTCGTCCGGTCGAGGACGACGGCCACCGAGGTGCTGCGTTCGGCCGCCTGACGGAGGTAGTCCCACGGCACCTGGTCGGCATAGCGAGCCGCCGAGGTGACGAACAGCCACAGGTCGGCGGCGGCGAGGAGCTGCGCGGCGAGCTCGCGGTTGCCCCGGTCGATCGAGTCGACGTCGGGCGCGTCGAGGATCGCCAGGCCACGCGGGATCTTGTCGGACGTCGCGAGCCGCAAGGCGTACGTGTCGTTGGTCGGCACGTCGGTGCGAGGCAGGTCGGGCAGGATGCGATCGGGCAGGAACCACTCCGCGTCCGCGGGGTTGTGCACCAGCACGGGCGATCGGGTCGTGGGTCGCAGGACGCCGGACTCGGTGACCCGCTCCCCCACCAACGAGTTGACCAGGGTCGACTTGCCGGCACCTGTCGACCCGCCGACGACGGCGAGCAGCGGGGCATCCAGCTGGACGAGCCGCGGCAGGATGTAGTCGGAGAGCTGGTCGGCCACCTTGGACTGCGTCTCGCGGGCGGTGTCGACACCCTCGACCTCGAGTCGCAACGTCAGGTCGCGAACGCTGGTCAGCAGCTTGCTCATCGCGCCAACGAGCTCGGCCGAAGCGTGTTCGCTGGCCACTGGTTGCTCCTCTCGTTGACGATGATCTGCGCGAATGCGGGTCTGTGCACAGATTAGTGGACGAGGGGGCACTTCGCCGCCACGCCTCGTGCTACTGGGGGGTCAGGAGTGACGAGCCGTGGTTTGCAGTGCCGGCGGGAATCGCAACATCGGCCGCAGCTCGTACATCGCGTCGAGCAGGGCATACGTACGTTCGACGCCTCGCGGGATGGTGCGACCGCTCATCAGGCCGTCGTGCAGGAACGCCATCTCGGTCGCGAGCCGCTGGTATCGGGTGACGACCTGCGCGGCGACCTTGCCGCCATGGTCCTTGGCGTAGCGCCGGGCGGCCTTGCGGTAGCCGAAGCGCGACAGGTAGGGGATCTCGGCCGGATGGATCCACCCGCGCTGCGCGACGTAGGACAGCGAACGCTCGAGGATGCGGACCTGGCGGCTGCGGACGATGATCGCCAGCACGGTCAGGCCGGCCAGGACGACGGCGAGGGCGAGGTAGGCCAGGAAGAACCCGGCACCGCCGCCATAGCTCAGCGAGCCGTTCCACAGCCCGTGCAGACCGGCGCTGACGAGCAGGCCGGCGGAGCAGATCAGGACCTTGACGGTCTTGGACCTGCGCGCCGCGGCGAGGCCGATGGCGATCCCGAACGCCGAGGTGAACAGCGGGTGGGCGAACGGGCTGAACAGGCCGCGCACCACGAACGTCGTCGTGACGCCCTCCGCCCCGGCGACCTGGATGTCGGGCGAGCCGAGGTAGCTGCTGGCGTAGTAGCCGATGTTCTCGACGAACGCGAAGCCGATGCCGACGATGCCGGCGTAGATCAGGCCGTCGAGGAAGCCGTCGATGACCCGACGGGCGCGCAGGAACGTCAGGATCAGGAACAGGCACTTGGCCGGCTCCTCGACCAGCGGTGCCACGAACGACGCCGCCTGCTTGTCGCTGAGGTCCCAGGTCTTCTGGATCCAGATCTCCAGCACGAGGGCGATCGCCACGGCGACGACGCCACCCCAGACGAATCCGGCGAACTTGTAGCGACGGGGCTCGGGCTCGTAGCGGTCGAGCCACCAGTAGACGAACCACAGCAGTGGGAGCGGGATGATCGCGAACAGGATCGAGAGTCCGGATCCGGCGGCGTCGCCAGCACTCAGGGCGATCACGACGGCGCCCACGACCCCGGCGACCGCGATGAGGATGAACAGCACGATCAGTGCCGTGCGACCCTTCTGCCGGATCGCCTCGCGGTACTTGGGGAGCACGGGCGGAATCGCGGCGGTGGTCGCTTCTGTCACCCGCAAATCCTAGGGCATGGCGCGGGCCCGGCTGCGGGGTCCGCGTGCGGAGCGACCTGCGCGGATAGGCTTGGTGCGGGTTTCACGACCCGAGCGCCCGTAGCTCAGCCGGATAGAGCAAGAGCCTTCTAATCTCTAGGTCGCAGGTTCGAATCCTGCCGGGCGCGCACACGAGACGCGAGAGGCGGTCGCGACTCCCGGCGTCCAGGATTCGGGGAGGAGGGCGCTCAGCGCCCGACGGAGTCCTGCCGGGCGCGCGTCACCTCACGTCGGCTCGGCTCCCGACTCCCGCCGTCCAGGATTCGGGGAGGAGGGCGCTCAGCGCCCGGCGGAGTCCTGCCGGGCGCGCGTCACCTCACGTCGCGCTCCACTCGCGACAGCCGCTGACCCGCGCGCGGCGTACCGTGGCAGGTACGTGACTGAGGTCGGGGGCCGAGGCGGGGTTTCCCATGGACGTACAGCTGGTGATCGACATCCACCGGCACTTCGATGCTCCACGTGAACGGGTCTACCGAGCGTTCACCGACGCAGCGGAGCTGACCGAGTGGTTGGGCCCGTATGCGGGTTGGGTCGTACCGGGCACCGTCTCGATCGAGGCCAGGGTCGGGGGCCACCGCCGGCTCTCGATGGAGACCTACAGCGGCTCGATGAGCTGGACGGTCGAGACGATCTACACCGAGGTCGTCGAGAACACCCGGCTCGTCGGGTCCGAGACCGTGACGGGATTCCCGGCGTTCGAGGGCGCCGACCCGATCACGGTCAGCCTCGAGTTCTTCGACGAGAACGACGGAACGCGGCTCGAGCTGCACGCCGGGCCGTGCCCGCGTGAGGCGGAGAGGACGAGCCGCGACTTCTGGATGCAGTCGTTCAGCAAGCTCGACAGCTTCCTGGCCCGCCAAGAACACACCTGACAAAGCCTACGAACGGTTGCCGATCTGTACGCCCTTGGCGACCGCAGCCACGATCGTGGCAAAGAATCCGACCACACCGACAAGCGATCCGACGAGCGCCAGGGCTGCTGCCGCAGCCGAGTCCTGGCCGGCACAGAGGGCGACGACGGCGCTGCCAACGACCAACATCACGAGCCCGATGATCGCCCAGCCGCCGATCTCGTCGCCGTGAGTCTCGGTCGGAGGCGGCGTGGGGCGCTCCTCCCGCTTTGGCGTGAGCGAACCGAGATCGCGAAACTCGTCAGTCATGGCGGCAGCGTAGTGGAGCAGCTCGGTGCCCCATCCACAACTCGATGGTTGTGCAAGCGTTCGGTTGTGCATATGCTGACGGCATGACAGTCATCGATGACGACCTGGACCTGGTGTTCGCGGCGCTCGCGGACTCGACCAGACGCTCGATCCTCGAGCGCCTCGCCGAGGGCGACGCCACCGTCAGCCAGCTCGCCGAACCGTTCAGCATGACCCAGCAGGCGGTGTCCAAGCACCTCAAGGTGCTCGAGCGTGCCCACCTCATCTCCCGCACCAGGGCCGCCCAGTCCCGGCCCTGCCGGCTCGACGCCGAGCGGCTCGCCGCAGCGGTTGGCTGGATCGAGCGCCACCGCCAGGTCTGGTCCGATCGCCACGACCGGCTCGAGGCGCACCTCGCGACGCTGCCTCCCGAAGGGGGCACGGCATGACCGAGACCGGCGAGATGACGTTCCGCAAGGTGCACCGGGCATCGCCCGAGCGACTCTTCGACTGCATGACGACGCCCGAGCACCTGACCCACTTCTGGGGGCCGACCGGCACGACCACGCCGATCGACAACATCACGGTCGACCTGCGACCGGGCGGCGTCTTCGAGACCACGATGGTCAACGAGGCCGACGGTGGGGCGTACGCGATGAAGGCGGTCTACGCCGAGGTGAGCCGCCCCGATCGCCTCGTGTGGGTCGAGGCCGGGGTCGAGGGCGGCATGCGCACCGAGGTCACGTTCACCGACCTCGGTGACGGCCGCACCGAGGTCGTGACCCACCAGACGAACGTCCCCGCGGCGTACCTCAGCGCCGAGGCACAGGCCGGGTTCAAGACGAGCCTCGACCGCTTCGACACCTACCTCGCCTCGCTCGAGCGCGAGCAATGACAGGAGCCTGAGCATGGCAACACTCACCTCGCCCGACGGAACCACCATCGCGTACGACCAGGTCGGAGCCGGGCCGCCGATCATCCTGGTCGACGGTGCGATGTGCTACTGCGGGGCCGGACCCATGGACGCGCTCGCCGAGCGCCTCGCGGAGCACTTCACCGTGTTCACCTACGACCGGCGCGGCCGCGGCGAGAGCACCGACACCGCGCCGTACGCGGTGGAGCGCGAGGTCGAGGACCTCCGCACGCTGATCGACGCCGCGGGCGGGCCAGCCAGCGTCTACGCGATCTCGTCGGGCGTCGCCCTCGCCCTCGCCACCGCCGCAGCGGGCGCGGGCATTCCCCGGCTGGCGCTGTACGAGCCGCCGTACCTCGCCGGACTCGAGGAGAGCGGGCGGGCCGAGACGTACACGGCCCAGCTCAACGAGCTGCTCCAGGCCGGCGACCGAGGTGGCGCGGTCGCCCTGTTCATGGCCCGGGTCGGCATCCCACAGCAGGTGATCGACGGCATGCGCGGCAGCCCGGGCTGGCCCCGGATGGAGGCGATCGCGCCGACACTGGCCTACGACGACAAGCTGCTCGCCGGTGGACGTGTCCCACACGAGATCGCCGCGCAGATCACCGCGCCTGTGCTCCTGCTCAGCGGCAGCGCGAGTCCTGAGAGCCTGCAGCAGGCAGCCGCGGCGACGGCGGTCGCGTTGCCCAACGCCACGCACAGGACGCTGGAGGGACAGACCCACGACGTCGCGCCGGACGTGCTGGCGCCGGTGCTGGCGGAGTTCTTCCGCTCGTCAGTCGCGGCGTAGGCCGAGCGTCGAGAGCGCCTTCGGCGTGAGGGCTCCCCCGGCCTCGCCACGGTCGACCGGGGTGAGGAACCCGCGCTTGCGCGACTCCGCCACGCGATTGGTCCAGGTGCCGGCCGTGCCGCCGAAGCGCTCGGCGAGCACCTTGGACGGCGTACGTACTCCCGACTCCACCAGCGCGACGTACTCGAACGCGAGGGCGGCGAGCGCGTCGTCCCCGCTGCCGAACGTGCCGCCGCTCTCCTCGAGCAGTTCGCAGAGCCGCAGTCGCGGGGCGGGCGGCGGGGACGCGAGCGAGTCCTTGGTGGCGAGCCGCTTGGCCTCCGACAGCAGCGCACCCAGGGGCAGCTCGCGTACGTCGTTGCCGCTGATGCTCGACTCGGCGTCGAGGAGCCGCAGCGTGACCTCGCGAACGGTCCACTGCCGGTGCGTCCCACGGCGGTGCAGGCGCACCCCGACGCCCCAGTCGTCAGCCAGCCGGAGCGCCACGAGACGGTCGCCCTCGGCGTCGGCCAGGACGGCATGCGGTTCGAGCAGATCGTCGAGCATCTCCTCGAGGCTCATCGCCGCTCCTCAGTGGTAGTGACTTGACGTTACCACCACGGGCCCGTCACGTCAGGTGCTCAGCAGCGGCCTCGCGGATGGCTCGAGCCGTCGCCTCGAGCGCGCGGGTCTGCAGGGTCCACTGCTGCCAGTAGAGCGTGACGTCCACGTGGCGGGCCGGGTCGACGTTGACGAGCCGGCCGGCCGCTTCGCGCTCCTCGGACTGCTCCTTGGGCAGCATCCCCCAGCCCAGACCCAGCGCAATCGCCTCGGCGAACTGCGACGACGCCGGGATGTGCTGCCGTGGCGGATCCAGCCGGCGACGGCTGCGCTGACGCAGGTAGGCGTCCTGCAGGTCGTCGTTGCGGTCGAACACCACGACCGGAGCCACCGCCAGGCTGGCCGTATCGACACCGTCCGCGAACCAGGTGGCGGCGAACGCCGGACTCGCCATCGGCCGATAGCGCATCGTGCCGAGTCGGCTCGACCGGCACCCTTGCACGGGTGCCGCGTCGGAGGTGACGGCGGCCATGACCGTCCCGGAGCGCAGCAGCTCGGCCGTACGCCCTTCGTCCTCGCGCCGCACGTCGAAGTAGGCCGAGCCCGTCAGCGACGCCAGCGCCGGCAGGACCCAGGTGGCCAGCGAGTCGCCATTGACCGCCAACGGGATCGTCGGGAGCCGCTGCTCGTCCGGGTCGGCCTCGACTCGTACGTCCTGCACGAGCGCCTCGACCTGTCGTGCCAGCCGCAGGTAGGCGTGGCCCGCCTCCGTGGCCTCGGTCGGCTTGGTCCGGCGTACGAGCACGCGTCCCGCCGACTGCTCCAGCGCCTTGATGCGCTGGCTGACGGCGGACGGCGTCAGGTGCAGCGCGGCGGCCGCCGCGTCGAACGATCCCTCGTCGACGACAGCCGCGAGGGCGCGGAGCTGCGAGAGATCAACGTCAGCCACATCAGCGATGCTAATGCATCATTCATAACCTGAACTGGTCTTCAGAGCCTAGGGCCCGGAGAATTGTTGCCATGGACCACGCCGCACTCGTTGCCACGCTCGCAGGGGCCGGGTTCGGCCTGTCCCTCATCGTCGCGATCGGCGCGCAGAATGCCTTCGTGCTGCGTCAGGGCCTGCGCGGCGAGCACGTCCTCGTCGTCGTGCTGATCTGCGCGGTCTCCGACGTCATCCTCATCGCGCTCGGCATCGCCGGCGTCGGGAGCCTGCTGGAGCTCGCTCCGTGGCTGCTCGACGCGATGCGGATCGGCGGAGCTGCCTTCCTGCTCACGTACGCCGTGATCGCCGGACGCCGTGCGCTACGTCCCGGCGAGCTGGACGCCGAGACGTCGGGGGCGCCGGTCGCGTTGTGGCCCACGGTCCTGACCGCTGTCGCGCTGACCTGGCTGAATCCTCACGTCTACCTCGACACGATCCTCCTGCTGGGCTCCGTCGCGGGCACGCACGGCGACAATCGCTGGTGGTTCGGGGTCGGCGCAGCGGCGGGGTCGATCGTCTGGTTCGCGTCTCTGGGGTTCGGCGCGCGGCTGTTGCGGCCACTGTTCGCGAAGCCGGCGGCGTGGCGGATCCTCGATGCCCTGATCGCTTTCATCATGGCGGCGATCGCCCTCAGCCTGCTGCACGGTCTAATGGAGGGGTGAGGTCCTTTGCTCTCGTCGCCGTCGGTGGCGCCGCGGGCACCCTCAGCCGATACGGCGTTGCCGAGGCACTCGATGCCGACCGGCTCTTCCCGCTGGCGACATTCCTGGTCAATGTCACGGGTTCGTTCGCCCTCGGGGCACTGCTGGCTGTCCTGCTCGTACGCGACGACAGTGCACCCGCTAACCGGCTGCGACTGCTCCTCGGCACGGGCTTCCTCGGCGGCTACACGACGTACAGCGCGCTCGCGGTCGAGACCGACGCGCTGCTGCGGGGTGACCACGTCGCGCTCGGACTGACGTACGCCGTCGGCAGCCTCGTCGCCGGTCTCCTCGCCGCCTTCGCGGGCGTTGCCACCGGCCGCGCGGTGGCACGATGACCCCGTTGCTCATGGCGCTGGCCGGCGGCCTCGGCGCCGGATCGCGTTGGTCGCTCGACGCCTGGCTCCGGCCCCGCGTCTCGCCCCGGCTCCCCTGGTCGACCCACGTGATCAACATCAGCGGCTCACTGCTGCTCGGACTGATCGTCGGTCTCGGCGCCGACGACACCTGGCACACGGTGCTCGGCACCGGATTCCTCGGCGGCTACACGACGTTCAGCACCGCGAGCGTCGAGTCCGTGCACCTGGCCATCGAGGGTCGCTACCGCACTGCGACGGTCAACGCCGTCGGCATGCTCGTGCTGAGCATCGCGGCAGCAGCACTCGGCTACGCCGTCGGGCGCACGCTGTAGCTACTTCGCGGCAGCGACGGCAGCGTCGATGGCTTCGGACGACGCGGCAACCTGCTTGCCGTCGATGACAATCGTCGGAGTGCTTCCGATCCCATCGTCATCCCCCGCCTTGAGGGCCTTGCGCACCCATGGCTCGAAGGTCTTGTCCTTGACGTCCGCGTCGATGCCCGTGACTCCGACCTCCTTGGCCAGCGCGATCAGAGCAGAGTCGCTGAGGCCCGCGCCACCCTCAGGGGGTTGGTTGGCGTAGAGCAGGTCGTGGAACTTCTTGAACGCGGCGACGCCGCCCTTGTCGAGCACCGCCATCGCGGCACTCGCGGATCGCGTGGAGTACTCCGTCGAGCTCCTGGAGTCGAGGAACGCGAAGATGCGGTACTCGATCGTGATCTTGCCCTGCTTGACCAGGTCGTCGAGATGGGCGCCGCTCTGCTCCTCGAACGCCTTGCACGACGGGCACTGGAAGTCCTCGTAGGCGATGACCGTGACCGGATCAGTGCCAGCCGCACCACCCGCATCGGCAGCGCCGTAGACGACGCCGTACGTGGAGTTGGTGTGCGCGGGCTTGACCAGCGGACCGACCGGCTTGTCGTCGCCGCCGGTCGATGACACCGCCCACGCACCCAGTGCGATCAGGGCCACGACCACCACGGCGATGGCGACCGTGATCAGGTTGCGCTGCTTGCGGTCAGCCTTCTCCCGCTCCTTGCGCATCTGCTCCGCACGCTCGGCGCGTTGCTTGCGGTCGGAGGCGGCAGCCATGGCGGCGGATCAGCTCTTCTTGGCGGCGGCGATGGCCTTCTGCAGGTTGGCCACGGTCGGGCTCTCGATCGCCTTGCCGTCGACCAACACGGTCGGGGTCGCGCTGACCTTGTCATCGCGTGATGCGTCAGTCGCCTTGCCCATGAACTTGCCGTACTTCTCGGACTTGATGCACGAGTCGATTCCTGTCGTGCCGGCCTGCTTGGCATAGTCGATCAGCTCGGCATCCGTGCGCCCGTTGGCACCCTCTTCGGGCTGGTTGGCGTAGAGCACGTCATGCATCTTCTTCCAGCCCTTGACGCCGTCCTTCTCCAGCACGCAGTAGGCAGCGCTGCCGGCGCGCGTCGAGTACTTGTTGCCGTTGCTCCGGTCATCAAGGAACGCGATCGGGCGGTACTCGACGGTGATGTCACCCTTGGCCACGGCGTCGGTCAGGAACGCGCCGCTCTGCTGCTCGAAGTTGAGGCACGCCGGGCACTGGAAGTCCTCGTACGCGATGACCTTGACCGGGTCCGTTGCGGGCTTGCCGGTCGCCACCTCGGTCGTGTAGTCGACGCCGAGGTCCTTGGTGACGCTGGGGGGCGTGATGACCTTGCCGACCGTCTTGTTCTTGTCGCTCTCGCTCTTGATGGCATATCCACCAACAGCGATCAGGGCGATGACCACCACGACGATTCCCACCGTGATCAGGTTGCGCTGCTTGCGATCGGCCTTCTCGCGTTCCTTGCGCATCTGCTCCGCGCGGGCGGCTCGCTGCTGACGTTCGTTGCTCACTGGGTTCTCCTGGGTCGGGCGGTCACCATGGGGACCAACGCGGCTCGCTCGTGGAAGGTTCCATCAGACCCTATCGGCCCGTACGAAGGGCGGTGACGACATGTGCCGTCTGCAGGGCGTACTAGTGTCGGGCGCGTGAATGACAAGCTGGTGTGGATCGACTGCGAGATGACCGGACTCTCGCTCGAGACCGATGCATTGGTCGAGGTGGCCGCCCTGGTCACCGACTACGACCTCAACGTCCTCGGCGACGGGATCGACCTCATCGTCAAGCCCCCGCAGGCCGCGCTCGAGCAGATGAACGACTTCGTCCGCGACATGCACACCAGCTCCGGGCTGCTGACCGAGCTCGACGGCGGGCTGAGCCTGCGCGACGCCGAGGAGCAGGTGCTCACGTACGTCCGCGAGTTCGTCAAGGAGCCCGGCAAGGCGCCGATGGCCGGCAACACGATCGGCACCGACCGGTCGTTCCTGGCGCGCGACATGACCGAGCTCGAGAGCTGGCTGCACTACCGGGTCATCGACGTCTCGTCGATCAAGGAGCTGGCCCGGCAGTGGTTCCCGCGCGCCTACTTCGCGGCGCCGGCCAAGGCCGGGCACCACCGCGCCCTGGTCGACATCCAGGAGAGCATCGAGGAGCTGCGCTACTACCGCCGGGCCGTTTTCACCCCGGATCCCGGCATCGACACCGAGACCGCCAAGGCCATCGCCGCCGAGGTCGCCGGATCCGTGACGGGTGGGGCCCGGCCTACGGTCTGAAGCTCCCGAGGTCTGCGTTAGACTGGCCGACGCCGTGTCGGGCGTATGCCCGGCACGCGTGGTGGGCGTAGCTCAGTTGGTAGAGCACCGGCTTGTGGTGCCGGTGGCCGCGGGTTCAAGTCCCGTCGTCCACCCCACGTGACTGGCCCCCTCGCTGCGAAGAAGCAGCGCGGGGGCCAGCTCTGTGTGTGCCGGGTGTCACGGCTCGTGGTTGTTGAAAAACACTCCCGGGTCAGGACGGGCTTCACTACACTGACTCGACCCTTCAAGACGGAAGCCCTCTCCCATGCGCGCACGCATCGCCATCCTCGTCGCAGCTGTCCTCACAGCACTGACGATCACCTCCGCCAGCGTGACCTCGCCCGCACAGGCCCTGGACACCCGCAGCGGTGTCGTCCTGGTCTTCGGCGACTCGATCACGCAGCGCTACACCGACGACCCCAAGGATCCCCAGCAGGGCTGGTGGTCATTCCTGGCCTACAAGCGCGACCTCTACCCCGTCACCTCGGCACAGGGCGGCGGCGGGTTGATCAAGAAGGGCTACAGCTGCACCGGCACCGCCGTCCGCGAGCGCTCTGCGGCCGTCATCAACCGCGTGAAGCCGGACGAGATCTGGATCGCCGTGGGCGTCAACGACACCAAGATCTGCAAGAACGGAAAGGCGATCACCATGAGCGCCTCCTTCCGCACAAGAGCCGCGACCGCGTACTTCAAGAGCCTCGCCGCCCAGGCCGACTCGATGGGGATCTCGCGCAAGAACATCTACGTCACCGTCCCGTGGGGCATCAACGGGCTGTCGTACCGCAAGGCCATCGTCGAGACCTACAGCGCGACTGCGCGAGCGGCTGGACTGCAGTTCGTGAACGTGCCGCACATGGATTCCTCCATGACGCAGGACGGCACGCACCCCAGACTCAAGGGTTCGCTCTACATCTACCGGACGTTGAGGGACCACATGAAGCCCCACGTCGGCCCCTTGGAGCCGACCGAGGCACCCACGGTGACCTCGATCCAGTAGCCATCCGTCAAGGCCCCCGCTCCACCAGGAGCGGGGGTCTTGTCATTGGTTGGCGAGGTGGATGTCGCCGCTGTCGGTCATGGCCACGACGAATCCGTTGCCCGCCTCGGCCACCGACAACGAGCTCGCGACCTCGCCGTCGAGGGTGTTGTCGATGTCGCCGGACTTCGATGAGACCACCACGCCGTACTTGCGCTTGCCGGCCGGCACGGTGGCCCGGATGTCACCGCTGCCGGACTTGGTCTTGAGCCCGAAGGGTTGCGTCGCGAACGCCGCGTTGATGTCTCCAGAGCCCGTGGTGGCCTGGAACTCGTCGACCTTGAGGTCTTTGACGGTGACGTCTCCGCTGCCGGAGCTGACGGTGAGCACCCCTTCGGAGAGCGAGTCTGCCCTGACGTTGCCTGACGTGCTCTTGACGACGACCGGCATGCCCCTGGGCACCTCCAGCGTCGCCGAGACGCCGCAGCCCGGCGACAGCCAGGTCTGGCAGCCCGAGACGATCTTGATCTCGCTGCCTCTCCGGCCCAGCTGGTAGTCGGTCTTGCGCAGTCCGGACGTGATGCGGGCGCGAATCCTGACCATGCCCTCGTCACCCTCCACCAGACGTACGTTGGCGGCACCGGCATTGATCACGAGCTGCGAGACGTCGCCAAGCTCGACGTCGGCGGTCGCGATGCGGGTGTCGCGCTTGATGAGCGACGCGCCGAGGACGAATCCGCCGAGGAGCACGACGGTCACGATCGTGCCGATCACCGTCAGCAGCGTGCGCGACGCAGGAGAGCGGACGTCATAGTCCGCAACGGTCTCCCTCGACATCAGGCGGTCTTCGCCTTCGAGGCCGTCGTCGCGATCGGCACGACGTCCTCGGCACCCATACGGGCGGCGTCCGCGGTCTCGTCGTCCGGCATCGTCTGGCTCTCCCGTTCGGCTTCGACTCGCTTGAGGTAGTGGTCGACCTCATTGTCGCGCTGTGCCTTGGTCCAGCCCAGCACGCCTGCCATGAGCTCAGCGACCTCGACCGCGACATCCGTCCCGCGGTCGAACGTCTCGATCGAGATGCGCGTACGCCGGGCGATCGCGTCGTCGAGGTGACGGGCACCCTCGTGCGTCACGGCATAGACGATCTCGGCACGGAGGTAGTCGTCCGCCCCCGTCAACGGCTCTCCGAGATCGGGGCGTTCGGCGATCAGGTCGAGCAGCTCCAGCGTGAGCGATCCGTAGCGGTGCAGGAGGTGCTCGATGCGGCCGACGCCGATCCCGCTCGACCCGGCGAGCATCTGCCGCTGGTTCCAGATCGCTTCGTAGCCGTCGGCGCCGAGCAGCGGCACGTCCTCCGTGCACGAGTCGGGCACCTTGCGGTCCAGCAGCGTGGACATCCCGTGGACCGCCGCGTCGACCGCGTCCTTGGCCATGATCCGGTACGTCGTGTACTTGCCGCCGGCGATCACGACGAGGCCTTTGACGCTCGTCCCGACCGCGTGCTCGCGGGACAGCTTGCTGGTCGCCTCGTCCTCGCCCGCCAGCAAGGGCCGCAGCCCGGCGTAGACGCCCTCGACGTCGTCGTGGGTCAGTGGCTCGACGAGCACGCTGTTGACGTGGTTGAGCAGGTAGTCGATGTCGCTGCGGCTGGCCGCCGGGTGGTCCTTGGACAGCGACCAGTCGGTGTCGGTCGTGCCGATGATCCAGTGCCGGCCCCACGGGATGACAAAGAGCACGGACTTCTCGGTGCGCAGGATCAGTCCCGACTCGCCGCGGATCCGGTCCCGGGGCACGACGAGGTGCACGCCCTTGCTGGCGCGGACGTGGAACTGGCCGCGCTCCGACGTCAGCGCCTGCGTCTCGTCGGTCCACACCCCGGTCGAGTTGATGACGGCCTTGGCGCGGATGTCGAACTCGCGGCCCGACTCGAGGTCCTTGACCGTCGCCCCGGTGACGCGGCCGCCCTCGCGCAGCAGCCCGACGACGCGCGTACGGCTGGCCACGTGGGCGCCGTACGCCGCTGCCGTGCGGGACAGGAACATCGTGTGGCGGGCGTCGTCGACCTGGCCGTCGTAGTAGTGGAGCGCACCGATGAGGGCGTCCTTCTTGAGGGCGGGCATCATCCGCCGGGCCCCGCGACGGGTCAGGTGGCGATGCAGCGGCACGCCCTGGCCGTAGCCGGAGGCCTTGCTCATCGCGTCGTAGAGCGCGACGCCAGAGCCGGCGTAGAACCGCTCCCAGACCCGGTGCGTCAGTGGGTAGAGGAAGCCGACCTCGCGCACGAGGTGAGGTGCGAGCTTCTGCAGGCTGAGGCCACGCTCCTTGAGCGCCTCGGCGACGAGCCGGAAGTCGAGCATCTCGAGGTAGCGCAGTCCGCCGTGCATGAGCTTGCTGGAACGGCTCGACGTACCGGATGCGAAGTCGCGGGCCTCGACGAGGCCGACGGACAGTCCACGGGTCGCGGCATCGAGCGCAGCGCCGCCGCCGACGACGCCACCGCCGATCACCAGGATGTCCAGCGGTTCCGCGGCCATCGCGTCGAGAGCGGCTTGACGGTTCTCAGGTGACAGGGCTACCGATCGCATGACCCCAGTCAATCAGGTCCCCAAATCGGTCGCCGGTCGGTCGCTCAGTCCCGCTCAACCCAGCCGAAGGTGCGCTCCACGGCCTTCTTCCACTGCGCGTGACCGCCCTCGCGCTGCTCCGATGTCGAGGTCGACTCCCAGCGCTTCGACTCGTGCCAGTTGGCGATGAGCTCGTCGGTGCTGCCCCAGAATCCCAACGCGAGACCGGCAGCGTACGCCGCTCCGAGTGCCGTCGTCTCGGCCACGACCGGCCGGCTGACCGGCACGCCAAGGACGTCGGCCTGGATCTGCATGCAGAGCTCGTTGGCGGTCACGCCGCCGTCGACGCGCAGGATCTTGAGGTCGAGACCGGCATCGGCGACCATCGCGTCGACGACGTCACGGCTCTGGTAGCAGATCGCCTCGAGCGCAGCCCGGGCGATGTGAGCGACGGTGTTGAAGCGCGAGAGGCCCACGATGACGCCGCGGGCGTCGCTGCGCCAGTAGGGCGCGAACAGGCCGGAGAACGCCGGCACGAAGCACACGCCGCCGTTGTCGTCGACGCTCTCGGCAAGGCTCTCGGAGTCCTCCGCCGCCTTGATGATGCCGAGCTGGTCGCGCAGCCACTGGATCGCCGAGCCGGTGACCGCGATCGAGCCCTCCAGGGCGTACACGGCGGGCGCGTCGCCGAACTTGTAGCCCACCGTCGTGAGCAGGCCGTTGGTGGACTTCACGATCTCGGTGCCGGTGTTGAGGACGAGGAAGTTGCCGGTGCCGTACGTGTTCTTGAGCTCGCCTGGCTGGAAGCACACCTGGCCGACGAGGGCAGCGTGCTGGTCGCCCAGGTCACCCGCGATGGGCACCTCGCCGCCGAACGGCCCATCCGCCCGCGTGTTGCCGTACAGCTCGGACGACGACCGGATCTCGGGAAGCATCGCTCGCGGTATGCCGAACAGCGCGAGCAGCTCGTCGTCCCAGGCGAGGGTCTCGAGGTCCATCAGCATCGTGCGGCTCGCGTTGGTCACGTCGGTGAGGTGCAGCCCGCCGTCCGGGCCACCCGTGAGCCACCACATCAGCCAGCTGTCGGTGTTGCCGAAGATCGCGTGCCCGGCCTCGGCGTCCGCGCGCACGCCTTCGACGTTCTCGAGGATCCACTGGATCTTGCCGCCGGAGAAGTACGTCGCCGGCGGTAGTCCGGCGCGCTCGCGGATCAGGTCGCCGCCGCGGCTCCCGTCGAGAGCGCTGGCGATCCTGTCCGTACGTGTGTCCTGCCAGACGATCGCGTTGTAGTACGGCTCGCCGGTCCGTCGGTCCCACACGACGGTCGTCTCGCGCTGGTTGGTGATGCCGATCGCCGCAAGTCCCTCGAACGTGACGCCCGCGCGGCCGAGGCCGGTCTCGATGACGTCCTGCGTCGCTTCCCAGATCTCGTGCGGATCGTGCTCGACCCACCCCGCCTGCGGGAGGATCTGTTCGTGCTCGAGCTGGTGACGCGCAACCTCGTGCCCGTCGTGGTCGAAGACCATGAAGCGCGTGCTGGTCGTGCCTTGATCGATCGCGCCGACATACCGCTGCTGAGCGTCCGTTGCCATGCGCGAGAGCCTAGCGACGAGCGGCACCATAGGGTCAGAACATGCGCTTGATCCTTGTCCGCCACGGCCAGACGCCCGCGAATGTCGACGGGATCCTCGAGTCGACCGTGCCCGGCCCCGGGCTCACGGCGTTGGGTCACGACCAGGCCGAGCAGCTCGTCGATGCGCTGGCCGACGAGAAGATCGACGCGATCTTCGTGTCGTCGATGATTCGTACGCATCTGACCGCCGCTCCCCTGGTCGCCTCGCGCAGCATCGAGCCGGCGGTGCGCGACGGCATCCGCGAGATCTCAGCGGGCGACGTGGAGGGCAGGACCGACGAGGACTCGGTCCACCAGTACGTCCACACGCTGCTCGCCTGGTGCGCCGGCGACCTCGACGTACGCATGCCCGGCGGCGAGACCGGCCACGAGGTCATCGCGCGGTTCGACGAGGTCGTCGACGAGGCGGAGGCCCTGGGCGCCGACAGCGTCGTGCTGGTCAGCCACGGTGCCATGATCCGCGCCTGGTGCGCGGCCCGCACGGGCAACGTCGATCTCGACTTCGTCAGCAACCACTACGTCGTCAACACCGGCATCGTGGTCGTCGAAGGGTCGGGCAGCGCCGGCTGGGAGGTCGAGACGTGGCTCGGCGAGAGCGTCAGCGAGGCTGCGGCGATGGGTGTGTCGTCCGACCACAGCCCCGCCGCCGAGCCTCTCGAGGACTAGCTAGTCCTGCAGCATCTCGCCGTGCACCTCGGCGTGCGGGACGCTCGGGATCGTGCCGAGCCGGCCCTTCTGGAAGTCCTCGAACGCCTGCTGCACCTCGGCCTTGGTGTTCATGACGAACGGTCCGGCCCAGGCGATCGGCTCCCGGATCGGTAGACCGCCCAGCAGGACGACCTCGAGCGCGGGGTGCCGGCTGTCCTGGTGCTGGTCGGCGCCGACGGTGATGGTCTCGCCGTGGCCGAGCACCGCGAGCTGGCCGGACTCGACGGGGCGGCGCTCACGGCCGACGTAGCCGCTGCCGCTCATGACGTAGACCAGGGCGTTGAAGTCGGTGCGCCACGGCACGGTCATCTCCGCGCCGGGCAGGACCGTCGCGTGCACCATCGACATCGGCGTGTGGGTCGATCCCGGTCCCTTGACCCCGTCGACCTCTCCGGCGATGACGCGCAGGAGCGCCCCGGCGTCCGGCGTGGACCCCAGGCCCACCTCACCGCCGCGGATGTCCTGGTAGTGCGGCGGCAGCCACTTGTCGGCCTTGGGCAGGTTGACCCACAGCTGCAGGCCGTGGAACAGGCCGCCCTTGACCACGAGCCACTCCGGCGGGGCCTCGATGTGCAGGAGGCCGCTGCCGGCCGTCATCCACTGCGTGTCGCCGTCGGTGATCGAGCCGCCACCGCCGTGGCTGTCCTGGTGGTCGAACACGCCGTCGACGATGTAGGTGACGGTCTCGAAGCCGCGGTGCGGGTGCCACGGCGTGCCTTTGGGCTCGCCGGGTGCGTAGTCGACCTCGCCCATCTGGTCCATGTGGATGAACGGGTCGAGCTTGCTCGGGTCGACGCCGGCGAACGCACGGCGGACCGGGAAGCCCTCCCCCTCATATCCCTGGGGCGCGGTGGTCACCGTGACCGGCGCGCGGTCCTCGGTCTGCGTCGGTGCCGCGATCACGCGGGGCAGGACGGTCCAGTCAGCAACATTCACAGCGGGCATGGCGTGCTCCTCTTTCAGGTCTCCTAATCTAGTTTAACTTTCAACGAGCGTCAAGCATTCCCGTATCGTGTCGTCATGACCGTCGCTTTCCTGGTCTCAGCGATCCGCGAGGCCCTGCGTGACGCCGCGGATGCCGAGCGAGCACCCGCCATGCAGGCTTACATGAAGTCGACGATGCCATTTCGCGGGGTTCAGGTGCCCCGGGTCCGGCAGATCACGAAGGCGGCCGCGCGAGCCCACCCCCTCCTCACGCTGGGCGAGCTGGAGACGGCCGTGCGTACGTTGTGGGACGAGGCGGCCTTCCGCGAGGAGCGCTACGCCGCCAGCGCGCTCCTCGCCGCGAGCGTCGGCACCGGGCGCCTCGAGCTCGTCCCGCTGTACGACCACCTCGCCACGACGGGCGCGTGGTGGGACCACGTCGACGACCTGGCGCACCGGATCGCGGAGCTCCACGACGCGCACCCGATCGAGACGGCGGCGATCGTACGTCGTTGGAGCACGGCCCCGGACTTCTGGCTGCGCCGGCTGGCGATCATCAGTCAGCTCGGCCGCAAGGACCGGCTCGACCCGGACCTGCTGGCCGAGGTCATCGAGCCCAACATCGACGACCGCGAGTTCTTCGTCCGCAAGGCGATCGGGTGGGCGTTGCGCGAGTATGCCCGGGTCGAGCCGGAGTGGGTGCGTGCGTTCGTCGCCGACCACCCGGACCTGAGTGGCCTTTCGAGGCGAGAGGCGCTCAAGCACCTCTGAGGTCAGTCTGCGGCGGCCGCGGCGACCTTGAGGTCGCTGACGAGCTCGTCGAACGCCTCGCCCCACTCGCTCCGGTCCCGCAGCCGAAGCAGGGCAGAAGGATGCGTCGTGACGACGACCTGAGGCTCGTCAGGCCCGGCAGGTTCGATCAGCTTCCCGCGCTCGGCGCCGATCCGGACGGTGCGGCCGAGGACCGACCGGCCAGCGGTCGCGCCCAGGCACACGACGACGTGCGGGCGTACGACCGACAGCTCCGCCTCGAGCCACGGGTGGCACGCGGTGATGTGCCCCACCGCGGGCTTCTCATGGATGCGCCGCTTGCCCCGCACGGTGTGGCGGAAGTGCTTGACCGCGTTCGTCAGGTACGTCGTCGCCGGGTCGATGGCCGCTGCCTCGAGCGCGTCGGCCAGGACGTTGCCGGCGGGGCCGACGAACGGCTCGCCCGTCCGATCCTCCTGGTCACCGGGCTGCTCACCGACGAGGACGAGTCGCGCGGCCGCGCGACCACGGGAGAAGACCACCTGCGTGGCGTCCTCCCACAGCTCACATCCGCGGCACTCCTCCGCGGCCTCAGCCAGCTTCGTCAGGCTGCGCGTCGCCGGAACCCATGCCTCGGCCCCTTTGTGCTGCATGCGCAGGACGTACCCGCGAGCCCGAAGGCGTAACCGGTCCTACGCTGGGGCCATGGAAGCAACCGAGAAGCACGACGTCGTCATCGTCGGCGGCGGCCACAATGCGCTGGTCGCCGGGACGTACCTCGCCCGCGCCGGATTGAGCGTCACGCTCCTCGAGCGTCTCCCGCACGTGGGTGGCGCGGCGATCAGCGCGCCGGTGTTCGACGGCCTCGATGCCCGGCTCTCCCGCTACTCCTATCTCGTCAGCCTCATGCCCCAGGCTCTGATCGACGAGCTCGGTCTCGACCTCGAGCTCCGGTCGCGGGACACCGCGTCCTACACGCCCTACGACGACGGCGGCCTGCTCGTCGAGACGGCGCCCGGCCAGGCCACCGAGGAGTCGTTCCGCACGCTCACAGGTTCTGACGACGAGCTCGAGGCCTGGCGCCGGTTCTACGCCGAGGTCGGCACCGTCGCGGATGCCATCGCGCCGACGCTGCTCGAGCCGCTCCCCCACATCGGTGAGCTGCGCGACCAGGTCGAGATGGCGATCTGGACCGACCTCGTCGACGAGCCGATCGGCACAGCCCTCGAGCGTCGGTTCGCCCACGACCTGGTGCGTGGCGTCGTCGGCACCGACGCGCTGATCGGCACCTTCGCGTCGCTGCACGACCGCAGCCTCGTGCAGAACCGGTGCTTCCTCTACCACCTGATCGGCAACGGCACCGGCGAGTGGCGCGTGCCGGTCGGCGGCATGGGCGCCGTGACAGCCGAGCTCGAACGCGTCGCCCGCGGGGCCGGCGTCGACATCCGCACCAACTGCGAGGTCGACGGCATCGACGCGTACGACGTGGGTGCGACCGTCTGCGGCGACGGGTTCGTCATCGAGGCCGACTGGGTCCTCAGCGGGGTCGCCCCGTACGTCCTGGCGCGACTGATCGGCAAGCCGACGCCGCCGAAGCCATCGGGCTCGCAGTTCAAGATCAACCTGCTCGTCTCCCGCCTCCCTCGGCTCAGGTCCGGCATCGACCCGGCGATCGCGTTCGCCGGCACGCTGCACATCGGTGAGTCGATGAGCGAGCTCGAACGCGCGTACGCGCAGGCGGCCGCAGGGGCACTGCCTGAGCGGGCCTCCGGTGAGCTCTACTGCCACACCCTGACCGACCGCTCGATCCTCGGGCCCGAGCTCGCCGACTCCGGCGCCCAGACCTTGACGTACTTCGGGCTGCACACGCCGTACGAGGTGCTGCCCGACGAGACCGCGGCCGCCACGGCGTACGAGCAGTTCCTCACCGCGATCAATGCGCACCTCGCCGAGCCGATCGAGCCGCTGATCCTGGGTGTCGAGCACAAGACGCCCGCGCAGATCGAGGACGCCCTCGCGATGCCGGGCGGGCACATCTTCCACGGCGATCTCCAGTGGCCATGGCTCGAGGAGGACGAAAAGCCCCGCCATCCCGGGGAGCGTTGGGGTGTCGCGACGAGCCATCCACGGGTCCTCCTGTGCGGCAGCGGCGCCCGTCGCGGAGGTGCCGTGAGTGGCATCGCGGGGCACAACGCGGCCCACGCGATCCTCGATGCTCTCCCGATTATGGGTGGACCGGGGACGGCTGATAACGTTGCTCCCGCTTCGCGGCATTAGCTCAATTGGCAGAGCAGCTGACTCTTAATCAGCGGGTTCGGGGTTCGAGTCCCTGATGCCGCACAACGTGGCCCCCGTCCGGATCTCCGGCGGGGGCCTCACCCGTTTCTAGCCACTGGACCGAGACTCCCGTCGCCATCGCCCAGGCAGCGAGTAGCGGCCGCTTCAGCGGCCCGGTGCCATTCTCGGCGCGCTTAACCGTGCCGACGCTCATCTCGATTGCGTCGCCCAGCTGCGCCTGCGTGTAGCCGGCGGCTCGGCGCGCGAGCTCGAGCCGCAGCGGCTTGGTCATCAGCACCGCCCCGTTGTCTACCTGGATTGTCATATGAGGAACGTTACTCGCTGAATGGCACGTGGTGGGAGAAATAGCACGACACGCCGTGCGAGTAACGCTAATCGACGTGCTAATTCGCACATGCTGTTCCCGTGAGTACGAACGCTGAGTTGGCGACGACCGCTGAGGCGGCCGCGTTCCTTGGCGTCTCCGTCCCCACAGTGCAGCGCCTCGCTGCCGCCGGGACGCTGCGCACGTTCGTTAAGGCCCCCGGGCCGCGCGGCCCTCGGTTCTTCCACCGCGACGAGCTCTCGCGCGTCGCAGCCGAAAGGAACCTCGCATCATGACTCAGTCCAAGCTCAAGGCCGGCGACAAGGTGAAAACCGCCGGCGGCCTCGACGGCGAGATCGTCCAGGTCAACAGCGCCGGCACGGCCGCCCTGGTCAACGCCGGCAAGGACAAGACGTTCGAGTCCAGCTGGTACTCGGTCGACTCCCTCAAGAAGGCCGGCGGTCGCACCAAGAAGCCGGACGAGACGTACCTGGTGACCTACGAGAACGCCGATGGCGACGAGGTCACGATCGACGTGTCGGCCGACAGCGAGGACGCTGCCGAAACCAAGTTCGGCGATCTCGCCGGCGAAGGTGAGAAGTTCGTCCGCGTCGAGAAGGCTGCCAGCTGATGCCCGGGCGGCGAGCGTTCCCGTACAGCGTCGAGGCCGAGGAGCAGGCAGCTCCCTTGCCTGGTCGTCGCAAGGCGAAGTGGCGCAATCGACCGCGTCGCTTCAACACCCTCGACGCTGCGGGCACGTTCGCCGCCCGCCGTGCGGCCGCCAACGGCCGCCGGCAGCACGTCCGCCCCGAGCAGACGCCGTTCGGGCTGATGTTCTTCGTCCGCGAGCGCGACGTCGTCATGACCCCGATCGACCTCGAGCTCAACCGCCGCCTGGTCGCCTCCCTGAACCGGATGGAGCGCGAAGCATGAGCGTCCTGACCATCGCCTCGCAGAATCTCGCCGCTGAGGCCAAGTCCTGGCAGCGCAAGACGTTCGCCGGCCGCCTCGACGACATCGGCGATGGCATCGCCTACTACCGCCCCGGCGTGTTCCTCGCCCAGGAGACGGGCGGCGGCCTGCTCTACCTCCCGCGCCTCGATCGCGAGATGAAGCGCCACGGCCTGCGCCGCGCACCCCACGGCGGCCGCTGGCGCCACATCTACTACAACCCCGACCTCGTGCGGCGGAATCGGTCCGGCCTGATGTCCCTCAACCGGCTCGGCACCAAGCACGCGGCCTGGCTGGACTTCACCGACCGCTTGAGCGACGAGCGCCTGTTCGCGACGTCGGTTCACCTGAGCCAGGGCAACGAGAGCAAGGCCCAGACCAGGTATCGCGAGGGAGAGACGCTGCTGCGGAAGACCGCGCACCTCAACCCTCGCAAGTACCCCGAGATCCACGGTGGCGACTTCAACAGCCACGGCCTGGTCGGCCGCGTCGTGTTCGAGCCGCGTCACTACGTCGACGCGCTCGATGTCGCCTCGACGACCAAGCACAAGGGCTACAACACGTACAACGGCCGCAGCACGGTCAAGCCGATCCACTCGACGCAGCAGATCGACGGCGACCATGACGACCACTTCTACGTGAGCTCGGCCCTCAAGCCGTTCATCGCTCACTGGTCGCAGCGGCCCACCGTCGTCCCGTCCGACCACAACCTCATCGCGATCAAGGTCCGCCTGTGAAACGCCTCCAGATGGGTCAACGGCAGTCGGACCCCGGCCTCCACGTCGACGCCACCAGATACGTGTTCATGTGCCCGCTCTGCCCGTGGCAGCTGCAGGCCGGCTACGCGGCTCGTCGAGATCTAGGCCCCAACGGTCTGTTCGACGCGATCGCCCTGGCCCACAAGGACCACGTCGTCGAGGCCCATGCGAATCGGAGTCACGACGACGAGCTCGAGTGGGCGGACGGCAGCACGCACAACCTCGCGAAGACGACGCCTGAGGGCGCTGTCGAGGGCGCGCTGATCGCGACAGAGCTGCCACGCTGGTGGGTCGACCGATGACGGTCCTGACGTGCGAGGTGTGCGGCTGCCCGACGCAGCGGACGCCCGACGGCGGTCCCCTGGACGGCCTCAGAGCGCACCAGGACAAGGTCCACCCCGACCAGCTGACAGTCGTCCGCGTACTCCCCGCCAACGCCACCCAGGAGGCCACCACATGACCACGACGTTCACGCTGCGCATCGAGTGCATCGACACTCCCGACGCCACCCAGCGGGTCTACAAGCAGCTCGAGGCTGTCTTGCAGTCCCAACCTCAGAACGAGACCACGTGCATGGAGCTCACGGTCGACCGACCCGAGCCGACCCGCCTCATGGACGGGAGCGCCATCTGACCCTGATCCCAGCTGCAACGCCGGTGGAGCAGGAAAGCGCGACCGGCGGCCCCTGAGAGGGGGCGCACAACTCTGCGGAGCCGAACCGGAATCAGACGCGGAAGGTGGAATCGGAGACCGCGTCCCGAGGGAAAGACACCAGCGAAACGGCTCCTGGTGACGTTCACGCAAGCCTGATCAGTGCGCGCGAGCGGTGCGATCGCCGGACGTCCAAGAGGACGAGCCGGCTTCAGTCATGCCCTGACGTCGCATCGAACTCCTAACGGGGGAACTCCAGGGGGTTCCGCACGCCGTTAGTTGCAAACCCATGCAAGACCACAGATCACCCAACGTCACAACAGAGATACGCGAGGAGGACACAGATGCACCGCGACACAGTCGAACACCATCGCAAGGTGAAGGCCGAGGGCCTGACGCTCGAAGAGCGCATCGCCCGAGCCGCTGCCGCTGCACCTGCCCACGTACCTGCACCCCACGCGATCGAGCAGCCCAGCCTCCCCAGCGCGACCACAGTCCCCCTCATCACCATGACGCTGGACGAGCTGCACGACCTGGTCTATGCCGCCTCGTCCACCTACCTCCAGCGGCTCAGCGACATGCCCAAGGCCAAGGCCCAGATGCACGCCGCCCGCGTCGCGATCGAGGCGCAGCAGATCGTGGCCAACCTCGACTACATCCACCGAGGAGTTGACCCACGTGAGTAGGCACCACCGTGGCGGGCGAGCCAACAGCAGGATGACCGCGCTCACCCTGTACGTCTACGGCCTGCGGTGTCACCTGTGCCTGCGGCTCGGTGCTGACACACGTGACCACCTGATCCCGAAGAGCAAGGGCGGTGCCGACACGATCGACAACTGCCGGCCTGCACATCACCGATGCAATGCGAAGCGGCAGGACCGTGACCTCACGCCTGAGTTGCTGAAGGAGTTCCGTCCCGACGTGATCGAGATCAGCGTCGACACGTCCGAACTTTTTGAGAGCGACGACGTGCTGGACACCCCGCGCAGCGTCCATTTTCTCCCCGAACCGCACCAGAAAACGACCGATCGAGAAGCGACCGAAACGAGGGCCGGCTGATGGATTCACCCACCGGAGACGAGCAGCTCCTTCCCGGCCTCGAGGAACCGACGCGGCCGCCGGCTGACATCGAGCTCGCGGCACGCCGCACGATCAAGGCCCTGGACGAGGCCGACTTGCTCGAGGAACGCGACGCCGTGCTCTGCCAGTCGTTGCTGACCCTGGCTCGCCAGTACGACCAGGCCGCTGCACCCGGCGGCCGATCGAAGGCGTACGCGATCGCCCAGCTGCACGCGCAGCTCCTGGCCACCATCGAGCAGCTCCCGATCCCCGGCGACGGAGGTGACGAAGATGACGAGTGGACCAAGCTTGAAAAGCAGATCGAGGAAGAACGCCGCGCGGCCGCTGTTCGCGACCGAACGTGACCTGAGCCTGCCGACCGACGGCGGCCAGGTGGCGATGGTCGCCAAGACTCTCGGCACTCCGCTCATGCCCTGGCAGCAGCTGGCGGCCGACGTCGCGCTCGAGCGGAACGCCGACGGCAGCTACCACTACCCGATCGTCGTGATCACCGTGCCCAGGCAGTCGGGAAAGACGACCCTGTTGCGCGCGATCGCGGTCCAGCAGATGATGGCCCACCGCCGGCGGGAGATCTACTTCACCGCCCAGACCGGCAAGGACGCCACGGCCCGCTGGCGTCAGCTCGTCGAGAAGATCGAGAGCAACCGCGTCGCCTCGAACCTGTTCGACGTCCGGCTCTCGGCTGGCTCGCCGTGGATCATGCACAAGCGGACCAGGTCGAAGTTCATGCCGTTCGCTCCTGGCGGCGACTCGCTGCACGGCTACACGCCGCACGTCGTGATGATCGACGAGGCGTTCAGCCTCGACGAGCTCGAGGCCCGAGTGCTGATGGGCGCGGTCCGGCCGGCACAGTCGACGATCCGGACCCGGCAGCTCTACATCGTGTCGACCAAGGGCACCGCCGAGTCTGTGTTCCTGCACGACTGGATCAAGCGCGGTCGCGCCGGCGAGCCCGGCGTCGCACTGATCGAGTACGGCGCAGCGCCAGGCGTCGACGCGTACGACCCCGACGAGTGGTGGAACTTCCACCCCGGCCTGGGCATGGCTACGACCGAGGGCGGCCTGACCGAGGAGTACTTGCGCGAGGAGGCCGCGACGCTGCCCCGCTCGGAGTTCGAACGCGGCTATGCCAACCGCGAGACGCTGACGCTCTCGCACCTGGTCCCCCAAGAGACCTGGGACCCGCTCGAGTCAGACGCGAAGGTCCCCGCTGGCGCCGCGACCGCCCTGACGTACGACGTCGCCTACGATCAGTCGGCCGCAACCGTGATGCTCTCGTGGGTCGATCGAGACGACAAGTTCGCAGGAGTACTCCGGCACCGCATCCTCGAGCGGCACGCCGGCGTCGAGTGGCTGGTCGACGCCGTCAAGCGCCACCGCCTGCAGCTCAAGCCCGACGTGGTCGCCGCTGACGACGGCGGCCCCGCTCGAGGATTCACAGCCGAGCTGACGCGCGCCGGCCTCGAGGTAGCCACGACCGACGGCAGCGAGTTCGCGACGGCGTACGGCCGCTGGATGATCCGCCTTCGCACCGGCCAGATGTCGCACGACGGCACCGAACCGTTCTGGCTCGCGGTCGCCGGCCTAGTCACGCGCCCCGTCACCGACGCGATCGCACCGTCGCGCCGGCACAGCTCCGGCGACATCAGTCCCGTCGTCGCGGCGATCGTCGCCGGCATCAAGCTCGAGCAGCTCACAACCCCCTACGGCAAACCCGTCATCGACTTCGGAGGAGACGCAGCATGATCCGTTTCGACAAGACAGACCGCGACGTACTCGCGATCTGCAGCTGCGGTTGGCGGCACCATGCCGTCGGCATCAGCATCCAGGCATCGCAGGCCAAGGCCGACGCGGCCGCCCACCAACACATCGGCGGGCCGGCCCACAGCGTCGACGAGCTCGGCCGAGGCCAGGCGATGAACAGCATCAGTCAGCGCGACCGTCGACGCGACACGCCGTAAATCTGCGCGCTGGTGTCCTCCGCGTGCTGAGCATTGAGTATGTGGGTTTCTGGAGCACGCTAGTCAAGGGCACGGCCGAAGTCGGCCGTGTCTCCGCCGCGATCCCGCCACTCCCGGCCCCTCGCATCGACCCCGCCAACTTCCCGATCGCGTCGCCCTGGTCCCCCTCCGACCTCGCGCGCCTGGTCTACGAGGACGTGTTCCCCGGTGAGCGCCCGATCAACTCCCGCGCCGCCGGCATGCGTGTCCCGGCCGCCGCTCGAGGCGTCAACTTCCTGAAGGTCACCGGCTGCCGCCTCGCCCTGAACGCCTTCCAGGACGGCCAGCCCGTCCCGCAGTACCGACCGGGCATCGCGTACAACACCGGCACCGCCACCAGCTGGCAGCTACGCAACGCGTGGACCATCGACGATCTGATCTGGTACGGCTGGTCCTGCTGGTGGGTCGTCCGCGATCCCCTCACCGGATTCCCCACCGCCGGCGACCGACTCGACCAGGCGGCCTGGACGATCAACGACGACAACAAGGTCGAGGTCAACGGCGTCGAGGTCCCCGACGACCAGGTCATGCTGTTCCCTGGCATTACCCAGGGTCTCCTGACCGACGCGTGCGACACGCTCCGCCGCGCTCGCCGCCTCTACGAGATCGTCGACGAGCGCCTCGAGTCGCCAACGCCACCGATCGACCTGCACCAGGTGAAGGGCGAGAAGCTCACGCCCGACGAGCGCAAGGAGCTCGTCAACTCCTGGCGCACCGCTCGCAAGGCCAAGGGCGGCTCAGCCGTCGGCTACACCAGCGAGGAGATCGAGGTCAACGTCCTCGAGAGCAACAGCGGCGACCAGCTGCTGATCGAGGCCCGCAACGCCGCCCGTCTCGACGTCGCCAACCATCTCGGTCTGTCCGCGTCGAAGCTCGACGCCACCGCGCCCAAAGCATCGCTGAACTACGAGACCACCCAGGGCACCGACCAGTCGGCAATCGACTACGACCTGGCTCTCTACCTGACCCCCATCTCCGCGCGCCTCAGCCTGGACGACTGCGTTCCGCCCGGCATCAGCATGGAGTTCGATCTGAGCGCGGTGCAGGACTAGCCATGAAGCGTTCGAACATCACCGCGAGCGACGCCGCCAAGACCGTCTCCCTGGTCGCCGGCACCATCACCGCGTCGTCGACCAGCCGAACCCTGAGCGGGAAGCTCGTCATCTACGGCGTGGTCGGCCGCACGAACGCCGGCCTACTGAAGGTCGCACCAGGTGCGCTCAAGTTCCCCGACGACCTCAACGACGTGATCCTCACGAAGGAGCACGACCGCGACGACTCGCGCGGACACCTCGTTTCGCTCGAGCACGTCGACGACGGTATCCGCGCAACGTTCAAGGTCGCCGACGGTCCCGAGGGCGACGCCGCTCTGCGAGAGGCCAAGGACAAGAGCCGTCGTGGCCTCTCGTTCGACGTCGTCGATGCGACGGTCAACGGCGACACGATCGTCGACGCGCGCGTCATCGCCGGCGGCCAGGTCGGTATCCCCGCTTACGACGGCCTCTACATCGACCAGGTTGCCGCCTCACTACAGACCCCCGCACCACCAACCACAGGAGATCGAATGACCAAGGCACAGCGCGCGCGGCTGAAGGAGCTCAGCGCCAAGAAGGATCTGACCGCCGACGAGCAGGCCGAGAAGGCGAAGCTCACCGACCTCGCTGTGGCGGACGCCACGAGCGACGACCAGCCCGACGACGACAAGAAGGACGAGCCGGCCGACGACAAGAAGGACGAGCCGGCCGACGACAAGACCGACGTCAAGGCGTCGCTCTCCGGCGGCGTGCCGCCCGGCGTCCCGACCGGCAAGAAGAAGGACGCCAAGTCCGACGGCAACGCGTTCGATCGCTTCATCAGCGACGTCACGGCGGCGTACCGCGAGGGCAAGCCGCAGCTCGCGATCACGGCGGCCCTCGCCGACGTGACCTACGCGCAGCACGGCGGCATCATCCAGCAGCCGGCCTGGTCCGGCGAGCTGTGGTCCGGCGTCGACGAGGAGCCCGAGTTCACCAACCTCCTCAACGCCGGCACCATGACGCAGCTGGCCGGCGAAGGTTGGCGCTTCGTGACCAAGCCGGTCATCCAGGACTACGCCGGCAACAAGGTCGCGATCCCCACGACCACGATCAGCACCGAGCGTTCCCCGTGGGTCGGCTCGCGTATGGCCGTCGGAAACGACTTCGACCGGGCGTTCTACGACTTCCCGAACGAGGACCTGATCCGCTCCTACGCCGAGTTCGTCCGCAAGTCGTGGGTGATGAAGCTCGACGCCAAGGTGCGCGACTACATCCTCGCCCACGCGATCCCGGCCGCCGGCGTTCCCGCGCAGCCGACGCTCCTCAAGGCGGCCGCGAAGATCGTCCGCACGCTGAAACGCCGCAACGTCGGCAAGGCGACGTACATCATCGCCAACGACGACGACTACGACACGCTCATGGACATCAGCGTCAACGACGTCCCGGCGTTCCTCGAGCTCTTCGGCATCGACCCGAAGAACTTCATCGCCTCGCCCGACGTTCCCCAGGGCACAGTCCTGGGCGGCGTCAAGCAGGCCGCGACGGTCCGCACGCTGCCCGGCTCGCCGATCCGCGTCGACGCGCAGCACATCGCCAACGGCGGCATCGACACCGCGTTCTTCGGCTACTGGGCGATCGAGGAGCACAACGACAACGGCATCGCGACCGTCGAGTACGAAGCGCCGGCCGAGGTCTAAGTCGTGCCTCTCAGCATCGTCGCCCTGGTGGCGGGACTCCCTGCGGGTCCCGCCACCGAGGCGACCGTGCGGCACCAGCTGAGCCTCTCCGATGCCGACGACCTGGACGACGATGCACTCGAGCTCGCGATCAACGCAGTCAACGACACCGTCATCGACTTTCCGTTCGTGAAGGAGTTCATCGCCAGCGTTGACGCCGAGGCCCCGGACAACACCTGGCGGTTCCGCATCGTCCAGGGAGCGACCCTGCTGGCCGCTCGCGTCTTTTCCCGCCGGAACTCCCCTGAGGGCGTGGCAGCGTTCTCAGCCGACGGCGCGATCTACGTCCAGCGCAACGATCCCGACGTCGCCCAGCTCCTCAAGCTCGGAGCTC
Source organism: Aeromicrobium sp. 9AM (assembly GCF_902506105.1). Taxonomy (GTDB): domain Bacteria; phylum Actinomycetota; class Actinomycetes; order Propionibacteriales; family Nocardioidaceae; genus Aeromicrobium. The sequence continues at coordinate 1,961,522 of NZ_LR733304.1, forward strand.
ACGCGACGCCAGGTGTGGCATGACCGACCTGCTCGCCGGTGTCGACGAGATCGTCGCCAACCTCAAGCCGCTCACGTTCGACTACCTCGATCGTGTCGACGTTCCCCTCAAGGACCGCGTCATCACCAGGCTCGAGGACATCAAGCCGCCGTGCATCTGGGTGGCGGTCGAGTCGATCGACCACCTGAGCAGTGCCGGCGAGCTGCTGGCGCGCATCTTCCTGATCGCGACCGCCATCGACGAGTACCGCGCGATCAGCGCGCTCTCGCCGCTGCTCGAGGTAGTCCTGTCCGTCGTGTCACCCACCGAGGCGACGACCGTCGTCGAGGTCAACCCCACGTTCCAGACCAAGGGTCTCCCCGCCCTGCGCGTCACCACCAGCCTCGTCATCTAGGAGAAGTCATGGCAATCAAGTCGTACATCGTCGGCCCCGGGTCGCTGATCTTCGGTGCCCCCGGCAGCCCCGAGGAGATGGCCGCGCAGATCACCAGCTGCACGGCCACGCCGTCCGCCGACGTCGGCGACCCCGTCGACGTCCTGTCCGGTGAGCAGCTGCCCGGCGAGCGCACCACGACGTGGGTGCTCGAGGGCAACTTCCTGCAGGACATCAGCGAGACGGGCATCACGACATACACCCTCGACAACGACGGCGTCACGGTCCCGTTCGTGTTCATCCCGAACGACGTCGAGGCCCGGTCACTGTCCGGCAACGTCATCATCGCCGCGACCGCGATCGGCGGCGACGTCAAGGCCCGAGCGAACGCCGACTTCGAGTTCAGTTGCGTCGGCACGCCGGCGCTCGGCGACGTCGCACCCTGACCGATGACCACATCGGCGATCTACCGCGTTGAGGGCGGCACGCAACTGCGTGCCGGCCTCAAGCGCGTCGAGGGCGGCCTGGAAGACCTCAAGGCCACACACCTCAAGATCGCCGGCGTGATCGCCGGCAGGGCACGCACGAAGGCCCCGCAGGGACCGACCGGCCGCACAGCCGCGAGCGTCCGCCCAGGAGCCACCCAGCGCGCCTCCATCGTGCGTGCCGGCCGTGCGTCCCTGCCGTACGTGCCGCGTGACCACTACGGCGACCCGCCCGGCGGATCCATCGCCCCCAATCCCTGGCTGATCGATGCAGCCCAGGAGACCGAGCCGCAATGGTTCGCGATCTACGAACACGACATCGAAGTCCTGATCGACCGATTCTGAAGGAGCCACCATGACCACCAACCCCGCCGTCGAGAACGGTGCACCCGTCCCGAAGCTCACCCGCATGGAGCTGGTCTACCAGCTCGAGGGCCAGGACCCGGCAACAGCCGTGATTCACAACCGCAGCCTGATCGCCTGGGACGAGACCCGCGGCGTCCGCAAGTGGGGCACGTCTCAGGAGTCGCCGTTCCTGTTCCAGACGTTCATCCTCTGGCACCACCTGCACCGCACCGGCCAGTACCCGAGCGACTTCAACACGTTCCGCGACGTCTGCATCGGCTGCGAGGCCGTCGACGACGAAGACGGCGAGCCGCTGGAGGTCCCCGTGGACCCTACCCAGCCGACAGTCACGCCCGACTTGTCATCGCCCTTGGAATAGCCGCCGGCCCTCTATCCGGCCGGGGAATCCCCTGGTCGCAAGAGGACGACGAAGCGATCGCAACAGCCCTCGAAATCCTCGAGGACATGGCCCCTAAGGAGTGAGCAACATGGGACGACCGAAGATCCTCGAGATCAAGGCCGTTACCGACTCACGCCAGGGCGTGCGCGGACTCAAGCAGCTCGAGACGTCCGCCGATCGCACACAGCGACGAGTCAGCAAGGCCGGCCGCATCGGCGCGGCCGCCTTGCTGGCTCTCGGCGCAGCCGGCATCCACGCCGCCAAGGCGGCCGCCGCCGACGAGGCGAGCCAGACCACCCTCGCCAGCGCCATGCGCAAGAACGCCGGCGCGACCGACAAGTCGATCGCGTCGACCGAGAAGTGGATCGACCGCACAGCTCGAGCCAAGGGCGTAGCCGACGACCAGCTGCGACCAGCCCTGGCAACGCTCGTGAGAGCGACAGGCTCGGCCTCCAAGGCCCAGAAGAGCCTCAGCCTGGCCATGGACATTAGCGCGGCCACAGGCAAGCCTCTGGCCACCGTCTCGGCCGCCCTGGCGAAGGGCTACTCAGGCAACACCGTCGCCCTTGGTCGGCTCGTCCCTGGCATCGACAAGGCCACGATCAAGTCGGGCAACATGGCCAAGATCACCGGCGTGCTCGCCAAGAAGGTCGGCGGCGACGCAGCTCGAGCAGCTGCAACGAACGAGGGCAAGCTGCGGCGAATGTCCGTCGCCACCGGCGAGCTCGAGGAGCAACTGGGCGCGGTCCTGCTGCCGGCACTCGGGACGCTCGTCGACGTCCTGGGCACGACCGCCACATTCCTGCAGAACAACTCCAAGGCCGTCCTGATCGTCGCCGCCGTGCTCGGCGGCCTCGCGGTCACCGTCGTCACGATCAACGCCGCCTACCGTGCCTACCAGGCGACGCTCCTGGCGGTCGAGACCATCAAGAAGCTCTCCGTCATCACCACGGCCGCGCAGACCGCCGCACAGTACGCATTGGGCACAGCCTGGCTCGCCGGCCGCCTCGCCGCGATCGGCTTCGCATTCGGCATCCGCCTGATCAACGCCGCGATGAAGGCCAACCCCCTCGGCCTCCTGATCACCGGGATCACACTCGTCATCGGCTTGCTCGTGCTGGCCTACAAGCGCTCGTCGACGTTCCGCTCGATCGTCCAGGCCGCCGGCCGTGGAGCATCAGCAGCGATGGGCTGGATCATCGACAAAACCAAGTCAGTCGTCCAGTGGCTCGGCAAGCTCGGCCCCGCCGCGAGCAAGGGCAAGGACATCGCCGTGAAGGCGTTCAAGCTCTACACGCTCCCGATCCGGACCGTCATCGACCTGATCAAGAAGCTGATCGGCTGGCTCGGCAGGATCAAGTTCCCCAAGGTCCCGAAGGCGTTCAAGAAGCTCGGCGGCCTGTTCGGCGGCGGCGGCGCTCCCAAGACACCCCCAGACGCGCCTGGTGGCTCCGCGTCCGCCTGGGGTCGTGGCGGCCCCGGCGGGGGTGGGTTCTCCATCCCCGTCGGCGGCGGCCGGGGTGGCTACGGCAACACATACATCGTCGTCAACGGTGCCCTCGACCCCGTCGCAGTCGGCGACCAGATCGACACGATCCTCACCCGCCGCGCTCGCAGAAGAGGCCTCAAGCCATGACCCTCACCCGACCCGCGTACAAAGTCATCGTCGAGAACGTCACCGCCGGCTGGACGTACGAGTGCACCCAGGACGACGACTCCACACTCGTAGACGACGTGCAGCTGGCCGATGGTTTCACCATGTCGTGGGCATTTGCCAACGGCGAGACTCCCGGCCAGCTCGAGCCAGACCAGGTCACGTTTCGGCTAGTCGGCACGTCGGCGGCCGTCCTGCCTTCGATGGACATCGGCGACGAGATCGTCGCGCAGCTGCTGCGTCCCACCGCCGGCGACCCCATCACCTACATGAAGTTCCTTGGCCGGATGACCGAGCCGGCGATCGAGCCCATCGGGAAGGATCGGATTCTGGCGACAGTCACGGCGAACGGACATCTCGCCGTGCTGGCCGGCAACACGATCAGTGATCGCAAGTGGCCCGAGGCCGTGACGTTCGACCAGCAGCTCGCCCGATACGAACGCATCGCCCAGCTGGCGAAGATCAATCTGTCGTGGCCAGTGCAGGACCAGGGCCCGCTCGGCGCGCTCGAGGTCGACAGCCGTTCCGCACTCGACACGCTCGTCGAGCTCGCCAACGGTCAAGCCTTCCCCGGATTTCTCACGGTGCTGCGGGTCGTCAAGGGCGAGACCGCCCCGGCTCAGTGGAACTACGATCCGAACAGCGACATCCTTTACGCCTACGACACGATGGACAACGACCAGTCCTCGATCGACGCCGGCGACGCCCCGTACAAGCTGGTCAAGGTCGGCCTGGTCGCGGAGCTCGCCCGCCAGGCCCTCGACGTCGACGACGTCCGACAGATCTCGGCGTCGGTGATGGACCTCGATCCCGGTTGGCGCAAGGACCGCGCCGACGCTGTCAACCAGATCGTGTTCCAGGGCATCTCCCCGCTCTCAGACACAGACTCCAACGCGGCCGTGATCGCGCAGCACGACGACCTGGTCGCCAAGTACGGCCCCAACCCCCGCAACCTGGACTCTCAGCAGCGCGACCCGGCCGCGTACGACATCGCGACGATCGATGGCGACTTCACCTACGCCGAGGTCTATCTGCCGTCCTACGACGACGCCCTGCCCGACTGGTCCGTCGACAAGGTCACGATCCGAACCGAGCTCATGACTGACGCCGAGCTCGATCGGTACGCGCCGATCTTCTACCCAACTCCGTCACTCGACTTCGACCCCGCCGAACTCACACAGCCGGCCCGGCTGATCATCGCGGACGTCGTCGACAGGCTCGCCGTCAACGGCGCCGCGATCACCGGTTTTCTGATCGGCTGTTCGTTCCAGATCACCGGCGGTGAGCTCACGATCGTCCCGCAGCTGCGCAACGAGGCCGTCGCCCCGTCAACTATCAACGGCGCGATCACGCCGGCCACCCTCGCAGCCAGCCCGACGCTCGCTGCGACGACTGTCGCGAACGTCGCAGCCCTGCACATCGACCCCACTATTCGCGTGCGCGACATCGCGCTCGCCAGCCTCTAGGAGACTCATGGGCACCACGGCGCACGGCTACCGATACATGGACTCGACGGAATTCCTCGCCACCGTCCACACCAAGATCAAGAACCTTGCCGACGACGTCGAATCGAAAGTTAAGACGATTCAGTCCGGCTCCGTGACGGTCAACATCGCGATCGGTAGTGCGAGCGGCACAGCCACCGTCACCTTTCCGACCCCCTTTACGGTCGCGGTCCCGAAGATCGCACTGTCGGGCGGCGTCACTGGCAACCCGTACGTCGTCACCCGCAACGGCACGTCTCTCACCCAAGTGACAGTCGTGGTCAACCGCCCATCAGGTGCGTCCACCGCGGCCGCCGCGAGCCTGGTCGTCGACTGGATCGCACACGGATAAGGAGCACGATCATGGCAAAGACTCTCTATGCGCCCGGCACGTCCGGCATCGGCACACGAGCTCGAGCGTTCAGCTGGCTCGGCAAGAGGTTCTCCCCCGGCTGGTGCCTGTACTGGTGCCTGGTCTACGTGTTCAAGGTCCCCGGCCTGGGCGACTACGACCACGACGGCTCAGCCGACGCCGAGGACTACTGGAAGGCCGCCAAGAAGCGCGGCAAGGTTGTCGAGACCTCCGACCCCAAGAAGATCCCCGCCGGCGTCCTGATCATGTGGACCGGCGGCAGCAGCGACCACGGACACGCAGCCTTCTCCCTGGGCGACGGCGAGATGATGTCGACCGACCTTCCGACTCGAGGCGAAGTCGGCCGCGTGCCCATCAGTGAGGCGCATGACCGGTGGGGTCTCAAGCTCGTCGGGTACGTGCTCGTCGACGGCAACGGGTTCACCCTTGTCCGCGAGGATCGCACCAAGTACGAGACGACCACTGAGGTCAACGTGCGCAACACCCCGTCGACCAGGTCGAAGATCCTGCGCGTGCTCGAGGAGGGCCACCGCTTCGAGGGCAAGGACGTCGTCAACGGCGGCGGCCGCGAGTGGGTGCAGACCGCCGGCGACAACTACGTCGCGCTCGAGTTCGTCAAGAAGGTCTAGGCACCTTGTCCGACACAGTCCTGGTCGCCCTGATCGGCGCTGTCGCGCTGATCGCGTCGACCATCCTGTCGACCATCCTGTCGACCATCCTGACCCGGCCCTCTAAGGCGCGCCAGGAGGCCACCCAGCAGGCCGCCGAGAAGGCCGTGCAGCAAACCAAGCCGATCAGCAACGGGTTCGCCAAGGAGGTCCGCACGTTCATCAAGGACATGCGCGAATTCCGGGAGCACTCGACCAGGCACGGCGAGTTCCAGGACCAGCTGCTCGTCGCGATCGACCAGCGCGTCACCAACCTCGAGGAGAAACCATGAAGCTCGCACCCATCAGCAAGGCCATCGCCGGCGCAACCGCCGGCGGCGTCTGCGCGACCGTCGTCGCCCTCGGCACAGCAATGGCCGACGGCGACCTCACCGGCAAGGAATCTGTCGTCGCCATCGGCGCCGGCCTGGTCCTCGCCGGCGGTGCGGTCGGCGGCATCGTCTACCGTTCGCCGGCCAACCGACCGTCGTAACGGGCGGCTTTGATCCGCCGGCACTCCGCGCAGTACAGCCGCCGGCCGCGATCGCGCCGACCATGCTTGACCCGTGGGTGACCCGCAGGGCACACCGCGTCTACCCGCGCCCAGTCCCGCAGCTCCTCGGCGCTGACGTTCCGCGCTGCCGAGTTGAGCCGGCCATGAGCCGGGTTCACGCACCAGACGTGCTCGCAAGTCCGCTCGAGCGGAGCCGACTTCGGGATCGGCCCAACGGCCCAGGTGTAGAGCAGTCGCTGAACGAGCCACTTCGTGCCCTCAAACTTGACCAGCGCGCGGCCGCTGTCGGCCATCGCGGTCGGCCATCGCCAGCACTCCTCCGACTTGTCGACCCTCGCCTCGATCGCCTCTCGAGTATGGTCCGGCCAGTCGCGCCAGTCGCTGTAGCTCACGCCGCTGCCGCCGCCATCATTGCGGCCCTGATCTGCCCCCGGCCGACCTCCGTGTAGATCTGCACAGTGTCGAGTTTCGCGTGGCCCAGGAACTCCTGGACGGCACGGATGTCGCCCGTCGCGTTCAGGGAGTCCGTGCCGGCGCGGTGCCTCAGCGAGTGCGTCGTCGACGTCCCCTCGAGTAGCCGGCTGATCAGCTTGCCCAGGTGCGCCGGCGTGATGTGCGACGGCAGCGCCGGCGACGGGAACAGCCAACCGGGCGGCCCGTTGAGGATCTCGGCCGCCAGATCGTCCGGCAGCGGCACCAGGCGCACGTGCCCGCCCTTGCCCTGGACGCGCAGCGCGTAGCCGACCAGGTCCGGCTCGACGTCCTCTCGCCGCGCTCGAGCGATCTCGCCACGCCGCAGGCCGCACTCCTTGCCCAGCCGCAATGCCTTGCGCACTCGGTCGTCAGCGGCCCGCAGCGCGGCCGCGTAGACGTCGACGGGCACGGGGCGGGGAATCGCTCGAGGGACGCGGATCGAGGGGAGCAGGTGCGCCGGCGACGACGTCACGAGCCCGGTCGCCATCGCCCAGCCCCAGAACACCCGCAGCGACGCGCGATAGGAACGCTTGGTCGCCGGCTTCCAGTCAGGGTTACCGATCCACGTCTCGAGGTCCTCGAGCGTGACGTCGACGAGCTCGAGCTGCAGCTCCCGTGCGCACCGCCGAACGTGGTACGTCCTCAGGCTGATCGTCGTGTCTGGCAGGCCGGCCGCCCGTAGATGTCGCTCCCAATCCCCGATCCCCCACGCTGTCCCCGTCATACCTGTGAGGCTAGTGTGACCAGAGTGACGTGCAACACCCTGTCACGCGACCTAGTCAAGATCGGCCAACGCGCGAAGCAGCGTCACATGCAGCTCGCCGTGTCGGCGGATCAAGGCGTCGCGCTCCTCGCGGGGTGCGTCGCCGAGATTGCGACGAGTATCTAGGTACTCCTCGAGCAGGGCAGAGGCTTCATCGATAGTCATGCTGCGATCTCCTCCTCGGAGTACTCAATTGGATCGGGCGCTATGCTGAGAGCGCTTAAACAGCGGGTTCGGGGTTCGAGTCCCTGATGCCGCACTGTGAAGGCCCCGTTCCTCGCCGAACGGGGCCTTCACTTTTGGCTGAACCGAGCGAGCTCTGCGAGCGAGCGTGAAGCCAGGTTGAGCGATCGCGGCGAAGCCGCCCGATGACGAAACCTCGTGAGATGACGTCGCAACGCGAGCACTCGTGAGCCGACGACGCGACGGAGGACACATGGACCACACCCGCGCACAGACGCTCCTGCACCAGGAAGAACACGCCGCACGGCAGATGCTGGCCACGCTCAGCCGTGACTTCACCGGCATCGTCGATGCGTCCGCCGACTCCAACGCAGACGACGAGCACGATCCTGAAGGCTCCACGATCGCGTTCGAGCGCTCGCAGGTCGGCGCACTGATCGAGCAGGCCGAGCGGCGCCTGGCCGAGATCGATGCCGCACGTGCTCGCCTCGACGCGGGCACGTACGGCCGGTGCGAGGTGTGTGGGGAGCCGATTCCCGACGGTCGCCTGGAGGCGCGGCCGGTCGCGCGTACGTGCGTCGCGCACGCCTGAACGGGAACTCTCGGCACGCCCCACGAGTTGGGCGGGGCAAGGAGGAATCATCCATGAAGTGTCCGACCGACAACGCCACCCTCGTCATGAGTGAACGTGCCGGCATCGAGATCGACTACTGCCCCGAGTGCCGTGGGGTGTGGCTCGACCGAGGAGAGCTCGACAAGATCCTCGACCGTGCTGCAGCCGATGCGCCCGCTCCCGCCCCGGCCCAGCCGCAACAGCAGTACGTCGAACCGCAGTACAACCAACCGCGATACGACAACCGGCAGCAACAGCCGTACCGCAAGAAGAAGAAGGAGCACTGGCTCAGCGAGATCTTTGACTGAGGCAAGTGAGCGCAGCGAACGGCCCGAAGTCAGGTTGAGCCGAAGCACGCCGGAGGCGTCAGCTTGTCGAAACCTCGTGAGCCGACGTCGCAACGCAACCACACGTGTGAACCTCGTCACGAAATAGCCCCTCCGGTCCCCCGGTTGAGTCAGACATGAAGATCTTGCTCACCGGGGGAACCGGTTTCATCGGCTCGGCCGTCCTCGACCAGCTCGTCGCGGCGGGTCATCAGGTGACGGCTGTCGTCCGCAACCAGAAGTCCTCGCTCCAGGTGCAGGACGCGGGCGCCACCGGCATCATCGGCGACCTGTTCAACGCAGAGTGGCTGGCCGCAGAGCTGCGCGGGCACGACGGGGCGATCCACACGGCCGCCGGCGGGGACGAGCGCGACGCCGAGCTCAACGATGCGGTCATCGACGCCGCGATCAGCGCGTTCGCCGGCACGCCCAAGCCACTCGTCCACACGGGTGGCATCTGGGTCTACGGCAACAACGCCTCGATCACCGAGTCGAGCCCGCTCGACGCCCCGGCCCTCACCGCGTGGCGTCCGGCCGGCGAGCGGCGTCTGCTGGAGTCCGGGATCAAGGCTTCCGTCGTGCAGCCGGGCATCGTGTACGGCTACGGCAAGGGCATCCCGGCGATGCTCTCCGCCGAGTCGGGCACCGTGGCCCTCATCGGCACCGGTGAGCAGCACTGGACGACCGTGCACGTCGACGATCTCGCCGACCTGTACGTTCGCGCGCTCGAGCAGGCGCCCGGCGGGCGCACGTATGTCGGCGTCAGCGGGCAGAACCCGACCGTGCGAGAGCTCGGTGAGGCACTCGGCGGCGACGTCGCCCCCGAGAACCCGGCAACGACCGTCGAGCGGCTCGGCGCGTTCGGCGAGGCCCTCCTCCTCGACCAGCAGGCCAGCGGCAGCCGCGCCAAGAGCGAGCTCGGCTGGCAGCCGACCCGGCCCAGCCTGGTCGACGAGCTGCGCGCGGACGACGCGGAAGCGGCCTAGCTCCTGGTGGCGGTGAGCAGCAGGTACTCCCAGCTCATCGCCCCACCGTCGAAGTGCCCGGCGGCGAGCTCGGCGAGCTCGTTGTCCAGGCCGGCCACCTTGTCGGGCTCCTCGGCGATGTTCTTGTAGACGGCGATCGTCGGGCCGTACGTCCGCTTGAAGAAGTCGCGCATCTCCTCCGGAGAGTCGAACCGGTCGACCGTGAGCATCTCCTTGCGCGCCTCGACCCCCGTGACTCGATCGCCGAGCAGCGAGCGTACGTGCTCCTCATCGCCCCACAACGGTGGCGGCTGGGCACCGGGCGGAGGCGGCGGGGCATACGGCTTCATCGTCGCGAACATCTGGCCGATGAAGCCCTCGGGCGTCCAGCTCAGCAGACCGATGGTGCCACCCGCCCGGCACACGCGTACGAGCTCGTCGGCGGCCGCCTGGTGGTGCGGGGCGAACATGACGCCCACGCACGACATGACGACGTCGAACTCCGCGTCGCCGTAGGGCAGCGCCTCGGCGTCGGCCTCCTGCCACTCGAGCGTCGCCCCCTGGTCCTCGGCATGTCGGCGACCCACCTCGAGCAACGCCGGCGCGAGGTCCGACGCCACCACGTCCGCGCCGGTGAGCGCGGCCGGGATCGCGGCGTTGCCGGAGCCCGCCCCCACGTCCAGGACCCGCTGACCGGCCTTGATATTGCAGGCCTCGACCAGCCGCGGGCCCGTCGCCGGAATCACCTCCGAGGCCACGGCGGGGTAGTCACCCGACGACCACAGCGCCTTGTGCTTGGCCTTCAGTGCGCGATCTGCTTCGGCGTCCTCACTGCTCATCTCAATCTCCTCCTCGTGACGTATCCCTCAGGATGGCCCTGCCTTCGCGAGAAGTCACCGACTGCGGAGAATTGCCGAGTCCTAGGAGCGGTCGATGGAGAGCACCGGGAACCGCGCCGACAACAGGTCGACCAGAGGGCCGAGCAGGAAGATCACCAGGAGCGTCCCCGGCCCGACGGCAGCGCCGCACAGCCAGCCGAGGAGGGCACCACCGCCCTGCACGACGCTGTAGCTCCACTTGAACGGCACCGGGGGGTCGAACGCCAGGGCGGCGGCCTCGGTCGGTCCGGCGCCGGCATCGACGGCGAGATAGCCCGCGACGCCGACCGCGAGGACCGGGAACGACAGGACGAGCAGGAAGATCCGCACCCCCATCTCGTCGGGCTCCGCGAAGGCGTCCAGCAACCCGGAGACCACGAAGCCCACCACGAGGGGCTGGGTGATAGTGCCGAGTCCCGGCCTGAGCCCGCGAGCCCACGCCATCGCGACCAGAAGGATCCCGATGACCAGGTTGACGATCCAGAACGGCACGTCGAGGGCGATCGAGAGGCCGTTGATCATCGTCGAGTAGCCGTCGGACCCCAGCGAGGCGATGAGCAGCATTGCGACCCCGACGCCGAGGATCACGCAGGATCCGACGAGACGTACGAGCTGTGACACCACGGCAACGATCCTCGCAGGCCCTGTCATGATCGTGTCATGTGGATCGGATGGATCGAGTTCGACATCATGCTGGGCGACGTCCACTCCCTCAAGACCAAGCGGTCGATCGTACGGCCGCTCGTCGCGGATGTCCGGCGTACGTTCAGCGTCTCGGCCGCCGAGACCGGGAGCCTCGATCTCCACCGCCGCGCAGGTGTGGGGGTGAGCCTCGTCGCGGCCGACAGCAAGCACATCATCGACGTGCTCGACTCGGTCGAGAACTTCGTCGCGGGGCGGCCCGAGATCGATCTCCTGTCGGCCCGCCGCGGCATCAGCAACAGTGACGACGCCTAGGAGCGGCATGTACATCCCACACTTCAACGCCATGGACGACCCCGACGAGGTCCGCCGGTTCGTCGAGTCGGTGGGCAGCGCCGAGATCGTGACGGTCGGCGCTGACGGCACCCCGGTCGCGACCCTGCTGCCCATCCTGTGGAGCGCCGACGGCGCCACGGTCATCGCCCACATGGCCCGCGCCAACCCGCACTGGCGGGAGATCGCCGACGGCTCGCCCTGCCTCGCGATCGTCGCCGGTGCGCAGGCCTACATCTCGCCGGCCTGGTATGCCGCAAAGGCAGAGCACGGCCGGGTGGTGCCGACCTGGAACTACTCGGCCGTCCACCTCACGGGCACGGTGCGGGTGCACGACGATCCCGACTGGACGCGGGAAGCCGTGACGGCCTTGACCGACCGTCACGAGCAACCACGCGAGGAGCCGTGGGCCGTGACCGACGCACCGTCGACGTACATCGACAAGAACCTCAAGGCGATCGTCGGCCTGGAGCTGACGGTCGCGCGGGTCGAGGCCAAGGCCAAGCTCAGCCAGAACCGCTCGGCTGCCGACCAAGCCGGGGTCGTGGCCGGTCTGCGCGCCGAGGGCGGGTCTCCTGCCGTTGCCGACGCGATGGATCTCTGACGCAGCGGACGCAGGAAGGGGAGCCGCCCGAGGCGACTCCCCTTCCCGTGCTCAGCTGTTGATCAGCGATGTCCTCCCCTGAAGAGGGAACCGATCGCTGCGGCGACAGCCTTGAAAAATCCGATGTGCTTGGCCGCGGCGTGTGCCCGCAGGACGCGGGCTGACATCGTCGACGACACCTGCGAGACCGGCTCGCGGCGCATCATCATCATGACTCCCGCTGCCGTCATCGGACCCACGAGCAGCAGAACACCGAGCGGCAAGCCGCCTGTGTCCGGCAGCAGCTGGTCCTCCGCGGCAGCCACGCCTGCGGGGTCCTTCGGATCCTCGCTCTCCTCGGCACCTCCGACACAGGAGTCCGGGTCTCCGGCGTCGCCGGTGAAGACCGTCAGCGCACCCTCTGCGAAGACGTAGCCGTCACCAGCCAGGGTTGCCGTGATCTCCCACGGGCCCTTGACGCCGTCACCCTTGGTGAACGTGTAGACGACGCCTTCGATCGGCACCGCGGTCGGTGCCTCACCCTCGTCGCAGGTCGACGTCCCCTCCACCGCCGGTGTCACCTCGATCGGGCAGGCCTCGCCGACCTTGACCACGCTGTAGTAGTCGTGCGGATGCAGTCGTGCGTCGTCCGCCGGGCTGTTCAGCGTCAGGAGGTTCTTGAAGTACTCCCAGTCGTCCTTGCCCTTGATCCAGTACGAGTCGTGCTGGTACTCGACGATCTCACCGCACTTCGGCATGGCGTCGCAGTCATCGCCCCACACCCGGGTCTGCGGGAACTCGTACGTCCCTTCGACTCCATCGGACTCGGACATCTTCCAGCATGCCGTGACCTCCTTGGGCTTGTGGCACTTGGGACCCACCTTGACCACGCTGTAGTAGTCGTGCGGCTCCAGCTGCGCATCGCCGGCCGGGCTGTAGAGCTTCGACAGACCGGCGAGGTAGTCCTCGTCGTCCTTGTCCCTGATCCAGTACGTGTCGTGCTGGTACTCGGCGGTCTCGCCGCACTTCGGCGTCTTGTCGCACCATCCGCCCGAGACCTTGTACTGCGGGAACTCGTAGGTGTCCTCGACTCCGTCGGAGGCCTTCATCTTCCAGCAGACCTTCACCTCGTACGGATACGTTCCGGGGCACTCGGTGTCCGTGGTCGTGTTGACGCTCGGTTGGTCGCCGGAGCACCCGTCAGGTGGTTCGTGACCTTTAGTACCTGATTGGGACTCGGTCGTCTCCTGGTCAGCTTTCTCCTCGGCTGCGGCCTTGGCCGCAGCTTCCTCAGCTGCCTTCGCGGCAGCCTCCTCAGCCGCCTTCGCGGCAGCCTCCTCAGCGGCCTTTGCAGCGGCCTCGTCGGCCGCCGCCTTCTCGTCGGCCGCCGCCTTCTCGTCAGCCGCAGCCTTCTCGTCGGCCGCAGAGCCGGTCGCCACCTGGTCCGTCGAGCCGGCGGTGTCGTCCGCAACAGCGATCGAAGGCGCGGCGAAGCAGACACTTCCGGCGAGCAGTGCCAGAACAATCACTAGTCGTCTCATGATGAGCAAAACTCCATCCGTAGTCCCCTGGCGGAAGGGTTCGTTGCGCCTCGCGAGGGACTCCTCGCAGGCGGAGCGGCTACGACTGTGTGCTCGGGAGAGCGAGCCGCGGCCTGACCTCAGAGAACCGTGGTCCAGCGAGACGGTGTGACGAATGGACAATTATTTCGGGCGGAATCTCCGTTAATTCCACCTAATTCATCACGATGAACTACGCCCTGAGACGCAAGAAGGGGAGCCGCCCGAGGCGACTCCCCTTCTCGTGCTCAGCTGTCGATCAGCGACGTCCTCCTCGGAAGAAGGCGCCGATGGCTGCGACGACGTTGCCAACGGCCTTCATGAAGCCGATGTGCTCCGTCGTGGCGTGCGCCCGCTTGATGCCGAGCGGCTTGGGAGCCGGCGGCAGGATCAGCGAGTAGGACGGCATCCCACCACCGGTCGACGTACGGCTGACTGGCTCCCGACGCATCAAGATGATGAGTCCGGCTGCTGTCATGGGGCCTGCGATGAGCAGGATCCACAGCGGCAGGCCACCCGTGTCGGGCAGGAGCGCGTCCTCGTCCTCGGGCTTGATGCACGAGTCTGGATCGCCGGCGTCACCGGTGAAGACCGTCTGCGCATCGTCGGCGAAGACGTAGTCGTCATCGACCAGGCTCGCGGTGATCTCCCACGTGCCTTCCTCGCCGTCCCCCTCGGTGAACGTGTAGACGACACCGTCGACCGCCACCGTGCTCGGCACATCACCGTCGTCGCAGTTCGACGTCAGGTCGACTGCCGGGGTGACCTCGATCGGCGGCACTCCAGCCCCGCACCCGGCCCGATAGATGGCCTGGCCCTCAGGAGTCCAGTTCTGGCCCGGATAGTCCGTGCCGTCGAACGAGTAGGGCGGGATGATGTCGCCCCACTTGATGTGCTGGGCCTTGAGCGTCGGATTCCACACCGGCCCGTTGTGCTTCTTGTCGTGCCCGTTGTAGACGCCTGCGGCATCCGGGCTGATCACGACGTACGGGTTGGTGTTGCTGTTCGTCCGGTGACAGATCGTGACGTGGTCGTCATCGGTGATGACGCATTGCGGGTTGTCGGCGGACAGTTGCGGGAGCACCGTGATGGTCTCCTCGTACAGCGGGTTGGTCAGGACGTAGCCGACCACAGCCGAAGCCGTGACCGTGTAGTCACCCGGGCCCGTCCCTGCGGGAGTGGACTCGTAGATGACCCCCGTGGTCTGCGGGAGGACCAACATGCCGGGCGTGTTGCACGACGGCGGGATCGCCGAGGGCGGGACAGCCGTGGCATCGATGAGCGGGATGGGCACCTCGTTGGGCAGGTTGCACCCGTTGTTGTAGATGGCCTGGCCGGCATCGGTCCAGTTCATGCCCGGGAAGTTGACGTCTCCGAAGACGAACGGCGGAATGATGTCGCCCCAGCCGTCGGCCGGGAAGATTCCTCCGGTGTGACCGGTGTGACCGTGGAGATCTCCACTGGCGTTCGGGGCGTTCTCGACATAGGGGTTGGTCTGGGACGAGGTGGAGTGGCAGATCTTGATCTTGACGGGTGCAGCTGCGACGACCTCTTCGTCGGCCGGCGCTGCGGCTTCGGGTTCGTCGGCAGGCTCTTCGGCCTTGTTGACGTCCTCGGCCGGCGGCGGGTTCTCCTCGTTCACCACAGGTGGCGGGTCGCCGCCATCAGACGGGGGCGGAGTCCCGGTCTCCGGCGCGGGTGGCGCCGGGGCCGGAGCCGGCTCGGGAGCTGGAGCCGGCGCGGGCTCAGGCGCTGCTTCCGCCGGAGCCGCGGTGACGGTTTCGGTGGCGGCCGTCTCGGCTGGCGGGTCACCCTCAGCGGCGACCGCGGGCTGCGCGAGGAACACGCTGGCCGCGATCATCGCGAGTACGAGCAAGATTTTCTTCATGACAGATAACTCCATCCGTATCGCCCCTGCACGGGAACGGTGCGAGTCGTAGTCAAGGGGGATTCCTCGGCTGCGTGTTGGTGGCGGCAAAGTGGGAGTGCGCCGCGTACCTGTGCTGTCTAGAGAACCGCTTTTGTGTGGCACGCGTCACGCTGTACGTCGAGAATCTGCCGCAATTCTGGCGATTTGATCAGTCCGGGCCCCCTGCGGTAGTCACGATGGGCTACGAAATCCACAGGGCGACTTCTCGCCGGGAACGCAAAGAGGGGAGCCGCCGAAGCGACTCCCCTGCCTTGCGATCAGTGTGTGATCAGCGACGTCCTCCGCGGAGGAACGAGCCGATCGCGGCGACGACGTTGCCAACGGCCTTCATGAAGCCGATGTGCTCCGTCGTGGCGTGCGCCCGCTTGATGCCGAGCGGCTTGGGAGCCGGCGGCAGGATCAGCGAGTAGGACGGCATCCCACCACCGGTCGACGTACGGCTGACCGGCTCCCGACGCATCAAGATGATGAGTCCGGCTGCTGTCATGGGGCCTGCGATGAGCAGGATCCACAGCGGCAGGCCACCCGTGTCAGGCAGGAGGTCGTCCTCCTTGGCCGGGTCCTCACCGCCTTCCTCGGGTGACACGCAGTCCGCGGTCGGCAGCTTCTCGTCGACCGTGACGTTGAAGACCGTCTGACCGGTGAGCACGAACTCCTCGTCCACGACGCTTGCGGTCACCGTGTACTTGCCCGGTCCGTCGTACACCGGCTCGACCGTGTAGACCACGTTGGGCGTCTCCGCCAGGACGAGCGAACCGTCCTCCTCACAGGTGGCAGGATCCGCGATCGGAGCCTCCGCTGTGAGCTCGGTCGGAATGATCCCGGCTCCGTCACATGCGCCGTCGTTGTAGAACGCGATGCCTTCCGGAGTCCAGTTCTGGCCGGGATAGTCCATGTCGTTGTAGTGGTAGGGCGGGATGATGTCGCCCCACTCGACGTGGTTGGCCTTCAGCGTCGGGTTCCAGATCGGACCCTCGTGCTCCGTGTCGTGACCGTTCGCTACGCCGGCCGTGGCGGGGCCGATCGCGTTGTACGGGTTGACGTTGCTGTTCGTCCGGTGACAGATCGTCAGGTCGACACTGTCGCACTGCGAGCCGGTCAGCTTCTGCGGGATGTTCAGGAACTTGAGGAACGGGAAGTTCGTCATGTAGTAGCCAGGCTTCGGCAGCGCCGTGACGATCCGCAGGGTGCCGATCGGGATCACGATGTAGAACACCTTGTCGGTGTTGTCGAGAACCAGCCCACCATTGGCGGAGCACGTCGCAGGTGAGACGCTCGCGCCTGCTGCTGTCGGAGAGAGCCCGGCGATCACGCACTGCGGTCCGGTCAGCTTCGGCAGGACCGTGATGTGCTCCTCGTAGAGCGGGTTGGTCAGCACGTAGTTGACTGCGGCTGACGCGGTCACCGTGTAGTCGCCCGGTCCGGTGCCAGCCGGAGTGGCCTCGTAGATGACGCCTGTGGTGGTCGGCAGCACGAGGGTCCCGTCGACGGCACAGTTCGGCGGGGTTGCCGTCGGCGGCACGGCCGTCGCGTTGATCAGCGGGACCGGCACCTCGTTGGGCAGGTTGCAGTTGTTGTTGTAGATGGCCTGGCCCGCGTCGGTCCAGTTCATGCCGGGGAAGTTGACGTTCCCGAAGGTGAACGGCGGGATGATGTCGCCCCAGCCGTCGGCGGGGAAGATTCCTCCGGTGTGACCGGTGTGTCCGTGGAGATCTCCACTGGCGTTCGGGGAGTTCTCGACGTAGGGGTTGGTCTCGGACGAGGTGGAGTGGCAGATCTTGATCTTGACCGGTGCCGCTTCCACCGCAGGCGGGGAGTTGCCGGCGTTCTCGTCGCCGGGCTCCTCAGCCTTGTTCTCGTCACCGGCAGGGGCCGGCTCGTCCTTGGTGTCTGGCGCGTCAGAGGAGTTGTCCTCGCTGGCCGGCGGAGTCGTGGTGTCCTGGGGCGCGTCCGGAGCAGCCTGAGGAGGATCTTCGGGCAGCGCCTCGGGCGTCGCCTCTTCCTCCTGCGCAGTGTCGTTGCCGGTGTCGCCGTCCGTGGTCGCTGCTGCGGCCACCGGGTCGTCGTCTGCGACGGCCGGCTGCGCGAGGAACACGCTGGCCGCAATCATCGCTAGTACGAGCAGAATCTTTTTCATCTGGAAAACTCCATCCGTATCGCCCCTGCACGGAACGGTTCGAGTCGTAGACAGGGGAAAGTTCCCCTGCTGCGGTTCGGCCGGGCAAATGGGAGTGCGCCTCGACCTGTGATTACTCAGACAACTGCATCAGTTGGGGTACGTCACGCTCAAATGGGACATAGAGCCTGAAATTCGAGGGTTTGGGCGCGATTCCATCACGAATGACTAGGGTGGCTAGTCACGATGAGCCAGCCTGTTAAGGACTAGACGTTAGTGATGGTTGCGCCGACCTGGTCAGCCAGCAGGACGGCCACCTGACGCCGCTCGAGCGTCGGTCGTACGATCTGGGTCGCGGCGACGATCAGGAACACACCCGCCACGCGCCCGCTGCGCCGCGCAGGCAGCACGACCTCGCCGAGCGTCGGGAGACCGTCACGGTCGACGTTGAGCATCCTCCCCCGCAGCCGCACCTCGCCGTCCGCCTCGATCACGGCGCCGTCAGCAGGGACCGCTCCGGCTTCGATGAACTGGCACGAGTCGACGTCGAGGAGCTCCGCGATGTGGGCAGCGACCTGATCGGCTAGGGCTCTGGGCGAGAACTGGCCCGAGATGATCTGGGACGTGGCCATGAGCCCGTTGAGGTGGCCTGCCCGGCGACTGGCCTCGGCCTGCTGGCGACCGCCCCAGATCGCGAGCTCTGTCACGGCGACTCCCACCAGCACCAACAAGAGGGTGACCTCGAGATCGTCCGAGTCCTCGATCGTGAACCGATGGAACGGCTCGGTGAGGAAGAAGTCGAACCACAACCCCCCGGAGACCGCCGCCACGATCCCGGCGACCCGGTCGCCCGTCGTGGCAGCGCCCACGACGATGGCGACCAGCACGAGTGCTGCCGTAGCCGCCGTGACGTCACCCCTCAGGTGCGCCGCCACGGCGCACCACACGAGAGGCAGACCTGCCGCGAGCGCGAGCACGAACGATCGATGCTGCCGGAACCATCGGGTGCCCATGAGTCCATGGTTGCGCGCCACAACCGGGTTTGATCGACCACGCCGAAACCTTGACGCGATCTTGACGCCGGCGCTGTCGAACGCTGACCCGCGCGGTCAGACGACGAGCCGGTAGCCGATGCCGGGATCGGTGATGAACATCGACGGCTTCGAGGGGTCGCGCTCGAGCTTGCGCCGGATCTGGGCGAGATAGACGCGCAGGTAGTTGGTCTCCCGGTCGTAGGCCGGTCCCCACACCTCGTGCAGCAGCTCCCCCTGGCGCACCAGACGGCCCTCGCGCCGCGCCAGCACCTCCACGATGTGCCACTCGGTGGGCGTCAGGCGTACGTTCTCGCCCGCCCGCGTCGCCTTGCGCTCGGTGACGTCCAGGCGTACGTCACCGGACTCGACGACCAGCGGAGCGCCGTCGCCGCCGCTGCGCCGGATGGCGGCGCGAACCCGGGCCAGCAGCTCCTCCATGTCGAACGGCTTCGTGACGTAGTCGTCGGCTCCCTCGTCGAGCGCCTCGACCTTGTCGTCCGACTCGTGCCGGGCCGAGAGGACGACGACCGGCACCTTTGTGTAGGCCCGCAACCGCTTGAGCACTGCGACGCCGTCGAGGTCCGGCAGCCCGAGGTCGAGGATCACGACGTCGGGCATGCGCTCGTCGACGATCTGCAGGGCCGAGCGTCCGTCACCGGCCGTCTCGACGTCATAACCCCTGGCGCGCAGGTTGATCGACAGCGTGCGGAGGATCGCCGGGTCGTCGTCGACGGCGAGCACGAACGTCATGTCTGCCCTCCATCGAGCACCGTTCCGGTCAGCGGCAGGTCCAGGACGAACGTGAGTCCGCCGCCGGGCGTGTCTTCGACGGTCAACGTACCGCCCATGGCCTCGGTCAGGCCGCGTGCGACGGCGAGCCCCAGTCCGATGCCCTCGCCGCGCGGAACGTCGCCGAGTCGCTGGAACGGTTCGAAGAGTCGCTCGCGCTGGTCGAGCGGCACGCCGGGACCGGTGTCGATGACCCGGATCAGTGCCCGCGTGCCCGCAGCGGAGGCGTCGACGCGTACGCGCGAATCCGCGCTCGCGTACGCCAGGGCGTTGCCCGCGAGGTTGGCGACGACCCGCTCCAGCAGGCCCGCATCGGCGACGACGAGGGCAGCGTCGTCCGCGACATCGGTGTCGACCCGTTCCCTGCCCACCAACGAGGACAGCGCGGTCTGGATCGTGGCCTCCAGCTCGACCTCGTCGACGTGGGCGTTGATCGCACCCATCTGCAGCCGGCTCATGTCGAGCAGGTTGGCGACCAGGTCGTCCAGCCGGTCCGCGCCCTCCTCGACAGTCGCGAGCAGCGTCTCCTCATCCTCGGGCGACCACGCGATCTGGTCGTTGCGGAGGCTGCTGACGGCGGCCTTGACGGCGGCGAGCGGCGATCGGAGGTCGTGGGAGACAGCCGCGAGGAGCGCTGTGCGGGTGCGGTCGGTCTCCTCCAGGACCCGGCGCTCGCTGCTGGCCTTCATCGCGCGTCGGCGCTCGCCCAGGACCGACGCGTGCGCCGCGTACGCCTTGAGGAGTCGCTGGTCGGCCGCAGCCAGGGACCGGCCGATCAGCGCGAGGTGGGACTCGTCGTCGACCTTGACGCTGACGTCGGCGGCATCCAGGTTGGGGATCGGCGCACCGTAGCCGATCGTGATCTCGCCGTCCGTCCCGATGATCGCCGCACCCCGCATGCCGAACAGCTCGCATGCGCTGGCGAGCAACGTTCGCATGTCGCCCGCGTGCAGCAGGCTGTGGGACAGCACCGTGAGCGCGTCCGCCTCGGCGCTCGCCTTCTCGGCCTGCACGGTTCGGCGGGCCGCGAGATCCACGACCGACGACACCGCGATCGCAACGATGACGAACAGCACGAGCGCGAAGGCGTTCTCCCCGCTCGCCACCGTGAGCCGGTGGAACGGCGGCGTGAAGAAGAAGTTGAGTGCGAAGCCGCTGACGAAGGCGCTGACGATCGCCGGACGGAGGCCACCGGTGATCGCGGTCGCCACGACGAGCGCCATGTAGAGCATCGACTCGGTCGGCAGGCCGTGGAAGTCGGGGGTCGCCAGCAGCAGCGCCGACAGGACCAGCGGGCCGAGAGCTCCCATCGCATACCCGTATGCCAGTCGCCGCCGGCTCAGCTCCGGCGTCCCCCGGATGTTGCGATGCTTCCTGCGGGCCTGGTCGTGCGTCACGATGTGCACGTCGATGTCGCCGGACTCGGAGATCACGATCTCCCCGATGCCCGGGTTGGCGAGCGTCGAGATGCGGCCCCGTCGGCTGGCCCCGATCAGCACCTGCGTCGCGTTCTCCGCCTTGGCGAACTCGAGGATCGCGGTGGCCGGGTCATCGCCGACGACGGTGTGGAACGTCCCGCCCATGTCCTCGGTCATCACGTGCAGCTTGTGCAGCCGGGCCGGGTCCATCTGGACGAGGCCGTCGCCGCGCGTCACGTAGAGCGCCAGCCACTCCCCTCCTCCGATGCGCGATGCGATGCGTGCCGCCCGGCGCAGCAGCACCTCCGACTCCGGGCCACCGGTCACCGCCACGACGATCCGCTCGCGAGCCGCCCAGGTCGAGTCGATCCCGTGCTGGTCCCGGTAACGGTCGAGCCCTTCGTCGACCCGATCGGCGAGCCACAGCAGTGCGAGCTCGCGCAGGGCCGTCAGGTTGCCCTCGCGGAAGAACTGCGACAGGGCCGCGTCGACCTTGTCGGGCGCATAGATGTTGCCGTGCGCCATCCGGCGGCGCAGCGCCTGCGGGCTCATGTCGGTGAGCTCGATGGCGTCCGCCTGGCGTACGACCTTGTCCGGCACCGTCTCCTGCTGACGGATGCCGGTGATCGACTCGACGACGTCGTTGAGCGACTCGAGGTGCTGGATGTTGACCGTGGTGATGACGCAGATGCCGGCGTCGAGCAACGCCTCGACGTCCTGCCAGCGCTTCTCGTTCTGGGCACCCGGGATGTTGGTGTGGGCGAGCTCGTCGACCAGCACCACCTCGGGATGCCTCACGAGCACCGCGTCGAGATCCATCTCCTGGTGCACGGTGCCCTTGTGCTCGATGCTCCGGCGCGGGATCACCTCCAGCTCGCCGATCTGCTCCTCGGTGTGCACGCGGCCATGCGTCTCGACGTACCCGATGACCACATCGGTGCCTCTGGCTGCGCGACGCTGCCCCTCGTCGAGCATCGCGAACGTCTTGCCGACGCCGGGCGAGGCACCCAGGTACACCCGCAGGATGCCCCGCTGCCTCGCCTCGTTGCGCACGCTCTCAGTGTGCACCTTGGCCCGCCGTCACAGTCGTTCGAGCGTCAGGTTGAGCCTCAGGACATTGACTTTCGGCTCCCCCAGGAACCCCAGCTGGCGACCCGAGGTGTTGTCCCTGACGAGCGCCCTGACGGCCGACGCCGAGAGGTTGCGCTCCCTTGCCACCCGGTCCACCTGCAGGGCCGCGTATTCCGGTGAGATGTACGGGTCGAGCCCCGAGGCCGATGCCGTGACGGCGTCGGCGGGAATCTCCGACACGTCGACGCCCTCGGTCCTGGCGATCTCCTGCTGACGCTCCTTGATCGCCTTCAGCAGGTCCGGGTTGGACGGTCCGAGGTTGGACGGGGCCGAGGCCAGCCCGTCGTACTCCGCCGCGGAGGGTCGGCCGTGGAACCACTCGGGATCCTTGACCTTGAAGTTCTGGCCAATGATGGCCGAGCCGACGTCCTTGCCGTCCTGCGACACGATCTGCCCGTTCGCCTTGTCGTGGAACGCGACCTGCCCGACGCCCCACACCGCTGCGGGGTACGCGATCCCGAGCACCACGGTCATGACGAGCAGGATCTTGAGGCCGACGAAGGTCTGGCGGATGAAGTCTTTGTTCATGGGTTATCCGATTCCTGGGATGGTCGAGACGATGAGGTCGATGAGCTTGATCCCGATGAACGGTGCGATCACGCCACCGACGCCGTAGACCAAGATGTTGCGGCGCAGCACCGACTCGGCCGACGCGGCGCGGAACTTGACCCCCTTCAGGGCGAGCGGGATCAGCGCCACGATGACCAGCGCGTTGAAGATCACGGCGGACGTGATCGCCGACGTCGGCGTCGAGAGCTTCATGATGTTGAGCGAGTCCAGCGAGGGGTACGCCGCCAGGAACATCGCCGGGATGATCGCGAAGTACTTGGCGACATCGTTGGCGATCGAGAACGTCGTCAGGGCTCCGCGGGTGATGAGCAGCTGCTTGCCGATGGCGACGATGTCGATCAGCTTGGTCGGGTCGGAGTCGAGGTCGACCATGTTGCCGGCCTCCTTGGCAGCGGACGTGCCGGAGTTCATCGCCACCCCGACGTCGGCGGCAGCCAGTGCGGGAGCGTCGTTGGTGCCGTCACCCGTCATTGCGACGAGGCGACCGCCCTCCTGCTCCTTGTGGATCAGCCGCATCTTGTCCTCAGGGGTGGCCTCGGCGAGGAAGTCGTCGACGCCGGCCTCCGCCGCGATCGATGCGGCCGTCAGCGGGTTGTCGCCCGTGATCATGACGGTCCTGATGCCCATGCGACGCAGCTCGGCGAAGCGTTCGGTCATGCCCTCCTTGACGACGTCCTTGAGGTGCACGACGCCGAGGACCTTCGCGCCCTGCCCGTTCGACTCCGCGACCACGAGGGGCGTACCGCCACTGCCGGCGATCTCGTCGATCGTCAGGCGCACGCCGGGATCCATGTCCCGACCGACCCACGCGGCCACCGACGAGCCCGCTCCCTTGCGGACCGTGCGTCCGTCTGCCAGATCGACACCGGACATCCGGGTCTGCGCCGTGAACTCGACGAACTCGGCTCCGACCGGGAGGTCGTTGTCGTCGGCTCCCTGAGCCAGCGCGAGCTCGACGATCGAGCGGCCCTCGGGCGTCTGGTCCGCGAGGCTCGAGAGCCGTGCCGCATCGCGCATCTGCTCGACCGTGACCCCCTCCGCCGGGACGAACCGCGAGGCCTGCCGGTTGCCGTACGTGATGGTGCCGGTCTTGTCGAGCAGCAACGTGCTGACGTCACCGGCGGCCTCCACCGCGCGGCCCGACATGGCCAGCACGTTGACCCGCACGAGCCGGTCCATGCCGGCGATGCCGATCGCGCTCAGCAATGCGCCGATCGTGGTCGGGATGAGGCACACCAGAAGCGCCACCAGGACCAAGGTGCTCTGCGGAGCGCCCGCGTAGTCCGCCATCGGTCGCAGCGTGGCCACCGCCAGCAGGAACACGATCGTCAGGCTCACCAGCAGGATCGAGAGGGCGATCTCGTTGGGCGTCTTGCGGCGTGACGCACCCTCGACCAGCGCGATCATCCGGTCGAGGAACGTCTCGCCCGGCGCCGAGGTGATCTCGACGACGATCTGGTCCGACAGCACCTTGGTGCCGCCGGTGACGGCCGATCGATCGCCACCGGCCTCCCGGATGACGGGAGCCGACTCTCCGGTGATCGCCGACTCGTCGACCGAGGCGACACCTTCGACGACGTCGCCGTCGCCGGGGATGACCTCGCCGGCCTGGACCAGGACACGGTCACCCTTCTTGAGTGCCGTGCCGGCGACCTGCGACTCGGTGCCGTCGGGGTTGATCCGAAGCGCCGTGACATCCGTACGAGCGGCACGCAGCGAGGCGGCCTGCGCCTTGCCGCGGCCCTCCGCGACGGCTTCGGCGAGGTTGCCGAAGACGACCGTCAGCCAGAGCCACACCGCGACGGTCCAGGCGAACACGCTGGGATCGGTGATCGCGATGACGGTCGTCATCAACGACCCGATCCAGACGATGAACATGACCGGGCTGCGCCACAAGTGGCGTGGGTCGAGCTTGCGCAGGGCCTGAGGCAGCTGCGAAAGGAGGGAGTGGAGCGTCATGACAGAGCCTCCGCGAGGGGTCCGAGTGCGAGTGCCGGGAAGAACGTCAGGCCCGTGATCAGGAGGATCACGCCGACGAGCAGACCGGCGAACAAGGGGGTGTGGGTGGGCAACGTGCCGGCCGTGACCGGGACCTTGCCCTGCTTGGCGAGTGAGCCGGCGAGGGCGAGCACGAAGATGATCGGGATGAACCGGCCGAGCAGCATCGCCGCAGCCAGGGACAGCTGGAAGAAGTCGGAGGTCACGGTGATGCCGCCGAATGCGCTGCCGTTGTTGTTGGCTGCCGACGTGAAGGCGTACACCACCTCGCTGAATCCGTGGCCGCCCGGATTGCCCATGACGTCGGTGGTGCTGGATCGTGCGATCGCGGCACCGATTCCGACGAGGACGATCGCCGGCACGCTCAAGGTGTAGAGCGCGACGTACGTCATCTCCTTGCGGCCGATCTTCTTGCCGAGGAGCTCTGGGGTACGCCCGACCATCAGCCCGGCGATGAACACCGTCAGGATCGCCATGACGAGGATGCCGTAGATACCGGCGCCGACCCCGCCCGGCGAGACCTCGCCGAGCATCATGTTGACCAGGACCGTGCCTCCACCGACCGGTGTGAAGGAGTCGTGTGACGCGTTGACCGCGCCGGTCGAGGTGCCGGTGGTGAACACTGCGAACATCGACGAGAGCCAGGTGCCGAACTGGGTCTCCTTGCCCTCCATGGCTCCGCCGGCGAGCCTCGCCGCCTGCGAGTGCGCGCCGACCTCTGCCCATGTCGTCAGGGCGACGGCCGCTCCGATCAGGAACGTCATCGCGCCGAGGATCGACAGGCCCTGCTTCCGGCTGCCGACCATCGTGCCCAGCGTGCGGGTCAGGCTGATGGGGATGACCAGGATGAAGAACATCTCGAGCAGGTTGCTGAACGGTGTGGGGTTCTCGAACGGGTGCGCGGAGTTGGCGTTGAAGAAGCCACCACCATTGGTGCCCAGCTCCTTGATCGACTCCTGACTGGCTGCCGGACCACCGGGGATCACCTGGGTCCCGCCCGAGATCGCGTGCACCGTGTGATCGCCGAAGTTCTGGATCGCCCCTTGCGAGATCAGCAGGATCGCGCCGACGAAGGCGACCGGCAGCAGGATGCGCAGGGTTCCGCGGACGAGGTCGACCCAGAAGTTGCCGAGCTCGCCACTGCGTGAGCGCACGAACCCGCGGATCAGGGCGACCGCAACGGCGATGCCCACCGCCGCAGACAGGAAATTCTGCACCGCGAGCCCACCGGCCTGGGCGGCGAAGCCCAGCGTCGACTCACCGCCGTACGACTGCCAGTTGGTGTTCGTGACGAACGAGATCGAGGTGTTGAGCCCCATCTCCCACGGCATGCCGGGCAATCCGCGATCGAACGGCAGGAGGCTCTGCCCGACGAGGATCAGGTAGAGCGCGATGATGCTGACCAGCGAGAACCCGAGGACGCTGAGCGTGTATGAGCGCGCGGTCTGCTCCGAGTCCGGGTTCACCCCGATCAGGCGATAGAGGCGCTTCTCGATCCGCCAGTGCGACGAGGTCGTGAAGACGCGCGCCATGTAGTCGCCGACCGGGGCGTACACAGCAGCGAGCAGGGCGACGAGGAGGCCGAGCATGAGCAGGCCGGAGACGGTGTCGTTCATGCGCGGCTCAGAACTTGTCGGGCAGGATCAGGGCGGCGACGAGATAGGCCAGCAGGCCGATCACGATCACCAGCAGGACTGCGGAATCGAAGGTCATGACCTCATCGCACACCCGGAATCGGCGTGATCGGCCCGCCTTGACGCGGCGCTAGCGGACCTTGACGGGATCTTGACGCCCGGTGGCACGATGAGGGCATGTACCGCAGTGACCAATGAACCGAGCGAAGCGAGGTCAAAGCGCCCGGGCGAAGCCCGGCAGCGACGAAGTCGCTGAGCGGCGAGGAACGAGCCGCGCGCTGCACCCCAACTCCGACGAGCTGTTCATGGTGCTCGACGGCGAGCTGACGATCGAGCTGCGTGACGGCAATGTCGTGCTCGGTCCTCGCGACGTCTACGTCATACCCAAGGGCATCGAGCACCGTCCGGTCGCGGAGGTCGAGACGTCGATCATGATGGGGCGCACGGCTCGCTGCGCTCGCCGCCCCAGCGACTTCGTCGCTGCCGGGCTACGCCCGGGCGCCTGACCTCGCTCCGCTCGGCTGTACGGGGGTGTGACCCCCGCCCTAGCCGCTGACCTCGGCCGATGGACATACTGAGAGAAGTTTTGTCCTCACCAGGAAAGAAGTGAACCGCGTGCGAAATCCCCGAGCCTTCCTTCGTCCTCTGGCCGTCGGCGCACCCACCCCGGTCGCGGACATCCCGTTCCGCCCGAGCCGGATGATCCACTTCTTCGACCCGAGCAACGCGAAGATGCAGGCCAAGGTCCCGGAGATCGCCACCAAGGTCGACATCATCCTGGGCAACCTCGAGGACGCCATCAAGACCGAGAACAAGGAAGCTGCCAGGCAGGGCCTGGTCGACATCGCCAAGCAGACCGACTTCGGCCAGACACAGCTCTGGACCCGCATCAACAGCCTCGACTCGCCGTGGGCACTGGACGACCTGATCACGCTCGTGACCGAGATCGGCGACAAGCTCGACGTCGTCATGGTGCCCAAGGTCGAGGGCGCCCAGGACATCCACTACGTCGACCGACTGCTCGCGCAGCTGGAGGCACGTGCCGGGCTGACCAAGCCGATCCTGGTGCACGCGATTCTCGAGACCGCCGAGGGCATGACCAACGTCGAGGAGATCGCCGGCGCCAGCCCGCGCATGCAGGGCATCTCCCTCGGCCCGGCCGACCTCGCCGCGAGCCGCCGCATGAAGACGACCCGCGTCGGCGGTGGGCACCCCGGCTACCTCGTGCGCGAGGATCCGACCGGCGACGACCTCTACGCGGGCCGCACGACGTACCAGCAGGACCTCTGGCACTACACGATCGCGCGCATGGTCGACGCCTGCGCGGCCAACGACATCCTGCCGTTCTACGGCCCGTTCGGTGACATCAAGGACGTCGTCGCGTGCGAGGACCAGTTCCGCAACGCATTCCTGCTCGGCTGCGTCGGAGCCTGGAGCCTGCACCCGGTGCAGATCGACATCGCCCGCAAGGTCTTCTCCCCCGACCCGGCCGACGTGGCACACGCCAAGGAGGTCGTCGAGGCGATGGGCGACGGCTCCGGCGCCGTGATGATCAACGGCAAGATGGAGGATGACGCGTCCTGCAAGCAGTGCCAGGTCATGCTCGATCTCGCCAAGGCCCTGGCTGAGCGCGATCCCGAGCTCGCCGCCGCCTACGACCTCTAGGAGCACGTATGTCTGACAGTCTGCTGCGGCCGCGCCGCTCGGTCCTCTACATGCCCGGCGCCAACGAGCGCGCCCTCGAGAAGGCGAAGGGCATCGACGCCGACGCGTTGATCCTCGATCTCGAGGACGCCGTCTCCCCGGATGCCAAGCCCGAGGCACGGGAACGCGTGTGCGCGGCCGTGACGTCCGGCGAGTACGGCCACCGCGAGCTCGCGATCCGCGTCAACGGCCTCGGCACCGAGTGGCATGCCGCCGACATCGCGGCCGCCGCCAAGGCCGGCCCCGATGCCGTGCTCGTCCCCAAGGTCAACTCGGCGGCCGAGGTCCTGCAGCTCGTCGCCGAGCTCGAGGACGCCGGCGCACCTGACACCACCGCGCTGTGGGCGATGGTCGAGACGCCGATTGCCCTCCTCCAGGCGGCCGAGATCGCCGCCGCCCACGACCGGTTGACGGTCATCGTGATGGGCACGAACGACGTGGTCAACGAGACGTACGGCCTGCACGTGCCGGGCCGCAATCCCGTCGTGCTGACGTCGCTCTCGATCGCGCTGCTCGCGGCCCGCGCCGCCGGCAAGGTCATCCTGGACGGCGTCTACAACGACGTGAAGAACCTCGAGGGCTTCGACGCCGAGGCACGTCAGGGTCGCGAGATGGGGTTCGACGGCAAGACGCTGATCCACCCAAGCCAGGTCGAGCCGGCGAACGCGGTCTTCGGTCCGTCGGACGAGGAGATCGAGCACGCCGAGGCCATGATCTCGACGTTCGAGGAGGCCAAGGCCGCAGGTCAGGGGGTCGTGACCTTCAACGGCCGCATGGTGGAGGAGCTGCACGTTCGTGATGCACGCCGCATCCTGGCGCAGCACAAGGCCCTCCTGACGCGGTAGGTTCCGTGTCGATGACCAATTTCACCGGCGACCAGAACTTCGCCATGCAGCAGCGCGAGGCCATCTCGGCCGCCTGCTATGCGCTGGCACTGGCTGAAGGGTTCGACGCCGTGACCTTGGAGGCTGTTGCCGACCGAGCCGGCCTGCCGATGGAGGCCGTCCTGGACCACTTCGACGATGTCGATGAACTCGTCGAGTACGTCATCGTCGACGAGATCGGTCAGGTCATGGCCGAGGCGGCCGTCCTGTTCAGCTCCGGCACGTCGGCGCCGGACGTCATCGTCGAGGTCTTCGCCTACACCTACCGGCGGCTCGCCGACACGCTGACGTTCAGGGAGCTGCTCGGCCCCGCACGGGATCGCCTCATGGCACACCTGCGCGGCGACCGGCCCGAGACCCTGATCCTGGCGCTCAACTTCGCCTCGGAGGAGCTGCGGACACTGGGCGAGCGCACCGGCATGCCGTTGCACGACAACGACGCCGGCGCGGAGTTCTACGTCCGGCTCCTGCTATCGCTCCTCGTGAGCCCGCAGCTCGGCCCGGACCTCTCCGAGGACGGGGTCGTCGAGGCACTCGTACGCCGGTGGCTCCTGCCGGGCATGTTCGACAGCTAGGAAACAGACGAGCGGCGAGCGGGGATCGCTCCCCACTCGCCGCCGGTTCATCTGGTGTCTCGCTCAGCGCAAGCTGCGCAAGCGGATCTCGTTCTGGATCGCGATGTTCTGCTTCTGCACCCTGCGACGCTGTCGCACGGTCTCCAGGAGCACAGCACGGTCGATCTCGGACATCTCGTCCCAGGCGCGCTTGCGACCCTGACGGGGGTTGAGGATTCCCACGGCCTTCACCCCCTCTCCATCAGTTCCTGTCGTCGGACGGGGATCGGTCGGGTTCTGTGCGGGCATGAGTCGTGTATCTGGCTTCGTGGTCATAGCGCGCCTCCTTTCTTGAAGGTTGGATGTGTGGATTAGATGTTCGGACAAAAGAAAAACCGCCTCAGATCGAAGATCCGAAGCGGCAGAAGCGCCAAACACATGTGGGCTACTTCAGGTGCACTGCTCCGGAGGTGTGACCGGCAAAAGACGCGACGGCATCGCGCCACATCGGGGCGAGAGTCGTGCTGCTGAGCTTCTTCATGAGGTCCACCTCCTTCGTCAGTCGGCGCTCCATACGGAGCAGTCAGAGAAACGTATCGTATCTTTGGACAGCTTGTAAACATCCGGCGTGTCGCGGCCGCCGAAGACCCGTGCGTGACGGAGCTCGACGACCGCGACACCTGCGGGAACGGGCTGCTACTTGAGCTTCAGCGCCCGCGAGATGGTGAAGAACATGTCGGTCTGGTCCGTCAGCCCGACGAAGTTCGCCGCCTGGGGTCCATACGCCGCGACGCGCAGCTGCGTACCCGTGTGCTGCTGCGAGCCACCCGCCGGCGAGGTGCCGTAGTTGAGCGTCATCGGGCTGCCCTCGTTGGTCA
Source organism: Aeromicrobium sp. 9AM (assembly GCF_902506105.1). GTDB lineage: Bacteria > Actinomycetota > Actinomycetes > Propionibacteriales > Nocardioidaceae > Aeromicrobium. The sequence continues at coordinate 1,991,756 of NZ_LR733304.1, forward strand.
GCAGGTTCGCCGTGAGGCCCGGCGAGGTGCTGCCGGCTTCGATGATCTGGCTCGTGTGGGCGTGATCGGCCGTGACGATGACCGTCGTGTGCTTGTCCTTCTTGGCGTAGTCGAGCGCAACCTTGACGGCCTCGTCGAGGTCGACCGTCTCACCGATCTGGCCACATGCGTCAGCTGCGTGGTCCTGCTTGTCGATGCTGGCGCCTTCGACCTGGAGGAAGAAGCCCTTCTTGTTGCCCTTGTCGAGCAGCTGGATCGACTTCTTGGTCATCGCCGCGAGCGAGGGCTGGGTGGCCGGACGCGCCGCGTTGTCCTTGCAGCGCTCCGCCGGCTTCTTGCTGCCGTCGATCGTCGCCGCAGGTCCGGTCCAGCGGACCGGGAGGTTGCCCGGCCCGAACAGTCCGAGCACCGGCTTCTTCTGGTTGGCCTTCGTGATCTTGTTGAGCGAGGCCAGGTCCGTCGGCAGTTGGTAGCCGCGACGCTCAGCCTGGTCGAGCAGCGTGAGGTTCTTCCACTTCCCGGCGGTCGCCTTCTCGTTGAACGTCGCCGAGCCGCCGCCGAGTGTCACGTCCGGGCGCGTCTTGAGCAGCTGCTCGCTGATCGAACCCGGTCCGCCGTTCTCGAGTGCGGCCTCGGGGCACGTCGCGGTCGTCTTGACCGGGCCGTAGCAGGAGCGGGCCGAGATGTGCGAGACCTGCACGGCTGGAGTCGCGTCCTGGATCTCCGAGGTCGTCACGTCACCCGTCTTGAGACCGCGCTTCTTGGCCAGCTCGAGGAGGGTCGGCTGCGCCTTGCCGCGGATGTCGACCGACACCGCGTTGTCGTACGTCTTGGTGCCGGTCGCCCAGGCGCTGCCGGTAGCCGCGGAGTCCGGGACGTAGTCGACCTTGCCATCCTTGGTCAGCGAGAACGTCGTGTACTGGCCGGTCAGCGGCAGCGCGTCGATGCCGGGGAACCGGCCGTCGGCGCCGTACTGGTAGTTGCGCGCCGAGGTGATTTCGGAGTCACCCATGCCGTCGCCGATGAGCAGGATGACGTTGTCAGCCCGGCCGCTGTCGATGTTGGCCTTGATGGTCTTGCTCTGGTCGCCCGAGAGGCGGGTCGCTCCGCCGTGGGCCGAGAGGTCGTGCCCTGCCCCGATGGCGCCGGCGGTGGTCGCTCCGACGATGGCGGCAGCCGCCGCGATGCCGACGACCGTGCGCCGGCTTGTCCTGCTGGTGTGTGAGTTCATGGCCGCAGCACATCGGTGCCGGGTGAACCTTGGGAGAACTCAGCGATACGCGAGTCTGAAGATTGCCTGAGGAGCCGGGTCCGGTGGTTGAGGTGCGTAGGCCGCCCGCGGCCGGAGCCTCGAAACCACCCTTCGGTTGCGCTAGGTGGTGGTCTCACGGAGTTTCGTCATCTGACGCCTTCGGCGTGATCGCGCCCCCTACTCGCAGAGCTCGTGGGGGACCCCCAACCTGACTTCGGCGCTCGCTCGCAGAGCTCGCTCGACCTCAGTCAAATTCGAGGCGTTCGTCGATCTCGTCCCTGGTGTAGCCGCTGGCGTACAGCAGGTCGGCGGCCAACGAACGTACCTGCGCCGCGATCGACGCGCTGTTCATCGTCATCGCGTCGGGCAGCGCTGCTGATGCCATACGTGCGGCGTCGACCAGTCCCTGCCGGGCCTCGTCGAAGTCGTCGTGCTCCGACAGGTCGTCCGCGAAGATGCCGATCGCGCGGGCGAGGGCGTCGATCGCGAGGTCCATGTCGGGCGGGACCCGCTCACCGTGGCGGAGCAGGGCCGACGTCTTGCGGGCCAGCACCCGGGCGTCCCTGATGGCGTTGTCGAGGTCGCGCACCGTGGCGACGTACGTCTGGACGTGATCGCGCTGCTTCCACCGCATCGGCGACATGCGGGCGATCTCGCTGACGTTGGCCGCCGTCGAGGTCATCGTCTCGACCTGCGGCTGCATCGCCCGCGCCTCAGCGAGGGCGACATCGGCGAGCGACGCGTCGACCGTGCGCAGCGCTTGGGCCGTGCGGCTCAGGATGCCGGCCAGCCGTTTGAGGAATCCCTGCACCTCACGGTCGATGTCGCGGACCGGGTTGCGCGGGACCAGCAGCACCATGGCGAGGCCCACCGCACCGCCGACCAGTGCGTCGAGAAACCGGGTGACCGCGGGGTTGCCCGAGCCCGCGACCGGGATGACGGCTGCGAGCAGGACCGAGGACGTCGCGGCCTGGGTCAACGCCAAGCCCTTGAGCCCGACGAGCGTTCCGGCGATGACCGTCAGCGTGACGACCAGGGCCATCTGCCACGTCCCTCGACCGATGCCGAGGATCAGCAGCTCGCCGACCAGCACCCCGAGCGAGACCCCGGCGACCAGCTCGTACGACGTGCGGCCGCGCAGGCCGGCGCCTGCGATCAGCACGATGATGCACGCGATGGGGGCGAAGAACGCCTGCCGGTGGTCGAGGACGTGGGTCGCGATGAAGTAGGCGATCGCGGTGCCGAGGCTCAGACGCACGAGCGTGCGCCAGCGCCGCCGCAGGACGTAGAGCCGGTCCTTCACGGTGTCCGCCGGCCGGAGCAGGCGGAGGCGACGCAACGGGATGTCGCGGGCCGGGCTCACGAGTCAGGTCCGACGCATGGACGTGCGCGGCATGGTCAGCGGACGAGCCGGCGGATGACGATGATCCCGGCGACCACCGCGACCGCGCCGCCCAGGAGCGGGACGATCGTCCCGAGCTTGGGCGAGCCGGTCTCGTCGACGAATCGTGAGCGCAGGTTGTAGAGGCTGCGGCGGGCGACGTTGCGCGGGTTGGTGCGGTCGATCAACGCGTCGACGGTGTCCGCCAGCCGCTCCCGGATCTCATCGATCTCGTCGACCATCTCGTCGGGTTTCGCCTTCGCCACGTCGTGCCTCGCTCACCTGGGTCTGCGGAGGGTGCAGGCCACTCACCTGCACACGTACGTCAGGATAGTGCCCATGACGACCCGCCTGCAGCCCGGAGACACCGCACCCGACTTCACGCTGACGAACGACGCCGGCGAGAGCGTCACGCTGTCGGACCTCAAGGACCGCAAGGTCATCGTCTACTTCTACCCCGCGGCGATGACGCCCGGCTGCACCAAGCAGGCCTGCGACTTCAGCGACTCGATCGATCGTCTGCAGGCCGAGGGCTACACCGTGCTCGGCATCTCGCCGGACAAGCCCGAGAAGCTCGCCAAGTTCCGTGAGCGCGACGGTCTGACGATCACGCTGCTGTCGGATCCGTCCAAGGACGTCCTGGAGGCATGGGGCGCGTTCGGCGAGAAGAAGCTCTACGGCAAGGTCGTCGAGGGCGTCATCCGCTCGACGTTCGTCGTCGACGACGGGAAGATCGCCCTCGCCCAGTACAACGTCAAGGCCACGGGTCACGTGGCGAAGCTCAGGAAGGACCTCGGCCTCGGGGCCTGACGTACGTGGTCACGTCCTGCGGAGCCGGCAGGTCATGAGCACCGCCGATGAGCGACGTCTACCCACGTGTCGAACCCGGGCCCACTAGGATCGACCCCGGGCCGGCGTGGTGGAACTGGTAGACACGCAGGATTTAGGATCCTGTGCCTTCGGGCGTGCAGGTTCAAGTCCTGTCGCCGGCACTCACGGATTTGAAGCGTTCGGCAGGTTTCGACCCCCAGGAATCTGCGTAACGCATCAAACATGCGAACAATGAGCCCGGTCTACCGGGCGCCGATGCGGTCGCGGCGCGACGACGTCGACGCAGGCGCCGCAGTCGTACGGGCGCTGGCGATCGGCGTGTGCGGCATCGGCGAGGCCGACGACGTACGCGCTGAGCGCCGGCTCGAGCGATTCGCGTCGGCACCCGTCGGGTCGTTCGTCTGGACCCGGGACGCCACCGGCGCCGTGCATGTCGGACGGCTGACCGGAGAGCTGCGCTACAACGCCGCCGGCGCGGACGTGGACCTCGTGAACGTACGTGACACGGACTGGGTCACCCGGCCCGTCGATGCGGCGCTGGTGCCGCCGGCCGTGGCGCAGACCTTCGCGCGCGGTGGCCGCAACTTCCAGCAGATCCATCCCGGCGACGTCGAGGCCCAGACAGAGGCGCTCTGGGCGCTGCTCCAGACCTGAGCCGCGAGGTCAGGGGGTGAGCTTCGGCAGGCCCTTCTTGATGTTGACCGCGAGCACCTTGCCGACGAGTCCGGCGATGCCGGGGATCGGCATGTCGAACCCGATCGTGTAGTCGAGCTGTGTGCCGCCGTCAGCGGTCGGGGTCAGCTTCTGCACGCCCCAATGACCCTTGAGCGGACCGCCCTTGCTGATCTTGTACTCGATCAGCTGGTGCGGCTCGGCCTTCGTCGTGGTCTCGTGGAAGGCCGGCAGGGGTCCGATCTTGAGCGATCGCGTCGACCCCGGGCCGTTGCGCGACGTGTCGCCGTCGCACACACGCACGATCTTGGCGCCGAACAGTGGACCGAGGTTCTCGTGCTCGGACAGCTTCTCGAACACTGTCGCGGGATCGGACGTATACGTGTGCGTGACGTGGACGCGCTGCGGGGAGGCCATGAGGGGTGAGTCTAGGCTGAATGCCCATGGAACGGCACTGCATCCTCTCGGGTCGCGCATGAGCCGTTCGGAGCTCCAGCAGCCGGTCAGTGCCGGGGTCATCGCGATGGTCGTCGGCTACACCAGCTCGTTCGCCGTCGTCCTCACGGGTCTCGCCGCGGTCGGCGCGGATCGGCACGAGGCCGCATCGGGCCTGCTAGCACTGTGCCTGACCCAGGCGGTCGGAGTCATCTGGCTCAGCCGGCGCCACCGCATCCCGATCGTCCTGGCCTGGTCGACGCCCGGCGCGGCCCTGCTCGCCGGCATGAGCGCGGTGGACGGGGGCTGGCCGGCCGCAGTCGGTGCATTCATGCTCGCCGGTGCGGCGTACGCACTGACGGGGTTCTGGCCGGTGCTCGGACGGCTGGTCGCCCGGATCCCCACGCCGATCGCGCAGGCCATGCTCGCCGGCGTCGTTCTCGACCTCTGCACCAAGCCGGTCAAGAGCCTGGTCGACAACCCCGCCGCGATCGTCCCGATCGTGCTGGTCTGGCTGATCGGCGTACGCCTCGCGCCGCGCTGGGCCGTGCCCGCAGCATTCGTCGCAGCGGGCATCGTGATCGGCATCGACATGATCCGCCGCGGCGAGGGCATCGCCTCGTCCGCCCTGCTCCCCGAGGTCTCACTGACCTGGCCCGCGCTGAGCTGGGAGGCGGTCGTGGGCATCGCCCTGCCGCTCTACATCGTCACGATGGCCTCGCAGAACGTGCCCGGCGTCGCGATCATGAAGTCGCTCGGCTACCAGGTGCCGTGGCGCGACACGATCGTCACCACTGGTGTCGCGACGCTCGCCGGCGCACCCGCCGGCGCCCACTCGGTGAACCTCGCGGCCATCAGCGCTGCCCTCGCCGCCGGACCTGACGCCGGACCGGACAAGAGCCGGCGGTGGATCGCGTCGCAGTCCGCCGGCGTCACGTACGTCGTGCTGGGCGCTTCGTCCGCGGCGCTCGCCGCGCTCGTGGCGGTGGCGCCTGCCGGCGTCATTGCGACCGTCGCCGGCCTGGCCCTCCTCGGCACCCTGGCCGACTCGCTCGAGGGTTCGATGTCACAGCGCAAGGGCCGCGAGGCGGCCGTCGCGACCTTCCTCGTCGCCGCGTCGGGCATCACGGCGTACGGCATCGGGTCGGCGGCGTGGGCCATCGTGGCCGGTCTCGTGGTGCACGCCGTGCTCGACTGGACCCCGAAGAGGCGTGGTTGAGATGTTCCGCATCCTGTTCTTCGAGCCTCGCATCGCGGGCAACACCGGCGCCGCGATCAGGCTGGCCGCCGTGACCGGCGCAGAGCTGCACCTGGTCGAGCCGCTGGGCTTCGACCTCGAGGAGTCCAAGCTGCGGCGCGCCGGCCTGGACTATCACGACCTCGCGGTCATGTCGGTGCATGCCGACCTCGACGCCGCCCTCGAAGCCCTGGCACCCGCCCGCGTCTACGCGTTCACGGCCGGAGGCGACGAGCTCTACACCGACGTGGCGTACGAGCCCGGTGACGTCCTGATGTTCGGCCCCGAGCCGACCGGGCTGCCTGCTGAGGTGCTCGCCGACCCACGGGTCACCGCCCGCGTACGCCTGCCGATGCTGCCGGGCCGGCGCTCGATGAACCTCGCCAACACCGCCTCGGTTGCCGTGTTCGAGGCCTGGCGGCAGCAAGGTTTCAGGCTTCCCGAATAGTCCGCCGAGTCAGGTCTTCATCAGCTGTTCGGATGCCGTTTGATGACTTTTGGGTTGACTTCGGCCATTTGGTCCAGTCGGACAACAAATCCGACCTACAGTTGCGCTCAACAACAGCAGAGAAAGCGCGCGCATGACCATTCCCAGGGTGACCACTCGACGGTCTCTCGTTCTCGCCGTCCTGGCCGCCCTGCTGATCGCCCCGTTCATCGCCTGGCAGGGCGCGACCGGTGACGAGCGAGTCCCGGTCTCTCGCCTTGCGCCCCACGGCATCGTCGTCGTCGGAGACTCCATCACCGCCCGCTACAACAACGAGCCGGGCAGCGCGGAGCAGGGCTGGTGGAGCATCACCGGCGACCACTTCCGCGCGACGGTCACCCGGTATGCCCAGTCGGGCTCCGGCTATCTCCGCCCCGGCCACGTGTGCACCGGCAACACCTTCATCGACCGGCCCGACGCATATGCCGGCGACGCACCCTCGCTCCTGATCGTCGAAGGCGGTCGCAACGACTGGTCCACCTGCCAGGACGGCCGCTACGTCACGGCGCCGGACGACGTCATCGCGCACGCCGTGGACCGCTACCTCGACACCCTGCAGACATTCCTGCCGAAGTCGACCCGCATCGTCGTGCTCGGCCCGCCGTGGGGCCCGCTCGACCCGGAGAACGGCCGCCGGGTGACCGCGATCATCGCCGCCCAGGCCAAGCTGCACGGCATCCAGTTCATCAGCACGCAAGGCGCACTCACGGCCGATCGCGTCGTCGACGGGGTGCACCCCAATCGCCAGGGCAGCCTGGCGATCGCCCGGCGCGTCATCGCCGGGCTCGAGAAGACAGCCTAGGTCAGCGCCTCGACCACAGCCGGAGCGATCGCCGTGAGCGCCTTGCCGCGGTGGCTGATGCGGTCCTTCTCGCCGGCCGGCAGCTCAGCGGTCGACACGTCGTAGCCGTCCGCCGCGAACAACGGGTCGTAGCCGAAGCCGCCCTCGCCGTGCTCGGCCCGGAGGATGCGTCCGGGCATCTCGCCCAGCTCGATCACCTCGGCGCCATCGGGCGTGCAGAGTGCCACGGCGCATCGGAACTGAGCCGTGCGCCGCTCGTCGGGCACGTCCGACAGCTGGCTCAGCAGCAGCGCGTTGTTGGCGGCATCTCCCCCGGCGTCCTTGGCCACGCCGGACCAGCGGGCCGACAGGACCCCCGGCATCCCGTTGAGGGCATCGACGCACAGTCCGGAGTCGTCGGCCAGCGACGGCAGCCCGGTGACGGCGAGACACGCCCGCGCCTTGATCAGGGCATTGCCCTCGAACGTCGGCTCGGTCTCGGCCGGTTCGTCGTACGGCGTGACGTCGGCGAGCCCGAGCACCCGGATGCCGGGCACGAGCGGCTCGAGGATGCGGCGCAGCTCGGCGAGCTTCTTGGCGTTGTTGGACGCCAGGACGATCTCAGCCACGCGCGAGGGCGTCGTTCTGGAGCTTGGTGAGGTCGGCGCAGCCCTTGGCCGCCAGCTCGAGCAGCGCGTCGAGCTCGGGCTTGTCGAACGGCGCACCCTCGGCGGTGCCCTGCACCTCGATGAACTTGCCGCCACCGGTCATCACGACGTTCATGTCGGTCTCGGCGCGGACGTCCTCGACGTAGGGCAGGTCGAGCATCGGAACGCCGTCGATGATGCCGACGCTGATCGCGGAGATCGACTCGACGAGCGGCTCCCCCGTCAGCGCGCCCTTGGAGCGGAGGTGCTCGACGGCGTCGGCCAGGGCGACGTAGGCGCCCGTGATCGCCGCCGTGCGGGTGCCACCGTCGGCCTGCAGCACGTCACAGTCGATCGTGATGGTGTTCTCGCCGAGCGCCTTGTAGTCGATCGCGGCACGCAGCGAGCGCCCGACGAGGCGGGAGATCTCGTGCGTACGTCCGCCGACGCGGCCCTTGACGGACTCGCGCGGCGACCGGTCGTGCGTCGCTTGCGGCAGCATCGCGTACTCAGCAGTGACCCAGCCGAGGCCCGAGCCCTTGCGCCAGCGCGGCACGCCTTCGCCGGCGCTCGCGGCACACAGCACCTTGGTCTTGCCGAACTCGATGAGGCACGAGCCCTGCGCGTGGTCGAGCCAGTTGCGGGTGATGGTCACGGGTCGGAGCTGATCGGCACTGCGGCCATCTTCGCGGGTCATGCCGCGAGCCTATCTAGGGCAGCTGACAGGTCGAGCCGGCGGTCACCAGCTCGTAGGGGCCGTCCCACGTCGTCTTGACGTCCGACTCGACCTCGGCGCGATCCGTCCACGCCGGGATGTGGGTCACGAGCAGCCGGCCGACGCCGGCCCGGGTCGCGTAGGCCCCGGCCTCGGCGCCCGTGAGGTGCAGGTTGGGCGGGTTGTCGCCGGACTCGACGAACGACGCCTCGCACAGGAACAGGTCGGCACCGCCGGCCAGGTCGACGAGCGCTTCCGTCGGACCGGTGTCGCCGGAGTAGACCAGCGAGTGATCCTCGGTCGCGACGCGGATGGCGTACGCCGGGATGGGGTGGTCGACGAGGACCGACGTGACGGTGAACGGGCCGAGCTGCACCGTGCCGCCGTCCTGCCAGTCGCGGAAGTCGAACTGCTCGGTCATGCCGACGGGCTCGTCGATGCCGTACGCAGAGGCGAGATGGTCACCCGTGCCCGCCGGCGCCAGCACCGGGATGCGATCGAGGGCCCCGTCGGGGTGGTACTTGCTGACGACGTAGAAGCCCGAAAGGTCGAAGCAGTGGTCGGCGTGCAGGTGCGAGAGCGCGATCGCGTCGATGTCGCGGAGGTCGCACTCGCGCTGGAGGTTGCCCAGCGCTCCGGACCCGAGGTCGATGACCAACCGGTAGGTACGTCCCTCGAACGGCGCCTCGACGAGGTAGCTGCTCGCGGGCGAGTCGGGTCCGGGGAACGATCCGGCGCAGCCGATCACGGTGAGCTTCATACCGTCGCACCGACCCAGGAGAACTGGCGCGCCGACTCGACCTCGGGGCCGAGGAACCGCCGGGCGAGCGTCGCGAACTCCTCGGGTCGTCCGGTCGTCAGGAACCCGTGCTCCGGCTCGGGCAGCGACAGGTCGCGCTCGAGGCCCTCGCGGACCAGCAGGGCGTACACGTCCTTGGCGGTCTCCTCGGCGCTCGACACGAGCGTGACGCCGTCGCCCATGACGTACGACAGGACGCCCGTCAGCAGCGGGTAGTGCGTGCAGCCGAGGACGAGCGTGTCGATCTCGAGGTCGACGAGGGGGCGCAGGTAGCCCTCGGCGGCGGCGAGCAGCTCGGGGCCGCTCGTCACGCCGGCTTCGACGAGGTCGACGAACGCCGGACATGCCTGCGTGTGCAGCGTGATGCCGGGATTGGCGGCGAATGCGTCGTCGTACGCCCGGGAGGTGGCGGTCGCCGTGGTGCAGATGACGCCGATGTGACCGTTGCGGGTGGCGCTGACGGCACGGCGGGTGGCCGGCACGATGACCTCGACAACGGGTACGTCATAGCGTTCGCGCGCATCGCGCAGGACTGCGGCGCTCGCGGAGTTGCAGGCGATGACGAGGGCCTTGACGCCCTGGGCCACCAGGTGGTCGAGGCACTCGAGGGCGTACTCACGGACCTCGGAGATGGGCTTGGGGCCGTAGGGCTGACGGGCGGTGTCGCCCAGGTAGAGCACCGGTTCGTGCGGCAGCTGGTCGAGAACGGCGCGGGCGACGGTCAGGCCGCCGAAGCCGGAGTCGAAGATGCCGATCGGTGCATTGCTCACAACGGAAAAGCCTACGGGGGTCGAGTGTTACGACAAAGTGAACAGGCCGCAGATCACACGTGACTCTCGCCTCCCCCGCTCAGCGGGCTAGAGCGGGAGCTTCGGCTGCGGTGGCGCGTGCGCGGGGTCGACGCCGTCAAAAAGCGACGAGACCGACTCGCCCGCATGGATGCGGGCGATGGCCTCGGCGAACAGGCCGGCCACCGAACGTACCTGCAGCTCGGGCCAGTCCGCCGGCGGCGGGACGGTGTCAGTGGTGACGACCTCGGTGATCGAGGGGTGGTCGCGAAGCCGCTCGACGGCCTTGCCGGTGAACAGGCCGTGGGTGCAGGCGACCGACGCCTGCGTGCAGCCTTCCTCCTCGAGCTTGTTCATCAGCTCGATGATCGACCCGCCGGTCGCGATCTCGTCGTCGAGCACGATCGCGGTCTTGCCGGCAACGTCACCCACGATGGCGTCGATGACGACCTTGTCGTCGGCCTGCCGCTGCTTGCTGCCGGCGGCGACCGGCACGCCGAGGAGGCGGGCGAACAGTGAGGCGGTCTTGGCGTTGCCGAGGTCGGGCGAGACCACGACAGTGTCGGTGAGGTCGCGGTTGCGGTAGTAGTCGGCGAGCTCGCCGATCGCCGTGAGGTGGTCGACCGGGACGCTGAAGAACCCGTGCACCTGCGGCGCGTGCAGCGTCATCGTGACGACCCGGTCGGCGCCGGCGGTGGTCAGCATGTCGGCGACGAGGCGGCCGCCGATCGAGATGCGCGAGGCGTCCTTCTTGTCCGAGCGGGCGTACGCGTAGTGCGGGATGACCGCGGTGACCGAGTCGGCGCTGGCACCGCGGGCCGCGTCGATCATCAGCAGCAGCTCCATCAGGTGGTCCTGCGTCGGCGGGACCAGCGGCTGGATGATGAAGACGTCCTTCTTGCGGCAGTTGGCGAGCAGCTGCACCTGGAGGCAGTCGTTGCTGAACCTGATCGTGTCGGACGCCGAGAGCGGCTGGCCGAGCTCGGAACAGATCTTCTCGGCGAGGGGTCGATGAGCGCTTCCGGAGAACACCACGATCTGGCTCACGGGACGAGGCTAACCGACGACATGCCGTCGCGGTACGTGTTGGGGCGGTTCAGGCCCAGAGCTGGCCGTCGAGCTTGTCCTCGGCCTCGTCGAGAGTGCCTTCGTACGCCCCGGTGGAGAGGTACTTCCAGCCGCCGTCGGCGACGACGAACGCGATGTCGGCGGTCTCGCCCGCCTTGACGCACTTGGTGGCCTGCGCGAGAGCCGCATGCAGGATCGCGCCGGTGGAGATGCCCGCGAAGATGCCTTCGGTCGCGATCAGCTCGCGCACCCGGCGTACGGCGTCACGCGGGCCGACGCTGAACCGCGAGTCGATCAGCGATGCGTCGTAGAGCTCGGGGACGAAGCCCTCGTCGAGGTTGCGCAGTCCGTAGACGAGCTCGCCGTAGCGCGGCTCGGCGGCGACGATCCGCACCTCCGGCTTGTGCTCGCGGAAGAAGCGCCCGACACCCATCAGAGTGCCGGTCGTGCCGAGGCCGCCGACGAAGTGCGTGATCTCGGGCAGGTCGGCGAGGATCTCCGGCGCCGTGCCTTCGTAGTGCGCATCGGCGTTGGCCGGGTTGCCGTACTGGTAGAGCATGACCCAGTCGGGATGCTCGGCGGCGAGACCCTTGGCGACGCGCACGGCCTCGTTGGAGCCCCCTGCAGCCGGCGACGGGATGATCCGGGCGCCCCACATCGACAGCAGCTGCGTACGCTCGATCGAGGTGTTCTCGGGCATGACGCAGATCAGCTGGTAGCCGCGCTGGCTGGCGACCATCGCCAGCGAGATGCCGGTGTTGCCGCTGGTCGGCTCGAGGATCGTGGCGCCGGGGGTCAGCCGGCCGTCCTTCTCGGCGCGCAGGATCATGCTCAGCGCCGCACGGTCCTTGATCGACCCGGTGGGGTTCTGGTCCTCGAGCTTGGCCCACAGACGTACGTCCGGGGTCGGCGAGAGATTGGGCAGTCCCACCAGCGGCGTGCCGCCGACGGAGTCGATCAGGGAGTCGAAGCGCACTCTGTAGGACCTAGAACCCGGAGACGGCGCCGCCGGCCACAGCCGGCAGGATCACCACGGTGTCGCCGTCGGCGACCGCGGTGTCGAGGCCACCCGTGAACCGGATGTCCTCGTCGTTGACGTAGATGTTGACGAACCGGCGGGCCTCACCGTTCTCGAGCAGGCGCTCCTTGATGCCGGGGTGCTCGACCTCGAGCTTGTCGATCAGCTCGGTGACGGTCGCTCCACTGCCCTCGACGGCACGCTCGCCGCCGGTGTAGGGGCGCAGGATCGTGGGGATGCGGACCTCGATGGCCATCAGTGTTCTGCCTTCTGTTGGGTTGCTGCGTCGGTGATTGCGTCGTCTGCATAACTGTCGACGACGCGAACTTCTTCCTCGGTGACCTCGCCGTCGACGATCCGGTAGGACCGGAAGTCGACGGGTCCGCCCTGATCGGCGCCATCGCGGGTCGACACCAGCACGTAGTGCGCCCCTGGCTCGCCGGCCAGGTTGATGTCGGTGCGCGACGGATAGGCCTCGGTCGACGTGTGCGAGTGGTAGACGACGACGGGCTCCTCGTCGCGGTCGTCCATCTCGCGGTAGAGCTTGAGCAGGTCGCCGGAGTCGAACTCGTAGAACGTCGGCGACATCGCGGCGTTGAGCATCGGGATGAAGCGTGCGGGCACATCGGAGCCGATCGGCCCGGCGACGACGCCACAGGCCTCGTCGGGGTGGTCGCGTCGCGCGTGCGCGATGATCGCGTCATGCGTGGCTCGGTCGATGGTCAGCACCACCCGAGTTTATCGGCCGCCACCCCGGCGTCTCAGCGACGGTCAACCGCTGAGACACCGGGGTCGACGGGGTCAGGCCACGTCGCGGCGGCGGTACGTCCACAGGGCCACGGCGAGGCAGACCACGACGTAGCAGGCCACCGTGATGAGCGCGCGGCCGTCGGCGACGTCGGAGTTGATCCCGGGAGGCGACTCGAGACCCGGCGGACGGGTCGGCATCACCGCAGACGCGAGTGATCCGGCATTGATCCCGGGCATCACGTCCCGCAGCGGACGCAGCGCCGTGAGCACCGAGCTCGCGACACCGGCGATCAGGTTCTCCACGCCGAGCACCCAGACGACACCGAGGCCGATCGGCAACGCGACGCCACGCAGCACGACGCCAAGGGCGCCGCCGAGACCTGCCCACATCAGCATGATCGCGACACCGGCGCCATACCCGCCGAGCAGGTCGAGCACCGACGGGAACGCGGTCGACTCGCCCTGGGACAGCGCGATCGCGGTCGAGCTCGCCGCGCCGAGGACGAACAGGACGAGCACGCCGACCGCGACCGACATCGCCAGGGCGACGGCCTGGCCGGCGAGCACCGCCGTACGCCCGGGGCGCTGCGTCAACACGGTCTTGACCGTGCCCCAGCCGTACTCGCTCCCGAGCACCAGCGCGCCGAACACGAGCGCGAGTGCGCCGGCGAACACCGGGAACCCGCCGAGGGTGCTGGCCACGATCTGGTCGGGCAGCGTGCTGGCGAGGATCGCGTCCTTCGACGCGCCCTCGATCGGCCCGGAGCCGTCGCCGGCGAAGGACAGGTACGGGATCAGGTAGCCGAACACCTGGCTCAGCAGGGCCGCGGCGGCGAGCAGAGTCCAGGCCGCGGGTCGGCGTACGAGCTTGAACAGCTCGGCGCGGGTGACGTTGAGGACATCAGGCATGACTGGATTCCTTGGCGGTGATCTCGAAGAACACGTCCTCGAGCTGACGGTCGATGCGGCGCACCTCGCGGACGTCGACGCCGGCGAGCACGAGGGCGCGGGTGACCTCGCCGGTGTGGCGCTCGTCGACGCGCAGCCGCACCTCGTCGTCGAGCGACCGGATGGACTGGACGTACGCGAGCTGGTCGAGCGTCGACCGGACGACGTCCGCAGGCGTGGCCCGGACGACGAGCTCGCTGTCGCCGCGCAGCTCGTCGACGGTGCTCTCGACGACCATGCGTCCGGCGTTGATGACCCCGACGCGATCGCAGATCTGCTGCACCTCGCCGAGCATGTGGCTCGACAGGATCACGGTGCGCCCCGAGTCGCCGAGGCGGCGGATCAGGGCTCGCATGTCGCGCATCCCGGCAGGGTCGAGGCCGTTCGTCGGCTCGTCGAGCACCACCAGGTCGGGGTCCTTGAGCAGGGCCGCCGCGACGCCGAGACGCTGCTTCATGCCGAGCGAGTACGTCGAGAACTTGTCGTCACCGCGCGAAGCGAGGTCGACGGTCTCGAGGGTCTCGTCGATCTTCGACGAGCCGCTCCCGGCATACCGGGCCATGACCTGGAGGTTCGCCCGGCCGGACAGGAACGGGTAGAACGCCGGTCCCTCGATCATCGAGCCGATCCGGGCGAGCACGCCGGCGTCTCCGGGCTGACGCCCGAGGACCATGAGGTCCCCGCTCGTCGGCCGGATGAGGCCCAGGAGCATACGCAGCGTCGTGGTCTTGCCCGCACCGTTGGGTCCGAGGAATCCGTAGACCTCGCCGCGCCGCACGCTAAGGCTGACCTGGTCCACGGCCGCGACCTCGCCGTACGTCTTGGTGAGCTCGCGGACCTCGACGACCGTCTCGGCGGTCACCGGTCCTTCTCCCTGAGCACGGCGAGGCGCTCGCGGTACTCAGACTCGTCGATCTCACCGGTGGCGTAGCGCTCGGCGAGCCTCGACTCCCCCGCGTACGAGCCGCGGTGCCAGCGGCGGCGACCGAAACGGCCGAACACCCCGAAGACGAGGACGAAGAACGCGATCCAGAACAACGGGAACAGCGGCCACCACGGGCCCGGACCGTCCCAGTTGTCGTTGGCGAGAAGCTGGGTGGACAACATGATGAAACTCCTTGAACGAGACTGAAGTGCTGACTCTTCGAGTCTCGTGAGAACCGGCCGCCGGCGAATCGGCCACGGGGAGTCACTTCGCGTACGCCCACCGGCGTACCTCGCTCCGGCTCAGGACCAGCCGGGGCGTACGAGGCCGGACTCGTACGCGATCACGACGAGCTGCGCGCGGTCGCGGGCGTGCAGCTTGATCATGGCGCGGCTGACGTGCGTCTTGGCCGTCGCAGGACTCATGAACAGGCGGCCGCCGATCTCGTCGTTGTTGAGCCCTTCCCCGACCAGCGCCACGACCTCGCGCTCGCGATCGGTCAGCGGCTCGAGCACCACGGCGCTGGCGGTGCCACGGCTCCGGTCGGCGAACTCGGAGATCAGCCGGCGCGTCACCCTCGGCGACAGCAGCGCGTCGCCGGCGGCCACCGCCCGGATGCCGGCCAGCAGGTCCGCGGGCTCGGTGCCCTTGACCAGGAAGCCGCTCGCACCGATCCGCACCGCCTCGAAGACGTACTCGTCGAGGTCGAACGTCGTCAGGATCACGACCCGTACGCCTTCGAGTGCCAGGTCAGCGGCGATCCTGCGCGTCGCCTCGAGCCCGTCGACGCCGGGCATGCGAATGTCCATCAGCACGACATCGGGCACGTGCCTGGTGATGACCTCCAGCGCCTCGCGGCCGTCGGAGGCCTCCGCAACGACCTCGATGTCGTCCTCGGCGTCGATCAGCGCCCGGAATCCCGCACGCAGCAGCGCCTGGTCGTCGACCAGTACGACACGGATCATGATCGCCCTTTCAGCGGCAGGGACGCGTGCACCCGGGTGCCGCCGGTACTCCCACGGCCGACCTCGAGCGTGCCGCCCAAGGTCTCGGCACGCTCCCGCATGCCGACGATGCCGGTGCCGCCTGCGTCTCCCGGTACGAACCCGTGCCCGTCGTCCTCGACCGTCACGGTCAGCTCCTCCGCGTCATACGCCAAAGCAATGTCGGCGTTCGTCGCTCCTGCATGGCGTACGACGTTGGTGATCGCTTCCTGCACGATGCGCAGGGCGGCCAGCTCGACCGACGACGGCAATGGCCGCACGTCGCCGCGCACGGTCTTGCGCACCTGCAGCCCGGCATGGCCGCTGCGCTCCACCAGGTCGTCAAGGGAGGCCAGCGTGCCGGTCGGCTTGCGGGGCGCCTCGTCGTCGACGTCACGGAGGATGCCGACCAGCGACCGGAGCTCGACGAGCGCCTCCTTGCTCGCGTCCTTGATCGCCTCGAGCGCGGTCTGCGCCTGCTCGGGCTTGCGGTCGACGATGTGCAGCGCGACGCCGGCCTGCACGTTGATGAGCGAGATGTGGTGCGCGACGACGTCATGCAGCTCGCGGGCGATCTGCAGGCGCTCCTCGTTGGCCTGCCGGCGCGACGCCTCGTCGCGCGCCTGCCGGGAGGCGGAGATGCGCTCGCGCCGGACCCGGACCACCTCGGCGACGGCCACCACGAGCAAGGACCAGGCAGCGACGCCGGACAGCCACGACCAGGACCACTCGCGGTCATACATCGGACGCTGGACCGCGATCACCGCGACCACGACGGTGCCGAGGCCGAGCCAGGCAGCGACGCGGTGACCGCGTACGACGGTCCCGATCGTGGCGATCGCGAGGCTCGCGAGCACCGGGCCGTACGCGTAGTCACGCAGGAGGTAGACCACGGTGATCGCGACGACGAACCACAGGACCTGACGCGGCCAGCGCCGCACGAGCAGCAGCGAGGGCGGGCCGAGCGCGGCGATGACGATGGCGAGCGCGTCCAGTGCGCGATGCCCGGTCTGGTTGCGGTTGGCGCCGACCGTGCCCGCGACCTGGAAGATCGTCAACGGCAGCAGCCCGAAGAGCGCGGGCCGGGGCGCGGCTCTCAGGACGACGGACATGCCCTCACGGTAGGCGAACCGGGCGGGCGAAACATCGCACCGGTGGAGCATTCCCGCGTACGCCCGCGGGAGTAGTCGACACGAAAAGAACGATCGTGCTATAACTGACTCATGACCAAGGGCGATGAGACGCGCAACGCGATCCTGACCGAGGCGACCGTTGTCGCCGCCAAGGTCGGGCTGACGGGCATGACGATCGGCCAGCTCGCTGCGCACACTGGCATGTCCAAGAGCGGCCTCTACGCCCACTTCGCCTCCAAGGAAGCCCTGCAGATCGAGATCCTGCGGCACACCCGCGAGCGCTTCGTCGACCAGGTCGTACGTCCTGCGCTGGGGACGCCGCGCGGCGTGGCCCGGCTGCGGGTGCTGTTCGACGCCTGGGTCACCTGGTCCGAGTCGATGGAGGAGGGCGGCTGCCTGTTCGTGGCTGCCAGCTCGGAGCTCGACGACCAGCCCGGCCCGGTCCGCGACGCCCTGGTCCGCGACGAGCGCGACTGGCTGGAGATGATCTCCACCGTCGCCGGCACCGCCGTCAGCGAGGGCGAGTTCCGCCAGGACCTCGACCTGGAGCAGTTCGCGTACGAGCTGCACGCACTGACCCTCGCACACCAGCACGCGTCGCGCCTGCTGCGCGACCCCAAGGCCCTCGATCGCGTGCATCGCGCGTTCGACTCGCTCATCACCCACGCCGGCCAGCCGGCCTGAACCAGCAAGGAATCGTCATGGCATCCTCAGCATCTCAAAAAAGCACGACCGTTCGTCCTTCGCAGCGGCTCATGCAGGCCGCCTTCCCGACGCTCGAGCACACGTTGCCGTCGCTCGGAGCCCGCTGGGCCGACCGGTTGTGGTTCACGCTGCCGGCCTCGCCGGTCACCGACCTCCCGCCCGGCGGCACGGCGTTCGAGGTCGACTCGCAGGGCCACACGGTTCGCGGCCACCGCTGGGGCGCCGGGCCGGTGATCTACCTCGTGCACGGCTGGGGCGGCAACGAGACCCAGCTGGCCAGGTTCGTGCCTCCCCTGGTCGCGGCCGGGTTCTCCGTCGTCACCCACGACGCGCCGAGCCACGGCACGTCCGACCCCGGAGCTGTCGCCGGGCAGGCCCACGCCGTGGAGATGGGCCGCGCCCTCGATGCCGTCGCGGCGGTCCACGGGCCCGCACACGCGGTCGTCGCGCACTCGATGGGCGGCCTCGCGACCGGGCTGACCCTGCGCTACGGCTGGCTCGGCACCGAGCGGCTGGCGCTCGTCGCACCGATGGTGCGCATCGGCGACCACCTTCCCGTGCTCGCGGCACAGCTGGGCTTTGGTCCCCGCATCCGCGCGCGGCTCGAGCGCCGGGCGCACCAGCGCGTCGGCCTGGCGGTCGATGAGGTCGACTTCGTACGCATCGCCGCCGAGATCGAACGGCCCGAGCTCCTCGTGATCCACGACCGCGAGGATCGCCTGGCGAAGCACAGCTCCGCCGTGCACCTCGTGGAGTCCTGGGACGGTGCGCGACTCACCACGACCAGCGGGCTCGGGCACCACCGGATCCTGCGCGACGACGCGGTCGTACGACAGGTCGTGGCGTTCGTGGTGGCCAGCGAGGCCGACGAGCTCGTGCGGAGCGCCTGAGGACCGCGGCTCAGTCGAGCGCGGCGATCAGGGTCTCCTGCACGTAGCCAAGCCAGTCGTAGATCTCGGACATCGCGGCGATCGCCTCGTCCTCGGACTGGGCGACCAGGTAGATGTCCTCGTCCTGCTCGATGCCCAGGCGCACGGCCAGCGACAGGCGTACGTCCGTCAGCGCGCGAAGCCAGGCCTGCACCTCGTCGTCGCCGAGCTCGATCTCGATCGGCTCCTCGGCCTCGGCATCTGGCGCCCCGAACACGAGCCCACCGTCGACCAGGGAACGGATCAGGATCTCGGCGTTCGTCACCTTGACCGACGTCAGCGAGCGCTCGGTGAAGCGCCGGAACTCACCGGCGCCCTCCTCGTCGTCGCGGTAGGCGTCGGGGAGCAGCCGCTTGAGCACCGGGTCCTCCGGGGGCAGCGACGGTCCGCCCATGCCGAGCTGGGCCGCCAGCGGGTCGGCCGTCGACTCGTCGGCGCCGTTGCGGTCACGCAGCAGCTCGATGACCTGGCCCGACAGGCTCGCGAGCAGGTGCGCCTCGCCCGCCTCGAAGGTCGCGGTGATCCCGCCACGACGGCGCTTCTTGAACGGCTTCAAGCGTCCTGCCTCTCGAGCGTGGCCCACAGACCGTACTCGTGCATCGCCTGCACGTGGCGCTCCATCTGCTCGCGGCTGCCACTCGACACCACGGCCTTGCCCTCGTGGTGCACGGCCAGCATCAGCTCGTGCGCCTTCTCCTCGGTGTAGCCGAAGTAGTTGCGGAAGACATACGCGACGTAGGACATGAGGTTGACCGGGTCGTTCCAGACGATCGTGACCCAGGGATCCTCGAGCTCGACGATCTCATCAACGTCGGGCTCCGCGATCTCAACGGGCGACGGTGTGGACATACGGCCATTGTGTCTCAGTCACCTGACGAGGCGAAACCGCGCCGCGTGCCGCCTGTCAGTCATACTCGGGCGATGGCACATGGCGAACGCTTCGACGTCACTCCGGCGCAGGCCGCCGCGGGCCGCCCCGTCGCCGATCGCGACCTGCCCATGCTCGCGGCTCAATGGCTGGCGGAGGGCTGGGACGGACCCGCGCTCCGGGACCTCGCTGGGTTGACGCACTACCAGCTAAACGATGCGGGCGGGCTGCTCGGACGTGCCCTCGTCGAGCTCGGCTTCCCGCAGGCCGAGTCGGACTTCCCGTGGGACGACGCACCCTGGCGTGGCTACTGGGGCACGATCTGGTGGTCCGTCAATCAGATCGACAAGAAACTCTCCCCGTACGCCGCCGCGCAACAGGTCGTCGAGATCGTGGGCGACGTGCCGGATCTCTGGGAGCCCGGGCACGGTGAGGTGCTGGTGCGCCTGCTCGAGCAGTGGCGCGACCATCCCGACGATCGCGTCGAGCTGGCCGATCGAATCCGCGGCGTGCTCGGAAGCCTCTCCGAGGATGACGTCCCACCGTTGATCTGAGCCGCGCCACTGTCTGACATCTACGCTGGACCCGTGAACGCGAATGCCAGCACGGCGCTGCTGACCGACCGCTACGAGCTCACGATGCTGCAGGCGACGCTGCGGGACGGCACGGCGCAACGCCGGTCCGTGTTCGAACTGTTCGCCAGGCGCCTGCCGGACGGCCGCCGCTACGGCGTGGTCGCCGGCGTGGGTCGCCTGCTCGACGCGCTCGAGGACTTCCGCTTTGCCCAGGCCGAGCTCGACTGGCTCCGCGAGGCGGACGTCGTCGACGCCGACACGGTCCAGTGGCTGACCGACTACCGGTTCACCGGCTCGGTGTGGGGATATCCCGACGGAGAGCTCTACTTCCCCCAGTCCCCCGTGCTGGTCGTCGAGGGCACGTTCGCGGAGTGCGTGATCCTCGAGACGGTGTTCCTGTCGATCCTCAACCACGACTCCGCGATCGCCTCGGCTGCGGCCCGGATGATCTCCGCCGCCGGCGACCGGCCCTGTATCGAGATGGGCTCGCGGCGTACGCATGAGGCATCCGCGGTCGCCGCGGCCCGATCGGCGTACATCGCGGGCTTTGCGGCGACGTCGAACCTCGAGGCCGGCCGGACGTACGGGATCCCGACGACCGGCACCAGTGCGCACTCCTTCACGCTCCTGCACGACACGGAGCGCGAGGCCTTCGAGGCGCAGGTCCGGGCGCTGGGACCGGGCACGACGCTGCTCGTCGACACGTACGACGTCCCCGACGCCATCAGGACCGCCGTCGACGTCGCCGGCCCGGGGCTGGGCGGCGTACGCCTCGACTCCGGCGACCTGGTGGCGCTGGCTGCCGAGGTCCGCAAGCAGCTGGACGACCTCGGCGCCACGTCGACCCGCATCACAGTCACGAGCGACCTCGACGAGTACGCCATCGCGGCGCTCGCGGCCGCGCCCGTCGATGGCTACGGCGTCGGAACCGCGCTCGTCACGGGCTCCGGGGCGCCCACGAGCGGATTCGTCTACAAGCTCGTGGCCCGCGCCGGTGACGACGACGAGATGGTGCCGGTGGCCAAGAAGAGCAAGGACAAGATCTCGGTCGGCGGCCGCAAGAACGCGCTGCGCCGCCGCGACGCCGGAGGCACGGCGCAGGCCGAGGTCATCGGCATCGACCTGGTCCCCACCGACGACGGTGACGACCGTACGTTGCTGCTCGAGCTGGTCCGCGACGGCGTACGGGTGCACGACGAGCCGCTCGACGCCGCCCGCGAACGCCTCCGCACCTCGCTGGCAGAGCTGCCCGCGACGGCGATGCAGCTCATGCGCGGCGAACCCGCGATCGACACCGTCTACGAGGAGGCACCATGACAAGCACGGCTTTGATCGTCGTCGACGTGCAGAACGACTTCTGCGAGGGCGGCTCGCTGGCCGTCGCGGGCGGCGCGAAGGTCGCTGCCGACGTCGCGGACCTGCTGGCCACCAAGGCGTACGCCACGGTCGTCGCGACCCGTGACCACCACATCGATCCGGGCTCCCACTTCTCGGACAACCCGGACTTCGTCGACTCGTGGCCGCGGCACTGTGTCGTCGGCACATCCGGCGAGGAGCTCCACCCACCGCTGGAGCCGGCGCTGTTCGACGAGATCTTCTACAAGGGCGAGTACGCCGCCGCCTACTCCGGCTTCGAGGGCGCCTCCGCGGACGGTGTGGGTCTCGCGGACTGGCTCCGTGGTGCCGGCGTCGATGCGGTCGACGTGTGCGGGATCGCGACCGACCACTGCGTACGCGCGACGGCTCTCGACGCGGCGCGCGAAGGATTCGCCGTGCGCGTGCTCGAACGGCTGACCGCGGCCGTGTCGCCGGGCAACCTACCCGACGTACATCGTGAGTGGTCCGCTGCGGGCGTGACCCTCAGCGAGGGCTGAAGGACTACGGGCGGGGCGGCACGACGACGGCCGCGACCGATCCGGCGACCAGGCCGGCAAGCGTCGGGGTCGCCAGAAAGCGCACCAGCAGGGACCACCGCGACGGAAGCGTGATGTCTGACATGCCTTCACGATCGCGGCCGGAATCGACGGGCAACCGACCCTCGGATGAACGCCGCAGGATCAGTCGGTGTCAGCTTGTCCCACGGCCTCGATAGCCTGAGGTGATGGGCCACGATCACCTCGACCTGCCGATCGACGCCGCGGCTCGCGAACAGCTCGCCGCCGACGGCCTCCGGATGGAGCTCGTCGACATCTCCGACAAGCCGGCATTCGCCGCCTGGGCGCGAGCCGAGTC
The DNA here is from genome assembly GCF_902506105.1 of Aeromicrobium sp. 9AM. Taxonomy (GTDB): domain Bacteria; phylum Actinomycetota; class Actinomycetes; order Propionibacteriales; family Nocardioidaceae; genus Aeromicrobium. Next base: position 2,013,915 of record NZ_LR733304.1, read on the forward strand.
GCGCGGGTTCCACAGCGAGCAGACCGCAGCCGCCATCGAGCAGCGACGCAGCTACTTCAACGACCGCCGCATCACCGGGGTCTACGACGACTCTCTTCCCGTGCCCGACGAGCCGGTCGCGACGACCATGGTCTGGCCGGCCGACCTCACGGTCCCCGGCGGCCGCGCCGTCCAGTCGTGGGCGATCAGCGATGTCACGGTGGCGGCCACCCATCGACGCCGCGGCGTCGCTCGCGCGCTCCTGGAGGCAGAGCTCCGCACGGCTCAGGCGCACGGAGCGCCGATCGCGACCCTGACCGTGTCCGAGTCGACGATCTACGGCCGCTTCGGCTTCGGGCCTGCGGCCCTGGCGCGCGACCTCACGATCGACACGCGGCGCGCACGGTGGACCGGCCCGAAGCCGGCCGGCCGGGTCCATTTCGTCACCGCCGACCAGCTCCTCGAGCCCGGCCTCGCGCTCGTCGAGAGCGTACGCCTGGCAACCCCCGGCCAGATCGCCTACGACGGCATCCTCTGGGACCGGCAGCTCGGCCTCATGGTCGACGACGAGGACGCCAAGAAGCGGCGCGTCGTCCGCTACGACGACGAAACCGGTCAGATGCAGGGGTTCGCGAGCTACAAGCTGACCGAGAACCCCGATGACTTCACCCTGCACCGCCTCGACCTGCTGCACCTTGTGACGGCGACCGACGACGCGTACGCCGCACTGTGGCGCTTCGTGCTGGAGATGGATCTCGTCTCCGAGGTCCGGGCGCACCTCAGGCCGGTCGACGAGCCGGTGCGCTGGATGGTCTCGGACTTCCGCGGCGTCAAGGTCGCCGAGCTCGACCACCTCTGGGTCCGCATCCTCGACCTCCCCGCTGCCCTCGAGGCGCGCACCTACGCAGCACCCGGGCGCCTGGTGCTCGGCGTCACCGATCCGTTCGGGGCAGCCGACGGGACGTGGGCCGTCGAGGTCGACGCCAGCGGCACCGCGGCCGTCACATCGACCGACGAACCCGCCGACGTGTCCCTGACCGTCGAAGAGCTCGCGGCGATCTATCTCGGCGGTGTCTCACCCCTCGTGCTGGCCGCAGCCGGACGCCTGAGCGGCGATGCGGCGACGCTCGACGCCGTGTTCCGCTCCCCCGTCGCGCCGTTCCTGAGCATCTGGTTCTGAGCATGCAGATTCGTGAGTTCGACGAGGCCGACTGGCCGCAGGTGTGGCCGATCGTCCGCGAGGTCATCCGTGCCGCCGACACCTACACGTACGAACCGACGTTGACGGCCGACGAGGCGTACGACGTGTGGGTCGAAGGTCCGCCGGGCCGCACGGTCGTCGCAGTCGATGGCGACACGATTCGCGCGACGGCCCACATGAGCGCCAACCGGCCGGGGCCGGGCTCGCACGTCGCGACGGCGAGCTTCATGGTCGCCGCCGACGGGCGTGGTCAGGGCATCGGCGGCGCACTCGTGCGCGACGCGCTCGACTGGGCACGTGCACAAGGGTTCGCCGGCATGCAGTTCAATGCCGTCGCGGCCTCCAACACCTCAGCGGTCGAGCTCTACGAGCGGCACGGCTTCACGATCGTCGGGACGGTGCCGGGAGCATTCGAGCACCCGACGCTGGGCCGGATCGGCCTCCACGTGATGTACGTCGAGCTCTAGAGCAACTCCTTCGCCAGCAGCTCCAGCGTCTGCTCGCGACCCGGTGCCGTACGTGGGTCGGTGCCGCGGCGGGCCGACGCCACGGGGTTGACCATGACCTCGTCGACGCCGAACGTGAACGCCAGCTCCTGGATCTGGTCCGCCGCCTGCTGGGGCGTGCCCACGACGGCGCGCGCCAGGCCGGAGCTGATCATCGCCTCGACCTGCGGCGGCAGCTCCGCGGCCTGGGCGTCCTCAACCAGGTCCAGCGCGGTCAGCGGCTGCCCGGTCCGCAGACGCGCCATCATCTGGAGGTTGGGCAGCATCAGCGCAGCCGCCTCGCGCTCGGTCTCGGCGACTGACGCGTTGACCGTCAGGAACGTGACCGGCTCAGGCGCCAGGTCGCTGGGCTGGAACTCCGAGCGGTAGACCTGCAGCGCCTCGGCCGTCCCCTGGCCGGAGAAGTGGTGCGCGAAGACGTACGGCAGGCCCTTGGCGGCCGCGAGGTGTGCTGAGTACATCGACGAGCCGAGCAGCCACATCCGCGGCTCGGTGGTCGCCGCCGGGGTGGCCTTGAGGACGTAGTTCTGCCGCGGCACGGCAACACGTACGCCCTCGGCTCCCATCAGTGCGACGACATCGTCGAGGTACTGCGGGAAGTTCTCGATGTCCGTGTCGTCGCGGCCCGCCGCGCCGCGCAGCGCCATCGAGGTGACCGGGTCGGAGCCGGGCGCGCGACCGATGCCCAGGTCGATGCGACCGGGGTTGGCCGCCTCGAGCAGCGCGAACTGCTCCGCCACGGCGAGCGGGGCATGGTTGGGCAGCATGACCCCGCCCGAGCCGAGCCGGATCGACGTGGTCTGCGCGCCGAGCATCGCGATCAGCACCGGCGGCGAGGTCGCGGCGACGGCCGGCATGTTGTGGTGCTCGGCGACCCAGTAGCGGGTGAAGCCGAGGCGATCGGCGACCTGCGCCAGCGACACGGTGGCGGCGAGGGCGTCACCGCTCGACTGGTCGGAACGTACGGGGACGAGATCGAGCACGGAAAGTCTCACGTCAGTGCCAACGCGGGAGCCGCGCCGATGCTTCCCGCCGGTCTCAGACGACAGACTCGTTCATGTCCGGCATCGTCGCGGGAAACGTGCCGAGTCGCTCCACCATGAACCCGCCGGGATAGCTCTTGATGCGCTTGAGGTCCTTGGCGTACCTGGGCTTGCGCCGTGGCGGCATGAACCGCTCGAGCCGGCCCCTCAGCCGCAGGCTGCCGTGCGCCATCGCGACGACGACGCGCGACGGCTTCTCGAACCCGAACGCGGCGAGCAGCGCATCGTCCATCAAGGCGCGACTGAACACCTCGACGGGCCTGGCCAGCAGGCGTGGATAGAACGAGACCAGCAGCTCGAGCGTCGCGTCGGCCACGGCTCGCGTCTTGGGATCGGGCGCGAAGTGCTCCGCCTCGTACGAGTCCATCAGCTCCTCAAAACCGGCGAAGTCACCCGGGACGTCCTTGATGCCCATCAGCGCGCCGAGCCGCTGGTAGTAGCGCACCCCGGCGACGACCTCGGCCTCGGTGGGGTTGCGCCAGCCGTAGTCGCGGATCCATCGGTGCGGCACCACGACGAACGTCGCCAGGACGTAGCGCAGGTCGTCGTTCGAGATGTCGTAGCTGCCGTGCATCTGGTTCATCCGGCGCACCGCAGCACGGCCGTTGTGAGACTCCATGCCGTCGGCGAGCACCGCCTCGAGCACCAACGCGGTGTCGTCGTGCCGCTTCTGGGTGCGCTCGACGAACTCGCCGGTGTCGAAGAGGAGACGCCCGATCGACGGCACGGCGTACGTCCGGAACAGCGCGAAGCTCAGCGCCTGCTGGTAGTCCCACGGAAACTCGTAGTAGGAGGCGATCCGGGCGATCTCCTCGTACTGCGTCTCCGGGTCGAGGCCGGCGATCTCGCGCTGCCAGTGGTCACGTCGCATGGCCTGACGTTACCGTGACACCAACACTGTCACAATGGCCTCACAGCGTGAGGGCGAGGAAGTCAACGATGTCGTCGAGCGCGCGTTTCGCGACCGGCACGACGCCGGGCAGGCTCATGAATCCGTGGATCGCGCCGTCGTACTCGACATAGCGGACCGGTACGCCGTCGGCAACCAGGGCATCGCGATAGCGGGCACCGTTGTCGAGCAGGGGGTCCAGCTCCGCGGTCAGGATGAACGTCTTCGGCAGGCCCGCGTGCGACGCCGCCCGGATCGGCGACGCGCGGAAGTCCTCGTCGCCGTACCGGTCTCCCATGTAGAGCCGCGCGAAGGCGCGCATGTTCCTCGACGTCAGCACCGGCGCGTCGGCGTGACGATCCTCCGAGGGCCATCTGTCATACATCTCGGTGCCGGGATAGATCAGCACCTGCGCGCGCAGCTCGGGACCGCCGGCGTCCCTGGCCAGAAGCGCCAGTACGGCGGCGAGGTTGCCCCCGCCGCTGTCGCCCATCACCGCGATGCGCTGCGGGTCGATGCCCAGCTCGTCGGCGTGGGACACGACCCATTCCAGCGTCGCCCGGCAGTCCTCGACGCCGGCCGGAAACGGCTGCTCGGGCGCCAGGGCGTACGTCGGGGAGATCACGACAGCGCGGTTGCGCACCGCGATCCGGCTGGCCATCCACTGCGACTGCTCGGGATTGCCCTGGACCCAGCCTCCGCCGTGGAAGTTGATGACGCACGGCAGCGGGGCGATCGCGTCGGGTGGCCGGTTGAGGAGCGCCCGCGACCCGTTGCCCACCGTGATCTCCTCGACCACGGCGCTCGCGTCGGCCCGCCCGAAGACGAACCGCCCGCCGAGAGTGCGCTGCAGCTTCGCCCGCTTCGCGCGATGCGCCGGGAGGTCGACCACGTCCTCGATGCCCTTCTCCGAGAGCTTGAGCAGGGCTGCGAACACCCGCGTGCGCAGGGCCATGGTCGAGGTCACGCCCGCGAGCGTAGCCGTACGCCGGTTCTGCAGCCCTCACCGCCGGCCAACCTCTAGGGTCGAGCCATGGATGACTCGTCGCCACTCCTGCCCGCGACCCCCGAGATCGTCTTCAGCGTGCTCCTCACGGCGATCATCCTTGCCGTCGGCGTTGCGAGCTATCGGCGCAGTCGGTGCCTCAGCGGTCACCCGGTCTGGAAGAGCATCATCATCGGTGCGGTCGCCGGGCTGTGCTGGGAGCTGTGGCTGGTCGTCTGGTACGTCAACCGCGAGCGCATCGCCACCCAGTGGCGTGACTACCGCCAGGCGCAGCAGCCCGCCCTCGCCGGCTGACCTAGCCGGAGGCCTTGAGCGCCCAGGCGCGAATCGCGTCGATGCGCTCCTGCAGCTGCGCGGCCGAGGCCTGCGCAGCGGGCGGCCCGCCGCACTGGGACCGGAGCCGGCTGTGCGTCACCCCGTGGGGGGCACCCGTGCGGTGGTGCCACGCGCCGACCAGCGCGTGGAGCTCGCGACGCAGCTCGCTGCGCTTCTCGAACGCCACGTCGGCCTCGGGTGCCGCGGTGTCCTTCGCCTTCGCCTTGGCGCGCTTCGCCCTCGACGTGCGCAGCAGCTCGGCCACCTGGTCGTGGTCGAGCAACCCCGGTATGCCGAGGAAGTCCAGCTCGCCGTCGTCGTCGGACAGGGCGTCGTAGCCGAACTCGCCACCGTCGTAGACGAGCCGGTCGAACGAGGCGTCGCTGCCCAGGGCGCGGTACTCCCCCAGCTGGTCCGATGCGCCTTGGTCCTCGTTGGCCTTGGCCAACAGCTCGGCCTCGGCCTGGAACAGGTCTTCGGCGTCCTTGACGGGGCGTCCGATGACGTGGTCGCGCTGGCTCTCGAGGTCCGAGGCGAGCTGCAGCAGACGCGGCACGCTCGGCACGAAGATCGACGCGGTCTCACCCTTGCGGCGCGCACGGACGAAGCGGCCGACCGCCTGCGCGAAGAACAACGGAGTCGAGGTCGTGGTGGCGTAGACGCCGACCGACAGGCGTGGGACATCGACGCCCTCGCTGACCATGCGGACGGCCACCATCCACGGCGTCATGCCGGCTGAGAACTCGGCGATGCGGGCGCTGGCGCCGGTCTCGTCCGACAGCACGACGGTCGGCGCAGCGCCGGAGATCTCGGTGAGCACGGCGGCATACTGGCGCGCGGTGTCCTGGTCGCTCGCGATGACCATGCCGCCGGCGTCGGGGACGTCGCGGCGCACCTCCATCAGGCGCGTGTGCGCGGCAGTCATCACCTCGGGGATCCACGAGCCGTTGGGGTCGAGCGCCGTGCGCAGGGCCTGGGCGGTGGCGGCGCGGTCGAGCGGCTCGCCGAGCCGGGCCGCGACCTCGTCGCCCGCACGCGTACGCCAGTGCATCTGGCCCGAGTAGGCCATGAACAGCACGGGTCGTACGACGCGGTCCTTGAGTGCCTGGGCATAGCCGTAGGAGTAGTCGGCGAGGCTCGTCATCGTGCCGTCGACCTGCGGGGCGTAGGTGACGAACGGGATCGGGTTGTCGTCGGAACGGAACGGCGTGCCGGTCAGTGCGAGCCGGCGGACCGCGGGCTCGCACGCCTCCTGCACCGCGTCGCCCCATGACAACGCGTCGGCCGCGTGGTGCACCTCGTCGAGGATCACGATCGTCGGTCGGTGCTCGATGCGGGCCCGGTACGCGTTGGGGTTCACGGCGAGCCCCGCGTACGTCACGGCGAAGCCCTGGAAGTCCGAGCCGAGCACGCCCTGCCCGGCAAGTGACGGATCGAGGGTGATGCCGATGCCGGAGGCGGCGAGCGCCCACTGCGTCTTGAGGTGGTCCGTCGGCGTGACGATGACGACGCGCTCGACGACGCCGCGGGCCAGCAGGTCGGCGGCGATCGTCAGGGCAAAGGTCGTCTTGCCGGCGCCCGGCGTGGCGACCGTGAGGAAGTCACGCGGCTGAGCGCGCTGGTAGAGCTCGAATGCCTCACGCTGCCAGACCCGGAGGTGCTGGCTACGCGTCACCCGAGGGGTCCCCCTTGTCGCCGTCTTCCATGCTCTCCCAGATGTCCTTGCACTCGGGGCACACCGGGAAACGCTCGGGATCGCGGCTGGGAACCCACACCTTGCCGCACAGCGCGACCACGGGATGACCCATGATCATCGCCTCGGTCAGCTCGTCCTTGGGCACGTAGTGCGAGAACTTCTCGTGGTCACCGTCTTCGGTGCGCATGTCGGTGCGCTCGTCGACAACCGTCTGAGTACCTCGCCCGAAGAAAGCCACGTCGCCAGTCTAACGAGTCCTCACGACACCTGGGTCAGTTGGCGGAGGGGTCGTCGGGGAATGTCGTCCAGAACCTGACGTCGTTGTCCTGGCGTCGCAGGACCTCACGCCAGAGCGTCTCGGGCTGCGGCGAGATGAGGTCGGAGTCGAACGCCTCGACGACGAGCCAGGCGCCTTCTTCGAGCTCGGCCTCGAGCTGGTCTGCGCCCCATCCGGCATACCCGGCGAACACGCGGATGCCGGCGAACTCGCCGTTGCCGGGCAGCGGTCCCTCGAGGTCGACCAGCCCGACGCGACCGGCCATCTGCCGCCAGCCGAGCGGCGGCGCGACATCGGCGATGACGCCGAGCGCGAGCGCTGAGTCCATCGCGACCGGTCCCCCGTCGAACAGGCACACGGGGGCGTTGACGAGTCCCGCCCAGTCGGGCAGCACGTCGTCGACCTCGGAGTCGAGCGGCCGGTTGAGGATCACGCCGAGTGCGCCGTCGGCGTCGTGATCGAGCACGAACACGACGCTGCGCATGAACGGACCGGACTCGATGGCCGGCGTCGCCACCAGGAGCCTCCCTCGCAACGTGTCCATGCCTCCATGATGCCCCCTGCCACCTCGGCGCGCCGGAAATGCCCGAGGCCTATGATTCGTGCATGCCTGAGGACGCCGTGGACGACGAGGAGTACACGGTCGACGAGCTCGCCTCGCGGGCCCAGATGACAGTGCGCAACGTACGCGCGTACGCCGGGCGAGGGCTGATCGATGCGCCACGGCTCGAAGGGCGTACGGGCTACTACAACCGCGAGCACCTGCAGCGGCTGCAGCTGATCCGTCAGCTGATCGAACGCGGGTTCACCCTCGCGGCGATCGAGAAGGCGATCCTCAACGCCCCGCACGCTGCCGGCCACACCCTCGACCTCATCGCGATCCTCGATCAGCCGGACTCCGCCGAGCCCGAGATCATGTCGCGCGACGATCTCGCGGCCCTGGCCGGAGTGCACCGCGACGACACCCTCATCGAGTCGCTCGTCGGGGTGGGCCTGGTCGAGAAGCTCGACGGCGACAAGGTGCGCCTGATCGAGCCGGCAGTCGTACGTTCGGGAGCCGCGGCGGTCAAGCTCGGGCTCGCCCCGGAGACGATCATCGCGCTGTTCCCCGTGCTGAAGTCGCACCTGCGGACGATCGCGGACACGTTCGTGCACGACGTCGTCGAGGAGCTGGTGCAGCCGTTCATCGACGCCGGCCTCCCGGAGGACGAGTGGCCCCGGGTCCTCAGCGTCGTGGAGAGCCTGCTGCCGATCGCGAGCCAGGTGACGCTGGGGATCTTCCGTTCGGAGTTCCGCGACGCGATCGACGTCGCGGTCGGCGAGCAGATCACCGGCCTGGGCTCGGCACGGTCGGCACAGAAATAACCCCGCCCGGCACCAGAGGGAGGGAGGTGCCAGGCGGGGTGGTCTGCGACCGGATATCTCTCAGGCGGCCTGGACGGCGCCGACCACGGACTCACGTGCGGAGTTCATGATGCGGCGACCGTAGGTCGTCAGGTCCGGGTGGCTCATCGGCACGCCGGCGGACGCGGCCAGGAACGACTGCTCCTTGGCGAACGCCTTGGCGAGCGCGGTCTCGTGGATGTGGTCGTCGAGCAGGGCGCGGGCACCGGGCATCTCTGCGGCGGTGTTGACCCATGCCGTGACGGCCATCAGCTCGGGGGACTCGACGCTCTCGGTGACGAGGCGGTCCAGCTGCCCACTGAGGCGCTGGAACCAGGCCATCTGAAGGTCGAACAGCAGCTCGGTCTCGTTCGCGAAGGCATCTCGGCCCTCGTCGACCGTGTCGAGCAGCTCGGTGAGTGTCAGGTCGCGGCGCCGGTCGGCGATCGCGAGCAGGTCACGGAGTGTTTCCTTGCGACGGTTGTAAGCATCCCAGGTCATGGTGTGCTCCTTTCTGTTCCGTCGGATCGAGAGTTCCATACTCTCGGTACGTACTCTCAGTATGTTTTAGTCTCGGTCGAAAGGCAAACCCTCGGTATGTGATTCGCCCCACGACGCGTTCCGCGCCGTAGACTGGTCGGTATGCCACACCACGCACGCGTGACGAAGAACGTCCTGCGTACCGCCCGCAAGACCACGCGACGCCAGGACTACTCCTCCAGCACCAAGCGCGCACTGCTCGACAGCGCGACGACGCTCTTCACCGACCATGGCTACGCCGGCACGTCGCTCGACGAGGTCGTGGCGGCGGCCCGCGTCACCAAGGGTGCGCTCTACCACCACTTCCCCAGCAAGCTCGCGCTGTTCGAGAGCGTGTTCTTCCGTGTGCAGGAAGCCACGACCAACGACGTCGAGAAGGCCATCAACGCCTCCAAGGATCCGTGGGAACGCGCCCAGATCGGCCTCGAGAAGTTCCTCGAGGTCTGCCGCGAGCCGCAGTTCCGCCGCATCTGCATGCAGGAGGGCCCCGTGGCGCTGGGCCACGAGCGTTGGGCCGAGGCCGAGCGCGCCTCGTCGTTCGGCATTGTGCAGCGCACGGTCGACGACCTGCTGGCCGACCTCGGTGGTGGTGGAGAGCTCAACGAGGCCTTCGGTGCGGTGTTCTACGGAGCAATCCGCTCAGCGTCGGAGTTCGTCGCCGACGCCGAGGACCCCGACGTCGCGAGCGAGCACGTCCAGGCCACGATCGGCACGATCCTCGCGGGCCTTCGCCTGCTGCCGACGATCGACTGACGTTCGTCAGCCCAGGGCGACCTTGCCGTCGCCCTTCGGCACGAGCTCGAAGAAGACCTTGCCCGGGTGGATCGTGTACGGCTCCCCCGCCTTGGTCGCGAACGTGATCGCCTCGTCGAGGCTGGGCTTGTGCCACACGACCTCGGTCACGGTGCTGCCGTGGAACACGAGCGCGCGACCCTTGCCCTCGAACTTGGTCTCCGGCACCGGGTTGCCCGCAGGATCGGTGTAACCGGCATCGCCGACCCGGCAGAACATCACGATCATCGTGTTGGCCTTGAAGTCCTGGCCAGCGGCGGCATGCCCGTTCGTACGCTGCCACGTGCTGCCTGCGAGCTTCCAGCTCGTCGCCGTGGAGTTGGAGAAGCGTACGTTCGCCCGGCGAGCCTTCCTCTGCAGCGGCGGAGCCGGGTTCGTCGCACCCGCTGCCGGCGTCTTGGTCGAGGAGTTGACCGGTGTCCACGGTAGGTAGGGACCGAGGATCTTGGTCGCCTTGGCCTTCTTCGCAACGGTCTTGAGGTCGATCAGCCGGTTGTAGGGCCGCACCTTGAGCGGATCGCTGCTGAAGCCCGGCGAGCCAGCGTCCTCGGAGAAGACCTTGACGCCCGCTCGCTGCACCCGCTTGTAGGTCCCTGCGGCGCCGCCTGACGCCACGACCTGGCCACCGACCGGCGACGCGATGCCGATGTCAGTGTCACGGAGCGACCGCACGTGCCCGATCTTGGACGGCAGGTTGGAGTAGTAGAACGCGGCGAGCCTCGTCAGGCCGCCTTCGACGAGCTCCTCCATGACCATGTCGGCCTTGTTGAGCCCGTACTGCGGGGCGCCGCCCTCGGTGTTCTCGACCTTGACCACGAACACCGGGTTGGCCGGGCGCCCGTTGGGCAGCGCGCGACCTGTCAGCGGCGAGATCTCGACGAGCTTCTTGGCCGTGCCCTTGGACGCATCAGGCTTGGCCGGCTCCTTGGTGCCGCCGTCGGATGATGATGAGCAGGCGGTCAGGGTGAGGGCCGCCGCGGATACCGCGACGAGCAGGCGCAACTTCATGCCGCCCAGCATGCCCCATCGAGGAGTGCTCACGGCGCACCACGTCGGGCCTGTCGTTCAGGTGTCGTCGGCGTCCCTGGGCGGCGCTGCCTTCTTCGCCGGCGCCTTCTTGGCTGCGGCCTTCTTGGCCGGCACCTTCTTCGCCGGCACCTTCTTCGCTGCCGCCTTCTTGGCCGGCGCCTTCTTGGCCGGCGCCTTCTTCGCTGCGGCCTTCTTCGCCGGAGCCTTCTTCGCTGCGGCCTCCTTCGCCGGAGCCTTCTTGGCAGGAGCCTTCTTGGCCGCGGTCTTCGTCGCCGGCTCCTGCTCGAAGGGTTCGCCGGGTTCGACGGGTTTCGGCTCGACGACCGGCGTCACGGCCGGGGTGCTTGCCTGCGGTTTCGCGCGCAGGACGAGCTCCCGGGCGATCCAGCCGAGCGCGAAGCCCAGGGTTGCCGCGAGCAGCAGCCAGATGACGATCTCGCCGATCGTGTAGCCCGACACCGCTCAGTCCGCCTTCACGACGAAGTCGACGCGGCGGAACTGCTGGTCCGACGACAAGGCCGTCCGGCTCTGCGAAGCGAGCGCCCGGGTGCTGACGCGTACGCCGTCGACACCGGCCTTGACGAGGTAGGCCTTGACGGCCGCGACCCGGGCCAGCGTCAGCCGCTCGGTGGCGCCCGGGTGCTTGGGTCCGGCATACCCGAACGCCTCGATCGCGAGCTCGGGGTTGTCGCGCAGCACGTCCGCCACCTCGTCGAGCCTGCGCTGGTCAGGGCCCGAAAGGGTGGATCGATCCGCCGGGAACTGGAGTGCCGACGTGTTGAGCACCGCGGCAGCGGCCTCCGAGAGGCCGTTCGGCTGGACGTCCAGTCGACTCACGATCTTCAGACCGGGAACAGCCGAGGCGAGGCGGCGACGTACGTCGTCGGCACCGGCTCGGCTCTCGATCGACCCGCCGAGATCCAACGTGCCCTGCCCGTCGATCGCGAGCGTGAGCCGCTTGACGCCCACGAGGTCGTTCAGGACGTCGGGGAGCTGGTCGATCCAGTCGGCCGACCCGACCGACGCGTCGATCACGACGTCGCCCGTGACCGCCTCGCCGAATGCCTCGGCGACGCTCGCCTTGACGCTCGCCGCCGCATCGGGGTCCGGCACGGTCCCGCTGATGGAGATGCCGGAGCCCGTACGTCCCAGGTGCAGCGTCGGGGTCGTGTCCCGCGGCGCAGGCGTGGGCCCGACCGCCGCGGACACGACGTTGGCCCATCGGACGCCTTCGATGCCTTCGACGATCAGCTCGGCCTTGCTGAGGTCGTCGGGCGTGCCGCCGCTCAGCTCGGCCTCGCGACCGTGGAACGCGACCCGCACGTCCTCGAGGTGGGCGGCGCTCAGAGCGCGCTCGGACTTGTCCTGCAGGTCGTCGGCGGCCGACCGTGAGCCGAGCAGTGCGCCGACGGTGACCACCGTGAGCAATGTGGTCCCGACGAGCACAGCGACGCGTTTGAGTCGCTTGTCCGACACTCCGCACCCCTAGCCTGGCCGTCTCGACGAATGCACAGAATATCGGTCCTGACCGCCGTGGCCCGGTAGTCCCGAGCGCATGTCGGTGGTGGCTGCGACGATGGATCAATGACCGGTACGCTCGACCGTTTCGCCCCCGCCACCCGGCAGTGGTTCGACGAGTCCTTCGACGCGCCGACCCCGGCGCAGCTCGGCGCGTGGGACGCAGTCGCCGGCGACGAGCACGTCCTGGTGGTCGCGCCGACCGGATCGGGCAAGACACTGGCGGCGTTCCTGTCGTCGATCGACCGGCTCATGCATGCCGGTGAGTCCGAGGGCACGCGCGTGCTCTACATCTCGCCGCTCAAGGCGCTGGCCGTCGACGTCGAGCGCAACCTCCGCTCCCCGCTCGTCGGCATCACGCAGGCCGCAGCCCGGCGCGGCGACGAGTTCCGCGAGGTCTCCGTCGGCGTACGTTCGGGCGACACCACCCAGCGTGATCGACGGGCGCTGGTCACGCACCCGCCGGACATCCTCATCACGACGCCCGAGTCGCTGTTCCTCATGCTCACCTCGGCGGCGCGCGAGACGTTGCGCACGGTCGAGACCGTCATCGTCGACGAGATCCACGCCGTCGCCGGCACCAAGCGGGGTGCGCACCTCGCGCTGTCGCTCGAACGGCTCGACGCCCTGCTGACCGAGCCGGCTCGCCGCATCGGCCTCAGCGCGACCGTCAGGCCGCACGACGAGGTCGCCCGCTTCCTCGGCGGTTCTGCGCGCGTCACCGTGGTGGCTCCGGAGTCCGCGACCCGCCTGGCGCTCGAGGTCGAGGTGCCGGTCGACGACATGACCAGCATCCCGGCACCTCCGCGTGACGAGGGCAGCGGCGGCCGGGCGTTCGACGACGAAGACCAACCGCGCGGCAGCATCTGGCCGCACGTCGAGGATGCCGTGATGCGACGCGTCCTCGACCACCGCTCGACGATCATCTTCGTCAACTCTCGCGGTGTCGCCGAGCGCCTCACTGCCCGGCTCAACGAGGCATACGCCGTCCACCTCGGCGGCGAACCGGTTCCTGCGGGCTCGAGCCGGCCGCCGGCGCAGCTCATGGGCGGCAGCGCGCAGACGCGGCCCGGCCAGGGCGACGCCGAGGCGACCCTGGCGCGCGCGCACCACGGCTCGGTCAGCAAGGAGCAACGCGCTCTGATCGAGGACGACCTCAAGACCGGTCAGCTGCGCTGCGTGGTCGCGACGTCGAGCCTCGAGCTGGGCATCGACATGGGCGCCGTCGACCTGGTCATCCAGGTCTCCTCGCCGCCGTCGGTCGGCAGCGGTCTGCAGCGGGTCGGCCGCGCCGGCCACCAGGTCGGCGAGATCTCCCAGGGCGTCACCTACCCGACCTCGCGGCAGGACCTTCTCGGCGCGGCGGTCACCACGTCCCGCATGCAGCAGGGGCTGATCGAGCGCCTCGACATACCCGCCAATCCGCTCGACATCCTGGCCCAGCAGACCGTCGCGGTGACGGCGCTCGAGCCCATCGACGTCGAGGAGTGGTTCGACACCGTGCGCCGCAGTGCTCCGTTCGCGACGCTGCCCCGCTCGGCCTACGACGCCACGCTCGACCTGCTCGCCGGTCGCTATCCCTCCGACGAGTTCGCCGAGCTGCGGCCGCGACTCGTCTGGGACCGCGACGCCGGCACGCTCACGGGGCGGCCCGGTGCCCAGCGCCTCGCGGTGACGAGCGGCGGCACGATCCCCGACCGGGGCATGTTCTCGGTCAACCTGGCCGCCGGCACCGACGACTCCGGCGGCAGCCGCAAGGTCGGCGAGCTCGACGAGGAGATGGTCTACGAGTCGCGCATCAACGACGTCTTCGCGCTCGGCGCCACGAGTTGGCGGATCCAGGAGATCACGCACGACCGGGTCATCGTCACGCCGGCGTTCGGCCAGCCCGCGCGACTGCCGTTCTGGAAGGGCGATGCCATCGGCCGACCCTACGAGCTCGGCGAGGCGATCGGCGGGTTCGTCCGCGAAGCGGCAAACCTGTCGCCGGCCAAGCTGGCAGAGCGTACGTCCGCGCTCGGCCTCGGCGGCCAGGCCTCCGACAACCTCGCCGCCTACCTCAGCGACCAGAAGCAGGCGACGGGCCAGGTGCCGTCGGACCGCACCCTGCTCGTCGAGCGGTTCCGCGATGAGCTGGGCGACTGGCGCGTCGTCCTGCACTCACCGTTCGGCCGCCGGGTCCACGCGCCGTGGGCCCTCGCGGTCGGCGCTCGCATCGTCGAGCGGTACGGCATGGACGGCTCGGTCGTGGCCAGCGACGACGGCATCGTGGCGCGCATCCCCGACACCGAGGCCGAGCCACCCGGCGCCGACCTGTTCGTGTTCGACACCGACGACCTCGACAAGATCGTCACCGAAGAGGTCGGCAGCTCGGCGCTGTTCGCCTCTCGATTCCGCGAGTGCGCCGCGCGGGCGTTGCTCCTGCCGCGTCGCAATCCGGGCTCCCGGGCACCCCTGTGGCAGCAGCGCCAACGGTCGGCCCAGCTGCTCGACGTGGCGCGCAACCACCCGACCTTCCCGATCCTGCTCGAGACGGCCCGCGAGTGCCTGCAGGACGTCTACGACCTGCCGGCCCTGATGGCGCTCACCAAGCGCCTGGCCTCGCGTGAGGTGCAGATCGCCGAGGTCACCACCGAGCGGGCATCGCCGTTCGCCCAGAACCTGTTGTTCGGCTACGTCGCGGCGTTCCTCTACGAAGGCGACACTCCCTTGGCCGAGCGGCGCGCCTCGGCGTTGACCCTCGATCCCACGCTGCTGGCCGAGCTGCTCGGCCGGGCAGAGCTCCGCGAGCTGCTCGACCCGCAGGTCATCGAGCACACCGAGCTCGAGCTGCAACGTCTGACCGATGACCGGCGCGCCAAGGACATCGAAGGCGTGGCCGACCTGCTGCGCATGCTCGGGCCACTCACGACGACCGAGGTGACAGCGCGCGTCCAACCCGATGTCGCGTCGCACACCGAGACGTGGCTCGGCGAGCTGCAGGAGTCCCGGCGGGTCATCGAGGTGGCCATCGCCGGCGAGGTGCGCTGGGCCGTCGTCGAGGATGCCGGTCGCCTGCGCGACGCACTGGGTGTCGTGGTGCCGATGGGCATCTCCGACGCGTTCCTCGAAGTCACCGCGGACCCGCTGACCGACCTGATCTCGCGCTACGCGCGCACCCACGGGCCGTTCACCACGGAGGAGGCCGCGGCCCGGTTCGGCCTCGGCAGCTCCGTGGCGCTCCAGGTGCTTCGCCGACTCTCCCGCGACGGTCGCCTGACCGAGGGGGAGTTCCGGCCGCAGGCCACCGGCAGCGAGTGGGTCGAGCCCGGTGTCCTGCGCCGGCTCCGCTCCCGCTCGCTCGCGGCTGCCCGCCACCAGGTCGAGCCCGTCGATCCATTGGCCTACGCACGTTTCCTGCCCTCGTGGCAGGGCGTGGGTGGCAGCCTGCGCGGCGCCGACGGCGTGCTGACGGCGATCGACCAGCTGGCCGGTCTGGCGCTGCCGGCATCGGCGTGGGAGTCGCTGGTGCTTCCTGCACGCGTACGCGACTACTCCCCCGCCATGCTCGACGAGCTGACGACCGCCGGCGAGGTCATGTGGTCCGGCGCGGGCACGCTGCCGGGCAACGACGGCTGGGTCCAGCTCCACCCGGCCGATCTCGTGCTGCGGGCCGCCGGCACGACTCCACCGGAGCCCGACTCCCTGCAGGCCACGATCATCGAGGCGCTCGACGGTGGCGGGGCATTCCTGTTCCGCCAGCTCGCCGACGCGGTCGACACCGACGACCATGGCGCGCTGGCCGAGGCGCTCTGGGACCTGGTGTGGTCCGGCCGGGTCAGCAACGACACGTTCGCGCCGTTGCGCACCCTCGTCGGCCGAGGCGGCGCGCATCGCACCACCCGGCCTGCCCCCCGAGCGCGCATCCACGGCCGGCGCACGCGATCCCCGCGCGTCGCGTTGCAGGGCCCTCCGACGGTCGGCGGCCGGTGGTTCGCACTCAACGAGACGACCGGCGATCCGACCAGCCTGCAGCTGGCCCGCACCGAGTCGCTCGTGGGGCGCTATGGCGTCGTGACCCGCGGATCGGTCATGGCCGAACAGACCCCCGGCGGGTTTGCGGGTGTCTATCGGGTGCTGCGCGAGCTCGAGCAGACCGGAGCCGTCCTGCGTGGCTACTACATCGAGACTCTGGGAGCGGCCCAGTTCGCCGCCCCTTCCACGGTCGACCGGATGCGCGGACACGTGAGCGACGACGACCGGCCGACCGACGCTGCGGCGTTGACGCTCGCCGCGACCGACCCGGCCAATCCCTACGGCGCGGCGCTGCCCTGGCCCGAGCGCACCGAGGAGTCCGCCGGTCATCGGCCGGCTCGCAAGGCCGGGTCGCTGGTCGTGATGCACGACGGCCGCCTGGTGGCCTACCTCGAGCGCGGTGGCCGCAAGGTGCTGGTCTTCGACGACGATCCCGCCCGGCTGGCGGCGGCCGCCACCTCACTCGTCGCCACGGTCCGGGCCAAGCGCATCAGCCGGCTCTCGATCGAGACGGCCGACGGCCAGTCGGTCGCGTCGACACCGCTGGGCGAGGCCCTGCTCGAGGCCGGCTTCGAGCGCACGATCAAGGGCCTGCGACTCGATGCCTGAGGGCGACACCGTCTGGCGCACGGCCCGGCACCTCCACGAGGCGCTCGCGGACCGCGAGCTGACCCGCACCGACTTCCGGGTCCCGGCCTTCGCGACGGTCGACCTGCGCGGGGAGGTCGTCGACGAGGTCATCAGCCATGGCAAGCACCTCCTGATCCGCACGCCGGTGCACTCGATCCACTCGCACCTCAAGATGGAGGGCGCCTGGCACGTCTACCGCCTTGGCTCGCCCTGGCGCCGGCCCGGTCACTCGGCCCGAGCCGTCCTCGAGAACGACGAGTGGCAGACCGTGGGCTATTCGCTCGGCATCCTCGAGGTGCTGCGACGTGACGACGAGCAGTCGGTGGTCGGCCACCTCGGGCCCGACCTGCTCGGACCCGGCTTCGACCTCGACGAGGCCACGCGCCGCGTGTCTGCCGACCCCACCCGCGAGGTCTTCCTCGCACTGCTCGACCAGCGCAACGTCGCAGGGTTCGGCAACGAGTACGTCAACGAGCTCCTGTTCATCATGGGCCTGCTGCCGACCCGTCCGGTCGGGGAGGTCTCGGACATCCGGCGGGTCATCTCCCGCGGTCAGAAGATGCTCGACCTCAACAAGTCACGCGTCGACCGCTCGTTCACCGGCAGCGCCCGCCAGGGCGAGGAGCGCTGGGTCTACGGCCGCGAGCGGGCGCGCTGTCGGCGATGTGGCACCCCGCTCCGGCACGGCACGCTCGGCGATCGACCGACCACCGAGCGCAACACCTTCTGGTGCCCGCACTGCCAGACCTAGAGCTTTGCGATCGCCGCGCGCTCGTCCTTGAGGTCCGCCAGCACCATCGCGCCCATGCGGGCGAGGAAGTGGTCGGTCCACCACGGATAGTTGCGGACATCCTTGTCCTTGCGCAGCGCCGGGTCGAGCGCGAGCACGGCCTTCCTGATCTTCGGACCGTTGCTCTTCACCAGCTTGTCGTACGTGTTGTTGTTCTTGTTGAGCTTGGGATTGTTGACCGAGGACTTCATGGTGCGGACGTACCGGTAGTTCTTGGCCTGCAGCCGGTTCTGTCCGACGTACGCCTGGCGGAAGACCTTGCAGGCTGCGCCGTAGGACGTGCGCCCGCACGTGTCCGCCGAGAAGTACTTCAGGTTGCGGGCCGTGTACTGCTTGATGGCCTTGAGCCGCAGGTCCGCGTACGTGTTCTTCTTCTTGGCGATCGAGGAGACGCACCCCTCCCTGCCCTTCCCGCAGAAGATTCCGCCCGGCTCGGTGTCCCCCGGCTCCAGCGCGTACTTGTCGGAGGAGTCCCACAGCTTGTCCGGAGCGACACCTGAGGCGTTGTAGCCGATGTTCCACCGGCAGTCGCGCTCGACCTGTGCCAACGCGCTGGTCGCTGCCTTGACGTACGCACGCACGGTCTTCTCCCGGCGGGCCGACTTGTCGCCGGCCTCGCTGTAGTCGGAGCTGACCTTGCTCAGGAAGCCGCCGGTCGCCATCTTCGGCAAGCCATCGGCCGCATCGGCGAGCTTCTTGCGTGAGTCGGCCACGGCGTCGCAGCCCTCCTTCTGGGTGGCGAGCGCCTTGGGCGTGGATGCGTTCTTGCGCACGTACGTCCCGTGCGGCACGCTCGCCGTCGCGGCCAGCAGGATCGGCTTCTCCTTGGCCTTCCACGCCGCATAGTCGTCGTCGTAGTCCGAGGCCTTGCTGCCGGCGGCCGACGAGGCGTACAGGTACGAGCCCGCGATCAGGGCGATCACGACGACAGCGATGATCGCCAGGATGATGAAGAGCCGCCGACGACTCTTCGGAGCCGGCGTGAGCTCGGGCGTTGCGGCGTCGGTCATTCAATCCCCCTGGGGCACCTGGTCATCACGCCACGCCAGAGCAGGTGCGATCCCCCGACGCGCAGGTCCATCATGGACTGCGGCCGGACAGGCTGGCACCGCGCCCCCGCGCTGCGCTTGGAGGGTATGTCCGGCTCAACTTGCCGGTTGACTCTAGGATCACGGTTATGACCGATCTGATCGACGATGTCGACACCACTGGCGACGACACCCTCGCGAGCCGCGGCCTCGGCCTCCTGCTGACGATCGGCGGCGCGATCGGGCTGCTCTCGGCTGCGATCCTCATCATCGACAAGATCGAGTTCCTCAAGCACCCGGACAAGCTGCTGAGCTGCGACCTCAATGCCTTCGTCAGCTGTGGTGGCGTCATCAACACCGACCAGGCGTCGGCATTCGGGTTCCCCAACCCCATCATCGGAGTCGCCGGCTTCGCGATCGTCGTGACGCTCGGCGTGCTGATGATCGCTCGCGTCGAGCTGCCCACCTTCGTCTGGCTGGGTCTGCAGGCCGGGGTCCTGTTCGGGATCGGCTTCGTCACATGGCTGCAGAGCCAGAGCATCTACGAGATCCAGAAGCTGTGCCCCTGGTGCATGGTCGTGTGGGCCGTCACGATCCCGATCTTCGTGTGGGTGACCGCGCGCAACCTGCGGGCGTACGCACCGAACAACCCGGTGTCGCGCTTCGTGGGCGACTGGACGCTGCTGATCAACATCCTCTGGTACGTCGCCGTGATCGCCGCGATCTGGTTCAAGTTCGGCGAGAACCTCTGGGCCTGAGCGGTGCTCGCAGAGGTTCATTCCTAGCGTCATCCGCTCATGGACTTCTTCTGAGGTGTAACGCCAGCGCCTTTCGCGGCACTGATGGTGAACACCACCCGAGGAGAACCCATGACAGAAGTCGCCACCGCGCCCTCGGCAACGAGCTTTGCCGACCTCAAGGCCCTGTTCATCAACTGCACCCTGAAGAGATCGCCGGAACCCAGCAACACCGACGGCCTGGTCGACATCAGTCGCCACATCATGGAGGCGCACGGCGTGCAGGTCGAGGTCGTGCGCGCCATCGACCACGACATCGCCACCGGCGTGTGGCCCGACATGACCGAGCACGGGTGGGAGACCGACGACTGGCCGGCGATCTTCGAGAAGGTCAAGGCTGCCGACATCCTGGTGCTCGCCGGGCCGATCTGGCTCGGCGACAACAGCTCGATCATGAAGCAGGTGCATGAGCGTCTCTACGGTGGCTCGCACCTGCTCAATGACCGCGGCCAGTACCTCTACTACGGACGGGTCGGCGGCTGCCTGATCACCGGGAACGAGGACGGTATCAAGCACTGCGCGCACAACGTCCTCTACACGCTGCAACACATCGGCTACACGATCCCGCCGCAGGCCGACGCCGGCTGGATCGGAGAGGCCGGACCCGGCCCGTCGTACCTCGATCCCGGCTCGGGCGGCCCCGAGAACGACTTCACCAACCGCAACACGACGTTCATGACGTGGAACCTGATGCACCTCGCCCGTCTGCTCAAGGACGCCGGAGGCGTCCCGGCATACGGCAACCAGCGCTCCGAATGGGACGCGGGCTGCCGGTTCGACTTCGAGAACCCGGAGTACCGATGACAGGCGATACGCTCTGGCGGTGGTCAGTTCGAGCACCGACGACGCGATCGTGGCCGGTGTTCGCGCCGGTGACGAAGCCGTCTTCGCTCTCCTGCTGAGTGACTGGTCACGATCCATGCTCATGGTCGCGCGCACGTTCGTCTCGACGGAGGCCTCTGCCGAGGAAGTCGTTCAGGACACGTGGCTTGCCGTGATCCGCGGCATCGACGGCTTCGAGGGCCGTTCCTCGCTGCGCACGTGGGTCTACAGGATCCTTGTGCACACCGCGAAACGGCGCGGCACGCGCGAGAGCCGCATCGTGCCGTGGGGCAACCTGACCGCGGAGGATCGCGGTTCGACGGTCGATCCGGCGCTCTTTCGCGCCGACGATGACCAATATCCGGGAGGTTGGCTCTCGTTCCCCCAGGAATGGCACTCGGCCGAGGGCAGCGTCCTCGCCGGTGAGGTGCGTGCCCACCTTCGCGCCGCGATCGACGCGCTGCCAGATCGCAAGCGAGTGGTCATCACCTTGCGCGACGTGATGGGACACAGCTCCGACGAGGTGTGCGACATGCTCGAGATCTCGGCCGCGAACCAGCGGGTTCTTTTGCACCGAGCGAGGGCAGCCGTTCGCGCCCAGCTGGCGGACTTTCTCGTGGGCGATGACGGTCCGCGTGACGGTGGGGGTGAGCTGGGATGAGCCATCTCACCTGCCAGGAGTTCGTCGAGCTGGTCACGGATTACTTCGAAGGCACCCTCGACGAGAACGTGCGAATCCGGTTCGACGAGCACCGTGCACTGTGCCCCGGCTGCGAGACCTACCTGGAGCAGATGCAGGAAACTGTGGCGAAGCTCGGTGAGATCCCCGTCGAGACCCTGTCGGACGAGATGCAGTCCGTCCTCCTCTCCGCCTTCCGCGACATCCACCGCGGACCGCCGACCGATCGCACCACCTGAATCGAGAAGCCCATGCCCGACGTCGAGTTCACCAACCTGCTGATCGTCGTCGTCATCGCGCTGCTCGCCCCGTTGACACTCGGGCTGGCACCACGGCTCAGGCTCCCGGCCGTCGTGCTGGAGATCGTCACCGGCATCGTGGTCGGGCCGCAGGCCCTGGGCTGGGTCGAGGTGGACCTGCCAGTCTCCATCGTGTCGCTGCTCGGCTTGGCGTTCCTGCTCTTCCTCGCCGGTCTGGAGATCGACGTCCACCAGCTGCGAGGGCAGATGCTGCATCTCGCCCTCCTCGGGTATGCCGCGACGCTTGTCCTCGGGATCGCCGTCGGGACGGTCTTGGAGGCCGTCGGCTGGGTCAAGAGCCCGGGGCTGGTGGCCGTCACGCTCTCAGCCACCTCCCTGGGCCTGGTCGTGCCCGTGCTCAAGGACGCCGGCCGGGTGGACAGCCGTCTCGGTCAGATCGTCGTGGCGGCCGCCTCTGTTGCGGACTTCGCCGCAATCGTCCTGCTGTCGCTGTTGTTCTCCACCTCGGACGCGAGTACCGGGAGCCGGCTGGTCCTGCTTGTCTCGTTCGCCGCACTCATCGCAGCCACGGCCGTTGCCGCCACCGTGGTTGCCCGCTCCAAGCGCCTCACGACGACGTTGACCACGTTGCAGGACACGACGGCGCAGATTCGCGTACGGGCCGCTGTGGTCCTCCTGGTGGCATTCGTGACACTGGCCGAGCAGTTCGGACTCGAGAGCATCCTCGGCGCGTTCATGGCCGGCGCAGTCGTGGGTCTGGTCGATCGGGACTCCGCATCTCATCCCCACTTCCGCACCAAGCTCGAGGCCATCGGATACGGATTCCTGATCCCGGTGTTCTTCGTCAGCAGCGGAATGAGGCTCGACCTCAGCGGACTGATGGAGAATCCAGCGGCCCTTGCCCGAGTCCCGCTGTTCCTCGCGGCGCTGCTCGCGGTTCGGGGCCTTCCGGCACTGTTGTTCAGCCGCCTGCTCGATCGTCGGACGGTGATCGCCGCTGGACTGCTCCAGGCGACCTCACTGCCGTTCGTGGTGACCGCTACGCAGATCGGGGTCCTGACAGGGCTGATGAGCGGGGTCACCGCGGCCGGCCTCGTGTGCGCGGGCCTCCTGTCGGTGATGGTCTTCCCAGCGGTTGCGCTCCTGCTTCTCCGCTCGCCGCAAGGGGACCGTCCGGTCTCCGGGTCTAGCTGACAGCGCCGGCGACCCTCTCGAGCACGCGCGCGAGCTGGATGTCGCGCCCCGTCACCCCGCCGACGTCGTGGCTGGTCAGCCGGACGTCGACGCGGTTGTAGACGTTGGTCCACTCCGGATGGTGGTCCTGCTCCTCGATCGGCCCGGCGGCACGATTCATGAAGTCGAGCGCGGCGCGGAAGTCGGCGAACTCGTACGTCCTCACGATCGCCTCGCCCTCCTGTGACCAGCCGGGCAGCGAGTCGAGGGCTTCTTCGATCTGGGCATCAGTGAAGGTCGACATGTCTTCGACGATACGTCGCGCTCCCAGGCGTCAGTAACCCCCGCCGCCACCAGTCTCGGCGGCTGCCTGAATCTTCTTGCCGGCCGGCGAGACGACCCACCAGATGTCACCGACGCCCTGGCCGTTGGTGTCGCCCGCCTTGCCGTCGTCGGCGTACGTGTAGAGCGGCATGCCCTCGAGCGTGACCTGCTTCGACCCGTCGGCCCCCGTGATCGTGCCGACCTCGCCCTTGACCCCGTCGACCTTGGGCTTCGCGGACGACGTCGTGATGGCCGGCCACTCCTCGGCGCACGCGCCGGTGCAGGAGCTCTTCCCAGAGCCGGGGGTGTCCTTGTCGAAGGCGTACGCGGTCATCCCCTTGCCGTCGACGACGATCCTGCCCAGCGAGCTCGTTGAGGTGCCGATGTCGGAACCCTTGGCGGGGACATCCCCCGATGAGTCCGAGCCTCCGCACCCGGTCAGGGCCAGGACGGCCAGCGAGCTGCCGGCCAGCGCCAGCGTGAGCCTGCGATTCATGGCGATCAACTTCCTTCGATCTCGAGGTCGGGGCGGACATGCCCCCGAAGTGAGGACGAGATCGCGGCACGGCGCGTTCAATGGTGGGAAGGATTGAACGATTCGGCTCTGCTTCCCGTTGTAGTGCCTGGAGGACTGATGCCCGAGGACCAGGACGAGCTGCTGCGTGCGCTGCACGACGCGCATGCGCCTGCCCTGCTCCGCTACGTCACCCGTTTGACGTACGACCCGGCGCTCGCGCAGGACGTCGTGCAGGAAGCCCTGTTCCGGGCCTGGAAACGGCCGGCGATCCTCGAACAGGGTGACGCGGCTTCGCGGGCCTGGCTGTTCACGGTGGCGCGCAACCTCGTCATCGACGACCGCCGGAGCGCCCGGCACCTCCATGAGGTGCCGACCGAGCGGATGCCCGAGACCTCGCGAACGGACGGCACCGACGCAACCCTCGACCGGTGGCTGGTGTCCGACGCGCTGCGTTCACTGTCGACCGAGCACCGCCACGCGGTCGTCAGCGCCTACTACCTCGGCAAGTCGGCCGCCGAGATCGGCCGCGAGGAAGGGATTCCCGAGGGCACCGTGCGTTCACGGATGCACTACGCGCTCCGCGCCCTACGACTCGCGATGCAGGAAAGAGGTGTCACGCGATGAACGACGACCCGTTCCACGACTGGGACGCCGCCTATGTCCTCGGCCAGCTCGGCCCGGACGACCGGCGGGCGTACGAGCAGCACCTGAAGACCTGCGCCTCCTGCTCGGCGGCTGTCGCCGAGCTCGCCGGCATGCCCGGCATCCTGGCGACCCTGACCAAGGACGAAGCACTCGCACTCCTCGATCCCGAGCCGGTCGAGCCCGCCTCTGACGGACTCGTGACCCGGCTCGCCGTGGCTGCCGGGCGACGTCGCCGCCGCGTGCGGCTTGCCATCGCGGGTGCGGGTGTCGCGGCCGCCCTCGGGCTCGGCGTAGGCGGATACGTCGTGGGGTCGGCCGACGACCCACCCTCAGGGCACTTCGTCGCAATGAGTGAGGTGCAGCCCGGCATCATGACCGCCAACGTGCGGGTCGAGAAGAAGGCCTGGGGCACCCGGATCGACTGGAACTGCCACTACGTCGCCACCGGTGGATACAGCGCCAGCCGCGTGTACGAGCTCGTCGTCACCGACACGTCGGGGCACGAGACGGTCGCGGCGACCTGGACCGCGTCGAGCCCCAAGGCGGCTTCCCTCTCGGCCTCCAGCAGCGTGCCGAAGGCGCAGATCCGACGCGTCGACATCCGCGTCGCCGGCTCGGACGAGCCGCTGACCGAGACGGAGCTAAACGGCTGACGGTCTGGGGTCTCGTGCACACGTGATGGCCGCAGCCAGCGCGATCGCCAGGGCAGCGACGGTCGTGGTTCCCAGCCAACCGATCCACGCGACCGCAGCCGTGCCAAAAGCCGTACCCAAGCTGCCGCCAACAAAGTAGACGACCATGTACGCGCTGTTGAAGCGGGCCGGCGCCTCGGGTTCTATCGCCAGAACGGTGCTCTGATTCGCGACTTGGGCGGAGAACAATCCGGCATCGAACGCCGCGAGACAGGCCACGACCAGACCTGGACTGTCGAGCACGAAGCCCAGCGCGGCGGCGGCAACCCCGGCAAACGACAACCCCGCCAGGATCACGACCCGGTGTCCGTGCCGATCAGTGAGCAAGCCGGCTACCCGGGTCGCCATGATCCCGCTCAGCCCAGCAAGGGCGTACAGGCCGATCCGCTCCGCCGAATAGCTGTACGGCGGCTCGGACAACGCGACCGCGAGACCGCCCCAGATCGCGCAGAACGCGAAGAACCATGCGGTGCCCCTCGCTGCGGCCAGGCGCAGAGGCGCGAACCGGGCGAACAAGCGCGGCATCGATCGAAGGGTCGCCAAGTATCCGTTCTGCCCATTGGCACGCACCTCGGGCAGCGCCTTGAGTGCGAGGCCTGCGATGACCAGGCACACAGCGGCGAAGATCACGAGCATCTCTCGCCAGCCCGCCGCGTCCGCGAGCCAGCCACCCACCATGCGGCCGACCAAGATGCCCGCTGAGATCCCCGCCGTGACGATGCCGAGCACGGTCGCTCGGCGCGCCGGGCTCGTCAGACGCCCGGCGACCGAGCTGAGGCCGGCGCCCACGGCGGAGCACATCCCACTCAGGAGTACACACAGACCCAGCAGCCAAGTGTTGGGCACCGCCGCTGTCGCCGCGATCGAGATGCTCAGCACCGTGAGCTGTGTGGCCAGCACGTATCGAGGCGGAAACCTGTCGACCAACGGCACCAGCAGGCCCAACCCGAGCAGATAGCCCGCAGGTCCACATGCCAGGGCAATCCCGACCACTGACGTCGACGATCCGAGTGCGGTCGCCACATCACCAATTGCGGGTTGCAAGACGTATATCGCCGCTGTCCCGAGGGCTGCCGCCATGGTCATGAACAGGATGACCGGACGGCGAAGGTCGACGGTGGGTGCGGACTCATCCGCGGGCTGGGTTCTCACTCCTCGACGGTATGAACCGCCAGACCTACGTGCTGGCGGAAACCGGACGGCAACGCGGCGTCCTGTCCCGGCACGGACAGGAGTGACAGACTTTGCAGGTGGAGATCAGGCAGGTCGAGTGCTTCCTCGCGGTGTCGGAGTCGCTGAGCTTCCGGGTGGCCGCGGAGACCTTGGGCATCGGCCAACCGGCCGTGAGCGGACAGGTCGCCCGCCTCGAACGAGAGCTCGGCCAGAGACTGTTCGAACGGACGTCCAGGGTCGTGAAGCTGACTGCGGCGGGCCAGCGGTTCCTGCCGGAGGCGAGATCGATCCTGGCCGCGGTCGAGCGCGCCCGCACGGTGGTCACCCAACAGGGCGAGGCGCAGGTCCCGCTGAGGCTCGGAAGCAGCACCGGCCTGGGTCAACGGCTCGACCTGCTGCTGGAGACGTTGAAGCGGACCGATCCCGACATCGCCGTGGAGCTGGGAACGTACGCGACGGCCACCCGGTTCGACCGGGTCCGGACCGGCCAGCTGAACGCGGCGTTCGTCCGTGGGGTTGGCACCGCAGCCGACCTCGACGTCGTTCCGGTCTGGGACGACCCACTGGTGATCGCTGTCCCATCCACGCATCCGACAGCGGGTCAGGACGCGATCGACCTCGCCGACCTCGCGTCGCTGCCGTTGTGGCTCGTGCCACGCAAGGCGAATGCGCCGCTGGTCGACCTCGTCATGTCGGCGTGCGCGGCCGCCGGGTTCGAGCCGACCCTCGGCCCGCACACGTCGAAGCTGCCGGAGACCTTGGCATCGATCGGCAACGGGGATGGCTGGACGATCCTGTACGAACCGCACGCCCAGCAGCTTCGGCACACCCGGGTGGTGTTCCGCCCGGCTCTGCCTGAGCTCTCGATGACGACCTCTGTCGCGGTGCCGGCGGGATCACGCTCTCCCCTGCTGACCCGCCTGCTCGCGGCGTGCGCCGAGGTTCGTACGCACGGCAGCAATCATCGCGCGTGATCGTTGCGATCTGCTGATCGCCATTGATGGTCCTGCGGACCGCACGTGGAATGGGTGGACACAAGAGTCACCCAACCCAAGGAGTCATCATGCCGATCGTCACCGTCCTGCAAGGACCCCGCGCCGTCGAGCAGAAGCGCGCCCTCGTCAAGGACATCACCGACGCATTCGTCGACGGCTACGGGATCCCGGCCGAGACCGTCCAGGTCTGGATCCTCGACACCCCGACCGACAGCTGGGGTGTCGCCGGCACCCTCACCGCGGATCGGTAGGCCGCGACATGACAACCCGCACCTCCGATGCCCGAGCCGTCCTCGAGCGCTACCTCGACGCCCTGACCGAAGGCCGTCTCGACGCGATCGCGGACAGCTTCACCGAAGACGCCACCTGGTGCCTGCACGGCGACCTCCCGCTGTCCGGCATCAGGTGGGGCCGTGAGGACATCATGTCGTTCCTCGTCGGCGCCGGATCCCTGTACGAGCCAGGCACGCAGCAGTTCGACTTCGGCACGCTGATTGCCGAGGGCGACACCGCGGTCCTGGAGTGGCGAGTGCGTGGCATCGCCTCGGCCACGGGACTGCCGTACGACAACGAGTACTGCGGCATCTTCGAGATCGTCGACGGACGCATCTCGGCGGTCCGGGAGTACCTCGACTCGCTGCACGCGTCGGAGGTGCTGTTCACCCCTGAGCGGGTGTGAGTCCCGACCACTGAGCCAACTTAGGCCACCCTTTGCTAGGCTGCGAGCGAACCAGTCGTACCCAGTCGTTTGGGTCAGGGAATCCGGTGAGACTCCGGAGCTGACGCGCAGCGGTGAGGGGGACGGGGGTGGCATCGGCCACTGGATCGTGAGATCTGGGAAGGCGCCACCATCCGGTCGAACCCGAGTCCGAAAACCTGCTGGTTTGCGGCCGACATCTGTCGGCCGGATCATTCGTCAGGCTCCGCGCAAGAGCCTCAGATCACAGGACATCAGATGCCCCTCCCTACCCTCCTACGCCCGGCCGCGTTCCTGGCCACTGCCATGCTGGCCGCCTCGGTCCTGGCCGCCTGCGGAACCAGCGACTCCCCCAGCACCGGGACCACCAAGCTCGCCGCCACCGAAGGCCGTACGACATACCCGCTGACGATCAAGAACAACTGCGGGATGGACGTCACGATCGACAAGGCTCCGCGGCGGGCCGTCTCCGTCAACCAGGGCTCGACCGAGATCCTGCTGTCACTCGGCCTCGAGGACCGCATGGTCGGCACGTCGACCTGGACCGACGCGATCCGCCCCAACCTGGCCAAGGCCAACGCCAAGGTTCCCCGCCTGGGTGACAATGCCGTGTCCTACGAGCGAGTGCTCCAGGAAGAGCCCGACATCGTGACGGCGTCGTTCGGCGGTTCGCTCAACGACGAGGACCCCGACCGCCGCCAGCAGTACGCCAAGCTGGGGGTACCGACGTACGTGGCGCCCTCGCACTGCGACGGCCGTACCGACGAGAGCGGTGACGGGCCCCGCGACCATCCCCTCCAGATGGACGTCATCTATCAGGAGATCACCGAGCTCGCCGAGATCTTCGACGTCCCGTCGCGCGGCGAGAAGCTCATCGCCGACCTGAAGGCCCGGATGACCAAGGCGGCGCAGAACGCACCTGACACCGACGTCTCGGTCGCGTACTGGTTCGCCAACACCGAGCTGCCCTACATGGCCGGCTGCTGCGGCTCGTCGGGCGTCATCTCCCGCACGGTCGGCGTGAAGAACGTCTTCGCCGACACGCACACCGAGTGGCCGCAGGTCAGCTGGGAGACCGTGCTCGACCGCGATCCGACCGTCATCGTGCTCGGCAACCTGCGGCGCAAGTCGCAGACCGGCGACAAGCTCGAGGACAAGATCCGGTTCCTCGAGTCCAACCCGGTCACCAAGCGCCTGACCGCGGTGCGCAAGAAGCGCTACGTCATCATGAACGGCGCTGACATGAACCCCTCGATCCGCACCGTCGACGGCACCGAGAAGCTCGCCAAGGCGCTGGTCGCTCTTGGGCTCACGCGTTGAGCCACGTCGTACGGGCCGCCACGGTCCGGGGTGCCCGAGGGGCGCTCTGGGCCGTGGGCCTGGCGGCGCTGACGCTGTCGGTCGCCGTCGCGATCACGATCGGACCAGCGCAGGTGTCGGTGCGCGACGTGTTCGGCGTCGTCGCGCAGCACCTCGGGTGGGGCGACGCCGGGGTCTCGCGCATACGTGACGGCATCGTGTGGGAGCTGCGCTTGCCGCGTACGCTCCTGGCTGCCGTGTGCGGGGCGGGCCTCGCGATCTGCGGCGCCATCATGCAGTCCCTGCTGCGCAACCCGCTCGCCGATCCGTTCGTGCTCGGCATCTCCTCGGGAGCATCCACTGGTGCCGTGCTCGTCGTGATCCTCGGTGTCGGCGGCGGGGTCATCTCGCTGTCGGCCGGCGCTTTCCTCGGCGCGGTCGTGGCGTTCACGATGGTGCTGCTGCTCGCCGCGGGAGCCGGCGGCACCCCCGACCGCGTCGTGCTCGCGGGAGTCGCCGCGACGCAGCTGTTCTCGGCCCTCACCTCGTTCATCGTCACCTCCTCGGCCGATGCCGAGCAGACCCGTGGCGTGCTGTTCTGGTTGCTCGGGTCGCTCAGCGGCGCCGGCTGGACCGACGTGATCACCTGCGGGATCGTGTGCGGTGTCGGGCTCGTGGTCTGCATCGCCCTCGCGCCCGCACTCGACGCGTTCGCATTCGGCGAGGACGCCGCCGCATCGCTCGGCATCTCCGTGCGATGGGTGCGGCTCGTGCTCCTCGTGGTCACGGCGCTCATCACCGCGACGCTCGTCAGCGCCGCCGGCGCGATCGGCTTCGTGGGGCTCGTGCTGCCGCACGCCGCCCGCGCCGTCGTCGGCCCCGGTCACCGGCTGCTGCTCCCGGCGACAGCGCTCATCGGTGCGATCTTCCTGGTCTGGGTCGACACGGTGGCCCGAACGGTCTTCAGCCCGCAGGAGCTCCCGGTCGGCGTCGTCACCGCGCTGGTCGGAGTGCCCGCGTTCGCCGTGATCCTCTCTCGACGCAGGAGGCCCGTATGAGTCTCGCAACGCGCCACGCATCGTGGAGCGTCGGCGGCCGCCAGGTCGTCCACGACGTCACGCTCGACGTCACACCCGGCACGACGCTGGGCCTGTTGGGGCCCAACGGCTCGGGCAAGTCGTCGCTGCTTCGGCTGCTTGCCGGTGTGCGCAAGCCTGCGAGTGGTCGCGTGCTGCTCGACGGCGCCGACCTGCACGGCATGCGCCGGCGAGACGTCGCCCGGCGGATCGCCGTCGTCGAGCAGCATGCGCAGACCGAGCTCGACCTCACGGTGTCCGATGTCGTGAAGCTCGGGCGCATCCCGCACCGATCGACGTGGGCGGCCGAGGACAGCGACGACCGGGCCGCGGTCGCCGAGGCACTCGCGCGCGTCGAGCTCACTGACCTGGCGGATCGCTCATGGCACACACTGTCCGGCGGCGAACGTCAACGCGTACACATCGCTCGCGCTCTGGCCCAGGCCCCACAGGAGCTGCTGCTCGACGAACCGACCAACCACCTCGACGTGCACCACCAGCTGGATCTCCTGGGCCTGGTGCGCCGTCTTCCGGTCACCTCTGTCGTCGCCCTCCACGACCTCAACCTCGCGGCGATGTTCTGCGACCAGCTCGTCGTGCTGTCTGCTGGCGCGGTGGTGGCCATCGGCGCTCCTTCGGAGGTGCTGACGCCGGATCTGATCGCTGAGGTCTACCGGGTTCACGCCGTCGTCACCCCGGACGGGCCCGGCGGCGTCCCGGCGGTGCGTTTCCTGCCGGGAGCGGCGTAAGGGGCGTTCGGGGATCCCTCGGTGGAGCTGCGCGGATCCTCCGGTGGAGCTGCCGGGATCCCTTGTCCGGCGGCGCCTGACGGCGGCTTCGCCGCGAAAAAGGCGCCGCGTGTCAGGGGCCCACTCGATTCCCGGCAGCTCCACGACGAAGGACCTCCGCCCAGTGGGCGGAGGTCCTGTCTTCGTCGTGGAGCTGCCGGGAATCGAACCCGGGTCCTATGGCGCTGAGTCAGGGCTTCTCCGGGTGCAGTTCGTCTATCGCTTTTCTCGGCCCCGACGCTCGGACGAACGCGTCGCCGACAGGCCCAGTCGCAGAAAAGTCCCGATCACACGCTGCGACGCCGTGTGATCAGCAAGTCCCCTAAATGAGACTGGCGATCCGGAGCGGGAACGCCCCCGGGCCAGCCCTTCACCTATCGCTTAAGCAGCGAGGGCGAAGTCAGTGCGCTTTGAATCGGCACTTGTTGGTTTCCAGAGATCGTTTAAGAGATAACCCTGGATCCTCTACCCGCTTCACCTGAATCGAACGACCTTAGTCGAAACCGATCAGCCCCTCTTGAGTTTTCAAACGCTGCCGAAG
The DNA here is from genome assembly GCF_902506105.1 of Aeromicrobium sp. 9AM. Classification (GTDB taxonomy): domain Bacteria; phylum Actinomycetota; class Actinomycetes; order Propionibacteriales; family Nocardioidaceae; genus Aeromicrobium. Next base: position 2,045,029 of record NZ_LR733304.1, read on the forward strand.
CAACGCCACCATCCTACCCCTGTACAACCTCCGGACCGTTCCAGGAATTCCGAAACCACCTGAACATCGGCTGTTCCAAGGCTCGTCAGTCCTCGGCGAGCAGGGCTTCTGGGGTGACGGCCTTGCCGTGGATCAGGGCCGCCGCGCAGGCGCCCGCCACCAGCAGCATGCCGACGCAGATCAGCGTGCCCATGCGGAAGCCCGGGTCGAACACATCCGGGTCAGCGAAGTCCTTGCCGGCGATCCCCGCGATCGGCGGGATCGCGGCGACAGCCAGGAGCGAGGCCGTGCGAGCCACGGCGTTGTTGATGCCCGACGCGATGCCGCTCTGCATGTCGGGCGCTGCCGCCAGCACGGCCGTCGTCAGCGGAGCGACAAGCAGCACCAGGCCGAGGCCGAACACGATCGCACCCGGCAGCACGTCGATCCAGAAGTTGGTGTGCTCGTCGACCATGAGCCAGAGGAGCAACCCGCCGGCCGACACGACAGGTCCGAACGTCATCGGCCAGCGAGGGCCGATCCGGGTGGCGAGCGCACCGGCCTTGGACGAGAACAGAAGCATCAGGATCGTTGCCGGGATCGTCGACAGACCCGCCTCGAGCGGCGAGAACCCGGCGACATACTGCAGCTCGAGCACGAGCAGGAAGCCCGACGCGGCCAAGGCGCCATAGATCGCGAACGTGCAGATGTTGGCGGCGGTGAACACCCGGTTCGCGAACAGTTCGAGCGGCACCAGCGCGTGCGGCGTCAGCTTCTGGTGAACGACGAACGCCGCCAGCACGACGAGCCCGCCGACCGACCACATCCACGACTTCTCAACCAGCCCGTACGTCAGGAAAGCCAGGCCGGCCGCCGTCAGCGCCGCTCCGCCGAGATCGAGCTTCTTCTGCTCGCCGGTCGTCTCCGGCACGTGCTTGATCGACAGCCAGACGACCACCGCGGCGAGCGGCACGTTGATCCAGAAGATCGACCGCCAGCCGACCATGTCGACCAGCCAGCCGCCGACCAGCGGCCCGATCGCCGTCGTCACGCCCGCGAGGCCGGACCACACGCCGATCGCCGGGCCGCGGTCCTCCGGCACGAACGACGCCGAGATGATCGCCAGGCTGCCCGGCGTCAGCAGCGCGGCGCCTATGCCCTGCAGCCCGCGAGCAGCGACGAGCACCTCGATCGTCGGGGCCACGGCGCACAGCACCGACGCCATCGCGAACCAGGTGACCCCCACGACGAACACCTTGCGGCGACCAAGCTGGTCGCCGAGCGACCCGCCCACGAGGATCAGCGCAGCGAGGGTGAGCGTGTAGGCGTTGACCGTCCACTGCTGGCCCGGCAGGCCACCGCCGAGGTCGCGCGTGATCGCCGGCAGCGCGAGGCCGACGATCGAGCCGTCGAGGAACGCCATGCCGGAGCCGAGGATCATCGCGGCCAGCAGCCACTTGCCCTGCGCGCTCGCCAGTCTCATGCCGCCACCCGCAAAAGAAGCTCACGATACGCAGGCGACGGCATGACTGCTGCCACATGATTCCCTCGCTGGCGCTCGGTCATGCGGCAACCCCGAACAGCTTCGCGCCGTTGTGCCACAGCACGTCCTTCATCCAGTCGTCACCGAGGTCGAGCCGCTCCAGCACCTCGACCTGGTGCGCATAGGCGTACGGGATGTTGGGGAAGTCCGTGCCGAACAGGATCTTGTCCTGCAGCGCCGCGAGGCGGGGCACGACGCCGTCGGGGATCGGCAGCCCCCAGAAGTCGACGAATGCCATCGTGGTGTCGAGTCGCATGTTCGGGTAACTCTCTGCAAGGTCGAGGAATTCCGAGATCTCCGGCATGCCGAGGTGCGCGATGATCAGCGCAAGGCTCGGATGCCTCGACATGACGTCGGCAACCGGACTGGGGCCGGTGTGCGTGCCGGGCGCCGGTCCGGACCCGGCATGCAGGACGATCGGCGTCCCGCTCTCGGCGAGCGCGCTCCACACCGGTTCGAGCAGAGGGTCGTTCGGCGCGAAGTCACCGACCTGCACGTGCGCCTTGAACACCTCGACCCCGTCCGCGATGAGCTTGGGCACGTACGTCGCTGCCTCGGGCTCGGGATAGAACGTCGCCGAGCGCAGCGCGTCGGGCGTACGAGCCGCAAACTCGGTCGTCCAGTCGTTCATGAACCCGGCGATGCCGGGCTTGTGGGCGTACGACAGCGCCGAGAACTTCTTGACGCCGATCGCCCGCAGCTGCTCGACGCGTTGGTCGTCGCTGCCCCGATAGGTCACCGGCCACGGCCGCCCGAGCAAGGGTCCGGCCGAGTCGAAGTAGGCCCACACCTTGGCGAGAATCGCCGGCGGCATGAAGTGCGTGTGGACGTCGACGATTCCGGGGATGCCAAGCCTCGCGGCGTACGCCGGCAGGTCGGCATCCTCCCAAGCCACCGCTACATGCCCTTGAGCCGACGCCCGAGATCCCGTTCTGCCTCGCGGGTCGCGTCGCGCTCGGCGATGGCGTGCCGCTTGTCGTACGTCTTCTTGCCCTTGGCCAGCGCGATCTCGACCTTGGCGCGACCATCCTTGAAGTAGAGCGACAGCGGGACGATCGTCAAGCCCTTCTCGGACGTACGCCGCTCGATGCGGTCGATCTCCTGCCGGTTGAGCAGCATCTTGCGCCGCCGGCGGGTCTCGTGATTGGTCCAGGTGCCCTGCGTGTACTCCGGGATGTGGACGTGCAGCAGCCATGCCTCGCCGCGCTCGATCTCGCCGAACCCGTCGACGAGGGATGCGCGACCGGCACGCAACGACTTCACCTCGGTGCCGCTGAGGACCAGTCCGGCCTCAAACGTGTCTTCGATGTGGAAGTCGTGGCGCGCCTTCTTGTTCTGCGCAACGAGCTTGCGCCCGGTTTCCTTGGCCACCCCACCATTGTGACACCCCGGTACGACGTTCAGGCGCGTACGGCCGCCAGCACCACCGGATCGGCACATCCGCGAGCGAATCCGGCGATGCGCCGGTCGATGTCGCGTTGCAGCACCCGCGCCCCGATGCGTTCGGCGATCGGGGCCAGCCACCTCGGCCTGCAGCGGATGTTGTAGCGCCACGTGGCGCGCGTCCCGCCACCCGGTTCGGGCGCGAACCGCCATCCGCCGGCGAACGACTCGAAGAACCACGGCCCGTCGAGCATCTTCATGCCGACGTTGGTCGGCGGGTTGAACGACACGTACTCGCTGGTCATCCGCAACACCTTCAGGCGGTGCCGCGTCGCGGTCCGTACGCCCTTCGCAGGCGTCGTCGCACCGTCGAGCAGGTGCTGCTCGTGGATGAACGGGTCCCACCGCAGCCGGGTCTCACCGGTCGTCTGCGACACGGCGAACGCGGTGGCGTGGTCGACCGCCACGACGACGCTCGACTCGACGACCGGCATGCGCTCCTACAGCCAGCCCATGGGGTTCACGGTCGAGCCGTTGACGAGCACCATGAAGTGCAGGTGGCAGCCGGTCGAGTAGCCGGTCGTGCCGGAGTAGCCGATCGTCTGGCCGCGCTTGACGTGCTGACCGGGGCTGACGATCCAGCGGGTCAGGTGGTTGTACGTCGTGACGACGCCCTTGCCGCGCATCCGGCCGTTGTTGAGGATGATCCGGTTGCCGTAGCCCCCGTTGTAGTACGTCTGCAGGACCGTGCCACCGGCAGCTGCGCGCACCGTCGTCCCGCAGGGGGCGCCGAAGTCGGTGCCGTCGTGGAGCTTCCAGACGTGCAGCACGGGGTGAAAGCGCATCCCGTACGGCGAGGTGATCGGGTATCCGCTGACGGGGTACGACAGCGTGCCGCCGCCGTCACCGCCGGCGTCCTTGACCTGCTTGGGGGTGAGGGCGCGGATGCGGGCCTCGAGGCTGTTGCGCTCGGACTCCAGCGAGGCGAGCTGCTTCTTGTCCTCGGCACGCAGTCTGGCAGCGGTGCTGCGGGCGCCCCGTCGCGCGGTGACGAGCTGCGCCACCTGGGCCCTCTGGGACTCGGCTGCCGCTTCGAGGTTCTGCTTGCGTACGAGGTTGGCGGCGGCGGCTTCGCGCTGCGCCTTGACCTGGTCGCGCAGCTTGGTCACCCGGTCGCGGTTGACCTCGAGGATCACGCGCGTGGCCGCGAGGGTCTGCATCGTCGCGAGCTGGTCGTCGCTGACCGCGTCGTTGAGGCTCATCTGCTCGGAGAACTGGTTGGGGTCCTCGCCCTGCAGGAGGCTGCTGAACGCCCGCATGCCGGGGTCGCCCTGCTCGATGTTCTGCACCGCGAACTGCTCGACCTTGGACTCCGAGCTGCGCAGCTCGGTCTTGCCCTTGCTGAGCCGCGCGACAGCGGCGTCGAGCTCGGCCTCGGTCGAGGTGAGCTTGGCCTGCATCTCGGTGTCGCGGGCCTTGGCCGTCGCGAGGGCACCGCGGGTGTTGCTGAGCTTCGACTGCGCGGCGTCGAGCTTGCCCTGGGCGAGCTTGAGGGCCGCGACGGCGTTGGCATACTTCTTGGTCGAGAGCTCGAGATCCTTCTTGGCGTCGCCGATCTTGCCGCTGACACCCTTCTTCTGCTTCTCGAGGTCGTCCTTCTTGTCGGCGAACGACGGGGTCGCCAATGCGGCGATCAGCGATGCCATCAACAGCACCGCCATGGCGGCCTTGCGGGTGGTGGAAAACATGAACTCGACCTCGGGGAAGAGCCTCCCGAGGGAGGGCGCGTCGGTTGTCTCTTCCGCACCTTACGTCACATGAGTCACACCAAGAAGCATTTCGCCTCCCGGGAGTGGCTAGACGTCGAGGTACTTGCGCGTCATCACGAGGGTCGGGATCAGGGCCAGCACCATGGCGAGCGCCGTCGTCCATCCGACGACGATCACTGCTTCGTGCCAGCCGACCCACGTCGTGAGCGACCCCAGGGTGTGCCGCAGGTACTGGTAGACGACGAAGTACATGAAGGCGGCGAGCCCGGCAGCTGCCAACATGGCCGAGAGCAGCGCCGCGATCAGCGACTCGAGGACGAACGGCAGCTGGATGTGCCAGCTCGATGCGCCGACGAGCCGCATGATGCCGATCTCGCGCCGTCGGGCGTACGCCGTCATGCGGACGGTGTTGGAGACCTGCAGGATCGCCGCGACGATCAGCAGGAGGGCGACACCGATCGATGCCCACTTCATGTTGTTGAGGAAGTCGAACAACGGGCCGAGGAGCTTCTTGAGCGAGTTGACGTTGCCGACACCGTCCATGCCCGAGACCTGGCTGACGACACCGTCGTACTTGTCGGCGTCCTTGAGGGTCACGAAGTACGACTCGGGGAACGACTCGGGGCCGAGGGTCTCGAGCTGCTTGCGGCCGGTGTCGGACTGGCCGAGGAGCGCGCGCGCCCGCTCGTAGTTGTCGTTGGGCGTGCGTACGTCGAACGACTTGACCTCGGGGTTCTCCCGCAAGGCCTGCTGCACGGCCTTCTTCTGGTCATCCGTGGCGACACCGCCGATGCAGTTGGAGCTCGGCGAGTTCTTGGTGCACAGGTTGACCTGCAGCTGGAGCTTGGAGCCGAAGTACTTCTCCGTGCGGTCGGCCTGCTGCTGGATCAGCAGACCCAACGCCACCAGCAGCAGCGAGACGGTCATCGTGACGACCAACGAGATCGTCATGGACTTGTTGCGGGACAGGCTTTGGCGCAGCTCACTCAAGGTGCTTCGCATCGACGTCTCCTAGTTCTGGTAACCGTAGATGCCGCGGGCCTCGTCACGGACGATGAGTCCGTTGTCGAGCTCGATGACGCGCTTGCGCATCTGGTCGACGATCGACGAGTCGTGCGTGGCCATGACCACGGTGGTGTCGGTGCGGTTGATCCGGTCGAGCAGCTTCATGATGCCGACGCTGGTGGCGGGGTCGAGGTTTCCGGTCGGCTCGTCGGCGATGAGGATCATCGGCCGGTTGACGAACGCGCGAGCCACGGCGACGCGCTGCTGCTCGCCACCCGACAGCTCGTCGGGCATGCGGTGCCCCTTGCCCTCGAGGCCGACCATCTCGAGCGTCTCGGGGACGAGCTTGTTGATCTCGCTGCGCGACTTGCCGATGACCTGCAGCGCGAACGCGACGTTCTCGGTCACGGTCTTGTTGGGCAGCAGGCGGAAGTCCTGGAACACCGTGCCGACCTGGCGGCGCAGCTTGGGCACCTTCCAGCTCGACAGCTTGTTGATCTCCTTGCCTGCGACGTAGACGCGCCCGGTCGTGGGGCGGGCCTCGCGGAGGATCAGGCGCAGGAACGTCGACTTGCCCGAACCGGAGGAGCCGACAAGGAAGACGAACTCGCCCTTCTCGATCTCCAGGTCGACGGCGTCGAGCGCAGCGCGCTTCTGGCCGGGGTAGGTCTTGGTGACCTTGTCGAATCGAATCACCCGTCGAGTGTAGGTGGGTGGACCCACCGGGCGTCGGACCCGGCTGCCTAGGTGTACCCGGTCAGGACGTTGGTAGCGGGAATGGCTTGACGTGAACGAGAACCTCCGGGTGGGGTGTGGCTTGTCGAAGGCCCACATCCACCACGGAGGTTCTCGTGTCCCACGGTAATGCTCGCACCGCATTACCGTGGGACACGAGAACCTCCGTGGTGGATGTGGGCCTTCGACAAGCCACACCCCACCCGGAGGTTCTCGTTCACGTCAAGCCATTCCCGCTACCAACGTCCTGACCGGGTACACCTAGGCCGCCACAGCCGTACGCCGTTGCAGCACCTCGTCGGCCAGCCCGTACGCGATGGCCGCCTCAGCGGCGAACACGCGATCGCGGTCTGTGTCGGCACGCAGCGCCTCGACTGTCTGGCCCGTGTGGCTCGACAGGATCGACTCGATCGCGGCGCGGATGCGGACGACCTCGTCGGCTTGCAGGATGAGGTCGGGGATCGCGCCGCGGCCCTGGACCGCAGGCTGGTGGAGGACGACCCTGCTGTGCGGCAGCACCGAGCGGCGCCCGGGCTCACCGGCGGCGAGCAGCACGGCGCCGGCGGCGATGGCCTGACCGACGCAGGTCGTGGCCACCGGAGCCTGGATGAACTGCATCGTGTCGTAGATCGCCAGCATCGCGGTCTCGTCGCCGCCCTCGCAGTTGATGTAGAGGTTGATCTCCTGGCCGGGGCCGTCCGCCTCGAGGTGCAGCAGCTGGGCGATCAAAGCATTGGCGACGCCCGAGTCGATGCCGGTGCCGAGGTAGATGATGCGCTCCGCGAGCAGGTGCGAGTAGACGTCCATGACCCGCTCACCCCGCGGGTGCTGCGCGATGACGTTGGGGATCGTGTAGCTGCTCATGCGTTGACCCCCATCGCGAGGTGCTTCCGGGTCGGCATGACCTGCTCGAAGTTGTCGACGATGGCGTCGACGAAGCCGTAGTCGACAGCCTCCTGGGCGGTGTACCACCGGTCGCGCAGGGAGTCCTCGAAGATCCGCTCGACCGGTTGCCCGGTGTCCTCGGCGATGATCCCGAGCACCGTGTCGCGGGTGTAGCGCAGGTCCTCGGCCTGCAGCTCGACGTCGACCGCGGATCCACCGATGCCGGCCGACCCCTGGTGCATGAGGATCCGCGAGTGCGGCAGGGCGTATCGCTTGCCCTTCGTCCCTGACGACAGCAGGAACTGTCCGGCGCTGCACGCGAGGCCCAGCGCCAGGGTCGCGACGTCGCACGGCACCAGCTTCATGACGTCGCGGATCGCGAGCATCGACGGCACGGAGCCGCCCGGCGAGTGGATCCAGAGCACCGCATCCGCGACCGGGTCCTCAGCCGCCAGCGAGAGCAGCTGGGTCGCCAGGAGCGTGCCGTTGTCGTCGTCGAGGGCCCCATCGAGCACAAGGACGCGTCGGTGCAGCAGCTGTTGCCGCATCTGTCCGGAGAAGAGAGTGGTCTTGTCGTTGTCAGCCATGTGACCATCGTGCGGACCCGCGAGACCCGGCAAAAGGTTTGCTGCTGCAGGCGGATCAGCCCAGAGCAGACGCCGTCAGGGGGCGGCGATGAAGCCGCGGTCGCTCAGCAGCGGGACCGTGCGGCTCGAGCCGACCTCGGCGGCCACCGCGACGTCGGCGGCGAAGCCCGCGCCGACCAGCTCCTGCCCGCCGGCGCAGGCCATCAGGTGCGACTCCTCGCGACCCGCGATCAACCGGTAGGCGTCGGCCGCCTGCGCCGCCTCGGGCGACAGGCCTGGCCAGTCGTGGTCCTCGAGCGCGGCGAGGACCGCACCGGCGCCCCACAGGTCCTCGACGGCCGGGCGCAAGGAGCCGTCGGGCCACCGTTCGCCGGCAGCGACCACCGCGATCGACGCCGACTCGGCGTCGTGCTCGCGGGCGATCCAGTCAGCGACCGCGGCGGCGTTGCGCAACGACGCCCCCACGACCGTAGTGACGGCCGACGCCAGGTCGACCGAGATGGCCGAGCCGTTGGGCGACGGCAGCACGAGCCGCTCCATGGGTGCGGCCGCTCGTATGCTGGCCGGCGAGAGGCTCACCTCCCCCGGCTGCGCGACGCTGCGACCCACCGCCAGCGTCGCGCGATGCTGTGCGGCGTAGGTCGGCGCGTCCTCGGCCTCCCAGGGATAGGCCAGCACGACGATGCCGAGGTCAGCGGCGACGCTGAGTGAGGTCGAGAACGACAGCACGTCGACCACGACCGCGACGTCAGCTCCATCGGCGATCGCCCGGCCGCCCGTCGCACCCCAGTCGAACCTGACTCCGTGCGAGGACTGGTGGAGGACAGAGTTCACAGGGTCGACTGTGTCAGACCGGGATGTGTGCGTCCTCGTGGGCGACGACCGGACTTCGTCTCTCCCATGCGATGACGCCACCGAAGGCAGCGAGGACGACGATCCAGCCGACGATCGCGTCGAGGACCCAGTGGTTGCCGGTGCCGACGATCACGATCGTCATGATGCCGGCGTAGGCCAGCCCGAGGGCCTGGATGATCTTGTGGACGTTGGCGCGGATCAGCACGATCGCGACCCACAACGCCCAGCCGGCGTGCAGCGAGGGGAATGCCGCGAGCTCGTTGGTCATGCCGCCGAGTCCCTTGGGCGCCGATGCGTCGGTGCTCCACCAACCGGCCGCCGAGTGCAGGCTGAGCACGTCGACGTACATGCCGCTGATCATGCGCGGCGGCGCTGTCGGCATCACGAGGTAGAACGACAGGCCCATGATCGTCGCGAACACCAGAGCACGGCGAGCCGTGACGTATTCCGAGGCGCTGCGGCGGTAGATCCAGATCAGGACCACGGCGGTGACGATGTAGTGCGTCGTGGCGTACCAGTAGCTGCCGAACAGGCCGAGCCAGTCATATTGCACGAACTTGTCGTTGAGCCACGACTCGGCGTCGATGCGCCACGACTTCTCGAACGCGAGCACGTCGAGCGCACGGCCGCGGGCCGGGGCAAAGTCGTTGGAGGCAAGCAGTCGCGAGGCGCTGTAGCCGACGTAGAGGATCGCAAGGAACGTCAGCTCGATCGCGCCGCGCTTGAGGCCGAGGGGCAGACCAGATCGGCGCACGACTTCGGTACGCCCTGTCTGCTGTGACGACTGCGTCATCACGCCTCCTGCACCTCTTTGCCCGGCCTGAGCCCGGCAGAAGGCGCCCAGGTGCGCCTTCGTTTATTCACTCTGTATGTCTGCTGTCACCTGTGGCAACCAGAGACAACCCTGATTTCTTCCCTGAGACTACCGTCGATCACCGACGTTTTTTGAACAAGTTCTTGATGAGCTCGCGGGCCAACGTGCGGCTCGCCTCGCCCACGGCGCGATCCACGGGCGACATCCGCCGCGATCTGGGCCTGCTCGGAGCCTTCTGCCTCGCCAGGCGATCGGCCTCCTTCTGAAGGCGCTCGGCCTCCTTCTGCTCCCACTGCTTGCTGGTCTCCTCCGCCGAGGCGGCCACCTCCGCGTCAGCCTTCGCGCCGAGAATCTCGCTGGCCGACTGAGGATTGACTGCCGTGCCGTACTTGGCCAGCAGGGGTGATGCCGTGACGGCGGCCTGAATCTGGTCGGCCGGCGTCGGGTCCATCGAACCCTGTGGCGCCCTGAGCCGCGTCCACGCGACGGGAGTCGGCGCACCCTTGTCGCTCATCACGGTCACGATCGCCTCACCGATGCCGAGGGACGTCAAGACCTCCTCGAGGTCGTACGTCGTGTTCGGATACGTCGAGACGGTCGCCTTGAGCGCCTTCGCGGCATCGGGGGTGTGCGCCCGCAGCTGGTGCTGCACCCGCGATCCCAGCTGCGCCAACACGTCGCTGGGTACGTCCTTGGGGGTCTGCGTGACGAAGAAGATGCCGACGCCCTTGGACCGGATCAGGCGTACGGTCTGCGTGATCGTCTCCAGGAAGTCGTCCGACGCATCGGCGAACAGCAGGTGCGCCTCGTCGAAGAAGAAGACCAGCCTGGGCTTGTCGGCGTCGCCGACCTCGGGCAGCTCGGTGAACAGCTGCTTGAGCAGATACATGAGGAACGTCGAGAACAGCGCCGGCTTGTCCTGCACCCCGGGCACCTCGAGGAGCGACACGATGCCGCGGCCGTCGGGCGCCGTGCGCAGGAAGTCGGACACGACGATCTCCGGCTGGCCGAAGAACTGGTCGGCGCCCTCGTCGGCGAATGCGATCAGCTCGCGGAGGATCACGCCGACCGTGGCGGCGGACAGGCCCCCGAGGTTCTTGAGCTCGGCCTTGCCCTCGTCGCCCGTGAGGTGCGTCAGGACGTCGCGCAGGTCGTTGAGGTCGACCAGCGGCAGCGAGGCGTTGCGGGCGTAGTGGAACACCAGTCCCAGGGACGACTCCTGGGTGGCGTTGAGGCCCAGCACCTTCGACAGCAGGGTCGGGCCGAACCCGTCGATCGTGGCGCGCACGGGCAGGCCCATGCCGATGCCGCCGAGGGCGAAGTACTCCGTCGGGGTGGCGACGGACTGCCAGTCCTGGCCGATGCTCCTGGTCCGTTCGAGCAGCTTGTCGTTCGACGTTCCGGGCGTCGCGATGCCGGACAGGTCACCCTTGATGTCGGCCGCGAACACCGGTACGCCGTTGGCGGCGATCTGCTCGGCGAGCACCTGCAGCGTCTTGGTCTTGCCCGTGCCGGTGGCGCCAGCGACGAGTCCGTGCCGGTTGAGCATGGCGAGCGGTATGCATACCTGGGCCTCGGGGACTGGGGTGCCGTCGACCAGGGCGCCCATCTCGATCGCGGTGCCCTCGAAGGCGTAGCCGGCCTTGATGATCTCGACGATCTCGCTGGCTGCGGGACTCGCCTTGGGCTCCTCGGCCTCGGCCTCGCTCGCCACAGCCTCGCGCGCTGCGGCCGCGAGCTCGTCGGCCTTCTTCTGCGCCGCGTCCGCCTCGGCCTGGGCCTCCTGAGCCGCCTTCGCAGCCTCTGCGGCGGCCGTCTGAGCGTCGTCGTCGGTCGTCATGGCCATACGCTACCTCCGGCCATCGGGCAGCCTGTCTACACTGACCGGGTGATCTTCAGGAGGGTGAGCGAGGGACGCCCCTATCCGGACCACGGGCTGACTCAGAGCACGTGGGCCGAGATCTCGCCTTCGCAGGTGCGGCTCGACGATCTGACGACCACCAAGACCCAGCTCGACCTCGAGCACCTGCTGGATGACGACTCGACCTACTTCGGCGACCTGTTCGCCCACGTCGTGAGCTGGCGGGGCGAGCTGTTCCTCGAGGATGGCCTGCACCGCGCGCTGCGCGCCGCCCTCCAGCAGCGCAACATGCTGCATGCCCGCGTCCACTCGATCGACAAGTCGGCGACCTGATGAGCGAGCGCAGCGAGCGAAGCAACAGCGCACTCATGACGGCACCTCCGTATCGTGGCTTTTTCACGGAGGTGACGCCATGAGCCGCGCATACCGGGTGCTGACGCTGGTCGTCGCCGCTGGCATCTTCGCCTTCGGCGGCATCACGGGCTTCCGTCTCCTGACGTCGAGCGCCGACACTGTCGATGCGGCCCCCACCTGCACCAACAAGACGGTCAAGAAGGGCGAGAAGCTCGACAGCAACCTCGTCACGGTCAACGTCTTCAACTCGTCGACCCGCTCGGGCCTGGCCAACCGCGTCACGATCAACCTGCAGACCAACGGCTTCCTCGGCGGCGTGATCGGCAACAACGAGAGCGCCACCAAGCCGAGCCGCGTGGCGATCCTGACCGACGACCCGAGGGATCCGCGCGTACGCCTGGTGGCGAGCCAGTTCAAGGACAAGGTCGCCTATCGCAAGCCCGACGTGACGGTCGACGGCGGCGTCGTCGTCATCGTGGGCGACGACTACGCGGGCCTGCGCAAGAAGGCCCCGACCCGCATCACGTCAGACCGCGAGATCACGGCCTGCGTCCCCACGACGCCCCTGCCGTAGGAACCCTCCCCACGTCAGCGGGTCGACTCACGAGGTTTCGTCATCGGGCGGCTTCGCCGCGATCGCTCAACCTGGGTTCGGCGCTCGGCCGCGGGCGGCCTCGACCTCACCCACCCTCGATGCCCCAGCCGGCCAGCCGGCCGTGGCGGCCGACAGCCCGCAGGCGGTTCTCGGCCTGCTCGCGTACGGCTCGGTCGGCGACGATCAGCAGGTCGTCGTGGATCGCGATCCGGTCGGTGCGATGCGGTACGAACGTCGCCCCGTCACGGACCACCAACGACACCGAGGCGCCCACCGGCAGCCGCAGCTCGCCGATCTCGACGCCGGCGAGCTTGGAGCCGCTCGGCACCCGGATCTGGAGCAGGTCGGCCGAGACGCGCTCGAGCGGCGCCGCCTCGACCTCGACGTCGCGCGCCTCGTCACTGAGCACCCCGCACCAGGCGGCCAGCCGGGCGAGCGGAGCGGCCTGCACCAGCGTGTAGACGACGACCGCGACGAAGACCACGTTGAACAGGTCGCGCGATCCGTCCACGTCGGCCGCGAGCGGGATCGTGGCGAGCACGATCGGCACGGCGCCGCGCAGGCCGGCCCAACCGATGAACAGCTGCTCGCGGAGATCGCGTTTGAACCACACCGCGCAGGCGAAGACCGACAGCGGACGCGCGACGAACGTGACGATCGCCCCGGCCGCGAGCCCGTGCCAGACGTGCCACCAGCGCAGCTCGTCCGGCGTGGCCAGCAGGCCGAGCATCACGAACAGGCCGATCTGGGCGAGCCAGCCGATGCCCTCGACGAACGACCGCGTGGCGACGCGGTGCGGGAGCTCGGTATTGCCGAGCACGAGCGCCGCGACGTAGACCGCCGCGAACCCGCTGGCGTGCAGGTAGGCGGCCGAGCCGTACGCCAGCACTGCGAACGCGAACACCACGAGGGGATAGAGGCCGGATGCCGGCAGGGCGACTCGGCGCAGGCCGTTGGCGCCGATCCAGCCGATCGCGAAGCCGATGAGACCGCCGGCGATGAGCTCGAAGACGATCAGCCCGATCAGGGCCAGCACCCCGTGATCGAGCGCATCGTGGGCGCTGATCGCGACGACCAGCACCACGATGGGGGCGTCGTTGAGGCCGGACTCGGCCTCGAGCGTGCCGGTCACCGAGTGGCGCAAGGGGACCGTGCGCAGGACCGAGAACACCGCCGCGGCATCCGTCGGTGTCAGCACCGCCGCCAGCAGGATCGAGAGCTCCCAGTCGAGGTCGAGCAGGAAGTGCGCGCCTGTGGCGACCACCGTGACGCTGATGACCGAGCCGAGAGTCGCCAGCAGCAGGCCGTAGCCGAGGTTGGGTCTGACGTGCTCCCACTTGGTCGTCAGACCACCCTCGGCGAGGATCAGCACCAGCCCGCCGAATCCCAGCGCGTGCGCGAGGTCGGCATCCGCGAACTGGATGCCGAATCCGGAGCTGCCGAGCAGCAGGCCGAGGAACAGGTAGACGAGCAGCGACGGGAGCCCGGCCGTGACCGAGACGCGCACCGCGAGAATCGCCAGCACCAGGACGCCGGAACCGATCAGGAGGACCTGGTCGAGCTGGTCGGCATCCACGAAAGGTTCCTCCCAGGGTGTCGACGGACCCTGATTCTATCGGTCCTCGAGCGTGCACCTGACCGCTCGCATACGATGCGGGACGACGAAGGAGGCCGGCGTGGAACACGTCCGCTACGGCGACGATGACTCACAGTTCGGCGAGCTGACCCGTGCCGCCGGCCCGGCCAAGGGAGTCGTCGTCGTGATCCACGGCGGATTCTGGCGGGCCGCGTACGACCTGGCGCTCGGCCGCCCGCTTGTCGCGTCACTCGTGGAGCACGGCTGGACGGCGTACAACCTGGAGTACCGCCGCGTCGGCAACGGCGGCGGCTACCCGCAGACACTCGACGACGTCGCGGCCGGCATCGACGCGCTCGCGACCGTCGCGGGCCTCGACACCACGACGGTGATCACGCTCGGGCACTCCGCCGGCGGGCATCTCGCCGTCTGGGCCGCCGGCCGGCCGAAGCTGACCGGTACGTCGTGGGCAGACCCGGCGGTGCCGGTGACCGCGGCGATCTCGCAGGCGGGCGTCCTCGACTTCCACACCGCCGTGCATCTCGGTAGCGGGGCCGCAGCGGCATTCATGGGCGACCACGACGAGATCGCGTATGCCGATCCGACCGCCCAGATCCCCCTCGACGTACCGGTGCGCTGTGTCCACGCCGCCGACGACGACACCGTGCCGATCAGCCAGTCGATCGAGTACGCCGACCGCACCAACGCGACCGGCGGCGACGCAGAGCTGGTGGAGGTCACGGGAGGTCACTTCGACGGGATCGACCCCTCGTCGGCCGCATGGGCCCGGACCTTGCAGGTCGTGGACGACCTGCGCTGACACACAGAAGGAGTGCCCCGACCGATGGTCGAGGCACTCCCTGTGTGAGCGGGTGCTCAGTGCTTGAAGGCGTCCTTGACGTTCTCGGCCGCATCCTTGAGATCGGCCTTCGCCTGGTCGCCCTTGCCTTGGCGCTCCAGCTCTTCGTCGTCTGTGGCTCCGCCGACGGCCTCCTTGGCCTTGCCCTTGGCGTCCTCGGCGGCGTTGCTCAGCTTGTCATCCAGTCCCATGAGGAACTCCTTTCATCGGCTACCGGTCGACGTACCCGGTTCGCGGCGTCGTAACCACCTCAGTCGGGTGTCGCCTCGTGGTGCCGGCGGCCGTGCGTACGGCGCTCCTCCTTCATCTCCGCCTCGAACAGGTGCGTGCGGCCGTCCGCGAGGGCCTCGCGTGCTGAGCGCTCGTGCTCCCGGAACGCGGCGTAGTAGCCCGCGTCGTACTCCTCGATGACCTGGAACGTCCAGCGACCCTCCAGCACGTTGCGGCCGATGAGCTCGGTGTCGAGGCGGTCGGCGATCTCGTCATGACCAGCCTTGCGGAACAGGTCGACGGCCCCGTCGAGCGCCAGGTCGGCTTCGCCCGTACGGCGGTGGAACGTGTAGAGCTGGCCGCGCGCCTCCTCGATGATCTCGAGTGCCTCGCTGAGCTTGCCGAGCGCCTCGACCGTGACATCGTCGACGCCGTCGGGCCGCGTGTGCTCAGGCTTCGGTTGATCTCCCATGGAGCCACGCTAGAACGGCGGCCCGACCTCGGCACGTCGAGCGCTACGCCCTCCCGACGACCCGGCCCATCCGCTCCAGCGCCTCCGCGAGTATCTCCGGGGTCGTACCGAAGTTGAGCCGTACGTGCCCCTCGCCATGGTGGAACGGCAGGCCGGAGTTGACCGCGACCCGGCCGTGCTCGAGGAAGGCGGCCGCGGGGTCGTCGCCGAGCCCCAGCTCGCGGCAGTCGATCCAGGCCAGGAACGTCCCGGGACCGCCGCCCCAACGGGCGTCGGGCAGGTGCTTCGCCAGCAGGTCGGCCAGCAGGACCCGATTGGCCGCGAGGTCGGTGTGCAGCGCGTCGAGCCATGCTCCGCCCTCGCGGTACGCCGTGGTGTGTGCCAGGACGCCGAAGTGGCTGGGCCCGTGACCCACGACCTCGGGCAGTCGAGCGAGGTCAGCAGCCGCATCCTCACCGGCCACGAGCAGCGCAGCCTTCATGCCGGCGAGGTTCCACGCCTTCGACGCCGAGACCAAGGCGAACGCGTTTCCCGTCCCGTCGAGGCTCAGATAGGGCACGAACCCGTCCGCCACCAGCGGGCCGTGGATCTCGTCGACCACGACCCTCACGTCGTACGTCTGCGCGAGGGCCGCGACACCACGGAGCTCCTCGGTCGTGTGGACGATCGCGGTCGGGTTCTGCGGGTTGCACAGCAGGTACGTCACCGGGCGGCCGCCGGAACGGGCGTGGATGAAGGCAGCCTCCAGCGCGTCGAGATCGAGTCGGCCACCCTCACCGAGCGGCGCCTCGACGACCTCACGGCCGGCGTGCTCGACGAACCCGAAGAACGGGGGGTAGACCGGTGGGTTGACCACGACCGGATCGCCGGGCGAGGACACCACGCCGAGCGCCTCGACGATGCCCGTCATGACGTCGGCGACCAAGGACGTACGGCTCGGGTCGACGCCGCCCCACGACCACCGCTCGGCGGCGAACGCAGCGAAGGCCTCGGCATAAGCCGTGCCGTGCGGATAGCCGGTGTCGCCCTCGGCCACCGCTTGCGACACCGCACGCGCGATGGGGTCGGCGAGGCGTACGTCCATCTCAGCCACCCACAGGGGCAGCACATCCGGGTCGTGCTCCCGCCACTTGATGCTCGTGCGGCGCCGCAGGTCCTCGAGGGTCAGCTCACGGAGGGGATGCATGTAGCCATCATGGTCGGCTGCACGCAATGCGCATCACACGGCCGTATCCCTTGCGGGTTCAGTGAACACGTGTGACCCTAGAAATGTAACCCAGAGTTACACCCTCGATCCGGAGAGTCCCGATGCCCGAGCCACTCACCGAACGAACCCCCGCGCTGCAACGTCTGCGCAGGGTCGCCGCGACCCTCACCACGCCGCTGGCCCCCGACGACTACCTCAAGCTGATCAACCCGCTGTGGTCCCAGCGCGAGCTGCGCGGCCGGGTCGAGAAGGTCATCCCGGAGACCGAGCGCGCCGCCACCTTGGTGATCAAGCCCGGATGGGGCTGGTCCTGGGATCATCACCCCGGCCAGTACATCGGCATCGGCGTCGAGCTCGACGGCCGCTTCCACTGGCGGTCGTACTCGCTGTCGTCGGTCCCGCTCAAGGAGAACGGCACGGTCAGCATCACCGTCAAGGCCATGCCGGAGGGATTCCTCTCCGAGCACCTGGTCAACGGCCTCGCGCCGGGCACGATCGTGCGCCTCGCGGCGCCGCAGGGCGACTTCGTGCTGCCCGACCCGCCACCGGAGAAGGCCCTGTTCCTCGTCGGAGGCAGCGGCATCACCCCGGTCATGTCGATCATCCGGACCCTCGACCGTCGTGGCTCGATGCCTGATGTCGTGCTGGCCTACTCCGCGGTGCACCCCGAGGACATGATGTTCCGCGACGAGCTGCGACAGCTCGCCGAGACCCACGAGAGCTTCGCCCTGTACGAGCGGTTCACCGACACCGACGGCATCCTCACCCCGGAGCAGCTCGACGACGTGTGCCACGACTGGATGGACCGCGAGACCTGGGCCTGCGGCCCCGGCCCGATGCTCGACGCGTTCACCGATCACTACAAGCGCCTCGGCCGCGACGAGCACATCCACGTCGAGCGCTTCACCCTCAACACCGCCGGCGGCGAGGCCTCGGGCGGCACCGTGACGTTCGGCGTCGGCGGGCCCTCGATCGAGGTCGACGGCGCCACCACATTGCTCGAGGCGGGCGAGCAGGCCGGCGTCAACATGCTGTTCGGCTGCCGCATGGGCATCTGCCACACGTGCGACGTCCCCCTGGCCTCCGGCCGCATCCGCGACCTGCGCAGCGGCGAGGAGCACGACAACCCCAACGAGTACATCCAGACCTGCATCTCGGTCGCCGCCGGCGACTGCACCCTGACCCTCTAGCCGGCCCACCCTCCACACAGAAGGAGAGACACATGGCATTCGCAGACGTACGTGAGTACACCCACCTGACCGACGAGGAGATCGAGGCCATCGGCCGCGAGCTCGACGAGATCCGCGCCGAGGTCGAGGCCGACCGCGGCCAGGCCGACCGTGACTACGTCACCCGCATCATCACGCTCCAGCGGCGCCTGGCCGCCGCAGGCCGCATCACGCTGTTCGCGAGCTTCTTCCCGCCGGCCTGGCTCCTCGGCACTGCGATGCTCGGCTCGGCCAAGATCCTGGAGAACATGGAGATCGGCCACAACACGATGCACGGCCAGTGGGACTGGATGAACGACCCCGAGATCCACTCCAGCAACTGGGAGTGGGACACCACCCAGCCCGCCGAGCAGTGGAAGCACTCGCACAACTACATCCACCACCAGTTCACCAACGTGCTGGGCCACGACAACGACATCGGGTACGGCATCCTGCGGATGTCGCGCGACCAGAAGTGGACGCCCTACAACCTGGGCCAGCCGGTCTACAACTTCCTGCTCGCCGCGTTCTTCGAGTGGGGCGTCGCCCTGCACGACCTCGACATCGAGGCGATCCGCAAGGGCAAGAAGGACCCCAAGCTGCTCAAGAAGCAGCTCAAGCAGATCGGCGAGAAGGTCGGCAAGCAGGGCTTCAAGGACTACCTCATGTATCCCCTGCTTACGGGTCCGTCGTTCTTCAGCACGCTGAGCGCCAACTTCACGGCCAACCTCATGCGCAACTTCTGGTCGTACATGATCATCTTCTGCGGCCACTTCCCCGACGGGGCGGTGCACTTCACCGAGGAGGAGCTCGAGGACGAGACCCGCGCGGAGTGGTACCTGCGCCAGATGCTCGGCTCGGCCAACTTCGAGGGCGGCAAGCTCCTGCACGTCATGAGCGGACAGCTCGGCTACCAGATCGAGCACCACCTGTTCCCCGACCTGCCCAGCAACCGCTACGCCCACATCGCCGTCAAGGTGCGCGACATCTGCAAGCGGTACGACATCCCCTACACGACCGGTCCGCTCCACAAGCAGTACGGACAGACGCTGCGGACGATCATGAAGCTGTCACTGCCCAACCGGCGCACGAGCGACAACCCGGCCCCGCTGTCGCCCCGCAAGCGTCGTCGGCTCGACGATGCCGAGCGCCCGGTACGCCGCACGGAGCTCGGCAAGTGGTCGGGCGCGGCCTCGGCATGAGCACGCTGCTCGACGGCCGCCCGAAGGCCGGCGGGCTGCCCGTGCCGTTCGCGTGCGAGGACGACGGCGGGGCGCTCGACCACTCCCGGGTGGTCAAGCGCCGCGCCATCCGCTGTGCACTGAGCCGGATCTGCGGGATCTGCGGCGAGACCCTGTCCCGGCCCGTCACGTTCATCGGTCCGGAGGCAGAGGCGGCCGACGGGTTCTTCACCTTCCCGCCGACCCACCTCGCGTGCGCCGAGGCCGCGCTGGCGCTGTTCGTGCCGATCGGAGGACGCCACCTGGGTCAGTCCGAGGTGCCGCTGCGGTGGTCGCTCGTCACGACCGGCGGCTTCGACCTGGTCAGGCCCGACGACCGCGGGGGCGTCGTGCGGTTCCGTCCCAACTCCGTGCTGGAGACCAGGACGTACGACTGACGCCCGCCGCGTCAGACGGCGTCGGACAGGGCGCGGAACTGCTCGTCGGTCAGCTCGATGCCGGCGGCACCGACGTTGTCCTCGAGGTGCGAGACGGTCGACGTGCCGGGGATCGGCAGCACGACCGGGGAACGCTTGAGCAGCCAGGCGAGCGCGAGCTGCGACGGAGTCGCACCCTGCTCCTTGGCGATCTCGGCAAGCGGTCCGCCGTCCTCGACGAGGCCACCGGTCGCGAGCGGGAACCACGGGATGAAGCCGATGCCCTTCGCCTCGGCGTGGTCGAGGAGCGCCTCGGCCCGGCGGTCGGCGAGGTTGTAGAGGTTCTGGACCGACACGATCTCGGCGGTCTTCTGCGCCTCCTTGAGCTCGTCGACGGTGACCTCGCTCAGGCCGATGTGGCGCACCTTGCCCTGCTTCTGGAGGTCCGCGAACGCGCCGACCTGCTCGGCCACCGGCACCTGCGGGTCGATGCGGTGCAGCTGGATCAGGTCGATGCGCTCGACACCGAGGCGGCGGAGGCTGAGCTCGACCTGCTGCTTGAGGTACGCGGGCCGGCCGACCGAGATCCACGCTCCCGGACCGGTGCGCACGAGGCCCGCCTTCGTCGCGACGACGACGTCATCGGCGTACGGGTGGAGGGCCTCGCGGATGATCTCCTCGGACACGTTGGGGCCGTAGGAGTCCGCCGTGTCGATGAACGTCACGCCGAGCTCGACCGCCCGGCGCAGCACGCGGATCGCCTCGTCGCGGTCGCGTGGCTCACCCCACACCCCGGTCCCGGTGATCTGCATGGCGCCGTAGCCGAGGCGGGTGACGGGCAGGTCGCCGCCGATCTGGAACGTGCCGGACGTGGTTGCGGAGAGTGAGGAAGTCATGCCGTGATCAAGGAGCGCCGATGCCGGCTTATTCCGCTCACCATCCGTGGGGGGCCGTTGTCGTGGCGTGCCAGAGTGGTTCGCATGCAGATCGACCTCGGCGGACGCACCGCTCTCGTGACCGGATCGACGCAGGGCATCGGCCTGGCGATCGCCACTGCCCTCGCCAGTGCCGGAGCGCGGGTGGGGGTGAACGGTCGCAGCGACGAGTCCGTCTCCCGCGCCGTCGCCGAGATCCGCGAGTCGTTGCCGGACGCCGATCTCGTCGGCGTCGCCGCCGACGTCACCACGGAGGCCGGTGTGGCCCACGTCGTCTCGCTGCTGCCCGAGATCGACATCCTCACCAACAACCTCGGCATCTTCGAGGCCCGCCCGGCGCTCGAGATCACCGACGAGGAGTGGCAGCGCTACTTCGACGTCAACGTCATGAGCGCGGTCCGCCTCATCCGTACCTATCTGCCCGGCATGATGGCGCGAGGCTGGGGACGCGTGCAGAACATCGCCAGCGACTCCGCCGTCGTGATCCCGGTCGAGATGGTGCACTACGGGATGTCCAAGACCGCGCTCCTGGCCGTCTCGCGTGGGTTCGCCAAGGAGGCGGCCGGCTCCGGCGTCACGGTCAACTCCGTCATCGCCGGGCCGACGCACACGGGCGGCGTCGAGGACTTCGTCCGGTCCCTGGTCGGCGACGACCTGCCATGGGACGAGGCGCAGGCCGAGTTCATGCGGGTCCACCGCCCGCAGTCACTGCTGCAGCGTCTGATCGAGCCCGAGGAGATCGGCAACCTCGTCGCCTACCTCAGCTCGCCGCTGGCATCGGCGACCACGGGTGCTGCCGTACGCGTCGACGGTGGCTACGTCGACTCGATCGTGCCCTGACTCAGTCCACCGGGGTGAGCAGGATGACGGGGATGAGCCGCTCGGTCCTGGTCTGGTAGTCCGCATAGTCCGGCCAGGTCTCGACGGCCCGCTTCCACCAGATCTCGCGCTCCTCGCCGCTGAGCTCGCGCGGCGCGTAGTCCTTGCGCACCGGGCCGTCCTGGAGCTCGACGAACGGTGCGCCGACGACGTTGTGATACCAGGTCGGGTGCTTCGGCGCCCCGCCGCGCGACGCGACGATGGCGTACTCGCCGTTGTGCTCGACCCGCATCAGCGGGGTCTTGCGGAGCTTGCCCGACGAGGCGCCGATCGACGTCATCAGGACGATCGGCCGACCCTCCAGGGTGTTGCCCTCCGCGCCGTTGGTTCGTTCGAACAGCTCGGCCTGCTCGCGGGCCCAGTCGGACTGGCTTGGTGCGTACTCTCCGGTCAATGGCATGCCTCAAGCCTGTCAGAGACCTCCCAGCCCTCCGCGTGCCGTCTCACGGCATGATCGAGTCATGGACCACGTGAAGCTGGGCACCAGCGATCTCGACGTCTCGGCGATCATCCTCGGCTGCATGAGCTACGGCGACCCGGACCGCGGCACGCATCCATGGACGCTCCCGGAGGAGCAGAGCCGGCCGTTCATCCAGCAGGCCATCGAGGCCGGCATCACGACGTTCGACACCGCCAACATGTACTCCGACGGCAGCAGCGAGGAGATCATCGGCCGCGCGCTCTCCGACTTCGCCCGACGCGAGGACGTGGTCATCGCGACCAAGCTGTTCTACCCGATGGGCGACGATCCGCAGAGCGGTGGCCTGTCGCGCGGAGCCGTACGCACGCAGATCGACGCGAGCCTCCGCCGGCTCGGCACGGACTACGTCGATCTCTACCAGATCCACCGCTGGGACCCGGACGTCCCGATCGAGGAGACGATGGAGGCGCTCGACGAGGTGGTCCAGGCCGGCAAGGCGCGCTTCATCGGCGCGTCCTCGATGTATGCCTGGCAGCTCGCGCAGGCGCAGCACGCGGCCGACCTCAACGGCTGGACGCCGTTCATCTCGATGCAGGACCAGTACAACCTCGTCCAGCGCGAGGAGGAGCGCGAGATGCACCCGTTCTGCCTCGACGAGGGCATCGGCGTCATCCCGTGGAGCCCGCTCGCCCGCGGCCGCCTGACCCGCGACTGGGACGACCTGAGCACGAGCCGCAGCGCCGGCGATGCCGTCGCCAAGGGCTACTACCAGCAGGCCGAGGACTCCGACCGTGCCATCTCCGCGGCGGTCGGCGAGATCGCCACCGAACGCGGGGTGTCACGCGCGCAGGTCGCCCTCGCGTGGGTGCGTCAGCACGAGGTCGTCACCGCGCCGATCGTCGGCGCCACGAAGGCCCTGCACCTCACGGACGCGGTCGCCTCGCTCGAGATCACCCTCAGCGACGACGAGATCGCCAGGCTCGAGGCCCCGTACGTCCCCCGGCAGCCCGAGTTCTGACGATCGTCACCCTGCGACCCCGTCCGTTGGTGTGATCTTCGGCCCAAGTTCGGCAGTCCGCCTCCATGGACGGGCAGCATGAAGCACACTTGTGCCGGGAGGGTTTGAAGGGGCGAGCCATGCTTGCAGTCGTGACACCTGGCGGTCGACGATGCGCTATTACGTCCTGACGGCACCCGGCGGCGAGGAAGTCGTCCGCGTCAGCCAGGGAACCTCGATGTACTTCGACGCAAGGACCGGCCGCTGGGTCCCCGATCCACTTCTGGCGCTCGAGGTGCGGATGAGCACCGACTGGCGCGAGGTCGCCTCGCACGAGCTCCCCCTCGGCCTGGCCCATGGCGGCGAAGGGGACACCCGGACGCGGAGGTTCGGCGCGATCCGCCGCGGCCGTCACTCGCGCAAGTGACGCGGACGGCAGACTGTCCCTCATGACCTCGGCGATGCCCCCAGACCTGCTCACGCACGCCCTCGCCGCCAAAGGGTTCATGCCCGCGGACGAGGGTGAGTTCCTGCATCGCACGGCCCGCGAGCGACTCCCCCATGGACCGGCGCTGGAGATCGGGACCTACTGCGGGAAGTCCGCGATCTACCTCGGCGCCGCTGCGCGCGAGGTCGGCGGCGCGGTGCTCACGGTCGACCACCATCGCGGATCCGAGGAGAACCAGGCCGGCTGGGAGCACCACGACGCGACGCTCGTCGACGACGAGCTGGGGCTCATGGACACGCTTCCGGTGTTCCGGGCGACGATCGCGCGCGCAGGCCTCGAGGACCACGTGACTGCCGTGATCGGCCGCTCGACCAGTGTCGCGACCTGGTGGCGCACCCCGGTGAGCCTGCTGTTCATCGACGGCGGGCACGCCGAGGTGCACGCGCAGGGTGACTACTCCGGGTTCGCGCACTGGCTCATGGCCGGCGGCATCCTGGTGATCCACGACGTCTTCGAGCGACCCGAGGACGGCGGCCAGGCCCCGTTCCACGTGTGGCAGCGCGCCGTCGAGTCGGGCTGCTTCGAGCCGCGCGAGACGGTCGGCTCGATGCGGACGCTAGTGCGTACCCGGGGAGATGCCGGCGAACCGGTCGGATGACGAGCAGCCGCACTCGAGCATGATCTCGCCGAAGTCCACGCCGATCTCGTGTCCGGTCATCACGCCGGCGCCGGGGGTCGTCCCGGTCAGGACGTCCCAGGCGAGGATCACCGCGGCCGCGGTGTAGGTCGTGTGCTCGGCCGGCCAGTTGACGTTCTCGGGGAAGACGAAGCCGGTCCAGTAGGCACCGCCGTCGCCGCGCAGGTGCTGCATGTCCGCGAACAGCTGCTCGGCACGAGGATCTCCGACGGCCTTCAACGCCATCACCAGCTCACAGGTCTCCGCACCGGTGACCCACGGATTGGTGCTGACGCATCGGATGCCCAGCCCGTCGACGACGAACGTGTCCCACTCCGAGGCGATCATGGTGTCGGCGGCTGCTCCGCGCACGGCGCCACCCAGCACCGGGTAGTACCAGTCCATCGAGAATGTCGACTTGTCGAGGAACTGGTCACGGTGCTCGCGCAGCGCGTGCCCGAGCCGGCCGCCGGCGAGCTCCCACTCCGGCTGCGGCTCCCCCACCAGCTCGGCGAGCGCGACGCCGCACCGCAGGGCCTGATGGATGCTGGAGCTGCCCGCGAGCAGTGCTTCGCGATTGATCGTGGCCGGACCGTTGGCGTCCCACTCCCGCGACCAGGCGATGCCGCCGAACGGCAGTTGCAGGTCGACGACCAGGTCGAGCGCGCGCCGGACGACCGGCCACATGCGCTGGAGGAAGGCCCGGTCCTGCCGGATGCGCCAGTGGTGCAGCACGCCGACGGCGATGTAGGCGGCCATGTTGGACTCGGTGCTCGAGTCGTCGATGCGACCCTGCACGATCTTCATCGGCCACGAGCCATCAGGCCGCTGGGTGCGGGCACACCAGTCGTACGCCGCCTCAGCCGCAGCTAGCTCGCCGCCCACCACGAGCGCCATCGCGCCCTCGACGTGGTTCCACGCGTCGGTGTGCTCGCCGGTGGTCCAGGGAATGGCGCCGTCCGGCTCCTGCATCGCGGCGATGCTGGCCGCCGTCTCGGCGACCTGGTCCGGCGTCATCAAGCGTCGTCTCCGGGCGGCACCATCGGCTTGCGGAGGTAGAGCACCATGCTCTTGCCGATCAGCGGGTTCAGCGCGCGCTCGGCCAGCCGCGTCGCGGTGCTGTAGCCACGGGTCTTCATGATGTCCCAGACCAGGACCTGGTGGTACGCCTTGACGAGCGGGTTGTCGTCGTTCTTGACGCCAACAGCGCACTTGAGCCACCAGTAGGGCGAGTGCAGGCCGTGTGCGTAGTCGATGCCGTCGAACGTCATGCCGGCGTTCTCGAGCTTGCCGATCAGCTCCTTGTCGGAGTAGATCCTGATGTGGCCGCCCGGCGTGTTGTGGTAGTCGTCGGACAGCTTCCAGCACACGATCTCCGGCAGCCAGCGAGGCACCGTGACCGCCATCGTGCCGCCGGGACGCAGGACCCGGACGAGCTCGTTGATCGCCTGGATGTCGGCCGGTATGTGCTCCAGCACCTCCGACGCGACGACGCGGTCGAACTCGCCGTCGGCGAACGGCAGCGCGAGGGCGTCGCCCTCCTTGATGTCGGCGGAGGCACCCTCGGGGACCTCGCCGGCCTCCTTCATCGCGCCGAACAGGTCCAGCACGTTGGAGAGCTCGTCGGCGTCCTGGTCGAACGCGATGACGTCGGCGCCGCGGCGGTACATCTCGAACGCGTGCCGGCCGGCGCCGCAGCCCATGTCGATGACCCGGTCGCCGGGACGCAGTCCCAACCGGTCGAAATCAACGGTCAGCATGGTTCTTCTCCTCTGGTGCGGACGCCGCACTCGCAGCGATCACTTCTTCGTACGCCGCGGCGGTGGCAGCCGCCACCGCACGCCAGCTGAACATCTCCAGGACTCGCTGACGGCCGGCGCGGCCCATCGCGGTGCGCCGCTCCGGGTCGTCCAGCAGCTCCACGATCGCGGCCTCGAGCTCGCCGACGTCGCCGGGCGGCACGAGGATCGCGCACGCGCCGTCGTCGCCGACGACCTCGGGGATCGCGCCGGCCCGGCTGACGACCAGGGGGGTCTCGCAGGCCATGAGCTCGGCGGTCGGGAGCGAGAAGCCTTCGTACAGCGACGGCACGCAGGCGACCTCGGCCGAACCCATGACGTCGACGAGCTCGGCGTCGCTGATGCCGTTGACGAACCTGACGTCGTCGGCGATGCCCAACTCGTCGATGAGCCGCTCGGTGCGGCCACCGGGCTTGAGCGTCGTGACGAGCAGCAGCTCGACGTCGCGCTCGGTTCGCAGCTTGGCGAACGCCTCCAGCAACGTGGCGATGCCCTTCATCGGGGCATCGGCGCTGGCCATCGCGACGATCCGTCCGGGCACGCGAGGGGCGGTCGGCGGGACGAACACGTCGTCGACGCCCAGCGTGATGACCTCGAGCCGCGACGGGTCGACCCCGAAGTCGGTGATGATGTCGCGCCGGCTGGACTCCGACACCGTGAGGATCTTGGGGAGCTGCCGGGCGACCTTCTTCTGCATGCCCAGGAAGCCGTACCAGCGACGCAGGCTGAGCTTCTTGCGCAGCGTCGGCGCGTTGGCGATGTCGATGCGGCGGTCGAACGTGATCGGGTGATGGATCGTGGTGATCAGCGGGAAGCCCTGCTCGGCGATGTCGAGCATGCCGAAGCCGACGGTCTGGTTGTCGTGCACGATGTCGAAGTCGCCGCGGCGGCCCTTGAGGAGTCGCGCCACGCGCTTGCTGAACGTCTTGGGCTCGGGGAAGCCGGCGGTCCACATCGTCAGGACCTCTTCGACGTCGATGAGGTCGCGGAACTCCTTGGGTCGCGGCGTGCGGAACGGATCGGGCTCGCGGTAGAGGTCCAGCGAGGGGACCTTGGTCAGCGCGACCCCTTCGTCGAGCTCCGGATAGGGCTGGCCGGAGAACACCTCGACGGTATGACCGAGGGCCACCAGCTCACGACTGAGGTGGCGGACGTAGACGCCCTGACCGCCGCAGTGTGGCTTGCTGCGGTAGGACATGAGTGCGATGCGCAAGTGCCGCCTCCGGTTACTGGCTGGTAGTGAAGTTGTATCACCCGGCGCCGCATCAGCGATGACGCGCCTTGTCGAGGACGCCGTCATCTCACGAGCGAGCGCCCTGGCCGCTGTTGCCGGGATAGAAGGAGTGGGTCGCGGTGACGCCGCCGTCGACCGCGAACTCGCCGCCGGTGGTGTAGCCGCTCTCGTCGCCGGCCAGGTAGACGTACAGCGGCGCGACGTCGTCGGGGGTGCCGACCCGCTCGAGCGGGACTCGGGTCGCGCCCCACTGCATCGCGGCCTCGCCGCCGACCTCGCGGGTCATGCCCGTGTCGATCATGCCGGGGTGCACCGAGTTGACCCGCACGCCGTACGCCCCGAGCTCGACCGCGGCCGCCTTGGTCATGCCGCGGATCGCGAACTTCGTCCCGGTGTATGCCGTGAGGGACGCCATGCCGGCCAGGCCCTCGACCGACGAGCAGTTGATGATCGACCCCTGCCGGTGCTGCTTCATCGACGCCGCTACAGCCCGCATGCCGAGGAAGCAGCCGCGCATGTTGACGTTGATCAGCAGGTCGAGATCGTCGAGCGGCATCGTGTCGACCTCGCCGAAGCGCAGGACGCCGGCGTTGTTGACGAGCACGTTTATCGGCGCGCCGAGCTGCGCCTCGGCCTCGGCTACCAGCCGGTCCCACGACGCCGGGTCGCTGACGTCGTGGTGGCTGTACGACGCCGCGTCGCCCAGCTCGTCGGCGAGGGCAGATCCGTCCGCGACGTCGGCGATGACGACCCGCGCACCCTCGGCGACGAACGCGCGGGCGATCGCCGCGCCCTGTCCTTGGGCGGCGCCCGTGATGATGGCGTGCTTGTCCTTGAGGCGAGACATCGTTCTCCTTGTGCGTACGGGGGTCAGAGCGTGAGGATCGAGTCGGCAGCGAACGAGACCTCTGGATCGCGGCCGGCGAAGAAGTCGCCGAGGGACCGGTCGAGCTCGGCGGTCGACCAGACATCGGCCTCGGTGTCGAACCGGCGCTCGACGACCGGAGCGGCCAGGACCGCCACCATCCCGCCGTAGACGACGAACACCTGTCCGCTGATGCGCGCCGCAGCCGGCGAGGCGAGGTAGGCGACCAGGGGCGCCACGTGGTCGGGGCTGTAGGGATCGATCGCGCTGCCGGACTCGTCGGGGCCGAACACGTCGGCGGTCATCGCCGTGCGGGCTCGCGGGCAGATGGCGTTGGCGCGTACGCCGATGCGGGACAGCCCGCGTGCGGTCGACAGGGTCAGCGCGGTGATGCCGCCCTTGGCCGCCGCGTAGTTGGCCTGACCGGGCGAGCCGGTGAGGAACGCCTCGGAGGCGGTGTTGACCACGCTTGCGTCGACGCTCGTGCCGGTCTCCTTGGCGACCTGGCGCCAGTGCGCTGCGGCGTTGCGCGAGAGCAGGAAGTGACCGCGCAGGTGGATGCGGATGACGAGGTCGAACTCCTCGTCCGACATGTTGAACAGCATCCGGTCACGAGTGACGCCGGCGTTGTTGACGAGGATGTCGATGGCCCCATACGTCTCGAGGGCGGTCTGCATGATCAGGTCCGCGGTCGACCGCTCGCCGACGTCACCTGCTGCGACGGCCACCTCGGCGCCCAGCGCCTTGATCTCCGCAGCGGTCTCGTCAGCGGCGCCCGGCAGGTCGTTCAGCACGATCCGGGCACCCGCCCCGGCGAGCGCGAGGGCCTCGGCACGGCCGAGTCCTGCACCTGCGCCGGTGACGACGGCGACCTTGCCGTCGAGCGACGTCGAAGTCATGCCGTCACCTCCGTCAAAAAGGCACCGTACGGACGCAACGGCATGACAGCCTCTCGTTTCGCTCGCTGGCGCTCGCTCATGCGCCGTCGGCGATGCGCAGGGCCGACTTCGGGCACGACGCGACTGCCCGCTCGACGCGTGAGCGGTTCTCGTCGGTCACCGTCGGGTCCTCGACCTGCAGCTGGTCGTCGTCATCGACGAAGAACATGTCCGGTGCCGTCGCCTCGCACAAGGCGTTCGCCTCGCAGACGTCGTAGTCGACCTCAACCCTTGCCATCAGTGACCCGCCTCCTCGCTCGCTGAGCGTAGAACTAGAACGTGTTCTAGCCTAGCCCAGGGCGGTGAGTTTGGATATGGCCCAGTCGCCATCTCCCCTGGTGAGCGTGACGACCAGGCTGTTGCGGCTCGTCTGCTGGTTGGCCTTCTTGCCCGTCCCGGCCGTCGTCGTCTGGTTGAGGAACACCAGGACCTTGGCCCGGTGCTCGGTCGCCTTGATGATCGCCGAGGACACCGCGACGGCCTGAAGCACGATCTTGTTCTTGGTCGTGTTGGCCCGCACCTGGCTCATCGTGGAGTCGTACTGCTTGCGGAACGTCGGTGTCATCCGGGCGCGCGCGACCTCCATGTCGTTCGCGAGCGTCTTGTAGTCGTACGAGAGGGTCCGCTGCGCGAGATCGGCGGCGGTGACCAGCACCTCGGTGCGGGCGTCCTCGCCGACCAGGACGCCGCCCGGAGCGACCGACGCCGAACCCTGCTCGGCGTGCCACCACGCCAGGCCGACGCCCGCTCCGGCGAGCAGGACCAGCACCGCCAGCACCAAGGTCAGCCGGCGCAGCACGAACGAGCGGACGTCGCCGAGGCTCGGCACGGCCACGCCCCGGCGACCGGTGGACTCCTCGACGAGCTCGGTCTCAGGTTCGGTCTCGAGCTCGTCCGGCTCCGACACGGGCTCGGGCTGCGCGGGGGCCTTCGAGCGGACCTTCGGCTCGGGCCGGGCCTCCGGCTCGGGCCGCAGGACCGGGGTCACGTTCGAGTGGCAGAACCGGCAGCGTGTGGCGGCAGCCTTGATCGTCTCGGCACAAAAGGGGCAGACGCGCTCGTCGCGCTTCAGCTTCGCCATGATCAGCCCACGAACTCGAGCTGGGAGATGAGCCAACGGCTGCCTTGTTTGACCATGGTCAGCTTGATGCGCCAGAACCGGTCCTCGACCTTGCCCTTGGTGCCCTTGTTCTGCACCTTGCTGCCCGCCGCCACGAACACGGTCGCCGAGCTCGGCTCGACCTCGCTCAATCCGATCTCGTCGACCCGCCCCTTGGAGATCGACTCCTGGCTGACCGCGGTCTCCTTGAGCGACTTGAGCGAGGCCTTGTACTGCTTCTTGAAGGTCCCCGTCGCGCCGGACAGCACCCGATCGGTCAGCTCGTCCATCTTGGTGTGGTCGACCGCCAGGAACGCCAGCGTCTCGGCGCGCGCCGCGCGGGTGACATCGGAGTAGCGGCCGGCAAGCTCCTCGGTCGGCGTGCTGCCGGGCGCGGCCTCGCTGCCTCGTACGGCGAAGAGCACCAGCCACGCCAGCAGGCCCACGAGGGCGACCCCGAGCGCAGCGTTGATCGCGGACGTACGGTTCACGAGTTCCCTCCGGCCGACGCGCCCCTCCAGTCGTAGAGCGGCGGCGCATACTTCATACCACGCATGTTCACGGGTGATCCGGACGTGCACTCGGCGGGGTAGTACGGCACGAAGCTCTCCTGTGTGGTGGGGCGCCACTGCCCGGGCGGCAGGTAGCCCTCGGTGCAGGCGGGCGGGGTCTGGTTCAGGTTGAGGTGGACCCGGCCGAACTTCTGGTCGCCCGGTGTCAGGGCCGACGGGCCGGCCGAGATCAGTCGCGGGAACGTGACCAGCAGCTGTTCGAGGGCCGGCAGACGCGCGTCGAGGACCTCGGTCACGTTGACGAGGTGCAGCAGCATCGGCGGCAGCACGGTGCGCAGCGTGCTGACCAGCTTCGTCAGCTCATGGGCCGCAGGGCCGGCGCGGTCGAGGATGCGCTCGACGTCGGCGTTCGAGTCGGCCAGCGTGCCGGTCACGTCGGCGAGGTCGCGGGCGAAGCCGCGGATGTTCGCGGCGTTGTCCTGCTGGGTCTGCAGGACCGTCTTGGCGTTGTCGAGCAGGGCGATCGTCGACGACTCGTTGGCGGCGGCCGCATCGACGAACTTCTGCGTGCTATCGACCATCGAGCGCAGCGGGTTCGCGTTGTCGCGGAACATCGTGCCGAGCTCGCTCACGACGGTGTTGAGCTCGGTGCCGTCCAGGCTCGAGACGAAGCGGCTGAGATCCTGCAGGAGCACGTCCTCCCCGAGCGGGATGCTGTCCTTGTTGCCGCGGACGGTGTCGCCGTCCTTGAGCATCGGGCCCTTCTTGGAGCCGGGCTCGAACGAGATGTACTGCTCGCCCACGACGCTGAGGTTGTGCACGAAGACCGGTGAGTCCGCCGGTACGTGGGTGTCGTCCTCGAGCGCGACGTCGACCCGCAGGCCATCGGCGTCGACGTCCATCGCGGACACCTTGCCGATCTTGACGCCGCGATAGGTGACCTCGCTGCCCTGGTAGAGACCGCCGGACTCCGGCAGGAGCACGTGGACCGTGTAGCCACGGCCCAGCGCCTGGTCGACGAACCCGAGGTAGGACGCACCGACGTAGACCATGCCCATGGCGCTCAGGATCACGAAGGCGAGCAGCCTGACCTTGATTCCGCGCCTCATGACGAGCCACCCCCCAGCAGACCCGTGAGCAGCTGGACCAGCGGATCGTCCGATCCGCTGCCCGTCGCATCGGGCGGTGGTGTGGTCGTGGCGTCCTTGTCAGGTGTGGACGGCGGGGTCGTCGAGCCGCCCGGCGTCTCGAGCTTGCCGAGGGTGTCGGCCACCTCGTCGACGGTCGACTCCTTGCACAACGGCAACGTGCCGAGCAGGGCACAGATCTGCTCGACCGCATCGCCAGCAGGTGAGCAGATGGGCGCCGCCGGTGTTGCCTTGCACAGCGTTACGAGGTCCTGCAGCGTCGTCGGCAGGAGTCCGCCCTGGCTGACCGGCGTGAGCTTGATCTGCAGCTTGAAGATGACGTTGGCGAAGTCGCCCTTGATGGCATCCGCCGCGTCGATCGGGAACGGGTAGCTGGCCGCCGCGACCAGGCCGGGCACCAACGAGTCGCCGCTGTCGGACAGCTCGCGGAGCACGGGCTCGAGGTGGCGCAGCTCGGCGATCAGGTCGTCCTTGGTCTCGTTGACGACCCGCGTGCCGACGCTTCCCAGCTTGTCGAGCTCCGACAGCATGCCGACGAGCTGCGTGTGCTGGTCGCGCAGCACGGTGATCGCGGGGCCGGCGGCATCCAGCGCGTCGCCGATGGTCTTCTTCTCCGCGACGAGCGTCCCGGTCAGCCCGTTGAGGGACTCCAGCGCCTGCACGATGTCGCCCTTCTGGGAGTCGAGCGTGCTCACGAGGGTGTTGACCTGGCTGAGGACGTCACGGATCTTGCCGGTACGCCCGTCCATCATCTCGTTGAGCTCGTGCGTGATGGTCTGGATCTGGCCGACGCCGCCGCCGGTCAGCACGAGTGACAAGGCGCCGAGAACCTCTTCGACCTCTGGGTTGCGGCCCGTGCGGTCCATCGGGATCACGTCGCCGGGTCCGAGTCGCCCGGTGCCGGCGGTCTTGGTGCTCGCACTCGTGGCGCCGGCGGTCGCCGTCGGCGCCGACAGCTCGACGTACTTCTCACCGAGCAGGCTGGTCTGGCGGATCTCGGCCTTGGCGTCGGCCGGCAGCACCACGTCCTTGCGGATGAGCATCTTGATCCGGGCGTGCCAGCCGACACGGGTCACGGACACGACCTGCCCGACGGGCACGTCGGCCACCATGACCGAGGAGCGCGGCACCAGGTTGAGGGCGTCGGCGAAGTCGGCACTGACCTCGAAGCCGTTGTCGGCACTGACCTTGTTGCCGGGCAGCGGCAGGTCGTAGACGCCGTTGAACGTGCAGCCGCTCACCAGGAGCAGCAGCACCGTCCCGACCACCATGCGGAGCCGCATCACAGCGCACCACCGCCGAGCAGGTCGAGAAGGGTCGGCAGCTTGCCCGTCTCGCCGGACGGCGCCGGGTTGGCGGAGGTCTCCGGCACGACGGGAGCGGTCGTGCCCGGCTGCGGCACGCTGGCGGCCGGGGCCGACGACGCGGGCAGCAACGGCTTGAGCAGGTCGGTGAGCATCGTGCAGGCCGCCTCCGGGGTGCCGATGCTGACCAGCGTCTGGCACAGGAACTGATCCGGACGGAACTGGAGGCCCGGGGTGATCTGCACGCGCGACCCGTACGTGCCGGTGCTCGAGTCGAACGCCAGGGCGAGGTTGCCCATCGCGAGCGAGCCCTTCTGGACGATCAGGCCGAGGGCGTCCTTCTGGTTGTCGACCCGCTCGAGCAGGCTGCTCAGCAGCTTGACATCCTTGCCGAGGACCGCCCGGTTCTCGTGCACGAAGCCCTTGACCGTGCCGAGCACCTTCGCCAGGGAGGCGAGCACGTCGCGCAGCTCGTCACGCTCTCCCGCGAACTGGCCGGACACCGAGGACAGCTCCTTGAGGAACGCCTGGACGGTCTTGTCGTTCTCCGCCAGCGTGTCGGTGATGTTGGCGAGCGAACGGACGTTGTCGAACAGCGGGCCGCGGTTGTCCGCGAACACCTCCGCCGCCTGCGACAGGTCTCGGATCACCCTGGACCCCGCCTCGCCGTTGCCGCCGAGGGCCTTCGCGCTCGCCGAGAGCAGGTTGTCCAGCGCGCCGCTGGTGGAGCCTGCCTTGGGGCCGAGCGTCGTGGCGAGGTCGTCGAGCGACTTGAACATGCGGTCCAGCTCGATGGGTGTCTTGGTGCGCGACATCGGGATGTCGGCGTGGTCCCGCATGACCGGGCCCGTGGAGTACGCCGGGAAGATCTGCACGTAGCGGTCCGCCACCAGCGTGGGCGTGACGACCGCGGCGCCGGCATCGGCCGGCAGCTTGTACTCCTTGTCGTACGTCATCTCGACGCGAACGCTGTCGCCTTCGGGCACGACCGAGGTGACCTCGCCGACGCGGACTCCCATGACTCTGAGGTGGGTGCCGGGATAGACCGCGACGGCCCGGTCGAAGTGCGCCGTGACGGTCTGCGACCCGCCCTCGCGGGGATAGACCAGGAAGGTCAGCAGCAACAGCGCGACGGGCACGGCCGCCGCGATCCATTGAGCCCTTCTGCTCCAGCCGGTCATCCGCCACCTCCCGGCTTGTTGAGGCCGAACTCGCCCGTGAAGACACCGGTGATGTTGGGGACGTAGGCGTCGAACCATGGCCCGCTGCCCACGATGTTGCCGAGGATGCTGACGTACGGGCCGTAGTTGTGCAGGAGCGTCTCGATCTGGTCCTCCCGCGCGTGCAGGAAGGACAGCACGTTCTCGAGCTTGTCCAGCGTCGGGCGCAGCTGCTCGCGGTTGTCCTTGACCACGCCCTGGAGCTCGACCGCCAGCTTGTTGGCGTTGACCAGGAGCTCGTGGATCGTCTGCTTGCGCTGGTTGAGCTCCTGGAAAATCAGGTCGGCCTTCTTCATCAAAGTCACCAGGTCGCCCTTGCGCTCGTCGAGCAGCTGGGTGACGTTGCTGGAGCGCCGCAGCAGCTTCTCGATCTCCTCGTCGCGCGAGGCGATCGTCGTCGACAGGCGGGACAGTCCGCTGAAGCTCGAGCGCACCTCGGGCGCGGCCGAGTCGACGACCTCGGCCAGCGAGTCGAGCGCCTTGGTGAGATTGGCCTTGTTGGTCTCCTCGGTCTGCGTCGTCAGCTCGCCGAGCGTCCCGACGATGTCGAACGTGACGTCGGTGCGGGACATCGGAATCGTGGCACCGGCCGCCATCGTGCCGGAGCCTTCCGGCTTGATGTTGAGGAACTTCTCGCCCAGGAGGCTCTTGACCTCGACGCTGGCGCGGGTCGAGCGGCCGAGGGTCGCGCCGGAGACGTCGAAGTCCGCGATGACCTTGGTCTTGCCGATCCGCAGCTTGTTGACCCGGCCAACCCGGACGCCCGCGACCTGGACCTCACTCCCGGTGCGCAGGCCGCTCGCGTCGCTCAGCTCGGCGTGATAGGTCGTGCCGCGGAGCCAGGGCAGCTTCTGGATGTTGAACGAGCCGACCATCACGAGCAGCAGCAACGCCAGCGAGATGATGCCCATCTGCAGGATCTGCGAGTCGCTTCGACGTGCCATCAGCGGCACCTCTTGGCATTGCTGTAGAGCGTGAAGTCCGACATCTGCTTCTGGACGTCCGCCGGCAGGGTGTCCATCAGTGCGCTGGGCAGCACGACGCCGCCGTGGAACTCGCAGAGGTAGTAGTTGTACCAGGAGCCGTAGACGCCGATCCGGGTCTGCTTGGCGAGCATCGACGGGAGCAGGTCGAGCGTCTCGTCGAGGTACGCCTTGTTCTCCGGCTTGGCCAGGACCGTGAACAGGCGCCGCAGCTGGGCGACGTCCGCCTTCAGCAGCGGGCGGCCCTCGGTCAGCAGGTCGGCGACCGACTTGGTGACCTGGGAGATGTTGGTGAGGGACGAGCCGATGACCTTGCGGTCCTTGGCCAGATCGCCGAACCAGGACCGCATGCTCGTGAGCAATTCGTCGAGCTGCTGGTGGTGGTCGTCGACCGTCGTCATCAGCGAGGTGAGGTTGGTGATGACGTCGCCGATGAGCTCGTCGCGATCGGCGAGCGTGCTGGTGAGGGAAGCGGTGTGGGAGAGCAGCTCCTGCACCGTGCCGCCTTCGCCCTGGAGCACCTGGATCAGGTTGAGCGAGAGCTTGTTGACGTCCTCGGGCCGCAGCGCCGCGAACAACGGCTGGAAGCCCTGGAACAGCTCGGTCAGGTTGAGCGCCGGGGTCGTGCGGTTGAGCTGCAGGGTCGAGCCGGGCTTGAGCCGTGGCGAACCTTCCTTGCCCTGCTCCAAGGACATGTAGCGGTCACCGATCAGGTTGAGGAAGCGGATGCTCGCCCGGGAGTCCTGCGTGAGCGGCACCCCGTCCTTGACCTTGAAGGTCACCATGGCCTCGGTGCGGTGGTGGATCTTGACGTCCTTGACCTTGCCGACCACCACACCCGCGATGCGTACCTGGTCGCCGGCCGTCAGCTCCGACGCGCTGGAGAACACGGCCTTGTACTCGGTCTGGGAGCCGAGCCCGAACCCGCCCATGATCACGACGAGCATGCCCGTCACGATCACCGAGACGAGGGTGAAGATGCCGAGCTTGATGGCCGCGACGGTGAACGCGGTGTCCCGAGAGTTCATCCGAGACCGCCGTCGGGATCGTCCTTGTCGGACCCGTCCTTCAAGGGCTCGAACGGGGCCGGTACGTCGTAGTTGTCCGGCAGACCGAGGCACCAGGGTCCGTGGCCGACCTCGCCGAACTCGGGGGCGTCCGCCTCGGTGTAGGCGCCGCGCTGGGGCGCGCCGAGCTCGAGGGTCTGGTGGATGATGCCGCCGTTGAAGACGTTGCTGGCATTGGGTCGCTGCCGGTCGAGGCCGACCAGCACGCACTTGAGCTCCGGCGAGTACGTGTCGAGGAGCGACAGCAGCGGCCGGCCCGACCGGGTCTGGGCGATCAACGCGTCCTCGTTCTCCGACAGGGTCACGCGGGTCGTGCGCGCCAGGCCGGTCAGGCTGCCGAGCGCCCGGTTGAGGTCACCCTGCTTCTGGGTGAGGGTGCGCGCGGTGACCGTGGCGTTGCGCAACAGCCGGATCAGGTCGGGGGCGGCCATGTCGTACGTGTTCGCGACCTGCGACAACAGCTTGAGGTCGGTGCGCAGCGTCGGCAGCTCGACATTCATCCGGTTGAGGTAGTCGTCCAGCGTCTCGAGGGTGTCGCCGAGCTGCTTGCCCTTGCCCTGGAGGGCGTGCGAGAGCGCGTACAGCGTGGAGTTGAGGTCGGCGGGACGCACCGAGCGCAGCAGCGGGAACAAATTGGCGAGGATGCTCTGCAGCTCGACGTTGGTCGTGACCCGGTTCGCCGGGATGATCGAGCCGTCGCGCAGGGTGCCGCCGGCGGACACCCCGGACTTGGGCGGGACCAGCTCGAGGTAGTTCTGGCCGAAGAGCGTCGTCGGCAGGATCTGCACCGCGACGTCGCCGGGGATCGTCCGGGCCGCGTCCGGCTTGAGCGACAGCGTGATCCTGGCCCGCTTGCCGTCGCTCTCGATGCCCTTGACGTAGCCCACCAGCGCGCCGTGGAGCCGCACGTCGCCGAACCGGGCCAGCTGAAGGCCCGCGCGATCGGCCATGACCGTGACATCGGTGCTCGACGTGAACTTCTTCTCGTACATCGCGATGCACAGCCAGATCAGCAGGCTGACCGACAGGAGGTACGCGATCCCGGCGAACCACAGTCGGTGATGTTCGCGCGGGGTGTCGTGGACGAGGCTCGCGAGCATCGGCTACCCCGTGATCCGCACGGTGGTCGTCGATCCCCAGATGGCGAAGCTCAGGAAGAAGTTGACGACGACGACCGTGACGATCGATGAGCGGATGGCGCGCCCGACGGCGACGCCCACGCCGGCCGGGCCGCCGGAAGCGGTGTAGCCGTAGTAGCAGTGGATCAAGATGATCAGGACCGCCAGGACGATCATCTTGCCGAACGACCAGAGGATGTCGACGGGCGGCAGGAACTGGCGGAAGTAGTGGTCGTACGTGCCGACGGACTCGCCGTAGACCATCGTGGTGATGAGTCGTGGCGAGAGGTAGGACGCGAGCAGCGCGACCGTGTAGAGCGGGATCACCGAGACGAATCCCGCGATCATCCGCGTCGTCACCAGGAACGGGATCGAGGGCACGCCCATGACCTCGAGGGCGTCGATCTCCTCGGAGATCCGCATGGCGCCGAGCCGCGCGGTGTAGCCGCAGCCGACCGTGGCGGCCAGCGCGATCGAGGACACCAGGGGCGCCACCTCGCGGGTGTTGAAGTACGCCGAGATGAACGCCGTGAACTTCGCGACGCCGATCTGGCTCAGCGAGGCGTAGCCCTGCAGCCCGACCTCGGTGCCGGCGAAGAACGCGAGGAAGGCGATGACGCCGACCGTGCCGGCGATGACGGAGAGGGCACCGACACCGAACACGACCTCCGCGAGGGTCTTGGCGACCTCCTTGCGGTAGCTGCGCAGCACGTGCGGGATCGACCCCAGTGCCTTGGCGTAGAACAGCAGCTGGTCGCCCATCGTCTCCAGGCGGGTGCGCCCGGACTTGACGGCCGAGGTGCCGAGCTCGGTAAGGACGCTCATCACAGGCCTGCCTGGGGGACGAACTGGAAGTAGAGCGCCGTGATGATCGAGTTGAGCAGGAACAGCAGCATGAACGAGAGGATGACCGACTCGTTGACCGCGCGGCCGACACCGGCGGGGCCGCCGCCTGCGCTGAGTCCCTTGTAGGACCCGACGATCGCCGCGAGGAAGCCGAACGTCGCAGCCTTGATCATCGAGACGTAGATGTCGGGCAGGGTCGCCAGCGCGGTGAACGAGGCGAGGAAGGCACCGGCGGAGCCGCCCTGCACGATCACCGTGAAGTAGTAGCCGCCCGCGATGCCGGCCGTGATGACGATGCCGTTCATCAGCATCGCCACCGTGACGGTCGCCAGTGCGCGCGGCACGACGAGTCGCGCGATCGGGTCGATGCCCAACGTCTCCATCGCATCGATCTCCTCGCGCATCTTGCGTGCGCCGAGGTCCGAGCAGATCGCCGAGCCGGCCGCGCCCGCGATGATGAGGGCCGCGGCGATCGGTGCCGCCTCTCGCACCGTAGCGAGCACCGCGGTGGCACCGGCGAACGACTGGGCACCGAGCTGACCAGTGAGGTTGCCGACCTGCAGCGCGATGACCGCGCCGAACGGGATCGACACCAGGATCGTCGGCATCAGCGTGACGCTGGCGACGAACCAGGCCTGCTCGACGAACTCGCGCAGCTGGAAGCGGGTCGTGAAGGTGAGCTTCGCGACGTCCCACG
Source organism: Aeromicrobium sp. 9AM (assembly GCF_902506105.1). GTDB lineage: Bacteria > Actinomycetota > Actinomycetes > Propionibacteriales > Nocardioidaceae > Aeromicrobium. The sequence continues at coordinate 2,083,709 of NZ_LR733304.1, forward strand.
ACATCGCGGCGACCTGACCGGGGCCGCGCACCACCGAGGCAAGACTCAGGCCCATGTCTCCTCCTGGTGGCCATCGACTCCGCTGCGACGGGACCCTGGCGGGGCAACGTGTGTCTTTTCGGCGGCCGGCGTGACTTCAGAAGAGTAACGACCCGGTGTGATCTGCGTTACGTTTTCAGGGGTTCTGGTGGCGGCATGCCGCCCGGCACGACGGCCGAAGAACGACGCCTCCCCGAGCTGGGTGCCCGAGGCGTAGCCACGCCCGTCGACCGCGATGTTGGAGGCGCAGGCGCCCGCGGCGTACAGGCCGTCGACGGCCGAGCGGTCCTCGCGCAGCACGCGACCATCGGGGTCGACGGCGAGTCCACCGCACGTGAACCCCGAGTAGAAAGCGTGGCCGGGGGTCAGGTCGTACGCGCCGTAGGGCGGGACGTCGAGCGGCACGACGTACTCCGCGGCCTTGCGGAACGCCGGGTCGGCACCGTCGCGGGCTGCCGCGTTGTAGTCGTCGAGCGTGCGGGCCAGCGATCCGGCCGGCACGCCGAGCCCGACCTCCATCTCGGCGACCGTCTCCCACCCGTCGACCAGTGGCTGCAGCCCGTATGCCGGCTCGGCCATCTGCACCGAGTCCAGGATCAGCCACGCCTTCTGGCCGGGCTGGTCGAAGACGAAGGCCGACGTGCGGGAGTGGTAGGAGTCCTCCGCGACGAACCGCTCGCCGTGGCTGTTGACGCAGATCCCCGAGACGAGATGACCGGGCGGGTAGAACGGGGCGGTCAGGAACGCGCCGTCCATGTGCTCGGTCGCGGCACCGACCGACTCGCCGAGCCGGATCCCGAGCCCGTCGTCGTACGTGTTGCCGAGCGCCATGCCCCGGGCCAGCAAGGCCTCGAGGGGCGACGCGAACGCATGCACCATCTCCGGGTTCATGACGAAGCCCCCGGCGGCGATGACCACGGCTCCCGCACGAACGGCGCCGGTCTCGCTGAAGCGCTTCCAGGTCACCCCGACCACCCGGTCACCGTCGGTCACGAGCGCCGTCGCGCCGGTGTCGAAGCGGACCTCGACGCCGAGCTCGTCGAGCCGCTTCAGGGCCAGGTCGAGCACGAGCGCACCGCCGCCGGAGTCACCCACGACAGGTGGCTGGTGGCCACGGGGCGCCGGCTTCGCGATGTCGTGGAACGGCCACACCTTCTCGTTGCCGGTGAACATCACGCCCTGCGTGCCCGGCGCCATGACGCTCTTGTCCGGGTAGAACGAGCGCTCGAACTCGAAGCCGAGCGACTCGAGCCAGCCGAAGTGCTCGACGCTGCCCTCGCTGTAGAGCCGGATCTTCTCCGGGTCGCACTCGGGCGAGACGGCCTGGAGATACTTCGCCATCTCCTCGGGGGTGTCCTCGTAGCCGCTGACCTCCTGGCAGGGCGTGCCACCGCCGAGGTAGAAGTGTCCTCCGGCCATCGCGCTGGTGGCCGACAGTCGGCCACCGCGGTCGACGACCAGCACCCGCGCGCCCGCAGTCGCCGCCTCGATCGCAGCGGCTGTGCCGGCCATGCCGGCGCCGATGACGAGCACGTCGACCTCGTCGGACCACGAGGCGACCTCGTCGGCCGGCACCTGATCCGGGATGTCCATCGCGGTCATGAGTACGTCACCCGGACCTTCTCGGACGCCGGCTCGCTCTGGCACCCCAGACGTATGCCGTCGGCCAGGTCCTCGTCCTCGAGCACGTCGTTGGCGCGCATCGTGACCTCGCCCTCGAGCAGGCGGATCGCGCAGGCCGAGCACTCGCCCTCGCGGCAGGAGTATGGCGCCTTCACGCCTTTGCTCTCCAGGTGCTCCAGCAGGGTCGTGCCGGGCCGCCAGTCGTCGTACTCGTAGTCGACACCATCGAGCTCGACCTGCAGGTGCACCGAGGGACCCGCCGGAGCGGCGGCCGGCTCGTCCTCGTCGGCGCCGGGCTCGCGCTCGGCGGCCGTCTCGAACGGGTTGCCGCCCAGCGATACGAACTTCTCCTGGTGACGGCGGTCCCGGGGGAACTCGAGCTCCTTCAGTGCGGCCACGGTTGCCGCCATGAACGGCGCCGGTCCGCAGACGAATGCGTCGCGCTCGACGTACTGGGCGGCGAACGCACGCAGCTGGTCCTGCGAGGGCAACCCCTGCACCGACTCGAGCCAGTGGACGACCTGCAGGCGGTCGGGGTGCTCGGCCGCGAGCTCCTTGAGCGCTGCGCCGAAGATCACCGAGCGCTCGTCGCGGTTGGCGTAGAACAGCACGATCCGGCCCGACCCGCGGGCCAGGGACGTACGGATGATCGACATGACAGGCGTGATGCCGCTGCCGCCGGCGAACAGCAGCAGGTCGGCGTCGAGGTCCTTGGGCGTGAAGATGCCGCTCGGCGGTAGCACCCGGAGCCGGTCGCCCGGCCGCAGCTCGGAGCAGATCCAGCCCGAGGCGTAGCCGTCGGGTGTGCGCTTGACCGTGATCGTCAGGGGTCCGTCGTCGACCGGCGTCGAGGAGAGCGAATAGCTGCGCGCCACCAGGCCCGTACGGTCGCTCGGCACGGCGACGGTGAGGAACTGTCCCGGCGTGTAGGCGAAGTGCTCCCGGTGCTCGCCCGGGTCGAGGACGACCGAGCGCGCGTCGCCGGTCTCCTCGATGACGTCGAGCACCTCGAGCTCGAAGGAACTCTCACTCATGGGAGTTGCGGTCCCGGTCCAGTCCGACCGGATCGACTCCTGCGCCGACCGTGACCATGCCTTCACTGACGGCGTACTCGATCGACGCCAGCAGCTGGGGGCAGGCCGAGTGGACCGGCCGGCCGTCGTCCTGCTGGTCGAGCTCGGAGAAGACCGCACAGGTCTCGACGGCTTCCCGCGTCCACTGGATCGACGTGTGGTGCTCGCTGTTCTTGCGCACCATGACCTGTGCCTGGCACTGCCGGCAGGTCACGTCCGACAGGTTGCCCTGCGTGTAGAGCTCGCGGTCATCGAGCGTCTCCGCCCGCGTCGGGACGATGTACGCCATCAGGCGTCCGCCGTCTCGGCCTGGCGGTCCTCCGCCGCCTTGCGGGCAAGGTTCTCGGCGACCTCGGCGCGCCAGTTCTCGTTGGCCTTGGTCGTGTCGACCTCGAACTCGAACCGTTCGACCATCTCGGGCTCGACGTCGGCCTTGTCGACGTAGAACTGCTCGTACCAGCGGCGCAGCTGGTAGACCGGGCCGTCCTCCTCGCACAGCAGGGGGTTCTGCACCGGCGCCTTGTTCTGCCAGATCGCGACATCCTGCAGGAAGCCCTGCTCGAACGTCTCGGCGTACTTGTCGCCGATGTACTTCGCCGTGGCCTCGTCGACGCCCTCCGGCTTCTCGACGCACAGGCCGTACTGCAGGTTGAACGAGTTGGGGCCGGTCGGGATGTGGCAGTTGATCAAGATGACCTTGGTCAGGAAGCCCTTGTAGTCGGTGTCGAGCCAGTTGATCATGTACGACGGCCCGAAGTACGTCGCCTCGGACTTGAGCACGAGGTCCTCGTCGCCGTAGCCCTCGGCCTTCATGTCCGGGCGCCCGGTGGACTCCATGAACTGGGTCGCCTTGTCGCCCTCGAAGACATTGCGGAAGTTGGTGGGGAACGCGAAGTGGATGTAGAAGAAGTGCGCCATGTCGACGACGTTGTCGATGATCTCGCGGCAGTGGGCGTTGTCGACCTCGATGACGTTCCAGGTCCACTCGGTGTACTTGTCGGTGCCGACGCCCTCGAGCTCGGGCGGCAACGCGTCCAGGTCGGCCGGGCTGCCCTCGGGGTCGTGCCAGATCATCAGCATGCCGTTGCGGACGACGCTCTCGTAGCGCTGAGTGCGGGCTCGCAACGGGACGCGCTTGGCGTACGGGATGGCCTTGCACTTGCCGTCGCCGCCCCAGCGCCAGTCGTGGAACGGGCAGGCGATCTCGTCGCCCTTGACGGTGCCCTGCGTCAGGTCGCCGCCCATGTGCCGGCAGTAGCCGTCGAGCACGTGCAGCGCACCCTCCGAGTCGCTCCACACCACGAGCTTGCCGCCGAACGCCTGCACCGAGTGTGGCTTGCCGTCGGTGAAGTCCCGCTCGAGGCCGAGGCAGTGCCAGCCACGGGCGAATCGCTCCGGGACGGTGCCGATGTCGAGAACGCGGGTCTCACTCACGATTGCCTCCGATTGCGGTCCATGGTGGACCAAAACGAGAACACGTTATAGTTTTACCACATGTACGTCGCCCTGACAGCCGACCAGCTTCGCCTTCGTGACGAGCTGAAGGGCTACTTCTCCGAGCTGGTCACCCCCGAGCGCCGGGCCGCCCTCGCCGCCTCCTCCGGGGAGTTCGGCGACGCCACGGTCTACAAGGACGTGATCCGCCAGCTCGGCGCCGACGGCTGGCTCGGCATGGGCTGGCCCGAGGAGTGGGGCGGGCAGAACCGCTCGATGGTCGACGAGCTGATCTTCACCAATGTCGCGGCCGTCGCCGGGGTGCCGATCCCCTACCTGACGCTCAACACCGTCGGCCCGACGATCATGAAGTACGGCACCCAGGAGCAGAAGGAGTACTTCCTCCCCCGGATCGTCCAGGGCGAGCTGCACTTCTCGATCGGCTACTCGGAGCCGGGGTCCGGCACCGACCTGGCCTCGTTGCGTACGCGCGCCGAGCTCGACGAGTCGACCGGCGAGTGGGTCGTCAACGGCCAGAAGATGTGGACCTCCCTGATCCAGTACGCCGACTGGATCTGGATGGCGTGCCGCACCGACCCCGACCTGCCCCGGCACAAGGGCCTGTCGATGATCCTCGTCCCGGCCGACGCCGAGGGCTTCTCCTACACGCCGGTGCACACGATCGCGGGCGTCGGCACGAGCGCGACCTACTACGACAACGTCCGGGTGCCGGCCGACAACCTCATCGGCGGTCGCGGCGGCGGCTGGGCGCTGATCACCAACCAGCTCAACCGCGAGCGGGTCGCGCTGACCTCGTCGGCGCCGCTCGTCCACTCGATCGAGCTCGTCACCGACTGGGCGCGGCAGACCAAGGACGCCAACGGCGTACGCGTGATCGACCAGCAGTGGGTGCAGATCCTGCTCGGCCGGGCGCAGGCCCGTACCGAGGCGCTGACCCTCATGGGCTGGAAGCTCGCCACCGAGATCGACACCCTCTCGCCCGCCGATGCGTCGGCCATCAAGGTCTACGGATCCGAGCTGGCGATCGAGGTCTACCGATCATTGATGGAGGTCGTCGGGCCCGCAGCCGGCATCGCGGCGGACTCGGCCGGCGCCGTGCTCGCCGGCCGGCTGGAGCGTTACTTCCGCTCGTCGCTCGTCATGACGTTCGGCGGCGGCACGAACGAGATCCAGCGGGACATCATCGGCTACGTCGGGCTCGGCCTGCCGGCAGCGAAGCGTTAGGGACTGCCATGGACTTCACGTTCTCCCCCGAGGCCGACGACGCCGCTGCCCTGGCGGCGACGATCCTGGGCGACCACACCAAGCCGGCCCGGCTGGCAGAGGTCGAGGCCGCAGGCAACCGCTTCGATCCCGAGCTCTGGGCCGCGCTGCGCAGTGCGGGGCTGTTGACCCTGACGACGCTCGAGGCGCACGACGGCGCGGGCCTCGGCTTCGTCGAGCTGTGCCGCGTGCTGGTCGAGGCCGGCCGCACGGTCGCTCCGGTGCCGCTGGCCGCGGACTCCGTCGCACGTCTGTGGCTCGGCGAGCACGGCAGCGACGAGCAGCAGCGCATCGGGTTCGCCTCCGACGTGCTGAGCTGTGCGATCGCCGAGGAGCACGAGCACGCCCCGACCACACCGACGACCACCGCGGCCGACGACGGCGGCACGTACGTGCTGACCGGCACCAAGTACCTCGTCCCAGCCGCCACGGTCGCCACCGCCTTCCTGGTGACCGCGACGACGACCGCCGGGACCGCCGTCTTCCTCGTCGACGTCAACGAGGTGGGCGTTCGCGAGCAACGCCTCAGTGACGGCGACGTCACCGGCATGATCGAGCTCGAGGGCGTACGGGTGGCCGCGGACCGGCGCGTCGGCGATTCCGCTGCGGCGCAGCGACTGCTGGACCTGCTGACCGTGGCCTCGTGCGCCGTGCAGCTCGGCATCACCGAAGGCGCCGTCGCGCTGACGGCGGAGTACGCCAAGACGCGCGAGCAGTTCGACCGGCCCGTCGCCACGTTCCAGGCCGTCTCGCAGCGCCTCGCCGACGGCTACATCGACACCCGCTTCCTGGCGCTGACGGTCTGGCAGGCGGCATGGCGACTCGCCGAGCACCTGCCGGCGGAGGAGGCCGTCGCCACGGCCAAGCTCTGGGCCGCCGATGCCGGCCACCGCATCGCGCACACGACGGTGCACATCCACGGTGGTGTCGGCGTCGACCTCGACGGGGTGGCGCACCGCTACTTCACCGCGGCCACGCGCTACGAGTTCCAGTACGGCGGCGCGACGGAGCAGGCGCTGCGCCTCGGCCGGCGCCTCGCAGCAGAACCCGCGTGACGATCCGGGACCTCCTCCTGGCCCGCGCCGAGCAGGACACGCCGGCACTGCTGACCCACGGGCGTACGTGGTCATGGCGCGAGCTCGTCGCCGACGCGTCGGCCCGCGCTGCCGCGGTCGGTCGTCTGCTGGACCCGGAGCGGCCGCCGCACGTCGGGCTGCTGATGGACAACACCGCCGAGATGCTGCTCGGGCTCGCCGCCGCGGGCCTCGGCGGGCACGTCGCGGTCGGCGTCAACAGCACCCGCCGCGGTGAGGCACTCGTGGCAGACCTGCGCCGCGCCGATGTTCAGGTGCTGCTGACCGACGCGACGCAGCATGGGCTGCTGGAGGGCCTCGACCTGACGGGCATACAGGTCGTCGACGCTGATGACCTTTCGACAAGCTCAAGGACCGACATGGCCGGTGAGGCTCCTGACGCGTCGCTGGCTGACGACTCTCTCTTCATGCTGATCTTCACCTCGGGGACGAGCGGCCGGCCCAAGGCCGTGCGCATCACCCACGAGAAGGTGACCTACCCCGGCGCGTACCTCAGCGAGCGCTTCGGCCTCACGGGCGACGACGTGCACTACGTCGCGATGCCGCTGTTCCACTCCAACGCCGTGATGGCGGGGTGGGCGCCGGCGCTCGTGACCGGTGCCGCAGTGGCGCTGCGCGAGAAGTTCTCGGCGTCGGAGTTCCTGTCGGACGTACGCCGGTTCGGTGCGACGTATGCGTCATACGTCGGCAAGCCGCTGACGTACGTCCTGGCCACGCCCGAGCTTCCCGACGACGCGGACAACCCGCTGAGACTCGTCTTCGGCAACGAGGCCGGCGACCGCGACATCCGCGCATTCGCGGAGCGCTTCGGCTGCACCGTGATCGACGGGTTCGGCTCGACCGAGAACGCTGTCGTCGTCAGCAAGCTCCCCGGCACGCCGTCCGGCGCCCTGGGCTGGCCGGCCGACGGGGTTGCCGTGCACGACCCCGAGACCGGTGCGGAGTGCGTACGCGCTGAGGTCGACGCGGCCGGGCGGGTGGTCAACCTCGACGAGTGCGTCGGCGAGCTCGTCAACACCACCGGCGCAGGGCAGTTCGCCGGCTACTACAACGATGACGAGGCAACCGCGGAGCGCATGCGCGGCGGCATGTACTGGTCCGGCGACCTCGCCTACCGGGATGCCGAGGGGTGGGTCTGGTTCGCCGGGCGTACGGCCGCCTGGCTTCGCGTCGACGGCGAGAACCTCGCCTGCGCGCCGATCGAGCAGATCCTGCTGCGGCATCCCGCGATCGACCAGGTCGCGGTCTACGCGGTGCCCGACGAGCGCTCCGGCGACCAGGTCGCGGCCGCGCTGGTGCTGCGGGACGAGCTGGGGCCGGACGACCTCGAGCGCTTCCTCGACGAGCAGGCCGACCTGTCGCCCAAGGCGCGGCCGCGCTATGTCCGCATCGTCGATGCGCTGCCCCGCACGGCGACGCACAAGGTGCTCCACCGCGAGCTCACGGCAGCCAGCATCGCCGACGCCACCTGGACAAGAGCAGAACGCGGAACGGCCTATTCCGCTCCCTAGCGACGAGCTCTGCTGGGGGTCCCCCCACGAGCTCTGCGAGTAGGGGGCGGAGCGGGAGGGAGCGCCAGCGACCGAAGGGGCGTGCGACGAGAGGCTCGAGCGATCCTGCAACCTCACTACCCTTCGCTCGCAGAGCTCGCTCCCGGTCGGCCGCTGGCGGCCTCCCTAGGGGGCGGGTTCCCTCGTTACAGCGACGACAGGCGCTTCACGGTTTCTTCGTATTCGTTGATCAGGTCGGCCATGACGTCGGCGACGGGGCGCACGGAGTTCATCGAGCCGACGATCTGGCCCACCGGCATCGAGATGACGTCGGGGTTGCCGGCTGAGTTCATCCGGCTGTGCGCGTCGGCCACGAGCAGGTTCTGCAACGGCATCGGCAGCGGCGAGGGCGCCTCCTCGGTGTCCCAGGCCTGGGTCCACTTGGTCTTGAGCAGCCGCGCCGGCTTGCCCGTATATATACGTGTCCGCACGGTGTCCGCGCTGGATGCCCGGAGGAACGCCTCGGTCATGCCGGCGTTGGTGTTGAGCTCCTGGTACTCCTCGGTCGTCAGCCACACCGAACCGGTCCAGACTCCTTGCGCGCCGAGGGCGAGAGACGCGGCGACCTGCCGGCCGCGACCGATCCCACCGGCACCCAGCACGGCGACGTCGGGTCCGACCGCGTCCACGATCTCCGGGGTCAGCACCATGCTGGCGATCTCGCCCGTGTGACCGCCGGCCTCGTAGCCCTGCGCGATGATGATGTCGACGCCGTTGGCGACGTGCGACAGCGCGTGCTTCGCCGCTCCGGCCAGCGCGGCGACCTGCACACCTGCTTCGTGGGCCTGGTCGATGATGTCCTTCGGCGGCGAGCCGAGGGCGTTGGCGATCAGCACCGGCCGGTGCTTGCCGCTCAGCGCCACGTCGACGTGCGAGCGGGCGACCGAGTGCAGCCAGCCCAGGACGCCGGCGCGACCCTCTCCCTCGGGCAGCGGCGGTACGCCGAGCTGCTGCAGGGTCCGCTCCACGAACGAGACGTGCTCCTCGGGGATCATCGCCTGCAAGTCGATGGCCTTGCCCTCGGTCGGCACCTTCATCGGCATCACGACGTCGACGCCGTACGGCTTGCCGTCCGTGTTGTCGTCGAGCCAGTCGAGGGTGCGGTCGAGCTCGTCGGCCTCGTTGAACCGGACGCAGCCCAGCACGCCCAGACCGCCGGCGCGCGAGACCGCGGCGGCGACGTGCTCGGACGGGGTGAACGCGAAGATCGGGTACTGGATCCCGAACCGGTCGCAGAGCTCAGTGTGCATCGGCGACGGCTCCCCGGTGAGTGGCTTCGGCGATCTCCTTGGCGGCGGGGTAGTTCGCCTTGCCCGTCGCGGTGCGCGGGATCTCGTCGACGTACGCGACGGAGCGCGGCAGCTTGTAGCCCGAGAGCAGCTTGCGCAGGTGCGTCTGCAGGTCCTCGAGGGTCGGCGGCTCGGTGGACCGCGACTGGATCACGGCCGAGACGTGGTGGCCCCACTTCTCGTCGGGCAGGCCGACGACGAGCGCGTCATAGACGTCGGGATGGCTCTTGAGCGCCATCTCGACCTCCTCGGGGTAGACCTTCTCACCGCCGGTGTTGATGCAGTTGGAGCCTCGGCCCAGCAGCGTCACCTTGTTGTCCTGCTCGATGCGCGCGTAGTCGCCCGGCACCGAGTAGCGCTTGCCGTCGACCTCGAGGAACGTACGCGCCGACTTCTCGGGATCGCGGTAGTAGCCGATCGGCACGCTGCCGGAGCGGGCGAGCCGGCCGATCGCGCCGACGTTGGCCGAGTCGATGACCTGGTTGTGGTCGTCGAGCACCACGGTCTCGGCGCCGAGCGCGACGACGGGGCCCTGGCCCTGGATGTTCTCGCTGTCCTGCAGGCCGGTGCCGGAGAACCCGGTCTCCGACGAGCCGATCGAGTCGGTGAAGAACGCGTTGGGGAACGCCTTCATCCAGACCTCCTTGACCGGGCGGCTGAAGATCGCGGCGCTGCTGGCGACGGCGACGAGTGAGCTGCCGTCGTAGCTGCCGGTCTCGTACGCCTCGATCAGCGGTCGCGCCATCGCATCGCCGGTCATGAAGATCAGCTGGACCTTCTCGCGGTCGATGATGCGCCACGTCTCCTCGGGGTTGAACCCGGGCTCGAGGATCGTCAGGTGCCCGGCGAACAGGTGCATCAGCATCGCCGCCTGTGCGCCGCCGTGCATCAGCGGGCTGAGCGGGAACGTCACCATCGGGTCGGTGGTCTTGGCGGTCTCGGACTGCGTGAACTCCTCGATGCGGTTGCCCGTCATGAAGTCGATGCCACCGCCGAGCACGCGCCAGAAGTCCTCATGGCGCCACATCACGCCCTTGGGGAAGCCGGTCGTGCCGCCGGTGTAGACGATGTAGAGGTCGTCGCCGCTGCGTGCGCCGAAGTCGCGCTCGGCACTCTGCCCGGCCAGCGCCTCGTCCCAGGTCATCCCGCCGAACAGCGAGAGGTCGGCGTCGCTGTCGGGCGCCGTCGGGTCGGGCATCGCCACGATCGTCTTGAGCGCCGGGTGCTGCGGGGCGGTGGCCGCGACCATCTCGGCGTACGGGCGCTCGTGCAGCAGCGCGACCATGTCGGAGTTCTCGATGAGGTAGCTGAGCTCGGCCTCGACGTACCGGTAGTTCACGTTGATCGCGACGGCCCGGATTTTGAAGATCGCGAGCAGCGCCACGACGTGCTCGATGCTGTTCTTGGCGTAGATCCCGACGTGGTCGCCGGCCCCGATGCCCCGCCAGGCGAGGAAGTGCGCGAGCTGGTTGGACTGCGCCTCCAGCTCGGCGTATGTCATCTTGCGGCTCCCGACCTGGAGGATCGGGCGGTCGGGTACGGCATCGACGGCGTGCTCGAACAAGTCGGCAATGTTCAGTGGCATGCGCCCAAGACTAGAACACGTTCTCGTTTTTGACTACGCTCTCCTCATGTCCACCAACGCTGCCCACTGCCTCGTCGAGCTCCACGGCAACACTCTCGTCGTCACGATGAACCGGCCCGAGGCGCGCAACGCCCTGTCCGGCGAGATGCTCGGGATCATGGGCGAGGCCTGGGACCGGACCAACTCCGACCCCGATGTCAAGGTCGTGATCCTGACCGGGGCGGGCGGCTACTTCTGCGCCGGCGCCGACCTCAAGTCGATGTCGTCCTCCTCGCCCTCGGACAAGTTCGAGTCCGGCGAGTTCGACCCCACGATCATCAAGCCGCTGCTCAAGGGCTTCCGGCTGACCAAGCCGCTCATCGCGGCCGTCGAGGGACCGGCGATCGCCGGTGGCACCGAGATCCTGCAGGCCACCGACATCCGCGTCGCGGGCGAGTCCGCCCGGTTCGGCGTCTCCGAGCCGAAGTGGGGCCTCTATCCCCTGGGCGGTTCGGCCGTACGCCTGCCGCGCCAGCTCCCGTACACCGTGGCGGCCGACCTGCTGCTGACCGGCCGGCACATCAAGGCGCCGGAGGCCAAGGAGATCGGGCTCATCGGACACGTCGTGCCGGACGGCGAAGCGCTCGCCAAGGCGCACGAGATCGCCGACCTGATCGCCGCCAACGGACCGCTCGCGGTGCAGGCCGTGCTCAAGACGATCCGCGACTCCGAGGGCAAGCACGAGGACGACTGCTGGAAGGCCGATGCCGAGGTCGGCGCCGCGGTGTTCGCGTCCGAGGACGCCAAGGAAGGCCCCCGCGCCTTCGCCGAAAGACGTACCCCCAACTTCCAGGGCCGCTAACCGCTCGCTAGGCCCGGCCCCTAGCGACGAGCTCTGCTGGGGGTCCCCCCACGAGGTCTGCGAGTAGGGGGAGGAGCGGGAGCGAAGCGAAGGGGCGCATGGCGAGAGGCTCACTCGAGCCATCGAGGTCACTACGCTTCGGTCGCTCGTTCCTCGCTCCCTCCCGTTCGGCCGCGGGCGGCCTCACTAGCGAGCGAGTGGGGTAGCCGGTCTAGCCGACGTGGCGGTCTCCGGTCCAGAACTGGGCTCGCAGGGCCTTCTTGTCGGGCTTGCCCAGCGCGGTCAGCGGCAGTGAGTCCGCGACGATGACCTCCTTGGGCGACTGCACCGCGCCCTTGCGCTCCTTGACCGAGGCCTGGATCTCCGTCTTCAGCTGGCTGAGCGAACGACCGTCGCGCTTCGCGTCCTCGCGGAGCACGACGATCGCGGTGACGGCCTCGCCGAACTTCTCGTGCGGCGTGCCGATCACGCCGACCTGGGCGACGGCCGGATGCTCGGCGATGACGTCCTCGACCTCCCGCGGGAAGACGTTGAAGCCACCGCTGACGATCATGTCCTTGACCCGGTCGACGATGAACCAGAAGCCGTCCTCGTCCTCGCGGGCGATGTCGCCGGTGTGCAGCCAGCCGTCGTGGAACGCCTCCGCGGTCTCCTCCGGCTTGTTGAGGTAGCCGCCCGCGAGCACCGGCCCGGCGACGCAGATCTCGCCGGGCTCACCAGGAGCCACAGGCTTGCCATCCTCGCCCAGCAGGGCCGTACGCAGGAAGGCACTCGGGCGGCCGCAGCTGGCCAAGCGCTCGGGTGTGTGATCGGCCTTGGCGAGGTAGGAGATCACCATGGGGCACTCGGACTGGCCGAAGAACTGCGCGAAGATCGGCCCGAACCGCTCGATCGCCTCGGCCAGACGCGTCGGGTTGATCGGCGCCGCGCCGTAATAGACGGTCTCGAGGCTCGACAGGTCACGTGTGTGCGAGTCCGGGTGGTCCATGAGGGCGTAGAGCATGCTCGGCACCAGCATCGTCGCGCTGATCTTCTGCTCCTCGATCGTGCGCAGCACCGTCGCCGGGTCGAAGCCGGGCAGCACGACCAGCCGGCCACCCTTGGCCACGGTCGGCGCGAAGAACGCGGCGCCGGCGTGGGACAACGGCGTGCAGATGAGGAACGTCGGCGTCTCCGGCCACTCCCACTCGGCGAGCTGCACCTGCGTCATCGCGGCGATGCTCGAGGCCGTGCCGATCACGCCCTTGGGCTTGCCGGTCGTGCCGCCGGTGTACGTGATGCCGACGACGTGGTCTGGCGCCAGCTCCTTGGCCACCAGCGGCTGGGCGTCGTACGTCGCCGCCTTGGCGGCCAGGTCGTCGATCGTGATGACGGTCTCGAGCGACGGCACCTTGTCCTTCAGCGCCTCGGCCCGCTCGAGGAACGTCGGGATGTTGTCGACGATCAGCGCCGTCGCGCCGGCGTCGTCGAGCACGTACGCGTGATCGTCGAGCGAGCCGAGCGGGTGCAGCGCGGTACGCCGGTAGCCCTGGGTCTGCCCGGCGCCGATCAGGAAGAGCACCTCCGGGCGGTTGGCTGCCAGCAGGCCCACAGCCGCACCTGTGCCAGCGCCCAGCTCCTCCAGCGCGCGGACGTACCGGCTCATCTGGTCGGCCATCTCCTGGCCGGTGATGCTGCGGTCTCCGAGCTGGAGCACGGGGACGTCACGGTGCCGCTTGAGCGATCCGAGGAGCATCTCCCCCGAGTGTGGTCCGCGGTGGATGTCGGCGTCGAGTGTCATGTCTAGCGTGCTCCCTTGCCCGGGCCCTTGACCCGCGGATCGTCCTTGAAGTTGATCGCGTCGCGCTCCGAAGCGCCCACGGTGTTGATCGTGATGCCGCCGTCGACGTCGAGGATCGTGCCGGTGACGTACGACGACGCGTCCGAGGCGAGGAACAGCGCGGCGTCGGCGATGTCGGCGTGCGTGCCCCAGCGGCGCAGCGGCGTTGATGCGGTGATGTGCTCCTTGATGCCGGGCATCGTGGCGATGACGTTGTCCATGCCCCAGGTGTCCTCGATCGGGCCGGGGCTGATGCCGTTGACACGTACGCCTGCAGGGCCCCACTCGATCGCGAGGCACTTGGTCAGCATGTTGACCGCTGCCTTGGACGCGCAGACGTGACTCTGGAATGCGAGCGGCTTGACCGCCTCCGGGGCGGTGATCGCGATCAGCGACGCACCTGGTGCGCGGAGGTGCTCGAAGCTCGCGCGGTAGAGGTTGAACGTGCCCATGAGGTCGATGTCGACGACGGACTGGAACGCCTTGGACGACATGCCGAGCGCCGGCGCGTAGAAGTTGCCGGCCTGGCCCGCCACGACGATGTCGATGCCGCCGAACGTGTCGGCGGTCTCCTGCATCGTCTCGGCGATCCGGTCGTAGTCACGCGCATCGGCGGGGAGCCCGAGGGCCTCGCCGCCCGCCTCCGTGATCTCCTTGGCGGCCGAGGCGCAGCGCTCGACGTCGCGGCTCATCACCACGACCTTGGCGCCCTGCTCGGCATACCGCTTGGCGATCGCCAGGTTGAAGCCGCGCGTGCCACCGGCGACGTACGCGACCTTGCCCTCGAGGATGTTCTCTCCGAAGACCGTCATGCCGACTCCCCTTTGGTGAAGGAGGCCATCGCGCGTTCGGGTTCCCAGTACGCCTTCATCGACGCCACCCGTCCGTCGTCGTGCACGACGTAGACCATGATCAGGTCGGTCGTGCTGTGGCTGCCGTCACCGAACGTCGTCCTGATCCGGCCGATGTTGGCGCAGGTGTTGCTCCCCGGGTTGGCGAACGAGTCGTTGATCTCGAACGCGAACCGGTCGATCGGGGCGATCGCGGCCTCCCAGAACGCGCGTATGCCGTCGTGGCCGCGGTGGCCCTTGCCGTCCGGGTCGAACATCGACGGGCCGACCGGGTCCTCGATCACGGCATCCTCGGCATACACCGTGAGCCACTCGTCGAGGTCACCCTTGGCGACGGCGGAGTACGAGCGTTGCGAGGCGGCGCGGGCGGGATGCGGGTCGTTGGGGGCGTTCCAGGTGATGGCGTCCGACGAGATCATGTCCGCGATTCTAGAACGTGTTCCACTTTGAGCGATAGGGCTCTTGCAGGCAAAACTAGAACATGTTTCACTTTCACCATGACAGACGTCGGGACCCTGCACGCGCCCATGAAGGTCGAGTTCGACTACACGAGGTCCCTCGGGCCCACCCTTTCGGAGTTCATGACCGGCCTCAAGCGTCGTCAGATCCTCGGCGGCACGCTCTCCGACGGGACGGTCGCCGTCCCTCCGCCGGAGTACGACCCACACACGTACGACCCGGTCACCGGGCTGGTGCCGGTCAGCGACGAGGGCGTCGTGCAGACCTGGGCCTGGGTGCCCGAGCCGGTCCCGGGCCAGCCGCTCGACCGGCCGTTCGCGTTCGCGCAGGTCGTGCTCGACGGCGCCGACCGGCCCCTCCTGCACGCGGTCGCAGTCGACTCGGCCGACCAGATCGAGACCGGCATGCGCGTGCGAGCGCGCTGGGCCGACGAGACCCTCGGCGCGATCACGGACATCCGCTGGTTCGAGCCGCTCGACGACTCCCCCGCCATGACGCCCGACGCCGAGAGTGGCGAGCCGGTCACCGGCATCATCTCCCCGGTGCACCTCGCGTACGACTTCGCCGCGTCGCCCGAGGAGTCCGCGTTCTTCCGCGGTCTCGCCGAGGGGCGCATCCTCGGCCAGCGCTGCCCGGTGTGCGAGAAGGTCTACGTGCCGCCGCGTGGTGCCTGCCCCGTCGACGGGGTGCCGACGACGACCGTCGTCGAGGTGCCCGACACCGGCATCGTCACGACATTCTGCATCGTCAACGTGCCGTTCCTCGGCCAGAAGATCACGCCGCCGTACGTGTCGGCGTACATGTTGCTCGACGGCGCCGACATCGCGTTCCTGCACCTGTTGCTCGGAGTCGACCCCGCCGACGTACGCATGGGGATGCGGGTCAAGGCGGTCTGGAAGCCACGGGACGAGTGGGGCACGACGATCGAGAACATCAGCCACTTCGAGCCGACCGGGGAACCGGACGCCGACTTCGAGACGTACAAGGTGCACCTATGAGAGACGTAGCGGTTGTCGGCTTCGCCCAGCGGCAGATGAAGGAGTTCGACGGCTCCCCCACGTGTGTCGAGCTGCTCGTGCCGATCTTCGCGGAGCTGTTCGAGCAGACCGGCTGGACCAAGTCCGACATCGGGTTCTGGTGCTCGGGGTCGAGCGACTACCTCGCCGGGCGCTCGTTCTCGTTCGTCTCGGCGGTCGACGCGATCGGCGCGCTGCCGCCGGTCATGGAGTCGCACGTCGAGATGGACGCCGCCTGGGCGCTCTACGAGGCCTGGGTCAAGATCCAGACCGGCCTCGTCGACACCGCTCTCGTCTACGGCTTCGGCAAGTCCAGCGCGGGCCAGCTGCGCCGCATCATGTCCCTGCAGATGGACCCCTACACCGTCACCCCGCTCTGGGCCGACGCCGTGTCGGTCGCCGCGATGCAGGCCCGGTCGGGCCTGGAGTCCGGCGCCTGGGACCAGGACCAGATGGCCGCCGTCGTCGCCCGCTCGATGAGCGACGCAGCCGACAACCAGCACGCGATCCGGTCCCGGACCACGTCCGTCGAGGACGTCCTGGACCAGCCGATATATGCCGACCCGTTGCGCCGCTGGGACTGCGCCCCGGTGTCGGACGGCGCCGCGGCGATCGTCATCTCGGCGGCTGACGCACCTGGCTTCGACCGGCTGCCGGGGCAGGCGGCGTGGATCACCGGCTTCGAGCACCGCATCGAGCCGGGCGCGCTCAACACCCGCGACCTCACGGTGTCGGAGAGCACGAAGGCGGCCGGCGTCGCCGCCGGTGTCGACGGCGTCGACCTCGCCGAGCTGCACGCGCCGTTCTCCCACCAGGAGCTGATCCTCGGCTCGGCGCTCGGCCTCGGCGACGACGTACGGATCAACCCGTCGGGTGGAGCGCTCACCGCCAACCCCATGTTCACCGCCGGGCTCAACCGGATCGGCGAGGCCGCACGACAGGTGTGGTCGGGCTCGTCGCAACGAGCGCTCGCGCACGCCACGTCCGGGCCGGCGCTCCAACAGAACCTCGTACTCACGATGGAAGGACGGGCATGAGCACCTTGGCTGCTGTGGTCGGTGTCGGCCAGACGCACCACCGGGCCAAGCGCGGCGACGTGTCGATGGCCGGGCTCCTGAGGGAGGCGGTCGACCGCGCCCTGGCCGACGCCGAGCTGACCTTCGCCGACATCGACGCGATCGTCATCGGCAAGGCCCCTGACCTGTTCGAGGGCGTCATGATGCCCGAGCTCTACCTCGCCGAGGCGCTCGGAGCGCCCGGCAAGCCGCTGCTGCGGGTGCACACGGCCGGCTCGGTCGGCGGCTCCACCGCGATCGTCGCGGCGTCCCTGGTCGAGGCCGGCATCCACGAGCGCGTCCTCACGGTGGCGTTCGAGAAGCAGTCGGAGTCCAACGCGATGTGGGCGCTGTCGATTGCGGTGCCGTTCATCATGCCGGTGCATGCCGGGGCCGGTGGCTACTTCGCGCCCCACGTACGTTCGTACATCCGGCGGTCCGGCGCGCCCACCCACATCGGCGCGATCGTCGCCGCGAAGGACCGGCAGAACGCGCTCAAGAATCCGTACGCCCACCTGCAGAACCCCGACACGACGGTCGACTCCGTGCTGGCGTCGCAAATGCTGTGGGACCCCATCCGGTATGACGAGACGTGCCCGTCCTCCGACGGCGCGTGCGCCCTAGTCATCGCGTCCGAAGCGGCCGTCGAACGGTCCGGCATCACGAACCCGGCCTGGATCCACGGCACCCAGATGCGCAGCGAGCCCACCACCGCTGCCGAGCGCGACCAGGTCAACCCGCACGCCGGACGCGAAGCTGCGGCCGCGCTCTGGAAGCAGGCCGGCATCACCTCACCGATCGACGAGATCGACTGCGCCGAGATCTACGTGCCGTTCTCCTGGTTCGAGCCGATGTGGCTGGAGAACCTCGGCTTCGCCGAGCAGGGCGGCGGGTGGAAGCTCACCGAGGCCGGCGAGACCGCCATCGGAGGCCGCATCCCGGTCAACATGAGCGGTGGCGTGCTGTCGTCCAACCCGATCGGCGCCAGCGGCATGCTCCGCTTCGGTGAAGCTGCGCTTCAGGTCATGGGCGAGGCCGGCGAGCACCAGGTCGACGGTGCCCGCAAGGCCCTCGGTCACGCGTACGGCGGCGGCTCGCAGTTCTTCGCGATGTGGGTCGTCGGCGCCGACAAACCGGATCACTAGGTCAGAGGGTCACGGCCCCTAAACCAAGAAATGGCCACTGATCAACCGAAATCGCGCTCCAATTGGAGGGAAACGGTTGATCTGCGGCCAGATCTTGGAGGGTCAGACGTACTGGACCGGGAGCTCCTTGATGCCGTTGATCCAGCCGTGGCGGAGGCGCTTGGCCTCGCCCAGCTGTTTGATGTCGGGCAGCCGGTCGGCCAGCGTGTTGAACATGATCTCGACCTCGAGGCGGGCGAGGTTGGCGCCGATGCAGTAGTGCGCGCCGTGGCCGCCGAACGAGAGGTGTGGGTTGGGGCTGCGGGTGATGTCGAACGTGCCCGGATCGGTGAAGACGTCCTCGTCGTGGTTGGCGCTGGCGTAGTAGAGACCGACGCGCTCGCCCTTCTTGACCTCGACGTCGCCGACCATCACGTCGTTGATCGCGGTGCGCTGGAAGGTCGTCACCGGCGTGGCCCAGCGGATGACCTCGTCGACCATCGTCGACGGGCGCTCGGCCTTCCACAGCTCCCACTGGTCGGGGTGCTGGAAGAACGCGTTCATGCCGTGCGTGATCGCGTTGCGGGTCGTCTCGTTGCCGGCCACGGCAAGCATGATGACGAAGTAGCCGAACTCGTCCTCGCCGAGCTGCCCGTGCCCGTCGACGTCAGCGGTGATGAGCTTGGTGATGATGTCGTCCTGCGGGTTCTTGCGCCGCTCCTCCGCCAGGCCCATCGCGTAGACGAGGATCTCGGCGGCGGCCTCGTCCGGGTTGCCCTCGAAGTCGGGGTCGTCGAACGACATCATCGTGTTGGACCAGTCGAAGAGCTTGCCGCGATCCTCCTGCGGTACGCCCATGAGGTCCGCGATCGCCTGCAGCGGCAGCTCGGAGGCGACCTCGTTGACGAAGTCGCCGGAGCCCTTGGCGATCGCCTCGTCGACGATGTTGTTGGCCCGCTGGACGAGGACGTCGTGCTGGGCGTTGATCGACCGCGGAGTGAAGCCGCGGCTGATGATCTGGCGGATCTTGGTGTGGTCCGGCGGATCCTGGTTGATCAGCATGATGCCCTGCAGCTCGACCTGGTCGCGGGTCATGTCGGGGGCGAACCGGATGATCGCGCCGTTCTCCTGGCTCGAGAAGTTCTTGCTGTCCTTGGACACCGCGGACACGTCGGCGTGCTTGCTGATCGCCCAGAAGCCCTCGCCGTTGAAGCCGGCTCGCGACTCCTGCGGCTGCTCGACCCACCAGACGGGGGCCGTGCGCCGGAGCTCCGCGAACTCGTCAAGCGGGACGCCGGCCTGGCACAGATCGGGGTCGGTCGGGTCGAATCCGCTGGGAATGGCGGGGGCGGCGGGCGTCGTGGTCACATGGGCTCCTTGATTTCTGTAACACGTTCTAGTTCATCCTGACACGACTTCTGGCGTTTCGGAAGGCTTGTGCAAGACGAGAACGTGTTCTAGTTTTACCTCATGGGCACCCCCGTGATCGTCGACGCTGTCCGCACGCCCCAAGGCAAGCGGAACGGCGTGCTGGCCGGTCTCCACCCCGCCGTGCTCCTCGGGATGACCCAGGCCGAGGTGATCTCCCGCGCCGGCATCGACGCCGAGATCGTCGACCAGGTCATCGGTGGCTGCGTGACCCAGGCCGGCGAGCAGTCCAACAACATGGTGCGTCGCGCCTGGATGCACGCCGGGCTCCCCAACGCGACCGCGTCGACCGAGATCGACGCGCAGTGCTCGTCGGCGCAACAGGCCACCCACCTCATCCACGCCATGATCGGCGCCGGGCTCATCAAGGCCGGCATCGCGTGCGGCGTCGAGTCGATGTCGCGGGTCCCGCTCGGCGCCAACGTCCCGCCCGGCACGGGTTCACCCCGGCCGGACGACTGGTCGATCGACCTGCCCAACCAGTTCGAGGGCGCCGACCGCATCGTCCGCGACCGCGGCTTCTCCCGTGCCGAGGTCGACGCCTTCGGCCTCTGGTCGCAGGAGAAGGCCCGTACGGCCCGCGATGAGGGCCGGTTCGCGCGCGAGATCTTCGCGATCAAGGCGCCGGTGCTCGGCGAGGACGGCCAGCCCACGGGCGACACGCAGCTCGTCGACACCGACCAAGGCATCCGCGAGACCTCCCTCGAACGGCTCGCCGCCCTCAACCCCGTGCTGCCTGACGGCACTCACACGGCCGGTACGTCCTCGCAGATCTCCGACGGCTCGTCGGCGTTGCTGCTCATGGATTCCAACCTCGCCGACTCCCTCGGCCTCACCCCCCGCGCCCGGATCGTCACGTCGTGCCTCGTCGGCGCCGACCCGTACTACCACCTCGACGGCCCGGTGCAGGCGACCGAGAAGCTCCTCGCCGACAGCGGTATGTCCATCGGCGACATCGACATCTGCGAGGTCAACGAGGCGTTCGCCGGCGTCGTGATGTCGTGGGCCAAGGTGCACGCGGTGCCCGAGGACAAGATCAACGTGAACGGCGGCGCGATCGCGCTGGGCCACCCCGTCGGCTCGACCGGCACCCGACTGCTGACCACCGCCCTGCACGAGCTCGAGCGCAGGGACGCGAGCACCGCCCTCATCTCGATGTGCGCTGGTGGAGCGCAGGCATCCGGCACCATCATCGAACGCATCTGATCAGAAGGACGGCCATGACCGACAACAAGACACTGCGCGACGAAGCCGACTACGTCGTCGTCGGGGCCGGCAGCGCGGGGGCCGCCGCCGCATCACGACTGGCCGCATCGGGCGCGTCGGTGATTCTGCTCGAGGCGGGCAAGAAGGACACCTCGATGCTGGTCACCAAGCCCGGCATGATCGGGCCGATGCACGCGGATCCCAGCATCAAGAAGCGCGTCGACTGGGGCTACTACACGACACCGCAGAAGCACATGAACAACCGCGTCATCCCGCAGACCCGCGGCAAGGTCGTCGGCGGATCGAGCTCGATCAACGGACTGCTGTGGGTGCGCGGCAACCGCGCCAACTACGACTCGTGGGCCGCCGAGGGCAACACCGGCTGGGACGCCGACTCGGTCAACGAGGTCTACAAGCGGGTCGAGGACTTCGAGGACGGCGCCAACGACTACCGCGGCGCAGGCGGCCCGATCAAGGTCACCCGGCACACCCAGCGGACCGAGGCCGCCGAGCAGTTCGAGCAGGCCACCGCGGACACCCTCGGCGTCAAGATCCTCAAGGACTACAACGCCGCCGAGCAGGAGGGCATCAGCCACTTCCAGCAGAGTGCGTTCGGTGGCAAGCGCTACTCGTCGTCGCGCGGCTACATCACCAACGGCGACGTCCCCACGCTCCAGGTGCAGCCCCAGGTCCTCGTCCGCAAGGTCGTGATCGAGAACGGTCGAGCGACCGGTGTCGAGGTCACCGACAAGGGCGGCAACCGTCGCGTGGTCCGCGCCGGCAAGGAGGTCATCCTCTCGGCCGGTGTGTTCGGCTCCGCACAGATCCTCATGCTGTCGGGCGTCGGCCCGGCCGCCCACCTCGCCGAGCACGGCATCGAGGTCAAGGCCGACCTCCCCGTGGGCGACAACCTGCACGACCACCTCTTCGTGCCGACCACGTGGATCATGCCCAACGCCGTCCACCGCGGCAAGGCGTCCTACTTCGCCCGCGGGCTCGCCAAGGAGCTCACGGTCGGCCACTCGTTCCTCGAGAACTCGGTCTTCGAGACCGTTGGCTTCGTCCGCACGTCGTTGGCGACCGACGTGCCCGACCTGCAGATCCACGTGCTGCCCTGGGCGTACCCGTCGCCCAACCAGGACGCGCCCGTACGTCACAAGGTCGACAAGCGGCGCGCGTTGACCGTGATGTCGACGCTGATCTATCCCCGCAGCCGCGGCACGTTGAGGCTCGCGTCGAGCGACCCGTCGGCGGCACCCCTGATCGACATGAACTACCTCGCGGAACCCGGCGACCAGCAGGTCCTCGCCGAGGGTGTGGAGATGATCAGGGAGATCATGAAGTCGGCAGCCTTCGGCAACAACGTCACCGCCGAGCTGCACCCCGGCCCGGAGTACGACGCAGCCAACATGAAGGCCGAGGTGCTCAACCGGGCCACGACGGTCTATCACGGTGTCGGCACCTGCCGGATGGGCGTCGACGAGCGAGCCGTGGTGGGACCTGACCTCAAGGTCCGCGGCATCGAGGGCCTGCGGGTCGCCGATGCCTCGATCATGCCGTCGATCATCGGCGGCAACACCAACGCGCCATCCATCATGATCGGCGACAAGGCAGCGGAGCTGATTCTGGGATGACCACGACACGACCGGCAAGCCTGACCCCGGAGTTCCTCGACGGGCTCGTCCAACGCGTTCCCGGCACCACCGGCAACACCTGGAAGCTGACCGAGGTCTACACCGGCGACCTGCTCGTCGAGCTGCCGCAGTCCTCGCCGAGCGACATCGCGGGTGCGTTCGACGCCGCCCGCGCGGCCCAGCAGATCTGGGGCTCGTGGTCACTGCGCAAGCGGCTCAAGGTGCTCAAGAAGTTCCACGCGCTCGTGCTGGACAACCAGTACCTCATCACCGACCTCATCCAGGCCGAGAGCGGCAAGAACCGGCGCATGGCGTTCGAGGAGTCGTGTGACGTGCCGATGGGCACGAGCCACTACATCAAGCGCGCCCCGTCCGTCCTCAAGGACCGCAAGCACGCCGGCCCCGTGCCGGTGCTCTCGCACTCGACCGAGGTGCGCCGGCCCAAGGGCGTCGTCGCGATCATCGCGCCGTGGAACTTCCCGTTCGCGACCGGCATCTCCGACACGATCCCTGCGCTGATCGCGGGCAACGGTGTCGTGGTCAAGCCTGACAACAAGACCGCGCTCTCGCCACTGTTCGGCGCACGTCTGCTGGAGCAGGCCGGCATGCCGAAGGGCCTCGTGCAGGTCATCTGCGGTGAGGGCCCCGACGTGGGTGGCCCGATGCTCGAGAACGCCGACTACGTCATGTTCACCGGGTCGACGGCCACGGGCCGGATCATCGGCGAGCTCGCTGGCAAGCACCTGATCGGCGCGTGCCTCGAGCTCGGCGGCAAGAACCCCATGCTGGTCCTCGAGGACGCGAACGTCGACGAGGCCGTGCACGCGGCGCTGTTCGGCGGGTTCGGCAACTCCGGCCAGATCTGCATGCACATCGAGCGGCTCTACATCCATGACTCGATCTATGAGGAGTTCCGCGACAAGTTCGTCGCTGCCACCGAGGCGATGAAGATCGGTGCGACGTACGACTTCGGTCCCGACATCGGCTCACTCGTGTCGGTGGACCACAAGGACCGCGTCGCCTCGCACGTCGATGACGCCCGGGCCAAGGGCGCCACGGTGCTCACCGGCGGCAAGGCACGGCCCGACCTCGGCCCTGCGTTCTACGAGCCGACGATCCTGGAGGGTGTCACCAAGGACATGCTGGCCGGATCGACCGAGACGTTCGGTCCCGTCGTCGGGCTCTATCGCTTCTCGAGCGAGGACGAGGCGATCGCGCTCGCCAACGACACGGACTACGGCCTCAACGCGAGCGTCTGGAGCGCCGATACCAAGCACGGCCTCGCGGTGGCACGGCGCATCGACTCGGGCAACGTCAACGTCAACGACATCCTCGCCACGGCGTACGCCTCCAAGGGCTCGCCGTCGGGCGGCCTCAAGCAGTCCGGCGTCGGCGCCCGGCACGGCGACCAGGGACTGCTCAAGTACACCGATGCGCAGAACATCGCACTGCTCAAGAAGCAGGTCATGGAGCCGAAGGCCGGTCAGTCGTACGAGGCGTACGCCAAGCAGACCCAGATGTCGCTCAAGCTGATGCGGAAGACGCGACTGCGCTAGACGGTGCGGTGAGTCAGCGACGTGTCTGGGGCGTTGAAAGGTCGCTAAGTCACCGCTCCGACGTGCAGCTGCTCGGCGCGGGCCTTCAGGGCGTACGCCACGGAGTCGAAGCCGGCCTTGACCCAGTCGCCGTTGAGCTCCATCACCAGCTCCGCGTGCTCTCCGCTCAGGGTGTCGGTCGTGAAGTAGGCGCAGCGATCGGGCCCGAGCTCGGAGACGTACTGGTCGCGGATCGCGAAGATCCCCTCCATCTCGTCGCCGGTGTCGTAGCGGAGATGGTGCGGCGGGTCGACGATGCGGATGTACTCGCGATTGACGAACGTACCCTCCGAGCCGTCGGGGTTCGGCAGCGTCAAGTCGATCTGCTCGCCGAGCTCGAGGCTCGTCGCGGCCGCGATCGTGTAGGGGTTCCACTCCGGGTAGCGCGGATAGTCGACCAGGACGTCCCACACGAACGCGGCCGGCGCCTCGATCTCCACCGTCACCGAGGTGATCACGAACGGAGCAGTCATGCCGGCATGTACTCCCCGCCGTTGACGTCGAGCACCGCACCGGTGACCTCCGACGCCAGGTCCGACAGCAGGTAGAGGATCGCCCCAGCACACGCTTCGTCGGTCGGGATCCGGCCCAGCGGGTTGCGCGACGCGATGTCGTCGTAGACCTCCTGCTCGGTGATCCCCTTCTCCTCGGCCGTCATGGTCAGGTAGAAGCGCACGCCCGGGCCGTCGAGCCACCCCATGATCGCCTGGTTGACCCGGATGCCCTTCTCGCCGAGCTCGAGGGCCATGTACTGGGATGCGCATCCCATCGCCGCCTTGGCCATCGCGTATCCGCCCTCGCCACGCATCGGCACACGCGTGGACATCGTGCCGACGTTGACGATCGAACCGCCGCCCGTCATGTGTGGGACGACGGCGCGGCTCATCCCCAGCGATCCGTGGAGAATGATGTCCATCGCCCGGCGCAGCGCCTGGTCGGGAGTGTCGAGCAGATTGGTGAAGCCAGGGTGGCCGTACGCGCTGTTGACCAGCCCGGTGACCTTGCCGTAGCGCTCGACGGCGGTGGCCACGACGCGCTCGACGTCCTCCTCCTTGCGTACGTCGCACTGCACGGCCACTGCGTCGCCACCGGCCGCGATGATCTCCTTGACCACCTGTCCGGTCACCCCGTCGGACCGCGCAGCGAGCACGACCTTGGCGCCCTCAGACGCGGCGCGCGCCGACAGCTTCGCGCCGAGTCCTGCACCGACGCCCGACACGATGACCACCTGGTCCTTGAGGATCACGACATCTCCTTCTCGTAGAACGCGAAGTCCTGCTCCAGCCCGGCCTCGGTGAGTCCGAAGTCCTCGGCGGTGTACGTGTGCGAGCCGTGGCGTTGCGCCTGATTGCGGGCCATGTAGGCCTCCAGCGCGTCACGGTCCGCCGGCAGGCCCAGCTCGCCCATGACCTTCGTGGCCGTATCGACCGGGGCGGAGACGGTGTCCTTGAACGTGACGTCGACGAACCGGTCGGGCCGCTTGGCCCGGACCTCGGCATACTGCCCGAGCGCCGTCACGAACCGGTCGCGCCAGTAAGGGCCCACCGCCTTCGGGTCGACCTCGTCGCTGTACTGGCCCGAGATCGCGCAGACCATCGAGGCGTACGACGGCACGGCGCTGGTCGGCGACCGGTGCGTCATGACGATCTTGCAGCCGGCGAACGTGTCGAGGACCGTGTCGACAGCCGTGAGGTGGTGCGGAGACTTGAGGATCCAGGGCTTGCCGTCGCGGTCGGGGCTCTGCCACTGCAGGACCTGCAGCCACTCCTTGAGGTCGCGGTAGGCCGGCGCCTGGTCGAACTCGCGCAGCCAGAGACCGTATGTCGGGACCCAGTAGAACGAGTCGTAGCTCATCGACGTGAAGGTGCGGTCGAGCAGGATGACGTCCTCCTCGGGCCCGTCCCACTCGATCGTGTGGATGTCGCCGAAGTCGGGCGCCATCTCCAGGAACATCTCGTAGCGATCGCGGGCGCGCTTCTTGCGCAGCTCGGCGTCGGGGCTCTCGCCGGGGAACGGCAGCGGGTACGACGTCTCCCACGACAGCGTCGAGGTGACCTCGGGCGACGAGGCGAGGAGCCGGTGCAGCAGCGTCGATCCCGTGCGGGGCAGGCCGCAGATCTCGGCGGCGACCACCACCTCCTCGTCGAGGATCTCCGGGTGCTCGGCCTGCAGCTGCCTGAGCCGCAGGCGATCGGCCAGCGACGCGACGAGGCGGCGACGAGTCAGGTCGAGGCCCAGCTCCGACAGCTTCGCCTCGTCGGCGAGCGCAGTCGTCAGCACCGAGAGCGGCTCGACGAACCAGTCGTCGCCGTAGTCGTCGAGCCCCGTCTTGTCCCGAGCCGCGGCGAGCAGGTCGTTGACCTCCAACGCGCTCGCGGTCTCGATGGTCATGGTGCCTCCAGGTCGATTTGCCCACGATCAAGCACAGTGCACTCCGGCAAGGGGTGGTCGTCGGCGCCGAGCCAGCGCAGCAACGCCGTCCCGCTCGTGTGCCCGCAGGTGTCGATCCAGTTGCCCCAGCCCGGATCCTTGTCGGCGACGACGATCGTGAGCCGGCCGTCGTCGAGCGTCGCGGTGTGCTTGTTGATCGTGATCCTGCGCTCGTGGTCGAGCGACTCCATCCACCAGTTGTCGAGCTGGAAGTTCCAGTAGGGGCAGTCCGGAACCTCGGTCTCGATGACCCAGGCCTGTCCGGGCTCGAGCGTCCAGTAGCCGTGCAGGTAGAAGATCTCGGGATCGCCGCCGGCCTTCTGGAACATCTCCTGACCGAAGTCGGGCATCTCGTTGGGCCGCGTCATGAACATCTCGGTCCAGCTCGCGAACAGGGCCGCGGTGCCGTGCAGCGAGAACGCGGCCGTCGCGAGCGCCTTGGCCAGGTGCGCCGGGTCGAGCTCCTTGCGCTCGACGGGGTCACCGATGCGTTCGATGTGCCACTGGCCGGGTACCTCGGTCGTACGGTCGAGGTACGTCTGGCGGACCACGAGGCCGGTCGAGTCGGGGGCGAGCGGCAGCCAGTTCTTGTCGTGAGGTGTGGCGCTCGCGATGATCTCGACCGTCCCGTCCGGCTCCACCACGAGGTCACGATCGGAGATCTCGCCGGTCGACGCCATGGTGCCGTCGATCGCGTACCGGTTGGCCTTGGAGCCGATGCTGAAGTAGGCGATCGAGCCGCGCGTGCCGGTGATCCGGTACGACCGGTCGCCGCGGATGTTGGCCGACAGGTAGACGTTGTCGGGGTTGTCCGCGCCGAGCTTGACCCGGTCCAGCTCGTGCAGCCGCGGGAAGTCGGGGTCGGCGTTCTCGACGGTCGTGTAGAGCATCTCCCTCAGCAGGCGCGTCAGGTAGCGATAGCCCTCGGCCCGGTCGAGCGGCGTGTCGGGCGCGGTGTCCCGCAGGACGACCTCGCCCGCCTGCTCCAACGCACGGCAGAAATCGGTCCATGCCTGCCCAGAGGACGCCTCTGCGGCTCCGTCGCCCATGCCACCTCCACGGTGAAATCTAGAACACGTTCTACCAGTTTCGCACACATCGGACAACCGGTCGGTAGAGTTCGGCACCTCATGAGCAACGACCTCTCGACCGACTTCGCGGGCCTGCCCGGTGCCGCCCTCGTGGTCGGCGGCAGCGGCGGCCTGGGCGCCGAGATCGTGCGCCTTCTCGCGGTTCGGGGCAGCGATGTCGCCCTGACCTACCGCGGCAGTGCCGAGGCCGGCAACGCGGTCGCCAAGGCTGCGGCCGACCTCGGCGTACGCTCGTCCGCCCACCAGCTGGACGTCACGTCAGCCGAGGACGCAGCCGCTCTGCTGGCCGAGATCGCTCAGACGTACGGCGGGCTGCACACGCTCGTGCACGCCGCCGGCCCGCACGTGCCGATGGTGCACCTGTCGGGGGTCTCACCGACCGACTTCGCCGAGCAGCTCCGACAGGACGCCGTCGGGTTCTTCAACGTGGCCCACCCGGCCCTGCCGTTGCTGCGGGAGACCAAGGGCTCGATCGTCGCGGTCACCACGGCAGCGACCGCCCGCTTCCCTGTACGCGATGGTCTCTCGTCGGCCCCCAAGGGCGCCGTCGAGCAGCTCGTACGCGGGCTTGCCGCCGAGGAGGGTCGTTTCGGCGTGCGGGTCAATGCCGTCGGGCCCGGAATGCTCACCGATGGCATGGCTGCGCGGCTCATCGAGTCGGGCGAGCTCGACGACGAGGCGCTCGCCATCACCCGTCGCAACATCCCGCTGAGGCGCTTCGGCAATGCCGCTGACATCGCCGAGGCCGTGTGCTTCCTGGCCTCGAGCCGTGCCGGATTCATCACGGGACAGAAGCTCGACATCGACGGCGGCTACACCGTCTGAGCGTGAGCCCTTCTCAGAAACTGGAACACGTTCTAGATTGGCTGCATGATCATCGACGTGCCCGAGGGCAAGGATCCGATCGGTTACGTCTGGGGTGAGCTGGTCCCCGGCATCGGCGGTGCGGCCGCAACGTTCGCGCTGAAGGTCTACTCCGACTCCACGCTCGGGCTGCGCGAGTTCGAGGCGGCGCGCCTGCGGATCGCGCAGATCAACGGCTGCCTGTTCTGCCAGGACTGGCGCACCGAGCGCGACGGCCAGAAGGTCGAGGACACGTTCGACGAAGCAGTGCGCGAGTGGCGGACCACCGACGCGTTCGACGAACGTACGCGGCTGGCCGCCGAGTACGCCGAGCTGTACGCGACCGACCATCACAGCATCGACGACGCGTTCTGGCAGCGGATGCTCGCCGCGTACGACCAGCGCGAGGTCGTCGAGCTCAGCATGTGCCTCGGCTCGTGGCTCTCCTTCGGCCGGCTCAACCGGGTGCTCGGGCTCGACACCGCCTGCGTCCTCCCCTCGCACCTATGAACACGTTCGCCGGACGCAGCGTCCTGGTCACCGGAGCGTCGTCAGGGCTGGGGGCGGCCGCCGTACGCCGGTTCGCCGCCGCAGGTGGTCTCGTCCACGCCGCCTCACGGGACCAGGAGAAGCTCGCCGAGGTTGCCGCGTCTTGCGCGGACCTGCCGGGCGAGGTCCGGTTCGGCCCGCTCGACGTCACGTCTGCCGCCGACTGCCGAGCCGCGGTCGCCACCACCGTCGATGCGTACGGGCGCCTCGACGTGCTGGTCAACAACGCGGGCCGGCACGACTTCCGGGTGACGACCGACGTGACCGAGGAGCAGTGGGACGCCGACATCGCCCTCAACCTCAGCGGTGCGTTCCACCTGAGCCAGGCCGCGATCCCGCACCTGCTCGAGACCGGTGGCAACATCGTCAACGTCGCCTCGGTGGCCGGCGTGATGGGCGAGGCCTACTCAGCGGCGTACACGGCTGCGAAGCACGGGATCGTGGGGCTCACGAAGGCCCTGGCGATCGAGTACCTCGACACGCCGCTGCGGGTGAACTGCATCTGCCCCGGCGGCATGGACACCCCGCAGGCGCAGACCATCAGCGTGCCCGACAGCGCGGACTGGGAGCTGATCATGCGGGTCGCTGCAAAGCGCGGGCTGATGGATGCCGACAGCGTCGCGGCGGTCATCACGTTCCTGGCGTCCGACGAGGCGTCCTCGATCCACGGCAGCATCCAGATGGTCGACCTCGGCCACCTCGCCGGCTGAGCCTCAGCCGCCGGCCGTCAGGTGCAGATCGAGTCGCTGGCCGTGCGGGTCGTCGCCTTGACGGCGTCGGGGGTGGCCGGCTCGAAGCCCGCGTTGACCCGGTCGGTCCCCACGATCAGCCAGACGCCCGTCATGCCGCTGGGCTGCTCGACGATCTCGGCCTTGAAGCCGAACTTCTTGTCGAGCGCCTTGGCGGTCTTGAGCGCCTCAGGCGTGCTGTCGACGAAGATGCGGGTCCGCGCCGAGTTCTTCTGCGCCGTCTCGACGCCAGAGACCACGTAGCCCTCCTTGACCAGCGCGGCCTGTGCTGCGGAGGCGAGGCCCTGCGTGCCGGCGGCGTTGAGCACCTTGACCGGGGTCTTGGGTGCCGTGGTGGTCTCGGTGTCGTTGCTCTCGACCGGGACCTCGCGGTCCTTGGCGATCGAGGCGAAGATCGTGTCCGCGTCGGCAGTCTTGACGACCCGGTTGGGGTCGGTCGGCGCGGCACCGTTGGGCATCGTGATGAACCGGATCTTGGAGTCCGGCACGGCCCTGGCCCGCTTGGCGAGGCCCGTGAGCTTCGAGATCGACGAGATGCCCTCGTCGACCGTGATCGAGGAGGTCAGGGCGTTGAGGAACTTGAACAGCCGGTCGGGACGGGTCAGGACGCCCGCGCTCCGCGCCCGGCCGATGATCGACGACATCACGACCTGCTGGTGACCGAGCCGGCCGATGTCGCTGCCGTCGCCGACAGCGTGGCGCGTACGTGCCAGGGCCAGGGCGTTCTTGCCGTCGAGCTTCTGCTTGCCGGCCGGCAGGTCGAGCTTCGCATCCGGGTCGACCATGGGCTTGTCGAGGCACACGTTGACGCCGCCGAGGGCGTTGACCATCGAGGCGAAGCCGTCGAAGTCGAGCTGCACGAAGTGATCGATGTGGACGTTGCTCAGAGTCTCGACCGCGCGCACCGAGCAGGCCGGGCCGCCGGCCAGCGCCGAGTTGATCATCAGGTTGGTGCCGCCGGGGAAGGCCCCGCTGCCGGTGTCCTTGCAGGCGGGCAGGTTCGTGAGCGTGTCGCGCGGGATCTGGACCGCCTCGACGCGCTTGTTGTCCTTGGCGAAGTGCACCAGCATCAGGGCGTCGCTGCGCTGTCCGGCCTCGTTGCCGTAGCCCTTGGACTTGAGCTTGCGGGAGTCCGAGCCGATGAACAAGATGTTGGTCGCACCCTTGGGGGTGTCGTCCTTGACGACGTGATCGTTGTCGTCCAGCGAGGCCGACGCGATGTTGCCGTTGAGCTTCCAGAACGCCGCCGCACCGCCGATGCCGAGCACCAGCGCGAACACGCCGACCCCGATCACGAGGCGTCGCCAGACCCGCTTCGGGCGGCGTCGTGCTCGCCTGGGCGTGGGTGGCGTGTCAGTGCTCGTCACGGGGCGGATCTCCTGCGGGGTCGAGGACCGGTCATGGACCGGCAGAATTCCCTAGGATACGAGCCGGACCTGAGAGAACCGTGTGAAGGCGACGTGACGCTCCCCACGGCTCGGCCCGCGAGCGCGACGGTTGCTCAGGGCTTGGCGGTCAGCAGGAAGAGCTTGATCTTCCGGTTCGTCCGCGCCTCGTACTTGGCGAAGTTGGGCCACATGTCGAGCAGGTGGGCCCAGGCGGCCTCGCGCTCGTCACCCTGCAGGCGGCGGACCAGCATCGTCGACGTACGGCGCCGGAACCGCACCGTCACCTCGGGGTTGGCCTCGATGTTCTTGACCCACATCGGCTCCTTGTCGCTGCCGAAGTTGGAGCCGGCGATGAGGATGTCCGACCCGTACGGCGAGCAGAGCAGCGGGGTGTCGCGCGGGATCCCGCTCTTGCGGCCGATCGCCGTGAGCATCAGGTTGGGCAGCCCCGCGATGTCGAGCAGCGTGAGGCGGCCGCCGGTCAGCCGCTGGAGGGCCTTGTCCAGCCACATGATCTGCGGCAGGAAGCGCGGCAGCCACGGGATGGCACCGACGCGGATGGCGAGTGGAGTGAGCAGGCCCATGGCGGAAGACTACGGCGCAACCGTCGTGCCGTAGACGGGTTCAGGATCTGCGGCCTCGGCGATCAGGTCGCGCAGCGCGGGTCCGATCTCGTCGGCGGCCCAGCGTCGGCCGGCGTCCCGCCGCGGCCCGTGGGTCCAGCCCTGCTCGAGGCAGATCTGGCCGCCCTCGATCTCGATGACCCGTCCGGTCACATCCTTGGCATCGACTGACGCGAGCCACGCGACGAGAGGTGAGTTGTCCTCCGGCTCGGCCATCGCCGACGTGTCGAACGCACCCTCGGTCATGCGCGTCCGGGCCACCGGGGCGATCGCGTTGACCGTGACGCCGTAGCGGCCCATCTCGGCAGCAGCGACCAGGGTCATGCCGGCGATGCCTGCCTTGGCCGCGGAGTACGTCGTCTGGCCGATCGAGCCCTGGAGCCCGGCGCCGGACGACGTGTTGATCACGCGCGCGGCACGCTGCCGGCCCTCCTTGGACTCCGTCCGCCAGTACGCCCCGGCGTGGCGCAGCGGGGCGAAGTGACCCTTGAGGTGCACCCGGATCACCGAGTCCCACTCCTCCTCGGACGTGTTGACCAGCATCCGGTCGCGGACGAATCCGGCGTTGTTGACGAGGATGTCGAGTCCGCCGAACGTGTCGATCGCCTGCCGGACCATCGACTCGGCCTGGGCGAAGTCGGCCACGTCGGCACCATTGGTCACGGCCTCGCCGCCGAGCGCTCTGATCTCGGCCACCACCGCGTCCGCCGGCGACTCCTCCTTCTCCCCCGCGAGCGAGACGCCGAAGTCGTTGACCACGACCTTCGCGCCCTGCCGGGCCAGCTCGAGCGCGTGCGCCCGGCCGATGCCCCGGCCCGCTCCGGTGACGATCGCGATGCGGCCCTCGAGAAGGGTCATGACTGCTCCTTGGTGACGACGTGCAGGAAGACGGGTGGCTCGCCGCCGCCGTGACAGGCGACGGTGGCTCCCGAGACGTACGACGCGAGGTCGGACGCCAGGAACGCGACGACCCGGCCGACCTCCTCTGGCTCGGCCATGCGGCCCAGCGGGATCGTGGCCTCGACCGCGGCAACCGTCGCGTCGTCGCCGTAGTGGTCGGCGGTCTGCTCGGTGCGGCACAGGCCGACGTCGATGCTGTTGACGCGGACTCGAGGTCCCCACTCGACGGCGAGCGTCCTGGTCAGCGAGTCGACCCCGGCTTTGGCCGCGCCGTACGACGCGGTGCCGGGCGAGGGCCGCAGCGCCGAGACCGACGAGATGTTGACGATGACGCCGCCGTCCGGCTGCTCCTGCATGACGGCGTTGGCCGCCTTGGACACCGTCAGCACGGCCGAGAGGTTGAGGCCGAGGATCTTGTCGTCGAGCCGCGAGCTCGAGTCGGCCGCGAGGGCGTACGGGGCACCGCCGGCGTTGTTGACGACGAGGTCGAGGCGACCGTGGCTCGCGACGATGCCGGCGATCAGAGAGGCGACGGCTTCGGGGTCTCGCACGTCGCAGACCCGGTGCTCGGTGCCGCTCACCGGATCGTCGGCGTCCGACCGGCCGCAGGTGACCACGCTGGCGCCTGCCTCGACGAGAACCGCCGCGATGCCACGGCCGATCCCGCGCGAGCCGCCGGTCACCAGCGCGACACGTCCGGAGAGGTCCAAAGCCAGAGTCATGCTGACAGGCTACCAAGCAAATGTTAGGTTGGCAGCCATGAGCCTACGTTCCGAGCTGCGTGACGACGGCATCCGCGTCGTCACGATGGATCATCCGCCGGTCAACGCGCTGCCCGTGCAGGGCTGGTACGACGTGGCGGATGCGATGGACGAGGCCGGCGCAGACCCGGCCACCAAGGTCGTCGTCCTCCGTGCCGAGGGCAAGGGCTTCAACGCCGGCGTGGACATCAAGGAGATGCAGAACACCACGGGCTTCGACGCGCTCATCGGCGCCAACAAGGGTTGCTACGCCGCGTTCAAGGCCGTCTACGAGTGCGCGGTGCCGGTGATCGCCGCGGTGCACGGGTTCTGCCTCGGTGGGGGTGTCGGCCTGGTCGGCAACTCCGACATCGTGGTGGCCAGCGACGACGCGTACTTCGGCGTGCCCGAGGTCAACCAGGGTGCGCTCGGTGCGGCCACCCACCTCGCCCGTCTCGTGCCTCAGCACCTGATGCGAACCCTCTACTTCACCGCTCGTGCGATCCCGGCGGCCGACCTCGTGCAGCACGGCTCGGTCTATGCCGTCGTGCCGCGCGACGAGCTCGACGACGTCGCGCTGGGCCTCGCCGCGGAGATCGCGGCCAAGGACACCCGGGTCATCCGCGCCGCCAAGGAGGCGCTCAACGGCATCGACCCGGTCGACGTCAACACCAGCTATCGCTTCGAGCAGGGATTCACGATGGAGCTCAACCTGATGGGCGTGAGCGACGAGCTCCGCGATGACTTCGCCGGAACGGCGAAAAGCGGGCAGAGTGCGGGCACCGACAAGGCCCGGAAGTGAAGGCGCCGTCGAAGGAGCTGACGATCGACGAGGTCGTCGGCCGCATCGAGAGCGGCATGACCGTCGGCATCGGCGGCTGGGGCTCGCGCCGCAAGCCGATGGCGCTCGTGCGCGCGATCCTGCGCAGCGACCTGACCGACCTGCACGTCGTCTCGTACGCCGGCCCGGACGTCGGGCTGCTGCTGTCCGCAGGCAAGGCGAGCCGCGTGACGTACGCGTTCGCGACCCTGGACTCGATTCCGCTCGAGCCGTTGTTCAGCAAGGCTCGCGTCGACCGCACGGCGGAGTTCCGCGAGTGGGACGAGGGGATGTTCCAGACCGGCTTGCGCGCTGCGGCTCAACGCGTCCCGTTCCTGCCGATGCGTGCCGGCCTCGGCTCGGCCGTGCTCGAGAACGATCCCGACCTCCGCACGGTGGTCTCGCCGTACGACGACGGTGAGGAGCTCGTCGCCGTGCCAGCGCTCAGCCTCGATGTCGCCTTGGTGCACATGAACCGCGCGGACACGCAGGGCAACGCGCAGTACCTCGGCCCCGACCCCTACTTCGACGACCTGTTCTGCATGGCGGCGCGCGAGGCGTACGTGTCGACCGAGCAGATCATCGACACCGCCGGGCTGACCGTCGACGCACCGCTGCAGAGCCTGCTGCTCAACCGCACGATGGTGACCGGGGTCGTCGAGACGCCGAACGGCGCACACTTCACCGACTGCACCCCGACGTACGGGCGCGACGAGGCGTTCCAGAAGGCGTACGCCACGGCGGCGAAGACAGCGGAGGACTGGGCCGTTTTCCACGACCGGTTCCTGTCCGGCGACGAGGCGGCCTATCAAGCCGCGGTCACCGTGTTCCACCAGGAGGCCTCGGCATGACCGTCACCCGCTCGGAGTACTGCGCCGTCGCCATCGCCGACTGCTTCGCCGACGACGGCGAGATCATGGGCAGCCCCATGGGCCTGCTGCCCACGCTGGGCGCCCGGCTTGCCAAGAACACCTCCAACCCGTTGCTGCTGCTGACGGACGGCGAGGCGCGGATCCTGCGGGGCACGCCTCCGCTCGGGCAGACGGCAGACGTCACCGAGGGCTGGATGCCGTTCCGGCTCGTGCTCGAGTCCGTCGTCCCGTACGGCAAGCGTCACGTCATGATGGGCGCCACCCAGATCGACCGGCAGGGCAACCAGAACATCTCGGCGATCGGCCCGTGGGACCAGCCCACCCGCCAGCTGCTGGGCGTACGCGGTGCGCCCGGCAACACCGTCAACAACCGGACGTCGTACTGGGTCCCCAAGCACTCCCCGCGGGTCGTGGTCGAGCAGGTCGACATCGTCTCGGGTATCGGCCGCACCCGGGCCGAGGCCGCCGGACCGGCAGCCACCCGGTTCCACGACGTGCACCGACTCGTCACCAACCTCGGCGTGTTCGACTTCGGCGGACCCGGCCACACCATGCGTTTCGTCTCGGTCCACCCCGGCGTGACCGTCGATGACGTACGCGACGCGAGCGGGTGCGAGATCCACGCGGACGGCAACGTGCCCGAGACGCGTACGCCCACCGACGGTGAGCTGGTGCTGATCCGGGAGCTCCTCGATCCCAAGGGTCTGCGCGAGCGGGAAGTGCCGACACCGTGATCGAGCAGCTGCTGTCGACTCCGCTCACCCTGCTGACCGGCGTACGCCATCCCGTCGTCCAGACCGGCATGGGCTGGGTCGCCGGCCCGAGCCTCGTCAGCGGCACCGCCAACGCCGGAGGTCTCGGCATCCTCGCCTCGGCCACCATGACGATCGCCGAGCTCGAGCAAGCCATCATCGAGGTCAAGGAGCGCACCGACGCACCGTTCGGGGTCAACCTGCGCGCCGACGCCGCGGACGCGGCAGCGCGCTGCGACCTGCTCATCGCGTACGGCGTCAAGGTCGCCTCGTTCGCGCTGGCACCCAAGCCGGACCTGATCGCACGCCTCAAGGTGCACGACATCGTCGTGATCCCCAGCGTCGGCCTGCCCAAGCACGCCGTGAAGGTCGCCTCGTGGGGCGCCGACGCGGTGATGATCCAAGGCGGCGAGGGCGGCGGCCACACCGGCTCGGTGCCGACCACCCTGCTGCTGCCGACGGTCCTCGACGCCGTCGACATCCCGGTCATCGCGGCAGGTGGGTTCTTCGACGGTCGCGGGCTCGCTGCCGCCCTGTCGTACGGCGCGGCCGGCGTCGGCATGGGCACCCGGTTCCTGCTCACGGCCGACAGCCGCGTGCCGGATGCCGTGAAGCAGCGCTACCTGGCGGCGAGCCTCGACGACACCGTGGTGACCAGGAAGGTCGACGGCATGCCGCACCGGATGCTCCGCACCGACCTCGTCGAGCAGGTCGAGGCCGGCTCCGGCATACGGCGCCTGGTGCCGACCGCTCGACGGACGCTGGAGTTCAAGCGCATGGCCGGCGTGACGTGGAAGCAGCTCGCCGTCGACGGTCGGGCGATGCGCAAGGAGCAGGGCCGCACCCTCGGCCAGCTCGCGCTCGCCGCGAACACCCCGATGATGCTCAAGGCGGGACTCGTCGACGGCGATGCGACCGCCGGCGTGCTCGCCTCGGGTCAGGTGGTGGGCGTCATCGACGACCTGCCCACGTGCGAGCAGCTGATCGACCGGGTCGTCACCGAGGCCGCCGCAGCGCTGAAGCGGGCCTCCGGCCACCTGGTCTGAATTCTTGGACAGGTTGGCGCGATCGACGCTGGACGGCCCGGACCCGCTGATTCATGCTGGGTGAGTCACCCGCAGGAAGGCCGTCTCGATGTCCCTCGTCCGGATCCACAACTTCGCCATCTCCCTCGACGGCTTCGGGGCCGGTGAGCCTCAGACAGCCGAGACGCCGTTCGGCCACGCCGGCGAACGCCTGCACGAGTGGATGTTCGTCACGCAGTTCTTCCGCCAGATGGGCGGTGAGCCCGGCGGCACGACCGGTGTCGACGACGCATTCGCGCGCGGGCACGAGGTCAACATCGGCGCCGAGATCATGGGCGCCAACAAGTTCGGTCCTCCGGGCTGGCACGACGACCCGGACTGGAAGGGCTGGTGGGGTCCCAACCCGCCGTTCCACACGCCTGTCATCGTGCTCACGCACCGGGAGCGTGCTTCCGTCGAGATGGAAGGCGGCACGACGTATCACTTCCTGAACGTCTCGCCCGCCGAGGCACGCGACGCCGCACGCGAGGCGGCGGGCTGGACGTACGCATCGGCGGCGGGGCCACCGTCATCAAGGACTTCCTCACCGCAGGCCTCGTCGACCACATGCATCTCGTCCAGGTCCCGATCGTGCTCGGCCGGGGGACGCGGGTCTGGGACGGGCAGGAGGCGCTCGAGGACACGTACGACATCGAGGCGGTCTCGACGCCCAGCGGCGTGACCCACCTGACCTTCACCAGGAAGAGCCGCTGAAGCCTGCCTAGCTCGCCGCAGCGATGGCCGTGAGCACCTTGTCGGCGAGGTCGGCGCGGCAGATGACGAGGTCGGGCAGGTAGGGGTGCTCTGCGTTGTAGGTCAGCGTCGAACCGTCGACCCGCGACGCGTGCAGCCCGGCGGCCAGCGCGACGCCCACCGGCGCCGCCGAGTCCCACTCCCACTGGCCACCCGCGTGCAGGTACGCGTCAGCGTCGCCGCGCAGGACCGCCATCGCCTTGGCCCCGGCTGATCCCATGGGTCGCAGCTCCGCGTCCAGGGCCTCGGCGACCTCGGCGGCGAACACCGGAGGACGGCTGTCGCTCACCAGGAAGATCGGGTCGGAGTGCGGGCCTCGTACGACCGAGGACCTGGTGGTCGAGTAGACCATCGACAACGCCGGCTGTGCGACCGCCGCGGCCGTGATCGCCGAGCCAGGGGCGCCCCGCTCCCACAGCGCTACGTGGACGGCCCAGTCGCTGCGGTCCGCCATGCCGTACTCGCGCGTGCCGTCGAGCGGGTCGATGATCCACACCCGGTCGGCGGTCAGGCGCTCGGGCGAGTCGGCCGACTCCTCCGACAGCACGGCATCACCGGGTCGCCGCTCGGCCAGCAGGGCGAGCAACAGCTCGTTGGACTTCTCGTCTCCGGCCTTGCCGAGCTCCTTGCCGGTGAGGCCAGAGGTGCGCTTCAGGTCGAGCAGCAGTGCTCCGGCCCGCTCGGCCAGCTCGGCAGCCAGTGCCGCATCGCGCTCCTGCTCTGTCATGTCTGCTCCACTCGATCGATGACGATTCCCGCGAGCGTACCGGCGTCTCCGTCGCTGGGCCGCAGCA
Organism: Aeromicrobium sp. 9AM; assembly: GCF_902506105.1. Classification (GTDB taxonomy): domain Bacteria; phylum Actinomycetota; class Actinomycetes; order Propionibacteriales; family Nocardioidaceae; genus Aeromicrobium. Next base: position 2,122,076 of record NZ_LR733304.1, read on the forward strand.
ACAGGTCAGGTCGCAACGGTGCCTCGTACGGCGCGTTGATGCCGGTGAAGTCCTTGATCTCGCCGGCGCGCGCCTTGGCATAGAGGCCCTTGGTGTCCCGCGCCTCGGCGACCTCGAGCGGGGTGTCCATGAAGATCTCCAGGAACGGGATCTCGTCGGCATCATGAGCCGCGCGGGCCGCATCGCGATCCGCGCGATAGGGGCTGACGAGCGAGACGATCGCGACCACGCCTGCGTCGGCCATGAGCCTGGCGACCTGGGTCACCCGGCGGACGTTCTCCTGCCGGTCCTCCGGGCTGAACCCGAGGTCGGAGTTGAGCCCGTGCCGCAGGTTGTCGCCGTCGAGGATGTACGCAGGCTGACCCGCCGCGACGAGGCGGCGCTCGATCTCGACGGCCACGCTCGACTTGCCCGAGCCGGACAGGCCGGTCAGCCACAGCGTCATGCCCCTGGTCCGTCGATGCTCGCGCGTCACGGCGCCGCTGTGCCAGACGATGTTGGGCTCGTTCTGGCTGGGACCGAGGATCATGCCGGCGGCGACCGTGTTGTTGGTGGCCTCGTCGATCAGCACGAAGCTGCCGGTGTCGCGGTTGCGCCGGTACGCGTCGAAGTGCAGCGGCTTCTGCGTGCGCAGCCGCACGCGGCCGATCTCGTTGAGCCCGAGGCTCGGCGCCTCCTCGACGCGGTGCAGCGTGTTGATGTCGAGGCGGTACTCGAGCTCCTTGACCGACACGCGGGTGTCGCGGGTCGTGTGCAGCATTGTGTACGTCGCGTCGGTCGCCAGCGTCAGGTCGCTGTCCATCCAGCAGATCATCGCGTCGACGTCCTGCGTGCTGACCGGCCGGTTGTTGGGACGGCAGAGCATGTCCCCTCGGCTGATGTCGAGGTTGTCGGCCAGCTCGATCGTCACGGCCTGACCCGTGAACGCCTCGTCGAGCTTCGTCCCGCCGGGACCCCAGACATTGGTGACCATGGTCGAGAAGCCTGACGGCAGCACGACGACCTCGTCGCCCGGCCGGAACACGCCACCGGCGACCGTGCCGGCGTATCCACGGAAGTCGTGGAAGTCGGCCTGCTGGGGGCGGATGACGTACTGCACCGGCATACGCGCGTCGATGAGGTTGCGGTCGGAGGCAACGTGCAGCTCCTCGAGATAGCCAAGGAGAGCGGGACCCTCGTACCAGGGCATCGCCGCACTCGGCGTCACGACGTTGTCGCCCGTCAGCGCCGAGACGGGGATGAACGTCAGGTCGCGGACCTCGAGCTTGGACGCGAACGCCTCGAACTCCGTGCGGATCTCGTTGAACCGCTCCTGCGAGTAGTCGACGAGGTCCATCTTGTTGACGCACAGCACGAGGTGCGGGATGCCCAGCAGGGTCGCGAGGAACGCGTGGCGCCGCGACTGCTCCAGTACGCCGTTGCGCGCGTCGATCAGGATCAGCGCGACGTCGGCGGTCGAGGCGCCGGTGACCATGTTGCGCGTGTACTGGATGTGGCCCGGGGTGTCGGCGATGATGAACTTGCGCTTGGGGGTCGCGAAGTAGCGGTAGGCCACGTCGATCGTGATGCCCTGCTCCCGCTCGGCGCGCAGGCCGTCGGTGAACAGCGCGAGGTCCGGCCCGTCGAAGCCGCGGGCGGCGCTCGCTGTCTCGATGGCGCCGAGCTGGTCCTCGAAGATCGCCTTGCCGTCGAACAGGAGCCGGCCGATCAGGGTGGACTTGCCGTCGTCGACGCTGCCGGCCGTCGCGATGCGGAGGAGCTGCGACATCAGAAGTAGCCCTCCTTCTTGCGGTCTTCCATGCCGGCCTCGGAGATCGCGTCGTCGGCGCGCGTGGCACCTCGCTCGGTGATGCGCGCTGCGGCGACCTCGGCGACGACCGCCTCACGCGTCGCGGCCGCTGACTCGACGCAGCCCGTGCAGGTCGCGTCGCCGATCGTGCGGAACCGGACCGTCGCCTCGAACGGCTGCTCCCCCGGCCCCGGCTCGATGAACCGGTTGACCACGAACAGCATGTTGTCGCGCTCGACGACGGTGCGCTGGTGCGCGTAGTAGAGGTCGGGCAGGTCGATCTGCTCGCGGAGGATGTAGTTCCAGATGTCGAGCTCGGTCCAGTTCGAGAGCGGGAAGACCCGCATGTTCTCGCCCTTGTGGTGCCGGCCGTTGTAGAGGCTCCACAGCTCCGGTCGCTGGTTCTTGGGGTCCCACTGGCCGAACTCGTCGCGGAAGCTGAAGACGCGCTCCTTGGCGCGGGCCTTCTCCTCGTCGCGGCGCGCCCCGCCGAAGACGGCACCGAACTGGTTCTCCTTGATGCCGCGCAGGAGCGACACGGTCTGCAGCTTGTTGCGGGGTCCGAGGGGACCGCCGATCTCGGCGACCCGGCCGGCGTCGATGTCGTCCTGGACGCTGGCGACGATCAGCCGCAGCCCGAAGCGCTCGACCGTGCGGTCACGGAACTCGATGACCTCGTCGAAGTTCTGTCCGGTGTCGATGTGCATGACCGGGAACGGCACGGGCGCGGGCCAGAACGCCTTGGCCGCCAGGTGCAGCATGACGACAGAGTCCTTGCCGCCCGAGAACAGCAGGGCCGGTCGCTCGATCGTCGCCGCCACCTCACGGAAGATGTGGACGGCCTCGGCCTCGAGCTTGTCCAGATCGGTCAGCACGTACGTCTGGGTCATCGCGAGCCTTCACGCACGGCACGACTGAAATAGAACATGTTCTAGTTTTGCAGGCGATGTCCAGAACTGCAACCACTTCACGCCTTAGAGTCGGCTCGTGAAGACGTACGTCGTCAGTGGGGCTGCGAGCGGGATCGGTGCCGCCACCACCGCGTTGCTGCGCGCCCAGGGCGAGCGGGTGATCACGGTCGACCTCCGCGACGCCGACGTCGTGGCCGATCTGTCGACGCCTGCTGGCCGGGCCGAGGCGGTCGCCGGCGTCCAGGGCCTGACCGACGTCGTCCACGGCGTCGTGCCGTGCGCCGGCATCGCGGGCGCCACCGGCGTCGACTCCGCCCTCGTGGTGTCGGTCAACTTCTTCGGAGCCGTCGCGCTCGTCCGCGGGCTCCACGCCGAGCTGACCGCGGCCAAGGGCGCCAGCGTGGTCCTGCTGGCATCCAACTCCATCACCGGCATGCCCGGGTGGCGCGCCTCGGTGGCCGAGCACTGCCTCGCCGATGACGAGCCGACTGCGCGCGCCGACGCTGACCTGGCCGAGTCGGTCATGGTCTATCCCGCGACCAAGGCGGCGCTGGCGTGGTGGGCTCGCCGCGAGGGCATCACGGACGAATGGATCGGCCGCGGAATCCGGCTCAACGCGGTTGCTCCCGGCATGATCGCGAGCCCGATGACGGACCGGCTGCTCGCCGACACCGAGATCGGACCACTGGTCGAGGCGTACCCCACGGCGATCGGCCGCCTCGGCCGGCCCGCCGAGATCGCGAGCCTGATCGCCTTCCTGCTGTCCGACGCGAGCAGCCTGCTGGTCGGCTCGGTCGTGTACGCCGACGGTGGCACCGACGCGATGCTGCACCCGAAGGCACCCGAGGGCTGGGACGTCTAGCGACCTTCGACGTACGCCTTGAAGCTCTTGCTGCCGGTGTCGAGGGCGCTCTTGAGCACACGCTTCAGGACGAAGCCAGGCATCGGCACCTTGACGCCGATCTCGAGGTCGAGCGTGACGTGCGTGCCGGTGTCGGTCGGCGTCAGCGTGTAGGTCGCGACCTGCTTGGACTGCACCGAGCTCTCGGCCAGGGTCCAGGTCACCGAGTGCGGCTCGTCCCACGAGTAGTCGGTGACCTCTTCGTCAGTGAACCCGGCTGCGGCGACCTTGGCTCGTACGCGTTTGGGCCGGCCGTCGTCGTGGCGGGACTCGACGGTCGCGGACTTGTGCGCGCTCGACCGCTGCGGGAGGTCCTCGATCGCAGCCACGGCGTCGAAGACCTGCTCGGGCGTGGCGGCGACGTCGAACTCGGTGCTGCCAGATACGGCCATGCGCGGAACAGTATCGAGTCTCGGCGCACGTGTCCGGGCGAAGCCGAAATCGCGTACGCGGTGGCCAGACTTCACGCAATGGTCAAGAATCGTCGACCATTACGGTCATGTCATCCGACGACCTCCTCGACACGTTCCACGTCACCACCGACGAGCAGCTGCGCGCCGTCTCGAATCTCACGCGTCACCGGATCATGGCGCTGCTCCGCTTCGAGCCCGCGACCATCACGCAGATCGCCGAACGCCTGGGAGTGGCAAAGGGAAGCTCCAGCTATCACATGCGGCTGCTCGAGCGGGCCGGCCTGGTGAAGGTCGTACGGACCCGGAAGGTCCGAGGGGTCATGGAGCGGTACTACGCCATGGCCGCCCGCTCGATCGTGCTGCCGGATGCGGGTGAGAACGGGCCGGACGTGCTGATGCGGCATGCCCTGGCCGACCTCGAGGCAGCGCCGGTGGATCGCGAGCGACACGTTCGGATGGCACACCTTCGGCTCACCGAGGCGCAGTTCGAGGAGCTGGGGGCGCGGCTGCAGGCCCTCGCGGACGAGTACCGCGAGCTGTCCGACCCCTCACTGCCGGACGCCTCGCTCGTGTTCGCGCTGTTCCACCCGGCAACGCCCGAGCCGGCCCGAGGAGACGCCGCGTGACCCGATCCGCAACGGCGTTGCCGCCCGGCTTCGGCCGGCTGTGGACCGCGCAGACCGTGTCCTCGCTCGGCGACGGCGTGTCGCACGCCGCGCTGCCGCTGCTCGCCCTGACGTTGACTCACGATCCGATGGCGCTCGCCTTCGTCACGGCCGCCGGAACGCTGCCGTGGCTGCTCTTCGGGGTGCTCGGCGGCGCCTTGGTGGACCGCTGGGACCGTCGGCGCACGATGTGGGTCATGGACGCGGCGCGTGCGGTGCTGTTCGCGATACCGGCGGCAGCGGCGGTGCTCGACGTGCTGAGCATCCCGCTGCTCGCGGCCGTCGCCTTCCTGCTCGGCCTCGGCGGGCTCTTCTTCGACACGGCCGCCACGGCGTACCTGCCGGATCTGGTTGGCCGCGACCCCGCTCTCCTGGAGCGCGCCAACACCCGCCTGCGCGCAACCCAGACCGCCGCGTCCGGCTTCGGCGGCCCGCCGTTGGGCAGCGCCCTGCTCGCGCTCGGCCGGGCCGTTCCACTGCTCGCCGACGCGGTGTCGTTCGCGTTCTCAGCGCTGCTCGTGCGGTCCCTGCCTGCCGCATCCCGGACCGTGTCCCAGACCCGGGAGTCACTGCTGCGACAGGCGCGGGCCGGCGCCTCCTACGTGTTCCGGGACCGGTTGCTGCTCGGGCTCGCGCTGCGTCCGGCGGTCGGCAACATCGCGTTCGTCGCCGTCGAGACCATTCTCGCGCTCTTCGCACACGAACGCCTGGGCATCGCCGCCTTCGGCTTCGGCCTGCTCCTCACGGCCGAGGCCACCGGTGGCCTGGTCGGCGCGGGCATCGCCTCCTCCCTCCGACGACGAATCGGGACCGGGGCCGCCCTGACCACCACCGCCGCGGTCGAGGGACTCGCCATCCTGGGCCTTGCGGTCGCCCCCAACCCGTACGTCGCCGGGCTCGCGCTCGCCGTCTGCGGAGCGGGCATGGGCGCCACGATGGTGCTCGGCCCCTCCCTCCGGCAGGCGATCGTCCCCGCCCATCTGATGGGCCGGGTCGCCTCCACCTCCCGCATGCTCGCCATGTGCGCCGCCCCGTTCGGCGCCTTCCTCGGCGGCTGGCTGGCCAGCGCCTACGGCATCCGCACCCCGCTCTACGCCGCGGCGGGGCTCCTGCTCACGATGACCGCCGTCACGTCGACCATGACCAACAACCGGCGGGTCGAGGCAGCGCTGCGCGCTGCCGCCGCCGGGACCGATGGTCCAGGCCACCTGGACTCCCGGTCCCCGGTTCAGGAGGGTGCCGTCTAGGACTACGCACGATCGTCGGCGTTGACAGGCGATTCGGCGGCGCGCGAGGGTGGTCGCGCAGTGACCGCACCGAGCATCGAGGGGACCGCATCATGGGGGCACCGATCACCGACGAGCAGATCCAGGACCTGGCGGCGACGGCCAGGCCGTTCACGGTGGCACTCCTGTGGTGGGGACCCGAGCGGCATCAGGACGGCGCCGCGGCGATCGAGCTGGAGCATCAACGCCGCATGGTGTCGCTGCGCGTCGACGGGACGATCGCGGTGCTCTGCCCTGGAGGCGACGACACGTTGGCCGGAGTCGCGGTCATGACGGTGTCGCCCGAGGAGGCGGAGCAGGTCATGGCCGGCGACCCGTGCGTGCAGGCCGGCATGATCCGCGTCGAGGTGCACCCCGGCGCGGGGTTCCCCGGCGACACCGTCCCCGGCTGAGCCCCACCGGTGGTTGAGGTGCGTAGGCCGCCCGCGGCCGGAGCCTCGAAACCGCCTCGACGAGTGCTGGTTTCGAGGCTGCGCTCGCAGAGCTCGCTTCGCACCTCAACCAGCGGGCGCTAGAGGCGTTCGATGATCGTGACGTTGGCCTGGCCGCCGCCCTCGCACATGACCTGCAGGCCGTAACGGCCACTCGTACGCTCGAGCTCGTTCAGCAGCGTCGTCATGAGGCGAGTCCCGGTCGCTCCGATCGGGTGGCCCAGGGCGATGCCGCCGCCGTTGACGTTGACCTTCTCGTGCGGCACGTCCAGCTCCTGCATCCACGCCAGCACGACCGAGGCGAACGCCTCGTTGCACTCGAACAGGTCGATGTCGGCGACCGCCATGCCCGCCTTGCCCAGGGCGTGCCTCGTCGCGCTGATCGGGCCCGTCAGCATCCAGATCGGGTCGTCAGCGCGTACGGACAGGTGGTGCACGCGGGCTCGCGGCGTGAGCTGATGGTCCGCGACCGCCTGCTCCGAGGCGATGAGCATCGCGCTCGCTGCATCGCTGATCTGGGACGCGACGGCCGCAGTGATCCGGCCGCCGGGTGCCAACGGCTGCAGGGCTGCCATCTTCTCCAGGGACGTCTCGCGGGGGCACTCGTCCGTCGTGAACTCGCCGACCGGCACGACCTGGCTGTCGAACCGGCCCTGGGCGATCGCCGCGCGGGCACGCTCGTGCGACGCGAGGGCGAACTCCTCCATCTGTTCGCGGCTGATGCCCCACTTCTCGGCGATCATCTCGGCGGACTTGAACTGGCTGACCTCCTGGTCGCCGTAGCGCGCCAGCCAGCCGGGCGACTCCGCGAACGGCGTCGTGAAGCCGTACTGGTCGGCCACGAGCATCGCCGCGGAGATCGGGATCGCGCTCATGTTCTGCAGGCCACCGGCGACGACGAGGTCCTGGGTCCCGGACATCACGCCCTGGGCGGCGAAGTGCACGGCCTGCTGCGACGAGCCGCACTGCCGGTCGATCGTCACGCCCGGCACGTGGTCGGGCAGCCCTGCGACGAGCCACGCCGTACGCGCGACGTCCCCGGCCTGCGAGCCGATCGTGTCGCAGCAGCCCATGATCACGTCGTCGACCGCACCCGGGTCGATGCCGGTGCGATCCATCAGAGCTCGTAGGACGTGCCCGCCGAAGTCGGCCGAGTGCATGCCGGCGAGCGACCCGCCGCGCCTGCCGACCGGCGTGCGGACGGCATCGACGATGTAGGCGCTGGGAAGAGTCATGTGGTGATCCCGTCGAGCAGGATGGTGAGGTACTGGTCGGCCACGTCGTGGTGGCTGAGCTTGCCTCCGGGCCGGTACCACCGCACCGCGACCCATACCGTGTCGCGAATGAACCGGTAGACCAGCTCGACGTCGAGATCCTTGCGCAGCGCACCTGAGGACACGCCCTCGCGCAGCAGCGTCAGCCACACGTCGCGTGACTGCTGGTTGCGGTCCGCCAGGTAAGAGAACCGGTCGAAGGTGCCGAGGTAGTCGGCCTCGTTCTGGAAGATCGCCACCTCGTCGCGGTGGTGATCGATCGCCTCGAACGACACCCGGACGGCCGCCTCGAGCTTGGCGCGGGGATCGTCGGTGCCGGCCAGGATGCCGGCGTACGCGCCGAACAACTCCTCCTGGAACGACGACAGGATCTCGTCGACCATCGACTCCTTGGAGTCGAAGTGGTGATAGAGCGAACCGCTCAGGATGCCGGCCGCGTCGGCGATGTCGCGGACCGTCGTGTTCTTGAAGCCCTTGGTGGCGAACAGCTCCGCCGCGATCTGCAGCAGCTCCTCGCGCCGGGTCTGCGTCGTCTCGGCCATCTCAGGCTCGCTGACTCGACACGGAGATGACCTCACCGGTCAGGTAGGAGGAGTAGTCCGACGCCAGGAACACCATCACGTTCGCCACTTCCCACGGCTCGGCCGCGCGGCCGAACGCCTCTCGTTGCTTGAGCTCGGCCAGCAGGTCATCGCTCGTGACCTTGGCCAGGAACGGGTGCATCGCCAGCGACGGGGCCACCGCATTCACCCGGATACCGTACGGCGCGACGTCGAGCGCAGCGCACCGGGTCAACGCCATCACTCCGGCCTTCGCTGCGGCGTAGTGCGCCTGCCCTTCCTGCGCGCGCCAGCCGATCACCGAGGCGTTGTTGACGATCACACCGCCCTTGCCGGCCGCCCGCATGCGGTTGCCCGCGGCTCGTACGCACCGGAACGTGCCGGTCAGGGTGATGTCGAGTACCTTCGACCACTCGTCGTCCGTCATCTCCAGCACGTCGGCGGTGCCGCCGAGGCCGGCGTTGTTGATCATGATGTCGACGCCACCGCGCTCGTCGGCGAGGTCGAGCAACGCCTGCACCTGGGCCTCGTCGGTCACGTCGACGGCGAGTGCGCGTACGCGGTCGTCACCGAACTCCGCGGCGAGCGCGTCACGCGCCTCGCCGAGCCGCCGCTCGTGCGTGTCGCTGATGACCACCGTGCCTGCGGACTCCTCGAGGGCACGTCGAGCCACGGCTGCGCCGATGCCGGCACCGGCGGCGGCTGTCACCACGACGACCTTGCCCGCCAGCAGGCCGTGGCCGGGTACGTAGTCGGGTGTCGGTTGCTCGGGTCTGGTCACCGTCATCCGCGGGCCTCTTTCGGAAGGCCGAGCACGCGCTCGGCGAGGATGTTGCGTTGGATCTCGTCGCTGCCGCCGTACAGGGTGTCCGCGCGAGAGAAGAGGAAGAGCCGCTGCCAGCGGTCCAGGTCGTACGTGGCTTCGACGGCCTCAATCTGCGAGGACGCCGCGGTGAGCGCTCCGGCTCCGCAGACCTCCATGGCCAGCTCGCCGAGCCGGCGGTGCCAGCCGGCCCACACGAGCTTGGCGACGTTGTCGGCGCCCGGCGTCGCCTCGGTCAGTGACCGCACGGCGTTGACGCGCATGACCTCGAACTCCGCGCTGTGCGCTGCGAGGCGGTCGCGGATGACGGGATCGTCGATCGTCCCGTTGCTGCGGGCCAGGTCGATCAGGTCGTCGAGCTCGCGCTCGAAGGCCACCTGCTGGCCCAGCACCGACACGCCGCGCTCGAAGCCCAGCAGGGCCATCGCGACCCGCCACCCGTCGCCGGGCGCGCCGACGATCATCCCGGCAGGCGTGCGGGCGCCGGAGAAGAAGACCTCGTTGAACTCCGAGCCGCCCGTGATCTGCTCGATGGGCCGGATCTCGACGCCGTCCTGGTCGAGCGGCACCAGCAGGAACGACAGCCCGTGGTGACGCGACGATCCCGGCTCGGTGCGCGCGATGACGAAGATCCAGTCGGCCTCGTGGGCCCACGAGGTCCACACCTTCTGGCCGTCGATGACCCACTCGTCTGCGGCCTCGTCCAGCACCGCGCGGGTGCTCACCGCCGCGAGGTCGGAGCCAGCACCCGGCTCGGAGTAGCCCTGGCACCACAGCTCGTCGACGGCCTTGATGCCCGGCAGGAACCGGGCCTTCTGCTCGTCCGTGCCGAGCTCGATGAGCGTGGGACCCAGCAGCTGCTCGCCCAAGTGGTTGACGGTGCCCGGGGCGTCCGCGCGGGCGTACTCCTCGTGGAAGATCGCCTGCTGCGTCAGGCTCAGCGCCCGGCCACCGTGCTCCACCGGCCAGCCGAGACAGGTCCAGCCGTGCTCGGCCAGGAGCCGGTTCCAGGCCAGTCGTTCCTCGTACGCTTCATGGCCGCTGCCCGAGCCGCCGAGACCCCGCAGCGCGGCCCATTCACCCGTGAGATGGTCGGCAAGCCAGGCGCGCACCTCCTCGCGGAAGGCTTCGTCGTCGGGGCTCATATGAGGTAGCCTACCAAGCACTTGCTTGGGCATCGACAAGATCAGCCGGCGAGGTTTCGACAGGCTCAACCGGCGAAGGGAAGGAGGATCTCGTGACCGACACCGTCCCGGGCCTCGTGCGCCGCGCCGCCGAGGAGTACGGCGACGCCGTGGCCTGCGCCATGGACGGCCGCAGCCTGACCTTCACCGAGCTGCACGACCGCGTTCGCCACACCGCCGCGGCCTATCTGAAGCACCGGATGCCCGGCGGCCGCGTGGTCCTCTGGGCACCCAACAGCATCGACTGGATCGTCGCGGCCCTCGCGGTGACGTACGCCGGCGGCACGCTCGTGCCGGCCAACTCGCGCTACACGGCTCACGAGGTCGCTGATCTCGTCGACCGCACGGGCGCAGCCCTGGTGATCGTCGCGGACGGGTTCCTCGGGCGTACCCAGATCACCGACCTGCGGGCACTCTCGCCCACCGCGCGGATCATCGACCTCGCCGACGTCGGCATCCTCGCCGAAGGTGTCGACGAGCTGGACCTGGCAACGGTCGAGGCGGTTGCCGACGCAGTCGCGCCCGACGACATCGCCGACATCCTCTTCACGTCCGGCACGAGCGGACGCCCCAAGGGCGTGCTCAGCGCACATCGCCAGACCGTCGCCGCGGCCGCCGCGTGGAGCGCCGTCGGCGAGGTGACCCGCGCCGATCGCTACCTCGTGATCAGCCCGTTCTTCCATTCGTACGGCTACAAGGTCGGCGTGCTCGTCGGCCTGCTGCACGGGTGCGCTCTGTTCCCGATGGCGACGTTCGACCCCGAGGCTGCACTGGGCCTGATCGAGTCCGAGCGGATCACGATGGTGCCCGGCGCTCCCGCGATCTTCCTGGGCCTGCTCGAGTCGCCGGCGTTCCCGGCCACCGACACGTCATCGCTGCGCTTCGCCAACACCGGTGCCGCGAACGTCCCGGTGACCCTCGTCGAGCGGCTGCAGCGCGAGCTCAGCTTCGACCTCGTGGTCACGGCGTTCGGGATGACCGAGTGCGTCGTCGCCACGATGTGTCGCCGCGGCGACAGCGACGAGACCGTCGCGACGACCTGCGGCCGGGCGATCGACGGGATGGAGACCGCGATCGCCGACCCCGAGACCGGTGAGCACCTGCCGCCGGGCACCGAGGGCGAGCTGCTGCTGCGCGGCTCGCAGGTCATGCAGGGCTATCTCGACGACCCCGCCGCCACCGCCGAGGCGATCGACGCCGCCGGCTGGCTGCACACCGGCGACGTCGGGGTGCTGGACGCCGACGGCTACCTGCGCATCACCGATCGCCTCAAGGACATGTACATATGCGGCGGCTTCAACGTCTACCCGGCCGAGGTCGAGCAGGCCCTCGGCCGCCTCGACGGCGTGGTCGACGTGGCGGTGGTCGGCGCGCCCGACGAGCGGCTCGGCGAGGTCGGCAAGGCGTTCGTCGTACGCCGTGAAGGTGGCCCGGACGCCGACGCCGTGATCACGTACGCCCGGGAGCGGCTGGCCAACTTCAAGGTGCCGCGCGAGGTCGTCTTCGTCGACGCCCTGCCCCGCAACCTGTCCGGAAAAGTCCTGAAGACCGAGCTGAGGAGCGCATCGTGACCACTGTGCCGTCTGGAGAAGTGGACGTCGTGACGTACGAGGTGGTCGACGAGGTCGCTCGCATCACGCTCAACCGGCCGGAGTACCGCAACGCCCAGAACTCCAAGATGACGTACGCACTCGATGCCGCGTTCCAGCGCGCCACCGACGACGACGCGGTCAAGGTCATCGTGCTGGCCGGCAACGGCAAGCACTTCTGCGCCGGCCACGACATCGGCACGCCGGGCCGCGACGTGGACCAGACGTTCGAGCGCAAGGCCGTGATCTGGTGGGACCACGCCGACAAGGAGGGCGGCGACCAGCGCTTCGCCCGGGAGTCGGAGGTCTACCTCGGCATGTGCCGGCGCTGGCGCGAGATCCCGAAGCCGGTCATCGCCATGGTGCACGGCGCCTGCATCGCCGGCGGGCTGATGCTCGCCTGGGCGTGCGACTTCATCATCGCGTCGGACGACGCGTTCTTCTCCGACCCCGTCGTACGCATGGGGATCCCGGGGGTCGAGTACTTCGCGCACCCCTGGGTCATGAACCCGCGCGCGGCCAAGGAGTTCCTCTACTCCGGTGATCGCTTCACAGCCGATCGCGCGCTGGCGCTCGGCATGGTCAACCAGGTCGTACCGGCCGACGATCTCGAGCCGACCGTGCTGGCGCTGGCCGGCCGGATCGCTCAGATGCCGCGGTTCGGGCTGGCGCTGACCAAGAAGGCGGTCAACCAGGCCGAGGACCTGCAGGGCATGCGCGCCGGCATGGACTCGGTGTTCGGCCTGCACCACTTCGCGCACGCCCACAACGCCGAGACCTCGGACGACTCCCTCGGCGGGCTCGACGCCAAGTCGATGGCGGCGAAGAACAAAGAGCAGACGTGAACCTCGACTTCAGCCCCGGGGAGCTTGCCTTTCGCGACGAGGCCCGCGCGTGGCTGGCCGCGAACGTACCGGCGGAGGCGTTGCCATCGATGGACACCGCCGACGGGTTCGCCGCGCACCAGCAGTGGGAGCGCCGGCTTGCCGACGCGCGCTGGTCGGTGGTCTCGTGGCCCGAGGAGTTCGGCGGTCGCGGCGCGTCGCTCGTCGAATGGGTGATCTTCGAGGAGGAGTACTACCGGGCAGGAGCACCGGGCCGCGTCTCGCAGAACGGCATCTTCCTGCTCGCGCCGATCATCTTCGACCACGGCACCGCGGAGCAGCAGCGACGGTGGCTGCCGTCGATGGCGACCGGCGAGACGATCTGGGCCCAGGCCTGGTCAGAGCCCGAGGCTGGGTCCGACCTGGCCTCGCTGAGGTCCACTGCCACTGCGGTCGACGGTGGCTGGCTGCTCAACGGGCAGAAGACCTGGTCGTCCCGCGCCGCGTACGCGCACCAGGGGTTCGGCCTCTTCCGCTCCGACCCCGAGGCCGAGCGGCATCGCGGACTGACCTACTTCTGCTTCCCGCTCGACGCGGACGGCGTGACCGTACGCCCGATCGCCCAGCTGGACGGCGAGGCAGGCTTCGCCGAGCTGTTCTTCGACTACGTCTTCGTGCCCGACGCCGACGTGCTCGGCGATCCCGGCGACGGCTGGCGCGTGGCGATGAGCACGGCGGGCAACGAGCGCGGCCTGTCGCTGCGCTCGCCGGGTCGTTTCTGCGCCTCGGCCGACCGGCTCCTCGACCTGTACGCCGACAAACCGGACCCGGCGCTCTCCGCGCCGGTGGTCGATGCGTGGGTTCGCGCCGAGGCGTACCGGCTCTTCACGTGGGGCACGGTCACCCGGCTCGCCGACGGCGGCGACATCGGCGCGGCCGGCTCGGTCAACAAGGTCTGGTGGAGCGAGCTCGACGTCGCCCTCCACGAGACGGCGCTCGACCTGCTGGGGCCCGAGGCCGAGGTCGCCTCCGCCTGGACCGACGGCTACCTGTTCTCACTGTCGGGGCCGATCTATGCCGGCACCAACGAGATCCAGCGCAACATCGTCGCCGAACGCATCCTCGGTCTCCCCAAGGAGGCCCGGGGATGAAGTTCGAGCTGACCTCCGAGCAGACCGGGTTCGCCCGGTCCCTCGACGACCTGCTGTCCCGCGCCGACACCGCTTCGGTGAACCGGGCCTGGGCTGCCGGTGACCACGAGCCCGGCCTCAAGCTCTGGTCGCGGCTGGCCGAGGTCGGCGTGACGTCGCTCGCCGCCGAGGCGACGCCGGTCGAGGTGGCCATCGGATTCGAGGCGATCGGGCGCCACGCCGTCCCCGGGCCCTGGGTCGAGTCGGCCGCGTACCTTCCTGTCGCGCTGCCCGATGTCGACCTCGCCGAGTCACGCGCAACGATCGCGATGCCGTACGCCCTCGACGCCGACATCGCGCACGACGTCTTCGTGCTCGTCGACGGTGAGCTGCACCGCGCCACCGCCGGCGACGCCGTGACCTCAGTGGATCCGAGCCGTCACCTCTTCGACGTCACGGCGGGCGCGCCGGTGGAGCACGGCGACCTCGATGCCGCCTTCGACCTCGCCGTCCTCGCGACTGCTGCCGAGCTGCTCGGCGCGGGTGAGCGGGTGCTGGCCGACTCCGTGACGTACGTGAAGCAGCGCACCCAGTTCGGCCGCGCGATCGGCTCGTACCAGGCCATCAAGCACCAGCTCGCGGACGTACGCATCGCGCTCGACTTCGCCCGTCCGCTGGTCCTCGGCGCGGCCGCAGAACCGTCCCTCCGTTCCTTCTCGGCGGCGAAAATCCAGGCTGCGAGCGCCGCCAACCTCGCGGCCCGCGTCGGCCTGCAGGTCCACGGTGCGATCGGCTACACCGAGGAGCACGACCTCAGCCTGTGGCTGCTCCGCATCCGTGCGCTGCAATCGGCGTGGGGCTCGACGGCGTTCCACCGCGACCGCCTGCTCACCGGCCTCTTGGCAAACCGGTCGTTGAGCTTGTCGAAACGATCCTCTCGACAAGCTCAAGGAACGAGCCCCGCATGACGGACCTGGCGCCCACCCGCGAGCACGCCGAGCTCGCCGCGTCCGTGCGCAACCTGCTCGAGCGTCGGTCCGACAGCCAGGCGGTTCGGCGCGCGATTGAGCAGCCGGCCGGATTCGACCCCGAGCTCTGGGCAACGCTGTGCGACCAGATCGGGGTCGCCGCGCTGGCCATTCCCGAGGAGCGAGGCGGGGCCGGCTTCAGCCTCGTCGAGACGTACGTCGTGCTCGAGGAGCTCGGCCGCGCGCTCACCCCCTCGCCGCTGCTGGCGTCGGTCGTCGCCTGCGCCGCCCTGCTTCACCCACGGTCCTCGAGCTTGTCGAAAGGACCTGATCCCCTCGAACGCATCGCAGCCGGCACCGTTGCCACCCTCGCGTGGTCCGGGGTCACCGGTCCCGCCGACGCTGCCGTCGGCGTCACGTGGAGCGACGGTGCGCTGACCGGCTCGGTCTCCCCCGTCCTGCACGGCGACACCGCCGAGATCCTGCTCGTCGTCGGGCAGCACGACGAGGGGCTCGGGCTCTTCAGCGTCGATCCGGCCGCTACGGGGCTGACCCGTACGCGGGTGCCGGGCATGGACCCGACGCTCACCTTCGCCCACATCGAGCTCGACAACGTCAAGGCCGAGACGATCACTCTGGACGCCAGCGAGCTCTTGGCGACGGTCCACCGCGTCGGCACTCTCGCCACCGCTGCCCTGCAGGTCGGCTGCGCCCAGCGCGGGCTCGACATGACGGTCGACTACACCAAGCAGCGCGAGCAGTTCGGGCGACCGATCGGCTCGTTCCAGGCGCTCAAGCACCGGATGGCCGACCTGCTCGTCCAGGTGCAGATGTCACGGTCGGCCGCCTGGGCCGCGGTCCAGGCGGCCGTCGAAGGCGCTGCCAACGCCGAGCGTCTCGCCGCCGCAGCCGGGTCGTACTGCGCGGAAGCAGCAATGGCGGTCGCCGCCGAGACGGTCCAGCTGCACGGCGGCATCGCGATCACGTGGGAGCACGACGCGCACCTCGTGCTCAAGCGAGCGCAGGCACTCAACCAGCTCTTCGGGCTCCCCCACCAGCAACGTGCAGCGCTGATCCCCTGACGACGGTCAGGTGGCGACGCTCAGGACGACCTTGCCGCGCTTGCCGCGCTGCTCGAGACGCGCGAACGCCGCTTCGAAGTCCTCCAACGCGAAGACGCTGTCGACCTGCGGCTGAAGCTCCGGCAGCGCCGCGAGCTGCTCGCCATCCGGTTCGACGATGAAGTAGTCGGCTCCCGGCGCCTCGGCGGCAACCGTCACGATGCGTTGGGCGCCACCAGCGTTGCGGGTGAGCGGCTCGCCGCCGATGGTGTCGAACAGCAGGTCGCAGGTCTCGCCGTCCCCGACGACGACGGCACCGAGCCGACCGGCGAGCTGCACGGCGATGTGCCCCACGCCACCGCCCGCACCAGTCACCAGAACCCGTTGACCCTCGCTGAGCTCGCCATGGACGACCAATGCCTGCCACGCAGTCAACCCGGGCATCGGGAGCGCTGCAGCCTCCTGATGGTTCAGCCCGGCGGGCTTGGGAGCGAGCACGGATCGCGGCACGATCGCCCACTCGGCGGCAACGCCGTCGCGGTCGAACGGGGTCAGCGCGATGACCTCTTCACCGGTGTCCTCGACGACACCCGACAGCTCGTACGACGGGGTGGCCGGCAGCCGGTCGGTCGGCCAGGTCAGCTCGTCGCGAGTGATCGCGGCGGCATGGACGCGTACGAGGACGTCGTCCGGCCCGGGCTCGGGGCGTGGGATCTCCTCGAGTCGTAGCCCATCGGGGTGCAGACGTACGGACTTCATGAATCCTCCTCGTTGCCGGGATGTCCTCGACGCTATCGCGGATCCGGGTTACACGGCGAGGCGCTCAGCAGCGCTCATCCGCCGCGCCAAGGCCGGGATCATCACTGCCGCAGCGACGAGGTGCAGCGCAATCAGGGCGACGGCCGTGGTGGTGTTCGCCGCGGCCAGGACGGGCGGGACCAGCGAGACCGCGGTCAGCGACACCGTCGACCACACGAATCGTTCGGCGGGGCGCGCGCTCCACCGCTGCAGCACGAGCGCGATCACGATGCCGATCAGCGAGAAGAAGCCGGTCACCACCGCCACACCTGACACCGGGATCGTCTCGTCGCTCCCGGACACCGCGAAGTCGACGCCTGCTGCCCGGGCGGCTGCGGCCCCGAGGGCTGTGGCGGCCATTGCCGCCAGTGCGGCGACAACACCCGTCACGGCGAGGCGCTTCATGACGCGTCCGCCGGCAGCCGCTCCGGCAACCCGAGCAGCGGGAACTGGTCGGCGTGGAAGATCACGATCTCGGTGACCGCCCCGCCGCTGATGCGCAGGACGTCGATCGTCAGCGGCAGGTACGCACGCTCGCGCTCCTGCCACAGGTAGAACGCGATGGCCGGCTGCCGGTTGACCGAGGTGAGGACCGTACGCATGTCACCGAGGTCCTCGAACCCGTCGCCGATCCAGTCGGCCAGCACCGCGTCTCGGCCGACGTAGAGGCCAGGCGTGGGCGGCATCGAGTAGCGGACGTCATCGCGCAGCATCGTGGTGATCGCGTCGATGTCCTTGGCCACGCTGGCATCTGTGAAGCTGCGCACCAGCTCGCGGGTCTCGGCGTCCTCGTCGCCGCCGGTCCAGTCCTGCCGCTCGGCCGGCAGGTGCTCCCGCATGCCGGCGCGGGCTCGCTGCAGCGCGCTGTTGACGGAGTTGACCGAGTCGCCGAGCAGCTCCGCGACGTCCTTCGCCGGCCAGCCCAGCACGTCTCGCAGGATCAGCGCGGCTCGCGGGCGGGGCGCGAGGTGCTGGACCGCAACGACGTACGCCAGCTCGATCGTCTCCCGGGCGACGGCGAGGGCCTCCGGCTCCTCCGAGTCGTCCGCACGCAACTCGTCGAGCAGCCGGTCCGGATAGGGCTGCAGCCACAGCACCTCGCCCCCGGTCGCCGGATCGGGGCGGCGCTTGGCCAGCAGGTCGAGGCAGGCGTTGGTCGCGATCCGGTAGAGCCAGGCCCGGAACGTCGACCGGCCTTCGAAGGTCTCGCGCCGGCGCCACGCACGCAGGAACGTCTCCTGGACAGTGTCCTCCGCGTCCTCGAACGACCCCAGCATCCGATAGCAGTGCACGTGCAGCTCCCGCCGGTGCGGCTCGGCCAGCTCCGAGAACGCTGCCTCGCCGACCTCACCCAGATCGCTCACGCCCAGCTCCTCCAGTTGCATGTCCACACTCATCACATCAGCCTTCCGTCTCGTCGTGTTGCTTTCGTACGTATGACGGCGGCGCGCCAGAGAACTCATCACTCGGGTCGAGGACGGGGCTAAACATCGTCGCCCATGAAGCGTAGGTTGTGGCGTGGATCACAGTTCCAGGACGGGTGGCCTGCATCGCGATGTGAGCGACCCGGCAATCGCACGGGGGGCAGGGCATGAAGAAATTCGTGGTGGTGGCAGTCGCCGGGCCGTTGGTGGCCGGCAGCCTGATGGCCGGCAGCGTGCTGGCGAACGACGGAGGGGCGGCCGACGAACGGGCTCTGGCTGCCGACCGTGGGGCGCCCAGTCGGTCGGTCGAGCAACGAGTCGACCGGTTGCTGGCCAAGATGACGACCGAGGAGAAGCTGCAACAGGTGCAGCTGCTCTCCGACGGGCAGATCACCGACGCGGACGCCAAGGCCGGGGTCGGAGGCGTCTTCAGCCTGACCGATCCGGCGAAGATCGACCACTTCCAGAAGATCGCGATGACGAAGTCGCGGCTGCACATCCCGATCCTGTTCGCGTACGACACGATCCACGGCTATCGCACGATCTTCCCGGTGCCGCTAGGCGCCGCCAGCTCCTTCGACCCCGACGTCGCACGCGCCGACGCCAAGATCGGCGCCCGCGAGTCGACGACGGTCGGCATCAAGCAGATCTACAGCCCGATGGTCGACGTCTCCCACGAGCCGCGATGGGGCCGGATCGTCGAGGGCAACGGTGAGGATCCCTACCTCGGCTCGGTGTTCGCCGCCGCCAGGGTCAAGGGCGCCCAGGGCGATGACTACAGCAAGCCCGATCGGGCCGTCACCAGCGTCAAGCACTTCGTGGCGTACGGCGATCCCGAGGGCGGTCGCGACTACGGCACCACCGACCTGTCGGAGCAGACGCTGCGCAACCTCTACCTGCCGCCGTTCAAGGCCGCTGTCGATGCCGGCGCCGACACCGTGATGTGCTCGTTCAACGCGATCAACGGCGTGCCGGGCTGCGCCAACTCATACACCGAGACGCAGATCCTCAAGAAGGAGTGGGGCTTCGACGGCTTCATCGAGAGTGACTACACAGCGGTCGCCGAGACCCGCGCCTGCCCGCCGAAGAAGCCCGACGAGGGCTCGTGCGGCCACGGCACTGCGGCCGACGGACCCGACGCCGGAGCCAAGGCATTGATGGCCGGCACCGACTCGGAGATGGTCAGCACCAACATCCGCGACTACGGCAAGCAGCTGCTCGCCGACGGCCGCATCTCCAAGAAGCGCCTCGACGACGCCGTCCGCCGCATCCTGCGCGTCAAGTTCCGCGCCGGCCTGTTCGAGCGCCCGTACGTCGACCAGGCGAAGGCCACCGACCCCGCCAGCTTCCTCACCGCCGCCGACCGCAAGGCGGCGCGCAACGCTGCGAGCCGTTCGATGGTGCTGCTGCAGAACAAGGGCAAGACCCTCCCGCTCGACCCCGCGAAGAAGACCGCCGTGATCGGTCCGCTCGGCGACAGCCCGCACGACATGCTCGGTGCGTGGTGGGGCAAGGGCGAGGACGGCGACGCCGTCAGCGTGCTCAAGGGCATCACCGACGGCTCGTCGGCCACCACGACGTACGCCCAGGGCTGCGCGCTGAGCAACGAGGAGCCTCCGGCGTACGACCCGAATGACGACTGCCCGTCGGATGCCGGCTTCGCCAAGGCCGTGGCCGCCGCGAAGGCTGCGGACCAGGTGGTGCTTGCCGTCGGTGAGACCCGCGAGATGAGCGGCGAGGCGACGAGCCGGTCGACCCTCGACCTGCCCGGCAAGCAGCAGGAGCTGATCGACGCGATCGCGGCGACCGGCAAGCCGTTCGTCGTCGTGCTCTTCAACGGCCGTCCGCTGACCCTCTCCAAGGTGGTCGGCTCGGCGCCGGCCGTCCTCGAGGCGTGGTTCCCCGGCGTCGAGGCCGGCAACGCGGTTGCCGACGTCGTGTTCGGCAAGGTCAACCCGGGCGGCAAGCTCCCGGTGTCCTTCCCGCAGCGGCTCGGCCAGGTGCCGATCTACTACAACCACGAGCCGACGGGCCGGCCGTGCGACGTCGAGCAGAAGTACGACTCGCGCTACCGCGACCTGCGCACCTGCGACCCGCTCTTCCCGTTCGGCTTCGGGCTGAGCTACTCGACGTTCAAGGTGTCGGACCTCAGCCTGAGCAAGTCCACGGTCTCCCGCAAGGGCAGCGTGGTGGTGTCGATGAAGGTGACCAACACCGGTGACGTGGCCGGCGACGACGTCGCGCAGGTCTACATCCACGACCCGGTTGCCAGCATCTCCCAGCCGGTGCGTCGCCTGCGCGGCTTCGAACGGGTGACGCTGAAGCCTGGCGCGTCCACGACCGTGCGGTTCACCCTTGACGCGAGCGACTTCGGCTTCTACGACAACCGCGGGAAGTTCGTCGTCGAGCCGGGAGCGATCCAGGTGTACGCCGGCGACGACTCGACGGCGAGCCTCACGAAGACGTTCCAGGTGACGGGGTGAGCACCATGCCGAGCCAAGAGGCAATGGCAGCGCGGATCGCGGGGGCGTCCTTCTTGAGGGAGTGATCACCCGACACCACGACGAGCGTGTGCCCGTCCGGCAGCGTCGCTGAGTCCGGCACGCCGAACGGGTCACGCTCGCCCTGGATGACTAGCGTCGGCACCGTCACGGCGGTGAGCTCAGGGAGCCGGGTCTTCTCGGGACGACCCGGTGGGTGTAGCGGGAACGCCAGGCACAGCACCCCGACGGCCCCGACATCGGCGGACGTACGACAGGCGACGCGACCGCCGAACGAGCGGCCCCCGGTGATCAGCGGCAGGTCAGCGAGCTCGCCGGAGTGAACGTGCTCGGCGACAGTGCGCCACGCGGCATCGACCTGAGCCGGCGGCGCGGGCGCTCGCCGTCCGGCGACCCGATAGGGCTGCTCGACCAGGGCGACCACGAGACCCGCGCCCAGCGCCACGGCGGTGGCGAGCTGCAGGTCGTGGGCGGTCACGCCGCCACCTGCCCCATGGCCGAGCATCATGAGTCCGCGGGGATCACCGGGCGGCCGAGCCACGTGCGCCCGCGCGTCACCGTGCGGCGTCGGCACGAGGGATTCCGCGACGTCGGTCATACCGAGAACCGTATGACCAGATGTGGTTGGGTGTCGGTGTGACCGAGAACGAGAACATGTTGCAGTCGGCGTTCGACCGCTACGCCACGCGCGTCGACGAGATCGCCGGGACCCGGGACTGGTCGGCGTTCGCCGACATGTTCACCGAAGACGCGACCTATCGCGAGCACGCGTACGGCGACTTCACCGGCCGCGAGGAGATCCGCGCGTGGGTCGTGAGGACGATGAACGAGTTCCCGGCCACCGAGATGATCGCGTTCCCGGCGGCCTGGTCGGTCGTCGATGCGGCCACCAACCGGGTCATCTGCGACATTCGCAACGTCATGCGCGACCCGGGCGACGGATCGGTCCACGAGGCCTCGAACATCACGATCCTGACGTTCGACGACGACGGCAACCTGATCCGCGAGGAGGACATCTACAACCCGCAGAAGTTCGCCGACATGACCCGCGAGTGGTGCCGGGTGGCGGAGGCGCACGGCACCCTGAGCGACGCCGGCCGGAAGATGCTCAGCGCGCTGGGTGGATGACCCGCGACGCCAGCTTGTCGAGATAGCCCAGCACCTTGTCCTCGTCGGAGTCGGGCACACCCCAGATCAGCTCCGAGGCCCCGGCGGACATCCAGTCGGCGAAGTCCTGCTCGGTCGGCTTCTTCGCGACCAGGATCCGGATGTCGGGCTCGCCCTCGCGACCCGCGTCGGCCCACTCCTTGCGGAGCAGCTCGGCCTTCGCGGCAGTGTCGGTCTCGATGGGGGTCGTCATCCAACCGTCGGCGTTCTGGGCGATCCACTTGATCGTCTTGGGCCCACCACCAGCGCCGATGATGACCGGGATCCGGCCCTGCGGCGGCTTGGGATAGGCCCAGCTCGGACCGAACGACACGAACTGTCCGTCGTACGACGCCTCGTCCTCGGTCCACAGGGCGCGCATCGCCTCGAGGTACTCCTTGAGGACAGTCCGGCGCTTGTTGGCCGGCACGTGGTGGTCCGTGAGCTCGTCGGTGTTCCAGCCGAACCCGGCGCCGATCGTCAGCCGACCCCCGGAGAGGTGGTCGAGGGTCGCCAGCGTCTTGGCCAGGGTGATCGGGTCGGACTCGACGGGCAGGCACACCGCCGTCGACAACCCGATCGTCTCGGTCACCGCGGCGCAGGTCGCCAGGGTCGTCCACGGATCGAGCGTGCGCATGTAGCGGTCATCCGGCAGCTCCTCGCCGCCCGTGGGATGCAGCGCCTCGCGCTTCACCGGGATGTGCGTGTGCTCGGGCACGTAGAACGTGTCGAACCCGCGCTCTTCCGCAGCCTGGGCGAGAGCCGCCGGCTTGATGCCGCGGTCAGAGGTGAAGAGCACGATTCCGTTGCGCATGCCACCAATGTAGAACGTGTTCTACCATGAGCGCCATGGTCAACCGCGTCTTCGAGCCTGCCGATCTCGGTCCCGTACGGCTGCGGAACCGGACCGTGAAGGCCGCGACGTTCGAGGGACGCACTCCCCACGGCCTGGTCACCGACGAGCTGATCGACTATCACCTGGCTCCGGCCCGCGGCGGTGTCGGGCTCACGACCGTCGCCTACCTTGCCGTGTCGCCCGAAGGACGAACGCAGAAGGAGGTCATCGTCGTCAACGCCGAGTCGGCGCCCGGCCTCGCTCGGCTGACCGAGGCGATCCACGAGACCGGCGCGAAGGTCGCGGGCCAGCTCGGGCACGCAGGACCGGTCGCCAACGGCCGGTCGAACGGCGTGCACGCCCTCGCCGCCTCGAGGATGCCGTCACCGCTGAGCATGCAGATGATCCGCTCGGCCACCGCCGCGGACATCGCCCGGATCACCCGGGACTACGTGCGTACGGCGCGGATCATGGTCGACGCCGGCTTCGACGTGCTCGAGATCCACATGGCGCACGGCTATCTGCTCAGCTCGTTCCTCGCGCCGGGGCAGAACCGACGCAAGGACGGATGGGGCGGGTCACTCGACAACCGCGCGACGTTCGCCCGCGACGTGGCACGGGTCGTACGCGAGGAGGTCGGCGACAGAGTCGCGGTCACCGCCAAGATCGGCATGACCGAGGGCTCGTCGCGCGGATTCTCGATGCCGGAGACGGTGGAGTTCGCGCAGATGCTGGAGGCCGACGGCCACCTCGACGCGCTGGAGCTCAGCGCCGGCAGCTCGCTGCTCAATCCGATGTATCTCTTCCGTGGTGACGTCCCGCTCAAGGAGTTCGCTGCCAACATGCCCCTGCCCGTACGCCTGGGGCTGCGGACGCCGATGGGCAAGGCGTTCTTCAAGGCGTACCCCTTCGAGGAGGCCTACCTGCGCGAGAAGGCGCTCGCCTTCCGCGCAGGGCTGTCGATGCCGCTGATCATGCTCGGCGGAATCAACGACCGGGCCACGATGGACCGGGCGATGACCGAGGGCTTCGAGTTCGTCGCGATGGGCCGCGCACTGCTCCGTGAACCCGACCTGGTCAATCGCATGCAGACAGGCGAGACCACCCACGGCCTCTGCATCCACTGCAACCAGTGCATGCCGACGATCTACAGCGGCACCCGCTGCACGGTCCTGGGGTAGGTGCACAAATTGCGATGCACCTACTCGACCCAGTCACAGGTGATCAACGGGGAAGGTCTCCGAGACAGTTCGAAGATCGTCGTCTAGTTGCCGAAGGGGCGTGAGAATCTGCTCAATAGTCGCGACTTCCAGCGCCGGCTCCGTCTGCGACCTGGCACGGTTCACATAGGTGTGCGACGCGGGATTCCGCTTCTCTGCCAACGCGTCGAGCGAGGTTGTCAGGACCTCAGGCACCTGGTTCTCTCGCAGTCCGAGTGGAAAAACGAGAGCGCGAAGATCATCTCCACTGACTCCGTGGCTCCTTCTGACGCTTTTAATGTAGGCCTCGAGCGCCTTGTTCGCCCGACTGGAATAGAGATGCGGGTCGTTCTCGTGGATCAGAAACGGGCCGGCCGATACCCACCGATCGTGCGTGCTGTGCCACAACATCAGCGCCCGGCCCGTGGCAGTTGGCTGGGTCTTGCCAAGCCGTTCACAGCCTGTCGTAGCAATTTCAACGCATCGAGCTTCGACATAGTTCTCAAGCGCAGCGCTCGCAAGCAACCTGTATGCAAGCGCCTTAAGGTGATCGTCGGCGATGTAGTCGCCATAGTCATCCCTGCGAACGATAAAACACTTCTCGAGGTCAGAAAGCCTCTGCTCAAGGCTTACAAATAGTGGCGAGGACATGCGGCCGCTTACGGGCGATTCAGTAGAGTTTCGGCGCGCGGGACTATAGAAAGTTCGTGTCCCAAGATGTCGCCGACGGCTCGACCGTACTTCGATATCCGAAGTCCAGTAGCCACAATTGACTTCGTCGTGGTCACGAGGCTTTCCGCAAAATCCCGGTCCGTCCTGCACAGTTCTTTGAACGCCTCAGAAAGCGCTTCGTGATGCTGCACGAACTCCGCGTCGGTTATGGAGTCATCGCCCAGCACTGCGGTCATCAGGTCGTACACGGCGATGTTGAATCGGCGGATGAACGCCTGATCCTCAAATCTCAAAAAGGAATCTTTCACTCCAAATGCGAGAATCGTGCGGTTGATGGCATGCTCGCATCGCGTAGCTAGCTTCTCGAAATACTGTTGGCCGTCGGTCTTCCATCGCTCTGAGCCCTGAATGCAGGCGTCGTCGAGAAACTTTCGCAGGTTGCCACGATAGTCCTCAATTGATTCGTGGAAAGCGATCGTCCGAAGGAGCATTTCTGCATCTCGCATTCGGAAGTCTTCGCGCTTGATCCGTCGAGCCGCTTGGATTGGGTGACTCTGAGCGGAACGGTCATTGACCCACTTCGTGAACTCGCTCGGATAGAGCGCCTGACGCAGTTCCTGCGGGGAGAGTGACAAACTCCCCTGATTGAGGCGGACGAACACTTGGTACAAGACTGCTGGATTCTTCCAGTTTCGAACAACGATTGTCCGAATCGGCTGGGCCAAAAAATTCTCGGCGTGCTCTTGCGCAGTCAGGGATGCCTGCATGTCTGCGAACGTCATGCCTTCCAACTCCGTTGCAAACTCCATCTTTCGCAGTTTGAACGAGCGAAAGTTGTCGTCGGGCGCTGCGAACTGCTTCATAGTGACAAGTCGCTGCTTGCCGTCCAGAACGATGAATCGTCCTTTGCGCGAGGGATCCTCCGCCAACACGATCTGCGGGACGGGTAATCCGAGAACGAGAGACTCGACATAGAGACTCTTCCGCTCGATAGTCCAGGCATCGCGACGTTGAAACGTCGGAGCGATGTCGAAGGTTGTACCGATTCGTTCGAGTAGCGACTGGACGCTCCAGTCGAGCGTGTACAGCACTAGGTCCGACAACTCGGCGGTTGTCAGACCCTCCTCCTCTGTCAGGTCGTAGTCCGGAGATTCGTCCGGTATCTCTTCGACTTCGAAGTTAGAATCCGTCGCGTCTGTTTCCGTCATGCAATGCAGCGTAGTGCTGCTCGGGATGCTGGAAATTCGGCCGGCGATCTGGCCGCGCAGCCTGAGGTGATTCTGCAACTCGTTTAGGTTCTATGCCGGTTCTGCTCGTGAGTCTTCGAACCACCTGCCCCAAGAGGGCCCAAGTAGGCTCCGGCCGTGACCTTCCTACAGTCAGCAGCCGACACGGCGGAAGCGGCAGCCGGCACATCGGATATCGCAATAGCCCTCGTCGGCCTTGGCGGCGCCATCATCGGAGGACTGGCCACCTTCCTCGGCATCTGGTTTCAAAGCGCCCGTGAGACGCAGCAGGCGCGGCGCGACAGGCTTGCGATGCTAAGCGATAGCGCGATCGAAGCTCGCTGGCAAGTTTGGACCTTGGCCCGCAAGTTAGAGAAAGCCGGTGAGGATGCGGCGTCTGATGCGCTGCGAGACGAACTACACGAACTTGAGATATCGCTGATGAGGGCTGTCACCCAAATGCGACTTCATGCCTCAAAACGAATGTCCGATGCCTACTTCCGAACACTGAACCTCATGCCTCAGGACGATCTGATGCGCTCTTTGAATGTGTTCGCAACCGTGGTCCGTGGTGAGGTTTCTCCGTCATGGCGTGAGCGTAGGAAGATCCGCGCTAAGACGCTGGACTAGGGCCGATGACCGCCCGAGCAACGCTATTTGCAGATGAAATTCGCATTCCCGCGGAGCGAAACCAGTTTACTCGGCTGGCGTTGAACCAACGCGGCCAGACGATCAGGTCCCTGCTGGCCCCGATACTGCTAGTCGGACGCGAACGGTAGGTTGCTGCACCATGAGTCCGGAGGAGCATGCGCGAAAGCTCGCCGCCGAGATCTGCGATCGAGCCAGGAGTTCCGAGCCAGCTATCACGACTCGCATGCAAGAGATCGCCGCCGTGTGCGATGCGACCCTCACTCGCTTGGATTGCAGGGTCAAGAGCGAGGACTCCTTGACCCGAAAATTGATCGGTGATCCAGAGAAGCCGAACATTGCACGCAACTTGCGGCGCATTAATGACGCCATCCGCTACACGTTCGTCGCGCACGCTCAAGACTATTGGGCGGCGCATGACAACATTCTCAGCCAGCTCTCGGAGGACGGATACGTCGTTGTTGCTGACCCTCGAGGATGGAAGCGAACGGGATATCGCGGTATCAATCTGACGGTCCGCGCACCAGACGGACATCAGTTCGAGGTCCAGCTTCACACCGAAGCATCGCTCGCGGTGTCAGAGGCCACTCACAGTCTGTATGAAGAGAAGCGAGTGCTTGAACCCTTCTCGCATGAGTGGACTGAACTGGATGTACGAATTGCAGCGATTTATTCCACCGTCCCACTGCCGCCCGGGGTTCCGTGGCTATCATGAGGCTATGAGGTACTACCAGTATCCGCTCAACGACGGAGGCGTGGAAATCGCCCGTCGAGATTCGGATGCGGGCACGGCTGAATACTTTGACGAGTCTTCACACGAATGGGTTCAGGACACGCAGCTGCTTGTCGACATTGACCAGAGCGGAACCTGGACTCCAGCCTCTGCGCCGTTGGTACAGCGAGTAACTGGCCAGTTCGTTGATCCCGGGGCTAACAAAGCGGAATCTTCGATCGTGAGGAACTTCGCTCCAAAGATCCAAGCGATGATCACCTCCGATGTGCGATCGGCGATCGACGCTAAGTTCAAGACCATCCTTGGTTTTGGCACCTCACCTGTCCACAAAATCCCGGACCAGATCGTGGCGAGACGTGAACGGAAGATTGTCCGTCGGAAGCGGCTTCATCCAACGAAGGAAGTCGTCATCTGGAAGAAGTCGGACTCGCGAGACACCGCCTCCGGGATCGCTGGCGTCGTAAAGGGCGGCAAGTTTGTGAAGGTCGTCGACGAGCACGGGGCCGGCCCCGGCAAGTATCAGCGGACGGGCCCGGCGTACGAGATCGTATCGATCAAGTCGGGATCCAAATCGTCCAAAAAAAAGAAGGACCGCAGCTCCACCTAGTCGACTCCGACGGTCTGAGCGGTGCCCCTGTGGCGTCAAACCCTCGCCAGTCGTCTCGCCTCCTCGTATCCCGAATCGGCGAGTCAGACTTTATGTCGTCACGGTGGACCAACTACTACCGTGTGGGTGCTGCACTCAGCGGTCTGCACTACGCAGAAGTCGTCACCCCCCTCAATCGTGCGGCACCATCGAAGCGTGCGCATCCTTCTTGACACGAATGTCTGGTCACGCCTTGCGGATCATCGAGAGCAGCGCATGTTGCACGAACTGGTTCTGGGGTCCGGGTCAGAGATCGTGGTAAGTCCGGCCACGCTTCTAGAGGTGCTGTCCGGTCGAGCTCGAAAGTCGCGTCAGTCACGAATCAATCTCATGGCTCGTAGCCGCTGGACCCGACTACCTACCGAGGCCTTCATGGAGTCAGCCGAATTGATTCTTGAAGTACAGCGACTTCGACCCGAGTGGGTCAGTTGTCTGAAACCAGGCGATGACTACCGACGATACGAACGATTCTGGGCACTGGACATCTGGGAGCGGGCCCGCCGCGGGGAGAACGAGATTCCAGACCACGCTCGTGCGGGCTCACGAGCGGACTCGAACTCAATCGCAGAAACGCAGCGCCGCATGCAAAGTGCGATGAGAGAAGCCGGCGGGGCTCAGTCTGTGGAGGCACTGGGGCATTTCCTAACAACCGCACGCGCCTTGCCCGATCCAGGTCTCTCAGTCCGCGACGCTGCCGCCCGGGGATGGTTGCCCAACGAGCCGGTTGAGCCTTGGCGTATCGAGACTCTCGGGTTCTTCTGGAGAGCGATCAACCAAGTGAACGGGGACGGGTACGGCGACTCGACCTATATCGATTGGTTGAGACCATTCGTCGATTTGCAGCTACTTCGGGAGAATGAATCTAGCTTCGGGCGCATGCTGCTCTACGAAGTCGACGAGACTCTGATGGTTCGCAATTGGCTGCGTTGGGCAGTGCGTTTCCTGCAGAACTCGGCCCGAATTCAGCTCTCGAATGGAGTAGATGAGCAAATCGCCTCCTACATGCCGGATGCAGACCTCTTCTTCACTGCTGACAAAACGCTGTTCCGAGTTCTTTGCGCAACGACAAGCAGCGCTCCGGCGCAGTGCGCCACTCCTTACCTGATCGATCCGATCGGACATGGACCAATCACGTCGCAAATCCAAGCAGTCATCGACAGTCACGACGTCTAGACTTTGCGGTCAGGTCGATTCCTGCTGTGATTTCCGGGACAAGGAGACATTTTGAGTCCGAACCCCCTCCAGTCGACATGAGCCTTGGCGCGGCCGGCGTGGAGCACGGCCGAGGCGGCGATGGCACAGGCGATTGTGTAGAGGCCGCTGCCGATGGGAGTGCCGTCGCTCGTGAGTCCGTCCTTTGCGTCGAGGAACGCGGGGAACGCGGTCAGCCAGAGCACGGCCATGACCGCCAGATACGCAGCCGGATAGATCCGCGCGAACGGAGTCACCGGCTCCGGCTTCTCGCCACGGCGTAGATGCGTGACGAGGATCCATGCACCGACGACCCAGATCAGTCCCAGCACGATGCCGAGCACCCAGGCCTGGGCCGTCACGTTGGGGGTGTCACCTCCGAAGATGCTCGACGGGATGCCGAACAGGCCGATCGCCGGAGGAGCCAGCGCATCGGCGAATACGATGCGCCGGGTCAGCGACCAGCCGCGGCGCGGCTCGCCACCGACGGGCGTACCGACCAGACGTAGGACCAGCCGTCATCACGCCGAATGAGACCGAGGCGAACAGCGCCATGCTGTTCATCGGCACCAACGCAAACCTTGGGCGTGATGTCGTCGTTGCTCGCGCCGGCGGCCGGCAGGTCGAGAATCTCGCGTGCGGCGAGGCCGGCCAGAGAATGTGACCCAACGAGCCTTTGACTTCAAGTACTTGAAGTTCCTACCGTTGCTGGAGTGAGTCAACAAACCACCCATCGGACCTACACGATCAAGGAAGCAGCCGCGCTGACCGGACTGCCGGCGAGCACGCTGCGCTACTACGAGACGATTGGTGTGATCGCGCCGATCAGCCGCGGGGCGAGCAGCAAGCACCGCGTGTATGCCGAGGACGACCTCGACCAGCTGATGTGGATCGCGTGCCTCGCGGCCACCGGCATGTCGGTCAGCAACATGCGTCGATACATCGCCAACGGTCACCAAGGGCCGGACGCCGCCGCCGGCCAGATCGAGCTGCTGTCGAACCAGGCAGAGAGGCTCGCAGCAGAGGCCGAGCACCTCGCCGTACGGCAGCGGTATGTCGGTCTCAAGATCGACTACTGGCGCGCGGTCGAAGCCGGCGACACCGAGCGCGCCGCGCTCATCAGCGATGAGGCCGGCAAGCTCGCCGACGCCCTCAGGCGCGCAAAGAACTGACCAACCCGGAGCACACCCGCCGATCCGGCGGGCGCCAACCCACGAGTTCCATCACCACAAGGAGATCCATGCAGGTCAACGCCTACGCCGCCCCCGAGGCCGGCGCCCCACTCGCCCTCACCACGATCGACCGGCGAGCCGTCGGAGAGAACGATGTCCTCATCACCATCGAGTACGCCGGCATCTGCCACTCCGACATCCACACCGTTAACGGCGACTGGGGCCCGCAGCCCTTCCCCGTCGTCCCGGGCCACGAGATCGTCGGCACCGTCGCAGAGGTCGGCTCCGGGGTGACCCGCCACCAGGTCGGCGACCGCGTCGGAGTCGGCTGCATGGTCAACGCGTGCCGCGAGTGCGTCAACTGCCTGCGTGGCGAGGAGCAGTACTGCGTCAACGGGATGGTCGGCACGTACGCCGCCACCGATCGCGACGGCACCACGACGCAGGGCGGCTACTCCACCCACGTCGTCGTGGACGCCAACTTCGTGCTCTCGGTCCCCGAAGGGCTCGACCCGGCCGCAGCAGCGCCGCTGCTCTGCGCGGGCATCACGACGTACACCCCGCTCAGGCACTGGAACGCGGGCCCCGGCACCAAGGTCGCCGTCGTCGGCCTCGGCGGACTCGGCCACATGGCGGTCAAGATCGCCCACGCCCTCGGCGCCGAGGTCACGGTGCTCTCGCAGTCGCTGAAGAAGCAGGAGGACGGCCTCCGCCTGGGCGCCGACCACTACTACGCCACCTCCGACCCAGACACGTTCGCCGTCCTGGCCAGTCAGTTCGACCTGATCATCAACACGGTCAGCGCGTCGATCAACGTCGACGCCTACCTCAGCCTGCTCGCCGTCGACGGCACCCTGGTCAATGTCGGCGCTCCCCCGACACCGTTCCGGGTCAACGCGATGTCGCTCATCGGCGGCCGTCGCTCATTCGCCGGCTCGATGATCGGTGGCATCGCCATGACCCAGGAGATGCTCGATTTCTGTGCAGAGCACGGCATCGCGTCCGAGATCGAGGTCATCGCCGCGGACCAGATCAACGCGGCGTACGAACGCGTGCTCGCCTCCGACGTGCGATACCGGTTCGTCATCGACGCCAGCACCCTGAGCTGACGCTCCAGCCCCGGTCGGGCCACGGCTCGACCGGGGCCGGGTCAGTGCCCGCTGGCCGGTGGCGTTCAGAACAGGGCCGACAGCACGGGCTGGCCGCTCTTGCCGAACAGCAGACCGCCGGAGCCACCGGTGCCACCCGCGCCGGTGGAGCCGCCGTTGCCGATCAGGAAGCCGGCCGCGCCGCCCTTGC
This sequence comes from Aeromicrobium sp. 9AM, assembly GCF_902506105.1. Taxonomy (GTDB): domain Bacteria; phylum Actinomycetota; class Actinomycetes; order Propionibacteriales; family Nocardioidaceae; genus Aeromicrobium. The sequence continues at coordinate 2,153,375 of NZ_LR733304.1, forward strand.
CCGCGCCGCCCGCTGACCCGCCGTTGCCGGCCAACACCCCGCCGTTGCCGCCCGTACCGCCGGTGCCGCCCGCCCCTCCGCTACCGATGATGCCGGCCGATCCACCGGTGCCGCCCGAGCCGCCGACACCGCCCGACCCGCCGCTGCCGGCCACGACGCCGCCGCTGCCTCCGGTGCCGCCCTGACCAGCCGTGCCGCCCGTGCCGATCAACCCGGCGTTGCCGCCCTTGCCGCCGGCGCCGGCCGATCCGCCGTTGCCGATCAACAGCCCACCATTGCCGCCCGTACCGCCGGCGCCGGCCGAACCGCCGTTGCCGATCAGCAGCCCGCCGTTGCCACCCTGGCCGCCGGTCCCGGCCGGCGCGCCGTTGCCGATCAGGAGGCCGAGGAGACCAGCGACCGGACTCGGCTTCGGCTTGGCGGTGGGTGTGACCACCGGGTCAGCAGGGGCAGGGAGCGACGTCACCCACCCCGCCGCCAGCACCAGGACCAACACGGACAGAACTCTCGCCAGCAGCTTCATAGCCATTCCATTCGTCAACCGGGAGCATCCCCTGCTCCACCTCGCCGAAAATATCCAGTGGCGGACAGGCTGTCAATGGTTGATTGACGGGCTCATCAGCTTCCGGTCGCCCCAACGGGAACACGACGGTTCGCGTTGAGCGCCGCCAGCACCGCCGTCGCGCCGATGAAGCAGGCGATCGTGTAGAGGCCGCTGCCGATCGGGGTGCCGTCGCTGGTGATGCCGTCCTTGGCGTCCAGGAACGCCGGGAGTGCCGACACCCAGAGCACCGCCATGACCGCCAGATATGCGGCCGGGTAGATCTTGGCGAACGGGGTCAGCGGCTCCGGCTCTTCTCGACGGCGTAGGTGCGTGACGAGGATCCATGCCCCGGCAATCCAGATGAGGCCGAGCTCGATGCCCAGCACCCAGGCCTGCGCCGTCACGTTGGGAGTGTCGCCGCCGAAGATGCTCGACGGGATGCCGAACAGGCTCATCGCCGGAGGCGCCAGCACGCCGGCGAGCACGATGCGCCAGGTCAGCGACCAGCCGCGACGGGACTCCGCACCGGTCGTCGCACCGACAAGACGTACGACGAGCCACGTCATCACCCCGAACGAGACCGAGGCGAACAGGACCATGCTGTTCATCGGCACCGACGCGAACATCGGATGGTTGACGTCCTGGTTGGCGTCGTTCCACGCCCACCACTTGAGCTGCGGGCCGAGCTGGTCGAAGACCTCGTAGAACACCTGGCAGACGAACGCGACGGCGATCGAGCCGGCGAGGGCGCCGCGCCGGAAGACTCCAAGCACCCGCACCAGCTCGTACGCCAGCTGGGTCAGGGCGGGATAGATCGCGATGATGTAGAGCGGCAGGCGGTCCCACATGAACTGCACCGTGAAGAGGTTGTGGGCGAAGATGAAGCCGAACTGCTGGTCGAGCCCGAACCACTCGGGGAAGTACAGCGGGGGCTCGGTGACGAAGAGGTAGACCAGCGGCGCGAACCACAGGGCCAGGTTGATCGGGTCGCCGCCGCGGAACCTGCGGACGGCGTGCACGAGGGCAAAGATGGCGCCGACGATGATCAGCAGCTCGAGCACCGGCATCGTCCAGCTGGCCAGGTCGAACGGATTGCGGACCGAGATGACCGGGCTGACGTCGTGGCAGTCGAAGCCCAGCTGCCGGGTGACCTGCTCGGCCGCGTCGTCGCAGGTCGCGCTCACGCGAGAGCGCCTTCGCGAGCATCCGCGCCTGGGGTCCAGTCCTTGCCGGGGGGTGCGAGCTGGGAGTCGAAGCCGTACGGGAAAGTGAGGCGGCCCAGCGCCGACCTGACCTTGAACCGCAGCAGCGCCCACAGCACCCGGGGGTTGCGCATCATCTGGCCGATCGACTCGTCGAGGTTGAAGACGCGCGCGAAGTGCTCGTCGACGACCGGGTACTCGCGCGACGCGCCCGTGATGACGTTGAACATCGGCCAGGTCATCGCAGCCAGGATCCGGCGCTGCCAAGCCGGTACGGTCTCGGTGCCGGTCGCGCACTCGTAGCCACGGTCGCGAGCCATCGCCATGCCCCACGCGACCTTGAGGTTCTTGCGCTGCGCTGCGAGCAGGCCCTTGGCGAACGACTGGTCGAGCGTCGTCGCCGACCGCAGCGCGTCCCGCAGGAGCACGGCCGACATCGCGGCGGCGCTCATGCCCTGGCCGTAGAACGGGTTGAACCCGCAGATCGCGTCGCCGACGAACGCGATGCCTTCGGGCGCCGTGGGCAGCAGGTCGTAGCGCCGCCACTTGTTGCCGGTGGAGCGCGTCAGGTGCACCTCGGACGTCGGCGTCGACGCGGCCATCGCGGCGGCGAACTGCGGGGTCCGCAGGCGCTCGGCCGAGGCGGTGAAGTCCTCGACGGTGCGCGGCATGTCGATGCCCCACGACCCCATGCAGGCGATCGAGCGGTTGCCCTCCATCGGGAAGAAGTTGACCAGAAACTCGTGCTCGGGCGGATGCTCGCCCTTGTCCTGCGTCGGCATGAGCACCATGTGCTGCCACCACCAGGCGTCCGAGCGCTCCGCCGGGCTCGGCAGGTCGTACCAACGCGAGACGTACGTGACCTTGGCGTCGAGGGTCTTGACCGGCGTCTCCGGCCAGCCGGCCGCGACGAGCCAGTCCGATACGGACGAGCCGCGACCAAGGGCGTCGACCACCAGGTCGGCGTCCAGCTGCTCGTCGCCATCAGGCGTGGAGAACCGCACCCCGGTCACCCGGCCGTGGGGCGTGCCGCCGCCCGTCGTGTCGATGCCGGTCACCGACGCCCCCTCGCGAACCGTCGCATTGGGCAGCTGCCGCACCCGGTCTCGCAGCACCCGCTCGATCAGGATCCGCGAGGCGTAGACCATCGACAGTGCGCCCTGCTTGCGCGGCGTCCAGCCGGGTCCTTCGAGGTATGCGGTGTCCATCGACGCCACGAGCGGCATGCCGCCGGCGGCGATGAGGTCCGCCTCGAACCCTGGAAACAGCGCGTCGATCGCACGTCGCCCGGAGTTGAGCAGGAAGTGCGGGTGCTTGCTCTGCGGCACGCCGCGCCGGTGGCGGGCATCCGGTGGCAGCTCGTCACGCTCGAGCACGACGACCTCGTCGACGTACGGCGCCACGGCTCCCGCGGCGCACAGCCCGGCGACGCTGCCGCCCATCACGACGGCTCTACGACCCAGAGTCATGGAGTCTCCTAGTCGGCGGTGCGGTAGCGCCCGCGATGGAACAGCAGCGGGTTCTCGGCGTCGCCGTGCCCGAGGTCCTCGACCCGGCCGATCACGAGGTAGTGGTCGCCGGCCTCGTGGACGTCCTGCACCGTGCAGTCGACCCACCCCACGGTGCCGTCGATCAGGGGCATGCCGTTGCTCGTCGGCTGCCACGTGATGTCGGCGAACTTGTCGTCGGCCAGCGACGCGAACGTGTTGGACACGTCGGCCTGCTCGGCGGCCAGGAAGTTGACGCAGAACCGGCGCGACATGCGAATGGCGGCGAACGCCCGCGAGGTCTTCATCGGCAGGAAGGCGACGAGCGGCGGGTCGAGCGAGACGCTCGTGAACGACTGACAGGTCATCCCGACGGGCACACCGTCGAGCACCGTGGTCACGACCGTGACGCCGCTGGCGTACTGGCCGAGCACGTCGCGGTACGCCCGAGCGGCGGCTTGGGCCGCGTCACCGTCGATCTCGACGATCTCGCCCGGCCGCCACGCGAACATCTCGTGGGTGCCACCGAGATAGGACTCGATCAGCTCACGCGACGGCCAGGTGGTCTGGGCGTCGGAGCTCATGCCCTCAGGCAGGTCTGCGTTGGTCACGGCGCCCACGTCGACCTAGCCCGACTGTCCGAAGGCGTGGCCCCAGTACGACACCGCGGTCGACTCCCGCGCCACCCAGCGCTTGTCGTCGACGGTCAGCCCCTCGCAGCCGAACTCGATGTCGAAGCCGCCCGGCGAGCGTACGTAGAACGACACCATCTCGTCGTTCATGTGGCGGCCGAGGGTCGCCGACAGCGGAGCCTTGTGCTTGCGCACCCGCTCGAGGGCGCGGCCCACGTCGTCGAGCTTCTCGACCTCGAACATGATGTGCACGCAGCGGCTCGGGTTGGGCATCGGCAGGAACGCCAGCGAGTGGTGCCGCGGGTTGACGCCGAGGAAGCGCAGCCAGACCTTGGAGCCGGGCTCCTTGCCGACGAACTCACCCGGCATCGACATCGAGTCGCGCAGCCGGAATCCCAGCACGTCGCGGTAGAACCGGAGAGCCTCGACGTCGTCGTCGACGGGGATCACGACGTGGCCCATACCCTGGTCGCCGGTGACGAACTTCGCGGCGTATGGGGTGACGACCGGGCGCGACTCGTAGGTGATGCCGTGGAACAGCTCGAAGACGTTGGCGAACGGATCGGTGAACCGGATCATCTCCTGGACCCGCCGCTCGGCGAGCTCCTCGGAGCTGCCCTCGACGAAGTCGACGCCGGCCTTGGTCAGGTGCTCGCGGGCGCCCTGCAACGCGTCGTGGTCGGCGAGCTCCCAGCCGACGCACTCCAGCCGATCCTCATCGGACGGGAAGACGATCAGGCGGCTCGAGACCTCGTCGATGCGGAAGTAGAGGTTCTCCTCGGTGGGGCCGCGCCCTTCGGCCAGCCCGAGCACCTTGGAGCCGAAGTGCCGCCACGCGTCGAGGTCGGTGGAGGCGACCCGCGCATAGCCCATCGAACGGATGTCGATCATGAGCGCTTCCTCTCGACGTGACGGGCGAGGTATGCCGTGCAGATCTCGCGGAACTCGTCGGCAGCCTCGATCTGTGCCCAGTGCCCACAGTTGGGGAACACATGCAGCGATGCCCGGGGGATCATCTTGAGCGCCACGAAGGCACCGTCGAGCGGGTTGACCCGGTCCTCGCGACCCCAGGTCAGCAGCGTCGGCCGCTTGATCAGGTGCGCGTCGCGCCAGACCAGGCCGTCCTCGTAGCTGTCGGGGTTCCAGAACGACATGCCCATCGAGCGCATGGCCTCCAGGGCGCCGGGCGCGGTCGCATCGGCGTACCGCTCCTCGACGAGCTCATCGGTGACGAGGTCCTGGTTGACGACCATGCTGGAGATGAACGCCCGCAGCGCCTCCTTGGACGGCGCCGCCGAGAAGTCCATGAGCCGCTTGACGCCCTCGGTCGGGTCGGCGTGGAACAGGCTGAGGTTGAGCCCGCCAGGTCCCATCAGGACGAGTCGCGCGACGCGTTCGGGATAGAGGAGGGCAAACCGAGCCGCCGTACCGCCACCCAGGCTGTTGCCGAGCAGGTGGATGCGGTCGATGCCGAGCTCGTCGAGCAGCAGCTTGACCGCCTCGGCCGCGAACCGGAAGTAGTTGCCCACGACCGGCGGCTTGTCGCTCTGGCCGAAGCCGGGCTGGTCGACCAGCAACGTACGGAAGTTCTCGGCGAAGCCCGGCAGGGCCGAGCCGAAGTTGGACCACGCCGACGCGCCGGGTCCGCCGCCGTGCAGCATGACGAGCGGCAGCCCGCCACCGACAGCGGTGGGCTCGCCGGCCTCGTAGTAGTTGAGGGTCAGGTCGCCGGCCTTGGCGGACCGCCGAGTCGACTCGCGATCAAGGCTCGGCATCAGTACATTCCCGGGTCGACCTTGTGCCCGAACTCCGCCATGCCGAACATCTGCAGCGCGCGCTCGGGATCGTTCGCGGCGTGCACCCGGCCGGCATGCGCGTCGCGCCACGCCCGCTGGAGATAGGTGCCCTGCGCCAGAGCGCGCCCACCGGACGCCTCGAAGAGGTCGTCGATTGCGTCGATCGCCCGCTGGGTGCCGAGCACCTGGTCGCGGCGCACCTTGAGCCGCAGCGAGATCGGGATCTTCTCGCCCTTGGCGACCAGCGCCTGCTCCTCGCGGATGTTGGCCATCGTCAGCGCCCAGGCCGCGTCGATCTCGCTGCCGGCCCGCGCGATGCGCACCGCTGCGAACGGATCGGACGACGCCTTCTCACCGAGATAGGCCGCACGTACGCGCTTCTGCTGCATCTCGACGTGCTCGGCGTACGCACCGCGGGCCATGCCGATGATCGGCGTGCTGATCGTGGTGGTGAACAGGGAGTGGAACGGCAGCTTGTAGAGCTCGCTGGGGTTCTGCTCCTGGCCGGGGCCGAAGCAGCGACCGGTGTCGCCCATCGAGAGGGTGAACTCCTCAGGGATGAAGGTCTCCTCGACCACGATGTCGTTGGAGCCCGTGCCGGACAGCCCGACGACGTTCCAGACGTCGACGACCTCGTACTTGTCGCGCGGCACCATGAAGGTCTTGAAGTCGACGATCTGGCCCTCGGCGTTGGAGACGAGCCCGCCGAGCAGCACCCACGTCGCGTGCGCGGAGCCGGACGAGAAGCTCCAGCGGCCCTGCAGCATGTAGCCGCCGTCAGCGACGACAGCCTTGCCGGTCGGGGCGTACGAGGAGCTCAGCCGGGTCGACGTGTCGTCGCCCCACACGGCCTGCTGCGCGGTGTCGTCGAACAGTGCGACCTGCCAGGGGTGGACGCCGAGGACCGAGGAGATCCAGCCGGTCGAGCCGCAAGCGGAGGCGATCAGGCTGATCGCGGTGTAGAAGTCGACCGGGTCGGCCTCGAGCCCGTCGAAGCGCTTGGGCTGCAGCATGCGGAAGAACCCGGTGTCCTCCAGCTCCTTGACCGACGCGTCAGGAACCTGCCGCAACCTCTCGGTCTCGTCCGCGCGCTCGCGGAACGCCGGAAGTAGGTCACGTACGGCGTCCAGCACGGCCTGGGTCATCACAGCTCCTTGGGAGTTCGATCTGACCCAATACTAGAACACGTTCTAGTGCTACGTCCATTGGAGCGGCCAGGTATCGGGAATCCAAAACCGCTGGCAACTGGAACGTGTTCTAGGTACGGTCTGCGGCATGACCACAGCGCAGGCGAGCCGGACCGAGTCCATGGTGCGGGTCACCGTCGCATACGTCATCGCGTTCGGTGCGGGCGCCGCGTGGTTTGCGTGGGGCCCGGAGACCGAGTGGCTGTGGCTGGACGGGCTGATCGCGGACCTCATCGCGACGGTCGTGATCTTCGGCGCCAGCCGCATGCACCACAACTCGAGCTTCTACGACGCGTACTGGAGTGTCCTCCCGCCACTGCTGATGCTCGCCTGGTGGATCGAATCCGACGCGCCGGCAGATGACACGAGGTCATGGCTCGTCATGGTCGTCATCGTGCTGTGGGCGGTGCGGCTGACCGTCAACTGGATCCAGACGTTCCCGGGCCTGCACCACGAGGACTGGCGCTATCCGATGGTCCGGGAGCGGGCAGGCAAGGCCGAGGCGGTCGCCGACCTGATGGGCATCCACGTCTTCCCGACGCTGCAGGTGTTCCTCGGCATGCTGCCGGCGTACGTCGTGGTCACGCGCACGGGTCGGGACGTCGGATGGCTCGACGTCGTCGCCGTGGTGGTCGGCATCGGCGCCGTCACGATCGAGCTGACCGCCGACATCCAGATGCACCGGTTCATCCGGACGCGCCAGCCAGGACAGGTCATGGACCAGGGGCTGTGGGCGTGGTCCCGGCACCCGAACTACTTCGGCGAGGTCAGCTTCTGGGTCTCGCTGGCGCTGTTCGGCCTCGCCGCGGATCCCGATGCCTGGTGGGTCTTCGCCGGCGCCGCGTGCATGTACGCGATGTTCCAGCTCGCGAGCATCCCGATGATGGAGCAACGCAGTCTTGAGCGCCGGCCGGCGTACGCGGAGGTCGTCTCCCGCGTGCCGCGCTTCGTGCCGCGGCCGCCACGGCGTGGTCGCGCCGACGTATGACCCGACCTCGGGTGGTGATCGCCGGGCTCGGCGACAGCGGCCTGCTCACGGCGATCCACCTCTCGCACCACGCCGACATCATCGGCATCTCGTCGCGACCGGGGCTGGTCAGCGGCAAGGAGCTCGGCACGCGGCTGACCCAGCCCGACGAGTGGGCCCGCGACCACTGGATCTCGTTCGACCGCTACCGGCGTCTCGATAGCGTGCGTACGGTCCACGGCACGCTGACCGGCGTCGACCTCGACGCGCGACACGTCCAGGTGTTGGCCGCCGACGGAACAGCGACCGAGGAGCCGTACGACGTGCTGGTCATCTCGACGGGCGTGACCAACGGGTTCTGGCGGCCGGCCGGGCTGCTGTCTGCCGACGAGGTGGCCGCCTCGTTGGCGGCAGACCACGCGAGGCTGGCGGGCGCCGCTTCGATCGCGGTGATCGGTGGCGGCCCGGCGGCAGTGAGCAGCGCGCTCAACACGGCGACGACCTGGCCGGGCACCCGCGTCGACCTGTACTTCCCTGGCGAGCGACCGCTCCCCCACCACCACCCGCGGGCAGCGCGTACGTTGCTGGGTCGGCTCTCCGAGCTCGGCGTCGGGGTGCACCCGGACCATCGCGCTGTCGTGCCGGACGGGTTCGCGTGCGACCGGATCACCGATGCTCCGGTCGCGTGGACGACGGGCCAGGACCCCGTACGCGCGGATGTCGTGCTGTGGACGATCGGCCGGGTGCAGCCCAACACATCGTGGCTGCCCCATGAGCTGCTCGACGAGCGCGGGTTCGTGACCGTCGACCCGAGTCTCCAGGTGTCGGGGCATCCTGGCGTGTTCGCAGTTGGCGACGTCGCTGCGACTGACCCGCTCCGCACCTCGGCCCGCAACCGGGCCGACAAGCTGCTGGCTCACAACATCCGGGCCGAGCTGAAGGGCAAGCGGCTGCGTGACTATCGCCCGCGCCGAGGCCTGTGGGGATCGGTCGTCGGGGTGCAGCCCAACGGCTTGGAGGTCTTCGCCCCCAACGGCAGGGCGTTCCGCTTCCCGGCCTGGACCATCCGGGGCCTGCTGCAGGGCCTGATCGTCGAACGCGGCATCTACCGCGGAGTGCGCCGCTCCTAGGCAGCGATCACCGTCCCCGCGGAGCGGTGAGCCTAAGTAGTGTCCGACGGATTCCAGCCTAGTTCGGCCGGCGAAGGGTGGGCCGGCGATTGCGACCACCACCTCCGCCCCCCGTCGATCCATGCCTGGCGAAGCTCGAGGTGACGTCCGTGACGCTCGACTTCATCGGGCGGGTCCTCATACCCAATTCGATACCGCACGAAGGGCATATCTCCCACGACGGATGATCTCCCTCAGACCCCCACGGCTCTTCGGTCAGGGCTGGGTATCCGCACACTGGGCAGACGTACCTGGTCATGGACAAGGGTCCCACGCTGGTTGCCCAGCCGTACTGCTTGTCCGCCATCCCTCGGCGTGCCGGTGGGCCGCCGGACGTCAGGGTCAGGCGGCTTGACGGTAGGGGCTTCGTCGTCGTTTGCGCAACGACCGACCCCGAAAGTTGGTGAACTCAAAGCCGTCGACGGCGTCGCCCGTGATGGCCAGTCGCCCGCGGTGGAGCAGATGGTGGCATCTGGTGCAGAGGCCGATGAGGAGGTCCAGGTCGGTGGGTCCGCCCATGGACCAGAAGATCGTGTGATGAATTTCCAGATGTGTGTGGTTGCAGCCGGGTGTGGCGCACACGCCCTTCTGCCGGGCGATCACAGCTCGCCTTTGCAAGATGTTGGGCTGGTACTTGGCGGTGCCGGCGTTGAGGACCTGCGCCTGCCGCTGACCCCCGCGGTCCTCCATGAGGAAGGCGGTGAGCTCGGACACGCACAGGAAGTACATGAGCAGGCTGGGTCCGATGGGTCCGTGGCCGGCGAGTGTGGCCGGCTCGGTCGCAGGCGTGGGGTCGGGGCGTGTGAAGGGTTTCTCGGCGGCGTTCTTTGCCCGCTGGGCGGCGGCTTCGAGGGTGTCGGCGTCGACGAACACCGACAGGTGGGGTTTGACACCTTTGTCAGAGGGCAGCCCGTTGGCCAGGATCGACGACAGCAGGTCGTCGAGTCCTTGGACCCGGCGTTCGGACCCGGGACGGTCGTCGTCCTTGTCCCGGGGTGCTGAGACGGAGTCGAGGACCTTCTTGAGCTTCGCACCAGTCACGGTGTTCAAGAACCCGGTGATGTGGAAGCCCTCAGGTAGGGCGTCGACATTGATGTCTTCCTTGTCCATCCCACGCTCGTAGGCGTCGTCGAGATCCTGGGGGTGCAGGAGACCTTGAAGGTGCTTGATCGATTCGAACAGCTCGGCCGGTTCGTGCTCCAACGCCACAGCGAGAAGGACATCCTCGTGCTGGCGCATCGGGTCCAGACCCACATGCTTGAGGCCGTAGACGAACGCCCGGACGTGCGCGGCGCTGACTTGGCCACTGAACGCGGCTTCAGCCACCAAGGGAAGGTCCCGCAGCACGATCGCGTTGCGGACCAGCGCGTTGGCCGGGCCGGCGTTCATCCGCAGCTCGTTGCGGACCCACGTGTTCAACGTCGACGCGCCGTCCAGCTCGAACTCCTTGGACGCCTCCAGCTCAGCCAGCAACGCAGCCTGAGCGGCGTCGATCGCGTACTGCACAGACTGCAACGCATGCAGCTTCTCCCGCACGTCACCGGTCCGAAGCGTGTGCGCGGCGGTGCGCATCGCGTCGATCGTGACCCCCGGATTCATACACGCATTCTACTCGAACAGGTGTTCGATGACAATAGGTAATTCACTGAAACGGCGGACTAAATCGGATGTCAGACCCTTGTGCAAGAATGACCAGCCGGCCCTGCCTCTCAGGCAACAATCCTGCGAGACTGGCGCTCATGACGAACACCGACCGCGCCGCCGCCTTCCTCGCCCTGCACCGACCCGGCGCGGGCTTCCTCCTGCCGAACGCATGGGACGGTGGATCGGCCCGGATCCTCGAGCAGGTCGGGTTCAGCGCGATCGCCACGACCAGCGCCGGCATTGCGTTCAGCCTCGGCCGCGCCGACGCCCACATGGAAGGCGCCGAGATGCTTGACTGCATCGTCGAGGCCGTCGACTGCCCGGTGACGGCCGACCTGGAGTCCGGCTACGGCCCCAACGCCGAGGACGTCGCCAAGGCCGTCCGCGTCGGCGTCGTCGGATGCAACCTCGAGGACGCGATCCAGCCTGGCGAGCTCATCCCGGTCGAAGCAGGCCGAGAGCGCATCGAAGCGGCGCGCAGCAGTGCGCCCAAGGGCACCTTCGTGCTCAACGCCCGCACCGACACGTACATGGCCAAGCACCCCGACGCGTACGCCGAGACGATCCGGCGAGCCCAGGAGTATGTGGACGCCGGAGCCGACTGCATCTTCGTGCCCGGCGTCAGCGACGCCGACGAGATCGGCCGCCTGACCGCCGAGATCGACGCACCCGTGAACGTGGTCGCCGGACTGGTCGAGCCCGTCCTGGACGCCGCGACCCTGCGCGAGCTCGGCGTCGCCCGCATCAGCATCGGCGGCACCCTGACCCGTGCGGCGCTCACCCTCGTCGAGAACGCCGGCCGGGAGATGCTCGAGCACGGCACGTTCGGCTTCGCCGACGGCGCCATCTCCTACGGCGACTTCCAGCAGCGCTTCAGCAGCTGACGCACTCAAGACGTAGTCAAGGACGGGATGCAGGCCTATCGTCAGTGCTACGTGACCTCGGAGTCTGGCTGACGAACGCATCCAACCCCGAAGGAGCACCACCATGTACGTGATGGCCATCAACCACGACGTCGAGGACTACGACACCTGGAAGACCGCCTTCGACGCGTTCCCGCCCGCGAGGGGCGGCGCCCGCTTCCACCGGCTCAACCGCAACGTCGACAACGGCAACAACATCACCATCGTCGCGGGTTTCGACACGGCGGAAGCCGCCCAGCAGTTCCGGGACGACCCCGAGCTCAAGAACGTCATGAGCGAGGCCGGCGTCGTGGGCGTACCCCGCTTCGAGATCTTCGACGAGGTCGAGTCGGTCCAGTACTGACCTAGGCGTTCGCGTCGTTCTTCGCCTTGAGCATCAGGGCTATGTCGATCAGCTGGTCCTCCTGGCCGCCGATCAGCTTGCGCCGGCCGGCCTCCAGGAGGATCTGCGCGCCCGAGACGTCATAGCGCTCGGCGGCGTTGCCGGCGTGCTTGAGGAACGAGGAGTAGACCCCGGCGTAGCCCATCATCAGCGTCATCCGGTTGAGCGTGCACTCCTCGGGCATCGCCGGGCGTACGACATCCTCCGCGGCGTCGACGATCTGCAGGAAGTCGACGCCGGTGCGCCAGCCGAGCTTGTCGGCGACGCCGATGAACGCCTCGAGTGGCGTGTTGCCGGCCCCGGCACCGAACCGGCGTACGGAACCGTCGATCTGGGTCGCTCCGGCACGCGCGGCGATGACGGTGTTGGCGACACCGAGCCCGAGGTTCTCGTGACCGTGGAAGCCGACGGTGGCCTCGCGGCCGATCTCGTCGACGATCGCGGCGACCCGGTCGGCGACGCCTTCCATGATCAGCGCGCCGGCCGAGTCGACGACGTACACGCACTGGCAGCCGGCGTCGACCATGATGCGCGCCTGCCGGGCCAGCACCTCGGGCGGCTGGGTGTGGCTCATCATGAGGAAGCCGACCGTCTCGAGCCCGAGCTCGCGAGCGAGGCCGAAGTGCTGCCCCGAGGTGTCGGCCTCGGTGCAGTGCGTCGCGATGCGGCAGATCTGCCCGCCGTTGTCCTGCGCGGCACGGATGTCGTCCTTGGTGCCGACGCCGGGAAGCATGAGGAACGCGATGCGGGCACGGGTCGCCGTCTCGGCCGCCAGCTTGATGAGCTCCTGCTCGGGAGTCCTCGAGAAGCCGTAGTTGAACGACGAGCCGCCGAGCCCGTCGCCGTGCGTCACCTCGATGACCGGTATGCCCGCAGCGTCGAGCGCTGCGACGATGCCGCGAACCTCGTCGGGCACGAACTGGTGCCGCTTGTGGTGCGAGCCGTCACGCAGGCACGTGTCGGTGAGTCGGAGGTCGAGGCCGCTCTCAGGGTCGGTCTGCATCCAGGTGCGGGCCAGGACGTCGATGGCCGGGTCGATGCCCGACACGGGGGTGATGGTCATCTGGGGCCCCCGGGAAAGCGCGAGCTTGCGAGCGGTTTTTCGGGGTGTCTCATCGGGCGATCTCCTTCGCGATCGACTCGCCGACCCGCGTGGCGGCGGCGGTCATGATGTCGAGGTTGCCTGCGTAGGGCGGCAGGTAGTCACCGGCGCCTTCGACCTCGACGAAGATGCTGACCTTGGTCAGGCCCATCGTCGCGTCGGAGGCGTCATCGAACTGCGGATCCTGGAGCAACCGGTAGCCGGGGACGTACTCCTGCACCTGCCGCGCCATGCGTACGACCGACTCGGAGATCGCGTCGCGGTCGGCGTCGGCGCTGACACCGCAGAAGATCGTGTCGCGCATGATCATCGGCGGCTCGGCCGGGTTGAGGATGATGATCGCCTTGCCCCGCTCGGCACCGCCGATCGTCTCCACTCCCGCGCTGGTCGTGCGGGTGAACTCGTCGATGTTGGCGCGGGTGCCGGGCCCGGCCGACGCGCTCGACACCGAGGCGACGATCTCGGCGTACGGCACGGGGGTCACCCGCGAGACGGCGTGCACCATCGGGATCGTGGCCTGCCCGCCGCACGTGATCATGTTGACGTTGTCGGCGCCGAGGTGCTCCTCGCCGTTGACGGGAGGGATGACCGCGGGACCGACGGCGGCGGGAGTCAGGTCGATCGCGCGGATGCCGGCCTCGGCATAGCGCGGGGCGTACTCGCGGTGCACGTACGCCGAGGTGGCCTCGAAGATCAGCTCGGGCAGCTCGTCCTGCTTGAGCAGCCAGTCGACACCCTCGTGCGAGGCCTCGACGCCACGCTGGCGCGCCAGCTCGAGCCCCTCGGACGCAGGGTCGACGCCGATCATCCAGCGGGGCTCGATCAGGTCGCTGCGGAGCAGCTTGTAGAGCAGGTCGGTGCCGATGTTGCCGGGTCCGACGATGGCCGCGGTGACCTTGTTGGGCATGGTCTTACTCCTCGAAGGAGACGGTCAGCGGTGCGAACCCGCTGATGGACGCCGTGACGCGGTCACCCGCGGCGAACGGCACGAAGGGCCCGAGAGCCCCGGACAGGATCAGGTTGCCCGCACGCAGCGGGTCGCCGAAGCGGGCGGCCTGGACGGCGAGCCATCGCAGCGCCTCGAGCGGGTCGCCGAGACACGCGGCTCCGTTGCCGGACGACCGCTCCTCGCCGTTGATGGTCAGGCTCATCTCGACGTCCCGCGGCTCGATCTCGCTCAGCGGGAGCCCCGCGTCGCCCACGACGTACAGGCCGCTGGACGCGTTGTCGGCGACCGTGTCGGTGAAGGTGATGTCCCAGCCCTCGATGCGCGAGTCGACGATCTCCAGCGCGGGGATCGCCACGTCGACGGCCTCACGGACCAGGTCGATCGTGATCTGCTCCTCGGGCACGTCGATGTCGTGTCTCAACCGGAAGGCGACCTCCGCCTCGACCCGGGGCTGCAGGAGGGTGCGCATCGAGATCGGTGTGCCATCCGTGCCGTGGCTGACGTCCATGTCGCTGAGCAGGTAACCGAAGTCGGGCTGGTCGACACCGAGCTGGTTCTGCACCGCCTCGGAGGTCGCGCCGATCTTGCGGCCGACGACGGTCACACCCCCGTCAAGCCGCCGTTGGACGAGTCCCTGCTGCACGGCGTACGCCGCCGGCAGGTCGTCGGTCCCGATCAGGTCACGGACCGCTGCGCACGGCACTCGGGACTCCAGTGCCTGCGCGAGCCGCCCGGTCGCCGCAGCGATGGCGGCGGGATCAGCCTTGGTGGAGGTCACGCTCGCCATACTAGAACCTGTTACAGTTTTGCGGTAGTCAGCCCTGACCGGAGGTCCGATGGAACAGACGTGTGACGTCGTTGTCGTGGGTGCCGGAGGCGCCGGTATGACGGCCGCTCTCGCCGCTGCGCAGCATGGTCTCGACACCGTCGTGATCGAGAAGAGTGCGTACTTCGGCGGGTCGACCGCGCGCTCCGGTGGCGGCGTGTGGATCCCCGGCAACCGGGCGCTCCGGGATGCCGGGCAGGTCGACGCCGACGACGCGCAGCAGGCTAGGACGTACCTCGACTCGATCGTCGGTGACGACGTTCCCAAGGAGCGCCGGGACACCTTCCTCGACCGCGGCCCCGAGGTCATCGACTTCCTCCTCGACAACACCCCGGTGCAGCTGAAGTGGGTCCCGGAGTACTCCGACTACCTGCCCGAGCAGCCCGGCGGACGGCCGCGTGGACGCAGCGTCGAGCCGGTCCCGATGGACGGCCGCATCCTCGGCACTGAGCTCGACCGGTTGCACCCGCCGTACGCCAAGGCGCCTGCCAACCTCATCGTCACGCAGGCCGACTTCCGCAAGATCAGCCTCGGCCTGCGCACCATCCGCGGACCGCTGACGATGATGCGGGTCGTGCTCAAGCGGATGATCAGCACGTTCCGCGGCCGTCGCATGTACGCGATGGGCAACGCCCTCACGATCAGCCTGCGCAAGGGATTGATGGATGCCGGTGTGCCGGTCCACTACGAGACCCCGCTGACCGGCCTGTTGATCGAGGGCGGCCGGGTCGTCGGCGTCCGGGCTGAGCAGGACGGCGCCGAGATCGTCATCCGCGCGCGCCGCGGCGTGATCCTCGGCTCCGGCGGATTCGAGCAGAACGACACGCTGCGCGGGAAATACCTGCCGAGCCCCACCGAGGCAGCCTGGAGCACCGGCGCGGCCACCAACACCGGTGCCGGCATCGAGGCCGGCGTCGCGATCGGTGCAGCCACCGACCTGATGGATGACGCGTGGTGGGGACCGACGATCCCGCTGCCCTCGGGCCCGTGGTTCTGCCTCGCCGAGCGCAACCTCCCCGGCTCGATCATCGTCAACTCCGCCGGCCAACGGTTCATGAACGAGGCGCTGCCGTACGTCGAGGCGACGCATGCCATCTATGCGGGCGAGGCCACCGGCGTCTCGCACGTACCCGCGTGGCTCGTCATGGACCAGCGCTATCGCAACCGCTACCTGTTCGCCGGCCTCTCGCCGCGGCAACCGTTCCCCGGTCGCTGGTTCAAGTTCGGCACGGTGCGCAAGGCCGCTTCGCTGAGCGAACTCGCGGCCGAGATCGACGTTCCCGCGGAGGCGCTGGCGGAGACCGTGCGCCGGTTCAACGGCTTCGCGGAGACGGGCAACGACGAGGACTTCCACCGCGGCGACAGCGCGTACGACCGCTACTACGCCGACCCGCGCGTGAAGCCGAACCCGTCGCTGCACCGCATCGACCACGGGCCCTACTACGCCGTCAAGATCGTGCCCGGCGACCTCGGCACCAAGGGCGGCATCGTCACCGACGAGCGGGCCCGGGCGCTGCGCCCCGACGGGTCGGTCATCGAGGGGCTCTACGCCGCGGGCAACTGCTCGTCGGCCGTCATGGGCCACACGTACGCCGGCCCGGGCGCGACGATCGGGCCCGCGATGACGTTCGGCTACCTCGCCGCGGAGGACATCGCGCGTACGGGGAGCAACGACTGATGCCGATCGACCCCAAGGTCGCCATCGGAGCCGAGACCGGAACGAGCGAGTTCTCGTGGACCAGCAGCGACGTGCTGCTCTATCACCTGGCGGTCGGCGCCGGCTCGAGCCCGGGCGACAACGTCTCGACCGACGCCCTGCGCTGGACCCTCGACGACCCCCGTTTGCAGGTGCTGCCGACCTTCGCCGTGGTCGCCCCGTCGTTCCACGAGACCAACCCTCCGACGCTCGACCTGCCGGGCTGCGACATCAACCTGGCCCAGGTCGTCCACGGCGCACAGGAGGTCCGGGTCATCGGCCCGCTGCCCGCCACGGGCACGGCCCGGCTCACGACCCGCATCACCGACATCTGGGACAAGGACCGGGCCGCCGTGATCTGGCAGGAAGGCGTCGCCACCGGGCCGGGCGGCACCGAGCTGTGGCGCGTACGGTCGTCGATCTTCGTCAAGGGCGAGGGCGGCTGGGGCGGCAACCGGGGCGAGAGCACTGCCGTGCCGGTGCCCGACCGCGAGCCGGACGCCGCCACGACGTACACCGTCACCCCGCAGCAGGCGTTGCTCTACCGGCTCTGCGGCGACCGCAACCCGTTGCACGCCGACCCCGAGTTCGCCAAGGCAGCGGGGTTCCCGGCGCCGATCCTCCACGGCCTTGCAACGTACGGCATCGTGCTGCGCGAGGTCATCGACCTGATGCTCGGCGGCGAGGCGGCCGCGGTCCGGGGCTTCAGCGCCAGGTTCGCCGGCGTCGTCTTCCCCGGCGAGACCCTGTCGATCGCCGCGTGGGACGAGCCCGAGGGCATCGTCGTGACCGCGACGGTCGGCGACGACCAGCGCCCAGCCTTGGCCGACTGCCTCGTGACGCGCCGCTAAGTCCCGTGCCTTCAAGGCCCGAACCCGGCCCCTAAGGAGGCCGCCAGCGGCCGACTGGGAGGGAGCGCCAGCGACCGAAGGGGCGAACGGCGACAGGCTCGAGCGAGCGTTCGACTCACGACGCTTCGGGGCCTCGTTCCTCGGCCCCTCCCGTTCGGCCGCGGGCGGCCTCACTAGCGAGCGGGACCGCTTGTACACCAACGGAGGCCTAGGCTCCCGGCATGGAGCCCGACACCAACAACGCGCGCACGGTCGAGTCGTACGAGCTGATCGCCGATGACTATGCCCGCGAGACGGCCGGCAGCCGGGTCATGGCCGGAGCACTCGATCGGCTGGCAGAAGCGGTCCCCGGCGGTCACGTCCTCGAGATCGGCTCCGGCCCGGGCTGGGATGCCGACCAGCTCGAGGAGGCCGGGGTGTCAGTACGCCGCACCGACATCACGCAGGCCTTCATCGACCAGCAGCGTGCGCGCGGCAAGGAGGTCGACCGGCTCGACGCGATCAACGATGACCTCGGCGGCCCCTACGACGCTGTCGTCGCCATCCATGTCCTCCAGCACGTCGAGCCTGACGACTTCACCGCGGTCCTCTCGAAGGTTGCCGGCGCCTTGCGGCCCGGAGGCCGCTTCCTCGTCTCCATCCCCATCGGCGAGGGGACGAGCTGGGAGGAGGGAGACTCCGGCCGGCCCTACTACCGGGTGCTCCGATCCGAGGACGACCTGCTTGCTGAGCTGAAGCGCGCCGGACTGACTCCGGCGTGGACCGAACGATCCGCTCACGAGGACGGCTGGGTCTGTGTCCTGGCTCAGTTGCGCTGACGCGCCTCCCGTTGCTGGAGCAGCTCCTCGACCGCGATCGGCAGCGTCGTCTCGAAGTCGATGAGCTTCGCCCAGGTCGGCGTCACCACGATCCGGACCATTCCGTCGTAGTAGATCGAACGCACTTCTTTCTCCCACTCGACTCGCTGCTCAGAGGTCATCTCGTAGGTGCTCGTCGTCTGGAGGTACTCGTCGGGGATGTCGTCGACGTGGTCCAGCTCGGCCCACCCCCGGATGAGCAGGATCTTGGGCGGGTGCACCTCGGTGTCGATCGTCAGGGCGACCATCGGGTTCGCGCTCAACGCCCGCAGCTTCGGAGCGTTCTTGGCCGTGCACATCACGATCGTCGTGCCGTTCCAGGCGAACGCGATGGGCACGTTGCGTGGCGTCCCGTCCTTGGCGACGTACGCCAGTCGCGTGATGTCGCGGGCCAACAGCTCCTGGCTGATCGGCCGGTCCAGGATCTCGGTGACCTCGTCCGGGTGCATGATCGTTCCTCCCCTTGTCATCAGCTGAGCTCTTGGACCAGCCCGATGATGACGCCGGCAGGACCGCGGGCATAGCCGTAGCGGTAGTAGGTCTCGTACTCCGCGATCTCGCCCACGAGCTCGGCCCCGTGCGGGCGCAGGCGTTCGAAGGTGTCATCAACGTTGTCGACGACGAACGCGAGGCGCGGGATGCCGGGGACGTTGACCGGCGGCGACGGTTGAGCGTTGGTCGCCACGGGCCGCTCGAACGTCGAGAGCTCGACCCGGCTGTGACCGTCCGGGGTCTTCAGCATCGCCATGTCCGCCCTGGCATCCTCCAGGGCGATGAGCTGGTCGACCCACTCGCCCTCGACCGTCGCCCGGCCCTCGAGCTCCATGCCGAGCTCGACGAAGAACCCGATCGCCGCGTCGAGGTCCTCGACGACGATGCCGGCGTGATCCATCCGCACGATGCTCATGCGACGACCGCGTAGCGCATCAGGGCGATCCCGTTGTCGAAGCCGGTCGCCTCGACCAGCTTCAGGTCGCGCCGGTCCTCGAAGATGTGCCTCCCCGCGCCGCGGGACGCCGGGCAGACCAGCATCCGGACCTCGTCGATGACACCCGCCTCGATCAGGGACTGCATCAGCGTCAGGCTGCCCCAGAGCCAGATGTCCTTGCCGTCCTGCGCCTTGAGCTCCTTGAGCGTCGCGACCGGGTCGCTGGTCACGGTGGCGGCAGGGAAGTCGCCCCACGGCGCCTCGTCCAGGTTCGACGAGGCGACGTACTTGGTCAGGTTGTTGAGCTTGCGTCCCCACTCGCCCTGGTCCTCGGCGTGCGGCCAGTAGCCGACGCTCTGGGCGTACGTGTTGGCGCCGAGGATCATGGTGTCGAGCGAGTCCATGAAGCTCATCAAGCTCGTCTGGAACGGGGTGGGGGCGTCGTCGTCGAACGGCTCAGGAGACACGAAGCTGAGTCCGCCGTCCTCCTCCGCAGCGATGTTGTCGACGGTGACCCATTGCTGGACGATGAGCTTGCGGGTGGTGGTCATGCTGGTGCTTCTCCTCTGGTTGGTGATGTGTTCGAGATGGAGCGGACGACGGTCTCGAGTCTTGGTCGGATCGACGCACAGGTCCAATGCCAATCGCCGATGGAACGCATCGAGATCGTCAATACGTACGTGGTCAGGGCCTCCTTGCTGTGGTCGCGACCATGGTTCCGACCGTCCAGTGGTGCTGGATCGGCCGAGTCTGGGTGGCCCGTACGAGCGGGCGGGTGAGGGCCGCGGAGACCAGCAGGGAGACCACACCGAGCAGGGCGATCGTCACCCCGGGGGCGATTCCCTCGGCCAACGCCCCGGCGAGGAGCGCGCCGAAACCTTGGCAGGTGGCCCGCGCGGCCGACTCTGCGCCGAGCACCTGGCCGGACAGATGCGGCGGGGTCAGCTCGACGAGCATTTCCTGCTGCGCGAGCGTGGCCGCGTACCCGATGCAGGCGCAGCCGGCCAGGAGGGCGGCCAGCGAAGTGCCCGGGCGCAGCGCGAAGAACAGGAACGGCACCGCCAGCCACCAACGCAGCCACGTCGCCGATGCCCGTCGATGCGGTCCGGAGAGGACCCGGCCGACCATCACGTCACCGAGGAGCATGCCGGCGGCGCCGGCGACGAAGAGGGCCGCCGCCGCGTCACCGGCGTACGGGACGAACAGCGCCTCGCACCCGGCAATCAGTCCGTTGGGGACCGTCAACGCAATCAGCAACGGCCGAGTGGACGGGAGCGTCAACAGGGCGCGGTTGCCGCGCCAGGTCTCGCGGAGCCCGGCCCGTCCCGTACGCCGTGCGCGGCGGTCGCTCACACCGGTCCAGGTGATCGGGACCGCCACGGCGGCAAGTGCCGCGGCGACCCAGAGCACCTGCTCGACGGGGAGCAGCCGCAGCAGCGATCCGCCGATCGCGAAGCCCAGCACCTGCATCACGCCGACCGAGATGTTCATCGCCGAACGCGCAAGTGCGTACTGACCCTGCGGCAGCACCTCCGCCAGGAGCCCCCAGCGCACACCGTTGCCGATCGACATGGCGAACGCCACCGCGAGGGCGACGAGCAGCCGGACCCACGGAGCGAGCGGCAGGGCGGCCTGCAGCGCGAGCCCGATCGTCGTGGCGACGCACACCGCGGTCAGGGCGTGTCGCGGCCGCACGGTGTCGGCGGCGGACATCAGCGTGCCGGCGCCGGCGAGCTGCACGAGCGACGGCCCGAACATCGCGGCCGAGGCCAGCAGGGGCGATCCGGTCTGCGCGTAGATCAGCGTTCCCAGGCTCAGGCCGGCCACCGTGCCCGCGGCCACGCCCAGGGCGCTGCCTGTCCAGAGCGCGCAGAACTCGCGGCGTCGGAACAGGTCGACGTACCGGCTCGCGACCTGCGGCTGGATGTCCATGACTCGATGCTGTCAACGAGGCTCACATCGATCAAGGTGGGAAATCGCGCGAACTCATCGATATGCTCGATGGATGGATGTGAACCGGCTTCGCGTCATCGACGCGATCGCCCGCACCGGCTCGATCACGGCCGCCGCCGAGGAGCTGCACTACGCGCAGGCGTCGGTCAGTCATCATCTGGCCAGGCTCCAGGAGCAGGTCGGTGCGACCCTGACTCGCCGTGTCGGCCGGGGCATCGTGCTCACACCGGAGGGCGAGCTGCTCGCCAGCCGGGCCAGGGAGATCCTCCGGCGCATCGGGGATGCCGAGTCCGAGGTCGGCGCACTCAGCCGCCAGCTGCACGGCCGCTTGCGGATCGCCGCGTTCCAGTCCGCCCTGCTCTCGCTCGTGCCGCCCG
The DNA here is from genome assembly GCF_902506105.1 of Aeromicrobium sp. 9AM. Lineage (GTDB taxonomy): Bacteria > Actinomycetota > Actinomycetes > Propionibacteriales > Nocardioidaceae > Aeromicrobium. The sequence continues at coordinate 2,174,847 of NZ_LR733304.1, forward strand.
CACTCGCGTCCGTCCGGGCGACGCACTCGGACATCGAGCTCGAGCTCCGCGAGAGTCACCCGGAGGACTCGCTGGTGCTCGTACGCGCGAACGAGATCGATGTCGGGATCGTCCACCGCCCTGACGACCTGCCACCGGCGGATGACCTGCTCGCCGTCAAGCTCTACGAGGACCCCATCTATCTGCTGAGCACGACACCCGACGACACCGTGGAGGCGCATCGCGACTCCAGCTGGATCGCCGGATGCGACCGGTGCCGCCAGGGCATCGAGACGCTGTGCCTGGCGGCCGGGTTCGAGCCGCGGATCGCCCTGCGCACCGAGGACATCTACGTGCAGGCGTCGTTCGTGGCCGAAGGTCTCGGCGTCATCACGATGCCGGGCACCGCGCTCCGCTCGCTCGACATGGCCACCCTGCATGCCAGCGTTCTCCCCGCTGCAAGGCGACGCGTGTGGGCCGTGGCGTCCCACGCGTCCGGCTCGGACATCGTCCACGAGTTCATCGCGGCCCTCAGGACCGCGTCGACGTCGCTCCCCTGAGGTCAGCCGCCGAGGATCAGACCCGAGGTCGGCACGCCGGTGCCGGCCGTCACCAGCACGTGCTGGGCGCCGTCGACCTGGTTGACCGATGTGCCGCGCAGCTGACGTACGGCCTCGGCGATGCCGTTCATGCCGTGGATGTACGCCTCGCCGAGCTGGCCGCCGTGCGTGTTGAGCGGCAGCCGGCCGCCGATCTCGATCGCGCCGCCGGCAATGAAGTCCTTGGCCTCGCCCCGCCCGCAGAAGCCGAGCTCCTCCAGCTGCATCAGCACGTACGGCGTGAAGTGGTCGTAGAGCACCGCGGTCTCGATGTCGGCCGGCGACAGTCCCGACTGACGCCACAGGTCGCGGCCGACGACGCCGATCTCGGGGATCCCGATGTCGTCGCGGTAGTACGACGTCATGACGAACTGGTCCGTCGCGCTGCCCTGTGCAGCCGCGACGATCGGCACCGCACCGGCCTTGAGGTCGCGCGCGCGTTCGGTCGAGGTCACGACGATCGCCACCGCGCCGTCGCTCTCCTGGCAGCAGTCGAGCAGGCGCAGCGGGTCGGCGATCATCCGCGAGGCCTGGTGGTCCTCGATCGTGATGGGCTTCTCGTGGAAGAACGCGTTGGGGTTGGTCGCCGCGTGCCGGCGGTCCGCGACGGCGACGGCGCCGAAGTCGGCCGAGGTGGCGCCGTACTCGTGCATGTAGCGACGGGCCTGCATCGCCACGGTCGCTGCGGGCGTGGACAGGCCGTGCGGGTACGACCACGCGTTGTCGAGGCCGTTGGTGTTGACCTGCTCGGCGGCCCACTTCTGCACCTGGCCGAAACGCTGGCCGGACCGCTCGTTGAAGCCGCGATAGGCCACCACGACGTCGGCCATGCCGGTCGCCACCGCCATCGCCGCCTGCTGCACCGTCGCGCAGGCCGCGCCGCCGCCGTAGTTGATCCGGCTGAAAAACCGCAGGTCACCCATGCCGAGCTCACGCGCGAGGGCGATCTCGGACGTCGAGTCCATCGTGAACGTGACGAGCCCGTCGACGTCGGCCGCTGTGAGCCCCGCATCGGCGATTGCGGCGAGCGTTGCCTCCGCCGACAGCTGCAGCTCGGAGCGGCCGGACTCCTTGGAGAACTCGGTCGCACCGATCCCGGCGATCGCCGCCGCACCGCTGAATCCGCTCATGGGAGTCGCACCTCCAGCCGTGCGTTGGCGTGCATCCCGATCGACACCGCCGCGGCGACGTCGATCGTGGTCACCCCGTCCTGCTCCGACACGATCGTCCCGCTGAAGCGCAGAGTGTCGTACGGATGTGCCGGCGCGCCGAGCCGCAGCGCGCACGACAGGATCTGCGTCTGCGGTCCGGCCCAGTCGGTGACATAGCGCTGCACCAGCCCGTTCGTGCTGAGGATGTTGATGAAGATGTCCTTGCTGCCGTGCCCGATCGAGCGGTCGCGGTCGTGGTGCACGTCCTGGAAGTCGCGCGTGGCGAGCGCCGTCGAGACCACGAGCGTCGGGGTGATCGGCAGCTCCCACACCGGTATGTCCGACGGCTCGGGCTCCGGCTCGGGCTCCACGGCCTGCGTGCCCGAGGGCCTCCACTTCGCGAGCGTGACCTCGTCGTCGATCGGGTCGAACCAGACCTCGACGTCATCGCCGATCGCGACCTCCCCGTCGACCTCGCCGATCATCCGGACGCCCTCCTCGAGGTCGACCAGAGCCAACGTCAGAGGCAGCTTCTTGCCCGGCACGGCCGGAGCGTGGTGGACCAGGAAGGAGTGCACCGTGCCACGGCCCGACGCCACGACGTACCCGCGATCCATCGCGTGGCAGACCGGGCACACCGGCCCCGGCGGGTGCCGCAGCTCGCCGCAGGCGTTGCACGTCTGGATGCGCAGCTCGCCGGCCGCGGTGCCGGCCCAGAAGAACTCCGTGTCGCGGTTGATCATCGGCCGGGCCGACTTCGTCTTGTCGACCGAGGCGCGACCCGTGCCTGGCTTGAACTTGAGGACGCGAAACGTCATCGTCGCGACCCCCTCGTCGCCGACGGTCCAGATGCTCTTCGTCGTGATGAACCAGCCCTCGCCGACGCCGGTGACCTTGGGGCCGACGACCTCGTCGAGCCGCGTGCTGATCGCGACGCGCTCACCGGGTCGCAGCGCTCGCGCGTACGTCTGGTCGCAGTTGGTGCCGAGCACGGACGTGTAGCCCGCCTCGTCGAAGATGCTCATGGTGTCGGGCAGCGGGTCGCCGGGCATGCGTTCGGGGTTGAGCCCGTACATCGTCCACACCTGCGCCATCGCCGGCGGCGCCTCGGTGTCGGGTCCGGGCGCCCACCGCGGGTTGGCGTCGCCGATCGCCTCGGCCCAGTGCCGGATCATCGGTACGTTGACCGGGTCGAGCGCCTCACGGGCCGGACTGTTGCCGCGCGCCTTGATCTCCTCGACCCGCTCGAGGATCTCCTCGGGAGTCATCGGGGCACCCTCGGCAGGTCGAGCCCGAACATCGCGATCAGCTCGCGCTGCACCTCATTGACCCCGCCGCCGAAGGTCAGCACGAGGTTGCGCTTGCTCGTCGCGTCGAGGTACTCCACGAGCCGCCCGGTCTCGGGATCGGCCGGATCGCCGTACGTCGTGACGACATCCATCAGCGCGAGCCCGAGGCGCTGCACCTCGTCGCTCGCCAGCACCTTCGACGTCGACGCATCAGCCACGGTCGCGCGCTCGGACGAGCCGCCACGCGCGACGGCCCAGTTGAGCAGCTCGTTGACGCGGAACGACGCGGTGGCGCGTGCGAGTGTGTCGTGGACCAGCGGCACCTCGAGCAATGGCGTGCCGTCGCGGTCGACCCGGTCCTGCGCCCATTCGCGCACGATGTCGCGCAGGCCCTCGATGCGGCCAGCGGGACCGAGCATGACGCGCTCGTGGTTGAGCTGCGTCGTGATGAGCTGCCAGCCGCGGTTCTCCTCGCCGACGAGCATGTCGACCGGCACGCGTACGTCGTTGTAGTACGTCGCGTTCGTGTGGTGCGAGTGGTCGCTCGTGACGATCGGCGTCGACGAGAAGCCGGGATCGCGGGTGTCGACGATCAGCACCGAGATGCCGCGGTGCGGTGGCGCGTCGGGATCGGTGCGCACGGCGAGCCATACGTAGTCGGCGACGTGGCCGCCGGTCGTCCACATCTTCTGCCCGTTGACGACGTAGTGGTCGCCGTCCCGCCGGGCGCTGGTGCGCATCGACGCCAGGTCGGTGCCGGCGTCGGGCTCGCTGTAGCCGATCGCGAAGTGCACGTCGCCCGTCACGATGTCGGCGAGGAACATGTCCTTCTGCTTCTGCGTGCCGTACGCCTGCAGCGTCGGCCCGACGGTCTGCAGGGTCACCGACGGCAGGTGAACATCCGCGCGCGATGCCTCGTTGACGAACACCTGCTGCTCGATGACGCCGCGACCCTGGCCGCCGTACTCCTTCGGCCAGCCGACGCCCATCCAGCCGTCGGCGCCCATCTGCTTGATGATGCGGTGGTACGCCGGACCGTGGCGGTCGATCCGCATCTCATCACGATCAGCGTCGCTGACCAGGCCGGACAGATAGGCGCGCGCCTCCTGCTTGAACGCGCGTTCTTCGGCAGTCAGCTCGGCGTTCTTGCCGTCGGACTCGGTGACCGGTACGTCCGCGAGAGCGGCCGGGCCACCCAGGTGCCGGGCTGCATCGCGTACGCCCGAGAAGTAGCGGTTGAGCGGATAGGTGATGTCGACGCCCATGCCGCCGTGCAGGTGCTGGCAGGTCTGCAGCACGGCCGGCGCGCGGTCGGCGAACCAGTGCGCGGCGACGGCCAGGTCGTCGGCCGCCGGTTCGCCCGCGTCGAGGCGCCGGGCGAGCTCGCCGGCGGTCAGCGTGAACGTACGGGACGCGATGTAGACGTCGGCGATCTGCTGCGCGACGGACTGGAACTCGGCGAGCGCGCGGCCGAACTGCCGGCGGTCGCGGATGTAGCCGGCGGTGAGGTCGCGGGCGCCCTCGACGAGTCCGGCACCCAGCGCGGCCAGCCCGGCGATGGCGTGGCTGCGCACCACATCGGCATCCAGGACGCCGAGCGCGGGGGCCGCAGCGAAGATGTACGTCGCCTCGGCCGCACCGCGTGAGGTGGAGGTGTCGACGCGACTCACGCCAGGGCCTTCGGGATCGACCATGGCGACGACGACTTCACCGCTCCCTGAGCTTGTCGAAGGGACGAGCAGAAGGGTCCTCCGGTCCAGCACCGGCACACCGATCTTGGTGCCGGTCACGGCGTCGCCCTCGTACGTCGTGGCGGGATCGCGCGGCAGTGCGGACCCGGGTTCTCCGAGCGCCGGTGCCAGCAGCAGGTCGCCGGCCAGCACCTGCGGGACCAGGTCGGCCTGCAAAGCGTCGGAGCCCGATCGCACGAGCGGCAGCAGGCCGCAGGCGACGGTCTCCCACACCGGGAGGTCGGAGGCGCGACGGCCGACCTCGTGCAGCAGCACGGCGACCTCGGCCATGCCCAGGCCCTCACCGCCGTGCTCCTGGGGGGCGACCAGCGCGAGCAGCCCGGACTCCTGGAGGGCGCGCCACGACCCGTCGCCTCGGTCGAGCACATCGCCGATGACGGAGCGCACCTCGTCGAGCACCGAGTCCACGCAGATCCCCAATCCTTCGAGTGGCAGACTTCCCGTGCAAAACTATAACGTGTTCTAATCCGTCGAGGTTGATCCAGAGGAGGACGTGTGCGGAACCCGCTGAAGCTGCCGCTGTCAGTCGTACGGCACCTGCTGCCCGACCCGTCCACGTGGGACCTGTTCGACCTGCCACCCGTCGACCTGCCTGAGGGCCGCTGGCTGGACCTTCCTCGTCGCGGTCGTACGTGGCTGACCGACGTGCCAGGGCCGACCCCGGATGCCCCGGCGATCGTGCTGCTGCACGCGGTCGGCTGCACCGGGCAGCTGACCTGGTTCCCGGCGATCCCCCGGCTGGCCGAGCACTACCGCGTCATCACGTTCGACCAGCGCTGGCACGGCCGCGGCATCACGTCGGAGCGGTTCCTGATCTCGGACTGCGCCGACGACGTGGCAGCCGTGATCGACGCGCTCGACCTTGGCCGGCCGATCATCGCGGGCTACTCGATGGGCTCGGTCATCGCCCAGCGCGTGTGGCGGCAGCACCCCGACGTCGTCGGCGGGTTGGTCCTCGCTGCCAGCACGGCGCACTTCCGCACGAACGGCCGCGAGCGGGTCTTCCACACCGGCATGGCGCTGGGCATGGGACTGACCGCGACGCTGTCGCGCTCACGAGTGGTGAGACGCGCCAGCACGGCAGCCGTCGAGGAGATCGAGGCCGGCAGCTCCGACACCGCAGGGTGGGCCATGAAGCAGTGGCGGTCGAGCAGCCCATGGGCCGTCGGCCAGGCGGTCGCGTCGCTCGGGCGTCACCACTCGACGCTGTGGCTGGAGCGCGTGGACGTACCGACGGCGGTCGTGGTGACCACGAACGACCACGTGATCCCGCCCGACCGCCAGCGCGACCTCGCCGCCCGGGTCCCTGGCGCGACGGTGCACGAGGCGGCGTGCGGGCATGCCGGCTGCGTGCTGGAGCACCAGACCTTCGTCCCGGCGCTGCTCGAAGCCGCCCGAGCGGTGTCAGCCCGGATGGTCTCCGTTCCCTAAGGAGGCCGCCCGCGGCCGACTGGGAGCGAGCCCTGCGAGCGAAGGGACGTGAGGCAGCGTGCTCGCTCGAGCCTCTCGTCGTACGCCCCTTCGCTTCGCTCCCGCTCCTCGCAGAGCTCGTCGCTAGGGGCCGGGTGACGACTCAGCCCAGGACGGACTTCTTCATCGCTTCCAGCTCGACCGGGAACTGGTCGACCAGGTCCCAGACGTTCGGCATCAGCTCGCGGCAGGCGATCGCGCCGATGTGCATCTGGCCGTTGTTGCTCATCACCGTGATGTTGAGGCCGGCACCGTGGAAGATCGGGCCGAGCGGATAGAGCGCATCGATGCGCGCGCCGACGAAGTACAGCGGCACCGGCGGCCCGGGCACGTTCGAGATCACCAGGTTGTGGATGACCGGGGTCTTCTCGGCGAGCCGGAGGTCCGACACCATGCGCACGGCCAGGCCGAACGTACGCGGGGCGGCGAACTCGGCCCACTCCTGCAGCGTGTCGGCCGGTACGGCGGTGTGGTGGTCCTTGGCGTGGGCGTTGGCCACCGACATCTCCGTGATCCGTTCGAGCGGGTCCTCGACGTCGGTGCCGAGCCGGCAGAAGATCGTCGAGACCTTGTTGCGGCCGCCGCTCCTCGTCGACTCGTTGCGCACCGACACCGGGACGCTCGCGAGCAGTGACGTGTCCGGCAGCTCGCCGCGGTCCTGCAGGTAGCGCCGAAGCGCACCACCGCTCAGCGCGAGCACGACGTCGTTGACCGTCGCGCCGGGGACCGCGTGCTTGATCTGCTTGATGTCGTCCAGCGAGACATCCGTGAGGGCGATCGAGCGGTGACCCGTGATCGTGCCGTTGAAGGACGTACGCGGAGCGGTCAGCGGCGCTGCCATCGCAGTGCCCTGCCGCGCCCGGCTGGCCGTCTCCACGAGCGTGCGTACGGTCGGCGTCACGAGCTTCGCGAGCTGCCACGGCTTCGTCGCGGTGGCGAGCAGTCCACGACCGACGAGCTCCAGGTCTGACGGGGCGCGCTGGTGATCGCCGGCGCCCTCGCCTGAGTCGAGCGGCGGCGCATCGGCCTCGAGGCTGCACAGGTACGAGATCATGTTGGAGCCCGAGACCCCGTCGACCGAGGCGTGGTGCATCTTGGAGAACACCGCGATCTTGCCGTTCGCCAGGCCCTCGATGACGTGCATCTCCCACAGCGGACGCGACCGGTCCAGCGGAATGCCGGCCAGATGCCCGGCGACCTCGGTCAGCTCGCGCTCGCTGCCCGGCGCCGGCGCCGCCATGCGGTGGACGTGCCGGTCGATGTCGAACTCGTCGTCCGTCACCCAGATCGGGAAGTCGATGCGACCCGGCACGAACTTGAGCTTGCGGTTGAACATCGGGATGCCCGAGACCCGCTGCGACAGCTCTTCCTTGAACCGGGCGAAGTCGTAGCCGCCGGGGATCGTCGCCGGGTCCACGACGATCACCCCGCACACGTGCATCAGCTGCGTACCGCTCTCCAGGTACAGGAAGCTGGCGTCGAGTCCACTGAGTCGATCCATGGCCGTATCCTAGACCCGCCTAGAACATGTTCTACCCGCTTGAGGAGATCGCCCATGTCCGCCGGGTTCACCCGACGCCAGCTCACCCTTGCGGCTCTGGCCTTCAACGCCGTACGTCCGCAGCGACGCGGCTGGTCGGCGCTGCCCAGCTTCGCCCTCGGCTGGCCCACGAGCGAGCTGGCTCCGCACCTGCTGGGCGCCGCTGCCCTCGACACCGCGGCCGAGCTGACCGTACGGCGGGGCAAGCCGTCCCGGCTGGGACTCGTCGCGGCCGCCGCGGCCGCAGGACTCCTCACCCATACGATCGCCGGCGCGAGACGTACCGGCACCCAGCTCGACGAGGCGCTGCGCGAGGGCATCGGCGACGGCTACCTCGACGAGATCGACCTGCCCGGACCCATCGACCTCCGGCTCCCCCGCGGTTCGGTCGTCCGGCCGTTCAACTTCCGCGCCCGCGACATCGAGGTGCTGCGCAACGTGCCCTACACCGAGGGCGGCCGCCGGGCACACCTCGACATCCGGCGGCCCAAGGACCGCGACCTGAGCAAGGCTCCCGTGCTGATCCAGATCCACGGCGGCGGCTGGACGATCGGCAACAAGGAGCAGCAGGGCCTCCTGCTGATGAACCGCATGGCCCAGCAGGGCTGGGTGTGCGTTTCGGCGAACTACCGGCTCGCACCGAAGCACCGCTTCCCGGCCCAGATCGTCGACGTCAAGCGCGCCATCGCCTGGGTGCACGAGAACATCGCCGACTACGGCGGCGACCCGTCGTACGTCGTCATCACGGGTGGCTCGGCCGGCGGTCACCTCGCGTCCCTCGCGGCGCTGACGCCCGGGCTCGCGGACTATCAACCGGACTTCGAGGACTCCGACACCTCCGTGTCCGGGTGCGTGCCCTTCTACGGCGTCTACGACCTCGGCGGCATCACCGAGCACCGATCGGCCGTCGACATGCGCGACCGTTTTCTCGGCCCGCGGGTGTTCGGCAAGGACCCGCGTACGCACCTCGACCACTTCGTCCAGGCCTCGCCGTTGGCGCAGGTCGGCGAGCACGCGCCCGACTTCTTCGTGATCCACGGCAGCAACGACACCGTCGTCTCGGTCAAGCAGGCCCGCGCGTTCGTCACAGCCCTCAGGGAGAAGTCGGACGCCTCCGTCACGTACGCCGAGCTGCCCGGCGCACAGCACGCGTTCGACGTGTTCTCGTCGATCCGAAGCCAGCACACGATCGCGGCCGTGCAGCGCTGGCTCCAATGGCACCGCGCACGGAACCAGAACTAGCCCGGCTTTCTGGCGGTCGAGTAGCCCGCGAGCTCTGCGAGCCGGCGTATCGAGACCACGTACGTCGCAAAGCTCGCTCGAGCCATCAACCTCACGAGGTCTCGATACGGCTCGGCCGCGGCCGGCCTCCCCACTCGACCGGCAACGTGGGTGCGACTGCCTTGGAGCAAGCGCGAAGCGAGCGGAGCCTCAGCTGCGAGGGAGGCCCAGCACGCGTTCGGCGACGACGTTGCGGAGGATCTGGGTCGTGCCGCCGGCGATCGACAGGCACCGCGTCAGCAACATCTCGTGCACGTCCGGATCGTCAGGCGCAAACAACGCAGCTGGCCCGAGCATGCGTACGACCAGCTCGGAGGCCTCCTGCCGATTGCGTACGCCCAGCAGCTTCGCGACGCTCGACTCCGGCCCCGGCCCACGCCCGGCGATCGATCGCAATGTCGAACGTACGCCGAGCAGCTGGCACACCGAGGCCAGCGCGACCTGGTGACCGACCAGCGCGGCATCGGTCTCGGACTCGCGACCGGCCAACAGCTCGACCGCGCGCTCGGTGCTCATGCCGAGCTTGCTGCCGGCCATGGCGACACGTTCGTTGGCCAAGGTCGTGCGGGCGAGCTTCCAGCCCTCGTTGACCTCACCGACGACGCACTCGTCGGGCACGAAGACCTCGTCGAGGAACACCTCGTTGAACATCGCGTCACCGGTCAGCTCGCGCAGCGGCCGGATGTCGATGCCGGCCGATGTCATGTCGACCAGGAAGTAGGTGATCCCGCGATGCGGCGGGGCGTCCCGGTCCGTACGCGCGAGGCAGATCGCCCAGTGGGCCTCACGCGCCCGCGAGGTCCAGACCTTCTGACCCGTGAGCTGCCAGCCACCCTCGACACGTACGGCACGCGTGCTCAGCGAGGCGAGGTCGGAGCCCGCCCCGGGCTCGCTGAACAGCTGGCACCACCTCAGGTCACCGAGCAACGTGGGCATGACGAACCGCTCGGCCTGCTCGGGGGTGCCGTGCCCGATGATCGTCGGCACGGCCCAACCGCCGATCGCGATGTCGGGCCGGCTCAGCCCCGCGCGGGTCAGCTCCTCGTCCACGACCAGCTGCTCAACCGGCCCGGCGTCCAGGCCGTACGGGCGCGGCCAGTGCGGCGTCAGGTAGCCGGCCTGGGCGAGCGCGGCTCGATGCTCGTCCGAGGGCAGCTCGGCGATCGCCGCCATCTGTCGGCGGATCACGTCCCGGAGCTCCGCGTCCGTCTCCCCGAAGTCGATCTCAGGCACGCGTCGCTGACCGGTGCCGGCGCGCCGGGCCAGGCGGGCGGCCGACTGCTCGGCGCCTCCGGTCAGCGAGGCGACGGCGAGACTCAGGGCGATCGCCCGGCGGAGGTAGAGGTGCGCATCGTGCTCGAACGTGAAGCCGATGCCGCCGAGCACCTGGATGCAGTCCTGCGCGACCGACACGGCACCGTCGAACGCCACCGTCGCGGCGACGTCAGCGGCATAGGCCGCCTCGCCATCAGGTACGTCCGCCCGTGCGCTGGCGCCGGCGTCCCAGGCGACGGCCGCCACCGACTCGGTGGTCTCGAGCATCTGGGAGCAGAGGTGCTTGATCGCCTGGAACGAGCCGATCGGCGCACCGAACTGCTCGCGCACCTTGGCGTACGCCACCGCGGTGTCGAGGCACCACTGCGCCAGGCCCGCAGCCTCGGCCGCCGCCAGCGCGACGAGGGTCCGGCGGACCGACTCGGTGCTCACCCCCGGCAGCTCAACGATCTGGTCACTCGTCGCCGCAACGCGTACGGACCCGCCGCGGCGCGAGAGGTCGAGCCCCTCCTCGGGCTGGGCCGTGAAGCTGCCGGCGTCGATCAGCACCCACGAATCGTCCGTCGTACGCGTCACAAGCCAGCGCGCGCCGACCACGTCGAGCACGACGTCGAGGTCCCCGCGGGCACCATCGGCATCGACCCTCACTGCGCCCTGCAGAGCGACTGCCGCACTGTCGCCACGGGTGATCCCGCTGAGCACGTCGGCATCCCCCGCGAGCTGGCCGACAAGCACCGCGCCCAGCAGCGGCCCGGGCACCAAGGCGTAAGCGGCCGACTCAAGCGCGACCATCTGGTCGAGCAGGTCGCCGCCGCCACCGCCGTGATGCTCGTCGATCGCGATGCCGGTCAGGCCCGCTTCGACGACGGACTGCCAGCTCTTGGCGAACCCGGCGGCGGCATCGCTCTCGGCTTCTCGCACCGCGGATGCCCCGCTCAGGCCGACGGCCCAGGCCCGTAAACTGGTACTCAGTTCTAGGTGATCACGAGTCACGCCGACCGGCATCAGTGTCGCCTCCAAATCTAGAACGTGTTTCAATCATACCGAGGGTCGGCGCAGTCACTCTGAGCCCAACGACCCGGACAGGAGACGATGCGCGATGGCGACCACCACCGAGACGGCCGGCTCCAACGCCCAGCGCGAGCGCCGGCGCCGCATCCTCGATGCCACGATCGCCCTGGCCGACACCGGCGGCTTCGATGCCGTGCAGATGCGGGCGGTCGCGGACAACGCCGATGTCGCCCTCGGCACGCTCTACCGCTACTTCCCGTCCAAGATCCACCTGCTGGTCACCGCCCTCGGCCGCGAGTTCGAGCGCGCCGAGGCACAGTCGCGCACCCGCGCGGTGCCCGGCGACACCCCCCACCAACGCGTCATGCACGTCCTCGGCGTCACCACGACGGCCCTGCAGAAGCAGCCTCAGCTGACCGAGGCCCTGACCCGCGCGTTCATGTTCGCCGACGCGTCGGTGGCCGACGAGATCCACCTCGTCGGCATCAAGCTGACGGCCATGATCACGCACGCGATCGACGGCACCGACGAGGCCCGCGAGCCCACCACCGAGGACATGGCGATCGTCCGGGTCATCGGCGACGTGTGGTTGTCGGCGCTCATGGGCTGGGTCACCGGCCGTACGTCCGCAGATGACGTCACGAAGTCGATGGATGTCGCGGTCAAGCTCCTGCTGCGCTGAGTCGCTCAAGCGGCCGGTTCGATCGTGAACGTCGCGTCGATCCGCTTGATCGTGCAGGCCGCGGTCAGCGTGAAGTCCTCGTCGACCGTCGAGCTCGCGAGCGACACCCCGCCCAGCCCGACCGGTATGTCGTAGTGCGCGTTGATGACGTCCTGCCGGCCATCCGGCTGCCACGTCCACACCACGTTCTCGATCGATGTGAAGACCGAGTACTGGACGTGCAGATGGAGCTGCAGCTTGAGGTCGAGGGCCGACACCGAGGTGGGCAGCCCGTTCTCGATCCGCAGCACGAACGGGTCGAGCGGGATCGACCAGGCGGCGTTGCGGTCGACGAGTGCGTCGAGGTACTTCTGCGCCGCTGCCTGCGAGCTGGGCTGTGAGCATCCGGTCGCGGCATGAGCGGTCGCCGGCGAGGCGATGAGCGTTGCGGCGACCGTGACGGCAGCCAGCAGGCGGCCGATGCGGGCGCTCACGTGACCACGAGTCCCCGGCCCGTGACCAGCGGCAGGTCGAGGGCCGTGACGAGGCCGGGCTTCGCGCCGACGACCGCAGGGACGGCGTTGACCAGCCGCATCGCGGTGGCCTTGAGACCCGCGGTGTTGTGGTCGCCGTCGGTGCCGAGCAGCTGCAGGTCGAGCGTGTAGTTGGGCTCGCCCTTGATCTCGACGCGGTAGCAACCGTGCCCCGCCGGCTGCGGCCAGTCCGGGCCGATGTCGTCGTGCACCCGCGTCACGTGCTCGAGCACCACGACGGCCTTGTCGCCGACCTTGCCGCGTACCTCGAAGTGCAGTCCCGCGACAGTGCCCTCCTCGATGCGTCCGCAGTCGATGTCGAACGACTCGGTCGCCGGGAGCCGCTCATAGAACTCCTCGACGTCGTCCAGCTCGACCCCGAGCCCGGCGGCGATCTGGTGCACGACGCTGCCCCACGCCATCGTGAGGATGCCCGGCTCGAGCAGCATCGGGACGTGGTCCATGGGCTTGCCGAAGCCCATGACGTCGAACACGATCATCCCCTGGTCGTACGTGTTGTAGTTGAGCACCTCCGAGCAGCGCACCTGGTCGATCCGCTCGCTGATGCTCGTCAGCGACAGTGGCAACCAGTCGTTGGCGAAGCCCGGGTCGATGCCGTTGACGTACAGCGACACACCGCCCTCAGCCGCCGCCTGCTTGACCCCTTCGGCCATGTCGACGACGGGACCGGACGGGAACTGCAGGAAGACCGGCCCGCTCGAGACCACGTTGATGCCGGCTCGCAGCAGTCGCTCGAGGTCGGCCATCGCCTCGAACAGCCGGTCGTCGGCCATCGCCGAGTGCACGACACAGTCGGGCTTGAGCGCGATGATCGCCTCGACGTCGTTGGTGGCGAGGACGCCGAGGTCACGGTCGAGCCCCGCGAGCCGGCCGGCGTCCTTGCCGACCTTGTCGGGGTTGGACACCCAGAGGCCGACGAGATCGAGGTCGGGCCGGGCGTCGATGCCGGCCAGCACGTGCCGGCCGACGTTGCCCGTGCTCCATGCGGCGACTTTGATGCTCATTGCTCTTCTCCCAGGTCAGGCAGTGCCATGTCGAGGTTGGGCTGGTCGATCCCGCCGTCGACCTCCAGCACTTTGCCGGTGAGGTAGCCGCCGGCAGGGCTCGCGAGGAACAACACCGTGGCGGCGATGTCGTCGGGGTCGCCGATCCGGCGCAGCGGGGTGTTGGCCTCCATCTGGGCCGTCAGCCCCTCGTCGCCGGTGACGATCTCCAGCGCCGAGGTGGCCACCGATCCGACCGCGATCGCATTCACGCGTACGCGTGGCGCGAGGTCTCGCGCCGCCAGCCGGGTCCAGTGCGCCAGCGCGGCCTTGGCTGTTCCGTACGCCAGATAGCCGCGTCCGCTGACCCGCCCCATCACCGACGAGATGTTGACGACGGCGCCACCGTCGCTCTTCAACAGGTGCGGCAGCGCGGCCCGGGTGAGGGCGTGCGCCGTCGAGACGTTGAAGTGGAACGCGCCCTCGAGCGCGGCCACGTTCGTGCGTACGAACTCCTTGGGCATCGAGCCGCCGACGTTGTTGACCACCACGTCGAGCCGGCCGAACGCCTCGACGGCGGTCTGCGCGAGCGCCGCCACCTGGTCGAGGTCGGACAGGTCGGCGGGCACGACGAGCGCCTTGCGACCCAGCGCCTCGACCTGCGCGGCGACCTCTCTCAGCTGGTCCTCCGTACGCGCGGCGAGGACGATGTCGGCGCCGGCCTCGGCGAGAGCGAGGGCGCTGGCGGCCCCGATCCCACGGCCTGCACCGGTGACGACGGCAACCCGGTCGTCGAGGCGGAATCTTTCGAGCACCATGGCCGGGACAGTAGCGCAAAACTGGAACACGTTCTAGTCTTGGGGACCCAGGCCGCCTCGTTGCCTGGCGCACCTGACAGGCTGCACCCATGTCCTTGGCCATGTTCACCCTCGAGGACGACCACCTCGTCCCCGCCGAGATCGCCCGCAGCCTGTGGAAGCACGACCAGATGCACGGCGTCGCCGTGAGTGGCGCCCTTGCCCGGGCGCTCGAGCACCGCCTCACCGAGCTGGGGCGTGACGACCTGCGACCGGCCCGCTACACCGTCGACCTGTTCCAGCCGGCCAAGATGGCGCCCTGCACGGTCGAGACCGAGGTCGTACGAGAGGGCCGTCGCATCTGTCTGATCGACGCAGTCCTGCTCCAGGACGGCGAGCGAGTGGCCCGCGCCAGCTGCATCTTCCTGCTGGCGACCGAGTCGCCCAAGGGTGAGGTGTGGACGCCGGGCGACCACCCGCAGCCGCCGCCGGAGGACGTCGCTCCGCCGAGCGACGAGCCCCGGGTGCCGCACTTCAGCAGCGAGTCGCCGTGGTCCCAGTCGTTCCCCGACCACCAGAACGCGGGCCGCAAGCAGACGTGGCAGGCCGGGCTGCCGGTCGTCGAAGGCGAGGTGGGTACGCCGTTCCAGTCCGTCGCCAGCATCGCCGACGGCACCAGCATGGTCGTCAACTGGGGCACGGAGGGCGTCAAGTTCATCAACACCGACATCACCCTCGCCCTGGCCCGACGGCCCGTCAGCCGCGAGATCGGCCTGTCGGCGACCGACCGCGTCGAGCACGACGGCATCGCCGTCGGCACGGTCGAGGTCTTCGACCGGGCTGGCCCGCTGGGCACCGCGATGGTCACCGCGCTGGCCAATGCCTCGCGGCCGATCGACTTCGGCGACATGGAGTTCGAGGACGACGGCAGCCGCAAGCCCGCTCGCGACTGACCAACTGACGGGCGCGCTGGGGTTGAATGGCCTGATGACGGCGCGGGAGCAGCGGCTGGGCACGGCGGATCTCGCTGGCAGGCAGGTGGCCTACGCCGTGACCGGCACCGGGCCGTACCTCTTGGTCGTCCCCGGCTGGCTCAGCCACCTCGAGCTGGGCTGGGCCATCCCGGCCGAGCGCATGTTCCACGAGTCACTGGCCGAGGGCCGGACGCTGGTGCGCTACGACCGGCCCGGCTGTGGGCTGTCCGATCCGTACGACGGCCCGCGCACGATGGCGCTCGAGCTGGACACCATCGCGGCCGTGACCGACGCGCTGGGCATGACGCGGTTCGACGTCCTCGGCTTCTCGTTGGGCGCGGCGGTCGCCGCGCAATGGGCGGCGGAGCACCCGGACACGGTCTCGCGCCTCGTGCTGTACGGCGGCTGGCCGGCCGGTGCCGAGATCGGGGACGATGACAGCCGGCGCCACGTGCTCGGGCTGATCTCGACCCACTGGGGACTGGGCTCCGACCTGCTCGCCAACCTGTTCGCGCCGGAGGCCGATGCCGGCACCCGGCTGGCGTTCGCGGACTACCAACGCGCTGCCTCGTCGGCCGAGACGGCGGCGGCGCTGCTCGGTCTGGCCTACGACCTCGACGTACGCCTAGCGCTGCCGCGGATACAGGCGCCGACCCTCGTGCTGCACCGGCGCGAGGACCAGGCTGCACCGATCGCGCTGGGCAGGGACCTGGCCGCCGGCATCCCAGGGGCCGAGCTCGTGGAGCTCGACGGTCGTTCCCACCTGCCGGCGATCGGCGACTCCGGCGCGGTCGTCGCGGAGGTGCGCAGGTTCTTGGGACTGCCACCACCGCGGCGGTCCGTGCCCACCGGACTCACGCCCCGGCAGTCAGAGGTCGCCGCACTGGTGGCCGAGGGCCTCACCAACCGCGACATCGCCGCCCGCCTGACGATCACCGAGAGGTCGGCCGAGTCCCACGTCGAGCGGATCAGGTTGCGTCTGGGCTTCCGCTCGCGCTCGCAGATAGCGGCCTGGCACGTCGCGACGGGTCCACACAAGTGAGGTAGTTCCACGGCTGCTTCTGCGCACCGTGCCCCACAGCATGGAGGACATGTCCCGACGTCCTCTGCATCTCGTCCTGTCCGCGGCCGGCTGGCTCGGCTTCCAAGCGACCGTCGTGTGGACCATGGCCTTCCTCGCCGAGGTGGTCGTACCGCACACCGTCGACGGCCCGGCCCGCATGGCCACGCCCGCCGCGATCGGTATCGACGCGGCGCTCCTGCTGCTGTTCGCGGTCCAGCACTCGGTCATGGCACGCCGGTCGGTCAAGGCGTGGCTCGGCCGGCGCATACCGGCGCCGCTGGAGCGCGCGACGTACGTGCTGGCCACCGACGCCTGCCTCGTGCTGATGCTGGTGTTCTGGCAGCCCTGGGGTGGCACGATCTGGCACGTCCACGGTGCAGCCGCGATCGCGCTGTGGGCGGCGTGCGGAGCCGGCTGGCTCCTGGCGATCGCCTCGACGTACGCGGTCGACAACCTCGAGCTCGTCGGACTCCGGCAGGCCGGGTGGGCCGGACCCAGGGACGACACCGCCACGACGCTCCAGGTCAAAGGCCTGCACGCCGTCGTCCGGCACCCGCTGATGACCGGGCTGCTGCTGGCGTTCTGGGCGACGCCGCACATGGGCGCCTCGCACCTGTTCTTCGCCCTGGCGACGAGCGGCTACCTCGCGATCGGGCTGGCGTTCGAGGAGCGCGACCTGCGGCGTACGTTCGGCGCGGCGTACGACGACTACGCCGCCCGCGTTCCTGCCCTCATCCCCTCGCTGTCTCGCACGACCGGGTGACCACGCAGGAAGGCGGCCAGCTGTTGGCTCAACCGACCGCCCCGGCGCCGAAGCGCCTGCCGTTGAGCGAGCAGGTGCACCTGTTCGTTCAACCCGCGGCACGTACCCGCTCGGCGAGGTATGAAGCACTCGGGCTCACAGGCTCACTCCGCGACGGGCAACTGGACCGTGACGCTGAGGCCCCCGCCGTCGCGGGGTGCGAGCGTCAAGGTGCCGCCGTGGGCGTGCACGATGCTCTTGACGATCGCCAGCCCGAGACCGACGCCGGCGTGATCCGTGCGTACGCGTTGGGTGCCCCGCTGGAACGGTTCGGTGAACGTGGAGACGAGCTGCGCGGACACGATCGCACCGGTGTTCTCGACCCGGAGCACCGCGGTGTCGGCATGTGCCTCGGTGGCGACCCACACGGTGCCGCGATCAGGCGAGTTGTGGACGATCGCGTTGTGCACGAGGTTCGTCACCATCTGCAGCAGGAGCGGGTGCGAGCCCGTCGTGACGACTACCTCCCCTGAGGTCTCGATCGTGATGCCGCCCTTCTCTGCGAGGGGGAGCAGCGTCTCGGTGGCCTCTTCCACGACGAGCGACAGGTCGACGGGAGCTCGCGTGAACGACTGCTGATCGGCGCGACTCAGCAGGAGCAGCGCCTCGGTGAGGTCGATCGCCCGCGTGTTGACGAAGTGCAGCCGCTCGATCAGCTCGGCGGTGTTGGGGTTCGGATCGGTGCGGGCGACCTCGAGCAGCGTCTGGGTGATGGCCAGCGGCGTACGCAGCTCGTGGGAGGCGTTGGCCGCGAACCTCTGCTGCTCCGCGTCGTGCGCCTCGAGCCTGGTCAGCATGGCGTCGAAGTCGTCGGCGAGGTCGCGGAACTCGTCCTTGCGGCCCTCCAGCCGAATCCGGTGCGAGAGCGATCCGTCCGCGACGAGTCGGGTCGCGTTGGTGATCCGCGTCAGGGGCGCGAGCATGCTGCCGGCCAGGATCCAGCCTCCGACCAGGCCGAAGACCAGCAGGCACACCAGCATGATGGCCACCTTGGGGGCGAAGGCATCCATCAGGTCGGAGCGGTCGGGTCCACTCGCGGGGCCGAACATCACCTCAGGGACGTACCGCAGCAGGAAGACCCACACGACCGCGAGCAGCATGACGCCCGCGATCATGATGAACCCGGCATAGCTGAGGGTCAGCTTGAGGCGGACGCTCAGCCCGGGCTGCCTATCCACGATCGCGGCCCTCGGCCGGTACGTGCGCAGGGTCGTCGATCCGGTAGCCGACGCCGGGCACCGTCGCGATGATCCAGGGCTCGCCGAGCCGCTTGCGCAGCGCGGAGACCGTGATGCGTACGGCGTTGGTGAACGGATCGGCGTTCTCGTCCCACGCCTGCTCCAGCAGCTGCTCGGCGCTGACGACACCGCCTTCGGCCGCGACGAGCACCTCGAGCACCGCGAACTGCTTGCGGGTGAGCGCAACGTAGCGGCCGTCGCGATAGACCTCACGGCGGAACGGGTCGAGCCGGAGGCCGGCGATCTCTCGCACGGGTGGCCGGTTGTGGGGGCGCCGGCGATCGAGGGCCCGGAGGCGGAGCACCAGCTCCCGGAGGTCGAATGGCTTGGTCAGGTAGTCGTCCGCGCCCAGCTCGAACCCGGTCGCCTTGTCGTCGAGACGATCGGCGGCGGTCAGCATGAGGATCGGCATGCCGCTGCCGGAGGCGACGATGCGCGTGGCGATCTCGTCGCCGGTGGGCCCGGGGACGTCACGGTCGAGGACCGCGATGTCGTACGTGTTGATGCTCAGCAGCTCGAGGGCCGTGTCACCATCACCGGCGATGTCGGCGGCGATCGCCTCGAGCCGCAACCCGTCGCGGATCGCCTCAGCCATGTAGGGCTCGTCCTCGACGATCAGCACACGCACACCATCGATGCTACGAGTCCGCGCGTATCGCCGGCGTATCCAAAACCACATACTCACCGGCAACATCACGCTGCCTTGACTGGCCGCATGCCTCCCACTGCACCCGCACCGGCGACATCCCGGTGCTGACCGTCAGCCCGATCAGCGCCGGGGAGCACCTCGCGTTCGTACGGGCACAGGAGTCGGCCAGCTTCCTGCAGACCCCGGCCTGGGGACAGGTCAAGACCGAGTGGCGCAGCGAGTCCCTCGGCTGGTTCGACGGCGGACAGCTGGTCGGCGCCGGGCTCGTCCTGCACCGGCCGGTGCCGCGGCTCGAGCGCTTCACCCTCGCCTACCTGCCCGAGGGTCCGGTCATCGACTGGACCGGCGACATCGGCGCGTGGCTCGACCCGCTGGCGGCGTACCTCAAGGCTCGCGGCGCATTCGCGATCCGGCTCGGCCCGCCCGTACGCACGGACAGCTGGAGCTCGGCGCAGGTCAAGCAGGGCATCGCCGACCCGGGCATCACGCGACTCACGGACCTGCCCAGCCAGGAGTTCAACGAGGTCGGCGCCCGGGTGACCAGCCAGCTCACCGCCGCGGGATGGCTGCCGCAGAGCCCTGAGCATGGCTTCGGGACGGGGCACCCGCAGTTCACCTACGAGCTGCCGCTGGTCGGCCGGACCGAGGACGACCTGCTGGCCGGCATGAACCAGTTGTGGCGCCGCAACATCAGGAAGGCAGCGAAGGCGGGCGTCGAGGTCAGCGTCGGCGACGACCTGAAGGCGTTCCACGACCTCTACGTCCACACCGCCGAGCGCGACCGGTTCACCCCGCGACCGCTGCGCTACTTCGAGACCATGTTCGCTGCGCTGGACGCCGAGGACCCCGGACGCATCAGGCTCCACCTTGCACGGCACGAGGGCACTCTCGTCGCCGCGGCCATCATGGCGCGGGTCGGCACGCGCGCCTGGTACGCGTACGGCGCCTCGTCGAGCGAGAAGCGGGAGGTCCGCGGTTCGAACGCGTGCCAGTGGGCGATGATCCGCGACGCACTCGCGGCCGGTTCCGACGTCTACAGCCTGCGCGGGATCACCCCGACGCTCGACACCACCGACCCGCACGTCGGCCTCGTCCAGTTCAAGGTCGGCACCGGCGGCGAGGCCGTCAGGTACGTCGGCGAGTGGGACCTGCCGCTGCGGCCGATGCTCTATCGCGCCTTCGACCTCTACATGCGGCGGCGCGGGCGCTAGCTGTGATGCCCAGCCAGGTTGTCCAATCTGGTGATGGGCGCTTTCTGCCCGACTGCTGAGTGGGGCCGGTGGTGGTTGTATTCGTGGATCCATGATGGCAGCGCTGCGAGTCGTGCTGATTCGGAGTTGTAGAACTTCTTGAAAGCCCAGCCCTCGGCCAGTGTGCGGTGGAAGCGTTCGATCTTGCCGTTGGTCTGGGGCCGGTAGGGCCGGGTCTTCTTCGGAGTGNGGTGCGAGCATTACCGTGGGACACGAGAACCTCCGTGGTGGATGTGGGCCTTCGACAAGCCACACCCCACCCGGAGGTTCTCGTTCACGTCAAGCCATTCCCGCTACCAACGTCCTGACCGGGTACAACTAGGCGAGCGTCTCGACCAGGGCCGCCCGGTGCTCGTCGAGGTCGAAGGTCCACGCCGACTTGTAGGCCTCGACGGAGAAGCCCCCGGCGGGCTGGTCGACCTCGGCCGGCGCCCAGAAGTAGTGGATCTCATGACCCAGGGCCGCGGCGAAGAGGTACTCGTTGGCGGCCACATAGCTGCGGCTCGACAAGATGACGACCTTGGCCTGCGGGTTGAGCATCATGTTGAACAACGCGCTGCCCGCGAACCCCGCGATGACCTTGGCCGCCCGGAACGCGTGCGCCTGCTCGGCGTACGGCATCGTCTCCGGGTGCATGATCGTGAAGCCCTGGTCCGCCATGAACGACTCGATCTCGGGGGTGTTGACGCACCAGCGCTGCGACTTCGTGCGCCGTGACAGGAAGATCTTCTCCGGCCGGTCGTGCGGGTGCGGGTCCGGGCCGAGCCCGCCGTAGAGCGTCTCCCACGCCTCGCCCAGCGCAGGATCGGCGTAGAAGGGGTTCTCCAGCTGCGGCATCGCCGCGACCAACGACCCCACCCGCACCGACTCGTCCTGCGTGACCCACATGATGTCGTCGACCGGGACGCCGAGCGCGGCCAGGATCTGCGCCTTCCACGACGGCAGCCGGTCGCGCTGCGGCTGGTGCGTCATGATGACGCGGAGGTCGGGATTGTCGGCACGGGCGATCTGCCAGCCCCAGTGCTTGGAGATCGTCTCGGTCATGAGGTGGCCGAAGTGGGTGGGGAACGCCGAGTCGAAGCTGAAGAACTCACCCGGCTCGTACCGCACCGCGGCCCGCTGGATCCGGTCCTCGAGACGCCCGAACCACGCCGTCGCGGGAATGATCTTCTTGTGGAACAGGCGCGAGGCGTTGCCGTGGCGGAACGAGTCGGGCAGCACGAGGTTGCCCCGGGTCACGATCTCGCGGACGTGGCACGTCGCGTCGGCATAGCGGCGGACCGCGAGGGACGGCACGGCGATCGTGCGCTGCTTCTCGCGGGGCGCGGGCTCGCCGTGCATCACGAGGGTCGCGCGCGACTCGTACTCGTACGCCTCGCGGCGTGCGATGACCTCGCCCCACTCGGGTCCGAACTGCTCGACGAGCACGTCCTCGACCACACGATGCCTCAGCGTGAAGTGGTGGTTCCCCCGCTTGCGCACGACGGCGAGCCGCCGGTCGCTCGGCAGGATCTCGACCGAGGCGCTCAGCTCCTGCCGCCTGCGCGCCGCAGCGGCGGGCTCGCCGTCGCGCGCCTCGACGGCCACGGCCAGGTCGCGGCCCACGGTGCGACCCGTCGCCACGTACGTTCCACCGTCGCGCACGGCCCAGACCGCCGCCCGCAGCAGGGCGAGCTTGTCGCCGCGCGTCGTGGCGTCAACGACCGCGGCCGGCCGCGGCATCGATCGCAGCCAGACGATCGCGTCGTCCCGCGAGCCGACGACGTACGAGCGCACGTCCGCGGCCGGGAGGCGGGCCGACAGGGCCGGGACGAAGTCGTCGTCCGGGTCACTGAGGAACACCGTGACGAGCTCGCCGGCACCCGTGTGAGCCGCCACGGCGTCGGCGACCTGCCGGACCACCGCACTCGGCCTGACCCGGCCGAGGCGCCTGACGGCACGAACTCGCAGGCTCGTCACCGTACGAGTCCGCGTCTGCGCATCATGTGCCGCTCAGTCCTCGATCAGTGGAAGAAGTGCCGGGTGCCGGTGACGTACATCGTCACTCCGGCGGCCTGGGCCGCCTCGATGACGGCATCGTCGCGGATCGAGCCGCCCGGCTGCACGATCGCACGCACACCCGCGGCGATCAGGATCTCCGGACCGTCCGGGAACGGGAAGAACGCGTCGGACGCGGCCACCGAGCCGGTGGCGCGCTCCGCGCCCGCACGCTCGACGGCGAGCTTGCACGAGTCGACCCGGTTGACCTGTCCCATGCCGACGCCGACCGAGGCGCCGTCCTTGGCCAGCAGGATCGCGTTGGACTTGACGGCTCGCACCGCGGTCCAGGCGAAGTCGAGATCGGCGAGCGTACGCTCGTCGGCCGGCTCTCCCGCGACGAGCGTCCAGGTCGACGGGTCGTCGCCGGGCGCATCGACGTGGTCGACGACCTGCACGAGCACGCCGCCGCTGATGCCGCGGAACTCGATGGGATCGGGGTGCTCGTCGGCGGGGACGCGCAGGATGCGGATGTTCTTCTTGGCCTGCAGCACCTCGAGGGCGCCGTCCTCGTAGTCGGGCGCGACGATGACCTCGGTGAACACCTCGGCCACCTGCGCGGCCATCGCCACGCTGACGGGGCGGTTGACCGCGATCACTCCGCCGTAGGCCGAGACCGGGTCGCACGCGTGCGCCCGGGCGTGGGCCTCGGCGACGTCGGCGCCGACCGCGATGCCGCACGGGTTGGCGTGCTTGATGATCGCCACGGCCGGCAGCTCGAAGTCGTACGCCGCCCGGCGGGCCGCATCGGTGTCGACGTAGTTGTTGTAGGACATCTCCTTGCCGTGCAGCTGCTCGGCGGCAGCCAGGCCACCGCGCCAGTGCTGGTAGAGCGCAGCAGGCTGGTGCGGGTTCTCGCCGTAGCGCAGCACCGCCGACTTGTCCCACGTCGCGCCGGTGAACTCCGGCCAGCCGTCCTCGGACGGGGCGTACGTGCTGGCGAACCACGAAGCCACTGCCACGTCGTACGCCGCGGTGTGCGCGAACGCCTGCGCGGCGAGCTGCTTGCGCTGGTCGAACGTGAACCCGCCGGCGGCGATCGCCGCGCGCACGCCGTCGTACGCCGAGGGGCTGACGACGACCGCGACGCTGGGGTGGTTCTTGGCCGCGGCGCGAACCATCGAGGGGCCGCCGATGTCGATCTGCTCGACGCACTCGTCAGGGGTCGCGCCGGACTGGACGGTCTCGCGGAACGGGTAGAGGTTGACGATCACCAGGTCGAACGGCTCGATCTCGAGGTCGGCGAGCTGCTGGACGTGATCGTCGAGCCGCAGGTCGGCGAGGATGCCGGCGTGGACGCGCGGGTGCAGGGTCTTGACCCGGCCGTCGAGGCACTCGGGGAATCCCGTGAGCTCCTCGACCGGGGTCACCGGGACGCCGGCCGACTCGATCGTCTTGGCGGTCGAACCGGTCGAGACGATCGCAATGCCGGCGGCATGCAGATCGCGGGCGAGCTCCTCGAGCCCGGTCTTGTCGTAGACCGAGACGAGGGCGCGCTTGAGGGGACGGAGGTCAGTCATCTGCCATCTTTCGTGGAGTCGAGCTGCCGAGCACGACGGCCCGGTCATCGAGGTGGAAGTCTTCGCGCGCGAGGGTGCCGACCCACTCGACGAGCATCGCGCGCTCGCTCGTCTTGATGCGTTCGTGGAGCGTGGCCTCGTCGTCGCCGTCGAGCACAGGCACCGCGACCTGCGCGACGATCGGCCCTGTGTCGACGCCTTCGTCGACGACGAACAGCGTCGCGCCGGTGACCTTGACGCCGTACGCCAGCGCGTCCCGCGGCCCGTGCATGCCCGGGAACGCCGGCGAGAGCGCCGGGTGGGTGTTGAGCGTGCGCCCCCCGAACCGGGCCAGGAACGCCGGCCCGGTGAGCTTCATGAACCCGGCCAGCACCACGAGGTCGGGGTCGTACGCCGCAACGGTCTCGGCGAGCGCCTGGTCCCACGCGGCCCGATCGGCGTACGCGGACGTCGTGAGCACGAACGTCGGTATGCCGTGCCTCTCGGCACGGGCGAGCCCTTCGATGCCGTCGCGGTCGGCGCCGACGGCAACGATCTGGGCGCCGTAGTCAGGACTCGTCGACGAGTCGATCAGGGCCTGGAGATTGGTGCCGCTTCCAGAGACGAGGACGACCAGTCGAGCTGGCGTCCGAGGGCTGCGGGGCACGGCCTCCACGATAGTGCTTGAGCACCGCGCCGAGCGCGCCGCCCACCGCCATGACAGGCACCGCGAGCAGCAACGGCGTGAAAGCCGGCGGTCCGGTGTCGGCCATGCGCCCCGGACCGATTCCCCCACCGGAGAGCCCGATGAGGATGCCGAGCAGGAATCCGGCGATCCCGCCGGACGCGGCGCCGAGCGCCACGCGAGCCAGCAGTCCCTCCCGTGACCCGAGCTCGACGCGCCAGCCCGACACCATGCCGGCCAGCAGCGGCACGAGACCGAGCACGAAGACCCACCCCGGGAACTCCCCCGGCGACGGCAGGGCAGCCAGCAGCGGGAAGCCCGGCACGTTGCCCAGCTGCGAGCCGGTGAGGTCGACCGATGTGTTCGTGCCGAGCATGAAACCGGGGCCGATCAGCGCCGATGCGGTCCAGAGGACCAGCGTCGGCGCGGCCAGGACGCACGCCAGCGCCAGCGCGATGCCGCCGCCGCGGCCGGGATCGAGCTGGGCCCAGATGTCGCCGGCTCGCGACATGTTGCGCAGGAACTGCACGATCACGACCGCACCGGCGGCCGCGAGCACCACGAGCAGGCCCGGGATCGCGGCCCGCGTGGCGAGGCGGATGTCGTCCGATGCCGTGAACCACAGGCGCTCACCCTGGCCGTGACGCCGGATGACACCCCACGCCGCACCCAGGCCGCCGACGACGAACGCGCCGAACGCGGCCCGGATGACCGAGGTGTGCACGCCGTCCGCGGCCGACGCAGCAGACGCGATGCCGGCGATGACGCCGTACGCGCCGGCCGCGGTCGCCACGAACGCGGGCAGCTCGTCGACCGGCTCGGCCACGACCCAGGACGCCGTCAGTGCCACCAGGGCGACGCACACCAGCGTCGCGCCCACGGGGATCAGCCCGAACGTCACCGAGCCGGTGTCGATGCCCGAGCCGAGCGACACGAGCCACGTACGCACCGCCGCGCGTACGAAGGCGGCCAACGGCGGGTCGGCCGAGCCCTGGGCGACCAGCACCAGGCCCGCCGACACGGCGAGCGACAAGATCGCGGCCAGCATTGCGGTGAGGAATGCCGGCCTGAGGTAGGGGGTCTCGACGGGGGCGGGCACCAGTTCATCCTCCCTGTAAAGTTGCGGCGTTGCACACAGGCACGCCGGACGTCAGAGGAGGCTGGACATGACTCGCGTCGACGAGTTCAACAGCTTCTACTCCTCGACCTTCGCAGACGCCGTCCAGGTCACCTATGCGGTCTGCGGTGACCGCCAGGTCGCCTTCGAGGCCACGGTCGACGCCTACCGCCGGGCGTGGCGCGACTGGACCAAGATCCGCAACCACCATCCGCTCGGCTGGGTCCGCAACGAGGCATGGAAGCTGACGGCGCTGAGCCGCAGCACCCACCCGCTGCGCCGCAAGCACGAGGAGGACAGCGACACCCAGCTGCTCGAGGCCCTCGCCGAGCTCAGCGTCGACGACCGCCGTCTGATCGTGCTCATGACCCTGGGCAACACCGACCTCGAGGAGGCTTCCCGCGAGGTCGGCGTCCCTGCCGAGGAGGGCATCGAGAACGTCACGACGGCCCTGGCGAGCCTCGAAGGCGGCCTGCGCCAGAGCATCGACACGATCGAGCGGCGCATGCACAGCCTCGCCGCCGCCACGGACTCGCTCACGGTCCCGCCGGCCGCGACGGTGCGCACCGCCGCCAAGCGCGGCCGTCAGCGCAACACCGTCCTGCTCGTCGCCGCCGCGGTCGTCGTGATCCTCGGTGGTGGCTTCGTCGCGACCGAGGGCGATGCGCTGGCGACCAGCAGCGCGCTGCCACAGCGCCAGAAGATCGGTGCTGAGCGCCCCGACGTCCTGCTGGACGCCGAGAAGATCGACACCGGCAACCTGCTCTCGTCGGCGCAGGTCAGCGAGCTCGACCCCGAGAGCACGTGGAAGATCGACGGCACCGACGAGAACGTCGACAACACGACTCCATACGCGACGTGCCCGACCAAGCGTTACGCCGACAAGGACCCGCTCAAGGTCTTCGTCCGCACGTTCAACGCCGACGGCGTCACGGACGAGCGCGTGGCGCAGGCCATCGAGGTCTCCCGCAGCGAGGACACGGCCTCCAAGACGTACGAGCGGCTGGTGCAGTGGTACTCCGACTGCGAGCACCCCCGCGTGCAGCTCGTCGCGGCCTACACCGTGCAGCGCCCGTTCGGCGACTTCCAGATCCTGCGGCTGCGCTCGCACCGGTCCCCCGAACGTACGTTCACGGTCGGCTTCAGCCACTCCGGCACGGTCACCAGCACCTTGGTGCACGAGGCCGACGGAGCCAGCGGGCCCAGCATCCAGGCCTTCGCCCGTACGCTCAACGACTCGGTCGCCAAGGTCTGCAAGGACAGCGGCGGCGAGTGCACCGACGCCATCACGGTGAGGCGCACCGACCCGCCGCCGACCTCGGAGGCCCCGTCGTTCCTGGGCATCGTCGACCTGCCGCCGATCCGCAACGTCGACAAGGTGTGGGCCGGCGCATCCGTGTCGGCGAAGACCAACCCCGCTGCGACGCAGTGCGACAACGCGGCCTTCAGGGGCAAGGACGTGACCCGCGCCCAGGCCCGCATCTACGTGCTCTACCAGGCGACCACGCTGCCCAAGCAGTTCGGCGTCGCCGAGACCGTCGGCCGGTTCTCCTCACCCGCCAAGGCCAAGGCGTTCGTCGCGAGCGTCACGAAGCGCCTCGACGGGTGCAGCGACCGCAACCTCTCGGCCAAGATCGACCAGCACGAGGAGTTCAAGGGCACCGGCTACTCCGGCGACGTGTGGCGGGTCGGTGTCGAGGTCACCAAGGGCAACCGGGCCTACTACCGCATGTCGTTGATCCGCCGTGGCGCCGACGTGGCCCAGGTGACCTTCACCCCGGCCGGCACCTACGACATCACCCAGAAGGCCTTCGAAGCCATGGCAACGCGCGCAGCAACGCGCCTGAAGTACGCCAAGTAACCCGCGCCGGGAAGGTGACTCCGCGACGCAACCAGACGCCCTGAGGTCAAAGGACTGTTGCGGGAGGGCGCCGAGCTGAGGGGTCTGTTGAGGCCCGTCGACGAGCCGGCGACGCAACGCGAGGCGGACGACGAACGACGCTTGTCGATGGGCCTCAACTGACCCGTCAGCGCAGGTGACGACGACACCACGAAGGCCGAAAAGCAAAACGCGGTAGCACTGAAAAACATAAAAAAGGAGCCCCCTCCCGCCAAAGGCGAGAGGGGGCTCCTGCAGCAGGACTACAGACCCTTGAGGATCTCCCGCATGAGCTCGGCTGTCTCGGACGGCGTCTTGCCGACCTTGACGCCCGCAGCCTCGAGGGCTTCCTTCTTGCCCTGCGCGGTGCCCGCACCGTCGGCGACGATGGCGCCGGCGTGGCCCATCGTCTTGCCCTCAGGAGCGGTGAACCCGGCGACGTACCCGACGACGGGCTTGGTGACGTGCGCCTGGATGTAGGCCGCGGCCTTCTCCTCCGCGTCGCCGCCGATCTCGCCGATCATGACGATCGCCTTGGTGTCGGGGTCCGCCTCGAATGCCTCGAGCGCGTCGATGTGCGTCGTCCCGATGATGGGGTCGCCGCCGATGCCGATCGCGGTGGTGAAGCCGTAGTCGCGCAGCTCGAACATCATCTGGTAGGTCAGCGTGCCCGACTTCGAGACGAGGCCGATCGGGCCGGAACCGGAGATCGTCGCCGGCGTGATGCCCGCGAGCGCCTCGCCCGGCGTGATGATGCCGGGGCAGTTGGGGCCGATGATCCGCGTCTTCTTGCCCTGGGCGTACGCCCAGAACTCGGCGCTGTCCTGAACCGGCACACCCTCGGTGATGATGACCAGCAGGCCGATCTCGGCGTCGATGGCCTCGATGACGGCGTCCTTGGTGAACGCCGGCGGGACGAAGGCGACCGAGACGTCGGCGCCCGTCTTCTCGATGGCCTCGGCGACGGTGCCGAACACGGGGAGCTCGACGGTGTTGCCGTCGGGGTCCGTGTGCTCGACGGTCGTGCCGGCCTTGCGGGCGTTGACGCCGCCGACCACGTTGGTGCCGGCCTTGAGCATCAGGGCGGTGTGCTTGGTGCCTTCACCGCCGGTGATGCCCTGGACGATGACCTTGGAGTCCTTGTTGAGGAAGATCGACATGTCAGGCTCCTTCGTTCGCGAGCTCGGCGGCGCGGTCGGCCGCACCGTCCATCGTGTCGACGAGTGTCACCAGTGGGTGATTCTTCTCGTTGAGGATCCGGCGACCCTCTTCGACGTTGTTGCCGTCAAGGCGTACGACGAGCGGCTTGGAGGCCTCGTCGCCGAGGATGTCCAGTGCGCCGACGATGCCGTTGGCAACCGCGTCGCAAGACGTGATGCCGCCGAAGACGTTGACGAACACGCTCTTGACCTGCGCGTCGTTGAGGATCACGTCGAGGCCGTCGGCCATGACCTGCGCCGAGGCGCCGCCACCGATGTCGAGGAAGTTGGCCGGCTTGACGTTGCCGTGCTTCTCACCGGCGTACGCGACGACGTCGAGGGTGCTCATGACGAGTCCTGCGCCGTTGCCGATGATGCCCACCTCGCCGTCGAGCTTGACGTAGTTGAGGCCCTTCTCCTTGGCCTTGGCCTCGAGGGGGTCGGCCGCGGCCTTGTCCTCGAACGCGGCGTGGTCCTCGTGACGGAACTCGGCGTTCTCGTCGAGCGAGACCTTGCCGTCGAGCGCCTCGAGGATGTCGCCCTCGAGCCGCGCGAGCGGGTTGACCTCGACCAGCGTCGCGTCCTCCTCGACGAAGACCTTCCAGAGCGTCAGGACCGTCGTGACGGCCTGCTCCACGAGGGCTTCGGGGAAGCCGGCCTCGGCGACGATCGAGCGCGCCTTGGCCTCGTCGACACCCGTGCCGGCGTCGATCGGGATCTGCTTGACGGCGTCGGGGTTGGTCTTGGCGACCTCTTCGATCTCGACACCACCCTCGACGCTCGCGATGCACAGGTAACTGCGGTTGGCGCGGTCGAGCAGGAAGGAGAAGTAGTACTCCTCCTCGATGCTGGCCGCCGGTGCGATGAGCACCCGGTTGACCGTCAGGCCCTTGATCTCCATGCCCAGGATGTTCGACGCGTGCTCGTAAGCCTCGTCGGGGGTCTTGGCGAGCTTGACGCCGCCGGCCTTGCCGCGACCGCCGGCCTTGACCTGTGCCTTGACGACGACGACGCCGAGCTGCTCGGCAGCGACCTTCGCCTCGTCCGGTGTGTTGGCAACGATGCCCAGGGTGACCGGTACATCGTGCTTGGCGAAGAGCTCCTTCGCCTGGTATTCCATCAAATCCACGGTGGAGTCCGTCCTCTGTTGACGTCCGATACGCTCAGCAGCCGGCCGGAGGCCGACACCAATTGAGCCTTTGCGACTCTAGCCCTTAACCATGCGTTAACGCGCGTTGGCTTCGTCACACACCGCCTTGGGGGACCCGATGAGCACTCACACGATCACGTCGTCCGACGTCCGGCTGCGCGTACGCGTCACCGGCAACGCCGAGGGTCCGGTCGTCGTCCTGGTCCACGGCTTCCCCGACAGCCAGCAGGTGTGGGACCACGTCGTCCCGCTGCTCACGCCGGATCACCGCGTCGTGACCTACGACGTACGAGGTGCCGGTGGGTCGACCGCGCCGGCAACACGTTCGGGCTATCGCATGAGCAAGCTCGTGGGCGATCTTGCGGCGGTGATCGAGCACGTACGTCCTGATGGCGGCCCGGTGCACCTCGTCGGCCACGACTGGGGCTCGATCCAGTCCTGGAGCGCGGTGCTGCGCGAGTCGTCCGACGCCCGGCTCACCAACCGGATCGCGTCCTTCACGTCGATCAGCGGGCCGGGCCTCGAGATCGTCGGCAACTTCCTGCGTGACGGCCTCGCTCGCCGGCGGTTCGCGGCAGTCGGCCGCCAGCTCGCCCAGTCCTGGTACGTCGTCGCGTTCCAGACCCCCGCGCTGCCCGAGCTGGTCGCCGGCCGGTTCACGCGCCAGCTCCGCGCGGCCATGGCCCGGGCGCAGCGCCTCGACGACCACCACTGGGGTGACACGTTCGCGGACGACTTCCGCAACGGCCTCAACCTCTACCGAGCGAACGGCCTGAGCTTCCGGCGCGGCACCACAGCCGTGCCCGTGCAGCTCGTCGTGCCGACCAAGGACTCCTCCGTGTCCCCCGCGGTCTACGTCGACATCGCTGCGTTCGCTCCCGACGTACGCCGGGTGGACGTGGTCGCCGGCCACTGGGTCGTGCAGTCGCAGCCCGGTGTCGTCGCCGACGCCGTCCGCGCGTTCATCACCGAGATCGAGGCCCAGGGCGAGCTTCGTCGAGAGGCGTGACGACCACACCGTCGGCGCCCAGCTGGGCGCAGAGGTCGGCGATGCGGGACAGCGCCCCGGGGTCGCCGTCGACCACGATCGCCGACGCGTCCTCCGCGATCGACGTGCGTACGAGCTGCTCGGGGGTCTGCTCTCCGCCGACGTAGATGACCTCCCGGCCGCCGTCACGGAGCTGTCGCGCCACCTGGGCGGCTCGCTGGCCATCGCCGATCGCACCCAGAACGACACGCTGTCTTACCATGCCAACGATGCTCCCACAACCGTGAAGGTCGTCACACATTGTCGACTTTTCACGCGGGATTCCCCGTATTTGTTGTTCAGTCCGCGAATTCGGTTTCGCTCGGGCCATGCCTTCGGCTAGGCTTCCGGAGTCCTGTCGTCACTTCTCCGGAGGTTTTTTGCGTGTCTTCGTCCGCGCCTAAACGCCGACTGGATGTACGCCAGGAGACCCCCACGCGAACACCGGGCAAGCGGACCGCTCAGCGGCGCAAGACCCGCAGGCGCAGCTTCACCCCTACCCCAGCCATGGCCGGTGCATTCATCCTGGTCCTGGCTGCTTTTGGTTCCACGATCCTCGGCAACACGTCCGACGGTGACTCGCTGGCCAACGACAAGTACCAGACGATCTCGCAGAGCTACATCGGTCCCGACGACGCAGCCGCCAACGGCCAGGTCGACGTCAGCCGCAGCTTCGACCGGGCGCTGACCACCAAGCAGGTCAAGCTCCAGGCCCAGCAGGTGCTCCAGGCCCAGGCAGACATCAAGCAGGACGTCAGCAAGCTCGCCAAGGAGACCAAGGCGAACCAGTGGGTTCTCCCCGTCACCGGCTACCACCTGACGGCACGGTTCGGACAGCGCAGCGGCCTGTGGTCCACGGTTCACACGGGCCTCGACTTCGCCGGCCCGTCCGGCTCGACCATCGTCTCGGTCGCCGCGGGCGTCGTGAAGTCGACCGGCTACGAAGGCGCCTACGGCAACCGCACCGTCATCAAGCTGACCGACGGCACCGACATCTGGTACTGCCACCAGAGCCGCATCGGGGTCAAGGTCGGTCAGACCGTGGCGCCCGGTGAGACGATCGGCTTCACCGGCTCGACCGGCAACGTGACCGGCCCGCACCTGCACCTCGAGGTTCATCCCCACGGCGGCGCGGCCGTCGACCCTGAGCCGGTCCTGCGCGAGCACGGAGTCACCCCGTAGCACCCGCGATCGCCCCCCGCGATTTGTGAGGTTGAAGGCCTACCGGCTCGACGTAGCGCCCACAAGTCGACGAATCGCGTTGGTATGTCCACAGGTCGTCGCCAGCCTTCTCCCTCGAACGTTCGATCGTCGCCATCGTGGGGCCCATGCCCCGCCGACCGCAGATTCCACATGAGCTTCGGGGTGCCGTCTTCACGACGAAGCAGGCTGCCAAGGTCGGCGTTTCGGCGTCGATGCTCCGCGGGACGCATTTCGTCAGCGTGCACCGCGGGGTCTGGCGCCTGACCGACACCGATCTCACCTTCGGTCTGTCCGTACGGGCAGCAGCGCTCGCGCTTCCTCCCGGTTCGGCCGTGAGTCACGTGACCGCCCTGCAATGGATGGGCGTAGGGGTGGGCCGACGCACGCCGCTTCACTTCTCGATCTGTTCGACCGCCCAAGTCATGCATGAGATCGTCCTGCACCGCCGACTCGGGCGGCTGGCTCCACGCGAACTGCGCGGTCTGTCCGTGCTCGGCCCGGACCGCTCGTTTGTCGACAGCGCGACGTTGCTCAGTGTGCGCGACCTCGTA
The DNA here is from genome assembly GCF_902506105.1 of Aeromicrobium sp. 9AM. Taxonomy (GTDB): domain Bacteria; phylum Actinomycetota; class Actinomycetes; order Propionibacteriales; family Nocardioidaceae; genus Aeromicrobium. The sequence continues at coordinate 2,207,511 of NZ_LR733304.1, forward strand.
CGGGCCGGCGATGCACTGGTGCGCGCGGGCCTGACCTCGACCGAGCAGCTGCTGGACTACACGAAGTCCAGCCACCTCGACGGGGTCGTCCGGGCCAGGGAGGCAGCGCTGCTCGTGCGGGGGCGCGTGGACTCTCCACGGGAGACCGACGTCCGGCTAGTTCTGGTGCTTGCCGGCTTGCCGGAGCCGCTGATCAACGTCAACGTCTTCGACGATGCAGGGAGCTGGCTCGCACGAGGTGATCTGGTGATCCCCGAGCTCCGAGCTGATCATCGAGCACGATGGCTGGCACCACGAACGCGATGCGGAGCAGCGGCAGAAGGACCACCTCCGGCGCGAACGCATCGAGGCAGCCGGCTGGACACTCATCGTCATCACAGCAGCCGATTTCCAGCACCCCATTGCGATCGTGGCCCGCGTGTACGAGGCGATGGTTCGATGCGGCTACGCCAGGCCTCCCCCCTTCTTCACCGCGCAGTGGCACCGCATCGCCCGCAATTTGTGAGGTTGTAGGCGCTACGCGCGACTTTTAACGCCTCCAAGTCCACAAATCGCGGAGAGCTGGCGGGGGTCAGAGCTTTTCGACGGGGGCGTAGCGCAGCAGCAGGCGCTTGACGCCTTGCGAGCCGAAGTCGACCGAGGCGACGGACTTGTCGCCCTGCCCCTCGACCGCCACGACGGTGCCGAGGCCGAAGCTGTCGTGGCTGACCCGGTCGCCCGGCGACAGGGACACGACCTCGCGGGTCGCCCGCTTGGACCTGGCCGCGACGTTGGACGAGCGGAACGACGACTGGGTCGCCGACGGCGAGCTGGGGGTCCACTGCGTCGGCGGTGAGGCAAGGCGGCGCCAGTCGAGCAGGGCCTCGGGCAGCTCGTCAAGGAACCGCGACGGTGGGTTGTAGGAGGGCGCCCCCCAGGCCGAGCGGGTCGCGGCGCGGGTGACGTAGAGGCGCGTACGAGCGCGGGTGATGCCCACGTAGGCCAGCCGGCGCTCCTCCTCGAGCTCCTTGCTGTCGGCGAGCGACCGCATGTGCGGGAAGACGCCGTCCTCGAGACCGGTGAGGAACACCACCGGGAACTCCAGGCCCTTGGCGGTGTGCAGCGTCATCAGCGTGACGACGCCGTCGCCCTCGTCGGGGATCTGGTCGGCGTCGGCCACCAGCGCGACCTGCTCGAGGAACGCGCCGAGCGAGCCGGCGGCGAGGTCGGGTTCGTCGGAGATCGCGTCGACGGCCTCGGAGGGCTCCTCGTCGACGACCTCCACACCCTGCTCCTGCAGGAGGCCGTCGGCCACCGTGCTCGCGCCGACCACGAACTCGCGGGCGACCGCGACGAGCTCGGCGAGGTTCTCGACCCGGGTCTCGTCCTGGGGGTCGGTGCTCTGCTCGAGCGTCGAGAGGTAGCCGCTGCGGGTCAGCGCCGCCTCGAGGACCGCATCGGCCGGGGCGCCCGACTCGGCCATCGCCATGAGCTCGGACATCACCGCGGTGAACGACTGGATCGCGTTGAGGGATCGGGTCGCGAGATCGGTCGCCTCCTCGGCCCGGGTCAAGGCTTCCCAGAAGCTGATGTCCTCGGCTGTGGCCAAGCGCTGGATCGCCGCCTCGGCCCGCTCGCCGATGCCCCGCTTGGGCTCGTTGATGATGCGGCGCAGCGAGACCGCGTCGCGCGGGTTGATCAGCACCCGGACGTACGCCAGCGCGTCCTTGATCTCCTTGCGCTCGTAGAAGCGGACACCTCCGACGACGCGATAGGGCAGGCCGACGCGGATGAACACCTCCTCGAACACGCGGCTCTGGGCGTTGGTGCGGTAGAAGATCGCGACGTCCTTGGCGGCCGCGACGCCGGCGTCGCCGAGCTTGTCGATCTCGTCGGCGATGAACTGGGCCTCGTCGCGCTCGTCGTCACCGACGTAGCCGACGATCTTCTCGCCATCGCCCTCGGCGGACCACAGCTGCTTGTCCTTGCGGCCCTCGTTGCGGCTGATGACGGCATTGGCGGCCGACAGGATCGTCTGGGTCGACCGGTAGTTCTGCTCCAGCAGGATCGTCGCGGCGTTGGGGAAGTCGTCCTCGAACTCCAGGATGTTGCGGATGTTGGCGCCACGGAACGCGTAGATCGACTGGTCGGAGTCACCGACGACCAGCAGGTCGGACTCCTCGTCGGTCAGCTCCTTGATGAGCTGGTACTGCGCGTGGTTGGTGTCTTGGTACTCGTCGACCAGGATGTGCCGGAACCGCCGCCGGTATGTCTCACGGACGTCGGGCCAGCCCTGGAACAGGTGGACGGTGTTCATGATGAGGTCGTCGAAGTCCATCGCGTTGGCCGCCTGGAGGCGCGCCTGATAGGTCTTGTAGGCCTCGGCGTAGATCTCCTCGGTCGGGTTGTCCGCCTTGCCGGCCGCCGACTCGTGGTCGATCAGCTCGTTCTTGAGGTTGGAGATCCAGTTGAGCACCGCCCGCGGGTTGATGCGCTTGGGGTCGAGGTCCATGTCGCGGCACACCAACGTCATGAGCCGGCGCTGGTCGGCCGCGTCATAGATCGTGAACGACGAGGTGAACCCGAACTTGCTCGCCTCGCGGCGCAGGATGCGTACGCATGCGGAGTGGAACGTCGAGACCCACATCATGCGGGCCCGCGGCCCGACGAGGTCGGCGACGCGTTCGCGCATCTCGGCGGCCGCCTTGTTGGTGAACGTGATGGCCAGGATCGAGCCGGGATGTGCGCCCCGGGCGGCGATCAACCAGGCGATGCGACGCGTCAGTACCCGGGTCTTGCCTGATCCGGCACCGGCCACGACGAGCAGCGGCCCACCGGGGTGGGACACGGCGGCCTGCTGGGCGTCGTTGAGTCCCTCGAGCAGGGTCTCCGAGCGGGGACGCCTCTTGTCGGCGGACTTCTCGGGCGCAGCGGCAGGCACTGGGAACGGCAACGTCATCGTGCCTCCCAGCCTAGTTGCCGGAGCCGACATCGCCGCGGCCGGAGGTGGTGGCGGGTTAGGCGTCGGAGAAGTCCGGTGCCGCCGCGTCGGGCGAGCACAACGAGTCCGGTGCCTCCACCTTGAACGAGTCCTTCATGTCGCCCAGGTCGAGGTGCCCGCGCGGCTTGCCGGCGCGGATCTCGGCGAGGTCGGGCAGGTCGGCGGCGTCACCGAGTCCGGCGTCGTCGAGGGCGTCCAGCACCGGTACGAGGTCGAAGTCGATCGCGGTCACCTCGCTGCCGGAGAGGTAGAGGTCGACGTTCATCTTCTCCTTGATGCCCTTGACGTCGTACGCGAACTGGCCGGTCACGGCGGGCATCGCGTGGCGCATGACGTCGAGGACGGACGACCGGATCCGTACGATCCGCAGGCTGGGATAGTCCGGATCGGGGCGGATCGACACCGCCCGGCCCCTCGCCATCAGCTTCGCGAACGCCGAGCCCTTCTCGAGGTCGTACGCGAACGGTATGCCCGGCAGTGACTTGAACTCCTTGACGGAGGTGCGATACCAGCACGGGGTGGGCCCGCCGTCGGACGCGACCTTGATGTAGACGCCGTCCGACTCCAGGATGCGCACCTTGACCGTGCCGCCGGACACCTCGATCGTGGACGCGACCATGCCGCGCGACAGGTCGTACTGCGTCTTGGTCCGCGTGAAGTACGTACGCTTCGAGGAGCCGGACTCCTTGGCCGTGAGCCACAGTGTGTAGCTGCCCTCGTTGACCACCGTGAGCCGCTTGACGGCTGCGGCGAGCGCGACCCGCGCCGTCGCGACGTCCGGCGAGCGGGGTGTCGCGGTCTTCGTCGGTGACGTCGACGAGTCGTCGGAGGGGACGAGTGCCGGGACGAACACGCAGCCGGCCAGGGAGGTGGCGGCAATCGCCAGCGCAGCGAAGCGCAGAGCCCGAGTCATCACTCAGGAAGCCTAGATGGTGACAGGCGCCATCGTGACTGGAACCGTAGACTCGCCTGGCATGGACGGCACGGTCAGCATCCGGACGGCGCACGAATCCGATTTCGACGACCTGACCGACCTCTGGGAGCGCTCCGCCAGGTCGAGCCACGCCTTCATGGCCGACGACGAGTTCGTCGAGCTCAAGCCCCACATCCGCGACCTGCTGCTCCCGTCGATGGACGTATGGGTCGCCGAATCGGCCGGCGAGAAGCTCGGGTTCGTCGGCGCCCGCGGTGAGCACGTCGAGCTGCTCTACGTCGCGCCGGAGGCACAAGGTCGCGGCGTCGGCCCGCAGCTCCTCGCGCACATCACCGAAGGCGGTGCGCGGAGCGTCGAGGTGTACGCCCGCAACGCCGTCGGCCTCGGGTTCTACCTGTCGCAGGGATTCCGCGAGACCCGCCGCGACCCCACCGATGCGGCCGGCCGCAGCTTCGAGATCGTCCACCTGGAGCGGGCATGAGCCTCGTCGCGGTCGACCCTGATGGCACCGAGCCGCCGTACGAGCAGGTGCGCCGGCAGATCGCCGACGGCGCGGCGTCGGGCGTGCTCGCCGCGGGGCACAAGCTGCCGACCGTGCGCCAGCTGGCGACCGACCTCGGGCTGGCCGCCAACACCGTCGCCAAGGCCTACCGCGCGCTCGAGGTCGACGGCGTGATCGAGACCCACGGAAGGCGCGGCACGTTCATCGCGAGCCGCAGGCTCGCCGACGCCGAGGCCGAGTCGGGCGCGCAGACGTACGCCCGGCTGGCCCGCACCCAGGGCCTCTCGCTGGACGAGGCGATCCGGCTGGTCGAGAAGAGCTGGACTCCCTGAGAGTCGTCTCAGTCTCCGGAGATACCGTTGCATCGTGCATCCGTTGTCCCATGGCCACTTCACGCTTCTCGTCGCCCTGCTGTTCGTCGCCGGCATCACCCTGATGGGTCTCGCGCTCAGCGGCTACGGCAGCAGCGACCGCTCGCGTCAGCACCCGCCCCGCCTGCCGGGCCACGACACCCCGGACAGGCTGAACAACCCCGAGTAGGCGTCACTCCGCCATCGTGTTGGGCCGGCGCCACGTACGTTCGAACGGCAGCCGCCAGGCGCGCGGCGCGATGAGCTGGTGCACGGCGTTGGGCCCCCACGTGCCACCCGAGTAGGGCCGCACCGGCGGCTGGTCGTTGAGCAGCGGCTCGGAGATCTCCCACAGCCGCTCGATGCCCTCGGCGGTCGTGAACAGCGTGCGCTCGCCCCGCATCGCGTCGTAGATCAGCCGCTCGTACGCCTCGAGGACCTCGCCGGCACGTTCGGTCTCCTGCATCGCGAACTGCATGCTGAGCTTGTCGAGCCGCATGCCCGGCCCGGGGCGCTTGCCGTAGAACGACAGCGACATCTTCGAGGAGTCGGCGAGGTCGAACGTCAGGTGGTCAGGTCCGGCGAGCCCGACGCCGGAGCCGGCCGGGAACATGCTCTTGGGCGGCTCGCGGAACGCGATCGAGATGATGCGGGCGCCCTCGGCGAGCTTCTTGCCCGTACGCAGGTAGAAGGGCACGCCGGCCCAGCGCCAGTTGTCGATCTCGGCCTTGAGCGCAACGAACGTGTCGGTCTCGGAGTCGGCCGCCACGCCCTCCTCCTCGCGGTAGCCCTGGTACTGCCCGCGTACGACGTGGTGCGGGTCGAGCGGCAGCATCTGGCGGAAGACCTTGTTCTTCTCCTCGCTGATCGAGTCCGAGTCGAGTGACGTCGGCGGCTCCATCGCCATGAAGGCCAGGACCTGGAACAGGTGCGTCACGACCATGTCCTTGAACGCGCCGGTGCCCTCGTAGAACGCCGAGCGTCCCTCGACGGACAGCGTCTCGGGCACGTCGATCTGGACGTGGTCGATGAAGTTGCGGTTCCAGATCGGCTCGAACAGGCCGTTGGCGAAGCGGAACGCCAGGATGTTGAGCGCGGCCTCCTTGCCGAGGAAGTGGTCGATGCGGAAGATCTGCTCCTCGGCGAACACCTCGTGCAGCTGCGAGTTGAGCGACTTCGCGCTGGCCAGGTCGGTGCCGAACGGCTTCTCCATGATGATCCGCGAGCGCTCGACCAGGTTGGCCGCGTCGAGGGTGTGCACGACGTCGAGGGCGGCCTTGGGCGGGACGCTGAGGTAGTGCAGGCGCCGCGGCGTGCCGCCGAGCTCGGCCTCGAGCCCCGCCGCGGCCTCGGCCAGCGCCTCGGGGCCCGCCTTGACGTTGACGTACGACAGCTTGGCGGCGAACTCGTTCCACTGCTGGTCGTTGAGCGGGCGGGTCGTGAACTCGCGGCACGCCTTCTCGGCGAACGTACGGAAGCTCTCGTCGTCGAAGTCGTCGAGCGAGACGCCGATGATCCGCGACTCCGAGACGAGGTCCGACTCGAGCAGGTGCATGATGCCGGGCAGCAGCTTGCGGCGGGCGAGGTCGCCGGTGGCACCGAAGAGCACGATCAGGTGTGGCTCGTTCATTCCCACAGGCTAGACCTGTGAGGTTGCCGATGCATGAACTCCGGTCGTCACTCCAAGGCTGCGAGCGAGAGCTCACCCGAGTCGACCCGTCGGAGCATCTCGCCGATGGCCGCCGAGTCGTAGCGTCCCTCGGCCCGGGCCTCCATCAACGCGTCTCGCTGGTCCGACAGCACGGACTGACGCAGCTCCCGGTACGTCTCGAGGCGGCGCTCACGCTCCTCGCCGTCCGGGCCCGCCCACCGCGTGAACTTGTCCGGGGCGCTCTGGGCCCGTGCCTGGGCGACGACGACGGGGTCGAGCTCGGGCGCCTCCTCGTCGATCCGGGCCTCCGCGACATCCATCAGCAGGTGCGAGAGCGAGGCGATCTCGTCGCGCCTGACCTGGCTGCGGTCGGACTCGACACCGAGGCGCCGCACGAGCCACGCCAAGGTGCCGCCCTGCAGGACGAGCGTCGACACCGCCACGGCAAGCGCGACCAGCACGAGGAGCGGGCGTTGCTCGGTCGACGCCGGCAGCGTCTGGGCCGCAGCGAGCGTGACGCTGCCACGCATGCCGGCCCACACCAGGACCCCACCGTCACGCGCCGTGAGCTTCTCGCGCTCGTAGAACGCGATGTCGGCCTGGTTGCGCGCGACCATCTGGTGGATGGCCTTGCGGCGGCGCTCCGACATCCGCCGCGCTCTCGGCGACTCCAGCAGCAGCCGGACGTTCTCCGGGTCGAGCCTCGACCGCCCCGCGGTCATCTGCTGGCGGTCGTGGCGCAGGTCGAGCAGCACGTAGACCACGAAGACCGCGCGCACGACGAGCAGGATGACCAAGGCGGCCACGGTGACGATCGCCAAGCGGGTCCACTCGCCACCGTCGGCGCGGAAGTCGTCGACCAGCCCCGGCGCCTCGAGGCCCACGAGGAGGAACACCCCGCCCTCGAGCAGGAATGCGATGGTCCGCCAGTTGACGTCCTCGGCCCGGCGGTCCTGCGGTCGGAGGTACTTCTGCCCCCAATAGCCGGTGACCAGTCCGGTGACGACCACGGCGACCAGTCCGGACGCACCGACGTGCTCGGCCGGGGTGTAGGCCGCGAACGGCACCACGAACGAGATCGCCGTGTTGAGCGTCGCGTCGTGCACCCTCCTGCGGACCACGAGGCTGGCGAACCCGATGACGAACCCGAGCAGGACCGCCAGGGCCACAGCCTTCACGAAGTCCCCCGCGACGCCCCAGATCGAGACGCCCGCGCCGGTGGCCGCGATGGCCGATCGCAGCAGGACCAGCGCGGACGCGTCGTTGAGCATGCTCTCGCCGTCAAGCAAGGTCACCAGGCGGGGAGCGACACCCGTACGCTTCACGATCGACGTCGCGACGGCGTCGGTCGGGCTCAGGACCGCGCCCAGCGCGATGCCCTGGGCGAGCCCGATGCCAGGTATCAGCCGGTCGAACACCAGGCCGCACAGCACCGACGAGGCGAGCACCACGACGACCGAGAGCCCCCCGATGGACTTGAGGTCACGACGAAAGTCGACGACCGGCATGTTGACGGCCGCTGCGTACAGGAGCGGGGGCAGCACGCCGGCGAGGATGACCTCGGGCTCGAGCTCGAAAGCGGGCACGCCCGGCAGGTACGACAGCCCGACCCCGGCGACGACGAGCGACAGGGGCGCCGCGATTCCCAGCTTGGGCGACAGCCCGGAGACGGCGACGATCACGAGCACGCCGATGATCGCGAGAAGGGTCAGGTCCATACGAGCATCGTTCCATCGGCCGGCCGCAGCGGACTGTCAGCCGCTGTCAGGGCCGCCAGTGCGATGACAGCGACCTGCAAGCCGCGCCGACCACGATGGTCGACATGACCAACTACGCCATCAAAGCCGAAGGGCTCACGAAGCACTACGGCGACACCATCGCTCTCGACGGCATCGACCTTGCCGTTCCCGAAGGCTCCGTCCTCGGAGTCCTCGGGCCCAATGGTGCGGGCAAGACCACTGCCGTCCGCATCCTCGCGACGCTGCTGCAGCCCGACGCCGGTCACGCGACCGTCGCAGGCCACGACGTCCTGCGCGATCCCACTGCTGTACGCCGCTCGATCGGCCTCACGGGGCAGTACGCCTCGGTCGACGAGCAGCTGACCGGCCGGGAGAACCTCGAGCTGTTCGCCCGCCTGTTGGACTTCAGCCGGCCCGATGCCCGAGCACGGGCGACGGAGCTGCTGGGCCAGTTCGGGCTCACCGAGGCGGCCGACCGGCGCATCAAGACGTACTCCGGCGGCATGCGCCGGCGCCTCGACCTGGCCGCGAGCCTGGTCGGCCGGCCCGAGGTGATCTTCCTCGACGAGCCCACCACCGGACTCGACCCCAGCAAGCGGGACGACGTCTGGAACCTGGTGCGCATGCTGACCGCCGAGGGCACGAGCGTCCTGCTCACCACGCAGTACCTCGAGGAGGCCGACGCCCTCGCCGACGCGATCACCGTGATCGATCTCGGCAAGGTCATCGCCCACGGCACCGCCGCCGAGCTCAAGCAGATCGTCGGCGGCCGCTCCCTCCAGGTGCGCCCGACCAACCCCCGCGACACCGCGGACATCCGAGCCGTCCTGAGCCGTATCACCGGCCGACCGGTCGAGGAGCCCACTCGTGGGCTGCTCACGACACCGATCGAGGACGAGAAGGACTTCACCGACGTCGTCGTCGACCTGGCCGCCCGCGGCATCCCCGTCACGGAGATCGCCCTCAAGCTGCCGAGCCTCGACGAGGTCTTCTTCACCCTCACCGGCAAGGGCGTCCCCGATGACGCGCCTGCCGACCTCGACAAGGAGCCCGTCTCATGACTTCCACCATCACCCTTCCCGACGCGATCGAGCAGCGCCCGGCGTCCTCGATGCCGTGGGTGCGTCACTCCTGGACGCTCGCCGGCCGCTCGGTCAAGAAGATGATGCGCCACCCCGAGCAGTTCTTCGACGTGACGCTGCAGCCCGTGCTGTTCCTGATGATCTTCGTGTACGTCCTCGGCGGCGCGATCGCCGGATCGACGCACGACTACCTGCAGTTCGTGCTGCCCGGCATCTTGATCCAGACCGTCCTGTTCAGCACGGTGTCGATCGGGGTCAACCTCAACACCGACATCAAGGAGGGCGTCTTCGACCGGTTCAAGTCACTGCCGATCGCCCGGTCGGCGCCTCTCGTCGGCGCCACGATCGCGGAGTGCCTCCGCTACAGCATCACGATCGGCATCAGCCTGATCGCCGGCTTCGTGATGGGCTACCGGACCAGCACCTCGATCCTCGACGTCCTCGCCGCGTGCCTGCTCGTCCTGGTCTTCGCCTGGTGCCTGTGCTGGATCGCGATCTGGCTCGGCATGATCTCCCGCGAGGCGGGTTCGGTGCAGGGCATCGGCTTCATGGCCCTGTTCCCGCTGACGTTCGGCTCCAGCATGTTCGCCTCGGCGGACACCATGCCCGGCTGGCTCCGGGCCTGGGTCAACGTCAACCCCGTCACCCACCTGACCGACGCGGTGCGCGGCCTGCTCACCGGCGGTCCGGTCGCCGAGGACGCCTTCATCGCACTCGGCACCGCCGGGCTGATCCTCGCGGTGTTCGCACCGCTGGCCGTCAGGGCGTACCGCACCAAGGCCTGATCCCTCTCCGGGGCGGTGACCTGGGGCCCACGTGCACGTACGCACTGGGCCCTGGGTCACCGCTCAGACGGGAGGGCGAGGGCGATGGCCTCATCGCGTACGAGCGAGCGTCCGGCAGCGTGCAGCTCCTCGTACCGCCCGTCGCCCAGCGAGGCGCGCAGGCCCTCCCGAAGCAGGCGGACGTCGCGGTTCATGTGATCTGCCATGCCGCGGATCGCCTCCGCCGCGCCCAGGACCTCCGCCGCCCGCTCGTCGTCGCCGTCCAGATGCGTCAGGATCGCCGCCGACGCCGCGACGTGGGCGATGATCGGCATGTCCCGCGTCCGGACGCCGACCGCCGCCGCCTCGGCCAGCGCTGCCTTTGCCGCCCCGAGGTCGCCCGCCGAGGCCGTGTAGACCGCGAGGCTCGATCGAAGCGCTGCCTCCATCTGGCCGCTGCCGAAGGACGACGACGTGTCCGCATGGCGAAGGACGTAGTCGATGTCGTCGATCGCCGCCTCGTCGTCACCCATGCAGTGCTCCAGGTGCGCCAGGTTCATGCGTGCCATGAGCTCGGCGCGCCGGTTGCCGTCGCGAGCCGCGTCCGCGATCGCCGCTCGGAGGTCCTGCTCGAGATCGCCCAGCTGGTCGTCATCGGCGAGGGCCACGCGCAGGCTTTCAATCTGCATGGTCGTGATGTCCGCGTCCTCCAGCGCCCCGAGCTCGCGGAGCAACGGAACGGCCTCCTGCCACGACACGAGCGCCTCCTCGAACCTGCCTTCGAGAGACCTGACCATCCCGAGCTGGGACAGTGACATCGCGAGGCCCCAGCGATCGCCCAGCTCGCGGAAGTCCTGCACGATCGGCTCGAGGCGGTCGACGGTCTCCCCGATCCGGCCCTCGTTGTCGAGGAGCACGAGCCGCATGAAGCCGATCATCGACCTCGTCCAGCGGTCCTGGACGTCGCGCAGCTCGCGGTCGCCGATCACGTCGAAGAAGTCCATGGTCGCCAGGACGAGGTCGACGACCTGGTGCTCCGGACGATGGGCGTCCCAAAGGGCGAGGATGCGATCCACCGGCTCGTGCCACGCCGGCGCGGTGTCACGATCCTGGTTGGCCAGCACCAGGATGCCGGTCAGCGACAACGCCCCGATGCAGATCTCGCTCGCGGGGTCGGCCTCACCCGGCAGCGCGAGGACGGCGTCGGCCCAGGTGCAGGCCTCGACGTGCTGACTGCGGATCGACCAGTACCAGGCCAGTGCGGAGACCAGGTCTGCCGCGCGGGGACGGTCCTGACGGTCGATCGCGAAGCGCAGCGCAGCCATGATGTTGGCACGTTCGAGGTCCAACGCCTTGACCGCCGCGACCTGGTCGCCACCGCGCAACCGCGCACCCTCCCGCTCGGCAACCTCGAGGAAGTAGCGCAGGTGCGCCTCCCTGACCGCCTCGGCCGTGCCATGCTCCACCAGCCGCTCCACGCCGTACTCGCGAAGCGTCTCCAGCATCCTGAATCGCGGGGTGTCGCCGCGCACCGCCACCAGCAATGACTTGTCGGCGAGGGACTCCAGCAGCTCCTCGGTGCGGTCGCCGGCCTCAGCGACAGCTGTCGCGCTCTCGACGGTCACCCCACCGGGGAAAACCGCAAGCCGCTCGGCGAGGTCGCGCTCCGCGTCGTCGAGCAGGTCCCAGCTCCACTCGACGACGGCGCGCAGTGTCCGGTGCCGCGGCAGCGCCGTTCGGCTGCCACCCGTGAGCAGGCGGAACCGGTCCGACAGCCGGGCCGCCACCTGCGAAGCCGTCAACGTGCGGAGACGCGCGGCGGCGAGCTCGATCGCCAGCGGCTGGCCGTCGAGGCGCTGGCAGATCTCCAGCACCGCCGGCAGGGTCTCGGCCGTGAGCGCGAACGACTGGTCGACGGCCTGGGCCCGGAGCACGAACAGCTGGATCGCGCTGTGCTCCATCGCCTCGTCGATCGTGCTGCCCGCGTGCGGCATCGTCAGCGAGCTCAGCTGATAGCCGAACTCACCGATGATGCGCAGCGGTTCGCGGCTCGTCGCGAGGATCCGCAGCTTCGGCGCGTGCGCCAGGACGTCCTCGGCGATCTCGGCGACCGCACCGATCAGGTGCTCACAGTTGTCGAGCAGGAGCAGGCCCTCGACGTCGTGGACCGCGTCGATGAGCCTCGTACGCTCATCGGGCCGCGGCGCGGACGAGGGCCGGTCGAGGACCGAGACCTCCAGCAGGCCCATCGCCGAGAGGATCGCTTGCAGGATGCCGTCGGTGCCGGTCACCGGTGCCAGCTCGGTCAGCCAGACCTCCTCGAACCGGCCGAGCGCTGCGCGTGCGGTCTCGACCGCCAGGCGGGTCTTGCCGGCTCCCCCGGGCCCGAGGATCGTCACGAGGCGATGATCGCCGAGCGCCGCCTGCAGGTCGTCGATCGCACCTTCTCGCCCGACGAACGTCGTCAGGGCCGACGGCAGGGCCGGGTGGGTGCGGCGCACGCCGTGCTCACCGCGGAGGATGGAGAGGTGCAGGTCCTGCAGCTCCGGCGAGGGGTCGGCGCCCAGCTCGTCGGCGAGCTGCTTGCGCAGCCGCTCGTACGCCGTCAGCGCCTCGTTGGCCCGGCCGTGGGCCGCGAGCGCCGACAGGTAGAGGACCCAGAAGCCGTCGCGATAGGGACGAGCCGTCGTGAGGTCGGCGAGCTCGGCAACGACGGCGAGGTCGTCACCGGAGCGGACCCGGTCGCGCAGGCTCGACTCGACGGCGGCGAGCCGCAGCTCGCCGAGCCGATGTGCTGCTGCGGGAGCGAACGGGAACTCGGCGACGTCGGCCAGCGCGTCTCCGCGCCAGCGTGCCAGCGCCTCGTCGACCCGGCCCGCCGCTACGAGGCGCTCGAACTCCACGGCGTCGACCGATGCGCACTGCAGGACGTACCCGGCGGGGGTCGACTCGAGGGCACCGGGCGGCAGCCGCCGACGGGTGCGGGACACGATCGACTGCAGCGCGTTGGTCGCATCGGCCGGCACGTCGAGGCCCCAGAGGTCGTCGATCAGCGTCGTCGCGGCGACCGGACGCCCGGCATCGAGGGCCAGACGAGCCACGAGGGCGCGGTTGCGCGGCCCGCCGAGATCGATCTCCTGATCGTCGGCGCGCACCCGCAACGGACCGAGGACGTCAACCTGCACAGCCATCATTCTGCCGCAGTGTCTCGTATGCCCGTGGCGTCTCTCCAGCCCCGGGCCCTCAGACCTCGTGCGTCGAGCCCCGCAGCACGGCGGCCATCACGCGCGCGGTCGCGTGCTCGTCGCCGCCGACCCACCGCGCCGCTGCGGTGGCCTCGTAGACCGCCAGCAGGTCGGCGGTCAGCTGCTCGGGGTCATCGTCGGGCGTACGGCCGATGGCCGCTAGGCTCGACTCCACGACCGGGGTCAGCGCCGCGACGATCGCGACGCGGTCGGCGTTGCGGGACGCCGCCAGCTCCGGGCTGCGCATCGCTGCGAGGGTCAGCTCGCTCATGATGACGTGCCACGGGCGGTCGTCGGGCAGGTGGGCCAGCAGCCGCTCGATGACGCCCTCGAGGTCCTCGGCGACCTCGCCCTGGATGTCCGCGAGGCCGGCCGAGAGCTCGGCGATGGACTCCTGCGACCGGCTGGCGTAGATCGCGGCGAACAGCTCGTCGAGCGACGCGAAGTTGCTGTAGAAGGCCCCCCGGGTGAAGCCGGCCCGCTCACAGATCAGCTCGATCGTCGTGCCGTGCATCCCGCGCTCGACGAACAGGTCGAGCGCTGCCTCGATCAACCGGGCCCGGGTCTGGGCCCGGCGCCTGGTGGGCCCCTGACTTGTCTCGCTCATGCCTTCACGATACATTACGTATTGAGATACAAAACGTATTGAAACGAGGAAGCCTGATGAAGAGCCGCCTGACCAGGACGTCGATCAGCGAGGTCGTCACGACCCGCGCCGTCGTGATGCTGCTGGGGGTGTTCGTCCTGCAGCTGGGGTTCATCGCGAGCTACATCGGCGCCTTCCACTCCCCCGCGCCGCGGCACATCCCCGTCGCCGTGGTGGCTCCGGCCGGTGCATCCCCGACGACGGCCAAGCAGGTCGCCGAGCAGCTCGACGCGCTCAAGGGGCACCCGCTCGACGCGAGTGTCGCCACCTCGGAGTCGGCCGGCCGTCGGCAGCTCGAGGACCGCGATGTCGCCGGCGTCCTCCTGCTCGGCGCGGACACCAAGGACCGGCTCCTCGTCGCGAGCGCAGGCGGCGGAGCGCTGGCTGATGCCCTGACGAAGATCGCCGACTCGGTCGAGGAGCAGCAGGGTCGCACCGTCACCGTCACCGATGCCATCGCGGCCGACGCCAAGGATGCCCGCGGCCTGAGCGCGTTCTACCTCGCGGTCGGGTGGGTCGTCGGCGGCTACCTCGCATCGGCGATCCTCGGCATCAGTGGTGGCGCCAAGCCGGGCAACCGCACTCGCGCGTCGGCTCGCCTGATCGGCCTCGCGGCGTACGCCGTGCTGTCCGGCCTCGGCGGTGCACTGATCGCCGAGACGATGTTCGCGGCGTTCAGCGGCAGCTTCTGGACGCTCGCCGGTCTCGGCGCGCTCACGGTGTTCGCGGTCGGCGCGTTCTCGATGGCGTTGCAGGTCTGGCTGGGCCTGATCGGCATCGGCGTCGCGATCCTGCTGTTCGTCGTCCTCGGCAACCCCAGTGCCGGCGGCGCCTATCCAGCACCCCTGCTGCCACCGTTCTGGGCCGCCATCGGCTCGTGGCTGCCACCTGGCGCCGCGACGAGCGCGGTCCGCGGCATCATCTACTTCGGCAATGCCGGTCTCGCTCCCGCGGCAGGAGTCCTCGCGGCGTACGCGGCGGTGGGTGTCGGCCTGACGTACGCCGGGACGCCACGCCGGCTGCCCGAGGTGCTCGAGGTCGGCGCGCAGGATGACGACTGAGCTCCACCCCACCCTGCGGCGGCACCCTCGTGTCGCCGCATTGGCGCTCGCGCTCGTCCTGGCCGCGAGTCTTCTCGTCTGGTCCCCTTGGCGCCACGACGTCGAGCGGTCCACGCCGCCGGACCTCGCGAGCACTCGGTGCCTGCCCTTCGACGAGCCCCGCAGCGTCGCCGACCTCAACCGGATCGTTGCGGGCTATCGCACGACGAAGGAGTTCCAGGGCGGTGACGTCGGCGCCGACGTGACGCTCCAGGACGGGCGCCAGCTGTACGTCTTCGGGGACACCCTGCGGGCCCCGTCGTACGGCGGAGAGCGCTTCGTCCGCAACTCGATGCTGGTGTTCGGGCCGCACTGCGCCGGCATCGTGTCACGGGCCGACCACGGCGCGATGATCCCCGACCGCTCCGACGGCGTCGGCTACTGGCCGATGTCGATCGCCAAGGTCACTCGCGGCTCGTACGACCTCGTCGGCGTCATGGCCCAGCGCGTACGCACGACCGGGCCGCAGCACTTCGAGAACCTCGGCTCCTCGCTCGCCGTGTTCCGGGTCGATCGCGGGGCGTCGCCGCAGCTCGTGAAGGTCACCGACCTCGGACCCGACGACGCCCACCGCACTCGTACGACGTGGGGTGCCGCGGCCGTCGTCAAGGGCGACTGGGTCTACCTCTACGGCACCGCAAACCCCGAGAAGCGGCTCGTCTTCGGCTGGTCGTTGCGCGTCGCACGGACGCGCATCGACGACCTCGCCGAGCCGAGCAGGTGGCAGTACTTCGACGGCACCCGCTGGCAGGCCGACCCCGCCAAGGCGTCCACCCTGATCCCCGCCGAGGGCGGCGTGTCCCAGACCTTGAGCGTCTTCGAGTCCGGCGGCCGCTGGTACGCCCTCAGCAAGCGTGACGACTTCGTCGGCAAGGATCTCGTGGTGTGGAGCGCGCCCGGTCCCGCCGGCCCCTTCACCCCCAGCCGCCCGCTCGCGTCGATCCCCTCGCACGGCGCCCGGCTCCAGTACATGCCGCTCGCACATCCCGACGTGCTCACCCAGCGAGGCACGGTCGTCGTCTCGGTCAGCCACAACACGACCGACGCCGGGCTCCTCGAGCAGGACCCCTACCTCTACCGCCCGACGTTCCTCCGGGTGAAGCTGCCCTAGGCGGCGTGCCGGGCGTACGCGCCGGGGGTCACGCCGAGCGTCGCACGGAAGTGCCGCGTCAGGTGCGCCTGGTCGTAGAACCCGACCTCGGCCGCGACCTCCGCCGGCGGCACCCGGTCCAGCAGCAGCGCCCGGGCCCGGTCGACCCGCCGGCCCGTGACGTAGCGGTGCGGCGGCAGGCCGTACTCGCGGCCGAACGCCCGGATGAGCTGCGTCGGATGGGCGTCGAGCTCGGCGGCCAGCGACTCCAACGTGGGTACGTTCGTGAGATCGCGGTCGAGCACCTCGCGCACGCGCCGGGCCAGCTTCGGCTCGGCACGAGCGGGCCGCGGCTCGACCGAGCTGTCGAGGTGGTGCACCATCCGCTCGCTGATGACGGCCAGCTGCGACTCGGCCTCGAGCTCGTCCCCGGGCGACGCCAGCGAGCGGTGGAGGTGTCCGACAGCCGCGACCAGCTCGTCATCGACCAGGGTCGGATCGCGCACCGCCGCTCCGGTGAGGTCGAGCGGCAGCCACCGCTCATCGAGGTAGACGACGCGCTTGTCGAAGCCGCCGGCCACCGCGGCCTTGCCGTCGTGCGGCACGTGCGGTGGCAGCAGGGTCAACGAGCGCGGCGACGCATCGTGGGGCGTGCGCTCCAGCTCGTACGAGACACCGCCTGTGTCGATCAGCAGGACGGTCCAGTACGCGTGGGTGTGCGCCGGGTAGGCGTGCTCGGTGAAATGCGCGTGGAGCACCTCGCCGACGCCCGGGACCGCGGGTCGCCAGGCGCGGACACGCTCTTCAGCACTCATGTCAGGAACGTACAAGACCTGCACCAACCCAACGTACGACTCTTGGCACATGGACGACACCCTCGAACCGATCCGATTCGACACCAAGGTCGCGGTGCTGCTGCACGAGGACCTCGCGAGCTGGCAGGCGCTCAACGTCACGGCATTCCTCATCAGCGGCATCGCGACCGACAAGGAGCTCATCGGCGACCCCTACGAGGACGGCGACGGGACGGAGTACCTGCCGATGATCCGCCAGCCCATCGTGGTGTTCGCCGGCGACTCGGCGCAGCTCAAGGCGGTGCACGCCAAGGCGGTGTCCCGCGAGCTCGCCATGACGGTCTACACCCGCGAGATGTTCGCCACCGGCAATGACCGCGACAACCGGGCCGCCGTACGCGCCGTGCGTCGCGACGACCTCGACCTCGTCGGCATCGCCGTGCACGGGCCCAAGAACGGCGTCGACAAGGCGTTCAAGGGCGCCCAGCTCCACCCCTGACGCCGGATGTCGGTGGTTGAGGTGCGGAGCGAAGCGGAGCCTCGAAACCACCCGGTGGTTTCGAGACGCTCGTACCTCGCTCCGCAACCACCGAAGAGGGTCAGATCAGGCGGCGGTCGTTGGCCCAGCGGGTCAGCTCGTGGCGGCTCGAGAGCTGCAGCTTGCGGAGCACGCTGGAGACGTGCGTCTCGACGGTCTTGATCGAGATGAACAGCTCCTTGGCGACCTCCTTGTAGGCATAGCCGCGGGCGATCAGCCGCATGACCTCGCGCTCGCGCTCCGTCAGCCGGTCGATCTCCTCGTCGACCTGTGCGACCTCGATCGTGCCGGCGAACGCGTCGAGGACGAACCCCGCGAGCCGCGGCGAGAACACCGCGTCGCCCTGCGCGACCCGGTTGATCGCGTCGAGCAGCTCGGGGCCGGAGATGTTCTTGGTGACGTAACCGCGGGCGCCCGCCCGGATGATGCCGATGACGTCCTCGGCCGCGTCGCTGACCGACAGGGCCAGGAACTTGGTGTCGGGGTGCCGCAGGTGCAGCCGACGGATGACCTCGAGGCCGCCTCCGCCGGGCATGTGCACGTCGAGCAGCACGACGTCGGGACGGGTCTCGGCGATCACCGTGACCGCGCTGTCGACGTCCTCGGCCTCGGCGACGATGTCGACCGGCCCGTCGATCTCGGCCCGGACGCCGGTGCGGAACATCGCATGGTCGTCGACGATCGCGACGCGCAGTGTGGTCATGGGCTCACTTCTTCTGTCGGTACAGGTGCGGTGGGAGGTTCGGCCTGGTTGGTGTCGCCGCGGACGGGCACGCTCAGGGCGACCTCGGTGCCCTCGCCCGGCCTGCTGCGGATCGTGGCGGTGCCACCGTGGCGCTCGACGCGCCCGATGATCGAGCCTCGCACACCCATCCGGTCCTCGGCGATCGTGTCGGTGTCGAACCCGACGCCCCGGTCCCGGACGAACACCTCGACGGTACGTCCGTCGGTCTCGGCGTAGACGTCGACGCGGTCGACGCGCGCATGCTTGGCAGCGTTGATCATGGCCTCGCGGGCGGCCTTGGCGATCGCGGCGACATCAGGATCGAGCGCGGCGTCACCGACCGCGATGACCTCGACCGGTACGCGATGCGCGTCCTCGACGTCGGCGGCCGATGCCCGCAGCGCCGCGACGAGCGAGTCGCCGGGCTTCTCGTCGTTGCCGTAGAGCCAGGCCCGCAGCTCGCGCTCCTGCCGGCGGGCCAGCGTCGCGACGACCGCCGAGTCGCCGGCGTTCTTCTGCAGCAGCGCAAGGGTCTGCAGCACCGAGTCGTGCAGGTGCGCAGCGACGTCGGCGCGTTCCTGCGAACGTACGCGCTCGCGCCGTTCGTCCGACAGGTCACCGAGCAGCTTGGTGATCCACGGCCCGAGGATCAGCAGCAGGCCGAGGCCCGCGACCGCGACAGCGGAGGCCAGATCGACGATCGCGCTCCAGCCACGCTCCTGGCTCAGGAAGTAGATGCCGGCCGACGCGACGAGCACTGCCCCGGCGCCGACGCGCAGCGCGAACCCGAGACCGCGGGTCTGGCGCATCCAGCGCCCCCACGCGGCGTCGTCGAACTGGCGCCAGATCACGGCCAGGCCGATCACGCCGATCAGCAGCGGCGCGAACAGACCACCGGCGATGCCACGCCCGCTGGCCTGGATCATGAACATCACGCCGATGCCGACGGCGCCCAGGGCGATCGTCTGGAACACCTCGAACGCGCCGGGCCGGCCGCTCGTACGCAGCCCGCGGCGGGTGGCCGACTCGAGACCGGGTGAGAGGTCCGGCTGGCGCAGGGGCAGGAACCGCCAGAGCAACAGGTAGGCGATGACGCCCATGCCGTGGAACCACGTCGCCACGATGAAGGCCAGCCGGACATAGAGCACGGGGACGCCGAAGTGCCCGGCGACACCGGTCGCCACACCGCCGACGAGCCGGCGATCGGCCGGTCGGTAGGCACGGCGGTATTCGGTCACCCCATGATCGTCACACGTACGCGTGCACGCGCGCCATCAGGAACGTCCCTCCCGCACCCTGACTGGTCCCGGGTGGGATTCAGGGTCGTACCCGATGTGCCACAGGCCCGCCCTCGGACACGATGGGGGCATGAATGCAGAAGACACCCGCACCGTGCCGCCCGAAGGCGACTTCGAGCCGCACCGGATGCGCACCATCACCGACATGAAGCGGTCGAAGGACGACCGCCTCCTCGGCGGTGTGTGCGCCGGCGCCGCGAAGCACCTGAACATCGACCCCGTCATCGTGCGCGTCGTGATCGCGGTGCTGACGGTCGCCGGATTCGCCGGCGTCATCATCTACGCCGCCGCGTGGTTCCTGCTGCCGGCCGAGGGTGACGACAAGAGCGTCGCCGCCGACTGGTTCCACCTCGACAAGAACGAGGAGCAGGTACGCGTTGCGGGTCTCGTCGGCGCCGTCGTCCTGTCGGTGCTGGCCATCATCGGCGACGGTGGCTGGTTCTGGGACGGGGCGCCGTGGATCCTCGTGCCGATCGCGTTCGTCTACTACCTGATCGTGGTCCGTCCCCGCCGTCGCCGCCAGGCCGAGACCGCGCTCGCCGCGCAGTACGCCCCACCGGGTGTCGATCCCGCCGACGAGGCGGCTCGCGGCCCCGAGTTCGCCGCCGCCAAGGCGGGCCTCGTGGCGCGCGGCAAGCAGGACAAGGCGGGCCGCGACCGGTCGTGGACCCTCACCTGGCTGACCCTGTCGGTCGCCGCCATCGCCACCGCCGCGACGGGCATCTACGACGCGTACAACGACGGGCCGCACTGGACGGCATACGTCGCGGTCGCACTGGGCGTCGTGGCGGTCGGCCTGCTGGTCAGCACGCTGATCGGCAACGGCGGACCGCTGATCGGCTTCGGAGTCCTCCTGGCGATCGTCCTCGCGATCGGCTCGCTGCTGCCTCGCGGCGAGATCGGTGAACAGACCCCGAGGCCCGCGAACGCCACACAGGTCGAGTCGCACTACCGGCACGGCATCGGCCGGATCGAGCTCGATCTCACCGGGCTCAGCAACCCGCAGGCGCTGCTGGGCCGGACGATCAAGATCGACACCGGCATCGGCGAGACCAAGGTCATCGTGCCCACCGGAGTCAACGTCCGGGTCCTGTCCGACATCGACGCCGGCGAGATCCGCGTGTTCGACCGCAAGACGAACGGCACCGACACAGACCTCACCTATCCCGCGGCAGAAGCGGGCGCCGCCGTGACGATCGACATCAATCAACGCATCGGAGACATCGAGGTGATCCGCAGATGACCAGACACTCATTCCGCTGGGAAGGCCTGGCCTTCGGGCTGTTCTTCCTCTCCGCCATCGGCAACTGGGCGGTGTGGAAGCAGGACCTCATGTCGCCCCGCCAGCTCGGGCTCACAGCCTCGGCGGTCCTGATCGCGCTCGGACTGCTGGGCGTCGCCGCGACCGTGTGGCAGACCCGCCCGGCCAACCGCGCCCGCACGATTCCCGCCCACGACACCACGACAGACACCACCACCCCGGAAGGACCAGAAGATGAAGCAGCTCACCCGCAGCCGTGACGACAAGTGGGTCGGAGGCGTGTGCGGAGGCATCGCGACCTACACCGGCCTCGACGCCAACCTGATCCGCATCATGGTCGCCGTCGGCACCGTGCTCGGCTTCGGCTCACTGATCGTGGCGTACGTCGTCGCGTGGATCCTGATGCCCGCCGCACAGCCCGCCGGCCAGCAGACCGTGTGGGCGCAGGCTACTGACGTGCCGACCACTGAGAGCGTGCCAGCACCGCCGTCTGCGTGAAGTCGGAGAAGACGCCGTCGACCCCGGCGTCGAAGAACGCAAGGTACTCGCCCACGGCATCGCCGTGGGCGGCCTTGTCGTTGCCGGTCCGCAGGTTGGTCGGCAGGAAGTTGTTCTCGTTGCGCATCGTCCAGATGTGTACCATCAGCCCGGCGTCGTGAGCGTCGCGGACCAGCGCTGTCTGGCCGGCCAACCGGTACTTCTTGTCGCGGGCGATGACCTGGCTCTTGTTGGGCCCGATCCCGTCGGCGTACGTCGCGATCGTGGCCAGCTCCCGCGGTGCCACCAGGTCGGCGTACGTTCGCCGGTCGCGAGCCTCGATCAGGTCGTACGGCGCACCCTGCCGGTCCATCAGCTGGATCAGGGTCAGCGGCGTGCGGTCGCGGAGCCGGCGCAGGTTGCCGGTCTCCATCGACTGGATGATGATCTTGGCGCCGTCGTGGTTGACCCGCCGGCGCTCGAGGTTGGCGATCAGCAGGTCGTTGAGGTCGTGCCCGATGCCGGCGAAGTACGTCGGGTGCTTGGTCTCGACGTAGACGCCGATCGGCTCGTCGCGGCCCTCGCTCGCGTCCTCGGCGATGTTGAGCACCTCGTCGAACGTCAGGATCTTCTCGACGCCCTCCAGCGGGATGTTCTGCGGTCGCAGGGCCGGGAGCCGCTCGCGCACCCGGAGGGTCTTGATCTCCTCGAGCGTGAAGTCCTCGGTGAACCAGCCCGTGTGCGGGACGCCGTCGATGAACTTCGAGACCTTGCGGTCAGCGAACTCGGGGCGACTCGCGACATCGGTCGTGCCACCGATCTCGTTCTCGTGCCGGACGACGAGCACGCCGTCCTTGGTGCTGACGACGTCGGGCTCGATGTAGTCGGCGCCCTGCTCTACCGCCAGGAGGTACGAGGGGCGCGTGTGCTCGAGTCGCTCGCCGGGGACGCCGCGGTGGGCGATGACGATGGGTGCCGGGGACACATGTCAATCAAACCGCATGCGTGCCCGGTCGCGGGTCGGCGCGCACGAGACGTACGGCACCATCGCGGCGGGGATCGGCGGCCGCCACGAGGTGTCCGTCGTGCCGCCGGAGCGTCGCGGCGACGCCGCCGTAGTACATCGTCAGGTCGGTCTCGGTCTTGACGACCTCTTCCGGGCGGCCGGCGCGGTGCACGTGGACGCGCGGATGGTTGATCGCCTGCTGGAGGCCGAGCCGGCCGTTGACGAACCCGGCGAGCGCCTGGACGATCGCCGTCGTGATGCGGTCGGCCCCCGGCGAGCCGATGGCGATCGCGGAACCGTCGACGTGGTGGCCGACCGTCGGCGCCATGTTGGACAGCAGGCGGGTGCCCGGCGGGAGACCGTGCAGGCCGCGGGCGTTGAGCTCCTGCTCGCCGAGGCAGTTGTTGAGCCAGATGCCGGTGCCCTTCGCGATCATCCCCGAGCTGTAGCCCGACGACACCGTCACCGAGCACGCGCCGCCGTCGCTGTCGGTCGCCGACACGTGCGCGGTCGACCCGGACTCGAGCACCGCGAGATGGTCGTGGTCGACGAGTGCCAGGAACTCCGCTGCGTCCCGCTCGAGGTCGTCGGTGTGGTCCAGCACCCTGAGCCGGTGCCCCAGCACGGCGCGCTGCACGCGGATGAGGTGCTCGACGTCGTCGCTGTCCCACTCGGCGTACGGGCGGCCGTCGAGCATACGCAGCATCGCCGTCACGCACACCCCGCCGACGGACGGTGGCGGGTTGGTGCCGAACGTCCAGTCGCCGACCGTGCTCAGCAGCGACGGACGTACGACGGGCCGGTATGCCGCAAGGTCGTCGGGTCCCAGCACGCCGCCGCGGGCGATGACGTCCGCGCTGATGAGCCGGGCCAGGTCGCCGGTGTGGAGTGCGCTGGGTCCCTCGTCGGCGATCAGCTCGAGCGAGCCGACGAGATCGGGCATCACGATCAGGTCGGTCGTGACCTGTCCGTCCTCGTCGTGCAACGCGGCGTCGCTCTCGTCGTCCCAGCCGAAGATCAGGTCGTGGACGTGCTCGAGGTAGTAGCGCGATGCCGAGCCGAGCCGGAAGCCACCGCGAGCCACGTCGACCGACGGTGCGACGATCTCGCGCCACGGCAGGTGTCCCCAGCGCGCGTGGGCTGCGCCGAAGGCCGCGACGGACCCGTGCGCGGCGACCGAGCCGGGGCCGATCGTCGCGGTGACCCCGTCGCCGTAGTCGGTGTGGATGTCCCACGTGCCGCCGCCGAGGTCACGGCCGCGCCCCGGCATCTCCATCCAGCCGTCGACGGTCTGCGGCGCGCTGCCGTTCTGCGGCTGGACCGTGATGAACCCACCCGAGCTCAGCGACACGATCCCGATCTCGTTGACCATCGTCACGAGCACGGCTGCGAGTGCCGCGTCGACGGCATTGCCCCCGCTGCGGGCGATCTGCTCGCCGGCATCGGCTGCGGCCTCGTTGGGCGCGGCGATCGCGACGTCCGGCATCCCCGCAGGCTACTAGGCCTACGGAGCATGACCGGTAGAGTTCGGCGAAGGTGAGCCGGGAAGTCTGGTCGGCACGTTGTCGCCGACCCACCAGGAGCGCTTGTGTCCAAACCCCCTCCCCGCCTCTTTCAGCGCGGATCGTGGCCTGAAGCCTCGCGCATCGCCGACATCCTCCGCCAGGAGACGATCGGCGGGGCGCTGCTGATCGGGGCTGCCGTCATCGCGCTGGTGGCGGCGAACCTCGGAGACGGCTACGCCGATCTGCGCGACACCGTCGTGGGCCCGTCAGCCCTGCACCTGGACCTGAGCCTCGGGACGTGGGCCGCCGACGGACTGCTGGCGATCTTCTTCTTCATCGCCGGGCTCGAGCTCAAGCGGGAGTTCGTGGCCGGCGACCTCCGCGATCCCAGGCGAGCTGCCATTCCCGTCCTCGCAGCAGTGGGGGGCATGGCCGTGCCCGCGCTGCTCTTCACCCTGGTCAACGCGGGAGGTGCACTGCGCGGCTGGGCGATCCCGACGGCCACCGACATCGCGTTCGCGCTTGCCGTGCTCGCGGTCATCAGCACCCATCTGCCGTCGGGCCTGCGGACGTTTCTGTTGACGCTGGCGATCGTCGACGACCTGCTGGCCATCATGATCATCGCGATCTTCTACACCGACGACCTGCAGCCCATGTGGCTCCTCGTCGCCGCCGTCCCGCTCGCGGCCTTCACCGTGTTGGTCCAGCGACGGGTGCGAACGTGGTGGATCCTGCTCCCGCTCGCAGCACTGGCGTGGGGATGCGTGCATGCTTCGGGCATCCACGCCACTGTTGCCGGCGTCCTGCTGGGCTTCGCAGTGCCGGTCCTCCGGCGCGACGGCTCGGACGGTCCGGGGCTCGCCGAGCACTTCGAGCACGTCTTCCGGCCGCTCTCCTCGGCGGTTGCCGTCCCGATCTTCGCCTTCTTCTCCGCCGGCGTGGCAGTCGGCGGGTGGGACGGATTCAGTGGCGCGCTCAGCGATCCCATCACGATCGGCATCATCGTCGGCCTGTTCGTCGGCAAGTCTCTGGGGATCTTCGGCGCCACCTGGCTGGCAGCCCGCTTCACACGCGCAGACCTCGACGAAGATCTGGCCTGGATCGACGTCCTGGGTCTTGCGATGCTCGCCGGCGTCGGCTTCACGGTGTCGCTGCTGATCGGCGAGCTCGCCTACGGTGCCGGCAGCCTCGCCGACGAGCACGTCAAGGTCGGGGTCCTCCTCGGCTCCTTGGTGTCCGCTCTTGCAGCGGCCGTGGTGCTTCGCGCGCGCAACCGGCACTACCGACTGGTCGAGGAGCGGGAACGCGTCGACGACGACAACGACGGAATCCCCGACGCCTTCCAGTGAGCGCGCGTCGCGATGCGGACCGCCGTCTCACCCTGTGACCCAGGTCACAAGTGACTACCTGTCTAGTCCTAAAGAACTATATGCACACTCTGTGGGTAACTCTGTGAACATCGACACACCTGCAATTGCAGCGGATCCGCCGATTCGCTCTCCGCGACGTCACAGCGTCGCCGACCAACGGGTGTAGCCAGGACGCACCCGGACCACGTCGTCGATCGACTCGATGTCCTCCCACAGGACGAGGAACGACCCTCGCTGGCGCCGTTCGAACCACCACGCGAGCGGTGCCGGCGACCTGACAGACGTACGTTCGTAGCCGAGGAAGCCGTGCCGGTGCTTGCCGGCGACGATCAGCCCGACCAGCTGCGCATCCGCCAGCAACGGGCCGGGCGAGCCGTCGATGGCGAACCGGCAGTCCGCGACGTAGCCGAGGCGCCCTTCGGGGCCCACGACCGGCAGGCTCAAGATGTCATTCAGGAGCATGACGGCCTCCTGGGATGCGGGCTATCACATGGTCGCGGACCCAGCGCTCGGACCAGGTCACGTCGAACGAGGCTCCCGGTTCGCCGAGCTCGATCGCGGTGCCCACGTTCCGGACTGCGGACCACGGCACGCGATGCAACCGCGACGCCGGCGGCCGGCCGCCGAACATACGGGGCAGGATCCCCGAGTTGAGCACGAGATTCGTCACGACGGGCGGCGACGCCGGATCCAGCTCACGGCCCGGCTCGATGCCGTCGACCTCGATGTTGTCGACGTGGCCGATCGGCACGTCGTCACGGTCGAGGACCTGGCGGTCGAGGATGTGCAGCTCGACGTCCAGCACCTGGCCGGGCGACTCGTGCTGGGGCAGATCGGGCATCAGGCACCGGCTTTCGTCAGGATCATCAGCGGGATCGCCGCGATCGCGGCCACCAGGATCAGCGCGAGGTAGACCGTCGACACCGCGTTCATCAGCCGGCCGTTGACGTGCTCGCCGACGTACTGCGGATCGTTCGCGACGACCAGGATCGGCAGGTACGTCAGAGGCAGGGCGATGGCGGAGAAGACGACGGAGTACTCCGTCACGAGGATCGGGTCGACCCCGGTGAGCAGCACGAGCACCGCGACGACGAGGCAGATGATCATCGTCAGGTGGAAGCGTGCGGCCTCGGCGGGCCGGCGGAACTTGCCCCACGACCAGCCGTTGAACTGGGCCAGCGCGTAGCCCGCCGACAGGCCGGTCTCGAGCGCGGCGCCGAAGGTCGCGGCGACGACACCGAGGATCACAACCGCCAGGCCGAGCTGGCCGGCGCCCATCGCCACCGGGAACACGGTCTGCGACAGTGCGTCGACGTCGATGCCACGAGGCAGCAGGACGGTCGCCGCGCAGCCGGCGATGCACAGCGACAGCAGCCCGCCCAGCGGAAAGCCGACCAGGACGTTGGCCCGCGAGGTGACGAGGTCCTCCTCGGTCCACTTCTCCTCGACCCCGCCTGAGGAGAAGAAGAACACCTCGTACGGCGTCATGGCGGCGCCGAACAGCGCGATCGCGTAGTACCAGTACGTCAGCGGCGTCTCCCGTGGGTGCGACGTCTGCTGCAGGGCCTGGGTCTTGAGGTCGCCCCAGTCCGGGCCCAGCAGGAACAGGCTGACGCCGAACACGACGAGGGCCAGCCCGAGCAGGCCGGCGACGTTCTCCATGACCGAGAACTTGACCCGCCAGATCACGAGCCACACCGCGAACGCTGCCAGCGGGATCCACAACAGGGGTTGGACGCCACTGGCGAGCTGAAGCGCCAGCGCGACGCCGCCGACCTCGGCTGTGAGGGTCATGACCGTGATCAGCACCGACGCGCCCAGGTTGGCCGCGCCCGCCCGGGGGCCGAGCCGCTCACGGATGATCTCGAACGTGGCCCGGCCACTGATTGCGGCGACCCGACCGGACATCTGCGCGAACAGGCAGATCCCGACGACTCCGACCACGACGACCCAGGCCAGGGACATCCCGAACCGTGACCCGACGACGGCATTGGTGACGAGGTCGCCGATGTCGACGAACCCGCCGATCGCGGTGAGGATGCCGAGCGCGACGGCGAAGTACTTCTTCATCGCGGAGCCTCGAGGTTGCCGGCGAGATCCCCGAGGTCCGTCGCGACCGTCTCCAGCTCGTCGAGCGCGTCGCGGACGCTCGGGGCGCCGGGAAATCCGGCCAGCGCCTCGCTCGCGTGCCGGATCGCGGTGTCGGCATCGCCCAAGGCCTTGGTCACGGCCTCGAGCTGCGCGGCAGTGCGCCGGTCGGTGGGCTTGAACGCCGAGGCCGTGCTCGATGCGGACGACAGGCGGGTGCCGGCCTCGTCGACCATCGCCTCGGCGAAGCTGCCCGTCGTGTCGCCGTCCTCCGACGAGGTGAGCGCGAGCCTGGCCGTGCCGACCGCCGACTGCGCCTCACGCACGCCCATCGACATGTCCCGGGGGCTGCCGGAGCATCCTGACACGAGCAACGCGATCGCCCCGATCGTGGCAACCACCACTCGCAAGCGCATCACGATCCTTTCGCCCGTGCGCAGATTCACGCCACTGGTCGACATACCCACTGGTCAGCGCGTCAAACGCGCGTTTGTCACAGCCCGTCAGGGGTATGTGGGCCGCGACATGAATCCACAGGTCCTGAGCCCTCACCCGCACGATGCGCGGCCCGATCCCACAGAGCGGCCGCGCCCACGCCGAGGGTTCCTCGACTGCCGGGGCGAGTGGCAGGACCTCGACGACAAGGATGACGATGCTGCTCCCTAAGGCACGCGGCGAGCTGAGCGAAGCGCTGTACGACGCCCTCCGCTCGGAGACCGGCGAGGTCGGGAGCCTGCACCTGCAGCCGACGGACGGCGATGACGCGCAGATCGCCCTCTGGGCGATGTACGAGCTCCACTACGCCGGCTTCGAGGATGCCGGCGACGAGATGGAGTGGCACCCGGACGTGCTGCGGCTGCGACGGAGGCTCGAACGCGACTTCGAGGCCGAGCTGCGGGCTCGCCACACCGCCACCACCCTCGACGAGCCGTTCGCCGAGTCGCTGTTCTCGTTCATCGCCGACCACGACGGGCCGTCCCTTGCCGCATACGTCCAGCGCAAGGCCGATCGCGAGCAGGTGCTCGAGCTGCTGCGGCACCGCTCGATCTACCACCTCAAGGAGTCCGACCCGATTGCGTGGGTCGTGCCCAGGCTTCCGACGGCGCCCAAGGCGGCGTTGATGGAGCTGCAGTTCGACGAGTACGGCGACGGCGACCCCAACCGGCTGCATGCCCACCTGTTCGCCCTGGGCCTCGAGGCCGCCGGGCTGCGCCCGGACCTGTATGCATACATCGACGACGTGCCCGTGGAGATCCTCGAGCTCAACAACGCCATGTCCCTGTTCGGGCTGCACCGCCGACTGCGTGCTGCGGCACTGGGCCACCTCGCTGCGTTCGAGGCGACCAGCTCGTTACCGTCCCGTCGGATGGCGCAGGGACTCGCGAGGCTGGAGCTCCCGCCCGAGATGATCGCCTACTACGAGGAGCACGTCGAGGCCGACGCGGTGCACGAACAGCTCGCCGTCCGTACGATCTGCGGATCCCTCGTCGCCGAGGAGCCTCAGCTCGTCGACGACGTCGTGTTCGGGGCGTTCACGTGCCTCGACCTCGAGGACCGCTACGCGCAGCGGATGCTGGACGAGTGGGCGGCGGCATGACGGAGCACGGCTTCGAGCACCCCGACGTCATCGTGTGCCCCGGTGGCCCGTTGCTGCTGCGCGGCGAGCACGTCGTCGAGGACGCGGACGGCAACACGCACGCGACCCAGCGCCCGGTGAGCGCCGTGTGCCGGTGCGGCAAGTCCGCCGACCAGCCCTGGTGCGACGGCACGCACAAGGTGCTGCCGGCCCGCGACCGTCCCTAAGGGCGGTGCAGGGTTCGGGTCGCCGGGCCTTCCAGCACCTCGCCCTCGGGGGTGAACCTCGAGCCGTGCAGCGGGCAGTCCCAGCTCTTCTCCTGGTCGTTCCACGAGAGGATCCCGCCGAGGTGTGTGCAGACGGCGCGCACGGCACACGTACGCCCGTCGACGGTCGAGACGCCGGTCGGCAGGACACCGTCGCGGCCGACCTCGCCGCTGCCCTCCGGCGGCGACTCCGGCGCGGTCTGCAGCTCGGCCTGCACGATCCCCTTGGCCAGCTCCACACCGACACCGAGGTTGAGCTCCGCGATCTTCGCCGCTCCTTGGGGCCGGGTGATCCGGCGCGACATCGGCTTCGACCAGGACACCGGCTCACCCAGCAGGCTCGAGGTCAGGTTGCGAGCCGCCGCGACGGCGTTCGTCATGCCCCACTTGTCGAAGCCCGTCGCGACGTGGATGTGCCCGCCACCGCGCGGCAGCTTGCCGACGTACGGGATGCCGTCGTGCGACTGGTAGTCCTGGGCCGACCACACGTGCGTCTCGACCGCGCCGGCGAAGTACTTTGCCGTCCACTCCCGCAGCTCGTCGACGTGCCTGGCCTCGGAGTCCGTACGTCCGACGGTGTGCCCGTTGCCGCCGATCATGAGCTTCGTCGTCCCGTCGCCGCGCGGCACGTCGCGGATCGATCGTGAGGGCTGGCCGGCCGACAGGCTCATCGGCAGCGGTGTCGTCGCGAAGTCGAACGCCAGCGCGTAGGACCGCAGCGGCTCGAGCTTGGCGAAGTAGAAGCCGCGATCGAGGATCGGGGTGCCGGTCGCCAGGACGATGTCGTCGGCGGACAGCTCGGTGCCGTCGTCGAGCCGCACGGTCGGGCGGCCGGTCTTGCTGGCGCTGACGACCCGGTGACCCTCGTGGATCGTGCCGCCGTGCTCACGCACCTGGCTCGCCAGTGCGGTGAGCACGTCGACGGGGTCGAACTGGTACTGGCCCGGGAGCACCGTGCCCCCGTGGTTGGGGAACGGCAGGTCGAGATCGTCGTGCCACTGCACGTCGAGTCCCAGCGACCGGGCGGCGTCGTGCTCGCTCCGTGCTGCGTCGACCTGGTGGATCTCGGCCGCGTACGTGATCGCGTCGCGCGCCTGCACCGGTACGTCGTGATCCGCACAGAAACGCACCAGCCACTGCTGGCCCTCGAGGTTGCCGTCGACGTACGCCTGCGCGACCTGGTGCGACTGCTTCTGCAGGATCGTGGACAGCTTGGTGCCCTGCAGCAGCGAGAGCTTCGCGGTCGTGTTGCCCGTGGCCAGGGCGCCCACGTGCCGGGCCTCGACGACCGCCACCCGGCAACCTGCGCGGGCCAGGAGCAGGGCGGTCGTGAGGCCGGTCAAGCCGGCGCCGATCACCAGGTCGTGGAGCTCCTCGTCCACCGGGAGGGTGTCGGTCTCGGGCAGGTCGGGGCGGTCGAGCCACAGCGAGGTCATGCCTCGGCCATACCCGTCGGGTTCGCGCGACAAACCCGCGACAGCTCTAGTCTGGGCGCATGGCTGACCTGCGTTCGATCGCCCAGGAGCTCTACGGGCGTCCGCTGTCGGAGTTCATCGCCGCCCGCAAGGAGGCCGCCGACGACGCCGGCAGCAAGGAGCTGGCCAAGCAGGTCAAGGAGCTCCGCAAGCCGAGCGCGGCGGCGTGGGCGGTCAATGCGCTCGCGCGGGAGCGCGCCGAGCTGGTCGAGGAGGTCGTCGAGCTCGGTGAGCAGCTGCGCGACGCGCAGGCAGACTCCGACGGCTCACGCACGCGACTGCTCGATCGTGCGCGTCGAGACCTCACCCGGCAGGCCGTCGACGAGGCCGCCGAGCTCGCCAAGGCCTCGGGCGGCACGCTGAGCGGCCCGGCCGCCGCCGGCGTCGAGGAGACCCTGCGCGCGGCCATGACCGACCCCGATGCGGCCAACGCGGTGCAGGACGGACTGCTCGTCGCCACGTTCGCCGCCAGCCCGTTCGAGCCGGTCGACTTGACCGATGTCGTCGCGATCCCGCCGGAGGGTGCCCGACCTCGTACGAAGAAGGTCAAGCAGGGCCCCACCCAGCTGGAGCGCAAGCGCCTCGAGGTGGCCGAGGCCAAGGTCGAGAAGGCGCGCCGCAAGGCCAAGACGGCGGCAGACGAGCTGGAGTCGCTGGTCGAGGAACGCGACGAGATCCAGGCGGAGCTCGCGGAGCTTCGCAAGAAGGCCAAGGAGATCGAGCGAGAGATCGCAGACACCGAGCGTGCCCTCGACCGCGCCGACACGGAGGCCGACAAGGCCGAGGAGGCCGAGCGCAGCGCCCAGGAGGCGCTGGAGGACGCCGAGGCCGAGCTGGAGCGCCTCAACGCCTGAGCGCCGCAGGGAGCAGCTCTCGTACGCGGGTGTGGGCGATCGCCGCACGCGCTGCGTTCATGCCGCAGGCGCCGTGCACCCCGCCGCCGGGGTGCGCGGACGCGGACGCCAGGTAGAGCCCACGGATGGCGGTCTCGGCGCGACCCAGGCCTGGGACGGGCCGGAAGATCAGCTCCTGGTGGAGCTGTGCCGTGCCCCCGTTGATCGCCCCACCGATCAGGTTGGCATCGCGCTGCTCCATCTCGCGCGGGCCCAGCACCCGGCGGGCGATGATGCGCGACCCGAACCCCGGAGCCACCTCCTCGATCCGCGCCTGCATGCGGTCGGCGAACCGTTCGCAGTCGTCCCGGTCCCAGACCCCGCGGATGCCGTCCTCCCCCGCGTCGCGGATCGCGTCCTGCGGTACGTGCGTGTATGCCCACAGCGCCTCGGTCCCGGCCGGCGAGCGCGTCGGATCAGTCGTCGACATCTGGCCCGCGAGCATGAACGGCGCCGCCGGGATCGCTCGCGCCGACACCTGCCCCAGCGCCTCGGTCATCTGCTCGACCGAGTCGGCGATGTGGAAGGTGCCCGGATCATGTGGCGGCGGCTTGGCCCACGGCACTCCGCCGTCGAGGGCCCAGTCGACCTTGACCGTGCCCGGGTCGAGCTCGAATGACGTCATCGCGCGGACGACCCGCTCGGGCAGGTCCGCGGCAGGCACGAGCTTGCCGTAGAGGTTGGGCGCCGCGACATCGGCGAGGACGGCCCGACGTGCGGCGAAGTGCTCGCCGTCCGTCGTGCGTACGCCGACCGCCCGGCGGTCCGCGATCGTGATCCGGGAGACCTCGGACGAGCAGTGGATCTCCCCGCCGAGTGACTCGAACCGGCGCGCCAGCGCCTTGGTCAGCTCGCCCGCGCCACCTTGGGGCACGGGAAACCCGACGGTCTGGCCCAGCATGACCAGCAGGACGCCCATCAGGCCGGATCCCGGCGCGTGCAACGGGATGTCCGCATGGCCGGCGTTGCCGGCGATCAGCAACCGGGGTGACACGCCGCCGAAGCGCGCGAGCCCCAGCTCGGCGGCGGGGGTCAGCATCGTGCGGACGAACTCGAGCCCACCGACGCTGCGGAGGCGGGCGAGCGCGCCGAGCCCGTTCTTGACCGGCGGGAACGGCGACAGCAAGGCCTTGACCAGGTGGTCGCCGATCCGGTCCCACTGCTCGCAGAGCGCCAGCCACGACGCTCCGTCGCCAGGATGCTGCTCGTCCATCAGCGTGGCGGTGATGTCGCGGTCGCGGTGCAGCATCGCCCACTGCCCGTCCCTGGTCGGATGACCGAGCACCGCGGGCGCGTGCTGCCACACCAGGCCGTGCTCCTCGAGGTGGAACGACCGGATCGTCGGCGACGCCTCGGCCAACGGGTAGAACGCGCTGAACGTGTCGTGCACGAACCCAGGATGGACGTCCTCGGCGCTGCGCACCGCTCCCCCGACCTCCGGCTGCGCCTCGAGCACGAGGACCGACCACCCGGCGTCGGCGAGGTGGTTGGCGGCGACGAGCCCGTTGGGCCCCGCCCCGACGACGACGGCGTCGTACGTACGCGTCACGCCGGCGAGTCCTTGCCGGTCAGCCGCGCGACCACGTTGCGGCCGAGCCCGATCAGCGCATTGCCCTGCGCACCGTGCAGCCGGTTGCCGGCGAAGTGGGACTCGAGCACGTTGCCCTCGGTCGGCTCGACCCGCGTCGTACGGTCGGACGCCATGACGCGGAACAACGGCCCGACCAGCATGTCGAAGGCCCACGGCACCGCGTTGAAGCCGAAGCGCATGAGGTCGTTGGCGACGCCGACCTGCGTACGCGCGCGGTGGTTGTCCAGGCGGCGCAGTGCGATCCGCGCGACCCGCTCGGGTGACAGCACGGGCGGCGGCGGCCGGCCGGCGAAGCCGTCGTAGTTGGCGGCCTGCTCGTAGATCGGGGTGTCGACCCCGCCCGGTGCGACATAGGCGATTGTCACGTCGGAGAGGTCGCGGTTCTCCAGCTGCAGCTGCCGGGCGAGCGCCCGGACGCCCCACTTGCTCAGCACGTACGCGCTCATGCCCGGCACGCTGATGTGGCCGATGACCGAGCCGAAAAGCACGAGCGAGCCCTCGCGCTGGCGGCGCAGGACCGGGATCACGTGTCGTGCCACGTTGACGGCGCCTGTCAGGTTGGTGCGCAGCACGCCCTCGAAGACGTCGACCGGCACCTCCTCGGTACGTCCGTAGGCCACGACGCCCGCGCAGTTGACGACCGCATCGATGCGCCCGTGCTGCGAGGTCACCGCCGTCACCAGCTTCTCGACCTCGGCGTCGTCACCGACGTCGGTCGGCAGGACGAGCGTCGATGCCGCGCCGGCCGCCTCGCACTCGCGCGCGACCTGCTGCAGTGGCGGCTCGCCGCGGGCCACCAGCACGACGTGGTCACCGGCCGCCGCCGACTGCAGCGCGACGGCCCGGCCGATGCCGCTCGACGCGCCCGTGACGACCAGGACCCGGGCGCCCGAGGTCACGGCTTGAGCACCACCTTGATGCAGCCGTCCTGCTTCTTCTGGAACATCTCGTACGCCGCCGGTGCCTCCTCGAGCGGCACGTGGTGCGTCGCGAGGGACTCGACGCCCAACAGGTCGCCGTCCTTCTGGAGCACCTTGGTGATGTCGTCGGTCCACCGCTTGACGTGGCACTGGCCCAGCCGCATCGTGATGCCGCGGTCGAACATCTCCATCATGGGCATCGGGTCGACCTCACCGCCGTACACGCCGCTCACCGAGACCGTGCCGCCACGGCGTACGGACTTGATGCAGGCGATCAACGCAGCCAGCCGGTCGATCGCGAACTTGTCGGTCAGGGGCCTGGCCAAGGCGTCGGGGAGCATGCCCACGGCACTGATCGCGGTCTTGGCGATCGGTGAGCCGTGCGCCTCCATGCCGACCGCGTCGACCGTGCCGTCGGCGCCGCGACCCGACGTCAGGTCGAAGATCGCCTCTGCGATCTCGTCGACGGTGTCGAGGTCGATGACCTCGACTCCGTACGAGCGGGCGAGATCGAGCCGCTCGGCGACCCGGTCGACGCCGATCACCCGGCGCCCCGCGTTGAGCGCGATCCGCGCGGTCAGCTGACCGACCGGGCCGAGCCCGAACACCGCGAGGGTGCCGCCTTCGGGGACGTCGGCGAACTCGAACGCCTGCCAGGCCGTCGGCAGGATGTCGGACAGGTAGAGGTATCGCTCGTCGGGCGCTCCCTCGGGCACCTTGATCGGCCCGAACTGCGCCTCGGGCACCCGGAGGTACTCCGCCTGCCCGCCGGGCACCGAGCCGTACAGCTCGGTGTAGCCGAACAGCGACGCACCCTTGCCGGTCTTCTCGTTCTGCGTCGTCTCGCACTGCGCGAACAAGCCGCGCGAGCACATCCAGCAGTGGCCGCACGAGATGTTGAACGGGATGACGACGCGATCGCCGACCTTGAGGTCACCCGCCTCGGGGCCGACCTCCTGCACGACGCCCATGGTCTCGTGTCCGAGCACGTCCCCGGGGTGCAGGAACGGGCCGAGCACCTCGTAGAGGTGCAGGTCGGAGCCGCAGATCGCGGTCGACGTCACCTTGATGATGGCGTCGTTGGGCTGCTGGATGACGGGGTCCGGGACCGTCTCGACGGCGACCGATCGTCGCCCCTGCCAGGTGAGTGCGCGCATCAGTTCTCCTTCGTGGATCGTGGTGTGGATGGCTGGTCGTTCGTGTGGCGGCCTTCGGCGATGAAGGCCAGACGGCGGAGCGTCTCGACGTTGCGCCACTTGAGCGTGATGCCCTTGAACGGCTCGGGCACCAGCACGCCGGGACCGGCCGTCGCGTCCTCCTCGATGACGACCTCGGTCTGGGCGCCGACGTCGCTGAGCCTGATGTGGACCTTGGCCTCGCCGACCGGCCAGGCGCGGGCCTGCAGGGTGATCGACCGTCCGGGGACGACCTCGAGCACCTCGGTGTGGTCGTTGATCAGCAACGGCCAGACACCGACCGAGTGGTGGATGCGGCTGCCCTTCTCGGGCCAGTTGCTGTCGACGTCGCGCATACGAGTAGCGCCGACCACCCACAGCGGGTAGAGCCAGCCGTCGGCGAGCACGTTCCACACCTCGTCGGGGGTCGCGGCGACGAGGCGGGTGTTGACACTCACGTGATGTCCTGCCGGTTCAAGGGGTTCATTGGCCTGTCCTACCCCCGCCCCGCGCAGACAAACGGCCGAGCGCGCGCCACGGTTTCGTGGGCGGTCCGTCGGGTATGCGTACGGTTCCCGACCCAAGGAGAACCATGGCGCCCACACCACTCACCGTCCTCGCGATCAACTGCTCCCTGAAGCCAAGTCCCGAGGCATCGAGCGGCGACCTGATGGCGCACCAGTTCCTGGACGCCTTCGCCGAGAAGGGGGTGACCGGGACGGTCGTGCGACCGGTCGACCACACGATCAAGCCCGGTGTCGAGGCGGACATGGGCGACGGTGACGACTGGCCCGCCCTGCGGGACCAGGTGCTGGCGGCTGATGTCCTCGTGTTCGTGTCACCGACGTGGCTGGGACACATGTCCAGCGTCGCCCAGCGCGTGCTCGAGCGGCTGGATGCCGAGCTCTCCAGCGAGGGCGACGACGGCAACCCGATCCTCTACGGCAAGGTCGCGGTCGTCGGCGTCGTCGGCAACGAGGACGGCGCCCACAAGGTCACCGCCGACCTCTACCAGGCGCTCAACGACGTGGGCTTCACGATCGCGGCGCAGGGCGGGACGTACTGGAACGGCGAGGCCATGCAGACGACCGACTACCGCGAGCTCGAGCAGACCCCGGAGCCCGTGGCGTCCGCGATGTCGGCCGCCGTCGCGAACGCGGCGCACCTGGCCCGCGCGCTCAAGGTGTCGGCCTACCCCGCGTCCTGACGCCGAGCGGGATTGACCGCTGCTTCGCCGGGGTAGGTGCATCGCATGACGACGATTGACCTGGGCCGGCCCGAATCGGGCGACG
The DNA here is from genome assembly GCF_902506105.1 of Aeromicrobium sp. 9AM. Classification (GTDB taxonomy): domain Bacteria; phylum Actinomycetota; class Actinomycetes; order Propionibacteriales; family Nocardioidaceae; genus Aeromicrobium. Next base: position 2,243,843 of record NZ_LR733304.1, read on the forward strand.
TGATCGACCTCATCATCGAGGACCATCGACGGTTCGAGGCGCTGCTTCGCGACCTCCGCAACTCCGAGAGCGACCGCGAACGCGTACGAGCGGCGTTCTCGGCCCTGCACGTGGCACACGCCGAGGCCGAGGAGAGGCACGTCTACCCGGCGCTGCGCCGCAAGACCTCCGCGGACGCCGAGGAGGTCGACCACGGCGAGGAGGAGCATGCCGAGGGCAACGAGGCGTTGCTGGCGCTGCTGGAGTGCTCGGGCACCGACACGCAGAAGTTCGACGACGCCCTGGAGAAGCTCGCCGAGCTCGTCAACCACCACCTCACGGAGGAGGAGCTGACGATCCTCAACCCAGCCCGAGAGGACGTCGGGGAGCCGACGCGGATGGACCTCGGCAAGCAGTTCGCCGCCGAGCGCAATCGGCAGATCGACGCCGACTGCGGCAGCATCTCCAACGTACGCCGGATCGTTCAGCAGGCTCGCAAGGAAGGACTCCTGGACGACGCAGAAGAGGAGTGACCGTGCGTGAGGTGGGCGTCGAGGAGGAGATGTTCCTGGTCGATCCCAGCACCAGGCGGCTCATGCCGGTCTCTGACCGGGTGATCCACTCGACCCGCACCGCCGAGGACGACCTCGACCAGGAGCTGTTCCTCCAGCAGATCGAGATCCACACGCAGCCGCGCACTGACCTCACCACCCTCCGGGACGACCTGGTCGTGGAGCGTCGCCTGGCGGCGGAGTCGGCGGAGTCCGCGGGCGCCCGGCTGGTGTCGGTGGCGACGCCGGTCCTGCCGCACACGATCGGTCGCACCACGCCCAAGCATCGTTACGTGACGATGCTCGAGGCGTACGGCAAGGTGCTGGGGCAGGCCGGTCTCGTGTGCGGGACCCACGTCCACGTGCACGTCGAGCAGGCCGAGGCAGTCGGCATCGTCGACGAGATCCAGCCGTGGCTGCCTCTCGTCGCCGCGATGTCGGTCAACTCGCCGTTCTACCTCGGCGAGGACACCGGCTACGCGAGCTGGCGTCGTCAGCTCTACGACGGCTGGCCGAGCGCCGGGCCGGTCGAGCCGTTCGGCGACTCGGCTGGGTACGAGGAGGCCGTCCGCGAGCTGATCGCCTCGGGCGCTGCGCTGGACGAGGGGATGATCTACTTCGACGCGCGGCTGTCCCGCAACTTCCCGACGATCGAGATCAGGGTCGCGGACGCGTGCACCGACCTCGACACCACGGTGCTCATCGCCGAGGTGGCTCGCGCCCTGGTGGAGACCGCCGCCCGGTCCCGAGCCGCCGGCGAGAGCTCCACGCCATGGCGGATCGACCTGCTGCGAGCCGCTCGCTGGCGGGCGCGCCGCAACGGACTGGCGGAGTCGCTGATGGATCCGGTCACCCGCGCGGTCGTGCCGGCCGAGAAGGCGCTGGCCCGCTTGCTCGAGCACGTGCGGCCCGTGCTCGAGGAGCACGGCACGACGGCGCTGGTCGAGGACGGCATACGACGCCTCCTGGCCGGTGGCACCGGAGCCGACGCTCAGCGTGCCGTCGCGACCCGCTCCTCGGACCTGACCGCGGTGGTCGACGACCTCATCGAGCGCACCGGCGCGTCATTCGCTCAGTCGTAGTCGGACTCGTTGTCGAGCGAGATCCAGTCCCTCGACTTCTGCTCCGACGCCGAGCCGTCCTTCTTGACGATCAGCGTGCCGTTGTAGCCCAGCACCGCGTACGACGTGCCGTCCTTCTTGGCGACGAACGCGTCGCGCTGCGGGTCATAGCTGCCGGGCAGGTCGACGACGTCACCACCGCTGGGCTTGGTGACGAAGCGGAACGACTCACCGGAGGCGTCCTTGCCGCAGATCGAGGTCTTGGCGTCGGTCGTCGTGGTCTTGTAGAGGATGACGGGGTAGGAGCCGCCGCACGCCAGGCCAAGGCCCTTCTTCTTCTGCTCCGTGCGCGTCACCGGGGTCGTGCCGCAGTCGGGCAGGAGGCTCTCCTGCTCGGTGCCCTCGACGTTGAACTGGGTGTCAGCCCCCTCGCACGAGGCCTTGGGCGTGGGCTTGGTCTTGGTCGGCTCGGTCGTGGGGGCCGTCGTCGTTGCGGTGTCCGAGGTCGAGTCCGATCCGGTCGCCAGCGGCTTGGTGGGGTCGTCGTCACCCATGAGGCGCCATCCGGCGAAGGCGATGACGGCCAGCACCGCGATCGCGAACAGGATCACGAACACCCGCTTGGGCCGCTGGGAGGCGGTCTTGCTCACAGGTGTTCCCCTTCGATCGACTCCGGAGAGCCTAACAAGACAGGGCGACTACTCCCACTCGATCGTGCCGGGCGGCTTGCTCGTGATGTCGAGCACGACCCGGTTGACCTCGTCGACCTCGTTGGTGATGCGGGTCGAGATGCGCTCCAGCACGTCGTACGGCAGGCGGCTCCAGTCGGCGGTCATGGCGTCCTCGCTCGACACCGGGCGCAGCACGATCGGGTGTCCGTACGTACGACCGTCGCCCTGCACGCCGACCGAGCGCACGTCGGCCAGCAGCACGACGGGGAACTGCCAGATCTCGCCGTCGAGACCGGCGGTCGTGGTCTCCTCGCGGACGATCGCGTCGGCCCGGCGCAGGATGCGCAGGCGTTCGGCGTCGACTGCGCCGACGATGCGGATCGCGAGCCCGGGCCCCGGGAAGGGGTGGCGCCCGACGATCGCCTCGGGGATGCCGAGCTGGCGGCCGACGTCGCGTACCTCGTCCTTGAACAGGGTGCGCAGCGGCTCGATCAGGCTGAACACGAGGTCGTCGGGGAGCCCGCCGACGTTGTGGTGGCTCTTGATGTTGGCCGCTCCCTCGCCGCCGCCGGACTCGACGACGTCGGGATAGAGCGTGCCCTGCACGAGGAACTTGACCGGCGGGCCGGGGGTTGCGAGCACCTCGCGCTCGGCTGCCTCGAAGACCCGGATGAACTCGCGGCCGATGATCTTGCGCTTCTCCTCGGGGTCGGAGACGCCGGCGAGGAAGCCGAGGAACTGATCCCGCGCGTCGACGACCTTGAGGTCGACACCGGTGGCCTCGACGTAGTCCTTCTCGACCTGCTCGGCCTCGCCCTCGCGGAGCAGCCCGTGGTCGACGAACACCGCGGTCAACTGGTCGCCGATGGCCCGGTGCACCAGTGCCGTCGACACGGCCGAGTCGACGCCGCCGGACAGGGCCGAGATGACGCGGGCGTCGCCGACCTGCGCGCGGATCAGCTCGACCTGCTCGTCGACGATGTTGCTGCTGGTCCAGGTCTGGCGGCAGCCGGCGATGTTGACCAGGAACGCCTCGAGGATGCGCTGGCCGTGCTCGCTGTGCAGCACCTCGGGGTGCCACTGCACGCCGGCGAGCCTGCGGTCGGTGTGCTCGAACGCGGCGACTGTGGCGCGGGGCGAGTTGGCGTTGACGACGAAGCCCTCAGGCGCGGCGACGACCTCGTCGCCGTGGGACATCCAGGACGTGAGCGTCGCGGGCAGTCCGGCGAGCAGGCGGCCGGGCTCGGCGATGCTGACCGACGTACGGCCGTACTCACGCTGACCCGTGTGGGCGACATCGCCGCCGAGGACCTTGGCCATGGCCTGGAAGCCGTAGCAGATGCCGAACACCGGAACCTCGGCGTCGAACAGCGACGCATCGAGCTGTGGGGCACCGGCCTCGTACACCGACGACGGTCCGCCGGAGAGGATGATCGCGGCCGGCTGCTTGGCCAGCATCTCGCTGATCGGCATGGTGTGCGGCACGATCTCGGAGTAGACCCGCGCCTCACGCACCCGGCGGGCTATCAGCTGGGCGTATTGCGCCCCGAAATCGACGACGAGAACAAGGTCATGATCAGGGGTCACGCGCCCATCCTATCGGCCAAAAAATATCTTCAGGAACGTGCGTAACCCCTTGTGACCGCGGTCGTTTTACAGGGTGGATCTAACAACACTCCCTCCCGTTAGATCATGTGCTGCTCCTCGTGGCACAACAGGGCCCGACCCGTGAGCTCCCTCCCGGTCGGGCTCTGTGCATTCCGGGACCTTTTAGGAGCAACCCGACCCACGCCCACGGCGGAAGGGTGCCGAGCTGACGAGGCCGTTGTGGCCCGTCGACGAGCGGACCACGCAGCGCAAGCAGACGACGCAACGACGCTTGTCGATGGGCGACAGGTGACTTGTCAGCGCTCGTGCCCAGCAAGAAGAGGCGAGGTCACGACGTAATCAAAAGCCCCTAGCTCACCCCGACGATCGGGAGGCGCAGGGCGGCTGGGGCGTCCGCAGGGACGACGGGGTTCTTCGGCGGCACGGGCTGCAGCTTGCGGTACGCCTCACCGACGGCCGGGCGTGCGTCCTCCTCGCCCTTGTTGGGCCAGTAGGAGATCGCGCGCTCGGCCTGCGCCGTGATGGTCAGGGAGGGGTTCACGCCGAGGTTGGCGCTGATCGCCGAGCCGTCGACGACGTGCAAGCCCTCGTGGCCGAACAACCGCTGGTACGGGTCGATGACACCGGTCTCCGGCGAGTCGCCGATGGCACAGCCGCCCATGAAGTGAGCCGTGAGCGGCACGTTGAACGGCTCGCCGATCGTGCCGCCGGGCGTACCGTCCATGTGCTCGGCCATCCGCTGCACGGCTTCGTGCGCCGGCGGGATGAAGGAGGGGTTGGGCGCACCATGGCCCTGCTTCGACGTCAGCTTGCGGCGGCCGGTGATGCCTCGCTTGGTGTACGTCGTGATGGAGTTGTCGTGGGTCTGCATGACCAGGGCGATGACCGTGCGCTCCGACCAGTGCCGCAGGTCGTACAGCTTGAAGATGCTGAACTTCTGTCGCCACATCTCCTTGAGCCACACCCGCCAGCGCGGCTTGCCGGTGCTGCCGTCGGTCAGCACGGTCTGCATCAGCGACATCGCGTTGGAGCCCTTGCCGTAGCGCACGGGCTCGACGTGGGTGTGCTCGTCGGGGTGGAACGACGACGTGATCGCGGCGCCGTGGCTGTAGTCGACCTCGCGGCCGTCGGCGATCGCACCCAGCAGGGCCTCGGAGTTGGTACGCGTGAGGAGCCCGAGCCGGTCGGAGACTCCCGGAAGCGCGCCGCGGTCCTTCATCTTGTGCAGCAGCTTCTGGGTGCCCATCGTGCTGGCCGAGAAGATGACCTGCTCGGCGGTGATCTTCTTGTGCGGGCGGAAGCGCCGGTTGGTGCGGCGGGTCTCGATCTCGTAGCCGCCTCCGGGGAGCGGCGTGACCGAGGTGACCGTCGTGAGCGGGTGGACCTCGGCGCCACCCTTCTCGGCGAGGTAGAGGTAGTTCTTGACCAGCGTGTTCTTGGCGTTGTGACGGCAGCCGGTCATGCACTCGCCGCAGTGCAGGCAGCCTGCCCGGTCGGGCCCGGCGCCACCGAAGTAGGGGTCCGCGACCGTCTCACCGGGGTCGGCGCCGAAGAAGACCCCGACGGGCGTGTGGTGGAACGTGCCGCCGACGCCCATGTCCTCGGCGACCTGCTTGATGATCTTGTCGGCAGCGGTCTCGATCGGGTAGACCTCGACGCCCAGCATCCGCTTGGCCTGGTCGTAGTAGGGCGCGAGCTCCGCCCGCCAGTCGGTGATGTGGCCCCACGCCGGGTCCTTGTAGAACGGGTCGAGCGGCTCGTAGAGCGTGTTGGCGTACACCAGCGAGCCACCGCCGACACCCGCGCCGGACAGGATGAGGACGTCCTTTAGCTTGTCGATGCGCTGGATGCCGTAGCAGCCGAGCTGGGGCATCCAGAGGAACTTGCGCAGGCGCCAGGAGTTCTTGGCGAAGTCCTTGTCCTCGTAGCGCTTGCCGGCCTCGAGCACGGCGACCTTGTAGCCCTTCTCGGTCAGCCGCAGCGCCGAGACGCTCCCGCCGAACCCCGATCCGATGACGACGACGTCATAGTCAAATGTCATGCCGCCACCTCCGTGAGAAAGCCACGGTACGGAGATGTCAGCATGACGACTCCACTGTTCACTCGCTGCGCTCGCTCATGCACGCGGGGTCCTCCTCAGGATCCTCAGTCCGGCGGTGAGCACTTTGGCGTACGTCCGGGGTTGCAGGAACGACGGGCCGGCGACCGGGAAGCCGCGTTGCACGCCGACCGCCTGGGGCTCGGTGTAGCGGAGGATGCCCTCGGCGCCCTGCCTGCGGCCGAGACCCGACTGGCGCATGCCGCCCATCGGGGCGTCGACGCTGCCGAACGTCGCCGAGAAGCCCTCGTTGATGTTGATCGTGCCGGCCTTGATGCGGGCGGCGATGGCGCGCGCCTCGCGCGGCTTGCCCCAGATGCTCGCGTTGAGTCCGTACTCCCCCTGGTTGGCGAGCGAGATGGCGTCGTCGACCGTCTTGTAGGGATACAGAGAGACCAGGGGTCCGAAGGTCTCCCCCGCGAAGCACTCAGCGTCCGCGGTGACGCCTTCTAGGACGGTCGGCTCGTAGAAGTACGGACCGATGTCCGGCCTGGGCTTGCCGCCGACCAGCACGGTGGCGCCGTGGGCGACGGCATCCTTGACGTGGTTCGTCACGGTGTCGAGCTGGGCCTGCGAGACGAGCGATCCGATGTCGGCGTCCCAGTCGAGGGCGGCACCGAGTGCGAGGTGCTCGACCCGCGAGACGAACGCGGCCTTGAACTCCTCGAACCGCGAATCCGGTACGTACAGGCGCTCGATCGAGACACAGAGCTGGCCGGCGGACGAGAAGCACGCCTGCACGGCGCCGGCCGCGGCCTTGTCGATGTCGGCGCTGGGCAGCACGATCATGGGGTTCTTGCCGCCGAGCTCGAGCGAGCAGCTGATGAGGCGCGCTGCGGCCTGCTGCGCGATGAGCTTGCCCGTCGCGGTCGACCCGGTGAAGCAGACGTAGTCGGCGCGCTCGATGATCGCGGTGCCGACGACGGAGCCGGCGCCGCTGACGACCTGCCACACGTCGGCGGGAATGCCGGCCTTGCGCATCAGTTCGACGCCCGCGAGGGCGATCAGCGGGCTCTGGCTGTCCGGCTTGTGCACCACGGCATTGCCGGCCGCGATGGCCGGGATGCCGTCGGAGATCGCCATCGTGAGCGGGTAGTTCCAGGGACTGATGATGCCGACGACACCCTTGGGCACCTGGTTGACAGTGATGGAGGTCAGTCCCGGCAGCGCACCGTTGCGGCGGCGCGTGCCGATCTGCTTCTTGAGCCGCCGGGCGTAGAAACGCGCCGTGAGGGCCAGGTGCGCGACCTCGTCGAAGGCGTGCGCGCGGCTCTTGCCGGACTCGACCTGGATCAGGTCGAGCAGCTCGTCCTGGTGCTCGAGGACCAGGTCGTGCAGACGCAGCAGGGCCTTCTTGCGAGCCCGGAGCGAGGTCTTCGACCATGCCTCCTGCGCGACGCGCGCGGTCGCGAATGCCTCGTCGACGTCGGCGATGCTCGACACCGGGATGTCCGCAACCGGGTCGCCGGTCAGCGGCGAGTGGGTCGTCCGGTGCTCACCGGAGGTCGTACGGACGAGGCTCGTGAGCTCGGCAGCACGTGCCGAGGACACGGGCGACGAGGTCTGCGCAGGTGAGTCGAGCGTGGTCATACCCTGAGTATGACATTGCTCGTGTCACATGACTACCGGCGAGTAACGAGACTCACGCTCAGGTGAAGAGCCCTTCGCCCCAGAAGCCCTTGCGGCCGACACCGGGCGGGCAGGCGAACAGGCCCGAGCTCACGTGCACGATGTACTCGTTGAGCAGGTCGTTCTGCGAACCGGCGAGCGAGCGCTGGACCTGGACGAACTGCTTCTCGGGATCCCGCTGGTACGCGATGAAGAACAGCCCGGCCGAGAGCTGGCCGAGGCCGTCCGAGCCGTCGACGAAGTTGTAGCCACGCCGCAGCAGCTTCGCGCCGTGGTTGAAGTCGGGGTGCGCCAGGCGTACGTGCGACTTCTTGTCGATGACCGGTGCCCCGCGGTCGTTCTTCTGGGTGAAGTCGAGCTTGGCGAACTCGTCGCCGCCCGACAGCGGGCCGCCGGAGCCCTTGGCGCGGCCGATGATGTTCTCCTGGCCCTCGAGCGGCTCGCGGTCCCAGATCTCGATGCGCATGTTGATCTTGCGGCTGACCAGGTATGAGCCGCCGACGAGCCAGTCGGGGCCGTCCTCCTTGGGCACCCAGACGAAGTCCTGGACGTCCTTCTTGTCCTCGACCTTGATGTTGGCGGTGCCGTCCTTGAAGCCGAGCATGTTGCGGGCCGTGACCTGCGCGGACGACGTCGAGGACGTACGCCCGAAGCCCATCTGGGAGTAACGCACTGACGCGCGACCGAAGGCGATGCGTACGAGGTTGCGCACCGCGTGGACCGCGACCTGCGGGTCGTTGGCACAGGCCTGGATCGCCAGGTCCCCGTCGCTGATCGCCGGATCGAGCTGGTCGCCGGAGAACGCCGGCAGCTGCTTGAGCTTGTCGGGCAGCTTGCCGTCGAGACCGAACCGGGCCTTGCCCTTGGCATCGACGAACAGGCCGCGACCGAAGCCCACCGTGATGGTGAGCCCCGACGGCGGCAGGCCCAGCGCCTCGCCGGTGTCCTCCGGCGGTGCGAACGGCGAGCCGGACACCGCGCCGAACTTGCCGACGTCGTTGCCCTGCGTCATCTGCCGCGCCGCTTCGGTCCAGTCCTTGAGCAGCGAGATCAGGTCGGCGCGCTCCTCGCTCGTCATGTCCAGCGCGACGAAGTAGAGGCGGTCCTGCGCCGGCGTGACGATGCCGGCCTGGTGCGCACCCTCGAAAGGGATCGGCTTCGCGTCGGGATCGGCGACCCCTGCGGGGCTCTCGTCACCCTGGCGGCCGACGGCATAGCCGCCGCCGGCACCGACCGCGAGCGCACCGATCCCGGCCGCGCCGATCAGCTTGCGGCGGGAGAGGCCCGACGTGGACTCGTTCTGCTCAGACATCAGTTCAGGCTACGCAGACTCGGCAACCACGGCGGCGACGCGGCTGATCGGTTCACTGACGGCGGCCACCAGGTCGGACAGGCGCTTGACCTGAGCCTTGGTGAGCTTGTCGTAGAACGTCCAGTCGCCGTTGTCGTCCTGGTACTGGTCGAGGTCGTCGTCGAGCGCCTTGAACTTGGCGTCGAGCTCCTTGACGAGGGCCGGGTCCTGCTTCTCCAGCACCGGGCGGAGCGCCGCGATGGCAGCCTCGGAGCCTTCGATGTTCGCCTTGAAGTCCCAGAGGTCGGTGTGGCTGAACTCGTCCTCCTCGCCGGTGATCTTGCTGGTCGCGACCTCGTCCAGCAGGCCCTTGGAGCCCTGCGCGAGCTCGAGCGCCGTCAGCGGGGCGTCCTTGCCGAGCGCCACGATCTTCTTGACGTTGGTGAGCAGGTCGTCGGCGTACGGCGCCATGCCCTCGGTGTTGTTGTCGACCCACAGCTGCTTCTCGATGCGGTGCCAGCCGGTGAAGTCGCGCTTCTCGGCCTTCGCGTCGGCCTCGCGACCGTCGGTCAGCGGGTCGAGGTCGCCGAACTTCTCGGCCACCGGCTCGATGCGCTCCCAGTACGTACGGGCGATCGGGTAGAGCTTCTTGGCCTCCGTGACGTCGCCGTCCTTGACCGCAGTGACGAACTCATCCGTCTTGGCGATCAGCGCGACGGTCTGGGAGTTGACGTAGCGCTCGTACGACGTCGCGGCGGCCTTGAGCTCCTGGGAGTCGGACAGCTTCTTGGCTGCCTCGCCCGTGACCGTGAGCTTCTGGCGGATACCGTCACCGACCATGCCGGGCTTGCAGGCGCCTTCGTACGAGCCCTTGGGCAGGTCGACGACCAGGTTGCGGGTCAGGCCGGGTCCGACGTTCTCGACCTCGCCCATGATGCGGTCGCCGTCGGCGTAGACGTAGAACTCGGTGACCTTGCTGCCCTTGTTGGTGACCTTGAACGTCGACGGGCCGGCCTTGAGGTCGGTCTGCGAGACGCTGCACTTGGAGTCCGTGGCTTCGACCGTGAGGCCGCCGGAGGACGACTTGGGGTCGTCGGCACAGGCCGTCAAGCTCAGGGCGGCGATCGTCAGCACGCCGAGCGTGGCAAGAGGCTTCATTGCAGGGAATTCCTTCGGGGAGGTCGGGCTCGGCCTCGATATAAGGCTAGCCTCACCATGCTAAGGCACCCCTGACCCAGCAGGCCAGTGGCCCCGGGTGTGATGTGTTCGACGGGCCTACGCGACCGTGACCTCGTCGCCGACCGACACCTTGCCGGTCGCAAGCGGGACGATGCGGATGCCGAACCACGTCTTGCCGGCCCACTTGCGGTGGCGCGCGAGCGTACGGATCGGCTCCTTGCCGTGGGCCAATGTCAGCGGGTCGATCGTCGTCACGACACAGCGGTCGCAGTGCTCGGCGAAGCGGTAGGGCACGTCGCCGATGTGGAGGCCGCGCCAGTCGTCCTCGGCGAACGGGACGTCCGAGCCCTCGACGACGACGTTGGGACGGAAACGCCGCATCACCATGGGCTGCGGCTCGTGCTCCGCTGCGATCCAGGCGTCGAGCTGCGCCAGCGACGACGTGGTGGTGAGCAGCAGCGGCCCGGTGTCGGCCAGGCTGAGCGGCTCGGCACCCAGGCCACCGTGCTTGTCCGAGATCGGCCGTCGGGCCGGGTCGTCCTGCCACACCAGCCGGACCGGCTCGTCCAGGACCTGGCTGAACCACGTAGCCGCATCGTCACCGGCGTCGACCATCGACGCGAGCCTCGTGACGTTGACCGGAACCATGGGGCCTCCGATGGGTACGGCCACCGCGAGCGGCCGCTGGTCCGGAGCCGTGAGGGTCAGCGCACCCGACTCGTCCGGAGTCGCCGTGACCGTCAGCAGCCGGCCGTGTGTCGTCGCGTTGAGCCTGACGCCCTGCGGGTCGACGACGGCCCAGCGCCGGTCGTCGCGCAGTCCGGCGAGCTCGACACGGGCAGAGGCCAGGTCGACCGGTGCCGTCGCCTTGACCGGGTAGACGTGGAGCGACTCGACCCGCATCAGAGCAGCTTCTCGAAGCACAGCGAGTAGGTGACCTCTTCGTACGGCGGGTAGACCGGGATCGAGGTGTAGCCGTGGCGGTCGTAGAACTTCAGCGCGGCATGCTGGCGGTCGCCGGTGTGGATGATGACCCGACGCGCACCCTCGTCACGCGCGGCCTGCTCCATGGCGGCCAACAGGTCGTCGGCGATGCCGGTTCCGCGGCTGCTCGGCACGACGTACATGCGCTTGATCTCGAGCTCGCCGTCCAGCTGCCGCAGGCACGCGTGGCCCACCGGACCCTCCTCGCCGTACGCCACGACGGTGGCGACGACCGATGACGGCTCGATGCCCTCTGACCCGGACCGGTGCAGGGACGCCGGGTCTGATGCGTAGAGCTGGTTGCCGTAGGCCACGTGCTCGTCACGCAGCGCCACGGCGTCGGGATGCCCGAAGGGCACGCGCTCAAGCCTGAATTTGATCACTGATTCTCCTGCTGCCTCGGGGCCCCCGCGAAATCGTGAGCCCTTTCGACATGCACACCTTGACGTGTGGCGAGCGGTTTCGTGGGGTGAGGTCAGCCGACGACGACCTCGACCCGCTGGAACTCCTTGAGGTCGGTGTAGCCCGTCGTCGCCATGGCTCGGCGCAGGGCACCGATGAGGTTCATGGTGCCGTCGGGGACGGACGAGGGGCCGAACAGCACCGACTCGAGGTCGCCGACGGTGCCCATCTCGACGCGGGCGCCGCGCGGGAGGTCGGGGTGCCAGGCCTCGGCGCCCCAGTGGAATCCGCGACCGGGGGCCTCGACGGCGCGGGCGAAGGGAGAACCGATCATGACGGCATCGGCGCCGCAGGCGATGGCCTTGGCGATGTCACCGCTGCGACCGATCGAGCCGTCGGCGATGACGTGCACGTAGCGGCCGCCGGACTCGTCGAGGTAGTCACGCCGGGCCGCTGCGACGTCAGCGACCGCAGAAGCCATCGGCACCGCGACGCCCAGCACGCTGCGGGTCGTGTGCGCGGCACCGCCACCGAACCCGACGAGCACGCCGGCGGCGCCCGTGCGCATCAGGTGCAGCGCCGCCTGGTAGGTCGCGCAGCCACCGACGATGACCGGGACGTCGAGCTCGTAGATGAACTCCTTGAGGTTGAGCGGCTCGGTCTGCCCCGAGACGTGCTCGGCCGACACCGTGGTGCCGCGGATGACGAACAGGTCGACGCCCGCATCGACGACGGCGTCGGCGAACTGCTTGGTGCGCTGCGGCGACAGCGCGCCGGCCACGGTGACCCCCGAGTCGCGCATCTGCTTCAGGCGCGCGGTGATGAGCTCCGCCTTGATGGGCTCGGCGTAGATCTCCTGCAGGCGCTTGGTGGCCAGTGGGCCGTCGATGCCGGCGACCTCCTCGAGCAGCTTCTCGGGATCCTCGTAGCGCGTCCACAGTCCTTCGAGGTCCAGCACACCGAGTCCGCCGTGCTTGCCCAGGGCGATCGCCGTCTCGGGACTCATGACCGAGTCCATCGGGGCGGCGATGACCGGGAGCTCGAACCGGTAGGCGTCGATCTGCCACGCGGTCGAGACCTCTTCGGGGTCTCGCGTACGCCGGCTCGGGACGATCGCGATGTCGTCGAAGGAGTACGCACGTCGGCCGCGCTTTGCCGTGCCGATCTCGATGTCTGCCATGCGTACAGCCTAGTGCGATGGAGGGACCGGGTGACCTACTGGACGCCCCGCTGGATGTCGTCGAGCGACAGGTCGGGGAGCATCCCGGCCGGCTTGCTCGAACGCCGCACGAGCACGGGCTGGACGTCGTCGCTCTGGCGCGCCAAGGCGTACGGCGTCCCGGCGAGCGCGAAGCGGAGCGCGCGCGACAGGGTGCTGACCTTGGCGTCCGACGGGCTGACCTGCGGCGCTGCGGCCTTGATCGCCATCGCGAGGATCGGCAGCGTGCCGCCGTGGTTGGCGAGCTGGTCGAGATAGCTGCGGACCTTGGGCTCGGTCAGCACCTTCTTCATGATCGCCTTGTAGTCGTCGGGCGACGATGCGCGACCCTCGTGGACGACGGGGATCTGTGAGGCGATCTTGTGCCACTCGGGCTTGCCGCCGGCCCGCGGCGGATTCTTGTCCGGCGCCGGTTCCTGCTTCTTGGCCGTCTTCTTCGCGGTCTTCTTGGCGGCCGCCTCCTTCTTGGCGGGCGCCTCCTTCTTGGCGGGCGCCTCCTTCACCGGCGGAGGCTCCACGACCTTCTTCGCGGCGGCCTTGCGAGGAGCAGCCGACTTCTTGGCCGGCTCCCCGGCGGAGAACACCGGCTGCAGCGCTGCCGCAGGCGGGACCGGGGTGACCTTGAGGCCGACGTACTGGTCGACCTCCTTCTCCAGCACCGAGTTGACCGGGTGGTTGGACAGCGTGGCGCCCACGACGTACTTGTCGAGCTCGTGCAGCCTGCGCACCAGCGGCACGAAGTCGCCGTCGGCCGACACCAGGACGAACACCTCGATGTGGTCCAGATCGGCGGCGACCCGCAGGCAGTCGACGACCAGGACGATGTCGGCGGCGTTCTTCTCGGCCTTGCCCACCGAGAAGACCTGGACGGTCTCGACCCGGCTCCGCTCGACGTCGCGGCGGTAGTCCTCGAGGCCCAGCGCGTTCCAGTCGGCGTACGCCCGGGCGACCGCGATGCCGTTGGCGCCGGCCTCCTGCGAGGCGGCCTTGTCGATCTGGTTGAGGATGTCCTCCATCGACACGTCGGGGATGTCGAGCTTGCCGTAACCCTTGAACAGGTTCTCGGCGTCGATGAAGACGGCGACGTTCTTGCGGATGCTCACCCCACGAGGCTAACGGTGCTCACGCTGAGGAGTCCCCGCACCACGCTTCGGTCGCTGGCGCTCCCTCCCGGCGCTCCGCGCCTAGCGAGCGAGTGCTCCGGTTCCTAGCGAGGCCGCCCGCGGCCGAGCGGGAGCGAGCTCTGCGAGCGAAGGACGCTGGAGCGAATCATCGCGACGAATAGTTGGGCGCCTCGGCGGTCATCTGGATGTCGTGCGGGTGGCTCTCCTTGAGCGACGCCGACGTGATCCGGACGAACCGGCCCTTGTCCTGCAGCTCGGGGATCGTGCGCGCCCCGACGTAGAACATCGACTGGTTGAGCCCGCCGATCAGCTGGTGCGCGACCGCCGACAACGGGCCGCGGTAGGCGACCTGGCCCTCGACGCCCTCGGGCACGATCTGGTCGTCGCTGGTGATCTCGGCCTGGAAGTAGCGGTCCTTGGAGTACGACTTCTTGCCGCGGCTGCTCATCGCACCGAGCGAACCCATGCCGCGGTAGGCCTTGAACTGCTTGCCGTTGACGAACACGACCTCGCCCGGGGACTCCTCGACACCGGCCAGCATCGATCCGATCATGACGGTCTCGGCACCGGCGACCAGGGCCTTGGCGATGTCGCCCGACTGCTGCAGGCCGCCGTCGGCGATGACCGGCACGCCAGCGGGCTTGGCCGCCAGGGACGCCTCGTAGACCGCGGTGATCTGGGGCACCCCGCACCCGGTGACGACCCGGGTCGTGCAGATCGAGCCGGGGCCGAAGCCCACCTTGACCGCGTCCGAGCCGGCGTCAACGAACGCCTGAGCTCCTTCGCGGGTCGCGACGTTGCCGCCGATGACCTGGACGTGCCGCGTGGCCGGGTCGGTCTTGAGCCGCTTGACGATGTCGAGGAGCATCCGCACGTGACCGTGGGCGGTGTCGGCGACCAGGACGTCGACGCCGGCGTCGATCAGGGTCGTCGCGCGCTGCCAGGCGTCACCGAAGTAGCCGATCGCCGCACCGACCATCAGGCGACCATCGGCGTCCTTGGTGGCGTGGGGGAACTGCTCGGACTTCACGAAGTCCTTGACCGTGATGAGGCCCGCCAGGCGGCCCTCGTCGTCGACCAGCGGGAGCCGCTCGCGCTTGTGCTTGCGCAGCAGCAGGGTCGCGTCCTCACGACTGATGCCGTCGTGACCGGTGATCAACGGCATCGGGGTCATGACCTCGTCGACCTTGGTGGTGGCCCACTCGGCGACCGGCGTGAACCTCAGGTCGCGGTTGGTGATGATGCCGAGCAGCCGGTTGTCGGTGTCGACGACGGGGAGCCCGGAGACGCGGTACTCGCCACAGATGCGGTCGAGCTCCTCGAGCGTCGCGTCGGGGCCGATCGTCACGGGGTTGGAGATGATGCCGGTCTGGGTGCGCTTGACGAGGTCGACCTGGTAGGCCTGGTCCTCCAGCGACAGGTTGCGGTGCAGCACGCCGATGCCACCCTGGCGCGCCATCGCGATCGCCATGCGCGACTCGGTGACGGTGTCCATCGCGGCGCTGATCAGCGGGATCCGGAGGTTGATCTCGCGCGTCAGCCGCGACGTCGTGTCGATCTCGCTGGGATTGAGGTCGGAGAACCCGGGGAGCAGAAGGACGTCGTCGTACGTGAGTCCGAGCGACGCAAACTTGTCAGGAATGCCGGTGTTCTCCATGGCGTTATCCTATCGTCCCGGGGGAAGGCGACCCGTCGCTGCGGCGGCCCTGTGCGACACCGCATCACAGAAGATCGGACATTGCACCCGTACCCGCAGTATGATGCCCCCATGGACCGCAAGCCAGGGCGCCCGAGGGCACTCACTGTCGACGTCATCGCGCAGGCTGCGCTTGACGACGGAATCGCCACATTCAGCATGCCGTCGGTCGCCCGACGGCTCGGGGTCGCTCATTCCGGTCTGTACCGCTACGTCGAAGATCGCGATGACCTGCTCCTCCGCGCGCTCGACAAGGCGATCGTCGCCGCCAGCTGGCCAGACGCCGACCTGCCGTGGCAGGAGCTGCTCAAGGGCATCGGCGAGACGATCTGGCAGATGTGCGAGGACCACCCGGGCCTCGACACCGCCGCACTCGGCGCACCGAAGTCTCCGCGTGCCGTCGAGGACCGCATCGAGAAGTACATCGACTCGCTGCAGCGCCAGGGCTACAAGCTCGAGGACGCCACGGTCGCCGTGGAGTTCGTCGTCACCCTCGCCCTGACGGCCTCCGCCGAGATGCGCCGACTCAAGGCGATCGAGAAGGCGCACGTCGACGGGCCGCGGATGCCGGTGCTCAAGGCGTACGACACCGAAGAGGTCTGGCGCGGCCACGGCTGGTATGACCGCAAGCTCGACATCGTGCTGGCCGGACTCGAGCAGCGCCGCTCGTCCTAGGACGCATACTTCTCGAGGTCGTCGGCGAGGCGGTTCATGATGTCCGCGTATGCCCGATAGCTGGGCGGCGCGACCGACGTCCACGGGATGTACGCCTTGTCCTTCGCAGCCTGCAGCGTCTGGAACACCGGCTGGTCGTCGAACAGTGCGAGCCCGGCCTTGCCGACCCGGTCGTCGTACAGGAGCACGTCGGCGGGATAGAGGTCGGCCTTCTCCCAGCTCAGCGTCTGGAAGTAGCCACCCTTGTCTGGCTTGGTCGGCACGACGATCGGCAGCTTGAGCTTGTCGCGCCAATACATCAGGTCGGGGCTGACCTTGGGGTTGGAGACGTAGAAGACGTCCTGCGCGGGTGAGCCGACCAGGATCTTCTTGGTGCCGAGGTCCTTGCCGGCCTGCTCCACGCGCTTCGCTGCAGCCGCGAAGTCGCCGTGCGCCTTCGTGACGGTCGCGGAGTCGAGGTCGGCGCCCAGGGCCTTGGCCGCCCGTTCGGTGGAGTCCAGCATGCCGGGCAGGGTCTTGCCGTCGAAGCTCACGACCATGATCGGCGCGAGCTGCTTGAGCTTCTTGGCCGTCGCGTCGTTGACGTACCAGAGATCGCTCTTGAGGTACGCGCTCGTGACGACGAGGTCGGGCTTGAGGCTCGCGGCCTTCTCGAGGTCGATCGAGCCGTACTCGCCGCCTCCGGTGACGTCCGGCACCTTGCCGATGTCGAGGCCGGCGACCTGCGAGTCCGGTCCGCCGTCAGCGTTCTTGAGCGGACCGAACGTGCCGACGATCTCGTCTCCGAGGCCGAGGTCGGTCAGCGCTGCGGCGACCGACGACTGCACGAGCAGCCGCTGCGGCTTCGCGTCCAGGCTGATCTTCGTGCCCAGATCGTCCTTGTACGTCCATGGGCCGGCCCCCGCGTCGTCCGATGCCGACGTGCCGCACGCGGCCACCATCATCAGTGATGCCGCGGCCAGCGCCGCTCCGAGCCGCTTCACAGCTTCTTCCCGAGATCGCTCGCGAGGGTGTCGATGACGCGGGTGTACGCCTCGTAGCCGGGTGGCGTGACGGCGGCCCACGGGACGTACGCATCGTTCTTGGCACCCGTGATCGTGCTGAAGACGGGCTGCGCCTTGAGGGTCTTCAGGCCGCCCTGACCCATGCGGTCGTCCCACAGGATGACGTCGGAGTCGTACTTGTCCGACTTCTCCCAGCTGAGCTCGTCCCAGTAGGAGTCCTTCTTCGCCTTCACCGGCGCGATGGGCAGGCCGATCGACTGGTAGTAGGCGATGTCGGGGAACTGCGCCGGGTCGCCGGCGTAGAACAGGTCCGCTGTCGCACTGGCCGGCAGGACGGTCTTGCTGCCCAGCTGCTCGCCGACCGCGGCGAGCCGCTTGCTGGCGGCGTCGAACGCCTTGCGCGCCTCGACGGCGTCGTCGTCCTTCAGGTCCGCACCCAGCTTGCCGGCGACCTTCTCGACCGAGTCCAGCGTCTCGACCAGGTCGAGGCCCTGGAAGTTGATCGCGAGGATCGGGGCGAGCTTCTCGACCCGCTTCGCGGTAGCGTCGCTGAGGTACCAGAGGTCCGGCTTGATGTACATGTTGGTGATGATGAGGTCGGGCTCGAGCGCGGCGACCTTCTCGAGGTCGAGCGAGCCGTACTCGCCGCCGCCGGTGACGTCCGTGACGTCCTCGGGGTCCAGGCCGGCGGCCTGCGGGTCGACCGACCCGTCCTTGAGCTTCAGCGGTCCGAACGTGCCGACGATCTGGTCGTCGAGGCCCAGCTCGGCCAGCGCCGCTGCGACGGAGGACTGGGCCACGATGCGGCGAGGTGTGCTGTCGACCGAGATCTCGGTGCCGCGGTCGTCCGTGTACGTCCACGGGCCGGCGCCGGCGTCGTCGGATGCGGAGGTCCCGCAGGCAGTCAGGGTCGTGAGGGCGATCGCGGCAAAGGCTGCGAGGAGTCTGCGTTTCATAAGGGCAGCCTAACCTAAGGAAAAGCGCTACTCCGGGGTGCCCCCGTACGTGAACTCCACCTCGCGCCGGGCCTCGTCGATCCGGGCCAGGACCACGCTGACCTGCGTACCTTCGCGCAGACCGGGACCTTTGCAGCGCGCGATGGCCGGCGGATCGTGGAGCACGATGTCACCGCCCTCGCGATCGGCATGCACCACGATCGCGTCGAACGACTCACCGATGCGGCCGGCGAGCGCCCAGACCTCGGCCTGGTCGATGCAGGTGCGGTCAGCCTTGGCCGCTCGCTGGTCCGAGGACTTCATGATCTCCGGAAGCGAGGGCAGCGCCTCTCGTACCCAGTCCGGCACGTCCCGCTTCTCACAGATCGCGAGGCAGGCCTCGGTGCCGAAGCGGTCGGCCAGTCGCCTCAGCGGCGCGGTGACGTGGGCGTAGGGCCCACCGACCCCGGCGTGGTCGGCCTGGGCGGGCGCGGACGCGTCGAACGCCTCGTAGCCGGCGCCACGGAGCAACCGGGTCGCCTCGGTCATGAGCGCAAGGGAAGCCGGCCGTGCCGGGTCGAGCGACAGCAGCACGAGCGCCGGAGTCGCCCCGTCGGGCACCGGAATCTGCAACGTGCGCGCCGTGCGGAGGAACCCGGCGTTGGCCCGCTCGTCCGCCGGAGGGAGCGTACGCAGCAGTCCGACCTGCGCCTCGAGCATCAGCTGGGCGGCCGCCATGCCGGTCAGCAGCGAGACCTCGGCGTTCCAGCCGTCGACGTCCGTCCGGATGCGCATCACGACCCGCCAGCCGTCGCCGTCGCGCTCGACCTCCTGCTCGGGCAGGGCCAGCTCGATCGCGCCGCGGTCGACGCGTACCTTCTGGCGGAGCCGGCCGAGGTCGGCGAGCGGCTCGAGCGACGGGTGCGGCGAGCCCGCGTCGAACGACTTCTGCACGCCCTCGTAGTCGAGCTGGGCAACCGACTTCACGAGCGCTCGGCGCACCGACGCGTTGCTCAGGCTGCCGTCAGCGGCGACGTCGACGGTCCACAACGCTGCGCCGCGGACCTGGTCGGCAAGCAGGCTCAAGGCGCCCTCCGACAGCACCGGCGGGTGCAGCGGCACACGTCCGTCAGGCAGGTAGATCGTCTGCCCCCGGAGCCGCGCCTCGGTGTCGACCGCGCCGCCTGGCGGGATCGCGGCACCGAGGTCGGCGATCGCGTAGTGGACCTTGAAGCCGCCGCCGTCCCGTTCGAGGAACATCGCCTGGTCGAGGTCCTTGGCGCCCGGTGGGTCGATCGTGACGAACGGGATCGAGGTCGCATCCTCGAGGTCGCCGCGTTCGGCTGCGGCGATCGTCGCCGCTTCGGCGAGCACATCAGGTGGGAAGCGATCGGTCTCGTCGACGGACGGGAGGCCCAGGTCAGCGCGTACGCCGGCGAAGTCGTGCCGTGGAGTGCTCACCCCGATGAATCTAGCGGGAGGGCGTCCTTCGCTCGCAGAGCTCGCTCCCGGTCGGCCGCTGGCGGCCTCCCTAGGAACCGGATCATCGCAGGATCTGACATACGAGGGCCGGGCCCCAGCACAATGCTGGAGCCCGGCCCTCGGGTCATTCTTGGGTCCGGATCAGTGATTGTGACCCGCGTGCGCGTCCTCGGCCTCTTCGGCCGGCTTCTCGACGATCAGCGTCTCGGTCGTGAGGAGCATCGCGGTGATCGACGCGGCGTTGGCGAGCGCGGAGCGCGTCACCTTGACCGGGTCGAGGACACCCTGGGCGACCAGGTCGCCGTACTCCTCGGTGGCCGCGTTGTAGCCCTCGCCGCTCTCGCGGACCTTGTTGACGACGACCTCACCGGAGACGCCGCCGTTGCGGGCGATCCACTCCAGCGGGGCGTCGGCGCCGATGCGGACGATCCTTACGCCGACCGCCTCGTCGCCCGTGAGGCCGAGGTTGCCCTCGAGCACCGAGACGGCGTGGACGAGAGCCGAGCCGCCACCGGCGACGATGCCCTCCTCGATCGCCGCGCGAGTCGCCGAGACGGCGTCCTCGATGCGGTGCTTCTTCTCCTTGAGCTCGACCTCGGTGGCCGCGCCGACCTTGATGACGCAGACGCCGCCGGCGAGCTTGGCGAGGCGCTCCTGGAGCTTCTCGCGGTCCCAGTCGGAGTCGGTGCTGTCGATCTCGGCCTTGATCTGGCTGACGCGTCCGTCGACCTCGGCCTTGTCGCCGCCGCCGTCGATGATCGTCGTGTTGTCCTTAGTGATGACGACGCGGCGAGCCGTGCCGAGCACCTCGAGGCCGATCTGGTCGAGCTTGAGGCCGACGTCGGGCGTGACGACCTGCGCGCCGGTGAGGGTCGCGATGTCCTGCAGCATGGCCTTGCGGCGGTCACCGAACGCGGGCGCCTTGACGGCCGCCGAGGTGAACGTGCCGCGGATCTTGTTGACGACGATCGTCGACAGCGCCTCGCCGTCGACGTCCTCGGCGATGATGAACAGCGGCTTGCCGGCCTGGACGACCTTCTCGAGGATCGGCAGCAGGTCGCTGACCGACGAGATCTTGCCCTGGTTGACGAGGATGTAGGGATCGTCGAGGACGGTCTCCATGCGCTCGGTGTCGGTGACGAAGTAGGGCGACAGGTAACCCTTGTCGAACTGCATGCCCTCGGTGAACTCGAGCTCGGTGCCCATGGTGTTGGACTCCTCGACCGTGATCACGCCGTCCTTGCCGACCTTGTCGAACGCCTCGGCGATGAGCTGGCCGATGACGCCGTCACGCGACGAGACGGTCGCGACGTCGGTCATGTCCTTGATGTCGTCGACGTCGCGGGCGACCTCGTGCAGGCGCTTGACGACAGCCTCGACGGCCGCCTCGATGCCCTTCTTGAGGCCAACCGGGTTGGCGCCGGCCGCGACGGCGCGGAGGCCCTCGTGGACCATGGCCTGGGCCAGGACGGTCGCGGTCGTCGTGCCGTCACCGGCGACGTCGTTCGTCTTGGTGGCGACTTCCTTGGCCAGCTGGGCGCCGAGGTTCTCGAACGGGTCGTCGAGCTCGACCTCACGGGCGACGGTCACGCCGTCGTTGGTGATCGTGGGGGCGCCCCACTTCTTGTCGAGGACGACGTAGCGGCCCTTGGGACCGAGGGTGACCTTGACGGTGTTGGCGAGCTTGTCGACGCCGCGCTCGAGCGAGCGGCGGGCGTTCTCGTCGAATTCGAGGATCTTGGGCATGTCAGCTTCTTTCGAAAAATGTGGGTGCGACTGAGGGGCTGCGTGGTGCAGAAACGTGAGAGGCCCCGGCGCCCTCGGAGGGGCGCCGGGGCGTCAGATCACGAAACGACAGCGAGGACGTCGCGAGCGGACAGGATGAGGTACTCCTGGCCGTCGTACTTGACCTCGGTGCCGCCGTACTTGCTGAAGATGACCTTGTCGCCGACGGCGACGTCAAGAGGAACGCGGTTGCCGTTGTCGTCGACCCGACCGGGTCCGACAGCGATGACGTTGCCCTCCTGGGGCTTCTCCTTGGCGGTGTCCGGGATGACCAGACCTGATGCAGTGGTCTGCTCGGCTTCGACAGCCTGGATGACCAGGCGATCCTCGAGCGGCTTGATGGTGACCGACACGTGTCGACCTCCCCTTTCAGGCGGTGGAACGTTGGACGCTGGTGGGCACGCCGTCGCGGGGGTCGTACTCACCGATGCTTGGCACTCTCATGGCGAGAGTGCCAATACGAAATCTAGCACGCGGTTAGCACTCACCCCAAGAGACTGCTAATCGCGAGATGCAGGCGCTGGCAGGTTCATCCTCTTGAGTCTGGCCGGGTCGCGGAGGGAGAGCATCTCGACGATCCGGCCACCGACCACGGCGCAGGCCGCGACGGCGACCGGCTCGCCACTCGGGGTACGGGCGACGATCCCGGGCTCGCCGTTGACCAGCACGGGCTGCGTCATCACAGCGGCGCCGATCCCCTGCATCACCTGGTGCGCGATCTCGGAGGCGCCGATCAGCGAGGCCGGACCCTCCGGGGAGAAGTGCCGCCAGGCGACCTCGGGATCGAGGAGCCGGAGCAGGGCGGCGAAGTTCCCGTCCCGCGCTGCGCTGAGGAATGCGTCGACGACGGCGCTGCGGGGCCGGCGATCCTGCGGCGGGGCCGCGCCCTGCACCTTGCGGCGAGCGCGGCTCGCGAGCATGCGGCTGGCCTCGACGGACCGGTCGAGGATGAGCGCGATCTCGTCGAACGGCACAGCGAACATGTCGTGCAGCACGAAGGCGAGGCGTTCGGCCGGCCGCAGCGTGTCCAGCACCACCAGCATGGCGAGCCCGACCGAGTCCGTCAGCAGCGCATCGCTCTCCGGCCCGGCGTCAGGATCGGTGACGACCAGGTACGGCAACCGGTCGTCGAAGGAGGTCACCGGCCGGGACGTACGTGATCGCAGGGCATCGATGCACACCCGGCTCACCACGGTCGTCAGCCACCCGGCGAGGTTGTCGATGGCGTCGGAGTCGTGCCGCGCCAGACGGAGCCAGGCTTCCTGGACCGCGTCCTCGGCGTCCGACTGCGAGCCCAGCATCCGGTACGCCACGGCCGTCAGGCGCGTGCGCTGGTCCTCGAACGCTGCCACCAGCACGTCGTCGCGGGTCGCTCTGCTCATGTCGTCGCCTTCCATCTGCTCATCTCGTCTCAGTGATGACGAACGGCGCACCGTCCATGTAACCAATCGAGGGAGAAAATTTGTATCCAAGCCGCACACGGCAGACTGCTCCTCATGGATCTGGCGACGTTCGAGCAGCTGCAGTCCCCTGCGGGCCAGCTGCTGCTCGCCGAGATCGCCGAGCGAGCCGGCGTCGAGTCGGATCTCGCGCTCGGCACCCGGCTCCGCAAGACGTACGCGCCGGCGCTCGTCGCGGCAGCCGTGACGCAGAACCACCTGCGCGGCAAGGCGGTGCCGAAGTTCGGTGCCGACGCAGCGCGGATGTACTTCACGCACGACGCGCTCGAGCAGTCCACGCGCATGCCCGTCGCCACGCACCGGGCCGCGAGACTGGCGTCGACCGGCGCGTCCGGCGTCATCGACCTCGGCTGCGGGATCGGCGGTGACCTCGTGGCGCTCGCGCGGGCCGGCTTGCGGGTGCGGGGGGTCGAGCTGGATCCCGTACGAGCTGCGATCGCCTCGGCCAACCTGCGGGCCCTCGACCTCGACGGCGAGATCGTCTGCGCCGATGCCCGCTCCGTCGAGATCCAGGCGGACGAGGTCGCCTTCATCGACCCGGCCCGCCGCGACGGCCGCGGGCGTACGTTCTCGACCGCCGACCTGCAGCCACCGTGGGACTGGGTACGACAGCTGCTCGCAGGACGCGCGGTCGCCAAGCTCATGCCGGGGCTGGCTCACGACGCGGTGCCGCACGGCGTCGAGGCCGAGTGGGTCAGCGACGGCGGCAACCTTGTCGAGGCGTGCCTGTGGGGTGCGCCGTTCGCGACGGCGACCCGACGAGCCACGGTGCTGCCGTCCGGTGCCGGGCTCGAGTCGACCGGCGAGCCCGTGGCGGTCGCCGACGTCGGGGCCTACCTCTACGAGCCCGACGACGCGGTCATCCGTGCGGGCCTCGTCAGCGAGCTCGCGACGACGATCGGCGGCTGGCTGCCGGACGCGCACATCGCGTACGTCAGCTCCGACGGCGCGCATACGACACCGCTCGCCCGCGGGTTCCGCATCATCGATGAGCTGCCGTTCCGTGAGAAGCCGCTCAAGGCTGCCCTCCAGGTCCGGCGGGTCGGCACGCTGACGGTCAAGAAGCGGGGCGTCGACATCGTCCCGGAGGAGCTGATCCGCCGGCTCAAGCTCAAGGGGCCCAACACCGCGACGGTCATCATGACGCGAGTGCTGGGCGTCGGCCGGGCATACCTCGTCGAACGCCTCTGACCTCCGAGATTCGGGGCATAGGCTGGCGGCATGCGGATCGACCTCAACGCCGATCTCGGTGAGTCGTGGCCACGGTGGGAGTCCGGCGAGGACATCGCGCTGCTCGATGTCGTGACCAGTGCCAACGTGTGCTGCGGGGCGTACGCCGGCGACGCCGACCTGATGCGGGCCACGTGCGATGCCGCCGTCGCCCGGGGCGTGGCGATCGGGGCGCAGGTCGGCTATGCGGACCGGGAGAACTTCGGCCGCCTGTGGCTCGACCTGCCCGCCGACGAGCTCACCGGCGAGCTGCTGAGCCAGATCCTGCTGCTCGACGAGATCGCGCAGGCCGCCGGTGGCCGGGTCGCGTACGTCAAGCCGCACGGTGCGCTCTACAACCGGATCGTCGACGACGGCGAACAGGCCCAGGCGGTGGTCGACGCCCTCCAAGGTCTCGCCTCCCCGCTGCCCCTGCTCGGGCTGCCGGGATCGGTGTCGCTGTCGATCGCCGAGGCGTGCGGCATCCCGATCGTCCGCGAGGGATTCGCCGACCGGGCCTACACCTCCGACGGCAGGCTCGTCCCACGCGGTGAGCCCGGCGCGGTGCTCGACGACCCGCATGCCGTGGCGTCGCAGGCCGTACGCCTGATGGACAGCGTCTCGTCGGTCTGCGTGCACAGCGACAGTCCCGGCGCGGTCGCTCTGGCGCGTGCGGTGCGCACGGCTCTCGAAGCCTCCGGGGCCGAGCTGACGGGCTTCGCGACGTGATCCTCAAGCCGTACGGCGACACGGCTCTGCTGCTCGACTGCGCGTCGCTCGACGAGGCGCAACGCTGGTTCGCCGCGCTGCACGGCGACGCGGAGGCCGTGCTGGGGGCGCGGAGCGTGCTGCTGCGTGGGCAGCCAGCGGACCTGCGGTCGCTCGTCGGGCGGACCACTCCGGGGGACTCGGCCACGCCCGATGACGGCGCCGAGATCGAGATCCCGGTGGTCTACGACGGCGCTGACCTCGACGAGGTCGCCCGGTTGACGAGCCTGACCACTGCGGAGGTCGTCCAGGCCCACACCGGCACGCCGTGGACCGTGGCGTTCGGCGGCTTCGCACCCGGCTTCTGCTACCTCGTCGACGGCGACGCGGGGCTGCAGGTGCCGCGCCGCGACTCCCCTCGGCCACGGGTGCCGGCCGGCGCCGTGGGGTTGGCCGGCGAGTTCAGCGGGGTCTACCCGCGCGAGTCACCCGGCGGATGGCAGCTCATCGGTCGTACGGAGCTGACGATGTGGGACACCTCCCGCGAGAAGCCTGCGCTGCTCGTCGCGGGCATGACCGTCAGGTTCGTCGTCGCATGACCCTCGTCGTGGAGTCGCCCGGGCTCCGGACCCTCGTGCAGGACCTCGGTCGGCCGGGTCTGGGACATCTCGGGGTCAGCCCGTCCGGCGCGTTCGACCGTTCGGCGCTGCGCCAGGTCAACCTCGTGCTCGGCAACGACGCGGACGCCGCGGCACTGGAGGTGCTCGGTGGCGGGCTCGTGCTGCTCGCGGAGACATCGTCGTGGGTCGCGGTCACTGGCGGAGCGGGCGCCATCACGGTCGACGGCGATCCTGCGGCGTACGGGCGGGCGATCCCGCTGCAGCCGGGTCAGCGCGTGTCGCTGGGATCTCCGACGACGGGCCTGAGGGCGTACGTGGGGGTGGCGGGCGGTTTCGCGGTCCCGGAGGAGCTGGGCTCGCGGTCGACCGACACGTTGTCCGCGCTCGGACCGCAGCCAGTGCGGGCGGGTGACCGGCTTGAGACGGGATCGCCGAGCCATCCACCGGAGCTCGAGGACGTACCGCCCATCGGACGGGCCGGCGAGCTGACGCTCGACGTGACGCTTGGTCCGCGAGACGACTGGTTCACCGCCGCGGCCGTGCGACGGTTGCTGGAGTCCGCGTGGCACGTCAGTCCTGCATCGGACCGGGTCGGCGTACGCCTGACCGGAGCCACGCTGGAGCGGTCCCGCACCGAGGAGCTGCCGAGCGAGCCGTGCATCCGAGGCAGCATCCAGGTGTCCGCGGACGGCCAGCCGATCGTCTTCGGCCCGGACCACCCGGTGACCGGCGGCTACCCCGTCATCGCGGTCGTCCTCGACCAGCACACCGACCGGCTCGCCCAGGCCGCGCCCGGGCAGGTCGTCCGGTTCCGCCGGGTTGGCTAAGCCGCGACGACGTGGGTCACCGGCATGCTGGAGTCGGCCGGCAGGTTGAGCGACGACGGCGGCAGCCCGCGGCGTACGACCTCGGCGCCGAGCGCGGCGACCATCGCACCGTTGTCGGTGCACAGCCCCATGCGCGGCACGCGGATCTGGATGCCGGCCTTGGCGGCGCGCTCCTCGGCGAACTGGCGCAGGCGGCCGTTGGCGGCCACTCCCCCGCCGATGATCAGGGTCTTGACGTCATGGTCGAGGCACGCGTCGATGGCCTTCTTGGTCAGCACGTCGCACACCGAGTCCTGGAACGACGCGGCGATGTCGGCGACCTCGAACGTACGGCCCATGCGGTCCTCGTGCTGCACGTGCCGGGCGACGGCGCTCTTGAGTCCGGAGAACGAGAAGTCGTAGCGGTGCTTGTCGAGATCGCGCCCGGTCAGGGCTCTGGGGAAGGCGATCGTCGTAGGGTCACCGTCGCGGGCGACCCGGTCGATGTGCGGACCGCCGGGGTAGGGCAGGCCGAGCAGCCGGGCCACCTTGTCGAACGCCTCGCCAGCGGCGTCGTCGATCGTCTGCCCCAGCAGCGTGATGCCGGTGACGATGTCGTCGACGAGCAGGATCTCGGTGTGACCGCCGCTGACCAGCAGTGCCACGGCGCGTTCCTCGAAGCGCCCGTGCTCGAGCTGGTCGACCGCGACGTGGGCCGCGAGATGGTTGACCCCGTAGAGCGGCTTGTCATGCGCGAGGGCCAGGGCCTTGGCCGCCGCGACGCCGACCAGCAGTGCACCGGTGAGGCCGGGTCCGCTGGTCACCGCAATCGCGTCGACGTCCTGCACACGTACGCCGGACTCGGCGTAGGCCTGCTCGAGCGTCGGGACCATCGCCTCGAGGTGGGCACGGCTCGCGACCTCCGGGACGACACCGCCGAAACGTACGTGCTGCTCCATGCTTGACGAGAGCGCATGGGCCAGCAGCTCCGTCCCACGCACGATGCCGACGCCCGTCTCGTCGCACGACGACTCGATGCCCATCACCAGAGGTTCGCTCACCGTTTCATTGTGTCAGGCTGAGGCATGGCGCCTTCGGACACACCGGACTCGTACGACGAGCGCAGCATCCTGCTGCAGATGCTGCGCTACTCGCAGGAGACGGCGATCGGCAAGGTACGCGGACTCAGCGAGGAACAGGCCCGCACCGCGCCCCTGCCGACATCGCCGAGCATGTCGCCGGCCAACGTGCTCAACCACCTGCGCTGGGTCGAGTGGTCGTGGATCAACGAGGACCTGTTCGGCGGCCCGGAGGTGAGTCCGATGCTCGCTGACCGGCCGTACTCGTCGTTCGACGAGGGCTCGGTGCTCCCGCTCGACGAGGTGCTCAGGCTGTACGAGGAGCAGGCCGCGGCGTCGCTCGCGGTGTTCGCCGAGGTCGATCTCGACATGCGCATGGTCGGCACCTACAGCAAGGACCCCCTGACCGCCCGGTGGATCCTGCAGCACCTGATCGAGGAGACCGCGCGCCACAACGGCCACCTCGACATCCTGCGCGAGATGATCGACGGCTCGGTCGGCTAGCCGCGGGTCGCGCTGTGTCAGGGTGGGCCCATGGTCCGTACAGACACGCCCCCCGCCGGTGACGAACGCTCCGTCCAGATGCAGATGCTGGAGTACGTCCAGCAGACCGCGCTGTTCAAGGTGCGCGGTCTCAGCCAGGAGCTCGCGCGCACGGCACCGGTGGCGACCTCTCCGCTGACCAACCCGGCCTCGCTGCTCAACCACCTGCGGTGGAACGAGCACTACTGGATCGAGGTCGTGACACTCGGCGGCGACGACCGGGCGCCGTGGAGCGCGGAGCACCCCGACGGCGAGCTCGAGGCGGGTCTCACCGTGCCGATCGAGGAGATCATCGACGGCTACAGCGAGCAGGTGCAGCTGACCCGCACCCTGCTCGCCGACCTCGACTTCGACGCCGAGACGGAGAAGCCGCTCAAGGACTTCCACCCGACCGTGCGCTGGGTCGTCGCCCACCTGATCGAGGAGACCGCCCGCCACAACGGCCACCTCGACCTGCTGCGCGAGATGGCCGACGGCTCAGTCGGCGACTGACTCCCCGCTGGGAGTTGGGGGCACCTCCCGCGAGCTCTGCGAGCAGGGGGCCGTTTCGGTCGGCCATCCACGGCGTTTCGCGACCCAAACGTCACTCCCAGCGACGGTTCTCAGCTCTCGTACGGGAGTCCGCCGAGCTTGACCTTGCCCTCGCCGCTGATCGGCAGGTCGATGCGGTCACACCTGCCGGTGGCCGGCTTGCACACCACGAGCTTGTCGCTCTTGGCGTCGACCTCGAGCGTGTTGCCTCCTGGCGTCCAACCCAGCGGCCCGCTTCGGTCGAGGTCGACGACCTTGCCGGAGGCGATCGCGATGAACTGGAACGGACCGGGACCCTGGATCAGGTTGTCCTTGTCGTCATAGCCCGTGTAGTGCGCGTCGAGGCGGATGAACCGGCCGTCGGGCGAGAGCTCCGGGCTCGGAACGTGTCCCATGTCGTCGTCCGTCGCCGGGCGAAGCTGCACGGTCTGGAGCGTCCTGCCGGTGACGAAGTCACGCAGGGCCCAGTGCGTCTCGTCCTTGTCGGTCGGCTGGAGGAACTGGCCGTGCGCTGCGCTCAACGGCGCGTTCTTCGTGCCGGGAATCATCCGCGTCGCGCCGGACTTCCAGTCGTACTCCATCCAGCCTGCGTCGAACAGCGCCCACATGCGATGCCCGGCCATCGTGACCGGAGGCGCCTCCCAGCCGCCCCAGGTGAAGGCCCCGTCGACCGTGGTGCGCGCGACCTCCTTGCCGGTCACGAGGTTGACCACGACGAAGGACCAGCGCTTGCCGGCCGGTTCGGCGTACGCCACGTCGGGGCTGCTCGGATCGGTCGCGACGACGCGGTCGCCCATGCGGAGGTCGATGTTCGAGTGGCTGCCGTCGGGACGGATCAGTGAGTAGTGCGACGGCCCGTTGTCGTCGGTGTAGTCGACCCGCCCCATCCGCACCAGGACACCCTCGGACGTGTAGTACATCGCCTTGATCTTCTCGTCGAACGTCACCTGGTGGTTGCCGATGTAGACCGTCCTGCCGGCCGAGAATGCGCCGTAGGTGCCATACGCGGGTGCCGCGCCAGCGTTGGTGAATCGCTCCTGCGCGGCACTCGCCGGCGAGGACCCACCGAAGGTCAGGCTCAGGCCCGCACCGACGACGGCCAGCACAGCCGCCGCGGCGGTCAGCCGGACCAGGGTGCGGCGCCGGCGTACGCGTGGCAGCACCGTGGCGTACGAATCGCCGGTCTCGGCCAACGCAGTGGTCAGGACGTCGGATCGCAGGCGACCGGCTTCGTCGCGCATGCCAGTCGTGCTGGGTGCGTGCTTCTTGAGCAGCTCGTCGACGTTCATGAGAGGGCCTCCTTGGAAGGCAGGTGAGGGGCAACGACGGTGAGTCCCGACTCGAGCTCGGCAGCGAGCCGTGCGCGGGCACGACTCAACCGGGCCCGGAAGGCCCGCGGCGCACAGCGCGCCACCTCGGCGGCACCGCGCGGATCGAGCCCGTCCCACGCCACCAGCAGCAACGCCTCGCGCTCGAGCTCGCTGAGCCGTTCCAGGGCGGCGAGCAGGTGGGCGCGTTCGGCCACGACCTCGTCCACACCGGCCGAGTCGGCCTGGTGCACATACGCCAGGTTGCTGGCGAGGGTCGACCGCCGTACGTCTGCACGTCGCCGGTTGCGGATGACGTTGCCCGCCGTCACCAGGAGCCACGGGAGCGGCTCCGGCGGCACGATCTCGATGCGTCGCCAGGCAGCGGCGAACGTCTCGGAGACCACGTCGTCGGCGTCATCGCGACCGCAATGGCGCAGGGCGTAGGCATAGACCTTGGGCGCGCAAACGTCGTACATCGACTCCAGGCGCTGATGGTCCTTCATCGGGCTCACACTAGGTAATGTCGCGGGCCCTCAGAAATGCCACATCGCGTACGCGGAAAGTTTCTAGTCCGCCTTCTTGGCTGCCCGGCGAGCGGCGCGGGCGATCAGCTCTTCCTCGTCGAGCTTCTTGGCCTGCTCCGGCGTCGGGGCGGTGCCGCCGTGCCGGGCGGGCGCCCACCACTGGCCCTCGGGGCTGAGCGGGTACTCGGCGATCGCCTTGTCGAGCAGCGCCGTCATGGCCTCGCGGAGGCGCGCCGTCTCGGCGACCGGGTCCTCGCCCGTGACATCGAGGGGCTCTCCGACGTGCAGCCCGATGGTCTTGCCCCGGCCCTTGAGGTCGGACGGGTGGTCCTTGGTCTTGAGCAGCTGCGTGCCCCACGTGACCATCGGGATCAGCGGGACGCCGGCCTCGGCCGCCATGCGTACGGCGCCGGTCTTGAGCTCCTTGATCTCGAAGGAGCGACTGATCGTTGCCTCGGGGAAGATGCCGACGATCTCGCCGTTGCGGGCGTACTCGACCGCCTGCTCGTACGACGCCTGGCCGTTGTCGCGGTCCACCGAGATGTGGTGCAGGGAGCGCATGATCGGGCCGGAGACCTTGTGGTCGAAGGCGTCCTTCTTGGCCATGAACCGCACGAGCCGGCCGCTGGGGTGCGCCGCGAAGCCGTCGAAGATGAAGTCGACGTAACCGATGTGGTTGGCCGCGAGGATCGCGCCACCGGTGCGCGGGATGTGCTCGGTGCCCGACATCTGGAACTTCATCCCCAAAGCCTTGAACAGCGTCTTGGCGGTCAGGATCACCGGGGGGTACGTGATGTCGCGCATCAGGTCACCTTAGTGGACACGTGTGCACCGGAGCGATGTTCGAGATCAGGCTCACGGCCGCTCACGCTCAGGTCCGCCGTCAGTCGTCTTCGACAACGTGCACGGCGGCTTCTTCGGCGCTCGCTGCGGCGCCGTCGATGCCGACGTCCTCGCCGACGAGGTCCTTCTCGGTGTCCTCGCCGATGCCCCCATCCGGATCGACCAGCCGACCGGCGCGCTCCGTGCCGACCTCACCGTCGTCGACATCCTCCGCAGGCTCGGCGTACGGGTCGGCCTCCGGCTCCTCCTGGCGGAGGCGCTCGTCGAGCGACTCGCCCTGCAAGGCCTCGTCCGCCGTGGTGCCGAAGCCCTCGCCGCGGTAGCTCTCGGGCGGCGAGTAGCCGGAGTCGAGGGTCTCGTCTGGGTTGTCGAAGATCGCGTCCTGGTCGGGGCCGTCGCCATCGTCGTCGAACGTGTCAGGAGTCTCGGTCATGAGCCCAGCCTTCCACGCCAGCCTGAGGGCGCAACGTGTGCGTCGATCTCGATCTCCACGAGGTGCTCGGGGCGCGCCAGCGCGACAACCTGCACCATCGTGGCGACAGGGCGTACGACGTCGAAGATCTCCTTGTGCGCCCGGCCGACCTCCTCGAAGTCGGCGATGTCGGTGACGTACATCCGCGTGCGGACGACGTGCTGCGTGTCCATGCCTGCCGTACGGAGTGCCGCCAGCGCGATCTCGAACGCGATCCGCGTCTGCTCGTACGGATCGCCGACGCCGACCACCTCACCCTTGACCGTCGCGGTCGTGCCGGCGACCCATGCGCTGTTGCCGACCCGGACGGCGCGGGAGTAGCCCACGACGTCCTCGAACGGTGACGGTGAGCTGACGTTCTTCCTCATCGGGTCTCCTCGAGCTCGAGCTGCATGACGAGCGCGTCGACGCCGCCGCGGTAGTAGCCGGCGCGCTTGCTGATGGTCGTGAATCCGTACGCGTCGTAGAACGCGAATGCGGCCTCGTTGTCGGCCGCGACCTCCAGCAGCATGCGCGTCGCTCCCTGGGCCACGGCTGCGGCGCACAAGGCGTCGAGCAGCTGGCGCGCGACCCCGTGCCTGCGTCGCGACGGCATCACGGCGATGCGTTCAAGATCCGCGACGTCGCCGGCCACCGACGCCACGGCGTATGCCTCGAGGTCGTCGATCAGGACCGTGCGGCGCTCGTCCTCGATCGCATCACGGACCAACGTCTCGGTCCAGGCGTCACGGCCGAAGCACGCGAGGTCGATCGCCGTGACAGCGGTGACCTCGGTGCGCAGGGCCACCCGGATCATGCGCGTTTGGTCGTCGCCGAAGGCACGGCGTCCGGGCGCCGGAGGTAGAGCGGCTCGAGCGGCAGCGTCTGTGCGGTGCCCGCGACGACGATCCTCGCGAGGGCAGCGGCGCGCGGGTCGTGCGACTCCCCTGCAGCACGGAGGACGCCGTCGTAGAGCTGGCCACCTCGTCCGTACGTCGGAAGGTCGGGATGGCGCGCCGCGACCTCGGCCGGAAAGTCGACATGTGGACCGTCGAGGCGTACGTGGTCCGCTCCGTAGCGAGCCCAGTAGACCTCCTTGCGGCGGGCATCCGTGGCGACGAGGAACTCGCCCTCGACCTGGCAGTCGGCGGCGATGATGTCGAGCGTGCAGACGCCGTGCGTCGTCAGGCCGAGAGTGGAGCCGAGCGTCAGTGCCGTGACGACACCGACCCGGAGGCCGGTGAACGGTCCGGGCCCCACGCCGACGGCGACGTCGGTGAGGTCAGCCATCGTGGCGCCGGCCTGCACCAGCGCGTCGCGGATGGCCGGTGCGAGCAGCTCGCCGTGCGCCATGGCCCCCTCGCCGGCCGCCTCGCCGACGACGCGCTCGCCGTCGTGGACGGCGACCGTGATGGCCGGGGTGGCGGTGTCGAACGCAAGCAGCAGCACGCATGAACCCTAACGCTGACGGTGGGGGTCCCCCCGTGAGCCCTGCGAGCAGGGGGACAGTTGTTGCCCCGTGACGGGTCAGTTACCGCCCCGTGACGGGTCACTTCCCGGCACCAAGGCAGACCACAAGTGACCCGTCAGCGGGCCATAAGTGACCCCTCAGCGGGCCAAAAGTGACCCGTCAGCGATGTGGTCAGGAGAGGAGGGTCGAGCGGAGGGGGGTGCCGACCCAGCGGGGGCCGTGGGGCTTCACCGTCACGACGCGCGGCTCGGCCTCGTCGACGAGGTCGCCCTCGTGCGGGGTGCCGAGCGGGTCGATCGGCCGTGCACCACGCACCTCGATGCGTACGTGCAGCCAGCTGTCCGCGAGCTGCTCGGCCATGCCGTCGCCCCACTCGACGACCGTGACGGCCTCCTCGGTGGTGGCGTCGAGGTCGATGTCATCGAGCTCGGCCGCGCTGCCGAGCCGGTAGGCGTCGACGTGCACCAGCGGCGGACCGTCCGCCAGCGACGGGTGCGTGCGGGCGATGACGAACGTCGGCGACGTGATCGGCCCGCGTACGCTCAGCGCCTCGCCGAGACCCTGCGTGAACGTCGTCTTGCCGGCGCCCAGGTCGCCGGACAGGACCAACAGGTCGCCGGGGCGCAACAGCGTCGAGAGCTTGGCGGCGAGGTCGTGCATCTCGTCGGGCGTCGGCACCTCGCGAGCGAGCCACAACGTCTTGCCGAACTCGATGAACTGCCGGTCGCGGCCGACGGGGTAGTAGAGCCGCCGCGACCAGAACTGCACCGTCTCGGGCAGCTCTTCGCGGACGTCGAGCCAGATGCCGTCCTTGCCACGCTCCTCGGCGGTGTCCTCCGCGACGCCGACCATGGCCGACGCGACACCGCGAGCCTGGATGTCGGGGTCGACGCAGACCCGCTTGAGGCCCAGCTGTCCGGGCCGGGACTCGTCGAACAGCATCGCACCCATGGGCAGGCCGCGACGCTCGACGAGCAGGCCGCCGGCGGTGCCGAGCACCTCGGCGACCGACTCGACGGTCTCCTCGGAGGCCGTCGACGGCGGGTCGAGCACGGGGCGAGCCCCGAACGACCGGTGGATGATGTCGACGATCTGCGGAGCGTGCTCCGGCCCGGCGTGTATGACGTTGAGCGCGGTCATGCCGCCACCTCCAAGAAGAACCCACGATACGGAGGCAGCGGCATGACATCTGCCACATGATTCCCGCCCCCTACTCGCAGGGCTCGTGGGGGTGCCCCCAGCTGGCGCTCGGTCATGCGATCTCCTCCAGGACGTCCTCGATGACCTTGGTGACCTTGGCGTGCTCCTCGAACATGACCATGTGGCCGACGTCCTCGAGGGCGACCAGCCTGGCGCCAGGGATGGCCTCCGCGAGCCGCCGGCTGTGCTTGATCGGTGTGACGAGATCGGCGGTCCCGCCCATGACGACTGTCCTGGCCTTGCCGATCACCTTGAGGCCAGGGGTCAGGTCGAGCGTGACGAAGTTGGGATAGAAGTCCATCAGCACGTGGGTCGGCGTCTTGAGGATCATCTCGTTGGTCATGTCCGCGTGGCGCTCCTGGGCATTCGGCCCGAGCCCCCAGCGGCGGACGATCGAGTAGCTGTTGAACGTACGACCCCAGTCCAGCACGGGTGAGGTGACGCGCAGCAGCGGGACCAGGTAGCGAAGGGCGGGGCTGCTGCGCATGAGCTTGCCGGAGCTCGTGCTGATCAGCACGACGCCCTTGACCCGGCGACCGAACTGCTGGGGCTCTGCCGCCGCCAGCTCCATGATCGCCATGCCACCCATCGAGTGGCCGACAAGGACGATCGGCCCGCGCGGCACCAGGGCGCTGATGACGGTGCGCAGGTCGTCCGCGAGGTGCGGGATCGAGGAGTTGTCGTGGTACGAACGGCCGGACTCGCCATGCGATCGCAGGTCGACGAACACCATGCGGACCTTGCCGCGCAGCGCGAGTCGCTGGTAGTGCCAGACGTCGATCGACTCGACCCAGCCGTGCACGAACACGACCGTCGGGGTCTTGCGCTCGGCCTCGTCGATCTCGCAGTTGAGCTGCACCCCGTCGGTCGCCGTGACCTGCACCGGATCGCTGTGTACGGAGCCGAACTCGACGTCCTCGCCCCGCCGCAACCGCCGCTGCTGGCGCTGCCGGCCGTTCAGCACCGAAGCGACGACACCCGCAGCCACGAACGCCCCAGCCGTCGTGGCGACCTTGGCCGTGCGACTCATACCGCCGCCTGCAAGAAAAGCCCACGATACGCAGACGGCGGCATGAGCTCTTCATTGTTCGCTCGCTGGCGCTCGCTCATGACTGCTCCCCCACGTACGTACGCTCGATGCGACCGCCCAGCCGGGTGACCACCTCGTACGCGATGGTGCCGGCTGCCTCGGCCCAGTCCTCGGCGCTCGGCTCGCCGTCGTGCCCGGGACCGAACAGCGTGACGACGTCACCGCGAGCAGCCTCGGCGTCGCCGAGATCGATGACGAACTGGTCCATGCACACCACTCCGACCTGGCGCGCGCGGCCGCCGGCGAAGCCGACCTCCGCACGGTTGGACGCGGTCCGCAGGATGCCCTCGCCGTAGCCGAGGGGCACCAGCCCGAGCGTCTTGTCGCGGTCGGCGGTCCAGGTGTGGCCGTACGACACGCTGGCCCCGGCCGGCACCCGCTTGACCGCGGCGAGGCGGCCCCGCAGCGTCATGACAGGGGTCAGCTTGGTCGCGTACGTGAGCTGGGGATCGGGCCGGATCCCGTACGCCGCGATGCCGACCCGCACGAGGTCGAAGTGCGCGGACGGCCTGGTGAGGGTCGCTGCGGAGTTGCTGAGGTGGTGCAGCGGCGGCTCGATGCCGGCTGCCGCCAGCTCGTCGACCGCGTGCCTGAACGCCGCCTCCTGGGCGTCGTTGGCCGGGTGTTCGGGCTGGTCGGCGCACGCGAAGTGCGACCAGACGCCGGTGATCTCGGCGGACCCGGCGGACTGGGCGGCTGCCGCCGCGGCGACGAGCTCGGTCCACTGCTCCCCGAAGGCGCCGTTGCGCGACAGCCCGGTGTCGACCTTGAGCTGGACCCTCGGCCGTAACGACGCCGGCGCGGCGAGGATCTCGGCAAGCTGCTCGGCCGACGACGCGGTGACCTCGATGCCCGCGTTGATCGGCGCTGCGAAGTCGGCACCCGGTGCCGCCAGCCAGCACAGCAGGTCGCCGTGGTCCCCGGCCCGTCGCAGGGCCAGCGCTTCGTCGAGTGTCGCGACGCCGAGCCAGTCCGACCCGGCCTGTCGCGCGGCGCGAGCCATCTGGGCGGCACCGTGGCCGTAGCCGTCGGCCTTGACGACGGTCATGAACGCCGACTGCGGCGCACACGCCTTGAGCGCGGCGATGTTGGCGCGGAAGGCGTCGAGGTCGACGACGGCCTCAGCCTGGGGTCCGGTCATGCCAGGCTCCCCTGCACGAATGCCGCCACCGTCGCCGGCAGCTCGTACGCCACGTCGGTGGCCACGACGGGTCCGTCCGGATTGGCCCTGACCGAGGCCACCCCGTGGAGGTAGGCGGCGATCGAGCCGGCGTCGCGCGGGTCGAGACCAG
Organism: Aeromicrobium sp. 9AM; assembly: GCF_902506105.1. Lineage (GTDB taxonomy): Bacteria > Actinomycetota > Actinomycetes > Propionibacteriales > Nocardioidaceae > Aeromicrobium. The sequence continues at coordinate 2,280,353 of NZ_LR733304.1, forward strand.
CGGCCAGCAGTGATCCCGCGAAGCCGGCGAGGACGTCGCCCGCGCCTGCGGTGCCGAGCCACGACGAGCCGCTGCGGTTGACGCGGGTGGGCGCGCCCGCCTGCGCGATGAGGGTGCGGCGCCCCTTGAGCAGCACGGTGGCGTTCCAGCGCTCGGCCGCGGCGGTGGCGTGGCCCAGCGGATCGCCCTCGACCGCCTCGCGGGTCGTGTCGAGCATGGTTGCGAGCTCGCCGGCGTGCGGAGTCAGCAGAGCGGGCACGTCGAACGTCGCCGGTGCGTGCTGCAGCGCGCTCGCGTCGACCACGACCGGCACGCCGTCCTCCAGGGCCATCGACAGCTGGGACTCCGCGTCGTCACCGCTCCCGGGGCCGACGACCCAGGCCTGGACGCGACCCCGCCCTGCGACGACCTCCGGCGCGCGATCGACGACCCGCTGGCTCAGCGCCTGGCTGCCGACGAACCGGATCATCCCGGCCAGCCCAGCCTGCGCGCCCGCGACGCAGAGATGGGCCGCCCCGGCGTACTGCTCGGAGCCGGCGGCGATGCCCAGGACGCCTCGGGCGTACTTGTGCGAGGTCTCTCCCGGCAGCACGGCGTCGAGCAGGTGGCCGTCCGTCGCCTCGATCGCCTCGATCGACGGGGCCGGCAGGTGCGGGATGAGGCCGATGTCGACCAGCGACACCGGTCCGGCCGCCCGGGCCGCCGGGTCGGCCAGCAGCGCCGCCTTGTGGGTCCCGAACGTCACGGTCGAGTCGGCACGCACGTACGCACCCGGGAGCGTTGCACCGTCGACATCGACGCCGGACGGCACGTCGACGGCGACGACGTACGGCCTGTGCTCATCGATCCAGTCGGCCCACTCCGCTGCCTTGCCGCTGAGACCGGGACGCGCACCGATGCCGAAGACCGCGTCGAGGCACCAACGCTGTCCGGTCGGGGCGACCACGACCTGCGCCCCTGCCGATGTCGCAGCGGAGAGCCCGGCAGCGTGGACCTTGGCCCCGTCGAGCAGGCACAGGTCGACGCGGACGCCGCGATCCAGCAGGTGCGTCGCGGCATACAGGGCATCGCCGCCGTTGTTGCCGGGCCCGATGAGGCACAGGACGACGTCGCCGGCGGGGATCAGTCCAAGGCCGTCGGCGAGACCGCGCGCGGCTCTCTGCATGAGCTCACCGTCAGGAAGCGTCGCCGCGAGAGCCTCCTCGGCGGCACGGATGTCGCCGACGGTGTGCGCACTCAGCATTCAGCCACCACGAAGGCCGTCGCGACGCTGGTGTCGTGCGAGATCGACAGGTGCACCGTCACGATGCCCAGCGCGCTCAGCCGTTCAGGCGCAGCGCCGTGCAGCGCGAACGTCGGTGCCCCGCGTGCGTCGTTGACGACCTCGAAGTCCTGCCACGACAACCCCGACGGCGCACCCATGGCCTTGGCGAGCGCCTCCTTGGCGGCGAACCGGCCGGCCAGCGACTCGAGCGGCAGCCCTCGCTCGGCCTCGGTGAACAACCGGCTGCGCATCATGGGCGTACGTTCGAGCGTCTCGGCGAACCGCGCGAGGTCCACCACGTCCACCCCGATGCCCAGAATGGTCATGTCAGCCCCGCACCTTGGTCATTCGTGGATCACTCGACCGTGACGGACTTGGCGAGGTTGCGGGGCTGGTCGACATCGTGGCCCAGCACCGAGGCGAACTCGCACGCGAAGATCTGCAGCGGCACGACCGCGACGAGAGGTTGCAGCAGCGTCGGGACCTTGGGCAGCCGGACCAGGGTGTCGGCATAGGGCACCACGTCCTCGTCGCCGTCCTCGGCCAGCACGATCGTGCGAGCGCCGCGGGCGCGGATCTCCTGGATCGAGCTGACGGTCTTCTCCTGCAGCTGGTCACGGCCCTTGGGCGGCACGACGATGAACACCGGCAGGCCTTCTTCGATCAGCGCGATCGGGCCGTGCTTGAGCTCGCCGGCGGCGAAGCCCTCGGCGTGGATGTAGGCCAGCTCCTTGAGCTTGAGCGCACCTTCGAGCGCGACCGGGAACCCGGCGTGGCGGCCGAGGAACAGGATCGACCGGGACTCCGCGAGATCGGCGGCGAGCTTGCGCATCTGGTCGCCCTCGTCGAGGAGGCGCTGGATCGCGGCCGGGATCTGCTCGATGTCGGCGATGATGTCGCTGATCTCGTCGCCGTACTTGGTGCCCTTGACCTGGGCGAGGTAGAGCGCGAGGAGGTAGCACGCGACGATCTGCGCCAGGAAGCCCTTGGTCGAGGCGACCGCGATCTCGGGGCCGGCGTGGGTGTAGATCACGGCGTCGGACTCACGCGGGATCGTCGAGCCGTTGGTGTTGCAGATCGACAGCACGCGCGCCTTCTGCTGGCGGGCGTAGCGGACGGCCATCAGGGTGTCCATCGTCTCGCCGGACTGGCTGATCGACACGACCAGCGTCGAGCGGTCGATGATCGGGTCGCGGTAGCGGAACTCCGACGCGAGCTCGACCTCGCAGGGGATGCGCGTCCAGTGCTCGATCGCGTACTTGGCCACCAGGCCCGCGTACGCCGCGGTGCCGCACGCCACGATGATGATGCGGTCGACGTCGCGCAGCTCGCTGTCGGACAGACGCATCTCGTCGAGCTGCAGCCGACCGTCGGCCGAGTGCCGGCCCAGCAGGGTGTCGGCGACGGCCTGCGGCTGCTCGGCGATCTCCTTGAGCATGAACCAGTCGTAGCCACCCTTCTCGGCGGCCGACACGTCCCAGTCGACGTGGTACTCCTTGGTCTCGGCGGGGTTGCCGTCGAAATCGGTCACGACGATGTCGTCGGGCGTGATCGTGACGACCTGGTCCTGGCCGAGCTCGATCGCGTCGCGCGTGAACTCGATGAACGCCGCGACGTCGGAGCCGAGGAAGTTCTCGCCCTCACCGCGACCCACGACGAGCGGGGAGTTGCGGCGGGCACCGACGACGACGTCCGGGTGGGCCGCGTCGCAGATCACCAGCGTGAACGCGCCCTCGAGCTGACGGCACACCGCGCGTACGGCCTCCGGCAGGTCGTCCGTGTGCTCGAGCTCGTCATGGAGGAGGTGCGCGACGGTCTCGGTGTCGGTCTCGGAGATCAGCTCGTGGCCCGTCGCCTCGAGCTTGGCGCGAAGGGCGGCGAAGTTCTCGATGATGCCGTTGTGGACCACGGCGATGCGCCCGGTCTGGTCCAGGTGCGGGTGCGCGTTGCGGTCGTTGGGCGCCCCGTGCGTGGCCCAGCGGGTGTGGCCGATGCCGGTGTGGGCGACGGGCAGCGGATTGGCCTCGAGCTCCGCGTCGAGGTTGACGAGCTTGCCGGCCTTCTTGGCCGACACCATCGTCCCCTCGTGGACCAGCGCGACTCCGCCGGAGTCGTATCCGCGGTACTCAAGACGCCTCAGACCACCCATGACGACGTCGAGCGCAGAGCGCTGTCCGACATATCCGACGATTCCACACATAGCGTCAAGGGTACCGGCGCTCAGGGCGGCGACTGCCGTCGCGTAAGCCTCCCGAGGGGACCGCGTGCGCCCGTCATACGAGGGAGACGAGAGAATGGCAGCATGACGCGCGACCAGTCACCGTATGTCGAGCTCGAACGCGCTGCGTGGGCCAAGCTCGCCGGCGACGCTCCGCAGCCGCTCCAGCCGGCCGAGATCGAGCGCGTACGAGGTCTGGGTGATGAGCTCGACCTCGAGGAGGTCCGGCAGGTCTACCTGCCGATGACGCAGCTCATCAGCATGCGCGTACGCCTCGCCGGTGCGCTCTACCAGGCGACCGAGGCGTTCCTCCACGCTCCGCAGACGCAGCGCACGCCGTTCGTGATCGGCATCGCCGGGTCCGTGGCGGTCGGCAAGTCGACGACGGCCCGCCTCCTCAAGGAGCTGCTCTCCCACTCCCCCGACCACCCCGTCGTGGAGCTCGTGACCACCGACGGGTTCTTGTTCCCCAACGCCGAGCTCGAGCGCCGCGGCCTGCTCGAGCGCAAGGGCTTCCCCGAGTCGTACGACCGCAAGGCCCTGCTGCGGTTCGTCATGGAGGTCAAGTCCGGCGTCGAGGTCGTGACCGCCCCGGTCTACTCCCACCTGACGTACGACCGCACTGACGAGCTCGTGACGGTCAAGGCGCCGGACATCGTGATCGTCGAGGGCCTCAACGTCCTCGCGCCGGCCCGCCCTCGCGGCGACGGCAGCCCCGGCCTGGCGGTCAGCGACTTCTTCGACTTCTCGATCTACGTCGACGCCTCCAGCCGCGACCTTCGCCGCTGGTACGTCGACCGGTTCCTGACGCTGCGCAAGACCGCGTTCGCGGACCCCGCGTCGTACTTCCACCGCTACAGCGCACTCACCGACGACGAGGCCGAGGCCCGCGCAGGTGAGCTGTGGGACACGATCAACCTGCCCAACCTGCGCGAGAACATCCAGACCACCCGCGGCCGGGCATCACTCGTCCTGCGGAAGGGACCCGATCACTCCGTCGACTGGGTCCGCCTCCGCAAGATCTGAGCGATCAGAGGTCGCAGTACGACTGCCGGTACGTGAACGGGGCCGAGGTCTTGGCCGCCGCGCTGTTCTCCTGGTCCGTGGTGGCCTTCCCGGCGAACGTGAACGCCGATGCGCCCGGATAGAAGTTGACCGCTGCGTTGCCCTTGGCGTCCTGGTATGCCTGGAGCGACCCGACGTTGGTGCTGAAGTGCACTGACCGGTAAGGCCGCACCGGATAGAAGTGCGCGAACATCGTGACGTTCTCCGGGCTGAGGTTCGAGCACTGGAAGCTCGGGGTCACCGCGAAGAACGTGACCTTCTGCGACACCACCGTGATCTTCTTGGAGTTCCCGGAGATCTTCGGGTCACCACCTCCGGCCGGCACGTAGTAGCGGAAGTAGCGCGTGCGGCTCGTGCTGGGGGTGAACTCGAAGTAGCCGAGCGAGCTGCTCTTCTGGGTCGACAGGGTCTTCCAGGCGTTGTCGACGTCATCGCGGTACTGCAGCTTGACCGTGCGGATGTTGTGGGTGGCCAGCCGCCCGTACGCCGAGAACCTCTCGTTCTTGATGACCTTGGTGTAGGTGACGTTGAGGTCTTTCGAGCTGGCAGCGTTGGCCGCCTCGGTCGTCAGACCCACCGCGACCAGGCCGGTGAGCGCCAGGATGGCGGCACAGAGCAGACGTACGGGTTTCATGAGGTCTCCCATCAGAGGATCTGGCACGAGGTGATGGAGTAGTGGACGACCGGAGTGGCGAACGAGCTGGCCCCGTAGAAGCTCTCCGCGCTTGCTGCGGCGTCGAACGTCCCGTTGGTCGTGCCGGGATTGAAGCGGAACGACACCTTGCCGGAGCTGTCCTGGTAGTCGTTGGTGTCGATCGCGCTCGACGCGAAGTTGACCTGACGACCCACCCGGTTGGGATAGAAGTCGAACGTCACGGTCACGTCACTCGTGGGGTTGGCGCCGAAGTGGCACTGAGTCTTGCGGACGACGTCGATCGAGACCTTCTGCGCGACCACGGTGACCTTGCGAGGGTTGCCCTTGATCGATGCCAGCGAGCCGCTCGCCGGGGCGTAATAGCGCCAGTAGCGGGTCTTCGTGGTGCTGGGCGAGAACCCGAAGTAGCCCTCCGAGTCGCTCGTCGTGGAGCTCTTGGTGGTCCACGGGCCGGAGCTCGAGTTGCGGTACTGGAGCCTGACGGTGCGTACCGCGTTGGTCGACAGCTCGCCGTAGGCGAAGAAGGTCTCGGACTTCATGACCTGGCTGTAATTGACCGTGAGGTCCTTCGAGCTGGCGGCATTGGCCGCCTCGGTCGTCAGACCCACCGCGACCAGGCCGGTCAGGGCCAGGATGGCAGCGCAAAGCATACGTACGGGTTTCATGGGGTTCTCCCTGTAGAAGTGTCCCGAGAGGCGTTCGAAAAACTACTGCAGTCCGGGACAGCGCGTACCCGAAACGGAGAAATCGTCTGGACCTATTGAGTCCGGACGTACTCGCCCAGCCAGCCGACCTGGCGGAAGCCCATCTGCTCGTTGACGGCGATCATCGGTCCGTTGCTCGCGGCGTTGAAGGTGTGGACGTGCCGGCGCGACTCGAGGAGGTCCGCCGACTCCTCCATCGCCCGCACCTTGAGCGACAGGCCGAGACCGTGCCCCCGATGATCCGGCAGCACGAGGGTGTCCCACTGGTAGGCGTCCTGCGGGTCGGTCTCAGAGAACACGAGCTGTGTGTGCCCGGCCAGGACACCGTCGGGCGACATCGCCGCGACGATCTGCATGACCCTGCCCTGCGCCACCAGCAGCTCCTCGTCAGAGCGTATGCGTGCCCGGTCGAAGAACTCGTTCTCCAGCGGATAGTCGCCCGACGGCGCCTCCTGGACGATCAGCGTGAGCAGGTGCGCGTACTGGTCGATCCACTCCTCCGGGCACGCCCCCCGCCAGGCATGCAGCACATAGCCGTCGCGGGGTGGCGCCGGCGGGAGCTCGGCAGGCAGGGTCAGTACGCGGTGCGCGTCGGCCAGGTCGCGCGTGAAGCCCATCGCCTCGGCGAACGCCGTGTGACCAGATCCTTCCTCGCCGATGCCCCACCCGACCTCGGCATACAGCGTCGAACGGCCCGCACCGGCGGCTATCTCGGCGAGCCGCGCCAGGATGGCCGACCCGTGGCCGCGGCGCCGGTGCTCGGGGCGGACGACGACATCGATGTAGCCGAGGTCGACGTTGTCCTTCTGCGGCATCTCGACGTAACCCATGCCGACCACGTCGCCCGACTCGTCCCGGGCGACCACGCCCTGGATCGTCAAGTGAGCGGCGTCCTGGAGCAGCTCGGCGCGCTGCTCACGAGCCGTGTAGGGCCGATCCCACTCCTCGGCGTGCCCAGCGGCGTACGCAGCGTGGTACGCCGCGAACTGCTCGTCGTCCCGGGGGTCCAGCAGCTCGACGTTCGTCATCAGGGGAGTCTACGAAAGCGGGTCGGCCTTCTGTCGGTGGCCGGCGGCAGCATGAGGGCCATGACCTCACCACGACACCACCGCATCGACTACGTCGAGCTCGCCGCCACCGACCTGGCGCGGCTCAAACAGTTCTACGCCGACGCCTTCGGCTGGGCGTTCAACGACTACGGACCCGACTACGCCGGCATCCAGGGCCGCACGCCCGAGGATCCCGAGGTCGGTGGCCTCAATCCCGAGTCCAAGCCCAGCCGCGGAGGCGTCTTCGTGCAGCTCTACTCCGACGATCTCGACGCGACCGCCGAGGCCATCCGGTCGGCCGGCGGCGAGATCGTCGACGGGCCCTACGGCTTCCCGGGTGGTCGCCGACTCCACTTCGTGGACCCCAGCGGCAACGAGCTCGGCGTCTGGTCCGAGCAGCAGTAGCTCAGAGCGCGAGGGTCGAGCGGACCACGCCGGCGAGGCGCTGGGCGACCTCGGTCGCCTCGTCGTGCGTCGCGGCCTCGACCATGACGCGTACGAGGGGCTCCGTGCCGGACTGACGCAGCAGCACCCGGCCGCTGTCGCCGAGCTTGGCTGCGGCGATCGCGACCTCGCCTTGCAGCACCGGGTCGGTGTCGGCGCGGGCCTTGTCGACATCGGGGACGTTGATGAGCACCTGCGGCAGCCGGGTCATGACCGACGCGAGCTCCTCGAGCGTCTGGCCGGTCTCGCGGATGCGGGACGCCAGGTGCACCGCGGTCAGCACGCCGTCGCCGGTCGTCGCGAAGTCGGCCATGATGACGTGCCCGGACTGCTCGCCGCCGAGGCTGTAGCCACCCGACCGCATGGCCTCGAGGACGTAGCGGTCGCCCACGGCGGTCTGGATCACGGTGAGGCCTGCGGCCTGGAGCGCCTGGACGAAGCCGAGGTTGCTCATCACGGTGGCCACGACGGTGTCGTCCTTGAGCCGCCCGGCGTCACGGGCGGCGATGCCGAGGATCGCCAGGATCTGGTCGCCGTCGACGACGGCTCCGGAGTGGTCGACTGCCAGGCAGCGATCGGCGTCACCGTCGAACGCGAAGCCGGCGTCCGCCTTGTGGTGGATCACGGCCTTCTGCAGGTCGTCGAGGTGCGTCGAGCCGCAGTCGAGGTTGATGTTGAGGCCGTCGGGCTCGGCGTGGATCGCGACGACCGTGGCGCCGAGCTGCTCGAACACCTGGGGCCCGACCTCGTACGCCGCACCGTTGGCGCAGTCGAGCACGATCGTCAGCCCGTCGAGCGGTCCGGGCGCCGAGGCGACGAGGTGCTTGACGTACGCACTCACGCCCGCGTGACTGTCGCCGATGCGGCCGACGTCGGAGCCGGTCGGCCGGTCCCACGGCTCCTCGAGGCGGTTCTCGATCTGCAGCTCGAGCTCGTCGTCGAGCTTGAGCCCGCCACGCGCCAGGAACTTGATGCCGTTGTCGGGCATCGGGTTGTGGCTCGCCGAGATCATGACGCCCATGTCGGCCTCGAGGTAGGACGTCAGGAACGCCGCACCCGGGGTCGGCACGACGCCGAGCCGGTGCACGTCGACCCCGGCAGACGCAAGACCCGCGACCACCGCGGCCTCGAGGAATTCTCCTGAGGCGCGGGGATCGCGGGCTACGACTGCGGTCGGACGCTGATCGGCGAACGCACCGACCTCGCCGAGGATGTGGGCTGCCGCGACCGCGAGGTCGACGGCCAGCTCTGCGGTCAGATCACGGTTCGCGAGTCCGCGAACGCCATCTGTGCCAAAGATCCGGCCCACAGCGTGATTAGCGCTTGCTGTACTGGGGAGCCTTACGGGCCTTCTTGAGGCCGGCCTTCTTGCGCTCCTTGATGCGCGAGTCGCGCGTCAGGAGTCCGGCCTTCTTGAGCACCGGGCGGTTGGCCTCTTCGTCGATCTGGTTGAGCGAGCGGGCCACACCGAGGCGCAGCGCGCCGGCCTGGCCGGTCATGCCGCCGCCCGTGACACGGGCGATGACGTCGAAGCGGTCCTGCAGACCGGTCTCGGCGAAGGCTTCCTTGGCAATCTGCTGGTGCAGCTTGTTGGGGAGGTACTCCTCGAGCGGCTTGCCGTTGACGGTCCACACGCCGGTGCCCGGAACGATGCGGACGCGCGCGATGGCTTCCTTGCGACGACCCGTCGCGGCACCCGGAGCGATCGTCGCGGGCTTGTCGGAGGTGACAGCGGAGCCAGTCGTCTCGGAGGTGTATGCCACACCTTCGGCGTTGGTCTCGAACTCGGTCTCTTCGGTGGTGGTCTCAGCCACGATGCGCCTGCTTCTCTTCTTTACTGGGAGATCTGCGTGATCTCGAACGGCTGGGGCTTCTGGGCGTGGTGCGGGTGCTCGGGGCCGGAGTAGACCTTGAGCTTCGTGATCAGCTGATCACCCAGACGGTTCTTGGGGAGCATGCCGCGTACCGACTTCTCGATCGCCTTGCGGGCATCCTTGTTGAGCAGGTCACCGTAGGCGATGGACTTGAGTCCACCCGGGTAACCGCTGTGGCGGTAGGCCAGCTTGTCGGTGCGCTTGTTGCCCGACAGGGCGACCTTCTCGGCGTTGATGATGATGACGAAGTCGCCACCGTCGACGTGAGGTGCATAGGTCGGCTTGTGCTTGCCGCGGAGCAGCGTCGCAGCCTGGACGGCGAGACGGCCCAGGACGATGTCCTCGGCGTCGATGACGTGCCACTGACGGGTGATGTCAGACGGCTTGGGGCTGAACGTGCGCACGGCGTGACCTTCTCGTTCTTGGTGGTGTGGTGTCGGTGGTCGTTCCCGCGGGTCAAGCCGACGGAGACACGACACACAAGGTTAACCGGCGGCAGCCACTCGGGTCAAAACGAGGCGGCGACTCGTCTCACACTTGAGACCCCCGCATCGTGTGAATTGCGGGCCCGCACTAAGTTGGTTGATGGCTGCATCACCTCGCAGCAGGGCATTTCCCCGCCGTCACAGGAGACCCATCGTGACCGAAAACCAGACTTTGACCGTACGCGACAACCGCACGGGCGAGGAGTACGAGCTCCCGATCACCGACGGCACCGTCCGCGCCGGCGACTTCGGCAAGATCGGCAAGACCGACGACGAACCAGGCCTCGCGGTCTACGATCCGGGCTTCACCAACACCGCCTCGACTCGCAGCGCCGTCACCTTCATCGACGGCGAGAAGGGCATCTTGGAGTACCGCGGCTACCCCATCGAGCAGCTCGCGGAGAAGTCCACGTTCCTCGAGGTCGCCTACCTCCTGATCCACGGCGAGCTGCCCACCAAGGAGCAGCACGAGCGCTGGGTGCACGAGATCACGTTCCACACGTTCGTGCACGAGAACGTCAAGTCGCTGATGCAGGGCTTCCGCTACGACGCGCACCCCATGGGCATGCTGCTGTCGAGCGTCGGCGCGCTGTCGACGTTCTACCCCGAGGCGCGCAACATCAGCGATCCCGAGGTCCGCCACGAGCAGGTCGTACGCCTGATCGCCAAGATGCCGACCCTGGGCGCGTGGTCGTTCCGGCACGCGCAGGGCAAGCCGTACGTCTATCCCGACAACGACCTCAACTACACCGAGAACTTCCTCTCGATGCTGTTCAAGATGAGCGAGCCCAAGTACGACCCCGACCCGCGGCTGGCCAAGGCCCTCGACGTGCTGCTGATCCTGCACGCCGATCACGAGCAGAACTGCTCGACCAACGCCGTCCGCTCCGTCGGATCGAGCCAGGTCGACCCCTACTCCGCGGTCAGCGCCGGCATCGCGGCTCTCTACGGGCCGCTGCACGGTGGCGCCAACGAGGCCGTCCTCAAGATGCTCCGCCGCATCGGCACCAAGGACAAGATCCCCGCGTTCATCGAGGGCGTCAAGAACGGCGACGAGAAGCTCATGGGCTTCGGTCACCGCGTCTACAAGAACTTCGACCCGCGCGCCACGATCATCAAGAAGGCCTGCGACGACGTCTTCGAGGTCACCGGCGTCAACCCGCTGCTGGAGATCGCCCAGGAGCTGGAGCGGATCGCGCTCGAGGACGACTACTTCATCTCCCGCAAGCTCTACCCCAACGTCGACTTCTACTCCGGCCTGATCTACGAGGCGCTGCAGTTCCCGCCCGAGATGTTCACGGTGCTGTTCGCCATCGGGCGTACGCCCGGCTGGCTGGCGCAGTGGCTCGAGCTGGTGGACGACAAGGAGCAGAAGATCGCCCGCCCCAAGCAGATCTACACCGGCGACCGGCAGCTCGAGTTCGTCCCCGCTGAGGAGCGCTGGGCCTAGCCCGTCCAAATGACCTCGGCGGGCACGCCGGGTCTGCCACAGTGTCCGCATGAGCGAGACGCAGACCGCCGTGCCGGCCGGAAGGCTCGCGGTGCTGCTCGTCAGCGTCCTGCTGATGGGGCTCACACTGACGTGGGCGTTCTTCAGCATGCGCGCCGTCATGGCCGTCGGCGGCTCCTGCGCTGACGGCGGGCCGTACGTCAGCGCGCAGCCCTGCCCCGGCGGTGCGGGATTCATCGGCGTCGCGATCCCGGTGCTGATCTTGGCGACGTTCGCCGGCACTGTCTCGGCGATCAGCATCAAGGCGCCCAACCTCCTGGTGCCGATGTGGACGCTGTTGTTCGGCTCGCTCGGCTGGAACTTTCTCGAGTCCGCCATCACGTGGCCCGGCGGCGTCGACCCGGGCTGGCTGATCTGCGGGATCGTCTTCGAGCTGATGGCCCTGCCCGGCCTGATCGTGATCATCATTTCCCGGGGATCGATGTGGACGACGGGCCAGGGCGCTGAGGGCAGACCCGCGGACTCCGTCCTGTGGTGGGGCATCTATCTCGCCGTCGGCACGGTCGGCGCTGCGCTGGGTGCCTGGTCCTTCTACTCGTGGCGCTGACCTGCCCGGTAGCGTGACGGGGTGCGATTGCGACTCGACCTCTCCTATGACGGGACCGGCTTCCGGGGATGGGCCATCCAGCCGGGCCTGCGCACGGTCCAGGGCGAGCTCGAGGCGGCCATCGCGATGATCCTGCGACTCCCCCGGTCGGCCCCACTCACCTGCGCGGGCCGCACCGACGCCGGCGTCCACGCCCGCGGGCAGGTGGCGCACGTCGACCTCGACGACGTGGACCCGGCGTACCTCGAACGCCGATTGCGCCGGCTCCTGCCCGACGACATCGTCCTGCGGTCGCTGAGCCTCGCGCCTGACGGCTTCGATGCCCGCTTCGCCGCCCTGGAGCGCCGCTACACGTACCGGATCTCCGACAGTCCCTCCGGCGCTGACCCCCTGACCCGCACCTCGGTCGTACGGTGGCAGCGCCGCCTCGACGTCGACGCCATGAACGCGGCCGGCGAACGCCTGCTCGGCCTGCACGACTTCGCCTCGTTCTGCAAGAAGCGCGACGGTGCGACCACGACCCGTACGCTCCGACAGCTCAGCACCGAGCGTTCCGGCGACACCCTGGCCACCACCGTGCGTGCGGATGCGTTCTGCCACTCGATGGTGCGATCGCTGATGGGCCTGCTGGTCGCGGTCGGCGAGCACCGCTACGAGCCGGAATGGGCCGACGACGTGCTCGCCAAGGCGTCGCGCGACGCCCGGGTGATGGTGATGCCGCCACACGGCCTCGTGCTCGAGGACGTCGTCTATCCCGACGACGCCGGGCTCGCAGTCCGCGCCGCCGAGTCACGTCGCAGGAGGGACGAATGAGCCTGCGTCTGGTGCCCCTGTCGTTGGCCGCGTTCGAGGCGCTGGCCGCAGGGCAGGTCGACGAGGCCGAGCGGCTCACCGGGCTGACCATGAGCGAGTGGTTCGCCGAGCGGCTCGAGATCTGGCGCTACATGATCAGCCTGCTCGACGGCCGGCCAGAGAATGCCGACTGGCTCATGCAGGCCGTGGCGATGGGCGACGCTGCCGTCGGCAACGCCGGCTTCAAGGGTGCCCCCCTCGGCGGTCAGGTCGAGCTCGGCTACAGCATCGCGCCCGAGCTCCGTCGACGCGGGCATGCGTCCACCGTCGTGGGCCTGCTGCTCGAACGCGCCGCCGGCGACCCGCGCGTCGATCGGGTCATCGCGCGGATCAACCCGGACAACGCGGCCTCCCTCGGAGTCATCGCCAAGGCCGGCTTCGTACGCGACGGTGAGTACCTCAGCCCGAGCTCTGGCCTCCAGCTCCAGTTCGCGCACCCGATCGACCGAGCCACGCGATGAGAGACTGATCGGCATGGCAGTCACCTGGGACGAGCTCGTGGCGTACGCGACGACACTGCCGGAAGTCGCGACCTCGACGTCGTACGGCACCCCGTGCCTCAAGGTCGCGGGCAAACTCATGGCCCGGCTCCGCACGGAGGACGACGGCGGCCTCGCGATCAAGTGCTCGGCGTCCGACAAGATGGCGCTCGCCGGCGGCGACGACCCGGCGTTCTACACGACGCCGCACTACGACGGCTACAACTACGTGCTCGTACGTCTCGACCTGGCTCGGCCCGACGAGGTCTTCGAGCTCATCGCCGACGCGTGGCACATCGCGGCGCCCGCGAAGCTCCGCAAGGAGCACAGCCCATGAGCGCCTTCCTGGCTGCTCTGGTGGCGCTGATCGGGCTGGCGGCCCCGACCGGGCCACCCGAGGCCGGCGTCGCCGACTACCAGCTCGGTGGCGCGTACCCGCCTGAAGCCAACGTGCAGATCGTGACCCGCGACCGCACGGAGAAGCCGGCCGAGGGGACGTACTCGATCTGTTACGTCAACGCGTTCCAGACCCAGCCCGGCACGTACTCGTGGTGGAAGAAGCATCACCCCAAGCTCCTGCTGCGGACCGCGGCCGGCCGGGTCGTGCGCGATCCGGGCTGGCCCGACGAGATCCTGCTGGACCTCCGTACGTCCGCGAAGCGGACGGCGCTCGCCAAGGTGGTCAAGGGCTGGTTCGACCGATGCGCCAGCGACGGCTTCCAGGCCATCGAGCCGGACAACCTCGACTCCTGGACCCGTTCGCGCGGACTGCTCCGCCAGCAGCACGCGGTGGCCTTCGCCAGGCTGCTGGTCCGGGATGCCCACGGCGCGGGTCTCGCCATCGCGCAGAAGAACACCCCCGAGCTGTCCGGCAAGGGCATCGGCTTCGACTTCGCCGTGGCCGAGGAGTGCGAGGTCTACCGGGAGTGCGGCGCGTACACCAAGACGTACGGGCGGCGGGTCATCGAGATCGAGTACACCGACAACGGCCTCAGCGCCTATCGACGGGCCTGCGCCGCGCGTTCGGGCAGCATCTCCATCATGCTGCGCGACCGGGACGTCGTGCCTCGCGGCGCTGAAGGCTACGTCCACCGCACCTGCTGAGACACCGGCAGCGGCGTCAGGACGGCAGGTCCGCGGCGATGACCTCGTCGCCCCGTGCATCGACGACCTTGAAGCGCTTCGCGTCGGCCAGCAGCACCGATGCGCTCATGTCGCAGGTGATGACCTTGCCCTTGACGCCGATGAACTCACCCGCGTCGTACGCCTTGCCGTCATCGCCCTCGACCCACATCTCGAACGTCTCCCCCGCGGGCAGCCCCTTCGTCGTCAGCTTGATCTCGACCCCCCACGTGTGGTCGACCAGACCGGCCGACGCTGTCACACCGTCGACCGACTCGACATGCGGCACGGCAATGACGGTCGGTGCCGGTGGTTCATCCTGCTCCGGGAGTGCCACCACGACGATCGCGGCGGCAGCAGCCCCCACCAGCGCGCCCCCGACCGCCGGCGCCCAGCGACGGAGGCCATGAACCGGCTGCGGCAGCGCACGCCTGACGCGTTCATCCAGCTCGGGTGGCGGCGCGACACCCACGGGCCGTACGTCGTCGGGGTCGACCTGCTTCAGGGCGGCGGCCAACGGGCCGATGTCGGCGACTTCTGCTTGGCACTCGTCGCACGTGGCCAGATGCCTCTCGACGTCGCGCAGCAGATCCGCGTCGTCGAGCTGGCCGAGAACGTACGCGCCCAGGGCCTCTCTCAGCTCGTCGTGCGTACGGCTCACGGCTCGACCACCATCATCTTCATCGCGTGTCTCAGCTGTTTGAGTCCATGGAACACCCGGCTCCTGAGCGTACTCACCGAGACGCCCAGCTCAGCGGCCACCTCGTCGTACGGTCGGTCGCGCAGGTAGGTCTCGACGATCGCCGTTCTGTGGTCGTGACTGATCAGCCCCAGAGCGCGCGTGATGAGGTCGGCATCTGCCACGACGCCCGTCTGGTCCGGCATCTGTCCCTCCCCTTGCTCGGCGACCGCTCCAGGCAGGGTCGCAACCCTCGCGCGGGCTGCAGCATGGTCGATGATGACGTTGCGCAGGATCGCGAAGAGCCAGGTCCGGAGTGTTGCCCTGGCCGGGTCGAACCGGACCCCTGCCCGCCAGGCCCTCACGATCGTCTCCTGCACCGCGTCCTGGGCAGCACCGTCATCGGACAACCGGCTCAACGCATAGCGGTAGAGCTCAGCCCCGTGGCGGTCATAGCCCTCGCGGGCCAGCGACTCCGGCGAATCGAGGACGCCGTCGTCGCTGGCCCGTGAGCTCCTCCACGGTGCCACCAGTGCTGCTCCTGTGCTCAGTTGCGCGGCGATCCGCGCCCGGTCTCAGGGCTGCGGAATGGCGAGGTCGGCGACGTCGTGATTGAAGCCTGCCACCTTGGTGACATCTCCGCTCAGCAGATCGACCTTGTAGAGACCGCCCAGGCCGCCGCTGGTCGGACGCAGGGTGGCGAAGCCGACGTTGCCGGTGGCGGTGCCGTTGGACGAGACCGTGGTGACGATGTCAAAGCCTGAGATCGGCCCGACTCCACCGCCGAACGGTCCGGACACCACGAGCGTTCCGGAGTTGGCGGGCACCTGCTGGGCAACCCGGTCGAGCGTCGTGTCGAGGTCGAACAGGGTCGTGCCCGTGCTCGTCACGGAGAAGGCGTCGTTGTTGGTGTACGCAGCACCCGTGATGCCCGTGGTCGTGGGACCAGGCGTCGGCGGGTTGCCGACCGGGTAGTTCAGCGTGCCGTCGACTGCCGTCGCGGGCGCCGCCATCGAGACGTCGTGGCGCAAGCTCTGTCCGGTGTTGCTCACGATGCGGAGGCGGTCAGCGGCCGGGTTGAAGTCGACACCGAAATGGGTTCCGTTCAACGCCACGCTGAGCTGCGAGACCTTGACGGCGGCACCCGTCGAGGAGCTGATCGTGTAGATGCCACCCGCGTTGCCCACGCCGTAGAACTTGTGGTTGCTGGGGCGCTGGTCGATGCCGATGAGCGTGGTGTCACCCGCCAGACCGCTCACTCCCCCGAGCGCCTTGACCTGTGCACCGGTCGTCAGGGAGAACGTCTTGAGGCTCTTGCCGTTCGAGGAAAGCCCGAGTGCAGTCTTGGGAATCGTGTCGGCGCTGGCCGATCCGACGAGTGCTGCGGTGGTGCCGAGTCCGAGAGCAGCGACTGCTCCAAGAGCGATGGCCGTACGAGTGCGCTGACGCATGGGTTCCTCCGTCGTCCGGGCCGGCACCGTTGCCGGTCTCGTAAGGGATACCGGCCCCACACCGTCCGCGTTGAAGCTGCCGCAGACTTTCTTCGGCAGGCGCCTGAGACACTGGTCCGGTGCCAGAGCACTACTTCGAGGGAACGCCCACCAGCGACGACCGCCGACGAGACATCACGACACACATCTGGGGGCGCGACCTGACGTTCACGACGTCGTCGGGTGTGTTCTCGCAGGACGGGCTCGACAAGGCGACTGCGGTGTTCCTGCGGGCCTCAGCGCCGCCGGCCGGCGGCACGATCCTCGACCTGGGCTGCGGCTGGGGCCCGATCGCCTGCGCCCTGGCCGGCACCGGAGCCACCGTGTGGGCCACCGACACCAACCAGCGCGCGCTCGAGCTGACGGCGCTCAACGCCTCCCGCCTCGGCGTCACGGTTCACACGGCCCTGCCTGACGACGTACCGGCCGACCTCGTGTTCGACGAGATCTGGTCCAACCCGCCGATCCGCATCGGCAAGCAGGCCCTCCACGACCTGCTGCTGCGCTGGCTGCCCCGCCTGGCGCCCGACGGTGTCGCGCGCCTCGTGGTCGGCAAGAACCTCGGCGCCGACTCGCTGCAGCGGTGGCTCGGTGACCAGGGTTGGCCGACCGAGCGCACCGCGAGCGAGAAGGGTTTCCGGATCCTCGAGGTCCGGCGCGCCTAGTACGACTTGATGCGTTCGGTCTTCGCGGTCTTCCCCGAGATCACATCGGTGCCGGAGTAGACGACCTTGATGTTGTGATAGCCCTTCGACAGCCGCGGCAGGAGGATCGACCGCTTCCCGTTGGCACCCGAAGACAGCGTGGCGTAGACGATCTTCTTCGACCCGTCGTATATCCGCAGCTGACCGCTCGGCTTGGGAACGTTCGGCACCGTCACGGTGATGCCGATCGTGGCGCGTGACGTGTAGCGGATGCTCGAACGCAGCGACGTGGCGATTGCCGAGCTCGCCTTGGTCACCACGACCGGGACGCCCACCGAGGACGCCTGTGGTTTCGTCTCACCGAGCGGGATGAATGTGGCGCGGATGCGGTTGCTGCCCGCAGCCCACTTCGTCCCGTCGATCGTCAGGTCCGCCGTACCGGTGGCCGACTCCTGGGAGGCCAACACCGTGGTGCCACGCCGCAGCTGGATGGTGCCGTCGGCGCCACCATTCGCCACGTTCACGCTCGCCGTCGCGGGGATGCCGTACGTCACCGTGGGCGGCAGGCCCGTCAGGGTGATCTCCGGCCCGGCCGGCACGGTTGCGGTCGGCGCGGAGGTGGAGCCGAACATCGAGTAGGCAGCGGTGCCCGGGCTGATCCGCACTGTCAGTGCCTTGCCGACGTCCAGCTGCGTCGGGTAGTAGGTCGCACTCGTTGCGCCGGCGATCGGGCCGCCGTTGCGGAACCACTGGTAGGTGAACGTCGTGGGGATCCTCACCCAGCCGCCGCGGACAGCTGTCAGAGGTTCACCGATGATCGGGTCGCCGCTGATGGTGCTCGCTGTGCGGGGGACCTGGAACTTGCTCAGGTCGATGATGCCCTTGCCGCAGATCGACGTGGTGCACCGCTTGAACTGTGACGACCGACCGCGCGGGAACCCTTGCACCGAAGCCCTGATAGCCGTGTCCGTCTGCCCCGCCGTGAGGTCTGGGTCGATCGACTTCAACAGCGCGGCGGCGGCCGAGACGACCGGGGCGGCCATGCTCGTTCCGCTGTAGCGGGTGTATCCGGCGCCTCCCGGTGTCGTCTTGCCGGTGTTGATCGAGGAGACGATTCCGCCGTCGCTCCAGTAGACGTCGCCGCCGGGTGCCACCAGGTCGACCGCGGAGCCGTAGTTGGAGTAGACGCTCTTGCGGCCGCTGTCATTCGTGTAGCCGGCCCGGTCGCCGTACTCGCTGGTCGCACCGACGGCGAGCACACCCGCGCAGCTGGCGGGGAGCACAGGGTGGGTCGACATGTTGGCGCCGTCGTTGCCCGCGGAGGCGACCACCACCGTGCCGGTCGCACGCACGGCTTCGATGGCTGCTTTCATCGGCAGAGCATTGGCGCTCGTGCAGGAGCCGGACTCCCCCAAAGACATGTTGATGACGTCGGCATGGTTGGGGTTCGTCGGCACCGGCAGTCCGGTGAGCGGATCGACCACGGTCAGTCCGGCCGCCCATTTCATCGCTGCGATGATGTCATTCGTTGTGCCGCCGCAGCGGCCGAGGACGCGGACCGGGAGGATCTTCGCCTCGGGCGCGACGCCCACGACTCCACCGTTGTCCTTGCCAGCGGCCACGATGCCGGCCACGTGGGTGCCGTGCCACGAGCTCGGCTCCTTCGGAGCGCCGGGGTAGCAGTAGCCAGCGGACGACTCCCAGTCGCCTTGGTCCTGCGGGTTGGGATCCCAGCCGTCATGGTCACGCCCGGTGTCCTCGAGCTTTCCGTCGTCGAACACGTACTGGCTCACGAAGTCGCGGCCCTGGAGGATGCGTTGGCTCGCCGCGGTGCCGTTCCAGATCGGCAGGTCGGGGTGCGCGGTGATGCCGGTGTCGAGCACCGCCACGACGGCGCCTGCGCCCTTCGTCGCGCGCCAGGCGTACGGGGCGCGGGAGCTGAAGCCGCCGCTTCCGAAGGTGTTGGACGTGCCCAGCACGGACCTGACCTTCGAGTCGTTCTTCGAGCGCCAGTCCCACACGGCACGGTTCTTGTCCTGCACGAAGTACTTGTCGGTGGCCGGCTCCGGCGGACTCGCATCTGCCGTCAGGATGTAGTTGGGCGCCGCCCACACCACGTCGGACCGCTCCCGCAGCTCGGCCGCGACCTCTTCGGCCTCGGCCGCGGTGACCCGCCGACTGGTTGGCAGTACGGAAGTTCGCGCGCCTGCTGCACTCTTGCCGACACGAGCCACGTCGACTCCCTTCGGGAGTGCGCGCTCCGCCTCCTGGATCACGGCAGTGCTCGGTGTCGAGGTGGTCGTCTTCACGATCACTCCGGCCGCCATGGCGGGCGCCGATGCCGCGCTGGGCGACGAGGCCGAAGGCACCGCCGGTGCGGCGGTGACGGGCGACAAGGCAAGCCCGGTGGCGGTCAGGGCGCCGACGGCGATGACAGCGATGACAGCGAAAGAACGGCGGACGGCCAACGTGTGCATGAAGCTCCCCAAGAGGTGGTGGACGGAGCTCTGAGGCGGCACCGGCCGGGAAAATCTAGCATTGCGGGGTCTCGTTGGAGACACGGACCACCGAGTACCCGCGGCATAGCAGGAAGCCCGCCACCTTGCGGTGACGGGCTTCCTGACGAGCTGATGCCTACTTGGCGTCGTCCTCGGTGGTCTCCTCTGCAGGAGCCTCCTCGGCGGCCGGAGCCTCGTCGGTGACCTCGGCAACCGTCTCAGCTGCCTCGGCAGCGTCGTCGGTGGCGTCGACCGGCACGTCGGTGCCGAGGTCCTCGGTCACGACGACCTCGTCCTCAGCAGCCGGCTCCTCGACGGAGGCTTCGACAGGCTCAACCGGCGCGG
This sequence comes from Aeromicrobium sp. 9AM, assembly GCF_902506105.1. GTDB lineage: Bacteria > Actinomycetota > Actinomycetes > Propionibacteriales > Nocardioidaceae > Aeromicrobium. Next base: position 2,300,277 of record NZ_LR733304.1, read on the forward strand.
ACTTGGCAGCCTTGGCCTTCTTGGGCGTCTGGTTCTGAGCGCCGAACTGCTTGGCCTCGACGATCTCGATGACGGCCATGGGGGCGTTGTCGCCCTTGCGCGGCGCGACCTTCGTGATGCGCGTGTAGCCGCCGGGACGGGTCGCCATGGCGGGACCGATCTCGGTGAACAGCGTGTGCAGGATGCTCTTGTCACGGATGACCTTGACGACCTGGCGGCGGTTGGCCACCGTGTCGGTCTTGGCCTTGGTGATGAGCGACTCTGCGTAGGGACGCAGACGACGGGCCTTGGCCTCGGTCGTCGTGATCTTGCCGTGCTCGAACAGGTTCTGCGCGAGGTTGGCCAGGATCAGACGCTGGTGGGCCGGGCTACCGCCGAGGCGAGGTCCCTTGGTGGGGGTGGGCATGTTGTGTCTCCAGAATCAATCGGGCTGGTTGCCGTGATCGGGCAGTACGTCAGTACTGCTCGTCCTCGGCGAAGCTGGCGTCGTCGTCGTAGGCGTCGATGACGGCCGACGGGTCGAAACCAGCCGGGCTGTCCTTGAGCGCGAGGCTCATCTCGGCGAGCTTGGCCTTGACCTCGTCGATCGACTTCGAACCGAAGTTGCGGATGTCGAGCAGGTCCTGCTCCGAGCGCGTGATGAGCTCACCCACGGTGTGGATGCCCTCGCGCTTGAGGCAGTTGTAGGAGCGCACCGTGAAGTTGAGGTCCTCGATCGGCAGTGCCAGGTCGGCAGCGAGCTGCTCGTCGACCGGCGACGGTCCGATGTCGATGCCCTCGGCCTCGACGTTGAGCTCACGAGCCAGGCCGAACAGCTCCACCAGGGTGGAACCGGCCGACGCGATCGCGTCACGCGGCAGGATCGACTTCTTGGTCTCGACGTCGATGACGAGCTTGTCGAAGTCCGTACGCTGCTCGACTCGGGTCGCCTCGACCTTGTAGGTCACCTTGAGGACCGGCGAGTAGATCGAGTCGACCGGCATACGGCCGATCTCTTCGTCACCGGACTTGTTCTGCACGGCCGACACGTAGCCACGGCCACGCTCGACGACGAGCTCGATCTCGATCTTGCCCTTGGCGTTGAGCGTCGCGATGTGCAGGTCGGGGTTGTGGACCTCGACACCAGCCGGGGGCTGGATGTCAGCGGCGGTCACCGCACCGGCACCGTCCTTGCGGAGGTACATGACGACGGGCTCGTCGTTCTCCGAGGAGACCACGAGCTCCTTGAGATTGAGGATGATCTCGGTGACGTCCTCGGTCACACCGGGGACGGTCGAGAACTCGTGCAGGACTCCGTCGATCTTGATCGACGTGACGGCAGCACCCGGGATCGACGACAGGAGCGTACGACGCAGGGAGTTGCCGAGGGTGTAGCCGAAGCCGGGCTCCAGGGGCTCGATGACGAACCGCGAACGGAACTCGTCGACGACCTCTTCGGACAGGGCGGGGCGCTGGGCGATGAGCATTGTTTCTTCCTTTCCGGACCAACCTCTATTTGAAGGTCCGGGTTGTTTTCTCTGGTGAGAGTGGGCCGATCAGATCTTGGAGTAGAACTCCACGATGAGCTGTTCGTTGATCGGGACCGTGATCTGCTCGCGTACGGGCTGGCTGTGCACGAGGATGCGACCGCGCTCGGGCGCAACGTCGAGCCAGGCAGGAACCGTGTCGCGGTCGTGGGTCTCACGCGCGACGATGAACGGCGTGGTCTCCAGCGACTTGGTCTTGACGTCGATGATGTCGTGCTTGCTCACCTGGAACGACGGGATGTCGGTCTTGACGCCGTTGACCACGAAGTGACCGTGGTTGACGAGCTGGCGGGCGTGACGACGCGTACGGGCGAAGCCGGCACGGTAGACGACGTTGTCGAGGCGCGACTCGAGGATCTGCAGCAGGTTGTCGCCGGTCTTGCCGGGACGACGCGAGGCGAGCTCGTAGTACTTGCGGAACTGCTTCTCGAGCACTCCGTAGGTGTAACGCGCCTTCTGCTTCTCGAGCAGCTGGTTGCGGTACTCCGACTCCTTGACGCGCGCGCGGCCGTGCTGGCCGGGAGGGTAAGGACGCTTTTCGAATGCAGCGTCACCACCGACGAGGTCGATGCCGAGGCGGCGCGACTTCTTGGTGAGAGGTCCGGTGTAACGGGCCATGGTTGATAGCTCCTAGAAAACTGTGTAAGTCGTGGGCAGCGCGTCAGAGACGACGGTGCTTGGGAGGACGGCAGCCGTTGTGGGGGCTGGGGGTCACGTCGGAGATGGTGCCGACCTCGAGGCCGACTCCGCTCAGCGACCGGATCGCGGTCTCGCGGCCCGAACCGGGGCCCTTCACGAAGACGTCGACCTTCTTCATCCCGTGCTCCATCGCCTGACGACCGGCCGACTCGGCAGCCATACCGGCAGCGAACGGCGTCGACTTGCGCGAGCCCTTGAATCCGACGGTTCCGCCGGAGGCCCATGCGATCACAGCGCCCGAGGGATCCGTGATGGTGACGTGGGTGTTGTTGAACGTGCTCTTGATGTGGGCCTCGCCCTGAGCGACGTTCTTCTTCTCCTTGCGGCGAACCTTCTTGCCAGCTGTCTTAGGAGGCATGCGCTATCACTTCTTCTTTCCGGCGACGGTGCGCTTGGGGCCCTTGCGGGTACGCGCGTTGGTCTTGGTGCGCTGGCCACGAACGGGCAGGTGCGCACGGTGGCGACGGCCCTGGTAGCTGCCGATCTCCATCTTGCGGCGAATGTCACCGGTGACCGTACGACGCAGGTCGCCCTCGGTCTGGTAGTTCGCTTCGATGTGATCGCGCAGAGCGACGAGGTCGTTGTCGTCGAGCTCGTGGACGCGCTTGTCCGGGCTGATGCCGGTTGCTGCGAGGGTCTCGGCGGCGCGGGTGCGACCGATCCCGAATACATACGTGAGTGCGATCTCAATGCGCTTTTCGCGCGGGAGGTCGACTCCTACGAGGCGTGCCATCTAGGCATTTCCTTCCATTCGGCGAGGTATGGCCACCTGATGCATCCCGACTGCCTCCAGGATCTTTGGTCGATCCTGAGTCGGGCTCCGGCCTACGCTTCCGGAGGTGACCCGCCACGGTGGTGCTGTGACGGGAGCGATCAGATGTTTCGTGTTGCTGTGTGAAGAACTTCTGCTCAGCCCTGGCGCTGCTTGTGGCGGGGGTTTTCGCAGATCACCATGACGTTGCCGTGGCGACGAATCACCTTGCACTTGTCACAGATCTTCTTCACGCTCGGGTTGACCTTCATCGAGATTCTCTCTTTGGGATCTGAACGTGTTGGATTTACTTGTAGCGGTAGACGATGCGGCCGCGGGAGAGGTCGTACGGCGAGAGCTCCACCACAACGCGGTCCTCGGGGAGGATGCGGATGTAGTGCTGGCGCATCTTGCCGCTGATGTGCGCGAGAACCTTGTGGCCGTTGGCCAGCTCCACGCGGAACATCGCGTTCGGAAGTGCCTCTACTACGGCGCCTTCCATCTCGATGACGCCTTCTTTTTTCGCCATAACCTCTTCTTTGTGTCGCTTGTCTGGTCCGGCCGTCCTGGCGCACCCCAGCGAAGCCGCCTGAGCGGTGGCCACGACATGGGAATGCAGACCTAAAAAGGCCGACTCCCGATTCTACGCTCACAGGGGCGGCAGACTCAAATCCGCTGAAACCGAGCGAGCTCTGCGAGCGAGCGTTGAGGCGCGCCAGGGAGCGAAGCGACCGTGAGCGTTCGCGGCGAAGCCGCCAGCAGCGAGGCGTGGCGAGCCGAAAGGCTCGGGTGAGCCCGTGACCGTTACGCCCCTTCGCTTCGCTCACAGTCGGCCGCGGACGGCCTCCTTAGGGGCCGAACCATGGCTCAAGCCGGTGGGTTGAACTCGGTCTGGCCGGGACCGTACCGCTCGATCAGGCGGGACAGCACGATCGCGGTCTCGGTGTGGTCGATGTTGTCGGTCTCGATCCGGACCCGTTCCAGCGCCCGCTCGAGGTCACGTACGTCCTTGGCGACGATGTGCAGGATCGCATCAGCCGCGCCGGACACCGTCGCCGCCGCATGCACCTCCGGAACGCGGCTGAAGGCGGCCCGCAGCTCATCCGGGGAGATCGTGCCCTTGCAGTGCACCTCGACGTACGCCTCGGTGCTCCAGCCGACGAGGTCAGGGTCGAGCACGGCGGTGAATCCGCTGATGACGCCGTCCATCAGGAGGCGATCCATGCGGCGCTTGACCGCCGGCGCCGACAGCCCGATGCGGTCGCCGATCGTGGCATAGCTCGCCCGGCCGTCCTCGAGCAGGCAGCCGATGAGCTTGCGATCCAGATCGTCCATCTGCCCAGTATTGCAAGAATCCGCCACGAAACGGCCAATGACGCAACTAATCGCCGGGGTCAGCGCGACTTTCCGATTCGTTGCCCCGCTCATCGCGGCTCTAGCATTGATTCATTGCGCAGGGCTCACTTCTGGAGGCACGACGTTGACCGTTCTCGACACCCGCTCCGTCACCCGCACCGCGGCCCCCACCACGCGCACGTCGAGAACCCGGCACTACCTGATGTGCGCACCGACGCACTTCGAGGTCACCTACGCGATCAATCCGTGGATGGACCTGACCAACCCGGTCAACGTCGAGCGCGCGCTGCTGCAGTGGGAGGTGCTGCGCAACACCTACCTGAGCCTCGGCCACCGCGTCGACGTGATCGACCCGATGCCGGGCCAGCCCGACATGGTCTTTGCGGCCAACGGCGGCCTCGTCGTGGGCGGTCGGGCGTACGGTGCGAAGTTCCGCTTCGCCGAGCGCGCCGCCGAGGGTCAGGCGTACGCGACCTGGCTCCGGCTCTCGGGCGTCTCGGTCGCCGAGCCCAACCACACCAACGAGGGTGAGGGCGACTTCCTCGCGCTCGGCTCGATGGTCCTCGCGGGCACCGGCTTCCGGACATCGCTCGCGGCCCACATCGAAGCCGCGGAAGCGGTCGACCGGCCCGTCGTGTCGCTCGAGCTCGTCGACCCGCGGTTCTACCACCTCGACGTCGCGATCGCCGTGCTCGACGATGGCAACGGCGATGCCCCGGCGGAGATCGCGTACTACCCCGGCGCCTTCAGCAAGCACAGCCAGCGCACCCTGCGCGACCTGTTCCCCGACGCGGTCATCTGCTCCGAGGCCGATGCCCGGGTCCTCGGCCTCAACGCCGTCAGCGACGGGCGCCACGTCGTGCTCCCCACTGCCGCGAAGGGGCTCGCCGCCTCACTCAAGGAGCGCGGCTACACCCCCGTGCCGGTCGACCTGAGCGAATACCTCAAGTCCGGGGGCAGCGTGAAGTGCTGCACGATGGAGCTCCACCGCTAGTTGTGATGCCCAGCCAGGTTGTCCAATCTGGTGATGGGCGCTTTCTGCCCGACTGCTGAGTGGGGCCGGTGGTGGTTGTATTCGTGGATCCATGATGGCAGCGCTGCGAGTCGTGCTGATTCGGAGTTGTAGAACTTCTTGAAAGCCCAGCCCTCGGCCAGTGTGCGGTGGAAGCGTTCGATCTTGCCGTTGGTCTGGGGCCGGTAGGGCCGGGTCTTCTTCGGAGTGNCACGAAGCTTCGCCACGATCTGCTCTGTCGTGTACCTCTTAGCTGCTGGCATCCTCAACCTCCATTAGCACTCTCATTATCTGAAGCACTCACACAGAAGTTGGACCGAAAAACGGGGGGCCGGACAGTGATTACGCATTGGCGGCTCTCAAGGACGCCGGCTCGGACTTAGACCCCACTCTCTTGACAACGTGGCTACGAGCCGGCGAGTTGACTCAAGAATTCGAGGGAGGCAGACACTTTAGATACAGCCCATCAGCTCTTCTTCGAAAGCTTCCAGAACTACGTGCACGCGCTGCCGACCCAGACATTCAAATGCTTAACGATTTGGCGAGAATGCTTGCTGAAACAGGAGTTGTCCTACTCGTAGTCGAGCCCCCGGCGAAGTTCCCCCTCCTTGGCATGACCAGGTGGATCGACAAGAAGGTTCCGGTCATCCAGCAAACCGGACGATGGGGCAAGGACGGCTTCGTCATCTGGACGCTCTTCCACGAAATTGGGCACGTCCTCAACGATCCTCGAGGTGAAATGCACCTTGAGTTCTCGTCTGAGAAGAAGCGCAACACCGTGGCGGAAAAGAATGCGAACAGCTTCGCCCTAGACACACTTTTCGGCGACAACGGACTCGATCGCCTCAGAGGCCTTACGTCAGAACGCGACATAGCCAACGCAGCTCGAAGTATCGGAATTTCGCCCGGCCTTGCTGTTCATCAAATGCATCGACGCCGAATGCTCGACTACAGCTATGGCAATCGACTTTGCGTAGACCTGAGTGGAACCTACGTGCAGATGAACTAGGTCGGCGTAGCACCAAGCCAGACTCCCGCGTAACCACCGTTTCGAGCACATCCGCGAGCACGTCGAGGTCAGATGCAATCACCGGATATTTGGGCTTCGCCTAGCAGTAGGGCCGACTGCAGCACCAGAATCATTGGCCTTGCCGGATATCAGGACTTGCGATGGTGGGAGCAGAGCAACTCCCCGACAGCCACGGCCAGGACCGGACCCAGGCCACGCACTTCACAGGTTTCCACAACCAGGTCGCGCCCGTTGGACACGACGCAATCAGTGATGAACACAGTCTTCTCCAATCAGATGTAGCCCGAAGGCTCGAACAAGCTAGGTGCGGCCCGCTTACGCGAGCCGGCCTAGCTTGTGCATCTGATGAGTTTTGGTCACGACGTCACGGTATCGGTCGAAGCGCTCCTCAGCACAACAATTTCCCCGTCGCTTCCCCGCGCCCGTGCGGAACCATCCGACTCTGTCGAGGAGTGTCGATGCCTGCTCGAGAGGTTGACGAACCGTTCTATGACGTCTGACCAGATACTCCGGCTCGCGACGGGCCAACCGACATACATGCAGGTAGACGCGACCGCGGCGGTAAAGGCCGGAAATTTCCCCGCGTATTCCCCGCACGCTCCGCCGCACAGCAGGTGGCGCTGACGTTTTCGCAGGTCAGAGGGTCGCGGCAGCCAATGGAGATTTGCCTTCGCCAGACGCCATAGAAGCGGACACAGAAGAGCCCGTGACCTGCGTCTCCGCTGGTCACGGGCTCTTCGTCGTGCTGTGGCAGGTGCAGGGTTCGAACCTGCGTAGGCTGAGCCGTCTGATTTACAGTCAGATCCCTTTGGCCACTCGGGCAACCTGCCGGGGGTGTTGCCGGGGCAACGACAAGCAAGACTATCGCAGCCGATTAGGGTGAGAGAAATCAGATCCCCGCGGCGCACCACCAGGAGCACTCATGGCCGACTCTTCCTTCGACATCGTCAACAAGATCGACCGCCAGGAGGTCGACAACGCGCTCAACCAGGCCGCCAAGGAGATCGCGACGCGCTACGACTTCAAGAACACCGGCGCAGCGATCGACTGGAGCGGCGAGTTCGGCATCGAGATCAAGGCGAACGCCGACGAGCGGGCCCTGGCGATCCTCGACGTCTTCAAGGACAAGCTGATCAAGCGCGGCATCTCGCTCAAGACCCTCGAGGAGGGTGAGCCCCGCCAGTCCGGCAAGGAGGTACGCCTGACGTCGACGATCACCGAGGGCATCAGCCAGGAGCAGGCCAAGAAGGTCTCCAAGCTGATCCGCGACGAGGGCCCCAAGGGCGTCAAGGTCCAGATCCAGGGCGACGAGCTCCGGGTCAGCAGCAAGAAGCGCGACGACTTGCAGGAGGTCATCGCCCTGGTCAAGGGCGCCGACCTCGACTTCGCGGTGCAGTTCGTCAACTACCGCTGACCACACCTCGCTGAGCGTGACGTTGCGGTCGGGGTCGTACGGCGATTCGCGACCGAAACGTCACTGCCAGCGAGGTTGTCAGGGCAGGTGGGCCAGCAGGAGGTCGGGCCAGGCGCTGAGAGCGACGAGGCCGGCGGTGCCGATCAGTACGGCGGCCTTGGAGATGCGGATCGAGACCGGCGGTGAGGGACTGCGGTACGGGTCGTCGATCGCAGGCCGGTCGACGAGCACCACGACGAACTTCAGGTAGTACGCGAGTCCCAGCATCACGTTGACCGCCATGACGACCGCGAGCCAGGTCTCGCCGGCCTCGATGACGGGGCGGATCACGACGTACTTCGTGACGAGGCCGATCACGGCGGGCGGGAAGCCGGCCAGCGTCAGGGCGGCCATCACGAGCGGTACGCCCGTCGGCGGGTCCGTACGGGCCAGGCCCTTGAGCTCGCTGTAGTCGGTGCTGCCGCGCAGCCGCAGCACGACCGCCAGCGCGGCGAACGCGACGAGGTTGGCCAGGACGTACACCGCGAGGTACTGAACCGCGGCCTTCGGGCCGAACCGGGTGACGACGGCGACCGGCGCGATCAGGAAGCCGGCCTGCGCGATCGACGACCAGGCCAGCATCGAGATGGCATTCGTCTGCCGCAGCGCCCCGAGGTTGCCGACCGTCATCGTCACGGCGGCGACCACCGCGAGGATCGTCGTCCACGTGTCGAACGCCGCGGGCAGCGCCACGACCAGGAGCGTGTAGACGGCACCGAGCGAGGCGGCCTTGGAGACCGACGACAGGAAGCCCGCGACCATGACCGGAGCACCGGTGTACGTGTCGGGGATCCACACGTGGAACGGCACGGCGCCGAGCTTGAACAGCAGCCCGATGATCGTCAGGATGACCGCGACCGCGACGACTCCGTCAGGCAGGTCGGTGCTCGACAGTCCCGCGTTGAGGCCGTCGTACGTGAGCGTTCCCGCGACGCCGTAGAGCAGCGAGACGCCCATCAGCGTGATCGCGGTCGACACGACCGAGGCGAGGAAGAACGTCCACGCCGACTTGATCGCCCGTTGGTCACCCTGCCGGAGCCCGACGAGCGCGATCGAGGGCAGCGACAACAGCTCGAGCGCGACGATCAACGTCACGAGGTCACGCGCCGCGACCATCATCAACGCGCCACCGGCGGCCGCGAGCAGCAGGAAGTGATACTCCCCCGGCGGCATCGCGTTCTCGAAGTTCATGACGTTCGACGCCACCACGACGACAAGGGTTCCGACGAGGATGACCAGCGACAGCGCGAACGTGAAAGGGACGATGTCGTCGTGCAGCCGGAACAGCTCGATGCCGGCCCAGACGAGCGCGATGCTGGCCGGCAGGCCTGACCCCAACCACGTACGCCGGGAGTAGAACGCATCGACCAGCAGCGCGACCAGCGCACCGAGCGCGACGATGACTGCGGGACCGACGACAGACCAGTCCACGGGGATGTTCATGGCGTCACCGCCGTATACGTGCCTTCATACGTGACGGTCGACCCCGAGTCGTACAGACCGACGATCAGGCCCGGCGCCAGGCCGAGCACCAGGATCGACACGACGAGGGCGACGCTGACGACCGACTCCCGCACGGCGAGGTCACGATCGGCCTCCTGCGCGACCGGCTCACCCTGGGCCAGCAGGCGGATCGCCCGGACGAAGTACGCCGTGGTGAGCGCGACGCCGAGCACGGCGAGCCCGAGGGCGGTCCACGCGTACGGCTTGTCAAGCACCCCGACCTCGTACGCCGCGCGCAACGACAGCAGCTCGCCCCAGAATCCCGCGAGGCCGGGCAGGCCGAGGCTGGCGACCGCGGCGAACACGAACGCCACCGCGAGCCACGGCGTACGCGCATAGAGTCCGCGACCGATCGCCCGCATCGACGCGGTGCCGAAGCGATCCTTGAGCGAGCCGGACAGGAAGAACAGCAGTCCCGTGACGAGTCCGTGGGCGACCGAACCGAACACCGCGGCGGCGATGCCGATCGGGCTCATGGTCGAGATCGCGAGGGCGACGAAGCCCATGTGACCGATGCTGGAGTAGGCGATCAGGCGCTTGAGGTCGTCCTGGGCGTAGCAGGCCAGCGCCGACCAGATGATGCCGACGACCCCGGCCCCGGCGACGTACGGGGCCACATCGGCGAACGAGGCGGACAGCAGGCCCGAGGAGATGATCAGGCCGTACGTGCCGAGCTTGAGGAACACCGCCGCGAGGAGGACTGATCCGACGGTCGGGGCCTTGCTGTGCGCGTCGGGCAGCCAGGTGTGCAGCGGGACGAGCGGGGTCTTGACCGCGAAGCCGAGCACGATCAGCACCGCCGCCACGAGCGGGCCGCCATCGATCTCGGTGAACTGCAGTGATCCACTGTCGCGAGCGACCAGCACGATGCCGACCAGCAGCAGCGCCGAGCCGGTGACGGTGAAGAGCAGGAAGCGGGTGGCAGCCCGCGTGCGGCCGGCCGAGTCGTGTGGGTCGCCCCACCACGAGATGACGAACCACATCGGGATCAGCGCGAGCTCGAAGAACACGAAGAACAGCAGGAAGTCGAGGGACGCGAACACCCCGAGCGACGAGGCGCTGATGATCAGCACGAGCCCGACGAGCGCCGGTGCCGTGTCGCCGGCGATGAGCCACACGCAGCACAGCAGCCCGATGAACGCCGTCATCAGCAGGAACGGCCACGAGATCGCTGTGGCACCCAGGTGCAGGCGGGCGCCCAGCGGCTCGATCCACTCCGTGTCGACCTCACCGGAGATGGTGTCCTTGCCCTCCCAGACGAGCGCGAGCAGCACGAGCGAGACGGCCATCGAGGCGGCGCCGAGGCCCGCAGCGGCTCGCCCGGAGACCAGCTTGCGGAGGAACAGCAGGCCGAGGCCGACGGTGAACGGGATCGTGAGCGCAGCGGCGATCATGCCCAGATCACCGCCGCCGCCGTGACGACGATGACGCCTGCGGCGATGACCGTCGCATAACGCTGGACGTTGCCGGACTGGACGAGCGCGAGCACCCGCGAGACGCGGTGGGCGACGAACGCCGAGCCGTACGAGTACGCATCGACGCCGTCGCGGTCGACGTCGACGACCGCCTGCGCCGAGGACCGCAGCGTCGCCGGGATCCATCGCGCGTACGGGCGATCGAGCCCGAGCTCGGCGGTCAGCCACGGCGCGTCAAGGTCGAGCGAGCGACCGTTGCGCCAGGCCACGAAGACCGCGGCGATGCCGGCAGCCGCGATCGCGGTCGAGAGCAGGCCGATGCCGAGGTGGAACGGCTGGCCAATGGACAGCGCGAGGGTCGCGACCGCGAGGACGACGATCGGGCCTGTCATCGCGTGCGGCGCGTCGTGGGTGACCGCGCGGCGCTCGTCGGGCGCACGGACGAGGAACGCCAGGATCCACAGCCGCGCGGCGTACGCGGCGGTGATGAGCGAGGTCAGCAGGGCGACGGCGAACAGCGCGACCCCGACGCCACCGGGCAGCTCCCGGTCGGCGTGCAGCAGAGCCTCGAGCACCGAGTCCTTGGTGAAGAAGCCGGCCGTCGGCACGACCCCGGCCAGTGCCGCGAAGCCAACCGTCATGCTCCAGAACGTCGCGGGCATCGACCGGCGGAGACCGCCCATCGCGGAGAGCGCGCTGGACCCGACGGCGTGCATCAGGCAGCCGCAGCCCAGGAACAGCAACGCCTTGAAGACGCCGTGCGCCAGCAGGTGGTCCGTGCCGGCCGCGGGGTGACCCGCCGAGATGGCGGCGAACATCAAGGCGAGCTGGCTCACGGTCGACCAGGCGAGGGCCCGCTTGAGGTCGGTCTGCACGAACGCGAACACCGCCCCCATCAGCATCGTGATGCCGGCGATGACCGCCATCGCGGTGAGCACGACGGCGGAGTCCGCGTAGAACTGGAACAACCGTGCCGCGAGGTAGACGCCGGCGGCGACCATCGTCGCGGCGTGGATCAGCGCGGTGATCGGGGTCGGCCCGGGCATCGCGTCGGGCAACCAGGTGTGCAGCGGGAACTGCGCCGACTTGCCGACGACCGCCACGAGCACGAGAAGACCGATCACGGTGCTGCTCTGGGGTCCGTCGTCGGACATCGCAGCCGAGGCGCCGATCATGTCGTACGTCCCGTAGGTCTCGCCGATCACCAGGATCGCCAGCACCAGCCCGAGGTCGGCGATGCGCGTGATCAGGAACGCCTTGGCCGCCCCGGCCCGCGCCTCGGGGGTCTGCCACTCGTGGCCGATCAGCAGGTAGGAGCACAGGCCCATGACCTCCCAGCCGACCAGCACGACCCACAGGTTGGTGGTGCCGACCACGGCGATCATCGCGACCAGGAACAAGATGATGATCAGCGCGTACGACCGGTAGCGCGGGTGGTGACCGAGGTAGGCCGTCGAGTAGATCTGCACCAGCAGCCCGATGCCCACGGCAAGCAGCACGATCTGGGCGGAGACGGGGAACAGGAACAGGTCGGGCGAGAGGCTCGGCAGCGGTGGCACGATGCCGGGAACGCTCTGGCCCACGTACCCGAACCAGCCTGGCTCGTCGAAGTGCGGGATCGCCCACACGGCGACCGCCACGGCGAGCGCGGCGGTCAGGACGACGTACAGCCAGCGCCTCATCGGTCGACCCCGTCGACGTCGACCGTACGCACGGCGCGGAACAACGCCAGGACGATTGCCAGACCGAGACCGATCTCGGCCGCCGCCAGGGTGATCGTGAACAGCGTGAGGACCTGGCCCGTGTGGAGCTGATCGGCGAACCACGCATCGAACGCGACGAGGTTGAGGTTGACCGCATTGAGCATGAGCTCGACGCCGAGCAGCATCAGCACGGCGTTGCGGCGGGCGAGTACGCCGTAGAGACCGATGCCGAACAGCGCGGCCGACAGCACCAGCGGATAGAGCAGCGGCATCAGCGTTCGGTTCCCGACCGGGAGATGACGATGGCGCCGATGAGGGCGGCGAGCAGGACGCCGCTGAGGATCTCGAACGGCAGCACCCAGTCGCTGAACAACGCATCGCCGATCGACTTCGCGCTGCCGATGCGGTGCCCCTCGATGCGCTCGCCGTGGAAGCCGCTGATGACAGTGGCACCGAGCCCCACCGCCGCGACGAGGCCCAGCACCGCAGCGGTCCAGCGGTTTCCGGTGACCTCGGCGGAGATCGTCGACTGCTGCCGGGTCAACATGAGCGCGAAGATCACGAGCACGACGACCGAGCCGACATAGACGAGCACCTGGACCCAGGCGACGAACTCGGCGGTCATCAGCACGAAGCAGCCGGCGACGGCGCCGAGCGTCGCGACGAGCCACAGCGCGGAGTGCACGAGCTGCTTGGTCGTCATCGCGAGCAGCGCCGACCCGACGGCGAGGGCGGCGAACAGCAGGAAGACGATCTCGGTCGCGCTCACTCGGCGTCCTCCGCGGCTTGCTTCGCCTGCCACGCGCTGAGCTCCTTGGCCGGCTCCGCTCCGGGATCGAGCGCCTGCGGCGCAGGGACGGTCCACATCCACTCGCGCAGCCGGTTCATGTCGTGCGTCAGGTCGACGATGTCGCCCTCGGCGTACGCGAACTCCGGCGACCAGTGCAACGCGTCGAACGGGCAGACCTCGATGCAGATGCTGCAGTACATGCAGAGCGAGTAGTCGATGTCGAACGTGTCGAGCACGTTCTGGCTGCGGTCGCGGCCACCCTCGGTCGTCGCCGGGATCGTCTCCTTGTGCGAGTCGATCGTGATGCACCACGAGGGGCACTCGCGGGCGCACAGCATGCACGAGGTGCAGTTCTCCTCCTGCAGCGCGATGACGCCGCGGCTGCGAGGCGGCAGGTCGGGCTGCACGTCGGGGTAGTGCGCCGTGACGGACCGCCGCGTGAGGTTGCGCCAGGTGACCGCGAGTCCCTGCAGGAGGCCCTTTCCGTATGTCATGCCACCACCAGCACCGTCGTCAGGGTGATCTGCGCCAGTGCGACCGGCACGAGGACCTTCCAGGCCAGCGAGTTGACCTGGTCCTCGCGCAGTCGCGGGTATGCCACGCGCGCCCAGATCACGAGGAACGACACCGCCATGACCTTGACCAGGGTCCACAGCCAGCCGATGTCGTCGGAGAACGGGCCGGCCCAGCCGCCGAGGTAGAGCACCGTCGTCAGGGCTGCCAGCACGACGATGCCGGCGTACTCCGCGAGGAGGAACATCGCGAACCGCATGCCGCCGTACTCTGTCAGCGGCCCCATGACGAGCTCGGCGTCGGCGAGCGGCGCGTCGAACGGGGGGCGCTGCAGCTCCGCGAGCCCGGCGACGAAGAAGACGACCATGCCCGGCAGCTGCGCGACGAGCCACCAGGGCTCCCACTCGTTGGCGATGCCGACGAGCGACAGCGTGCCGGCGGCCATCGCGACACTCGCAGCGGCGAGCACCATCGGCAGCTCGTACGACATCAGCTGAGCCGCGACGCGCATGCCGCCGATGTAGGAGTACTTGTTGCCGCTGCCGAGGCCACCCATCAGCGTGCCGAGCACGCCGACGCTCATCGCGGCGAGCACGAAGAACAGGCCGAGGTCGAGGTCCTGGCCGATCAGGTTGCCCTGGCCGAAGAACGGCCCGAGCGGGATCGCGAGCATCGCCAGGAGGTACGGGACCAGGGCGACAGCGGGGGCCAGCTCGAAGACCTTGCGGTCGGCGGCGGTCGGGACGATGGACTCCTTCTGGACGAACTTGACCCCGTCGGCGACGAGCTGGGCCCAGCCGTGGAACCCGCCGGCCTTCATCGGGCCGACCCGGCTCTGCATGTGCGCCATGGCCTTGTGCTCCATCTGGCCCACGACCAGTGGGAACACCATGAACACCGCGACCACGGCGACACAGCGCAGGAGCGCGTCGATGACCTCAGCCATCGGTGTCCCCATCCGCGGGTGGTTGAGGTGCGGAGCGAAGCGTGGGGGTCCCCCCACGAGCTCTGCGAGTAGGGGGCGCCTCGAAACCACCGTCCGCTGGTTTCGAGACGCTCGTTCCTCGCTCCTCGACCAGCTTCTGCGGGCCCCAGTCCTCGGGGTCGGGCACGCCCGGGGGCTTGATCCTGCGGCGGCTCGGCGAGTGGGTCGACTCGGCGTCGCTCTCCCCCGGCTCCTTGGCGCCCGGCCACGGCTTGGCGACGCGCGACGCGAGCACGAACTCCTTGCGCAGCGGGTGCCCCTCGAAGCCGTCCGGCAGCAGCAGCGGATCCAGGTCGAGGCCGAAGTCGATGCCGAACATCTCGTGCGTCTCCCGCTCGTGCCACGACGCGCCGGCGTAGACGTCGGCGATCGATGCGACGGCGGCAGCGTCCCGATCGACGTACGTCACGAGCAGCAGGTGGTCCAGCCCTCCGCCCCCTGAGCCCGTCGAAGGGACCCGGGCGACGTGCAGCACGAGCCGGAAGCCCTCGGGGTGCTCGTCGACCGCCGAGAGCCAGTCGAAGTAGGTGTAGCCGTCGCGCTTGAGCTGCGCCGCAGCGTCGTGCCACTCGGCTGCCTCGACGACGCGGTGCGGCGGGCCGAAGCTGTTCTCCTCCAGCGTCACTCTGGCGCCTCCATACGAGGGCTCAGGAGCGACGTGGCCGGGCGCTGGTAGCGGTCCGCGAGGTTCTCGCCGCCGATCTTGTCCTGCAGCGTGACGATGCCGTTGAGCAGCGCCTCGGGTCGCGGCGGGCACCCCGGGACGTACACGTCGACGGGGATGATCTGGTCGACGCCCTTGGTGACGCTGTAGGAGTCCCAGTAGGGGCCGCCGGAGTTGGCGCACGAGCCGAAGCTGATGACGTACTTGGGCTCGGGCATCTGGTCGTAGAGCCGCTTGATCGCGGGCGCCATCTTGTCCGTGACGGTCCCCGAGACGACCATGAGGTCGGCCTGGCGCGGGCCGGGTGCGAACGGGATGACGCCGAGGCGGATGAAGTCGTGGCGCGACATCGACGTCGCGATGAACTCGATGGCGCAGCAGGCGAGGCCGAAGTTGAAGACCCAGAGGGAGTATTTGCGACCCCAGTTGAGCAGGTAGCGGGCCGGCTTGGGGGCATGCTGCGACACAGGCCCGAGGGTCGGTGGTGCGAGGGTCGGCATCGGCAGGTCAACGGCTCCTACGACGTCCACGACAGCACCCCCTTGCGCCAGGCGTAGACGAGCCCCACGACGAGGATGCCGATGAAGATGCCCATCTCGACCGCGGCCGCCCGGCCGATGTCCTCGAGCACGACGGCCCACGGGAACAGGAACACCGCGTCGACCGCGAAGATCACGTAGAGGAAGGCGTAGACGTAGTAGCGGACTGTTGACTGCGACCAGCCCTCGCCGACCGGATCGACACCCGACTCGTACGTCAGGAGCTTCTCGCGTGCGGCGACCCGAGGGCGCATGAGCCGGTTGACCCCGAGCATGCCGCCGGCCAGCACGAAGCCGGCCACGATGATGACGCCGACCGCGAGGTAGTCGTCAAGGTAGGCGGCCATGAAGACACTCTAGGGAAGATCACCGCCGGGTGGTTGCGCCCGGCACCCGGAAGTTGCGTGACGTGGCGCGGCCAACCCGCCCTCGGGGCATACTGAACCGGATCCGCAGCGAAGAAGTGAACGACGGAGAGTGCGAGTGGTTGAGGTGGTCAGGGCGGAGTCGGTGCCGTCCGTGGCGTCATGGCTGCGAGGTTTCGCGGCTGCGGTGCGAGAGCGCGACTACGACACGGCCCGGGAGATGTTCCATCCCGATGCGGAGGGATTCGGCACCGTCGCCGAGCGCTGGATCGGACTGGATCAGCTGTACGCCGAGCAGTGGCACGGGGTCTGGGAGCGTACGACGGGGTTCGACTTCGATCTCGCGGGCGCGACCGTCTTCGCCGACGGCGACGTCCTGATCGCGATCAGCGACTGGTCGTCGGAAGGAGCAGGGCCCGGTGGGGCCGTCGGGCTCCGCCGAGGCCGCGCCACAATCGCCCTCGTCGGCAACGCGACGCTTCTGGCGGTCCACACCCACTTCTCGATGGTGCCGGGGACATCGGCGTGATCCACTTCTACACCGCGCGGAAGTTCCTGTGGGGCATCGAGCGGTTCATTGCCGGCTGGTCGCCGGGACTCGCCGGCGTCATCCAGCCCACGGCGTACGACGGCGTACGCGTGGGTGAGCCGTTGCCGCCCGGTGCGCATGTGTTCGCCGACCTCGAGCGACTGCTGCGGCCCGAGCTGGCCATGGTCCGGCGACTGCATCATCGCCTCGCCGCCCAGCCCGACAGCTATGTCACGCTCAACGACCCGGCGGCGTGGCGGGACCGCCTGGGACTGCTGGAGGAACTGTCCAGGCTCGGCATCAACGACTTCCGCGCATACCGGCTGCGCGATCTCGACACCGAGCTCCGGTTCCCGGCGTTCCTGCGGTGGGCCAACGAGCACTCCGGCAACCTCGGCGAGCTCGTCCGCTCCGACGCCGAGCTCAGGGAGCGGGTCATCGAGCGGGTCAGTCGCCGGCGGCGGATGTTCGACCGGCACCTGCTGGTGGTCGAGCAGTCCAACGCCCGCAGCGCCGACGGGCTGGTCCGCAAGTACTCAGCGATCAAGATCGGCGATCACCTGATCCCCCGGCACGTGCTGTTCAGCAGGAGGTGGATGGTCAAGAAGCCCAAGATCGTCACCCCCGCGACCGCCGAGGAGGAGCGCGAGTTCGTGGATACGTTCCCGCACGAGAAGCAGCTGCGCGAGATCTATGCGATCGCCGGGCTCGACTACGGGCGCATCGACTACGGGTTCAGCAACGGCCGGCTCCAGGTGTGGGAGATCAACACCAACCCGGTCATCGTGCCGCTGCCCGAGCAGATCGCACCCTTGCGCCTGCCCGCCCAGGAGCAGTCCGCGGCCGCCATCGTCGCGGCGTTCGAGGACCTGGCCTCCAGCGCGCCGACCACGCCCGGACGGCGTCCCTTCGGCCCCGTCGGGCGGCTGATGTGGGCGGCGCAGACCCGGATCAACCGGCGGTACGAGCCCCATCGCAAGTAGTGCGGTCTGCGTGTCTCACCATTCGAACAGGTGTTCGACAACGTCGGGGTTTGGCGGTATGGTCGTGGGATCGAGGGTGAAGTCTTCGCAGCAATCCCTCGACGTGACTGGATTCGACTGAGACCGGCCCGTGGTGCATCGAGCTTGGGTGTGCCGCACTCTGATCGTGGCCAAGCGTGCGACCGCCCTGTTGGCTTGAGGTTCGTCGTGTCTGTTGCTCCGGTCGTGTCGCTCCCGCACCCGTTGGTGGGTGCGGTCGAGCAGATCGAGAGCGCGTTGGATCGTATGCCGCTCAGTGCGTGGGCCGGTCTGGAGCCGGCCAAGGTTCAAGGCCTCGTCGAGCGGTTGATGCGGGTCGAGGCCCGGGTCAAGGCGCAGCAGGTTGCCGGGACCAGAGCTTTAGATGCGTCGGGTCTTGCCAAGTCTCGAGGTGCGTCGTCGACCGGTGCGATGTTGGCTGGTGCGTTCGGTGGTGATCGTCGTGCTGGTGACCAGATGGTCAACATGGGCAAGGCGCTGCAGAGTGCCTCGCGGACTGAGGATGCGTTGGCTCGTGGTGAGATCGGCCCGTCGCAGGCGGCGATCATCGCTGGCGCCATTGCGGATCTGCCTGATGACACGACGCCGGAGCAGAAGCAGGCGTGTGAGGACACGCTGATCGGCGACGCCTGCCGGTTCTCGTTGAAGGACCTGCGGTCACGTTCGAGGCGGATCACGGACCAGTTCAAGCCAACCCCTGAGGTCGACGCTGTCGAGAACCAGAATCTGGAGCGTCAGGAGTCCGAGGCGTGGCGGCGGGCCGAGTTCTGGATGGTGGACAACCGGGACGGCACCCACCGGGGTGGGTTCGTTCTTCCGGACGCGCAGGCCGACATGCTCCGCACTGCTGTGGAGGCGATCAGCGCACCGCGCCGCGACCATCTGCACGATGATTCACCGGCCGCGGAGTCGTACTACGACCGCGACCTGACCCACCGGCACCGTCTCGGCATGGGATTCGCCGAGCTGTGTGGCCACCTGCCCGCCGACCAGCTCCCCGGCAAAGGCGGACTCGGCGCCACGTTGATCGTCCGACTCGACCACGACACCCTGGTCCACGGCATCAAAGCCGCGACCCTGTCGACCGGGACCCGGTTGTCCGCCGGGCAGGCCCGGCAGATGGCCTGCCGCCTCGGCATCATCCCCCAGGTCTTCAACGGCAAGTCCCTCCCGCTCGATCACGGTCATGAGCAGCGCACCTTCACCAAGACCCAACGCCAGGCGTTGGAGAATCGCGACGGCGGCTGCACCTACCCCGGATGCGACCGACCACCCGAATGGTGCGAAGCGCACCACTGGAACACCAGCTGGGCCGACGGCGGCGAAACCAGACTCGAAGACGGTGTCCTGGTCTGCCCGTTCCACCACCGCACCATCCACGACACCGGAACCACAATCCGGATGTCACCCCTCGACGGCCACCCCGAATACCGGTCACCCGGCACAGACGTCTGGAAACGAAACCACCGATGGCGACCCTAGGTGGACGGCACCCGTCTGCCCACCCACGGCCAGGTCAGCAGGGCCCACACGGTCGCGACGATCGCGATCTCCAGCACGACGAACAGCGGCCACGGGCCGAGGTAGTCCAGCAGCGACGCGTTCTTGGGCAGCCGGTTGAGATAGCCGTAGTTGGTGCCGGCGATGACGTTGAAGACGTACGCGGAGACGGCCCAGGCCAGAGTGATGGCGACGGTCTGCCGGTACGTGTGCCAGGTCGGCAGGATGCGGAGGCCGAGCACGAGGAAGAACGACGCCCACACGATCAGCAGGTGCATCCCCCAGAACATCAGGAACCGTGGCTCCGGGAAGTCCGACGCGAGGTCGGGCGTCAGCATGCCCTGGGTCGTGAGCGTGATGCCCCAGAGGTACGTGACGGTCGCGGCGAGCCGGTTGCGGGTCCAGAGCGCGTACACCGCGAACATCCAGGCGAGGTCGCACAGCTGGAACGGCAGCGAGGTCTGCAGGTTCCACTCGTCAGGGGTGAACTGCAGGATCTGCAGCGGCACCGTGATCGCGAGGATCGCCACCGCGAACGTGCGCCGCACGGCCTGCTCCGCCGCTGTGCCCCGCAGCCGGTGTCCTGCCAGCACGATCAGCACGACGCCGACGACGAAGATCGCGAGGACCGTCAGGTGCGACGGGCCGTACGTCTCAAAGCGGTCGGCGGCGAGCATGCGATGACGCTAGCCGATCGCCGACGGGCAGTCCCTGAGCGTCAGGCGACAGGGCACGACGGACACGTTCCCTCGATTTTCGGCCATCCTGTCGCGCCCGATCCTGCCGGGACGCCGTCGGCGCACCCACGGGCGTACTCTCATCTGGTGAATGACTCCAAGAGCGGTGTGGGCCTTGGAGTTGCGGCCTACCTGTGCTGGGGATTCTTCCCGCTCTACTGGCCACTGCTCGACCCGGCGAGCTCGCTGGAGATCCTTGCCCACCGCTTCGTCTGGTCGATGGTGTTCGTGCTGATCTCGATCACCGTGATGGGCAAGTGGACCAAGTTCATCGCCATCGCCCGCGACCGGCGTCTCATGGTGATCCTGACGTTCGCGTCGATCACGATCGCGCTCAACTGGGGCGGCTTCATCTACGGCGTCACCAACGGCCACGTCGTCGAGACGTCGCTCGGCTACTTCATCAACCCGCTCGTGACGGTGCTCCTCGGCGTCTTCGTGCTCAAGGAGACGCTGCGCCCCGCGCAATGGGGCGCCATCGGGATCGGCGGTCTGGCAGTCGTCGTGCTGTCGATCGGGTACGGCCGGCTGCCGTGGATCGCGCTGCTCGTCGCGTTCTCGTTCGCGACGTACGGCTTCCTCAAGAAGAAGGCCAACCTCGGCGCTTTCGAGGGACTCGGCATGGAGACCGCGATCCTGTTCCCGGTCGCCGTCGCCTTCCTGGTCGTGCTGCAGGTGCGCGGCGACCTGACGTTCGGGCACGACGGGCCGGGCAACGCCGCGCTGCTGGTCGGCACGGGCGTGGTCACCGCGATCCCGCTGCTGCTGTTCGGCGCCGCGGCCACCCGCCTGACCCTGACGACGATCGGCATCCTGCAGTACCTCGGCCCGATCATCCAGTTCATCACCGGCCTGACGATCTTCGACGAGACCATGACGACGGAGCGCTGGATCGGGTTCGTCCTCGTCTGGCTCGCGCTGGTCATCTTCACGGTCGACGCGGTCACCAGCCGCCGCCGCGTGATCCGTACGGAACCCGCCCCGATCTAGCCGGCCACCCGAGACGTACGGGAGCTGGTCCGTGAGACCGAGACGTAGCCCGTCAGCCGGCCGGTGACCGTCACGGTGATCCGCTTGCCCTTGGCCGATCGCGGGATCCGCCACGACGACTTCGTCGCGCCGCCGACCGCCGCACCGTTGATCCGCCAGCGGTAGGAGTACTTCACGCCGTACGGCCCCCAGCCGGACACCCGGGCATACAGCGTCCGGCCCACCTTGGCGGTTCCGCTGATGCGAGGTGTCGCCGTGACGAGCTTGCCCGCTGCCACGGTGGCCGTCGGCGCACTGGTGCGCTGAGTCGTCCCATAGCCGGCGCGCGTGCCAGTGACCACCAGCGTGATCTTGCGGCCGGCTGCAGTGCCGGGGATCGTGAGTGTCTTGCTCGCTCCCGACTTGAGCTGCAGATCACCGGCGTACCAGGTGTAGGTCAGGGTCGACCCGGCCGGCTGCCAGTCCGAGGCGGTGCCGGTCAGCACGAGTCCGACCTTGGCCGTGCCGGTGACCAGGGGTGTCGTGCCGGGCATAGTCCCCACATCGATCCCGACGGGATCGCTCACGCGGGAGGTCGGGACGTAGCCACTCTTGGCGCCGGAGATCGCGACGGTAACCTCGTGCCCGACGTCGGTCGACTTCGGCGCATACGTGGACTTGGTCGCACCGACGATCGGGGCGTTGTCGAGCCGCCACTGATAGGTGAAGCTCGACGGCGTCGGCTCCCACAGCCCCGTGTCGACGCCGAGAGTCTGGCCGTACGACGGGGTGCCGGTGATCGCCGGCGCCGTCGTGGTCGTCATCTCCATCAGCGCCACCGGACCGCACGGCGCGCTGGTCTCGGTGCGGTCGTCGAACCCGCTGCGCTTGCCGGTGACCTTGACCGTGATCGCCTTGCCGGCCTCCGCGGCCGACAGCAGCACCTTGGTGCCGGTCTGTCCCGAGATCGCCGAGCCGTTGGCGTACCACTGATACGTGTAGGAGTCCGGCCGCGGCACGAAGTCCACGACGCTGGCGGTCAGCTCGCTGCCGACGGCCGGCGGGATGTCGCACGCGATCGTGGGTTGCTGGCCGTCGAACGTGCCGTCCTGGATGGGCAGCGTGACGTACCACCAGTCGGTCGACCCGGTCGTCGGGAACGTCTCGCGCCGGTAGCCGTCCTTGACGCCGGTCACCAGTGCCATGAGGCAGTGGTTCTTGTCGATGTTCGTCGGGACGTACGACTGCCGGTCCGCGTCAGGGATGGCGCTCCAATTGACAAGCGCGGTGGAGTAGCAGTTGGTCGTCGATGTGGTGGCTGCCCGGTACCAGCGGAACCGCAGCTCGACCTGACCCGGGAACCAGCCGTTGCCGTCGACATGGGTGTCATGGACCGCGTTGTCGTACTTCTCGATGTCGACCGTGGCGCGCACCGGGTCGAGCGTCAGCACGTTGCCGACGCCTCGGTGACCCACGATGACCGCGCGGACCGCAGCGACGCCCGTCGCGGGACTCATCCCGGCGGCGCTGTACGAGCACGACGGGGCGAACCGGACGTGGTCGACCACCGCGACCGAGTCGAGCAGGCCGTTGTTGGCGTCGGCGATCGAGATGTTGACGGTGTGCTCGTCGCCAGCCGGGATCGGGACCTCGGCGGTGTCCCGCGAGCTGAAGTTGTCGATCGAGCTGATGGCGGGCAAGCGGGGCACCTCGACCGCACCGTGCGCCGGATCGTTCTCGTCGCCCGGCTGGTGCCAGTAGTCGACCCGGTTGACCTCGTACGGCACCGCGCCCGGCACCTTGTCGTAGTTCTGGCCCACCTGCGAGAAGTACGCGCCGCCGGTGTTCATCGCATATTCCGTGGTGTCGCCCGCGCGCTTCACCGAGAGCCGGTCGCTCGGTGCCGTCGGCACGTACGTGTGCACGCGCTCCTCGGTGCCCATCGCGAAGTCGACGAGGAGGCACCGTGCCGTGTCGGACGCCGGCACCGTCAGCGTGAGCGTCGAGGTGTCCGGCCCAGCAGTCCCGAGGTCGGTGCTGGGCTGGTCGTCGGGCACCGTAGAGGAGAACACGTCGGCGGCCTTGCCGGTCGACAGCAGCACGTAGCTCGAGCCGCTCGACGGGAAGTCGTTGAACTGCGCATCGGCGACCGCGTACGCCAGCGGGTCGGACGAGCCGGTGCCCACCACCACACCGGCCGGCGCATCAAGCGCGCCGGCCAGCGCAGTGGCGTCGGGCGGGTCAGCCGTCGCAGGCGCGGCGAGTGCCACGCATCCCGACAGGACGAGCACCGCTGCGGCGCTCATGCGTGTGACGACGCGACGTGACATGCCCACTCCCTCATGCCATCGGGGACGAGCGTGCGTCACCGATGGACTACTCCCTCAGTCCTCACGCACTCCCATACGTTGACGAGGACTCCTGCGAGGAGTTTAGGGATCAACGAGCCGGCGCGGGCCGGAATTGCGAGATCAGCCCAGGCGGGTGGCGACGGTGTCGCAGAGGGCCTGCAGCGCTGCACGGGCCGGTACGTCGGGGAGCTTGGCGAGCAGCGCGCTCGCGGCATCCGCCTCGGCCTGTACGTACGACCGGGCCTCGGTCATCGCGGGGTGCACGCGCAGCAGTCGGAGCGCCTCGTCGAGCTCGGCGTCGTCGGTGAGCGGCTTGGCCAGCAGCGAGCGCAGCCGCTCGCTCTCGGGATCGGTCGACCGGAGCGCGATGAGCGTCGGCAGCGTGGGCACGCCCTCGCGCAGGTCGGTGCCGGGCGTCTTGCCGGAGTCGCCGGTCTCGCTGGCGATGTCGATGATGTCGTCGCTGAGCTGGAACGCCGCGCCGACCCGCTCGCCGAACTCGCTGAGCGTCTCCTGCACGTCAACGGGTGCGCCGGCCATCTTGGCGCCGAACAGCGCCGCGGTGGCGATCAGCGATCCGGTCTTGTCCGCGACCACCGAGAGGTAGTGCGCGAGGGCGTCATCGCCTTCGGCCGGGCCGAGGGTCTCGCGGATCTGGCCCTGCACGAGGCGGGAGAACGTACGCGCCTGGATGCGGACGGACTCGGGCCCGAGGTCGGACACCAGGTCGGAGGCCTGCGCGAAAAGATAGTCACCGACGAGGATCGCGACCGAGTTGTCCCAGCGCGCGTTGGCGCTCGGGGCGCCGCGACGCTTGTCGGCCTCGTCCATGACGTCGTCGTGATAGAGCGTCGCGAGGTGGGTCAGCTCGACGACGACGGCAGAGCGGGCGACGTCAGGGTTGGCTGACTCGCCGAACTCGGCGCTGAGCATGACCAGCAATGGCCTGAACCGCTTGCCGCCGGCGTTGAGCAGGTGCGCCGCCGCCTCGGCGACGAACTTCTCCGGGCTGTCGACGGCCGCGGCGAGCTGCTCCTCGACCTGTTCGACCCCCGCCAGGACGCGTGCTTCCAGGGCGGGGTCGGTGAACGAGACACCCAGACGGGACACGCAGAACTCCTTGGGGGACGGATCAGCGCACGAAGGCGCCCGCATGCTGCGCGAGATCCAGCACCGGTCCCGGAATGATACCGAGTCCCAGGGTGACGATCACAGCCACGGCAATGACACCGGTGGTCATGATGCTCGGTGCCGCGACGGTCGGTCCCTCGCCGACGGGGTCGGTGAAGAACATCAGCACGATGACCCGGACGTAGAAGTAGGCCGCCAGGGCGCTGACGAGCACACCGATCACGACGAGCCACCAGAAGCCGCCGGACCAGGCTGCGCTGAAGACCGTCCACTTGCCGATGAAGCCGCCGGTCAGCGGGATGCCCGCGAACGACAGCATGAACAGCGCGAACGACCCTGCCAGCAGCGGCGACTTCTTGCCGAGCCCGGCCCACTTGGACAGGTGCGTCGTCTCGCCACCGGAGTCGCGTACGAGGGTCACCACCGCGAACGCGCCGATCGACGAGACGCCGTAGACCGTCAGGTAGAACAGGATGCTCGACGTCGAGGTGACCCGCGAGGAGTCGCTCGACCCGATGTAGGCACCCGTGAAGCCGACCAGCAGGAAGCCTGCGTGGGCAATGGACGAGTAGGCCAGCATGCGCTTGACGTCGGTCTGCGAGATCGAGACGACCGCGCCGAGGAACATCGTGATGATGGCGACCGCGACGATCGTCGGGCGCCAGTCCCACGACGAGCCGCCGAACGCCACGAAGAACACGCGCAGCAGGGCCAGGAACGCAGCGGCCTTGGTGCCGGCGGCCATGAACGCGGTGACCGGGGTCGGCGCGCCTTGGTAGACGTCCGGCGTCCAGGTGTGGAACGGCACGGCGCCGATCTTGAACAGCAGGCCGACCGCGATCAGGGCGGTCGCGGCGAGCAGCATGTTCTCGCTGTCCGAGCGGTTGGTGACCGCGACGTCGATGTCGGAGAGCCGGAAGCTGCCCGAGTAGCCGTACGTCAGGGCGATGCCGTAGAGGAAGAACACCGACGAGAACGCACCCAGCAGGAAGTACTTGAGCGCGGCCTCCTGGCTCATGAGCCGGCGACGGCGCGCGAGGCCACAGAGCAGGTAGAGCGGAAGGCTCAGCACCTCGAGTGCCACGAACATCGTCAGCAGGTCGTTCGACGTCGCGAACAGCATCATGCCGACCAGCGCGAACAGCGCGAGCGGGAAGACCTCGGTGTGCTCGACGCGGTGCTTGATCGCCTCGACCTCCGCCGCCGATCCCGGTGCGTCGGCCGCGCGGCCGGTGAACCCGCTGAGCCCGCCCTCGAGGCGGCGTTCGGCGAACAGCAGCATGCTCAGCAGCCCGAAGATCAGCAGGATGCCCCAGGCGAAGACGCCGGGACCGTCGATCGCGAGGGCGCCCTCGGCGGCGATCTTGCCGCGCGCGAGGTGGGAGGCGTCCTTGACGGGGTCCAGGTCCTGGAACACCCAGACCGTGTCGATGAAGGCTGCGATAATGCCGACGACGGCGATGCCGGTCTGCACCAGGAAGCGGCTGCTGCGGGGCCAGAACGCCTCGACGATGACGCCGAGGACCGCGGCACCCGCGATGATGAAGATCGGCGCCAGCAGGGCGTACTCGATGTCCGGCGCGGCGATGTCGGGCAGGTCGGTCGCGGTCGCGAACGTGGCGATCATTCGTGGCCCCCTTCCTGCGCAGCTGAGTCATCGATGTTGACGGGCGTCTTGGGTGCTGGGTCACCCTTGCCGACATGGCTGATCACGTCGTCGATCGCGGGGTTGATGACGTTGAGCAGCGGCTGCGGGAAGAAGCCGAGGCCGACGATCAGGATGATCGCGGGAGTCAACGACGCCATCTCGCGGTGGTCCAGATCGCTCACGCCTTCGTTGCCGGGCTTGAGCGGACCGGTCATGACGCGTTGGTACATGATCAGGATGTAGAGGGCCGCGAGCACGATGCCCAGCGTCGCGAATGCTGCGGCCGGGATCGATCTCGTGAACGTACCGGCCAGCACCAGGAACTCGGAGATGAACGGCGCGAGGCCCGGCAGCGACAGGCTCGACAGGCCAGCCACCAACAGGACTCCGGACATGATCGGGGCGATCTTCTGGACGCCGCCGAAGTCGGAGATCCGCGCCGAGCCACGGCGGGCGATCATCATGCCGGTCACGAGGAACAGCGCAGCGGTCGAGAGCCCGTGGTTGAACATGTAGAGCGTCGAGCCGGCCAGCGACGTCGTGGTGAACGCGAAGATGCCGAGGATGATGAAGCCGAAGTGCGACACCGAGGTGAACGCGATGAGCCGGCGGATGTCGTCCTGGCCGACCGCGAGCAGTGCACCGTAGAGGATGCTGATGACCGCGAGCACGATAACGACCGGGCTGGCCCAGTCGGAGGCACCGGGGAACAGCCCGAGGCACCAGCGGATCATGCCGAACGTGCCGATCTTGTCGATCACGCTGACCATCAGCACCGAGGTGCCCGGGGTCGCCTGGCCTGCGGCGTCGGGCAGCCACGTGTGCAGCGGCCACAGCGGTGCCTTGATCGCGAACGCGGCCATGAAGCCGAGGAACAGCAGGCGCTCGGTGTTGGTGCTGAAGTCGAGGTTCTGCAGGTCGCTCAGCAGGAACGACGCGTCGCCCTGGCGGGCGCTGATGACGTAGAGACCGACGATCGACGCCAGCATCAGCAGGCCGCCGACGAGGTTGTAGATCAGGAACTTCACCGCGGCGTACGACCGGTTGGGCCCACCGAACGAGCCGATCAGGAAGTAGAGCGGGATCAGGGTCGCCTCGAACAGGACGTAGAAGAGGAACGCGTCGGTCGCGGCGAACGCGCCGATCGCGAGGCCCTCGACCGCGAGCATCCAGGCGAAGTAGGCGTTGGTGCTCTTGGGGTCCGGCAGCCGGTCACCGAACGCCGCGAGGATCACGATCGGCGTGAGGATCGTCGTCAGCAGGATCAGCGTGATGCCGATGCCGTTGACGCCGAGCGAGTAGTAGGCGCCGAAGACCTTGATCCACTCGTGCTTCTCGGTCAGCTGGTAGCCGCCGGCGTCCTGGTCGAACTTCGCCATGACGACGAGGGACAGGACGAGCGTGATGAGCGAGACACCGAGCGCGACGTACTTGGCCCGGTGGTGCGGTGCGGCCTCACGAGGCAGGAGCGCGAGGAGCAACGCTCCCGCGATCGGAGTCGCGGCGAGGATCGAGAGGATCATGCGAGGGTCACCGCCAGGAGGGCAAGGACGAGGACGGCAACGCCGCCGAACATCGTGAGTGCGTACGAACGGACGTAGCCGGTCTGCGGCTTGCGCAGGAACTGTGAGGTGTCACCGAGCCGGTCGGCGACGCCGGTCACGAAGCCGTCGACGCCCTTGCCGTCGAACCACACCAGGAACCGGGTGAGGTGACGTGTCGGGCGTACGACCACGGCGTCGTTGAGCTCGTTGCCGTAGAGCTCGTGGCGACCGGCGCGGGCGAAGATCGACACCGAGCTGTCGGCCGGCGTCTCGGCGGCGATCGGCTCGCGGTTGTAGAAGAACACCGCAGCAGCGACACCGATCAGCACGACGACCGTGATGATCAGTGTCAGGACGATCGCCGGGATCGCGAGCTCTTCGTGCTCGGCGTGCCCCGTGATGGGCTCGAGCCACTCGCTGATCCAGTCGCTGACGAGCAGGATGCCGCCGACGGCGGACAGTGCCGCGAGACCGATCAGAGGCCAGGTCATGACGCGGGGCGACTCGTGCGGATGCACCTCCTCGCGCCATCTCTTCTCGGAGAAGAACGTCATGATCATCAGGCGGGTCATGTAGAACGCCGTGACGCCGGCGCCGAGCAGGGCGCCGAGGCCGACCCAGACGTTCTGGCCGAACGCCGCCTCGATGATCTTGTCCTTGGACCAGAAGCCCGCGAACGGCGGGACACCGATGATCGCGAGGTAGCCGAGGCCGAACGTCGCGAACGTGATCGGCATGAACGTACGCAGGCCGCCGTAGTGGCGCATCTCGACGTCGTCGTTCATGCCGTGCATGACCGATCCGGCGCCGAGGAACATGTTGGCCTTGAAGAAGCCGTGCGTGATGAGGTGGAAGATCGCGAACGCGTAGCCGGCGGGGCCGAGGCCGGCCGCCAGCATCATGTAGCCGATCTGGCTCATGGTCGAGCCGGCGAGCGCCTTCTTGATGTCGTCCTTGGCGCAACCGATCCAGGCTCCGGCGAGCAGCGTGACGAGGCCGACGACGATGACCGCCGTGCGGGCGGCCTCGGACGCGTCGAAGATGCCGTTGGAGCGTACGACGAGGTAGACGCCCGCGGTGACCATCGTCGCGGCGTGGATCAGGGCCGAGACCGGGGTCGGGCCCTCCATCGCGTCGAGCAGCCAGCTCTGCAGCGGCACCTGGGCGGACTTGCCGCACGCGCCGAGCAGCAGAAGCAGGCCGAGCGCCGTGGCGACCGACCCCGAGGCGCCCGTGATGGCGCCGTTGACGGCGTGGATCGAGGAGGTGCCGAACTCGGTGAACATCAGCATGATGCCGAGCGCCATGCCGAGGTCGCCGACGCGGTTGACGACGAAAGCCTTCTTGGCGGCTGCCGCGGCCGAGTCCTTGTGCTGCCAGAAGCCGATCAGCAGGTACGACGCGAGGCCGACACCCTCCCAGCCGAGGAACAGCACGAGGTAGTCAGAGGCCAGGACGAGGGTCAGCATCGCGGCGATGAAGATGTTGAGGAACGCGAAGAACCGGCGACGGCGCTCGTCGTGCGCCATGTAGCCGATCGAGTAGACGTGGATCAGCGTGCCGACGCCCGTGATGAGCAGGACGAACAGGCCCGACAGCTGGTCGAACGTGAAGCCCATGTCGACGTGGAACGATCCGGCGTCGATCCAGGTGAACAGCTTGGTCGACTGGGACCGGTCCTCACCGTCCTTGCCGAGCAGCGACGCGAACAGCACGACGCCGAAGAGGAACGACAGCGCCGAGGCGACCGTGCCGATGAGGTGACCGAACCGGTCGCCCTCCTTGCCCCACACGAGCAGGCCGAGGCCACTCGCCAGTGGGATGGCGATCAGCAGCCATTGGAGATCGAACATCGTGCTCCCCCTACGACTTCAAGAGGCTCGCCTCGTCGACCGAGGCCGAACGACGCGCGCGATAGATGGACACGATGATCGACAGCCCGACGACGACCTCGGCGGCCGCGACGACCATGACGAAGAACGCCGCCACCTGCCCGTCGAGATTGCCGTTCTGCCGGGAGAAGCTGACGAACGCGAGGTTGGTCGCGTTGAGCATGAGCTCGATGCACATGAAGACCACGATCGCGTTGCGGCGGACGAGGACGCCCACGCAACCGATCGTGAACAGGATCAGCGACAGCGTGATGTACTCGTTCACTTCTCGCCTCCCAGTCCCTGCTCGTCGTCGTCGAGCTGCTCGACGACCTTGTCGATGTCGTCCTCGAAGCCGTCACGGACCTGACCGCGAGCCACGAGGCTGTCCGAGATCGAGCTCTCGAGCGGTGAGCCGTCGGGCAGCAATGCCGGGGTGTCGACCGCGTTGTGACGGGCGAAGACGCCGGGCGCCGGCAGCGGACCCGGGTGGCGGCCGGACTCTGCGTACTCGCGCATGCGGCGCGCGGAGATGTCGGCCTGCGAGTGCCGGGTTGTGAGGCGCTCCTTGTGCGCCAGCACCATGGCCCCCAGCGCGGCGGTGATCAGCAGGGCGCTGGTGAACTCGAACGCCAGGACGTACTTGCCGAACAGCAGCTCACTGAGTCCGTACGGATTGCCGTTGCCGTTGGCGGCCTTGAGCCCCACGACGACGCCTGACACGGTCTGGCCGACCGCGAGGACGACGGTGACGCCGAAGATCAGGCCGATGATCGCGGCCGCGAGGCGCTGCCCGCCGATCGTCTCCTTGACCGCGTCGGAGGAGTCGACGCCGACCAGCATCAGCACGAACAGGAACAGCATCATGATGGCGCCGGTGTAGACGATGATCTGCACCGCGAACAGGAACGGCGCACCCTGCGCGGCATAGAGCACCGCGAGGCTGATCATGACGACCGCCAGGCAGAGTGCGGCGTGCACGGCCTTGCGGGCGAAGACGAGGCCGAGCGCGGCGATCACCATGATCGGCGCGAGGCACCAGAACGCGGTCACACGGCACCTCCGCCTTCGGCGGGACCCGGATTCACGTCCGCATTCAGCGCCGAGTCGATCGGGAAGATCGGCAGCGACTTGCCGCGGTAGTAGTCCTGGTGATCGTCGCTGATCATCATCTCGTGCGGCGGCTCGACCATGCCGGGCAGCAGCGGTGCCAGCAGGTCGTTCTTCTCGTAGATCAGGTCGGCGCGGTTGTTGTCGGCCAGCTCGTACTCGTTGGTCATCGTGAGCGCGCGGGTCGGGCACGCCTCGATGCACAGGCCGCAGAGGATGCAGCGCAGGTAGTTGATCTGGTAGACGCGGCCGTAGCGCTCGCCGGGGCTGTGCCGATCGCCCTCGGTGTTGGAGGCGCCCTCGACGTAGATCGCGTCGGCGGGGCAGGCCCAGGCGCACAGCTCGCAGCCGATGCACTTCTCGAGGCCGTCGGGCCAGCGGTTGAGCTGGTGCCGGCCGTGGAATCGCGGCGCCGTGGGCTTCTTCTCGAACGGGTACTGCTCCGTCACGGTCTTGCGGAACATCGTCCGGAACGTCACGCCGAATCCGGCGATCGGGTCCCAGAGGGTCTCACGGATCGGATTGCTCATGTCGTCACCTCGACTGGAAAGGCACGGTATCGAGGCAACGACATGATCGCTGCCACATGATTCGTTCGCTGGCGCTCACTCATCGTTCGTTCCTCGTGGGGGGTGCGGTGATGGGCGGTACGGGATAGCCACCGGCGAAGGCGTCGACCTCGGCGTCTTCATCTTCTGGCGACGGTTCCGGCTCCTTCTTCTCGGGGATCAGGAACGTCAGGAGGATCAGCACGCCGGCAGCGACGGCGACGCCGATGAAGACCTTGGGGTCGTCGAGCATGCCCTCGCTCTTGAGCTTGCGGATGAAGGCGACCGCGACGATCCATGCCAGTGCGACCGGGATCAGGACCTTCCAGCCGAAGCTCATGAACTGGTCGTAGCGCATGCGGGGCAGGGTGCCGCGGAGCCAGACGAAGATGAAGATGAAGAACAGCGTCTTGCCGAAGAACCACAGCAGCGGCCAGTAGCCCTCGTTGGCGCCTTCCCAGATGTGGGAGATGCCGAACGGTGCCCGCCAGCCGCCGAGGAACATCGTGGTGGCCAGGGCCGAGACGGTGACCATGTTGACGTACTCGGCGAGGAAGAACAGCGCGAACTTCAGCGAGGAGTACTCGGTGTGGAAGCCGCCGACGAGCTCGCCCTCGGCCTCGGGGAGGTCGAACGGGGCGCGGTTGGTCTCGCCGACCATCGCGATGAGGTAGATGACGAACGACGGGAACAGCGGCACGAAGTACCACATGCTGTGCTGCGCCGACACGATCTCCGACGTCGACATCGAGCCGGCGTACATGAACACCGAGACGAGCGAGAGGCCCATCGCGACCTCGTACGAGATCATCTGAGCGCTCGAGCGGAGGCCGCCGAGCAGGGCGTAGATCGAGCCCGAGGACCAGCCGGCGAGCACGATGCCGTAGACCCCGATGGAGGTCACGGCGAGGATGTAGAGCACCGCGACCGGCAGGTCGGTGAGCTGCAGCATCGTCTTCTGGTCGGTGAACGGGATCGTGACCTCGGGCCCGAACGGGATGACGGCCCAGGCCAGGAACGCCGGGATCGTCGCGAGGATCGGCGCCAGGATGTAGACGACCTTGTCGGCCGCCTTGACGACGATGTCCTCCTTGAGGGCGAGCTTGACGCCGTCGGCGAGGCTCTGCAGCAGTCCGAAGGGACCGTGGACGTTGGGGCCGATGCGGTGCTGCATCTTGGCCACGACACGACGCTCGAACCAGATGTTGAACAGCGTGTAGACGACCAGCACGACGAAGATCAGGACGGACTTGAGCAGGACCACCCAGAACGGGTCGTGCCCGAACAGGGGGTTCATGCGACTCCTCCGCTGATCGTCACGTGATCGGCATAGCCGGCGCCGAGTGCGCTGTGCAGGCTGGCGCCGGAGTTGGCCGGTGCCCAGACGACACCGTCGGGCAGCTCGGCGACCTCGGTCGGGAAGCTGACGATGCCCGCATCGGTCGACAGCGTCGCCATGCCGCCGGGCTCGACGTCGAATGCCTTGAGCGTGGCCTCGCTGGCCCGCAGCACCGCCGGGCGGGCGGTCGCCTTGAGCTCGAGCTGGCCGTCCTGGCCGCGGCCGTCGTCGATCATGAGGCGCCAGGTGTCGAGCACCACGGCGCGCTTGGGCGCGGCCGTCGTGTCAGGCTCCACGGTCGGGACCCCGATGCGCTCGCCGTCCCACGGGCCGAGCTCCTGCATGGCGGCCCGGACCTGGGCGACAGTACGGAAGCCGAGCGGCTGGCCCATCTCCTCGGCCAGGCCGGCCAGGACACGAATGTCGGTCAGCGAGTTGGGCTCGTGGAGGACGGCGTCGAACGTACGGACGCGCCCCTCCCAGTTGACGAAGCTGCCGGGCTTCTCGACCACCGGGGCGACCGGCAGGACGACGTCGGCGACCTCGGTGACCTCGCTCTCGCGGACCTCGAGGCTGACGATGAAGTCGGCGCTGGCGAGCGCCCGGCGAGCGGCAGCCGGATCGGGCAGGTCGTTGATCTCGACGCCGCCGATCAGCAGCGCGTGGACCGTGCCGAACCGGGTGTCCTCGAAGATCTCGGTGGTGTTGCGGCCCCGACGCGCAGGGACCGTTCGCACGCCCCAGGCCGCGGCCAGGTCGGTACGTGCTTCGACGTCGTCGAGCGGGCGGCCACCGGGCAGCAGGTCGGGCAGGCAGCCGGTCTCGGCCGCGCCACGCTCACCGGCGCGCCGCGGGACCCACGCGATGCGGGCTCCAGCCTTGTCGGCCGCGGCGACGAGGGCGCTGAAGCCGCCCGGGACCATGGCGAGACGCTCACCGGCGAGGAAGATCGCGTCCTGGTCGAGCTGGAGCGCGGCCAGGGCCGCCGGCTCGTGACCCGGGATCGTCTGGACCAGCTCACCGGACATCTTGCGCAGGCCGCGGGTCGCGTGGCTCGCGATCGCCACGACCTTGAGGCCGGCGCGCGATGCCTTGCGGAGCCGCAGGAAGATGCTGCCGTTCTCGTCCTCGGGCTCCAGGCCGACCAGCACGACGGTCGACGCCTTCTCGAGATCGGCGAACGTGACGTCCAGCGACGTCGTGACCACGCGCGACGCGAGGAACTGCGCCTCCTCCTCGGAGTGGGCGCGGGCGCGGAAGTCGATGTCATTCGTACGCAGCACCGTGCGCGCGAACTTGCTGTAGGCGAACGCGTCCTCGGTGGTCAGGCGACCGCCGGGCAGCACACCGACCTTGCCTTCGGCTGCGGCGAGGCCCTTGGCCGCGGCCGCCAGGGCTGCGGGCCACGAGGCCGGCTCGAGCTGCTCGGTCTCGGGGTTGCGGACGAGCGGCGTCGTGATGCGGTCACCGACCGTGGCGTAGGTGAACGCGAAGCGGTCCTTGTCGGTGATCCACTCCTCGTTGACCTCGGGATCGTCACCGGCGAGCCGGCGCATGACCCGGCCGCGACGGTGATCGACGCGGATCGCGGAGCCGCTCGAGTCGTGCTCGGCGATCGACGGGGTCGAGACGAGGTCGAACGGGCGGGCGCGGAAGCGGTAGTCAGCGCTGGTCAGGGCGCCCACGGGGCAGATCTGGATCGTGTTGCCCGAGAAGTAGGAGCTGAACGGCTCCTCCTCGTAGATCCCGACCTGCTGCTGCGAACCGCGCTCGATCAGGGCGATGAACGGGTCGCCGGCGATCTGCTCGGAGAAGCGGGTGCACCGGGCGCACAGCACGCAGCGCTCACGGTCGAGCAGGACCTGCTCGGACACCTTGATGGGCTTGGGGAACGTCCGCTTGACCTCGGTGAAGCGGGTCTCGCCCTGGCCGTGCGTCATCGACTGGTTCTGCAGCGGGCACTCGCCGCCCTTGTCGCACACGGGGCAGTCGAGCGGGTGGTTGATCAGCAGGAACTCCATGTTGCCGCGCTGCGCCTTCTCGGCGACGGGCGACGTGACCTGCGTCTTGACGACCATGCCGGCCGCGACCTCGATCGTGCAGGATGCCTGCGGCTTGGGGAATCCGCGGCCGTTGCCGGCGTCGGTGATCTCGACGAGGCACTGGCGGCAGGCGCCGACCGGGTCGAGCAGCGGGTGGTCGCAGAACCGCGGGATCTCGGTGCCGATCAGCTCGGCGGCGCGGATCACGAGCGTGCCCTTGGGGACACTGACCTCGACGTCGTCGATCGTCAGCGTGACGAGCTCGACCGGGGCAGCGCCGGTTGAGCCTGTCGAAACCTCGTCGACTGTCATGCCTTGCCTCCGACGGTCTGGGGGGCGAACAGGGTCGAGGCCGCCGGCGGGAAGAGCTCACGCGACGGCGTGTGCAGGCCGGACTCGAACTCGCTGCGGAAGTACTGGATCGCCGACGTGATCGGGCTCGTGGCGCCGTCACCGAGGGCGCAGAACGAGCGGCCCAGGATGTTCTCGCACAGGTCGAGCAGCAGCTCGATGTCGCCGTCCTTGCCCTGGCCCTCGTCGAGGCGTTGCAGGGTCTGGACGAGCCACCACGTTCCTTCGCGGCACGGCGTGCACTTGCCGCAGGACTCGTGCTTGTAGAACTCGGTCCACCGGAGCACACACCGTACGACCGAGGTCGTCTGGTCGAAGACCTGGAGCGCCTTGGTGCCCAGCATCGAGCCGGCCGCGCCGACGCCCTCGTAGTCGAGCGGGATGTCGAGGTGCTCCGCAGTCAGGATCGGGGTCGACGAGCCGCCGGGCGTCCAGAACTTGAGCTCGCT
The DNA here is from genome assembly GCF_902506105.1 of Aeromicrobium sp. 9AM. GTDB lineage: Bacteria > Actinomycetota > Actinomycetes > Propionibacteriales > Nocardioidaceae > Aeromicrobium. The sequence continues at coordinate 2,335,722 of NZ_LR733304.1, forward strand.
GCCGGGGCGCATGCCGCCGCCGAGGTCGAGCAGCTCGCGCAACGTGATGCCGAGCGGCGCCTCGTACTGGCCGGGGCGGGCGACGTGTCCCGAGAGGGAGTAGAGCGTGTAGCCCTTGGACTTCTCGGTGCCCATCGAGCCGAACCAGTCGATGCCGTTCTTGACGATCGACGGCACCGAGGCGATCGACTCGACGTTGTTGACGACGGTCGGCGACGCATAGAGGCCCTCGACGGCGGGGAACGGCGGACGCAGGCGGGGCTGCCCGCGGCGACCCTCGAGCGAGTCGAGGAGCGCGGTCTCCTCGCCGCAGATGTAGGCACCGGCGCCGGCGTGGATGATGAGCTCGAGGTCGACGCCCGAGCCGAGGATGTCTGTGCCGAGGTAGCCGGCCTCGGCGGCCTCACGCGCCGCGGCGCGCAGGCGGCGTACGACGTGCAGCACCTCGCCGCGCACGTAGATGAACGCGGTCTTGGCCCGGATCGCGTGGGCCGCGATGATGACGCCCTCGATCAGGGTGTGCGGCGTGGCCATCATGAGCGGGATGTCCTTGCAGGTGCCCGGCTCTGACTCATCGGCGTTGACGACGAGATATTTCGGCTTGGGGTTGTCCTGCGGGATGAAGCTCCACTTCATGCCGGTCGGGAACCCGGCACCACCGCGACCGCGCAGGCCGGAGTCCTTGACCAGGCTGATGAGGTCGTCGGGTGCCATCTTGAGGGCGGTCTCGAGGGCGGAGTAGCCACCGGCCTTCTTGTACGCCTTGAGGGTCCACGCGCGATCCGTGCCCCAGTCGGCGCTGAGCACCGGGGTGAGCGTGTCAGTCATCCTTGCCCTCCTCGGCAGTGTCGGCGGGCGATTCCTCGACCTTGGTCTCGGACTCGGCGCGTGAGGTGTCGGCCTGCTCGGCGGCACCCGTCTTGGAGTCGGCGGCCGCTTCGCTCGCGTCGCCGGCAGAGGCCTTCTTGGCATCGTCGACCGAGGGAGCGGACCAGCCGCGCTCGGCGGCGATCTCGAGGCCCGCGAGCGAGGGCCCGGCAGCGGCCGGACCTTCGTCGGCGAGGCCGTCCTCGAAGCCGGCGAGCACGCGCTCGGCCTCGCGCCACGACGTGATCGTCGCGCCGCGCGTGGCCTGCACCGGCTCACCGGCGCGGAGCTTGTCGACGACCTCGATCGCCGAGTCGGGCGTCTGGTTGTCGAAGAACTCCCAATTGACCATCATGACCGGCGCGAAGTCGCACGCTGCGTTGCACTCGATGTGCTCGAGGGTGACCTTGCCGTCCTCGGTCGTCTCGTCGTTGCCGACGTCGAGGTGGCCCTTGAGCCGCTCGAAGATCAGGTCGCCGCCCATGACGGCGCACAACGTGTTGGTGCAGACGCCGACGTGGTGCTCACCCATGGGGCGGCGCTTGTACATCGTGTAGAACGTCGCGACGCCGGAGACCTCCGCGGCGCTGATGCCGAGGATGTCGGCGCAGACCTCGATGCCCTCGTTGGTGACGTTGCCCTCGGTCGACTGGATCAGGTGCAACATCGGCAGCAGCGCGCTGCGTGACTGTGGGTAGCGTCCGGCGAGCTCGCGCAGCTCACCCAGCGTGGTGTCGGTGAGTGTCATCAGCGATCCACTCCCCCCATGACGGGGTCGATGCTGGCGATCGCGACGATCACGTCCGACAGCATGCCGCCTTCGCTCATGACCGACGTGCCCTGCAGGTTGACGAACGAGGGATCGCGGAAGTGCGCGCGATAGGGCCGCGTGCCGCCGTCGGAGACGAGGTGGCAGCCGATCTCGCCGCGAGGCGCCTCGATGCTCGCGTACGCCTGACCGGCCGGGACCCGGAAGCCTTCGGTCACGATCTTGAAGTGGTGGATCAGCGCTTCCATCGACTCGCCCATGATGTGCTTGATGTGCTCGGCGGAGTTGCCCTGACCGTCCGAGCCGACGCTGAGCTGCGACGGCCACGCAATCTTCTTGTCGGCCACCATGACGGGCTGGCCCTCCATGCCGGCGAGCCGCTCGATGGCCTGCTCGACGATCTTGATGGACTCCCACATCTCGTCGAGGCGGACGCGGAACCGGCCGTAGGCGTCGGGCTCGTCGCGGGTCACGACGTCGAAGTCGTACGTCTCGTAGCCCCAGTAGGGCTGCTTCTTGCGAAGGTCCCAGTCGTAGCCGGTGGCCCGGAGCACCGGTCCGGTCAGGCCCAGTGCGAGGCAGCCGGCGAGGTCGAGGTGGCCGACGCCCTTGAGCCGGCCCTTGAAGATCGGGTTGGCGTTGCACAGCGCGGCGTACTCGGGCAGCCGCTTCTTGAGCAGCCGGACCGTGGAGCGCAGCTTCTCGATCGCGCCGGCCGGCAGGTCCTGTGCGACACCGCCGGGGCGGAAGAACGCGTGGTTCATGCGCAGGCCCGTGATCATCTCGAAGAGGTCGAGGATCAGCTCACGGTCGCGGAACCCGCACGTCATGACCGTCAGGGCGCCGATCTCCATGCCGCCGGTCGCCAGGCACACGAGGTGCGAGGAGATCCGGTTGAGCTCGAGCAGCAGGACGCGCATGGCCTGGGCCTTCTCGGGGGCCTCGATGCCGAGCAGCTTCTCGACCGCCATGACGTACGCGGCCTCGTTGGAGAACGGTGCGACGTAGTCCATCCGGGTGCAGAACGTCACGCCCTGCGTCCAGGTTCGGTACTCCATGTTCTTCTCGATGCCGGTGTGCAGGTAGCCGACACCGGCACGGGCATCGCGTACGGTTTCGCCGTCGATCTCGAGGATCAGGCGCAGCACGCCGTGGGTCGACGGGTGCTGCGGGCCCATGTTGATGACCAGGTGGTCACCCTCGACGGCCGAGGCGTCGATCGTGTCCCAGTCCTGGCCCGTGACGGTGAAGACCGGCCCTTCGGCGGAATCGGTCGTGCTGGCGTACGGGTCGCTCACGGTCTCGGTCATGAGTAGCTCCTCCGCTGGTCGGGCGGGGCGATCGTGCCGCCCTTGTACTCGACGGGGATTCCGCCCAACGGATAGTCCTTGCGCTGCGGATGGCCGGGCCAGTCGTCCGGCATCAGGATGCGGGCCAGTGCGGGGTGGCCGTCGAAGACGATGCCGAACATGTCCCAGGTCTCCCGCTCCTGCCAGTCGGCGGTCGGGTAGATGCTGACGACGCTCGGGATGTGGGGATCTTCGTCGGGGGCGACGACCTCGAGCCGGATGCGCCGATTGTGGGTCATCGAGAGCAGGTGATAGACGACGTGCAGCTCGCGCCCGGTCTCGTGGGGGAAGTGCGCCCCGCTCACGCTGGAGCAGAACTCGAAGCGCAGCACCGGGTCGTTGCGCAGGTGCGTCACGGTGTCGAGCAGCTTGTGCCGGCGGATGAAGAACGTGATCTCGCCGCGGTCGACGACGACCTTCTCGATCGCCTCGTCGAGCTCCGTGATGGTCGCGAGCTGGTCGGCGACCTCGTCGTACCAGCCGCCATAGGGACGCTGGCTGGCGCCGGGCATGATGACCGGCCGGGTCAGGCCGCCGAAGCCCGTGGTGTCGCCGGTGCCGTGGATGCCGAAGGCTCCTTCGCGGACCTCGACGATCTCGAGCTCGACTGCGTCGCTCTTGACGAGCTCCGACTGCGTCTCGTGCGAGCCGTCCTGGGTCTCGGTGCCCTTGTCCCGCTCGTCCTTGTTGCCTTTTGCGTCAACCATCAGCGCATGAGCCCCTTCATCGCCGAGGTCGGCGTGGCCAGGAGGGCGACCTTCTCGTCCTGCTTGATCTCGTTGAGGCGGTTGACGCCGAGCTTCTCGTGCTGGATCTGGTCGTGCAGCTTGAGGATCGCGTCGATCAGCATCTCGGGGCGCGGCGGGCAGCCGGGGAGGTACATGTCGACCGGCACGATGTGGTCGACGCCCTGGACGATCGCGTAGTTGTTGAACATGCCGCCCGAGCTCGCGCAGACGCCCATCGCCAGGACGTACTTGGGGCCGGCCATCTGGTCATAGATCTGGCGCACGACAGGGGCCATCTTGTTGCTGACCCGGCCGGCGACGATCATCAGGTCGGCCTGGCGCGGCGAGGGCCGGAAGACCTCCATGCCGAAGCGCGCCGAGTCGAACCGCGGGGCGCCGAACGTCATCATCTCGATCGCGCAACATGCCAGCCCGAACGTCGCGGGCCAGAACGAGGCCTTGCGCATGTAGCCGGCGAGTCCCTCGACCGTCGACAGCAGAACTCCGGACGGCAGCTTTTCTTCAATTCCCACGTCGGCCACTCCTCGTTTCGTAGTGCGCCCGCGTCCTCACTCGAAGGCCGTGCCCGACGCGGGGCCCGGAACGTGCTGTGCTGAATTGGTCCTTCGCTTCGCTCAGTCCCATTCGAGGCCTCCACGGCGCCATACGTAGGCATAGGCGATGAACACCGTCAGCATGAAGATGAACATCTCGATCAGCCCGAACCACCCGAGCGCGTCGAAGGCGACCGCGAACGGGTAGAGGAAGATGATCTCGATGTCGAACACGATGAACAGCATCGCGATGATGAAGTAGCGGATCGACACCTTGCCGCCGCCCTCGGGCAACGGACTGGGCTCGATGCCCGACTCGTAACGGTCGAGCTTGGCGCGGTTGTAGCGCTTGGGCCCGGTCAGCGGCGCGATCGCGACGCTGCCGATGGCGAATGCGGCCGCGATGGCTCCCAGCACGATGATCGGCGTGTAAGCCGTCACGGCACCTCCCAGGCTTCAACCGACAGAGCAAGAGCTGTGTGTGTTCGTGCGCTTGTGAATTGCTTCACAACGTGATCACGGTCTCACCCTACGCCCGTCGCACGGACCTTGTAACTGAGGTCACACTAACCTCGCGCGGCGTCGACCCAAACCCACGGTTTGAGACCTGGGTCACACCGGCACCGATCATCCCAGAGGTCGGCGACGAACACCTCATGACCCCCATCCACAGAACGAGGTGCGCGACATGCACGATCCCTTGCTGACAGCCATCGCGGGCTCGCACCGCGCGCTCGACGACCAGCTCACCGCCGTCGGCCGCGCGGTGCAGGATCGCCAGGCGACCCGCGTGGTCATGCAGATGACTGATGCGTTCATGATCCACGCCTGCCGGCACGTCTCGGCGACGTGCGCCGTCATCCTGCCCCGTGCCCGACGCGGGTTGCCGGAGGGTCGCCGCCGCGTGCGGCTCTACATCCGTCAGGCCCGGCAACTCGAGCGATCGGTCGCCCAGGCCAAGCGCCGGCTCTACGGGGCATCCCGGTCGATCGAGCTGCCGTGGTCGTACGTGTGGGCAGGCCTGCGGCACGAACTCCATGAGCTCATGGCGATCGAGCTGGCGCTGGTCGAGGATGTCGCCGCGGAGCTGGGTCCGCGCGCAGGAGGTCATCTCGCGCGCCAGCTCGCGGGCTCGGAGGCGGGCAGCCCGACGAGGCCACATCCCCACTCGCCGCACACGGGCTGGACTGCGTCGTTGAGCCGGGTGCTGTGGGTGCGAGCGGACTCCTTCTGGGATGCCGTCGAAGGACGCATCGTCGCGGGTGCCGTCAAGCGGTTCAAGGCACCGGCGCGCTTCGCGTCCTAGGGGCGGAATGAATGGTGCAGCGCGACGATGCCGCCGGAGAGGTTGTGCCACTCGACCCGGCCCCAGCCGGCCTCGACCATGCGCAGCGCCAGCCCCTTCTGGTCGGGCCACTCGCGGATCGACTCGGCCAGGTAGACGTACGACTCGGGGTTGGACGAGACCTTGCGGGCGATGGGCGGCAGCGCGCGCATGAGGTAGTTGGAGTAGATCGCCTCGAACGGTCCCCACGTCGGCGTGCTGAACTCGCACACCACGATGCGGCCGCCCGGCTTGGTCACCCGGAAGAGCTCGCGCAGTCCCGCGATCGGGTCGACGATGTTGCGCAGCCCGAACGAGATCGTGACGGCGTCGAACGTCTCGTCGCCGAACGGCAGCAGCATCCCGTCGCCGGCGGTGAAGGCCAGCCGTGGACGCTCCCGCTTGCCGACCTCGAGCATGCCGATCGAGAAGTCGCACGGCACGACCGTCGCGCCCGCGTCGGCGAACGGCTGGCTCGACGTCCCGGTACCGGCGGCGAGGTCGAGGATCTTCTCGCCGGGCTGCGGGTCGACGAGCTCGACGACGCGCTTGCGCCAGCGCCGGTCCTGCCCGAGAGACAGCACGTCGTTGGTCACGTCGTACTTCTCGGCGACCCCGTCGAACATCTTCGCGACGTCGTGGGGTTCCTTGTCCAGACCGGCTCGGCTCACCTTCCCACCCTGCCACGGGTAGGCTCGATCATTGTGAGCAACCCTGCTGTCGATGCAGCGACGGCACCACTCCTGGTCCGTTCGGCGCCGATTGACGACCCCGGCCCGCTGCTCGCGCTCCTCCCCCCGAGCGATGCCCTCGCGTGGGTCCACGGTGGTGACGGACTGGTCGGCTGGGGCCGCGCGGCGGAGTTCTCCACTGCCGGACCGCAGCGGTTCACGGATGCCTCCGACTGGTGGCGCGAGCTGTCGGCCCACGCCGTCGTACGCGATGACGTCGACGTGCCCGGCTCCGGACTGGTCGCGTTCGGTTCCTTCACCTTCACCGACGACGCGGAGGGCAGCACGCTCGTCGTGCCCGAGGTCGTCGTCGGTCGCCGCGACGGCGCCGCCTGGATCACGGTCATCGGCCTCGGCATCAGCTCCGCACCGGCCCTCACGGCCTCGGCTCCGGTGGAGCCGGCCGGCACGACGTTCGCGGACGGACCCGTCGACAGCGTCACGTGGCAAGGCCTCGTCGGCGAGGCGGTGCGGCGGATCGAGCAGGGCGGGCTCGACAAGGTCGTCCTCGCTCGCGACCTCGTCGCGACCCTCGCCGAGCCCCTCGACGTACGCGCACCGCTGACCCGTCTCGCCGCCGACTACCCCAGCTGCTGGACGTTCCACGTCGACGGGTTCTTCGGCTCGACGCCGGAGATGCTCGTACGGCTGGAGCGCGGCCTGGTCACGTCTCGCGTGCTGGCCGGGACCATCAGGCGTACGGGCGACGACGCCCACGACCTGGCCCTCGCCGGCTCCCTCGCCCGGTCCAGCAAGGACCTCGAGGAGCACGAGTACGCCGTCCGGTCGGTCGCCGATGCCTTGGCGCCGCACTGCACCAGCATGAACGTGCCCGAGACGCCGTTCGTGCTGCACCTGCCCAACGTCATGCACCTCGCGACCGACGTCACCGGCGTGATCCGTGACGACGCCAGCGCCCTCAGCCTGGCCGCGTCGCTGCACCCGTCGGCGGCCGTCGGGGGCACGCCGACTGCCGAGGCCGTGCAGCTGATCGCCGAGATCGAGCTGCTTGACCGCGGTCGCTACGCCGGCCCGGTGGGCTGGATCGGGGCGTCCGGCGACGGCGAATGGGGCATCGGCCTGCGGTCCGCCCAGGTCGAGGGCGACGGCTCGGTCGTACGGCTGTTCGCCGGCTGCGGGATCGTCGCCGACTCCGTGCCGGCCGACGAGCTCGCGGAGTCCAACGCCAAGCTCATCCCGGTCCGCGACGCGCTGACCCCGCGCGACTAGCTCTGCAGCGCCTTCGCGGTGGCGTCGTCGGCCGGCAGGAACGCCTCGATGCTGAGCTCGGCAGCGGTCAGGTCCAGCGCCGTGCCGAATGTCGTCACGGTGCTGATGAACGACATCGGTCCGGCGGGCGAGTCCAGCACCATCGAGACGGCGACCCCGCCGTCGTCGGCGCCGGCCTGCATCCCACCCGGGTATGCCAACAGCTCCTCATGCAGGGCGCGAAGCGGCTCGGAGCCGCTCGCCGCGGCCTCGCGGGCCAGGCGGCCGAGCACGTGGAACCGCCACTCGGCGAGGTTGAGGATGCGTGGCGCGAGGCCTTCAGGATGCAGGCTGATGCGCAACGCGTTCGGCGACTCCAGCAGGTGCGGCGCCACGCCGTCGAGGATCGGCGCGACCCCGGCGTTGGCCATGACCATGTTCCAGCCGCGATCGACGACCAGGCACGGGTAGGGCTCGTACGCCGTCAGGATCCGGTCGAGGCCGGCGCGGATCGCCGACAGGTCCGGGTCGCCGATCGGTCGCTCGGCGAATGCGGGGGCGAAGCCGGCGGCGATGAGGAGCTGGTTCTGCTCGCGCTTCGGCACGTCGAGGGTCTGGGCCAGCTGCAGCACCATCGCCCGGCTCGGGCGTGAACGCCCGGTCTCGACGAAGCTCAGGTGGCGCGACGAGATGCCGGCCTCGATCGACAGGTCGAGCTGGCTGAAGTGCCGGCGCTGGCGCCACTCACGGAGCAAGGAGCCGACGGGCGAGGCAGCGGTCGCGGTGGTCATGCCGGCCACTCTTCCGGATCCGGCCGCGCTGGACCATGACCCCGAAGGTAATTGCGGGGACTACCTGGGCTGCACAGACTCATCGGCATGAACTCGACAACGACACACACCGTCACTGCCACCACGAGCCCGGTCAGCCTCAGGACCGCGCTCCTCCTCGATGCCACCATCACGGGCGCCAACGCCTTGGCGTACGTCGCCGGCGCCACCGTCCTCGACTCGCTGCTCGGGCCGTCGCCGGGTCACTTCGTCGCCATCGGCGCATTCCTCGCGGTGTGCGCGGCGATCCTCGCGGTCACCGGCACGCGCCGGCCGATCCCGCGCGGCTGGGCGATGTTCGCCGCCGAGGTCAACATCGCCTGGGCCGTCGGGTCGGTCGCCGTCGTGGCGTTCGGCTGGTTCGACCTCACCTCGACCGGTCAGGTCTGGACGATCATGCAGGCCGCGCTCGTCGCGGCGTTCGCGGCGCTGCAGCTCACGGCCCTGCGGCGTACGCCCTGACCCTCCACCGCGAGCGGTGACTTAGGGCCCATGCGAACCGCCGCGGTGGGCCCTCAGTCACCGCTCGACGGGAGTGAGGGTCGGCCAGCGCGGGCTGAGGTTGTCGCCGGAGGAGACGCCGGTGAGGCGGCGCTTGACCCACGGCGCGGCATGAGCCTTGGCCCACTCGAGATGGGCGGCTCGCCGTTGCTTGGCGGTGAGGGCTGTGACGCGCGGCAGCTCGGGCATCGTCAGGGCGTGCTCGACGCCGAGCGCGTCCAGCACCGCGATCGCCATGCGCTGGTGGCCCAGGCTCGACATGTGCATGCGGTCGACGTCCCACAACCGGTCGTCGCGGTAGTCGCGCAGGCGCCAGAAGTCGACGAGTGTCGCGCCGTGCTTGTCGGCGACCTGGCGGACGAGCTCGTTGTAGATCGCGAACCGGCCACGCAGCGCACCGAATACCGGCGAGCCACCCGGGTCGTACGCGGTGAACAGCAGCAGGTGCGCGCCGGCGTCGGCCAGCCGGCCCAGCGCGAGGTCGTAGGCCGCGACGAGCCGGTCGATGTCGATCCGAGGTCGCAGGACGTCGTTGGCACCGGCGTAGATGCTGACCAGGTCGGGCTTCATCTCCAGCGCCGGGTCGATCTGCTCCGCGAGGATCGGGAGCAGCTGCTTGCCGCGGATCGCGAGGTTGGCATAGGTGAAGTCGTCGCCGGCCAGCACCTCGGCGATCCGGTCGGCCCACCCGCGTACGCCGTTGGGCAAGGTGGCGTCGTTGTCGCCGACGCCTTCGGTGAACGAGTCGCCGAGCGCGACGTAGCGATGAAATGGCACGGGGTCAGGCTAGCCAGTCGCGCAGGCGTCAGTCATCGAGGAGTCCGCGGCGGCGGGCGATCGCCGCCGCCTCGGTGCGGCCCGAGGCGCCCAGCTTGGCGAGGATGTTGGAGACGTGCACCGACACGGTCTTGGTGCTGATGAACAGCCTCGAGGCGATCTCCCCGTTGCTGCGGCCGGAGCTGACCTGTTCGAGGACCTCGCGCTCGCGCGGGGTCAGCTCGACGTCAGACTTGGCGGGCCGGCGCGACAGGCCGTTGATCTCGTCGAAGAGCGGCCGAGCCGCGAGGCGCTCTGCCGTCGCGCGCGCCTCGCCGAGGAGCTGCTTGCCCTCGGCCTCGCCGCCGGCGGTCAGGAGCACCGCGGCCAGCCGCGTGGCCGACCGCGCAGTCTCGTAGGGGTCGTCCATGCCCACGAATGCCTCGTGGGCACGCCGCCACAGGTCGGTCAGCTCGTCGACCTCCGGCGCGTCGACCCCACACAGCCAGCGCAGCCGCGCGTGCTCGGCGTGCACGCGGATCTGCCAGGCCACGCCTTCGGGACCCATGGGGTCGATCGCGGCCGCCACGCGGTCGGCGAACCCGGCCAGCTCCGCGGCCTCCTCGAGCAGTGGCGCCTGCTCGGCTCGTCCCAGGGTGGGTGCCGCCGTGGCGTACTGGCCGATCAACAGCGCTGCGAGGCGGATGCCACCGGGAAACAGCTGCTCGTCCCAGGCCCGGACCTGCAGGTCGGTGAGATCGTCGAACGCTCGCCGGGCAGCGGACAGGTCACCGGCGACGCCGTGCAGCTCGATCAGGGCCGACGTCGCATGGACGGACGCAGAGACCTCGTGACGCCACAGCGAGCGCATCGTGAGGGTGCGCTCGATCTCGTCGACGTTGCCGCGCCCGGCGTGCACCATGAGGGCGATCGCAGCCAGCGAGGCGTCCGGGATGGCCGGCGCATCGGCACCGACGTTGCGGAGGGCGAGCGCCTCGTCCCACCGTCCGCGCATGTAGCAGATCAGGGCGGAGTAGAACCGGCCGTCGAACCCGTAGGGTCCCCACGCCCAGCCGGTCTCGGAGGCGCGGATCATGCCCTGCCGGAACGCGCCCTCGGCATCGTCGAGCTCACCGGCGTTGTAGTGCACGAAAGCCAGCTGGTGCAGCCCGCGCAGCTCGCCGAGCACGTGGCCGTCGGCGCGGGAGACCTGGACGAGCTCGAGGAAGCCACGCTTGGCCTTCTCGGGGTCGTCGCCCGTGCGCACCATCACGCGGGTGAGCGTCGCCTTGGCGTCGGCGATGACGTCGGCCGCGCCGATCTGCTCGGCGATCGCCAGGGCTCGTTCGCCCCACTCGATCGCCTCGTCGTTGCGCCGCCGGTTGGACGCGGTGCGTGCCTGCAGTGCCGCAGCCTCGGCCCTGAGCTCGGTCGGCTCGTCGGGCACGACGGTGACGGCCTCGAGGCTCGCCCGCTCGGACTCGCTGTCGAGATTGGCGTAGTAGGCGGTGTCGCCGATCGCCACGAGGAGTCGCCCACGCGTCTCGGGAGACGCGCTGGACGGCAGCTGGTTGAGGTGGTCACGCAGGAGCTCGACCGCACGGAGCAGGCGCCCCGATGTGACGAGTGTCGAGGCGGCGTCGATCACGAGCCCCACCAGGTCGGCGTCGGCCGGCGCGGCATCGACCAACGTCAGGGCCTGCTCGTAGTGCTGCGCCGCCTCGTCATAGCCCGACAACCGCTGCGCGTCCTCGGCTGCCTGGACGCTGGCCAGGAAGGCGCGCTCTCGTTCACCGGCACCGAGGGCGTGCAGCGCGATCTCGGCGGCCGGCCCGTGACGACCCTCCGACGTGAGTGCCTCGAGGTAGGCGGCGTGGATGCGTCGGCGCTCGCCGGGCAGCAGGTCGTCGCGCACCGCTTCGGCCAGGAGGGCGTGACGGAACCAGTAGGAGTCGTCGCCCACCCGCGTCAGCACCTTGTGGTCGATCGCGGAGCGGAGGGCGTCGTCGAGCTCGTCCTCCTTGAGCCCGACGACACGCGTGAGGACCGTGTAGTCGTGACGCGCGTCGGAGCACGCCGCAGCGCGTACGAGCCGGCGGGCATTGTCGTCGAGCCGCTCGAGGCGCATCAGGAGGAGGTCGGCGAGGGTCTCGGGCAGCGCTCCGTCGGCGCTGGAGAGGCCGGCATCGAGCAGCTCCTCGGCGAAGAACGCGTTGCCGGCCGCACGGCGTACGACCGCGAGCAGGTTGTCGCTCTCCAGCGCATCGGCACCGTGCGCACGGATGAGGTCGACCACGTCGGCGTCATCGAGCGGCTCGAGCTCGATGCGGCGTACGCCCGGGAGGCGTACCCACTCCGAGAGTGCCTGGCGCAGAGGGTGCCGGCGGTGGAGGTCGTCGGCGCGGTAGCTGACGACGACGTGCACCGGGCCGTGGAAGCCGTGCGACAGGACGAAGCGGATGAGGTGGCGGGTCGAGGCGTCGGCCCAGTGGGCGTCCTCGATCACGAGGAGCAGGGGCTGGTCGGCGGCGAGCGAGTCGAGCCCGGCAACGACGGAGGCGAACAGCTCGGCACGCTCGACGCCGTCACCGGGGGCGGACGTGGGCCAGGGCAGGAGCGGGCCGAGGGCCGGGAAACGTGAAGCCAGCTCGTCGCGCTCGGCGTCATCGACGGAGGCGAACGCCTCGGAGAACGGCTGGTAGGGCGGGGCGCTGTCGCCGAGGTCGAGGCAGTGGCCCGCCAGCACGCGGTGGCCGGCGGCGCGCGCGCGAGCACCGAGCTCGCGCAGCAGGCGGGTCTTGCCGATGCCGGCGTCGCCGCCGATCAGCACGACGTCACGTGCGGCGGGGTCGGTCACACCGGCCGCCTCGAGCAGCTGCTCGAGCTCGCGGACGCGTCCGATGAGGGGCGTGGCGGGCGCGCGGTCGTTGGCCATGTCCCCAATCATGTCGGAAGCAGCCGACACGGGGGCGACGGTCATACGTGTGCCGTCCGCCCCACCGTCATGCTCACGACGCGTACGACGAGGCCGCGGCGCGCCTTCCGGGTACGCCGCGGGGCGAATCCGCTGCGGTCACGCTCGTGGCGCGACAGCTCGGACAGGGCGAGGGCGGCTGCGTGGTGGCGGCTGACCTCGAGAGGGACGAAGTGTTCTGGATTCAGGATCATGACTCCAGAGTCGTCCTGTGAGGTAGGCGCCCACATCGGGCGACCTACCTAGATTCTGGTGACATTCCAGATCTGAGGTACCTAGGTGGGCCTACCTGAGGGTTTTCTTGCCTCCATGCATGACGGTGATGAGCTTGAGCGCCTTGCCGTCGGTCTTGGCGTCGCGCGCGAACGACGTCAGCATCATCAGCGGCTTCATGCGCTGCCGGGTGATCGCCTTGGCGTACGTGAACTCCTTGAGCCCGTCCGGTCCGTGGATCCGGCCGAATCCGGACTGTCCCACGCCGCCGAACGGCAGGCCCGGCACCGCGGCGAACGCGATGACCGAGTTGACCGACGTCATGCCCGAGCGCACGCGGCGGGCGATGTCGACGCCGTTCTTCTTGGCGAACACCGAGCCGGCGAGACCGTACGAGGTCGCGTTGGTCAGCTCCACCGCCTCGTCCATGCTCGCGACCGGGTTGATCGCCAGCGTGGGGCCGAACGTCTCCTCGGTGATCTCGGTGGAGTCCTCGGGGACGTGCGTCAGGATCGTCGGCTGGACGAACCGCTCGCCGACGGCGTCCGAGCCGCCCATCACGACCGTGGCGCCCTTGGCGATCGCATCGTCGATGTGGCTCTTGATGATGCCGATCTGCGACGGCATCGTGATGGGGCCCAGCTTCGCCCCCGGGTCGTCGCCGGCGCGCAGGTCCTTGGCCTGTTCGGTGATCTCCTTCATGAACGCGTCGAAGACCTTCTCGTGGACGTAGACGCGCTCGGTGCCGATGCAGGTCTGGCCGGCGTTCGACATGCCGCCCCAGAGCGCAGCCTCGGCGGCCTTGTTGAGGTCGGCGTCCTCGTCGACGATCAGCGAGTCCTTGCCGCCGGCCTCGATGAGGACGGGCGTGAGATTCTGGGCGCACGCCGCCATGACCTTCTTGCCGGTCGGCCCGGACCCCGTGAACGCCAGCTTGTCGATGTCTGCGGTGCAGAGCGCGGCGCCGGTCTCGCCGAGGCCCGTGACGACCTGCAGCACCGGACGCCCGTGCACGACCTCGGTGAACGTGTCGGCCAGCCACTGGCCCACACCGGGCGTGTACTCACTGGGCTTGAAGACCACGGAGTTGCCGGCGGCCAGGGCGTACGCGATGGAGCCCATCGGCGTGAAGACCGGGTAGTTCCACGGTCCGATGACGCCGACGACACCGAGCGGGTGGTACTCGACGGACGCGGCCTGGTTGGCCATGAGCAGGCCCGGCGAGACCTTCTGGGGCCCGAGGATCTTCTTGGCGTGCTTGGCGACCCACGCGATGTGGTCGATGGCGATGATGATCTCGAGCTGCGCGTCGCCGTGCGGCTTGCCGGTCTCGCGGTGCGACAGCTCGGCGAGCTGCGCGATGCGTCGGGTGATGACGCTGCGCCAGGTCAGGAGGTAGTCGCCGCGCTCCTTGAACGACAGGCCGCCCCACCACGCGGCCGCCTCACGGGCCCGAGCCACGGCAGCGTCGACCTCGGTCTTGCCCTGGACGGGAAAGGTGCCGACGACATCGCCGTTGGCCGGGTTGAGCGACTCGAAGGTCGGCGCGGTGCCGCTCTCGGCAGTGGGCTCCAGAGTTGCGGTCATCGTGACTCCTTGATGAGGTCGGCAGCCTTCTCGCCGACCATGATGGCAGGTGCGTTGGTGTTGCCACGGGGTACGCGCGGCATGACGGAGGCGTCGGCGACCCGGAGGCCCTCGACGCCGTGGACCTTGAGGTCGGGGCCGACGACGCTGCCCTCGACCGTGCCCATCGCGCAGGTCGCGACGGGGTGATAGACCGTCTGGCCGAGCCGTTTGATCGTGCCGATGAAGTCGTCGGTCGTGGGATTGCGGGTCGCCGGCTCCCACGGCTCGGCGATGTACTTGGCGAGCGGACCCTGGCTGACGACCTCGAACAGCCGGCGGAAGCCTTCGAGCATCGCGTCGAGGTCGACGCCGTCGTCGTAGTAGTTGGGCTCGATCTCGGGGTGCCAGGTCGGGTCGGCCGAGCGCAGCTTGATGTAGCCCTTGCTCTCGACGCGCACGAGCGTCGAGGCGACCGTCAGCCCGCGGCGTACGGGCTCGTGCAGGCCGTTGTCGTAGAACCCCGCCGGGAGCACGTGGAACTGCAGGTCGGGCGCCGTGAGGTCGTCGCGCGAGGTGAAGAAGCCACCAGCCTCGGCGACGTTGGAGCTCAGGGGCCCGCGCCCGGCCGCCTGCGCCTTGACCACGTTGCCGAGGCTGAGGAACTCGGCGAGGTCGGTCGTGTCCTTGGTGTAGAACAGCGCACCGGCGATCGGGTGGTCCTGCATGTTCTGGCCCACGCCGGGCAGGTCGACCCGTACGTCGATGCCGTGCTCGCGCAGGTGCGCGCCCGGGCCGATGCCGGACAGCATCAGCATCTGCGGGCTGGCGATGGCTCCCGCCGACAGCACGATCTCGGCGTTGGTGCGCGCCGTGTGGGTGACGCCACCGCGGCGGTAGGTCACGCCGGTCGCGCGCGTGCCCTCCATCTCGATGCGGGCGACGAACGCCTCGGTCAGCACGGTCAGGTTGGTGCGCTTGGCAGCCGGGTGGATGTAGGCGTCCGCGACCGACCAGCGGCGACCCTTCTTGCAGGTCACCTGGTAGAGACCGGCCCCCTCCTGCTCGGCGCCGTTGAAGTCCTCGGTGCGCTTGAAGCCGGCGGAGACCGCGGACTCGACGAACGCATGGCTGAGCTCATGCGTGTAGCGGCGGTCCTCGACGTGCAGCGGGCCGTCGGAGCCGTGGAACTCGCCGTCGAGCCGCGTGTTGCCCTCAGACTTCTTGAAGTAGGGCAGGACGTCGTCGTAGCCCCAGCCGGTGGCGCCGTACGCGTCGCGCCACTCGTCGTAGTCGGCACGGTTGCCGCGGATGTAGATCATCGCGTTCATCGACGAGCAGCCGCCGAGCGCCTTCATGCGTGGCCAGTCGGCACGCCGGCCGCCGAGCTGCTTCTGCGGGGTCGTCTGGTAGCCCCAGTCCCACTTGGTCTTGAACAGCGCCGAGAAGCCCGCGGGCAGGTGGATCATGTCGTCATCGTCGTCGGGACCGGCCTCCAGCAGGAGGACGGAGACGGACGGATCCTCGCTCAGGCGGGCCGCGACGACGCCGCCCGCACTGCCGGATCCGATGACGATGTAGTCGTAGCTGTCGTCGCCCATGACTCCCTTTCAGCGGCCGTGACGTGAGACACAACCTACTGCGGGTATGTCAATGACACAACCACTGTCAGGGTTGCAGGACCGCCCTGACGGCGGCGCCGATCCTGGCGGTCAGGTCGCGGCGCCCGGACCGGTCGATCGGCACCTCGAGGACCCGGATCCCGGGCACGTCCTCCTCGAGCGCGGCGGCGAGGTCGGCCGGGGCGACGCGACGGTGCGACACCCCGTACGCCGCGCAGAGGGCGGAGATGTCAGCGCCCGTCGGCGTCGCGTAGACCCGCTCGAACGTCGCGGCATACTCCGGCGCGCCCTGCTCGAGCGTCGAGAAGATGCTGCCGCCGTCGTCGTTGACGACCACGATCGTCAGGTCCGGCCGAGGCTCACCGGGTCCGATCAGCAGGCCGTTGCTGCCGTGCAGGAACGTGAGGTCCCCGACGTACGCGATCGAGCGGCTGGACGTACGCGCGAGGGCCGCGCCGATCGCGCTCGACAGCACGCCGTCGATGCCGGCGAGCCCGCGGTTGGCGATGACCAGGCGCCGCTCGCCGACCGTGTAGGGGCGAGCGACGAGGTCCAGGTCGCGGATGGGGCTGGACGAGCCGATGAACAGCAGCCCTTCGGGCGGCACCGCTGCGTTGATCGTGCGCGCGACGTCGTACGGGGTGGTGCCGTCCAGCTCGGCGTCGATCGCCGCGGTCGCCTTCGCATCGGCGGCCTTCCACTCGTCGAGCCAGGCCGGCTCCGGCTCCCCCGCAGGCTCGACGACCTCGGCGAACCGGACGTTGGGACCGGCCGGCACCGGGAACGTCTCCTGCGTGCCGGCGTGCACGATCTCGATGTCGGTGCGGCCCAGGAGCCGCGTGACCGGGCGGGACAGCGTGGCATGACCGAAGCTGACGACGCGCTCGATCTGCTCGGCGAGCGGCGAGTGCTGCAGCAGCATCCGGTACGCGATGAGGGCCTCGCCGTTGCGCGAGCCCGAGCTGGGTTCGGCGAGCAGCGGCCAGCCGGCGTCGCGGGCCAGCACACGGGCGGGCTGCTTGGCGTCGTCTCCGGCGACGACGACGGTGCGCGGGCCGATCGGGAGGTGATGTCCTTTCGACAGGCTCAAGGACCGCTCCTTGAGCCTGTCGAAAGGAACGTCCATCTCGAAGTCCCAGTCGATCGGCTCGACGAGCGGCTCGTCGAGCTCGAGGTTGAGGTGCGCGGGGCCGCCGTCGATCTGGTTGACCCGCTCGATGAACGGCACCCCGGGGAAGATCTCGCGCTGGTCGGTGGTCTGGTTGGCGCCGGTACCGCGCAGCCGCGCCGGCCGGTCGGCCGTGACCGCCAGGACCTCGACACCTGCGTGCCTGGCCTCGAGCATCGCGGGATGGAGATTGGCGACCGCGGTGCCGGACGTGGTGACCACCGGCACGAGCCGCCGCGCCGCCTTGGCCAGGCCGAGGGCCAGGAACCCGGCCTCGCGCTCATCGACGCGGACGTGCAGGCGGATGAGTCCTTGCTCGTCAGCTGCGGCGAGCGCCAGTGCGAGTGGACCCGACCGCGACCCGGGCGACAGCACCGCGTCCGTCACGTGACAGGCCAGCAGCTGCATCACGAATCGCCTGGCGACGCCGACGGCCCGTTGTTCATCTGTCATGCGAGCACCGCTCGTACGGCCGACAGTCGCGCCTGCCAGCGGGCGTCGGTCTCACCGTCGGCGGCCACCGAGTCGTACGCCGCGGGGTCGAGCACCTGACGCCCGACGGGCAGGAACCCGTCGACGGGCCTCAGCGGCTGGGCGACGACATCGCCGGCGAGCAGCGACGTGGTGGCGAGGCCGCAGGCGTACGGCAGCTCCGGCAGAGCCGCGGCGAGGGCAAGGCCGGCGGCGAGGCCGATCGACGTCTCGACGGCGCTGGAGACCACGACCGGCAGGCCGATCTGCTCGGCGATCCGCAGGCATGCGTGCACGCCGCCGAGCGGCGCGACCTTGAGCACCGCGATGTCGGCGGCCTCGAGCTCGACGACGCGGAACGGGTCGTCGGCCCGGCGGATCGACTCGTCGGCCGCGACCGGCACGCCGACCTTGCGGCGTACGGCGGCGAGGTCCTCGACGGACGCACACGGCTGCTCGACGTACTCCAGGCCGTGGGCGGCCAGGTTGAGGGCCGCGATCGCGCTGATCGCCTCGTCGACGGACCAGCCGCCGTTGGCGTCGACGCGGACCTTGCCCTGGGGCCCGATCGCGTCGCGCACCGCCTCGACGCGCTCGATGTCGTCGGCGCGGGCCTGCCCCTTCTCGGCGACCTTGACCTTGGCGGTGGAGCAGCCGCTGCGACGCACGATGGCGGCTGCCTGGTCAGGACCGACGGCCGGGACGGTGCAGTTGACCGCGACCTGCGAGCGTACGGGCGTGGGCCACTCGCGCTCGGCCGAGTCGAGCGCTGCGGCGAGCCAGGGCGCGCTCTCGCGGGCGTCGTAGTCGAGGAATGGGCTGAACTCGGCCCAGCCGGCCGGGCCTTCGACGAGCATCCCCTCGCGCCGGTCGATGCCGCGGAACCGCGTCGGCATCGAGATGGCGTACGTACGAAACTGCACGAGTTGAACCCTAGCCCCGCCGTCGTACTGTCGAACCATGACTCGAATCGCCATCGTCGGGGGCCACGGCAAGATCGCCCGCCTCCTGATCCCCCAGCTCGCCGCCGCCGGACACCAGCCTGTGGCGCTTGTCCGCAACCCCGACTACACGGCCGAGCTCGAGGGTCTCGGCGCCGAGGTCGGCATCCTCGACATCGAGCAGGACGACGCGGACGCGTTCGCTTCGTCGTTCGGTGACGCCGAAGCGGTGGTGTTCGCCGCGGGCGGCGGCCCCGACGGCAACATCGAGCGCAAGCGGACCGTCGACCTCGAGGGCTCGCTCAAGTCGATCGAGGGTGCGCGCAAGGCGGGCATCTCCCGGTTCGTGCAGATCTCCGCGATCGCCGTCGACCAGCCGATCGACGCCGATGCGGGCGACGTCTGGACGGCGTACGTCGAGGCCAAGCGCGACGCCGACATCGCCCTGCGCGGCAGCGACCTGGACTGGACGATCATCCGGCCCGGCGGCCTGACCGACGACGAGCCGACCGGGCACGTCGAGCTGGCCGAGACGGTCGAGCGCGGGCAGGTGCCTCGTGCCGATGTCGCCGCCGTGATCGTCGCGGCGCTCGACGAGCCGGCCACGATCAACCGTCAGTGGGAGCTCGTCAGCGGCGAGCACCCGATCGACGACGCGATCGCCGGCGCGGTGGCCTGAGGCGCGCCGCAGGCAGCGCCGGCTGACGAGTCTCTTAGCGCCTGCCGAGGAGGTCAAAAGCCTGCGCAAGCTGAGCAGGAACCACCTCGTCGGTGGGCGCTAAGTGACTTGTCAGCGTCACTAGGTCGTAGGCCGGGAACTACTCAGCCGGCTGAACGACGCAACCCCTCCCGGTCCACCTTGCCGCCGGGCAGCAGAGGCAGGGCATCGACGAGGACGACTTCTCGTGGCGCCCACGCCCTCGGCAGCCCGGCCTCCTCGACCCCGTCGCGCAGCTCGTCGAGGCGCAGCCCGTCGAGGCACACCGCGTCGTCGGGCACGAGGAACGCGACGACCCGAGACCCCCACTCCTCGTCCGGCACGCCGATCGCCACCGCATCTCGCACTCCCTCGTACGTACGCAGAGCCGCCGTCACGGCCGGCAGTGGCACGTTGACGCCGCCGCTGATGACGACGTCGTCGATCCGGCCGGTGACCCGCAGCCGCCCCTCGTCATCGATCTCGCCGAGGTCCGCCGTGGCGAACCAGCCGTCGTGCAGCACTCGCGCGGTCGCCTCGGCATCGGCGTAGCCGTCGAACAGCATCGGGCCGGCGAGCTGCACCTGACCCGATTCGTCGATGCGCATCTGCACACCGTCGAGCGGGACCCCGTCGTAGACACAACCCCCACACGTCTCGCTCATCCCGTACGTCCGCACGACCCGCACGCCGGCCGACCGCAGCGCGTCGAGCAGGTCCGACGGCACGGCGGCACCGCCGATCAGCACCGCGTCGAGATCCGCGAGCACCCCGACCTCGCCGGACTCCACGAGCCGGTGCGCCTGTGTGGGCACCAGCGAGGCGTACCGTCGCTCCCCCGGCACCGCAGCGATCGCCGCCGCCAGCGACGCGTGCTCATCGGCGTACGCGGGCTCGAGCCCGGCGACCGCAGAGCGTACGAGCACCTGCAGGCCCCCGACGCCCGTGACCGGCATGGCCTGCAACCAGCCACCCGGGCCGCCGAGACGGGCGAGGCTCGCGTGCGCCGAGGCCAGCACCGCTGCGTGGGACAGCACGACGTCCTTGGGCTCGCCGGTGCTGCCGGACGTACGGATCACGATCGGCTCGCCCCCGTCGCGCACCCACGCCTCGACGAGGGCGAACACCTCGCGGGGCGCCCCCGCGACCGGCCGGAGGCTGGGGCTCATGCCGGCTCGCCGGGCTCGGCGGGGGCGTCAAGGTGCCGCTTGAGGTACGTCCACGGGAACCACATCGTGCCGATGCGCTCCCACCCCTTGGCCTCGAGGTCCTTGGCCTTGCGGCTGCCGACCACGGCCCGCCTGTGCTCCCACTGCACGGGCGACTTCTCGACGTCATGGAACAGCGGGCCGTAGCCGATCGAGTGCCAGCCGTGGCGTCCCCAGGCGTTGAGCACGTCGATCTCGTTGAACGCGGTCAGGCCGACGAGCTGGCGGTGCTCGGCGGTGCCAGGGATCGGCTGCGGGCGGTGGCCGAAGCGTTGCTGCGCGGCCTGCCGGCTCATGCCGAGGGCCGAGCCGATCGCCTCCCAGCTCCAGCCGGCGGCGCGCGCCGACGTCACGGCGGAGCGCAGCAGACGCCCGGCCTCCTCGTGCGTACGGTTGGTCAGCACGACCAGATCGAGGTGCGCCTGGGCCTCGCTCTCGAGGCGGCGCTCGATCGTCGGATCGAGTCGGGCGATGGCGCGGCCGATCAGGCCGGAGAACTCCTCGTCGTCGATCGTCATGCTGTCAACGCTAACTTGACGACCCAATCGCGTCAACTCGACGTTGACAGACTGTCAGGTGGCAGACTGGTCGTTCGTGACCACCCCCAGCCTCTCGCCCACCCAGCTCTGGGTCGCCGGCGCCCGCCCCCGCACCCTTCCGGCCGCCGTCGCTCCGGTCCTGGCCGGCACCGGTGCCGCCGCCTTCGCCGACGCGTACGTCTGGTGGAAGGCCCTGCTCGCGCTCGGGGTGTCGCTCTCGCTGCAGATCGGCGTCAACTACGCCAACGACTACTCCGACGGCATCAAGGGCACCGACAACGACCGCGTCGGCCCGCTGCGGCTCGTCGGCTCCGGGCTCGTGCCGGCGGGCAAGGTCAAGCGGGCGGCGTTGCTGTTCCTCGCGCTCGGTGGCGCCTTCGGCTTCGCCCTGGCCGCGACCTCGAGCTGGTGGCTCCTGCTGGTCGGCGTCGCCGCGATCGGAGCGGCGTGGACGTACACGGGCGGGCCCTCTCCGTACGGCTACCGGGCGCTCGGCGAGGTCAGCGTCTTCGTGTTCTTCGGCCTCGTCGCGGTGCTCGGCACGGCGTACGCGCAGATCGGTGAATTCACCTGGCTCGCGGGCGCGTGTGCGCTCGGCGTCGGCTCACTGGCCTGCGCGATCCTCGTCGCCAACAACCTGCGCGACATCCCGACCGACTCGGTGACGGGCAAGAAGACCCTCGCGGTCGTGCTGGGCGACAGGTGGACCCGGCGGTTCTACGCGTTCCTCCTGCTCGTTGCGATCGCCGCGCTGGTGTGGGCCTCGGTGTTCACGCTCTGGGCCCTGCTCGGGCTCGCGATGGTGCCTCTGGCCGTACGCGCCCGCCAGGTCGTCGCGTCGGGCGGCAAGGGCATGGCGCTGATACCGGTCCTGCGCGACACGGGCCTGGCGGAGTTGGTGTACGCCGTCGGGCTGGCGCTCGGGCTGTTCATCGGGGCCTGACGTGCTGCGCGTCGCGGTCCTCGCCGACACCCACGCGCCGCGCTTCTGGAAGTCCATGCCGGCAGCCGTCGCCGAGCAGCTGACCGATGTCGACGTCATCCTGCACGCCGGCGACGTGTGCACGCCCAGCGTGCTCGACGAGCTTGCCGCGTACGCCCCGGTGCACGTCGTGCTCGGCAACAACGACGGACCTGACGTCGCCGCGTGGGGCGCGCCGGAGACGCTCGAGCTCGACCTCGACGGCCTCAAGGTCGCCATGATCCACATCTCTGGTGACAAGGTCGGGCGTGCCGCCCGTATGCGCGGCCGGTTCCCCGACGCCGACCTCGTCGTGTTCGGTCACTCGCACATCCCGTGGGACACCGAGCAGGACGGCCAGCGACTGTTCAATCCCGGCTCGCCGACCGACAAACGGCGTCAGCCCCACGGCACGATGGGCCGCCTCGTGATCGACGACGGCGTCCTGCTGTCGGCCGAGATCATTCCAGTCAGCTAGCGCCGAGCGGTCACGTGACGGCCGGCAGCACTCCGGTCGTGTCGAACTCGGCGAGCGCAGCGGCGTACGGGGCGATGTCGAGACCCTTGGACTCGAGCCACGCGTCGTCGTAGTAGGTGTGCCCGTAGCGTTCGCCGCCGTCGCACAGCAGCGTCACGACGCTGCCGGACTCACCCTTGCCGCGCATCTCGGTGATGAGCTGGAGCGACGCCCACACGTTGGTGCCGGTCGAGCCGCCGACGCGCCGGCCGAGGATGTCGGACACCCAGCGCATCGCCGCGATCGAGGCGGCGTCGGGCACGTGGACCATGTCGTCGATGACCCCGCCGACGAACGACTTCTCGACCCGCATCCGGCCGATGCCCTCGATGCGGGAAGGCTGATCGGTCGTGACGTCGGACCGGTCGGCCTCCCAGCCGCCGAAGAAGGCGGAGTTCTCGGGATCGGCCACCACGACCCGGGTGTCGTGCCGGCGGTAGCGGACGAACCGACCGATCGTCGCCGACGTCCCGCCGGTGCCGGCGCCCACCACGATGAGGCTCGGGCAGGGGTGCGGCTCGGCGGCCAGCTGCTCGAAGATCGACTCGGCGATGTTGTTGTTGCCCCGCCAGTCGGTGGCCCGCTCGGCGAACGTGAACTGGTCCATGTAGTGCCCGCCGCACTTGCTCGCGAGCTGCTGGGCCACGTCGTAGACCGTGCCGGGGTCGTCGACCAGGTGACACTGGCCGCCGTAGAACTCGATCAGGTCGATCTTCTCCGGGCTCGTCGTGGCCGGCATGACCGCGACGAACGGCAGCCCGACGAGACGCGCGAAGTAGGCCTCGCTGACCGCCGTCGAACCACTGGACGCCTCGATGACCGTCGTCTCGGGCTTGAGCCAGCCGTTGCACAAGGCGTACAGGAACAGGGACCGGGCGAGGCGGTGCTTGAGGCTGCCGGTGGGGTGGACCGACTCGTCCTTGAGGTAGAGGTCGATTCCCGGGACCGGGATCGGCAGCACGTGCAGGTGGGTGTCGGCGCTGCGGTTGGCGTCGGCGTCGACCCGCCGGATGGCCTCGGCGATCCAGGCGCGGCTCTCAGTCGACGTCTTCGGCATTGCGCGACTCCTCGATGCGTTGCGTCATGCGCGCGGCCCGCTCCTGGACGTTCTGGGCGAGGTTGTCGCGCAGCCCGGCGAGCGCGAAGATCGAGATCACCGACGAGAGCACGAGCGAGATCAGCAGCACCAGGAGCGACGTGAGGTTGCCCCACTCGACCCAGATCGACGCGATCAGCCAGACCACACCGAACGTCACCGCGAACACGGCGAGGCGGGCGAGCGTGTAGGTCCAGAAAGCCTTCATGTCGGCAGCCTAATCGTTCGGGAAGTCAGCCAGAGAGCCGGTTGCGGTGCCACCGGTACGGTTGACGCATGGGCAAGTTCGTACTGATCGTCATCAGTCTGGCCCTGTTCGTCTACGCGTTGTTCGACCTCGTCGCGACGCCCCGGGAGCGGGTCCGCTACATCCCCAAGCCGATCTGGTTCGTGGTGATCCTGCTGATCGCGATCGGCCCGCTGCTGTGGCTGCTCCTCGGCCGCGAGCGATCGGCGCCCGGCGGCAGCCGGCCCAAGCCGACTCGCCCCGACCCGGGCCCGCGCGGTCCCGACGACGACCCCGACTACCTCCGCGGCCTCTAGCCCTCCACTTTTGAAGCGTTGCGGCCCAAGATCTCCGTCAGAGTGGGCCGCAAGCCATCAAACGTTGCGGGTGAACCAGCGATCCCAGACGTCGCTGGTGACGGGCCTGGGGCCGGCGTAGCCCCTGGCGGCAAGTGCCGCGTGGACGCGCCAAGGTATCGAGCGCGGAGTTCGAAGATCGGCGTCGGTCACGACGATCAACCGGTAGCCGAGGGCTTCGAGGACCTCCCTGCGCTCTCGATCGCGTTGCCGTTGGGCCGAGTTGCGCTCATGCTGCCAACCGTCGTACTCGACAATGACTTTGTGCCGGGCGTAGAGGAGGTCGACGCGAGCGACCCGACGGCCGGCGCCATCGACGATCCAGACGTTCGGCTCCGGGCACGGCAACCGAGCGAAGACCAGCATCAATCGCACGAGCGTCTCCATCGGTGACTCCGAGCCCGGGACGACGAAGGCCATGGCGCGGCGAGCACGCCGTACGCCGTGGAGGTGCCGTGCCAGGCAGTACGACACGAGCCGATCGAACGTCGTCGCTCCAGTGTGTATGAGGTGCTCAGCCACCTGCACCAGCTGGATGAGTGACAAGCGCGACGCGCAATCGACGAACGTACGGTCAGGGCCGGTGACCGGGAGGCCACCGCGTTCTTGGGGTTTCAGGCGCCCTTGTCTGCGGTGGAGTCGGATGCCGGGGAGCGCCGTCACGGCATGTGTGTTGGTGGAAAACTCAAGCTCATCCGAACGTCGCGCGTCGAAGCCCCACAAACGGAGCGCGGTGAGATGGCTGACGACCGCGTCGCCCGGCAAGACGAGGAGTGCGGCCATGATCCAGGTCCGGAGCGTGACCTCGACACACGTGCTCACGTAGACGCCGCGGAAAAGTGATCTGAACCGCCGGCCACGGAGTACCTTGCGGTTGACGCCCATCGAGGCGGCCTGCTCGATGGTGAACGGTTCGGCGAGAAGCTCCTGCGGGATCGGGATGGCTGACGGCACGGCACCAGCGTTGACGGAACGGAACGGCGACGACATCCGCGCCAACCAAGCTGTGGAAACGGGCGGTCGGCCCGCACAGGCCCAGCTTTTGAAGACTAGAGGCCCACATTTCGCGGCCAACTGGGCCGCAACGCTTCAAAAGTTGGGGGTGGTCAGTCGTCCCAGCGGAAGACCCGGCTCGCCACCGCGGAGACGACGACGGCGAAGCCCAGCAGGATGAGGATCGGCAGCAGCGCCGACGACGGGCCCTCGCCGCGCACCATCGTGTCGAGCATGCCCTCGTTGAGGTGCTTGAGGGGCAGGATCTCGCTGACCGCCGTGACCCAGCCAGGGGCACCGTCGAGCGGGAAGAACGAGCCGGACAGGAACGCCATCGGCAGCACCACGAAGTTGGCGATGCCGACCGCTGCCTCCTCACTCTTGGCCACCGCGCCCGCGAGCAGACCGATGGCCATGAACGACAGCGTGCCGGCCGTGAGCAGCGGGACGATCATGGGCCACGAGCCGGTCAGCTGCAGACCGAACAGGGCCACCCCGACACCGATGAAGATCGCCGCCTGGACCGCGGCGATCGCGACGCTGACGGCGATGCGGGCCAGGACGACGGCCCACGTCGGAACGGGCGCCAGGCGCAGGCGGCGGAGCAACCCGTTCTTGCGCCAGACGACGAGGTTGGTCGCGGCTCCGAACGTCGCGCCGGAGGCGATCGCCCAGCCCATCAGGCCGGGCGTGAAGAACTGGATCGTCGACAACGAGTCGTCCTCGACCTGGTCCGCCTCGAGAACGAACTTGGGTTGCTGGCCGGTGACCGCGATGTTGGCCGACTGGACGATGCCCTGGAACGTGCCCTGGACGGTCGCCGCCTTGACCTGGTCGGCCTGCGAGAAACGTACGACGAGGGTGTCGCCGCGCTGAGTGATCATGGCGTCGGCGTCGCCCTTGCGGACCTTGCGGATCGCGGCCTTCTCGTCGGTCGTGCGGTGGATGTCGAGGCTCTCCTTGAGATAGGCCCGGACCTCCTTGGGTGCGTCATCGAGCACCGAGACCTTGCCGACCTGCTCGACGTCGATCTTGGAACCGCCCGAGTCGCCCAGCAGGCCACCGAACAGCGCCAGGAACATCAGCGGGAAGATCACCGCGAAGAAGACCGCCATCTTGTCGCGGAAGAATCCCTTGAGCATCGCCACGGCGAGGCTCTTGAACGCCGTCATCCGGGGAGGATTCATGCGCGGTACTCCCGGCCGGTGAGGTCGAGGAAGACGTCCTCGAGCGAGGCGCCCTTGACGCTGAGCCCGTCCAGGGCATCGCGATGGGCGAGCTCTGTGAGGATGCGGGCGGGGTCTCGCGTCGTGATCGTGAGTCCGGACTCCTCGTCCGCGACGTCGTCGGAGCCGGCGATCGTCCGCGCCGCCTCGGCATCGAGCGTGCCCGGCGCGACGCTGATGCGTACGGGGGCGTCGAGTCCGCGTACGAGCGCAGCGGGGGTGTCGAGCTCGAGGATCTTGCCGGCGTCCATGATCGCGACGCGGTCGCACAGCGCCTCGGCCTCGTCCATGTAGTGCGTCGTCAGGATGACGGTGCGGCCCGAGTCGTTGATGCTGCGCAGCACGTCCCATAGGTTGCGGCGGGCCTGTGGGTCGAGCGCGGCGGTCGGCTCGTCGAGGAACACGACATCGGGGTCGTGGATCAACGCGCACGCGATCGACAGGCGCTGCTTCTGACCGCCGGACAGGTCCTCGGTGCGGTCGTCGGCCTTGTCGACCAGGCCGACCTGCTCGAGCATCTCGTCGGTACGCCCTGCGGGGACGCCGTAGAGGGCACCGAACGTGTCGAGCTGCTCCCGCGCGGTGAGCCGTTCGAAGAACGACGACGCCTGGAGCTGCACGCCCATCCGCCGTTGCAGCTCTGGCTCACGCCTGGACGGCACGTGGCCGTCGATGCGCACCGAGCCGGCCTGCGGCTTGCGCAGCCCCTCGACCATCTCCAGCGTCGTGGTCTTGCCGGCGCCGTTGGGTCCGAGCAGTCCGAAGAACTCCCCCGACGCCACCGTGAAGCTGACGCCGTCGACCGCGCGCACGTCGCCGTACGTCATGACGAGGCCCTCGGCCGTGATCTCTGCCCCCATACCGATGACCCTATGGGACGGGTTGTCGGTTTCCTACCCGCGGCTTACTTGGCGTACGAGTGCATGCCGGAGACGAACAGGTTGATGCCGACGAAGTTGAACACGAACGTCGCGAACCCGATCAGGGCGATGATCGCGGCGGCCTTGCCCTTCCAGCCGGCGGTGGCGCGGGCGTGGAGGTAACCGGCGTAGACGACCCAGGTGATGAAGGCCCAGACCTCCTTGGGGTCCCAGCCCCAGTAGCGACCCCACGCGTACTGCGCCCAGATCGGCCCGGCGATCAGCGCAGCGAACGTCCAGATGGGGAACGCGAAGGCGTGCACGCGGTAGGCGACCTGGTCGATCTTGGCCGACGGCGGGATGCGCCACAGGAAGCCGACGCGGTCCTCCTCGGGAGTCGTCCGCTCGGCGCGCGCCTTGACGAGGTAGAGCACCGACGCCGCGGCGCCGACGAGGAACGCCGAGCCGGAGATCATGGCGCCGAGCACGTGGATCACGAGCCAGTACGAGTGGAGCGCCGGCACGAGCGGCCCGGGGGGGACGAACACCAGCGCGGACAGGCCCAGCACGACGGTGCCGAATCCCGTGATGATCGGGCCGACCCAGTCGATCGCCCACATGCGGACCAGCACGATGTATGCCGTGAGGGCCATGAGGGTCGCGGCGCAGCCGAACTCGTACATGTTGCCCCACGGCACGCGCTCGGCCGAGAGCCCGCGCGCGATGACGCCGGCGAGCAGGACGAGCCAGGCGAGGCCCGTGAGCGAGAAGCCGATGCCGCCAGCGACGTCGCTGCGCTCCGACGCGGTGTCCTCGGCGGTCGGCGCCTCGCCTGCACCGCCCGCAGTCACCAGCTCGCGGTCGGGCGCGATCTTGCGCGCGAAGCCCCACTGGGCGACGTACGCCACGAAGGCCAGCGCGAGGATGCCGGTTGCCGACGCGACGGCATAGTTGGAGAACTGCTCATATTGCGCAGCGGTCATCGTGCCTTCTCCTCTGTCTCTCCGAGCGCTTCGCGGAACCGCTCGAGGAAGTCGTCCAGGTCGGCGGGCAGGTCGTCACGGGGGACGCGGTCGAGCACGGCGACGTCAACCACGGTACGTGAACCGTCGCGACGGGCCCTGATCCAGGTCCTGCGCGGCTTGATCGTCAGCGACGTGACGAGCCCCAGCAGGCCGGCGATGATGCCGATCAGCGGCACCTGCACGCCGGGCGACGAGCTGATCTGGAACCGGGCGAACTGCTTGAGGCCGGTGAACTCGATCGTGCCGCCGTTGGGCAGCTTCTGCGACTGGCCCGGCTGCAGGCTGACGCGGTAGCCCTTGTCGCCGTTCATGTACTGCTTCATCTTCGACTTGTCGAGGATGTAGACCGACTGCGGCGTGCCGCCGTCGAGGCCGAGGTCGCCGTGCCACACGAACAGCCCGAGCAGGGGGTTGGCGGCCGCCGGGTAGACCGAGATCGACGCGCCGTTGGCCCCGCTGGCGGCGGTCGGCAGGAAGAAGCCCTGGAAGCCCAG
Source organism: Aeromicrobium sp. 9AM (assembly GCF_902506105.1). GTDB lineage: Bacteria > Actinomycetota > Actinomycetes > Propionibacteriales > Nocardioidaceae > Aeromicrobium. The sequence continues at coordinate 2,364,493 of NZ_LR733304.1, forward strand.
CTGCTCCGGCTCGGCATCGGGCACCTTGACGACGCCCGTGGAGGTGTAGGACGGGTCGTTCGGCAGGAAGGGCACCGGCTCGTTGAAGACGACCTCACCGTTGGCGTCGGTGACCTTGAGCACCGGCGCATAGCCCTGGCCGACGAGGAACACCGACGTGCCGTTGATCTCGAGCGGGTGGTTGACGGTGATGTCGAACGTACGCTCGCCGGCGCCTGGCTTGGCGGTGTACGTCCCTTGGGCGCGGAACAGCCGGGGCGCGCCGGCCTGCTGGCTGCCGAGCGGCTGGAACTTCGCGGTGAACGTGTCGAGCTTGAGGGAGAACGGCGGCAGCTGGTCGGCCTTGAACAGCGACCCGGAGCCGAACTCGTCGTACTGCGTCAGGGAGTTGGAGAAGCCCTGCCCCTCCGTCACGATCGCCGAGCCGCGATAGCCGAACAGGGTGCCGACCGCGACGCCGACCAGCACCACCACGACGCTGATGTGGAACACCAGGTTGCCAGCCTCCCGCAGGAAGCCACGCTCGGCACTCACCTCGGCCGTGCCGGGCTCACCTTCGACCACGTCGACGCGGGCCCGGCCAAGGGTCCGGCGACCGGCTGCGACGACCTCGTCGACACTCGCGGACGTCTCGAACGACGCCGAGGCGGGCAGCCGCGAGAAGTTGCGCGGAGCCTTGGGCGGCCGGGCGCGCAGGGCGCGGAGGTAGACGAACGACCGCGGGACGATGCAGCCGATCAGCGAGATCATCAGGAGCAGGTAGACCGCGCTGAACCACGGCGACGTGTAGACGCTGAAGAAGCCGAGCTTGTCGAGGGTCGGCGCACTCTTGGGGTGGTCGAGGAAGTACGCCTCGACGGCCCTCGCATCCACACCGCGCTGCGGCACGAGCGAGCCGGGCACCGCGGCGATCGCCAGCAGCAGGAGGAGGAACAGCGCCGTACGCATCGAGGTCAGCTGTCGCCAGAACCACCGGGTGAACTCCCGGCGCCCCAGCGAGGGAACCGCATTGCTGCTCATAGAGGCGCCTCGAATCCGGTGACCCACGTCTGCATCTCGCCGACGAGGTCGTCCCAGCGGCCGGTCACGAGCATGACGCCGACGGCGATGAGCAGCACGCCACCGGCGATCGAGACGCCGCGCTGGTGCCGCTTGAACCACGAGACCGTACGCATGAACTTGCCGAAGCCGAGGGCGGCGAGCACGAACGGGATGCCGAGGCCGAGGCAGTAGACGAACGTGAGGAACGCGCCCCGAGCCGCCGAGGCGTCGTCGGTCGCGAACGACAGGCTCAGCACCGCCGTCAGGGTCGGGCCGATGCACGGGGTCCAGCCGAGACCGAAGAACACGCCGAGCACCGGTGCGATGGCGAGCCCGACGGTGGGCACGGCGTGCACCCGGGCCTCACGCTGCATGAGCGGGACCAGTCCGATGAAGACCAGTCCCATGACGATGACAAGGATGCCGGTGATGATCGACAGCGTGTGCTGGTGCTCCTGGAGGCGCAGGCCGACAGACCCGAAGAGCGCCCCACCCAGCACGAACACGGTGCTGAAGCCGAGGACGAACAGGAGCGACCCGGCCAGCAACCGCCCACGCCGAGCCGACGCCAGGTCCTGGGCCGCGACCCCCGAGACGTACGACAGGTAGCCCGGCAGCAGCGGCAGGACGCACGGGGAGAAGAACGACACGAGTCCCGCCAGGATCGCGACGGGCACCGCGAGGAGCAGGTTGCCGGAGTAGACGGTGTCCTCGAACCAACCCGTCACGACGTGCTCTTCTGCACGTCGTCGATGACGCCGGCAAGGGTCGAGGCCCGCAGCTTGGGATCCATGATGCGGGCGGCGACCCGGCCCTTGGCATCGATGACCCACGTCGTGGGGATCGCCGTGGTCGGCAGGCTGTCGACGAACTCCAGCTCGAGGCGGCCGCCATCGTCGGCGAAGCTCGGATAGGTGAGGCCCTTCTTGCGGTTGAACGCGATCGCCGAGGACGAGTCGGGCGTGCGCGTGAGCATGCCGATGAACTGCACGTCCTTGTCGGCGTACTCGCTCGAGACCTCCTTGAGGGCGGGCGCCTCGGCCCGGCACGGCGGGCACCACGGGCCCCACAGGTTGATCACGATGGTCTTGCCGGCGAAGTCTGCGATCGACAGCGGCTTGCCGTCCAGCCCCTCGCCCTCGAGCTTGGGGGCCGGTTTGCGGTCACCGACCGGCACCACCGTGACGAGCTCGTTCTTGCTGCCGTCAGCGCCGACGTAGCCGTCGGTCGTCCGGTCCCGGCCGCCGGTGCACGCGGCGACGAGGACCAGCGCCCCGACCGCCACCGTGACGCGGAGAGTACGGCTCGTGAGGTGCACTGTCAGGCGCCGCCGGCGAACTTGTTGCGCAACGCCTCGGGGATGAGGTCGCCCGCGGGCTCGCTGTAGGTGAAGCCGACGAACTCGTCGCCGTCGAACGTCAGGCTGGTCAGGCTGGCCAGCGAGCACTGCCGCTTGCGCGGGTCGTGGATGAAGCTCTTCTTCTCGTACGCCCGACGCGCGATCCAGACCGGCAGCTGGTGCGAGACGATGACCGCCTCGTGGCCACGGGCCGCATCACGGGCGTCGTGGACCGCGAGCTGCATGCGGGCCGCGATCTCCTTGTAGGGCTCGCCCCACGACGGCCGGAACGGGTTGCGCAGCATCCACCAGTTCTGGGGGCGCTTGAGCGCACCGTCGCCGACGCCGAACGTCTTGCCCTCGAACAGGTTGGCCGCCTCGATGACCCGGTCGTCGGTATGGATCGGCACCTCGAGGAGCTTCGAGAGCGGCTCGGCAGTCTGCTGCGCGCGCTCGAGCGGCGAGGCCACCATGTGCACGATCTCGTTCTTGGACAGGTGGTCGGCGACCCTCTCAGCCATCTTGTGACCGAGCTCGGACAGGAAGTACTCCGGCAGCCGGCCGTAGAGCACGCCGTCGGGGTTCTCGACCTCGCCGTGGCGCATCAGGTGCACGATCGTACGTTCGGACATCAGGTTTCCTCAGTTCTCGGGGTTGGCCTGCGCTGCGGCACGAGCGGCGGCGGGAAGTGCCTCGGCAATTCTAGAGAGTGCCTCCGAGTCGTGCGCCGCCGAGACGAACCAGCACTCGTACGCACTCGGCGGGAGGTAGACACCGGCGTCGAGCATCGCGTGGAAGAACGGCTTGTAGCGCCATGACTCCTGCGCCTGCGCGCCGGCGAAGTCGGTCACCGGCTTGTCGACGCCCCAGAAGACACTGAACATGTTGCCGGCGTTCTGCAGCGCGTACGTCACCCCGGCGGCGTCGAGCGCGTCGGCGACGAGCGACTGCAGCTGCGACGAGGCATCATCGAGCCGCGCGTATGCCTCGGCGTCGGCGAGCCGCAGGGTCGTGAGCCCGGCCGTCGTCGCGATCGGATTGCCCGACAGCGTGCCGGCCTGGTAGACGGGACCCACCGGGGCGAGCTGCTCCATGACGTCGCGGCGACCACCGAACGCGGCGGCCGGGAAGCCTCCGCCCATGACCTTGCCGAACGTCAGCAGGTCGGGCCGCCAGCCCTCGGGCTCCCCGTCGACGCCCCAGTGGCCCGACCGGGTGACCCGGAACCCGGTCATCACCTCGTCGCTGATGAACAGCGCGCCGTTGCTCGCGCACGTCTCGGCGAGGAAGCCGTTGAATCCCGGCTCGGGCGGCACGACGCCCATGTTGCCCGGCGCGGCCTCGGTGATGAGGCAGGCGATCTGGTCGCCGTACGCCTCGAAGGCGGCCTCGACCGCGGCGCGGTCGTTGTAGGGCAGCACGATCGTGTCGGCCGTGACGTGGGCCGGTACGCCCGGGGTCTCGGGCAGGCCGAGGGTCACGACGCCGGAGCCGGCCTCGGCGAGCAGCGCGTCGACGTGACCGTGATAGCAGCCGGCGAACTTCACGATCTTGTCGCGACCGGTGAAGCCGCGCGCCAGCCGGATCGCCGACATCGTCGCCTCGGTGCCCGACGACACGAGCCGCACGGACTCGGCCGGCGTACGCCCGACGATCTCCTCGGCGAGCAGCACCTCCGGCTCGCTGGGCGTGCCGAACGACGTGCCGCGGCTGACGGCGGCCGACACCGCGGCGAGCACCTCGGGGTGCGCGTGGCCCAGGAGCATGGGGCCCCAGGACCCGACGAGGTCGACATACCGGTTGCCGTCGAGGTTGGTCAGCCACGCCCCCGAGCCGGACCGCATGAAGATCGGCGTGCCGCCAACGGCCCGGAAGGCGCGCACCGGCGAGTTGACGCCTCCGGGCGACACGGCTCGGGCGCGGTCGAACAGGCCTTGCGAAGCGGGGTTGGAAGTCACGCCTTCCATTGTCCTCAATGGGATTTCCGGTCGGTCGGCGGCGTCGGCCGACCGTAACCAAGAGGCCGTCGGCCTCGTTGTGAAGGTGTTCACTGCTTTGCGGCGCGTCTCGGCTGGCAGTAACATCGGTTTACGCTATGTCGCACCTGTCGCGGCAGCATGGAGGGCACGTACTTATGGGAGCTCGCAAGCTCACGCGTTGGCAGAAGGCCAGCGCCCTGGTTCCGATGGCGGTCCTTGTCGGAGCATGGGGTGCCGCATTGACCCGCGCAGACCTTGCGACCGCATCCGACGGCACCTCGGCGTCGGACATCCCCGCCGTCCCCGCGACCGCGTTCGAGGATCCCGCGAGCGTCCAGCCGACGCCTGCCGGTGTCGACCCCAAGGCGGGCCTCGCGGGCACCGTGTCGACGTTGTCGACCAACGGCATCCCGTCGTCCGCGCTCTACGCCTACCACCGCTCCGAGGACCTGCTGAGCAAGGCCGACAAGGCCTGCAAGCTCCCGTGGAACCTCGTCGCAGCCATCGGTCGCGTCGAGTCCAACCACGGACGCACCGGCGGCAACTCGCTCAACGCTGACGGCGTCGCGACGCCCGGCATCTACGGCGTCGCGCTCGACGGTCGCGACGGTCGCGCCAAGATCTCCGACACCGACAGCGGCTCGCTCGACAACGACCCGGTCTACGACCGCGCTGTCGGCCCGATGCAGTTCATCCCCGGCACCTGGAAGAGCGTCGCGGTCGACTCCGACAACGACGGCAAGAAGAACCCGCAGGACATCGATGACGCCGCGACCTCGGCCGGCGTCTACCTGTGCGCGGGCTCCGACGACCTGTCGACGCCGGCGGGTGCGGCGGCCGCGGTCAAGCGCTACAACCACTCCGACTCCTACGTCGACCTGGTCCTGGCCATCTCGGCCCGCTACGCCCAGGGTGACTTCACCCAGTCGCCCAACGGCTACACCACCTCGACCGTGCTCACCTCGTCGTCCAACGACCAGACGCTGAGCGCCGACGAGCGCAAGAAAGCCAAGAAGGCCGAGACCAAGGCCAACCACCCCAAGCCCGGCGGCAGCGCAGGCGGGGGCACGGGTGGCACCGGTGGAGGCACGGGCGGCGGGACCGGCGGAGGCACGGGCGGCGGCACCGGCGGCGGCACCGGCGGAGGTTCCGGCGGCGGCGTGACCGGCCTGGTCGATGGCCTCGTCACCGACCTGACCGGCGGCGGCAGCACCGGCGGCACGACTGGCGGCGGCACCGGCGACACGGGTGGCGGCGGCTCGGCCACGCTGACCTGGGCCGAAGCCAAGGTCCAGTGCCTCGCAAGCGGCATCTCGGTCCTCGACGTCACCAAGCTGCTGAGCTGCATCACCTCGCTGCTGAGCTGAGGCGCGCGGGCTCCGCCCGCAGGCGACTTCGTCGCCACCACGCTTCGCGTGGGCGCCCGCCTCGCTTCGCTCGGCCTATGGTCGGGGCCTTTGCTGCTCGTCCGAGTCGAGGCTCACTGGTTGGCTAGGATTGTCAGCCGAATCCATGGGGGATGCACATGAGCGGACCGAAGCCTTTCGAGATCCATGAGTCCGGGGCACTGCTGCACGGGACCAAGGCCGACCTGACAGTCGGCGACGTGTTGGTGCCCGGGCACGGCTCCAACTATGAAGAGGGCCGGACGGCCAATCACGTATATGTCTCGGAGACGCTGGACGCTGCAGCGTGGGGTGCCGAGCTCGCGCTGGGCCAGGGCCGCGGCCGGATCTACATCGTGGAGCCGACCGGCCCGCTGGAGGACGATCCGAACGTGACGGACAAGAAGTTCCCCGGCAACCCGACGCGGTCCTACCGCACCAAGGAGCCGGTCACGATCGTCGCAGAGCTGACGGACTGGGAGGGGCACACCGCCGAGCAGCAGCAGGCCATGCGCGACGGCCTCGCCGAGCTGCGACGCCAGGGCCGCGCGGTCATCTACGACTGACGGTCGAGGCGGGCGGCGAGCTCGGCGGCCCAGTAGGTCAGCACGATGTCGGCGCCGGCGCGGCGGATCGACGTGATGATCTCGTCGATCGTGCGCTCGCGATCGATCCAGCCGTTGGCGGCGGCGGCCTCGACCATCGCCATCTCGCCGGAGATGTTGTAGGCCGCGACCGGCACGTTGACCGTCGCGCGTACGTCGGCGATCACGTCGAGGTAGGACAGCGCCGGCTTGACCATCACGATGTCGGCGCCCTCCTCGATGTCGAGCAGCACCTCGCGGATCGCGTCGCGGGCATTGGCCGGGTCCTGCTGGTACGCCTTGCGATCGCCCGTGAGTGACGACGCGACGGCTTCGCGGAACGGGCCGTAGAAGGCGGAGGAGTACTTCGCGGCATACGCCAGGATCACGGTGTCGTCGTGACCGGAATCGTCGAGTGCTGCACGGACGACGCCGACCTGGCCGTCCATCATGCCGCTGGGTCCGACGACATGGGCGCCGGACTCGGCCTGCACGACACCCATCTGGGCATAGATCTCGAGCGTCGCGTCGTTGTCGACCCGGCCCTGCGCGTCGAGAACCCCACAGTGCCCGTGGTCGGTGAACTCGTCGAGGCAGAGATCGGACATGATCGGCAGGTCGTCGCCGACCTCCGCCCGGGCATCGGCCAGCGCGACGTTGAGGATGCCGTCAGGATCGAGTGCGCCCGACCCCTGGGCGTCCTTGTGCTCCGGGACGCCGAACAGCATGACGCCGCCCAGCCCCAACGCAGCCGCCTCGGCGTACGCCTTGCGGGCCGTGTCGCGCGTGTGCTGCACGACGCCGGGCATGCTCTCGATCGGCCGGGGCTCGGAGATGCCCTCGGCGATGAACATCGGCAGGACCAACTGCGACGGCTGGACGTGCGTCTCCCGCACCAGCCGCCTCATCGCCGGCGACTGGCGCAGGCGACGAGGGCGGTCGGCAGGAAAGCTCATCGGTGAGACCTACGCCTTGCGACGCGTCGACGGACGCTTCTGCGACGGCTTGGTGACCGGCTCACCTGCGTCGAGGAACGCCAGACGGCGAGTCGCACCGAACTCCGCGAGCGCATCGGCCAGCACCTCGACCGACGGGGACTCGGCGAGGACGTCGACCCGGAGGCCGTGCTCCTCGGCGGTCTTGGCGGTCGCCGGACCGATGCACGCGATGATCGTCGACGTGTGCGGCTTGCCGGCGATGCCCACGAGGTTGCGGACCGTGGACGACGAGGTGAACATGACCGCGTCGAACTTGCCGGTCTTGATCGCCTCGCGCGTCGGCGCTGGCGGCGGGGCCGCCCGGACCGTGCGGTAGGCCGTGACGTCGTCGACCTCCCAGCCGAGATCGACGAGTCCGGCCACGAGGGTCTCGGTAGCGATGTCGGCGCGCGGCAGGAAGACGCGGTTGATCGGGTCGAGCAGGTCGTCGTACGGCGGCCAGTCCTCGAGCAGGCCGCGGGCCGACTGCTCACCGCTGGGGATGAGGTCGGCGCGGATGCCCCAGGTGGCGATGGCCTCGGCGGTCTTGTCGCCGACCGCGGCGATCTTGAGACCCGAGAACGCGCGGGCGTCGAGCCCGTACTCCTCGAACTTCTCGCGAACGGCCTTGACGGCGTTGACGCTGGTGAACGCGATCCACTCGTAGCGACCCTCGACGAGGCCGCGGACGGCCTTGTCCATCTGCTGCGGGTTGCGGGGCGGCTCGACCGAGATGGTCGGGACCTCCTCGGACAGGGCGCCGAAGCCACGCAGGCGCGCGGCCAGGCTGGCGGACTGCTCCTTGGTGCGGGGCACCAGGACGCGCCAGCCGTAGAGCGGCTTGGTCTCGAACCACGACAGCGCCTCGCGCATCGTGACGACCTGGCCGACGACCGTGATGGCCGGCGCGGTCATGCCCGCGGCCTTGGCGTCGGCGGCGATGTCGGCGAGCGTCGAGACGATCGTGGTCTGCTCGGTCGTCGTGCCGACCCGGGTCATGGCGACCGGCGTCTCGGCGGAGCGACCGGCGGCGACGAGCCCAGCGGCGACCTCGCCGATCCGGGCGACGGCCGACAGCAGGACCAGCGTGTCCTGGGACGCGTGCTCGGACCAGTTGATCGATGCGTCGCCGACGCTGACGACCGAGTACTCACGGTGCGTACGGTTGGTCAGCGGCACGCCGGCGTACGCGGGCACGGCCGAGACGGACGAGATGCCCGGCACGATCTCGAAGCCGATGCCGGCCTTGCTGCAGGCTGCGGCCTCCTCGGGCGCCGTCGCGTAGGTGAACGGGTCACCCGCGATCAGGCGTACGACGTGTGAGCCGGTCTTGGCGTACTTGACGACGAGCCGGGCACGGGCGGCGTGCGTCAGGGTCTCGCCGTCCTCGCCGACTCCGCCGTCGATGATCTCGGCACCGTTGGTGACGAGGGCCGCCTGCTCGGGCAGCTCCGTGATGACGATGTCCGCCTGGGCGAGCAGCTCAGCCGCGCGCACCGTCAGCAGGCTGGCATCGCCCGGTCCGGCGCCGACGAAGCTCACGTGGCCGCGGACAGCCTTGTGTGCGTTCGGTCGAGCCGGGGACGGTGCTTCTCGCATCGCAGTGGTGATGGTCACGGTGGTCCTTTTCTCGGTCTGCCTGGGGGTTATGAGGCGACAGCCACAAGGGTGTCTGCGCCTTCGGCGAGCATCTCGGCAGCGAGACGCTCACCGACCGCGGCGGCTTCAGATGGCAAGCCGGTCGCGGACAGTCGGATGGTGGGCGAGCCGGAAATGCTTCCGACCACGGCACGGAGCCAGAGCTCGTCGCCGTCATCGCCTTGGGCGATTTCGGCAAGAGCTCCCACGGGTGCACTGCAACCTGCCTCGAGTGTGGCGAGGAGGCTGCGCTCGGCGGTGACGGCAGCACGGGTGTCGCTGTCGTCGAGGCCGCTGAGCAGATGGATCGTCGCGTCATCATCGGCGCGACATTCGCAGGCAAGCGCTCCCTGCCCGGGGGCGGGAAGCATCTGCAGTGGATCAATGACCTCGGTCGCCTCGTCCGCGCGGCCGAGCCGCAGGAGACCGGCGCGGGCGAGCAGGACGCCGTCGTACTCACCCGAGGCGACCTTGGCGATGCGGGTGTCGACGTTGCCACGGATCGGGACGACCTCGACACCGAGGCCCAGCGCGTTGAGCTGAGCCTCGCGGCGCGGCGAGCCGGTGCCGACGCGAGCGCCCTGGGGCAGCTCGCCGAGGGTCATGCCGTCGCGGGCGACCAGCACGTCGCGGGCATCCTCGCGCTGCGGGATCGCGGCGAGCGTAAGACGTGGGTCGGGGGTCGTGGGCAGGTCCTTGAGGGAGTGCACCGCGATGTCGACGTCGCCGCGGACGAGCGCCTCGCGCAGGGCCGCGACGAAGACACCCTGGCCACCGAACTCGACGAGCGGCTGCAGGCTGCGGTCACCTTCGGTCGAGATCGTGACGAGCTCGACCTCGACGCCGGTCGCGCGGAGGCGATCGGCGATCAGGCCCGACTGGGTCATGGCGAGTGCGGACGCACGCGTGCCGAGGCGGAGGGCGGTCATGAGGACTCCCCCTTGACCTGGGTGACGGCGTCCACGGTGGACTGGTCGAGCGCGAACAGGTCGGCGAGCGCCTCGGCGTACGTGAGGTCGGCGCGGCCGTCGATGAGCTGCTGGACCCGGACCGTCGGGGCGTGGATGAGTTTCTCGGCGACCCGGTGCAACGCCTTGCGGACCGCAGCGAGCTCGTCGGCGGTGAGGTCGGGGAGCCGGGTCTCGATGCGCGCGAGCTCGGCCGCGACGACATCGGTGGCCATCGTGCGCAGGGCCACGACGGTCGGGGTGATGTGCGAGGCCGCCTTGGCGGCGAGGAACGTGCGGACCTCGTCCTCGACGATCGCGCGCACCTGCTGGACATCGCCGGCGAGCTCGGTGTTCTCACCGAGGCGGGCGAGCACGACGAGATCGACGAGGTCGACGCCGTCGAGGTCGCGCACGGTCGGGTCGATGTCACGCGGCAGGGCCAGGTCGATCAGGGCCATGGCCCGCCCGGCACTCGCCGCGGCGATGCGGTCGCGGTCGAAGACCACGCCGGTCGCGCCGGTGCAGCTGATCAGCACGTCGGTCGCCGACAGCTCGACGTCCATGGCCTCCCAGCGGACGGCGCTGACGCCGAACGTGGCGACCAGTGCGTACGCCCGCTGGAACGTGCGGTTGGCGACCATGATGCGGTTCGGCGCCACGCCACGGTTGACGAGTGTGCGGACCGCGAGGCTGGCCATCGTGCCGGCGCCGGCGACCAGGAACCTGGTGCCCTCAGCGTCGACGACATCGCCGGCGGCGTCGAGGCCCGCGGTGACGATCGAGGGGGCGAGCCGGTCGATGCCGGTCTCGGCGTGACCACGCTTGCCGATGCGCAGCGCCTGCTGGAACAGCGCGTTGAGCGCCGAGCCGACGGTCTGCTCGGCCTGGGCGCCGTGCAGCGCTTCGCGGACCTGCCCGAGGATCTGGCTCTCGCCGAGGATCATCGAGTCCATGCCGGCCGCGACGCCGAACAGGTGGGCGACGGCGGCCTCGTCGAAGTGGACGTAGACGTGGCGGACGAAGTCGTCGCGGTCGAGACCCGAGTGCTCGGCAAGCAGGCGCGAGACCTCTTCGACGGCGCCGTGGAACCGCTCGGCCTCGACGTAGATCTCGACCCGGTTGCACGTCGAGATGACGACGGACTCGGAGACGAACGGCGCCTCGAGCACGAGGTGCGAGAGCTTGACGGCCGCGTCGGTGTCGAGCGACACCTGCTCGAGGACATCGATCGGAGCCGACCGGTGCGACATACCGACAACGAGAACACTCATGCCGTCGCCTCCTTTCCGGCCTTGCGCTGCTCGTGATAGGCGAGGATCTGCAGCTCGATCGACAGGTCGACCTTGCGTACGTCGACGCCGTCGGGCACCTGCACGAGGGCCGGTGCGAAGTTGAGGATGCTGGTGACGCCCGCCGCGACCAACCGGTCGGCGACTTCCTGGGCGGCCTCGCCCGGCGTCGCGATGATGCCGATCGAGATGGCGCGCTCCTCGACGATCGCGGTCAGGTCGTCGAGCGAGGACACCGTGATGCCCGAGATCGTGGTGCCCACGCGCTTGGGGTCGGCGTCGACGAGGGCCGCGACGCGGATGCCACGCGTGCTGAAGCCCTGGTAGGCCGACAGCGCGGAGCCGAGGTTGCCGACGCCGACGATGACGACGTCCCAGTCCTGGGTCTGGCCGATCTCGCGGGCGATCTGGTAGCGCAGGTACTCCACGTCGTAGCCGACGCCGCGGGTGCCGTAGGAGCCGAGGTAGGACAGATCCTTGCGGAGCTTGGCCGGGTTGACCCCGGCGTTCTCGGCGAGGTCGTTGGAGGAGCACGTCGCGACGCCCTGCTCGGCGAGCGCGTTGAGCGCGCGCAGGTAGACCGGCAGCCGGGCAACCGTGGCATCAGGGATGCCACGAGCGCTGCCGTCCGCGAGGGGGGTGCGAAGTATGGTCACGGTGCTCCTGCACTGCACGGCCGGGGATTATCCCTGTCGGGACTGGCATGCGATGCGCCCTCAGTTTAAGAGTTTGTGAACGCGTTAACAAAATCGTGACTCAGGGCGATGGCATATCTCACATGCGCTTGCGCCTCAGGGCGTACGTCCCAGTGCCTTGCGCAGCCGCACCGGATCGACCCGCCAGAAGTCGTGCTGTGCCCCGTCGACGAACGTCACCGGCACCTGCTCGGTGAATCGTGACGTCAGATCCGGGTCACTCGTGATGTCGACGCGGGTCCACGAGGCCCCCGTGTCGGCGCAGATCTCGGCGACCAGCCCCTCGGCAACCTCGCACAGGTGGCAGCCGGGACGGGAGTAGACGACCACACGAGCGTCGCCGGAGTGCGCGATCGTCACGACGCGTCGAGGCCGAGCGTCTCGCTGCGGGCGAGCGCGCGCAGCCGGCCCTTGGCGACCTTGCCGGTGGCCGAGTGCGGCAGGCCCTGCACCACGACGACCCGCTTGGGCTGCTTGAACCGCGCCAAGCGCGTACGGCAGTGGGCTTCGACCGACTCGACGATCGTGCTCTCGGGTGTCTCCGGGTCCTCTGGCACGACGAAGGCCACGACCGCCTCGCCGGTCTCCTCGTCGGGCAGCCCGACGACCGCGACCTGCGTGACACCGGGCACCTCCGCGATGACGTCCTCGACCTCGAACGGATAGACGTTGAACCCCGAGACGATGACGAGCTCGCGCAGGCGGTCGACCAACGTCAGGTCGCCGTCCTCGTCGAGGAAGCCGATGTCGCCGGTCGGATACCAGCCGTCGTCACGCGGGCCGTCGACCCCGTCGGGCCAGTAGCCGGAGAAGAGATTGTCGCCCTTGACCCAGATCTCCGCGGGATCACCCGAATGTGCGTCGGCGCCACCTGCATCGACGACGCGTACGTCGATGCCCGGCAGGGGACGGCCGACCGAGCCGGCCTTGGGCGGCGTGCCTTCCGGACGCTGCGAGCCGAAGGTCGTGGCGATGACCGGCGCGGTCTCGGTGAGCCCGTAGCCCTGCTCGATGTACTTGCCCGACGAGGCGAAGAACGACTCGGCGAGCTCGGCATCGAGCGCTGAGGCACCCGACAGGATCGTGGTCACGCGGGCGAGCTTGTCGCGCAGGTCGTCGCGCCCGGCCCAGGCAGCCACGACCGGCGGCGCCAGCGGGATGTTGGTGACCCCCTCGGCGACGACCTGGTCGAGCAGGCCACCGGGGTCGAAGCCGTCGACCAGCAGCACGCGCGCCCCCTGGCGTACGGCCTGGCCCAGCACGCAGTTGAGGCCGTAGATGTGGAACATCGGCAGCAGTCCCAGACATACGTCGTCGGACGACATCGCCGGCGGGTCGAGGCTGGCGACCTGCTCGATGTTGGCGATCAGGGCCCGGTGGGTCAGCATCGCGCCGCGTGGCTTGCCACTCGTGCCCGACGTGTAGAGCACGACGGCGAGGGCCTCGGCGTCGACGGGCGACGTCGGGTCGGAACCGGTCGCGCCGGCGAGGAACGTCTCGAGGTCCGTCTCGCCCTTGAGCGGCTTGGCGCCGTCGACGATGACGCTGACCTTGTGGTCGTCCGTGACGGCTTCACGGACCTGGGTCACTCCGGCCTCGTCGCACAGCACGACACGGGCCAGCGAGTCGGCGAGCATGCGCCCGATCTCGCGGGTCGTCGATCGCGGGTTGATCGGCACGGCGACCATGCCGCCGCGAAGGATGCCGAAGTAGGCGATCGGCAGGTCGATGCGGTTGGCCATGACGACCGCCACCCGCTGCCCCGCCACGAGTCCACGCGCGGACAGACCGCGCGCCACGGCATCGGCGGCATCGTCGAGCTGGCGCCAGGTGAGCTCACGGCGTTCGGCACGGTGCTCGACCAGCGCGATGCCATCAGGATCGGCGGACGCAGCGTCTCGGAGGTAGTCGCTGACATTGACTGTCACGCCTCCGAGTCAACCACACGCCCGCGGGCCGGGAGGGCGTTAGTCTCGGTTGCATGTCACGGGACGCTCGACCCGATCAGCCCCGCAATCTGCGGTCGCGATCCGTGCTGTCCGGCCAGGCCGCCGCTTCGGCCGCCGAGATGGAGAACGCCCTCACGACCCAGCCCGACACGACGGCTGCCGCGTTCTTCGACGTCGACAACACGATCATGCAGGGCGCGTCGATCTTCCACCTCGCCCGCGGGCTCCATCGACGCAAGTTCTTCACGACCAAGGACATCGCCAAGGCCACGTGGCAGCAGCTCTACTTCCGCATCGCGGGCGTCGAGGATCCCGAGCACATCGCCAAGGCCCGTTCGTCGGCCCTCGCGTTCATCGCCGGACACCAGGTGTCAGAGCTCGAGGAGATCGGCGAGGAGATCTTCGACGAGCACATGGCGCACAAGATCTGGCCCGGCACCCGCGCGATCGCCCAGTGGCACCTCGATCGCGGCCAACGGGTGTGGCTCGTGACCGCGGCACCGGTCGAGATCGCCAACGTCATCGCCCGGCGCCTGGGCCTGACCGGCGCGCTGGGGACCATCTCGGAGCATGTCGACGGTACGTACACCGGTGAGCTGGTCGGCGAGATGCTGCACGGCGAGGGCAAGGCCGACGCGATCCGCGAGATCGCCGTACGCGAGGGCCTCGTGCTCGACGACTGCTACGCGTACTCCGACTCCAGCAACGACCTGCCGATGCTGTCCCTCGTCGGGCACCCGTGCGCCGTCAACCCCGACTCCACGCTCCGTGCCCACGCCAGGGCCAACGGCTGGCGCATCCGCGACTACCGCACGGGCCGCAAGGTCGCGCTGGTCGGTGGCAAGGGCGTGGCGGCGGCCATCGCGGCCGCCGGAGCGTGGCGTGTGCTGCGTCACAGAAAAAGTTCAACGAACTGACAGCAACCCTGCCCCGGGTTAGTATTTCGGGGATCAGGGAGGGCCTGTGAGGAACACCAGCGGATTGCGCATGGCGTTGTCGCTTGCCCTCGCGACCCCGGACGACCGGTCCCTCCTGATTGCGCTCGCGGTGGCCGACTCACCCGCGTACGCGCCCTCCAACGGCGGCTCCAGTCCCCACGACGACAACGACCCCGAGGCCTCGCGCCTCCGCGCGCTGGTCGACCTCGCCAAGGAAGGCGACGCCGAGGCGTTCGGACAGCTCTACGACCACTACGTGTCGGGCGTCTTCCGGTTCGTCTACTACCGCGTGGGTTCCCAGCAGCTCGCCGAGGACCTCACCAGCGAGACCTTCGTCCGCGGGCTCCGGGCGATCCAGCGGTTCAACTGGCAGGGCAAGGACTTCGGCGCGTGGTTGACGACGATCGCGCGCAACCTCGTCGCCGACCACTTCAAGTCGAGCCGGGCCCGCCTCGAGATCGTCGCCGAGACGATCCCTGAGGGCAAGGTCACCGTCGCCAGCCCCGAGCAGGAGGTCCTCGCGCTCATCTCCAACGAGATGCTGTTCGAGGCCGTCAACTCCCTGCCCAACGAGCAGCGCGACTGCATCCTCATGCGTTTCATCCAGGGCATGTCGATCGCCCAGACCGCCGCGGCTCTCGGCCGCAGCGAGGGCGCGATCAAGCAGCTCCAGCTGCGCGCCGTTCGTAGTCTCGCCAAGACGATGCCGGAGGACGCACGATGATGCGCATGCACGTGTTTGTCCTGTCATTTGACCGTAACTTTCCGGCCACCGACGTCGTTGAATGCACTGAGACCTTCAGAGCAGTGAGGAACCCATCATGATCGGCCGTCGCTCGCACGACGACGCCCAGTCCTTCGAGGAGGCTTGGAGCGGCCGCGCATCCGGCGACCAGCAGATCGCGGATCTCGTACGCTTCGCCGAGCGCCTCTGCGAGGCTGCCGTCGTCGAGCCCTCGCCGATGTTCCGCGAGTCACTCCGGACCCAGCTCATGACCGAGGCCGCGACGGTCCTCGTGCCGCTGCCCGCCAAGCCAGTCGCCACACCCGCACGCGACACTCGTCCCGCACGCCGTCGCGTCGCGACCCTCACCGCAGCGATGGTCGCCTCGGCGGGCGTCGTCGGCATCGTCGCCTCCAGCGCGTCGGCCGTCCCCGGCGAGATGCTCTACCCCGTCAAGCGCAGCGTCGAGTCGGTCGAGCTCGCCCTGCACCGCGATGACGCCTCCCGCGGCTCGTTCCAGCTCCGTCAGGCCTCAGAGCGCCTCGCCGAGGCCCGCGAGCTCAGCGCCAAGGGTGGTTCCGAGAGCCTCATCGCCGACACCCTCGACGACTTCGCGACGCAGGCCGAGTCCGGCTCGTCATCGCTGTTCAACGACTACTCCGGCAACGGCGACAAGAAGTCGGTCCGCACGGTCAACGACTTCGCGATCGAGTCCAGCGCCAACCTCTCGCAGCTGTCGGCGCAGCTGCCGTCCGGTGCCGACGACTCGTTCGACGTCGCAGCAGAGACCATCCGCAACCTGGCCACGCAGGCCTCGTCGCTGTGCATCGCGTGCACGACCGGCGATCTCCAGCAGCTGGCGTCCTCGGTGACCTCGTTGGCGCCGCCGCCGGCGAGCAGCTCCGGATCCAGCTCGCCGGACAAGAAGTCCGACACCACCAAGCACGATGACAAGACGTCCGGGAACTCGGCACCGACCAAGGGCACACCGACCCAGACTCCGATCGTGGCGCTGCCTGCCCCCACGTCCGCGCCGACCACCAAGGCTCCCTCGCTGAGCGACATCACCGACCCGGTCCTGGGCGCGGTGCTGGGCGACGAGAACCAAGAGGGCCTGATCCCCGGCCTGCTGAACGGGTTGCTGGGCAAGAAGTAGAGCGCGCGGCTCCTTCGTCGCCGCTTCAGCGGCTCGGCCCATGGTCACCTCATGGGTCACCTTGTGCTCTGAACCTTAGAAGAACGCGTTGCCTCGGTCCACCAGCAGGCCGTAGAGGGTCTGCTGGATCGTCTCCCGCACCTGGTCGGTGACGTTGAACAGCAGCATCGGGTCGTCGGCCGACTCCGGGTCGTACGCGTCCGTGCGAATGGGCTCACCGAACTCGATGATCCACTTGCTGGGCAGCGGGATCATGCCGAGCGGCCCCAGCAACGGGAAGAACGGCGTGATCGGCAGATAGGGCAGCCCCAGCAGGCGGGCCAACGAGGGCACGTTGCCCACCAGCGGGTAGATCTCCTCGGCACCGACGATCGACACCGGAACGATCGGTACCTGCGCACGCATGGCCGACGACACGAAGCCGCCCCTGCCGAACCGCTGGAGCTTGTAGCGCTCGGCGAACGGCTTGCCGATGCCCTTGAAACCTTCGGGCCAGACGCCGGCGAGCTCACCCGTCGTCAGCAGCCGCTCGGCATCCTCGGTGCAGGCCAGGGTCGCGCCGACCTTGCGGGCGATCTGGCCGACGAACGGCAGCGAGAAGACCAAGTCGGCACCCAGGGGCCGCAGATCGCGCCCGGCGTACTTCTTGACGGCGTAGCCGGTGATGAGGCCGTCGATCGGGACGGTGCCGGAGTGGTTGGCGACCAGGAGTGCACCGCCCTCTGCCGGGATGTTCTCGACGCCACGCACCTCGAGGCGGAACCACTTCTCGGCGAGCGGCTCGATCGCGGCGGTCAGGACCTCGGTGATCTGCGGGTCGAAGCCGAACTCGTCGACCTCGTAGTCACCGCTCATGCGCTTGCGGATCGTCGCGAGCAGCGTGGCGACTCTGGCCTCCCAGTCGCTGCCGAGCACTCGCTGGGCGGCCTGGATCACCGCGACCACGATCTCGTCGATCGGGATGCCGGCCGACAACGGCGCGGCGCCGGCGGTGCGCGTACGTCTGGCGGCTTCCTCAGCGGCGGCTGCGGCAGCGGCAGCTGCGTCCTCGTCGGTCACGGCGCGCAGGCGCGGCTTCGGCGCAGCAGCCTTGTCGGCCGGACGCTTGGTCGGCGCGGCCTTCTTGGGCGGTGACTTCTTGGCCGGCGCCTTCGTGGCGGCCGGCTTCGGCTCGGTGACCTTCGGCTTGGCCTTGGCGACGGGCTTCCTGGCCGCCGGCGCGCCGGCCAGGGCGCGCGCAGCGGCTGATGGCGAGGTCTGCCGGTTGCCACGTCCGGCCTTGCCGCCCGAACCGATGGTCTTGCGCTCGTCGCTCATGCGCGTCCCCCCACCACCGACATGACGCCGGGTCTCAGTGAATCGCGGAACTCCTCGAACGTCTGCAGGGAGGTGCGCGTCAGGTCGTAGCCGAAGATGTCCCGCAGCGCCGAGGTGTCGACGACCCGTCCGTAGGTCAGCAGCCGGTGGAGGTCGGGCGGGATGTCGGAGCCCGCGGCACGCAGCACGCGACGAGCGGCCGTCGCGAAGCCGAACGGCGGCAGGGGGATGATCGGCCGCCCGAGCCGGCGGGCCGCCTGGCTCAGCAGCACGACGCCGTCGCCGGCGATGTTGAACGTGCCGGGCCGGTCCTTGACGATGGCCTGCTCGAGGACGGCGAACGCATCGTTGAGGTCGGTGAACTGCAGGCGCGGGTCGAAGCCCATCACGGCCGGCAGGACGGGACTGGCGAAGTAGGTCGCGAGCGGGGTGTCGATCGACGGGTGCAGGATCTGTGCCGCTCGCAGGGTCGTGATGATGACCTCGGGGCGCCGGCGCGCGAACCCACGGACGTACGACTCGACCTCGACGATGTCCTTGGGGAAGCCACTGCGTACGCCGTCACGAGCCAGCAGCGACTCGGTGAACATGGCCGGATCGCGGGGGGAGGAGCCGTAGACCGCGGTCGACGAGCCCAGGATGAACTTGGTGACGGTCGACGCACGCTGGCACGCCGCCAGGAGCTGCATCGTGCCGATGACGTTGAGCTCCTTGGCGCCGCCGGTGCGGCCCCGCCGGGGCGGGTTGACGTCGAGGTGCACGACGGTGTCGACGTCCTCGACCGCGATGACCTTGCCGACGACAGGTGTGCGGATGTCGGCGCGGACGAACTTCACGCCACCGAGGTCACCTGGCGGCAGCATCGTGTCGATGCCGACGACCTTGCTGATGCCCGCGCCCTCGCCGAGGTCTGCGAGTCGGCGCGCGAAGAGCGACGCGAACGTACCCGCAACACCGGTGACGAGGACAGACCGGGCCATGGAGACTTACTTGCCCAGACGACGACGCTGTACTCGGGTGCGCTTGAGCATCTTGCGGTGCTTCTTCTTCGACATCCGCTTACGGCGCTTCTTGATGACTGAACCCACGGGTCACGACTCAATTCTTGTTGGCCACAGGTGTGGCTGGTGCCTGAGATTGGTGGCCATTGCGGAGATCGCAAACCATCGCGTGGCGCGGCTTCGGTCCCCCGTAGTGGCTGCGAACAGCCTACACGTCAGCACTGGCCGGGATTTTCCCCGACCATGGACGGAAGAGCTGGCAGCGAACGTACGTGTTGCGCGTCGTCAGCCGGCCTGGAAGTAGGACTTGCCGAGGAACTCCTCGACGGCGTCCGCCGGCACGCGGAAGGAACGTCCCACGCGGACGGCTTCGAGCTCGCCGGAGTGCACGAGACGGTAGACCGTCATCTTGGAGACCCGCATCTGAGCCGCCACTTCCGCGACGGTCAAGAACGTCGGTCCGGATGCCATGTCACCACCTGCTTCCTGAGGGGCACGCGCGCTCTCCGGCTTCCCCACCGGAGAAACAGCGCGCGTGCCTTGGTTGAGACTAGTGCCTCCTGAGGTCTCCGGGACAGTAGTTGCCAAAAACTCCTGTGTGGAGTGCGGTTGCCCGCAAACACGGCCTCAGGGCTGCGGATCGAGGCCGTTCAGGGGAAAGGCCGCCGTGCGGGTGGCCTGGATGGAGCGGTCGAGCCAGCTCGCGGGGTCATAGCCCTGCTCCCAGGCGCGGTAGCCGACGGCACGGCCGTCCGTCATGCGCAGAGGGCCCGGCGACCCGCGCAGCTCCTCGATGCGAGCTCGCCAGCGCTCAGGGGTCAGGGTCGACGGATCGAGGGGCGCACCGGCGACGATCGCGAGCAGGTGGGCCCAGGCGCGCGGCACGACGTCCATGACGGCGTAGCCCCCGCCACCGGTGGCGACCCACTTGCCGCCACAAACCTCCTCGGCGAGGTCGCGCAGGGCGAGGTAGGACGCGCGCTGGCCGTCGACGCTGAGCATCAGGTTGGTCAGCGGGTCGTCCATGTGGGAGTCGCAGCCGTGCTGCGTCACCAGGATGTCGGGCTTGAACTCGCGGACCAGCGCGGGCACGACCGCGTGAAACGCCCGCAGCCATCCGGCGTCGGACGTACCGGGCGGGAGCGGCATGTTGACCGCCGCGCCCTCCGCACCTTCACCACCGGTCTCGCTCGAGAAGCCCGTGCCGGGGAACAGCGTCTGCGGGCCTTCGTGGATCGAGATCGTCAGGACCCGCGGGTCGTCCCAGAACATCTGCTGCACGCCGTCGCCGTGATGCGCGTCGACATCGACGTACGCCACCCGCTGCGCACCGTTGTCGAGGAGCCAGCGGATCGCGAGGGCGACGTCGTTGTAGATGCAGAAGCCGCTGGCGTTGCCCGGCATCGCGTGGTGGAGGCCGCCGCTGACGTTGACCGCCCGTGGCGCGGCACCCGTCCAGACGCGGCGGGCCGCCTCGACGCTGGCGCCCGCGATGAGCGCACTGGCCTCGTGCATGTGGGCGAACACCGGATTGTCGTCGGTGCCGAGCCCGATGCTGGGATCGGTGTAGGTCGGATGGTCGCTGAGCTTGTGGACGCCCTCGATGTAGGCCGCCGAGTGGATCAGGTTGAGCTCGTCGTCCGTCGCCGGGACGGCGCCGACGATGTCGAGCCCGTCGACGATGCCGATCTCACGCGCGAGGGCCATCGTGAGGTCGATGCGGACCGGCGCCATGGGGTGGGACTGGCCGAAGTTGTACTCGGTCAGGTGCTGGTCGAAGACGACGCACGCGCGGTCAGTCATGCATCAACACTATGCCGGGCCGGAGAGCTCGGCGGACCTGGCGGCGGCCGCGGCGACGCCGGCGATCAGCGCATCCTTCGCGCCGTGGTCGTCGAACGTCGTGATCGCGGCATGCGTCGTGCCGTTGGGCGACGTGACCCGACGCCTGAGCTCCTCGGCCGTCTCGTCGGACTCCGCCAGCAGCTTCGCCGCGCCGACGAGGGTCTGGGCCGTGAGCGTACGGGCCGTCTGCTCGTCGAGGCCGGCGTCGATCCCGCCGGCGATCATGGCCTCGGCGAGGTAGAAGACGTATGCGGGGCCCGAGCCGGAGACCGCGGTGACGGCGTCCTGCTGCGCCTCGTCGACGACCACGACCTTGCCGCCGGACTCGAGCAGGCGCACGACGTCGTCGATCCGGTCGCCCGTGGCGGAGGCGCCCGGGGAGATGCCGAACATGCCCTCGCCGACGAGCGCCGGGGTGTTGGGCATCGCCCGGACGACCGCGACCCCGGCCGGCAGCGCCGCCTCGATCGCGCCGATCGTGATGCCGGCGGCGAGGGACACGACGGTCGCCTCGGGGCGTACGGACCCCGCGATCTCGTCGAGCAGCGCGAGCACGTCCTGCGGCTTGACGACGAGGAGCACCACGTCGGCGTCCGCCACCGCCTCGGCATTGCCGGTCACGGTGACCCCGTACGTCTCGCGGAGCTCAGCTGCCCGCTCCTCACGCTTCTCGGAGATCACCAGGTCGGCTGCCGCGTGTCCCGATCGGAGGATCGCCGACAGCAGGGTCTCGCCCATCACGCCGGCACCGAGGATCGCGATCCGTTGAGTCATACGGGCAAGGCTACTGTCGCGGGGTGCGCCTGCGACTCGACCCGTTCATCATCGCGCTGCTGGTGGCGGCAGTCGTGGCGTCATTCGTGCCGGCGACGGGGTCGGTCCTCGACGTGCTCAAGCACGCTTCGCTCGTCGCGATCGGCCTGCTGTTCTTCCTCTATGGTGCCCGGCTGTCGACCGCCGAGACCATCGCCGGCCTCAAGCACTGGCGGCTGCACGCCGCGATCCTGTCGACGACTTTCGTCGCGTTCCCGCTGCTGGGGCTCGGCACTCAGGTCCTCGAGCCCGGCCTGCTGACGCCGGGCCTCGCGAACGGCGTGCTTCTGCTGTGCCTCGTGCCGTCCACCGTCCAGTCATGCGTCGTCTACACCCGCATGGCCCGCGGCAACGTGGCCGGCGCGGTCGTCAGCGCCTCGTTGTCCAACCTGATCGGCGTGTTCCTCACCCCGGCGCTCGTCGCGCTGCTGATGACGTCCGACGCGCACGTCGACGCCGGTGCCGTGGTGCGGATCGTGCTCCAGCTGTTCGTGCCGTTCGTGCTCGGCCAGCTGCTGCGGCCGTTCATCGGCGAGTTCATGACGCGGCACGACGCCCGGCTCACGGTGTACGACCGCAGCAGCATCGTGCTCGTGGTGTTCGTCGCGTTCAGCGAGGGCGCCGACGCCGACATCTGGTCGACCTTGAGCGTGTGGGACGTCCTTGCCGTCGCGTGCGTGTGCGCCGTCCTGCTGGCGATCGCGATGGGCTGGACCGTGCTGCTCGGCCGCGTGCTCGGATTCGCGCGCGCTGACCGGGTTCCGCTGCTGTTCTGCGGCTGCAACAAGAGCCTGGCGAGCGGGTTGCCGATCGCGTCGGTGCTGTTCGCGGGCCCGGACGTCGCGCTGATCGTCCTGCCCCTGATGCTGTATCACCAGATGCAGATCATCACCGGCGCTGTCGTGGCCGGCCGGCTCGCCCGCAAGGCGTCCTAGTGGTGGTTGCCCGAGACGGCCAACCCGACCCCCAGACCGATCATCGAGGTCCCGCCGACCGCGCCCATCGCCTCGCCGCGCTTGGGTGAGGCGTTGAACCACGTGCGGAGCTGGCTCGCGATGACCGCCCACAGGCTGTCGGAGAGCAGGCCGATCACGACGGCGATCAGGCCGAGCAGCAGCATCTGCGCCTGGATGTGGCCGTTGCCGCGATCGATGAACTGCGGCAGGACGGCGCCGATGATCATGAACGCCTTGGGGTTGGAGACGCCGACGATGAAGCCCTGGCGGACCACCTTGGGCCAGGTCAGCACCGGGAAGCCACCCGCGCCGGCGCCGGCGACGCTGAACGCCTTGCGGTGCCGGATGGCCTGGATGCCGAGCCACACGAGGTAGGCCGCACCGGCGAACTTCAGGATCATGAAGACGAGGATCGACTCCTCGACGATCACACCGAGGCCGAGAGCGACCAGGATGACGACGGTCAGCAGGCCGAGGGTGTTGCCGAGCACGGTCGCCAGCGCGACAGCGCGCCCGTACGCCAGCGCGCGGCCGATCGTGAACACGACGCTGGGCCCCGGGATCGCGATGAGGATGAACGCGGCAAGCCCGAACGCGAGGAACTGGTCGACGGTGATCAGGCCCGTCATCCTCGCAGAATCGGAGGCGCTCAGACAGTGGCGTGGAGGCGGGTGAAGGCCAGTGCCTCGAGGAGGTCGGCCTCCCGGTCGCTCTGGTCCTTGGCCTTGCGGGTGTTGATCTCGACGACGATCTCGCCGGCATAGTCCGAGCCGGCGACGTGCTCGAGGAACTCCCGGCACGGCTGCGTGCCGCGACCGGGCACCAGGTGCTCGTCCTTGGCCGAGCCCGAGCCATCGGTCATGTGGATGTGGGACAGCCGGCCACCCAGCGCCTTGGCCATCTCGAGGGGATCCTCCCCGGCGGTCGAGCTGTGGGACAGGTCGACCGTCACGTGTGCGTAGTCGTGCTGCAGCGGGTCCCACCCCGGGGCGTACGCCTGGAACTCGCGCTTGCCGGTGCGCCACGGATACATGTTCTCGACGGCGTACGTGACGCCGTGCTGTGCCTCGAGGTCGGCGATGCCCTCGACGAACCCCCGGGCGTAGTCACGCTGCCAACGGAACGGCGGGTGCACGACGATGACCGCGGCGCCGACCTCGTGCGCCATCTCGGCACTGCGGTGCAGCTTGCCCCAGGGATCGCTGCCCCAGACCCGCTGTGTCACGAGCAGGCAGGGCGCGTGGATCGAGACGACCGGGATCTCGTGGAACGCGCTGAGTGCCTTGATCGCGGTGATGTCGGCGCTGACGTCGTCGATGCCGACCATGACCTCGACCCCGTCGTAGCCGAGGCGGGCCGCCGACTCGAAGCCATTGGCCGTCGACCCCGGGTAGACCGAGGAGGTCGACAGCGAGACGCGGATGGGTTCGGGCACGTGCTCAGGCTAGACCGGCAACCTTAAAGCGCGTCGAGATGCCCGAGCAGAACGCCTTCGCGGAGCGCCCAAGGGCAGATCTCGAGCTCCGTCAGGTCGAACAGGTCGATCGTCGCCTCCGCCACGATCGCCCCGGCCCTGATCTGGTGGGCCCGGTCCGGAGAGACGCCCGGCAGCTTGACGACGTCCTCGTCGGGCATCGTGACGAGCTGCTCGACGAGGGGCGAGAGATCCTGCTTGCGCAGCACCCGGCGTACGTAGCGACCTTCGTCGGCCGATGCTGCGCCGCAGATGCGGGCCAGCGAACGGAACGTCTTGCTGGTCGCGACGGCCCGGTCGAATGCCCCGCCGCGCAGAATGGCACCGGCCTCGTCGGCGATCGTCGACCGGACGTGGAGCCGCAGCTCGGCGGGCGTGTGCCCGGAGTCGAGCCAGTCGCGGGTCAGCCGGCCGGCACCGAGAGCCATCGACTGCGCCACGTCGGGGGTCTCGTCCGAGCCGGCGGCGATCTCGAGCGACCCGCCACCGATGTCGAACACACCGAGGCGGCCCGCGGACCAGCCGAACCAGCGGCGTACGGCCAGGAAGGTCAACCGGGCCTCGTCCTCGCCGGACAGGACCTGCAGGTCGAGACCGCTCGCGGCGTTGACCCGGGCGATCACGTCGTCGGCATTGACGGCGTCCCGCACCGCCGAGGTGGCGAACGCGAGGATCGTCGTGCAGCCCTTGTCCTCGGCCTCGGCACGGGCCTCCACGACGTACTTGACGAGCCTCGAGACACCCTCCTCGGTCACGGCGTTGCGCGAGTCGAGGTGCTCGGCGAGGCGGAGTGGCTCCTTGTAGCTGTGCGCCGGCAGCGGCGGGCCACCACGGAACGCGTCGATCACGAGCAGGTGACCCGTGTTGGAACCGATGTCGAGGACGCCCATGCGCATACGTCCATCCTCTCACTGGCAGGAGGCGCGTAACATCTGCAACGCTGTCCGTCGGCCGGCGAGCCGTTCATTGCCAATCCGGGAGGACGATCGAGTGAGACTCGACCACTTGCGCGGCCTTGCGCGTCAGGCGCTCGCATCCCGCGCCGCGTGGCCGATCCTGATCACCCTGTACGTCCTCGTCGTCCTCTTCCTGCTCGCCCCAGTCCTGCTGGCGCCGATCGGCGGCGATGACGGCTACTGGGTCCTGGACACAGGCCCGCTGACACACGGATCCCTCTGGCAGGCGTTCTGGCAGCCGCTCTCAGTGGCGTTCGACTTCGACTTCCAGCCTCGGACGACGGCGCTCGCTTTCTCCGAGCGTCGCATCTTGGCGCTCCTCACGATGAAGACGTCGATCTACTTCTCGATCCCGCCATTCATCGTCTGGGCAGCCGTCAAGCTGGCACTGATGGGGCTCAGCCTCGCGGCCGTACTCGTCTTCCTGCGAGCGCTGCGGTTCCGCGACAGCTCCGGCGCCGTCCGCGGACTCCAGCGCGACACCATCGCGTTCGTGATGATCGCCCTCCCCCTGACGATCGCGATCGGGGCCAAGAGCCAAAACGTCCGCAGCCTCAACGGGTGGAACTTCTACCCGACCCTGGCCTACGGTCCGTTCGCCTTCTACCTGCTCTTCGCAGCTTTTGTCCTCGGGATGTCCCGTCGGCTGGAGCGCAACTACCGTCGCTGGCTCGTGCCCGCTCTGCTGTCCATGACGCTCATGGGCGTCGTGGTCAACCTGTCGTACGAGCTGCTCGCGCTGTCGATCCCACTCAACGTCATGCTGCTGGCGACGGCACCACGACCGGCTGAGGGCTCACTGTGGCAGCGTTGGCGCGCGCCCTTCACGGTCGGTGCCACGCTCGCGCTCACCTACACGACGATGTTCGTGTGGATCCGCTGGCAGATCAGCCAGATGGCGTGCCACGCGTCCAACACCTGCTACGTCGGCACCGTGATCGAGGTCAGGCCCCGCACGCTCCTCAACAACCTTCTCGGTTCACTGCCGGGCGGCACGGGCGACTTCGTCCGTGAGCGCGCGGAGCTCCGGGAGCTTCCATATCCCGGTGTGACACCGCTGAGCGTCCTCCTCCCCATCGTCGCGACTGCGCTGATGTTCGCGCTCTGGGCAGCCTGGAAGGCGCGCCAGGACCCAGACGCCGGAGTCGCCAAGCCCGGCGGAGACCATCGCGGGACGCTCCTCGTCGTCGCCGTTGGCATCGTCATCGCCCTGGGCAGCGCGGTGGTGACTGGCATCAACGCCAATGCCGTGCAGCAGCTCGACACCCCCATGCTGTCGTACCGCTCGAATGTCGTCACCTGGTCAGCGCTGGCCATGGCCGGGCTCGCCGTCGTGCGCCTCCTGGTGACCCGAGCATGGGCTCCCCTGCGGGTCGGCGCCCTCGCCGCCTTGACCGCGCTGATCGTCGTCAGCATCGCCGTCAACCAGCCACGCAACGTCTTCTCGGCCAACGATGACCGGATCGGCACGAGGTCGGCCTTCACCGACAGCCTTCACCGCGAGGTGGCTGTGGCCGATCCCAGCCGGGCCGGCGATGCGCGCCGATGCACGATCATCACGACGCTCCTCAAACGTCTGGATGTCGTCGACCCCCGCACGCAACGCACGATCAACGGCGCCTACGCAGCGTACGAGTTCTACCACCACGAGCCGTTCTGCTCGACCGGCGCCGGCGACCCCGCGCCAGTCGATCAGCCTGGGGGTTCGTCGGCGCCTTGAGTCACCTTGCGGGCAACCACCAGGCGTGAGCCGCCCAAGGGGAATCTCAAGCCCCACCTGATCAGCGCGTTCTCAGCCCGCATGACTCGGTAGAGCACCGCGTTGAGCCAGCCCGGCATACGCATCTCGTCGATGGGATCGTAGTCATCGGTGCGACCCCGCATCCGCAACCGAGACAGCACCATCATGGGGAGCAGGATCGACACGAACGACGTGCTCTTGAGCACCTCGAAGCCCGCGCCGGAGATCTTGTCACGCAGCTCACCGGCCGTGTATCGGCGCACGTGGTGCGCGTGGTCGTCAGCGGGGCTCCAGAGCCAGCGGTGCTGGGGGACGCTGATCACCAGCAAGCCGCCCCGCTTGAGAGCGCCGTGCATCTCGCGCAGCACGTCGACGTCCTCCTCGATGTGCTCGAGCACGTCGAACGCGCCGATGACATCGATCTCCTCGCGCATGGGAATGGCGCGAGCATCCATCTGCATGAGGCGCGCGGACGGCACCCGTGCGCCTGCGAACGACAACCCATCCACGAAGATCTCGCTGCCGTAGAGCCGTGCAGTCGGGTGCTGCGCCGCGATCCCGGACAGGACGAAGCCAGTGCCGCAGCCGATCTCGAGGAAGCTGCTGACGTCGGGGCGATAGCGGCGCAGGGCCCACAGGATCAACTCGTTCCTGGCGCGGAACCAGAAGCTCTTCTCCTCGAGGGGGGCGAGCTCGGCGAACAGCTTGGATTCGTAGCCGCCGCCACCGTGTGCAAGTTCGGGCGCGAACGCGGGATAGCCGTCGACGACCGTCACTGCGTGCCCGCAGGCATCGCAGGTGTAAGCCTCTGAGTCGTACGACGCACCACAGGCCGTGCACTGCATTAGGTCTCCATCGATCGGTCGGAGTCTTGATCACTCGGCGCCTCGGACCGGAACACAAAGAACTTGAACGCCGCGAACAGATATGCCGCGACCACGACGATAGCGAAGGCCTGCGACCACACGTGCGACCAGCCGTAGTGGTCGAGCAGCAGCGTCAGGATGCAGAGGTTCAGCAGGAAGCCGCCTGCATGCGCGACGACATACCGCGCGCCCGCACCCCACACACTTCCTTCGTGCGCGAACGTGAGCCGTCGATTGCCCACGAAACCCACCGCAGCGGCACCGACGTACACCGCGCCGGCTGTGACCTTCGGCGAGGCGCCGAGCGCCGTGATGATGATGTAGACGCCAAACGCCACAGCATTGCTGACGACGCCGACGAACCCGTATCGCAGGAGCTGTCTCACCTGAATCCGTTCGTCGTCGGGCGTGGTGGGAACCGGCCGCCCCACCCACTTCGTCGTGACGGCAGCGTACGGGGACGACGGACCCTCGTGCACACTAGGCGCATGCCGTCGCAGACTGAACTCCTGCCGGGACTCTCCGTCGTCATTCCGTGCTACAAGTCCGCACCGATGCTGCCCGAGCTGTCCCGACGCCTCATCGAGGTGCTGGGGGCGACGTGCGAGGCGTTCGAGGTGGTCCTCGTGGTCGACGGAAGCCCCGACAACACCTGGGACGTGGCACGCCAGCTGGCCGAGCAGCACGCCAACGTCTCCGCGATCCGGCTGTCGCGCAACTACGGCCAGCACAATGCGCTTCTGGCGGGCATCCGCTCGGCTCGGTACGCGACGCTCGTCACGATGGACGACGACCTCCAGCACCCGCCGGAGCAGATCCCCACGCTGCTGGCGGCCCTCACGGACGACGTCGACCTGACCTACGGCGTCCCGATCGTTGAGGAGCACGGCGCACTGCGCAGTTTCGCGTCCCGCAGCGTCAAGCGCGTCATGACGCTGGGCCTCGGCATCACCGACGCCAGCAACATCAGCGCGTTCCGCATCTTCCGCACACGTCTGCGCGACGCATTCGAGGGGCTCGACGGACCGCACGCCTCGATCGACGTGGCGCTGTCCTGGGCAACTGCTCGGACCACGAGCGCGACCGTGCACATGGACCGACGCGCAGAAGGGCAGTCCAACTACTCGTTCCGTCTGCTGGTTCGCCATGCGATCAACACGATGCTCGGCTACAGCACGCTGCCGCTCAGGCTCGTCGGCTACCTCGGCCTGGTCTGCGGTGGGCTCGGCATCATCTTGCTGGCAGTGGTCCTCTGGCAGTATTTCTCCGGCACGACGACGGTCCAGGGTTTCACCACCGTCGCCTCGATGGTGGCCATCTTTTCAGGAGCGCAGATGGTCGCGCTCGCCATTGTCGGCGAGTACATCGCCCGCATCCATTCGGAGAACCTCGGACGACCGACGTATGTGATCAGCGAGCGCTCCCGCGATGATCAGTGACCGCCGCTCACGGCAGCAGGCCTCGACGTACGGCGTGCACCGTCGAGACCGCGCCCACAGGCTCGAAACCGTAGCGCGCCCATGATCGTTGGACGTTGGTGTTGTGAGCCTGCGTCGAGATCACGAGCAGCTCGCCACCGGACTCGAGGACGGCGTCCTCACATCCGGCCAAGAGGTGGGGATAGATCCCCTGCTGGTGGAACTGCTGCCTGATACCCGCCAGCTGGATCTCGCTCACGCGGTCCGATGTCTGCATCGTGGCGAGACCCACCGCACCGCGATCAGCGTGACTGACGATGACGGCCTGATCCTCTGCCGCTGAGCGCTGACCCCACTCGACGTAGCCGGCCAGCGCTGCAACAGGATCCAGCAGGGGGTTGGCAAGATAGTGATTGCCGTAGCCCGCGAACATGTCGCTCACGAGCTCCTTCACCAGCGATGCCTCGGGCGAGTCGGTGACGCGCGTGGAGACGGACTCCCGTGGTGTCGGACGACGTCCGTCCCCGACGGCAAGGCGCCAGTACGTGAGCGTGTCGGCTGCGACCAGGTCGCGTCCCGCCCCGCGGAGTGCAGCGAACCACCCCACTCGAGCAGCCGGATGACGGACGACCACGACGTCGGACTCGTCGTCCTCGAGAAACCGCAGGACCGATGACAGTGCGGCGTCTGGATCCTCGACGGCGAGCGGGACCTCGGCACGGCTGAACGACAGGCCGAATCGTCGCGACTCCAACGGCGACGCCCGCAAGGTGACTGCGTCGCCGCTTACGGCCGATTCCCAGCTCACGCGAGTTCGAACGACGTGACGGCGTCGATGACTCGCGCCTGATCGCTCTCGGACAGGTCCGGGAACAACGGGAGCCGCACCAGTCGCTGGCTGACGTCGGCCGTGACCGGGCAACCACCAGGCGCGGTGCGGCCGCGCTCCACACCGACGGGCGCGGAGTCGAGCGGCACGTAGTGGAAGACGCCGAGGATGCCCGCATCCCCGAGGTGGCGAATGAGGCGTCGTTGGTGGTCATGGTCCGGCATGACCAGGAAATAGAGGTGTGCGGGGTGCTCGCGATCCTCGGCGATCGTCGGCGTCGCCACCCCGTTGTCGGCGGCCCACGCCGCCAGCTCGCCGTGGTAGGTGTCCCAGACTCGCATGCGCTTCTTCTGGATCGCGTCAAAACCCTCGAGCTGCGCCGTGAGGAATGCCGCCAGCAGGTCCGACGGAAGGTAGCTCGATCCGACATCGACCCAGCGATACTTGTCGACCATGCCGCGGAAGAACTGGCCGCGATTGGTCCCCTTCTCCCGGATGATCTCGGCCCGCTCGAAAAGCGCCGGCTCGTTGAGAACCAACGCGCCACCCTCACCGCACTGGATGTTCTTCGTGGCGTGGAAGCTTTGGGTCGCCATCGATCCCAAGGAGCCGAGGGCGCGGCCGCGGTACGTGCCGCCGAAGCCGTGCGCATTGTCCTCGATCACCGGCACACCGTGACGACGAGCGATGGCGAGGATCTCATCCATCTCGCAAGCGACACCGCCGTAGTGGACCACGACGATGGCCTTGGTGCGCGGGGTGATGGCCGCTTCGACCAGGCGCTCGTCGATGTTGAGGGTGTCTGGACGACAGTCGACGAACACGGGCGTGGCGCCACGCAGGACGTACGCATTGGCGGTCGAGACGAAGGTGAATGACGGCATGATCACTTCGTCGCCCTCGGCGAGGTCGAGCAGGAGCGCGGTCATCTCGAGCGCGTGGGTGCACGACGTCGTCAACAGGGTCGCGCCGCCCCCGACGAGACCCGAGATCAGCTTGGACGCCCGTTCGGTGAACGGACCGTCGCCGGTGAGCAGCCGCGAGGACATCGACTCCGCGAGGTACTTCTCCTCGCGGCCGGTGAGGTGCGCGATGTTGAACGGGATCATTCAGCGAGTCTATGAGGTCCGCCCGCCGGGCCTGCGGCGTCGGCACCCTCAGCAGCGGGGCCGGCGCTTCGACCCGCGGACTACCATGACAGTGATGCCCGAAGTCGAGCTCGGATTCCCCCGTACGTACGTGGAGTTCGCCAATCCCGCGGACCCGACCGAGGTCTTTCGCTGCGACCTGACCTGGCTGACGTCGCGATGGACGTGCATCTTCGGCGCCGGCTGCCCGGGCATCTACGAGTCCAGTCCCGAGGCCGGCTGCTGCGCGCTGGGCGCGCACTTCGCGGATGACGACGACGCGCAGCGCGTCGGTGCGATCGTCGACAAGCTGACCCCCGCGCACTGGGAGCGCCACGACGAGGGTCGCCGCCGCGGGTGGACCGAGAAGGACGACGAGGGCGAGCTCAAGACGCGGGCATTCGAGGGGGCCTGCATCTTCCACAACTCACGCGGCTTCGAGGGCGGCTACGGGTGTGCCCTGCACGGCTACGCGCTGGAGCAGGGGCTCAAGCCGCACACGACCAAGCCCGACGTGTGCTGGCAGCTGCCGCTGCGCCGACAGTTCCGCGACGTCGATCGCGGCGACGGCACGACGTACACCGAGACGCAGATCGGCGAGTACACCCGCGCCGGCTGGGGACCGGGTGGCGCGGACCTCGACTGGTACTGCTCGTCCAACACCGAGGCGCACGTCGGGCTGGAGCCGGTCTACGTCACCAACCAGGACGAGCTGACCGAGCTGATGGGCGAGGCCGGATATGCCGAGCTGGCCCGCTATTGCAGGGAGCATGAGGCCGGGGGCACCAATACACCACACCCGGCGGACCCCCACCGCTGACCCCCTGCACCACCGCGATGCGGCGTCAGGCAACAATGCCGTATGCACCTCGACCACGTCTCGTTCGCCGTCGGCCCCGACGGCCTCGCCGGCACGACCGCAGAGCTCGGCCGGCTGCTGAATGCCACGTTCATCGATGGCGGTGCCCACCCCCGGTTCGGCACCCGCAACATGATCCTTCCGCTGAAGAACCGCCAGTACCTCGAGGTCGTCGAGGTGCTCGACCACCCCGCCTCCGACAAGGCCGCCTTCGGCCAGGCCGTGCGCGCCCGCCGCGACGCCGGCGGAGGCTGGCTCGGCTGGGTCGTCTCGGTCGAGGACATGACCGAGGTCGAGCACCGCATGGGCCGGCACGCCGTGCCGGGCAACCGCCGCCGTCCCGACGGCTACAACCTCGAGTGGAAGCAGATCGGCACGAGCGGCATGAAGGCCGACCCGCAGCTGCCGTTCGTCATCAAGTGGGAGAAGGACCCGGCGGAGCACCCGTCGCAGATGGCCGACTCCGACATCGCGCTCACCGCCCTCGAGATCGCCGGCGACCCCAAGCGTCTCGCCGACTACCTCGGTGAGCCCGCCATCGAGGCGCTCGAGGACATCGAGGTCCGCTGGGTGGCCCCGCACGGCACCCCCGGCATCCTCGCCGCCGAGTTCAGCACCCCGAACGGCGTCGTCAAGATCTAGGTCCTCAGGAAGGCCTGACGCTCTCCGCGTGGGCCAGGTCCAGCTGTGGCGCGACCTCCTTGAGATGGCCGTGACGCCACAGCGCGTGCACCGAGAACGCAGCCACGAGTGATCCGAGAGCACCCAGCGACATGTCGCTCAAGGTGTCGGCGTACGCGCCGAGTCGCTCAGGCGACCACCGCAGGAATGCGAAGTACTCCGCGATCTCCCACACGAGCGCCGCGCTCACACCGAAGGCCAGGGCCCGCTCGACGACAGCGCCGAGGGTGGACGAGCGGTGCATCGTCAGCAGGATGACCGCCGCGGTCAGCAGACCGGTGTTGACGAAGTGCACGACGTTGTCGAACGAGTCCATCGAGTCGTAGAGGTTCACGAAGTTGCCGAAGATGTCGCTGAAGCAGGCGAAGGTCACGAGGAAGTCGGCCACCCACGGGAACGACGCCCGCTGCCGCCACCACGTGTGCCAGATCAGCGGGACGGCGAACGCGGCGATCGGATAGCCGATCGCCCGTGGCACCAGGCCCTTGCCGTCCAGGTTGCCGACACCCGGCACGAAGAGGGCGACGCCGAGGAGCAGGAACAGGCCGGCCTTGGCCGCGATGTCGGCCGTCTTGAGGACGGGCGGCGCGGGGTAGCGGGTGGCCACCGCGACGTACGTCATGGGAGAAGTTTAGTCGGGGGCCTCCACACCCGATGACAAGCCGCGGCCGAATCCGTCCTCCTGTCAGCGGGCACGCCTAGGCTGAGGCCATGGCAGCCACCAAGACCGCCCGCCCCGGCTACGTCTGCGCCGACTGCGGCTGGACCACCAGCAAGTGGGTGGGCCGCTGCGGCGAGTGCCAGGCCTGGGGCACGGTCGATGTCGCCGCCCCCGTACGCGCCGGCCGCACGCAGGCGGCCCCGGTCGTCACCCCTGCCGTCCCGATCAGCCAGGTCACGATCGAGTCCGCACGGTCCACGACGTCGGGCATCGGCGAGCTCGACCGGGTCCTCGGTGGTGGCGTGGTGCCCGGCGCGGTGCTGCTGCTCGCCGGTGAGCCCGGTGTCGGCAAGTCGACGCTGCTGCTCGAGGTCGCCGCCAGGTGGGCGCGAGCCGGCCGCCGCACGCTCTACGTGTCCGGCGAGGAGTCGGCCGCCCAGGTCCGCCTGCGCGCCGAGCGCACCGGTGCCGTCGACGACAACCTCTACCTCGCCGCCGAGACCGATCTCGGCGCGGTCCTGACGCACGTCGAGACGGTCAAGCCGGGGCTCCTGATCATCGACTCGGTCCAGACGATCGGGTCAGCAGACGTCGACGGCGTGCCCGGTGGCGTCACGCAGGTCCGCGAGGTCGCGTCCGCTGTCATCCAACGCGCCAAGCACGACAACATCGCGACACTGCTCGTCGGCCACGTCACCAAGGACGGCTCGGTCGCCGGGCCACGCGTCCTCGAGCACCTCGTCGACGTCGTGCTCCAGTTCGAGGGCGACCGCAGCTCGCGCCTGCGCCTGCTGCGGGCGGTCAAGAACCGCTTCGGCCCGGTCGACGAGATCGGCTGCTTCGACCTCGTCGACGACGGCATCGTCGAGGTCCCCGACCCGACCGGCCTGTTCGTGTCCCGTCACGAACAACCCGTGCCGGGCACGTGCGTCACCGTCACGATGGAGGGCCGCCGGCCACTGCTGGCCGAGGTGCAGGCGCTGACGGTCAAGTCCTCGACACCCTCCCCCAGGCGTACGTCCAGCGGGCTCGACTCGTCACGGGTCGCGATGATCCTCGCGGTGCTGACCAAGCACTGCAAGCTCAATCTGTCCGAGCTCGACGTCTACACCGCGACGGTCGGCGGAGCCCGGCTGGTCGAGCCGTCCGTCGACCTTGCCCTCGCGCTCGCGACGGCCTCCGCTCAGCGCGAGACCGCGGTGCCGGCCAACCTCGTGGCGATCGGCGAGGTCGGGCTCGCCGGCGAGGTGCGCAAGGTCAGCAACCTGGCCGCACGATTGCGCGAGGCAGAGCGCATCGGGTTCCGGTGCGCGGTCGTCCCGGCCGGTTCGGAGGGGCTCGACGGGCTCCGCACCTCGATGACGATCATCCCCATCAGCGACATCCAATCGGCGATGGGTTGTCTCGATGTCACCGCACCCTACTGAGTCCGCATACACTGTGTGCGACCTGAGTGAGGTGGTGAGACGCCATGGCGTCAGCAGCTGAGCGAGCCGCGGCGGCAGCCGAGGCTTCCGCGCGCCTGCGTGCGACCCTCGCCACCATCGCCCCGGGCACCTCGTTGCGCGAAGGCCTCGAGCGCATCCTGCGCGGCCGCACCGGCGCCCTGGTCGTCGTCGGCCACGATCGCCAGATCGAGGCCATCTCGACCGGCGGCTTCGCCCTCGACGTGCCGTTCACGGCGACCGGGCTCCGCGAGCTCGCCAAGATGGACGGCGCGATCATCCTGGACCGCGACGCGACGCGCATCCTGATGGCCGGCGTCCACCTGATGCCCGACCCGTCGATCGTCACCGCCGAGACCGGCACCCGTCACCGCACCGCCGACCGCGTCGCCCGCCAGACCGGTGTCCCGGTCATCTCCGTCTCGGCCTCGATGCACATCATCGCGCTCTACCTCGAGGACCTGCGCCACGTGCTCGAGGACACCGGCGCCGTGCTGGGCCGCGCCAACCAGGCACTGCAGACCCTCGAGCGCTACCGCAACCGCCTCGACGAGGTCTCCGACGCGCTGTCGGCCCTCGAGATCGAGGATCTCGTCACGGTCCGCGACGTCTCGGCCGTCGCCCAACGCCTCGAGATGGTCAGCCGCATCGCCGGCGAGATCGACACGTACGTCCTGGAGCTCGGCACCGACGGCCGACTGCTCGCGCTCCAGCTGGAGGAGCTCATCAGTGGTGTCGATGCCGAGCGCGAGCTCGTCATCCGCGACTACATGCCCAGCGGCCGGCGCGGTCGTACGCCCGGGGCAGTCCTGGCCGAGCTCGCCGCGATCGAGTCGACCGACCTCGTCGACCTGGGCTCGGTCGCCCGGGCCCTGCGCATTGGCACCGAGGAGACCCTCGACACGCCACTCGCACCGCGCGGCTACCGGCTCCTGGCTCGCATCCCGCGACTGCCGATCACGGTCGTGGAGCGGCTGATCGAGCACTTCGGCTCGCTGCAGAAGCTGTTGGCCGCCAGCATCGAGGATCTCCAGACCGTCGAGGGAGTCGGCGACCTGCGCGCTCGCGGTGTCCGCGAGGGCCTGTCCCGACTGGCCGAGTCGAGCATCCTCGAGCGTTACGTCTAGCTCAGTCGTTCGGCTTCGTCGTGTTCTTGGCAGAGGGCGTCGGCTTGGTCGGCGTGGTCTTCGACGGCTTGGGCTGAGGCCTGCGGTCGAGCGTGAAGCTCGTCTTGCCGGGTTCGCCGCCGAGCGTCCCGATCTGCACCGTGTACGTCCCCGGCGTCGCGTAGCCCTCCTTGGCCGAGCACTTGCTGCCCGAGCCGCGTCCGGACCAGGTCGCCGTGACGAGTGACGCCCACTGCGGCGAGATCGACACCGGATCGTCGAGCAGGGCGACCTTGCACACCGTCGAGTCCCAGATCGGCGTCTTGTTGGCGCTGATCACCGCGACCAGGTCGGCGTCGGCAGGAGTCAGCGTGCAGGCGGTCTTCTCGGTCGAGCTGACCACGAGGCCGATCGTGACTGGCGCCTTGGTGAACTGTCCGGGCTCGACCGTCGGGGTCATGCGGATCTTCTCGGGATCGCAGGCGCGGCTGGCACTGACGAGCGTCACGTTGACGACGCCGTTGACCGGGGCGACGACCGGCGGTGCCGCGGTCGTCGTCGCGGGAGCCTGCGCGGTCGGCTTCGGGTCCGGCTTGTCGTCGCCTCCGACGAAGCGCAACGCCAGCCACACGAGGGCGATCACCGCTGCCAGAACGAGCAGCCGGCGGCGCCAGTAGATCTCCGCAGGCAACCGTCGCTGACTCACAGGCCCACGCTATCCGCGCGCCCGGCGCTCAGACGTCCCGACGCGCCCTGCCACGGGCGCCATGCGAGGATCGACGCGTCATGACGACCCGCCCCACCCCGCTGCCGCTCGCCGACCTGACGCGACTTCACGACGAGATCCTCGACTGGTTCGGTCGTACGGCCCGTGATCTGCCGTGGCGCCGCAACGTGTCACCGTGGGCTGTCATGGTCTCGGAGTTCATGCTGCAGCAGACCCCGGTGTCGCGGGTGCTGCCGGTGTACGAGGCATGGATCGAGCGCTGGTCGACGCCAGCCGCACTCGCCGCCGCGCCGTCGGGTGAGGCCGTGCGGGCGTGGGGCCGACTCGGCTACCCGCGGCGCGCGCTACGGCTGCACGCCGCAGCCACGGCCATCGTCGAGCGCCACGGTGGCGAGGTGCCGTCAGCCCTCGACGAGCTGCTCGCCCTGCCCGGCGTCGGCGCCTACACCGCGGCCGCCGTCTCGTCCTTCGCATTCGCCGGCCGCGAGGCCGTGCTCGACACGAACGTCCGGCGTGTGTTCGCCCGGATCATTGCCGGTGAGCAGTTCCCGCCCGCAGCCGTGACCACCGCCGAGCGCGACCTGGCCACCGCGCTGCTGCCCGTACGCGACGCGCACCGCTGGGCCGCAGCGACGATGGAGCTCGGCGCACTGGTGTGCACCGCGCGTTCGCCACGGTGCGACGAGTGCCCGGTGGCCGACCTGTGCCGCTGGCGCGCAGCGGGCTATCCGGCGTACGACGGGCCGGCTCGCCGCGGCCAGGCCTGGCACGGCACGGACCGGCAGTGCCGCGGGCGACTGATGGCCGTGCTGCGCGACGCACCCGGTCCCGTGCCGAAGTCGGCGCTCGACCTCGTGTGGGCCGATGCGCCGCAGCGCGAACGGGCTCTCGACGGCCTGGTCGCCGACGGTCTCGTGGAGCCCCTGCCCGGCGAGACGTACGCGCTGCCAACGTGACGCCGGTTCCTAGGGAGGCCGCCTGCGGCCGACCGGGAGCGAGCTCTGCGAGCGAAGGACGCTCCGCACCTCAACCGCCCAGTGCGGCGGCCAGGTCCTCGATGATCTGGCGGGACTCGGCCTCGTCGTCGAGCGGGCGGTCGAGGAACACGCCGTTGAATGTCGCGTCGATCAGGTTGGCGACACCCTCCGCGCGCCCGGCGGACACGCCCGAGCGCTGGAGGTATGCCGAGAGAGTCTCGATCCACAACGTGTTGGAGGCGCGGATCGACGAGGCGTACGGCTCCCGGCCGAGCAGGCCCAGCGCCGCGGCCTCGACGTACATACGTTGGCAGCGCTGCACCTGCTCGTGCTCGGTGTAGGTCGCCCACAGGTCGAGCACCGCCTGACGCAGTGACCCCGCCGGCTCCATGGCGTCGATGTAGGCCATCGAGCGGGTGTTGGAAGCCTCGAGCACCGCTGAGACGAGCTCGTCCTTGGAGCCGAAGTGATAGATCAGCATCCGGTCGCTCGTGCCGAGCTGGGCGGCGAGGGGACGAAGGCTCAGGCCGATCAGCCCGTGGGCCAGGGCATAGTCGGTGGCCGCCTCGACGAGGTCATCGCGCTTGCTCATATGCAGATGAATGTAGCATGTGCTACGTTAGAAACGTAGCAAGTGCTACAGGAAGCCAGGAATGGATCATGCTCATCGCTGCCGCCCTGTTGATGGTCGCGATCGCCACCGAGGTGGCCGCCACCGCGGCGCTCCCCCGTGCCGAAGGGTTCACCAACCCGGGCTGGACCGCGGTCGTGGTCGCCGGCTACGCCTTGTCGATCTGGCTGCTGACCGTGGTGGTCAAGGAGATCCCGGTGTCCGTCACGTACGCCATCTGGGCCGGACTGGGCACCGCCGCGATCGCCGTCATCGGCGTCGTGTTCCTCGACGAACCGGTCAACCCCGCCAAGATCGCCGCGATCGCGCTGATCATCGCCGGCGTCGTGCTGCTCAACGCCCAGACCTCGCACTGACTCGCCTAACCTCGACGCATGAGCGAGTGGGACGCCGACGCCGTCGGGGTGATGAGCCTGCCGTCTGGGCTGCGCGTTCGCGGCCGGGGGCTCCGCAGCGAGCTGCCACACGGCCCGGAGCCGGACCTCGGGGTCTATCTCCTCGGTCATGAACCGGCGCCTGTCGCCTGGGAGTCGCGTTGGGTCAGGTGGCCCGACTTCCGGCTGCCGAGCGATCCCGCAGCACTGCGCCTGGTCCTCCTGGAGGTCAGGAAGCGCGCCGCCGGCGAGCGGGTCGAGATCGCGTGCGGCGGCGGACGTGGGCGTACCGGGACGGCGCTTGCCTGCCTGGCCGTGCTCGACGGCGTACCTGCAGGGCAGGCTGTGGCGTACGTCCGCGAGCACTACGACGCCAAGGCGGTCGAGACGCCGTGGCAGATGCGCTTCGTGCGCCGCTTCGCCTGAGACACGACGAAGCCCCCGCAGCCTGGGCTGCGGGGGCCTCGTACGTACGCGCGGCTGTTACTCGGCTGACGCCTCGACGGCCGGGGGCACGTCGGCAGGCATCTCGAGTGCGAGGTCGGCCTTGTTGCGGCCCTCGAACGTGAAGACCGCTTCCGCGCCTTCGCCCTCGACACCGACCAGCACGAGCTGGCCGGGGCGGAGCTCGCCGTAGAGCAGCTTCTCGGCCATGACGTCCTCGATCTCGCGCTGCACCGTGCGACGCAGCGGACGCGCACCGAGCACCGGATCGAAGCCGCGCTTGGACAACAGGTCCTTGGCCTCCATCGTCAGCTCGATGTTCATGTCCTTCTCGGCGAGACGCTTCTCGAGCGAGTCGATCATCATGTCCACCATCTGCAGGATCTCCTCCTGCGTCAGCGGCGGGAAGACGATGATCTCGTCGACACGGTTGAGGAACTCAGGCCGGAAGTGCTGCTTGAGCTCGATCGACACGCGCTCCTTCATCTTGTTGTAGGACCCCGCGGTGTCGCCGGCCTGGCTGAAGCCCAGGTTGACGCCCTTGGAGATCTCACGCGCACCGAGGTTGGTGGTCATGATGACGACGGCGTTCTTGAAGTTGACGACGCGGCCCTGACCGTCGGTGAGGTGGCCCTCCTCGAGGATCTGCAACAGCGAGTTGAAGATGTCGGGGTGGGCCTTCTCGATCTCGTCGAACAGGACGACGGAGAACGGCTTGCGGCGCACCTTCTCGGTCAGCTGGCCACCCTCTTCGTAGCCGACGTAGCCGGGAGGCGAGCCGAACAGTCGCGAGACCGTGTGCTTCTCGCTGTACTCGGACATGTCGAGCTGGATGAGGGAGTCCTCGTCGCCGAACAGGAAGTTGGCCAGCGCCTTGGACAGCCACGTCTTGCCGACACCCGAGGGCCCGGCGAAGATGAACGATCCACCGGGGCGCTTGGGGTCCTTGAGACCTGCACGCGTACGGCGGATGGCCCGCGACAGCGCCTTGATGGCCTCGTCCTGACCGATGACCCGCTTGTGGAGCTCTTCCTCCATGTTGAGCAGGCGGCTGGACTCGGCCTCGCTGAGCTGGCCGACGGGGATGCCGGTGGCCTTGGCGAGCACCTCGGCGATGAGGTTCTCGTCGACGACCGCGACGGTGTCGAGGTCGCCGGACTTCCAGGCCTTCTCGCGCTCGCCCTTGGCGTTGATGAGCTTCTTCTCCTCGTCGCGCAGGGAGGCGGCAGCCTCGAAGTCCTGTGCGTCGATGGCGCCTTCCTTGCGACGGCGGACGTCGACGATCTTGTCGTCGAACTCCTTGAGCTCCGGCGGCGTGGCCATGCGGCGGATGCGCAGGCGGGCACCGGCCTCGTCGATCAGGTCGATCGCCTTGTCGGGCAGGAACCGGTCGGAGACGTAGCGGTCACCCATCGTCGCCGCCGCCACGAGGGCGTCGTCGGTGATGGAGACGCGGTGGTGTGCCTCGTAGCGGTCACGCAGGCCCTTGAGGATCTCGACGGTGTCGAGCACGGACGGCTCGTCGACGAGGATCGGCTGGAAGCGACGGTTGAGCGCCGCGTCCTTCTCGAAGTGCTTGCGGTACTCGTCGAGGGTCGTGGCACCGATGGTCTGCAGCTCACCACGGGCCAGCATCGGCTTGAGGATGCTGGCGGCGTCGATCGCGCCCTCGGCGGCACCCGCACCCACGAGGGTGTGGATCTCGTCGATGAACAAGATGATGTCGCCGCGGGTGCGGATCTCCTTGAGGACCTTCTTGAGGCGTTCCTCGAAGTCACCGCGGTAGCGCGAGCCGGCCACGAGCGCGCCGAGGTCGAGCGTGTAGATCTGCTTGTCCTTGAGCGTCTCGGGGACATCGCCACGGACAATGTCCTGGGCGAGGCTCTCGACGACGGCCGTCTTGCCGACGCCGGGCTCACCGACGAGCACCGGGTTGTTCTTGGTGCGTCGCGACAGCGTCTGCATGACGCGCTCGGCCTCGTCGTCGCGGCCGATGACCGGGTCGAGCTTGCCCTCGCGGGCGGCCTGCGTCAGGTTGCGACCGAACTGGTCCAGCACGGCGGACGTGCTCGGAGCGGACTCGCTGGGCGCGCCGGCCTGCTCGGCCTCCTTGCCCTGGAAGCCGCTGACGAGCGTGATGACCTGCTGGCGTACGCGGTTGAGGTCGGCGCCCAGCTTGACGAGGACCTGGGCGGCGACGCCCTCGCCCTCGCGGATCAGGCCGAGCAGGATGTGCTCGGTGCCGATGTAGTTGTGGCCCAGCTGCAGCGCCTCGCGGAGGCTGAGCTCGAGGACCTTCTTGGCGCGCGGAGTGAACGGGATGTGCCCGCTCGGAGCCTGCTGGCCCTGGCCGATGATGTCCTCGACCTGGCCGCGTACGGCTTCGAGTGAGATGTCGAGGCTCTCGAGAGCCTTGGCCGCAACGCCCTCACCTTCGTGGATGAGGCCGAGGAGGATGTGCTCCGTGCCGATGTAGTTGTGGCTGAGCATGCGTGCCTCTTCTTGGGCAAGCACGACCACGCGACGAGCACGGTCGGTGAATCTTTCGAACATGGCGTCCCCCTCTGCTGGACTATCAGTTCAGTTTAGTCGGGTATGGAAATCTGCACGCATCGATGTCCATATGTGTAACCCAACCTTCACCGTGGACCCGGTGTTCCGGAGTTCGCTGTCGGCAGAACCGGCCGGTCGGTGTCACTCGGCCCGCGACAGCGGAAACAGAATCGCTTCGCGGATGCCGATGCCCTGCAGCAGCATGACGAGCCGGTCGACGCCGAGTCCCATGCCGCCGGCCGGGGGCATGCCGAACTCGAGGGCGCGCAGGAAGTCCTCGTCGACGTCCATGGCCTCGGGGTCGCCGGCCGCGGCGAGCCGCGACTGCTCCTCGAGCCGCTCGCGCTGGATGACCGGGTCGTTGAGCTCGGAGTAGGCCGGGGCCAGCTCGACGCCGTTGATGATGAGGTCCCACGCCTCGACCAGGCCGGGCTTCGTGCGGTGCTTCTTGGCCAGCGGACGTACGGCCTCGGGGTAGTCGCGGACGAACGTCGGCTGGATCAGCGTGTGCTCGACGAGCTTCTCGTAGAGCTCGAGCACGATGTCGCCGGCGACCCAGTGCGGCTGGAGGGCGACCTCGTGCTTGGCCGCCAGCGCCTTAAGTTCGTCGGCGGAGGTGTCGTTGTCGACCGGCGTACCGGTCGCGTCGGAGACGAGCTCATGGATCGTGGCGTGCTTCCACTCGCCCTCGAGATCGATCTGCGAGCCGTCGCGACCCGGGACCACGGTCTTGCCGATCGCCCGCGCGGCATTGACCACCAGGTCGCGCGTGAGCTCGGCCATCGTGTCGTACGAGCCATAGGCCTCGTACGCCTCGAGCATCATGAACTCGGGGTTGTGGGTGTTGTCGACGCCCTCGTTGCGGAACGTCTTGCCGATCTCGTAGACCCGGTCGACGCCGCCGACCAGGGCGCGCTTGAGGTCGAGCTCGATCGCGATGCGCAGCAGCATGTCCTCGTCGAACGCGTTGGTGTGCGTCGTGAACGGCCGGGCCGCGGCACCGCCGTTGGTGTGCTGCAGGACCGGGGTGTCGACCTCGATGTACTCGTGCGCGTCGAGTGTCGCGCGGAGCGACTGCAGGACCTTGGCCTTCACGCGTACGTTGTCGCGGGCCTCGGGCCGCACGATCAGGTCGACGTAGCGCATGCGGCTGCGGGCCTCGTCGGACAGCGGGTTGTGCTCGTTGGGCAGCGGACGCACGGTCTTGGCGGCGATCTGCCACCCGCTCGCCATGACCGAGAGCTCGCCGCGCTTGCTCGTGATGACCTCGCCGGTGACCGCGAGGTGGTCGCCGATGTCGACGGTCGACTTGAACTCCGCGAGCCGGTCCTCCCCCACGCCGTTGAGCGAGATCATGGCCTGCAGCGGTGTGCCGTCACCCTCGCGCAGCGCGGCGAACACGAGCTTGCCGGTGCCACGGATGAAGATGACCCGGCCCGCGACCGTGACGATGTCGCCGGTCTGCACGTCCGGTCCGAGCGCCTCGGCGTCGTACGCCTCGACGACCTGCTTGAGCGTGTGGGTGCGGCCGACGATGACGGGATAGGGCTCCTCGCCGCGGTCGATGAGCTGCTGGCGCTTGTCCAGGCGCACGCGCATCTGCTCGGGGAGGTCGTCCTCTGGGGCAGGGGTGCTGGTCGCGTCGCTCACGAGGGTCGATCCTATCGGTGCTGTTGGTGACCCTGACTTTCCGGTCGGCCCGACATCCCGCGCCAAGATCTGGCGTCAGATCAACCGTTTCGGACACCCGTCGGGGTCAGAACGGTTGATGTGCCGCCACTTCTTGGGGCCGACGGGTTCAGTCGTGGTTCTTCTCGTGGATCAGGCGGAGGCCCGTGAGGGTCAACCAGGGGTCGCGGGTCGTGATGGTCGTGCAGTGGTCGACGACGGCCTCGGGGTAGGAGCCGGTGGCGATGACGGTGACGTGGTCGGGATCGGCGCCGAGGGACTCGATGATGCGGGTGACGAGCCCGTCGACGAGGCCGGCGAAGCCGTAGACGATGCCGGACTGCAGCGCTTCGACGGTGTTCTTGCCGATGACGTCGCGGGGCAGGGCCAGCTCGACGCTGCGCAGCTGGGCGCCGCGCCGGGCCAGCGCCTCCAGCGAGAGCTCAACGCCGGGTGCGATGGCACCACCGATGTAGCGGTTGGCGTCGTCGACCACGTCGAAGATCGTCGCGGTGCCGTTGAGGTCGACGACGATCGCCGGACCGCCATAGAGCTCTGCGGCGGCCAGCGCGTTGACGATGCGGTCCGCGCCGACCTCGCGAGGGTTGTCGGTGTGGATCGGCACGCCCGTCTTGACGCCGGGACCGACGATCGCGACCGGCAGGTCGGCCCAGTAGCGCTCCTGCATCGCCCGCAGCTCCACGAGGATCGCCGGCACCGTGCAGCACAGGGCCACCGCGCTGATGTGCGAGATGCCCTCGTGGTCGACGAGACCCATAAGCAGCATGTACCACTCGTCAGACGTACGCCGCTCGTCCGACGACACCTGCCAGTGCGCGATGAGCTCGTCCTCGTCGAACGCGCCGATCGTCGTGTGGCTGTTGCTGACGTCGAGACACAGGAGGGTCATGTCTTCACCGGGAGGCCACGAGGGGGTTGTCGATGACGTCGCCACGTACGAGGCCCGAGCCGGCCAGCACCTCGGCCGGGTCACTGCCCGCGCCGACGACCCGGTTGTCGGCGTCGACGAACACGACGCTGGGCTCGAACGTACGCGCCTCGGCATCGTCCATCTGCGCGTACGCGATGAGGATCACGAGGTCGCCCGGGTGCACGAGGTGCGCGGCGGCACCGTTGATGCCGATGACGCCGGAGCCGCGCTCACCGGCGATCGTGTAGGTCTCGAGCCGCGCGCCGTTGTCGATGTC
Source organism: Aeromicrobium sp. 9AM (assembly GCF_902506105.1). Lineage (GTDB taxonomy): Bacteria > Actinomycetota > Actinomycetes > Propionibacteriales > Nocardioidaceae > Aeromicrobium. Next base: position 2,408,814 of record NZ_LR733304.1, read on the forward strand.
GACGATGTGGACGAGCTCGCCGGGCAGCAGGTCGGCGGCGTCGAGCAGGTCCTGGTCGACCGTCACCGAGCCGACGTAGTGCAGGTCCGCCTGGGTCACCGTCGCGCGGTGGATCTTGGACTTCATCATGGTGCGGATCAACGTCAGGCTCCTAGCGTGAGGGCGGTGTTGTCGAGGAGTCGCGGCGTGCCGACCTTGGCGGCCACGAGCAGGCGCGCCTCGGCACCGGGACGGGGCTCGCCCATGTCGGGGTCTGTCAGCACGAGGTAGTCCGGCGTGATGCCCGCGGAGTCGAGCACCCTGTGGGCCTCGGCGAGCACGTCCTCCGCACCATCGGGGCCGGCAGCGACGCCGGCGCGCAGCGCAGCCGAGATGTAGGCAGCCTGCTGGCGCTCCTCGGCCGAGAGGTAGCGGTTGCGCGAGCTCATCGCGAGACCGTCGTGCTCACGTACGGTCGGGCAGCCGACGATCTCGACTCCCTGCGCGAGCTCGCGCGCCATGTGCCGGATCAGGGTCAGCTGTTGGTAGTCCTTCTCGCCGAACACCGCGACGTCAGGGCGGACGAGCCCGAACAACTTCGCCACGACGGTCAGCACACCGCGGAAGTGGGTCGGGCGTACGGCGCCTTCGAGGACCGTGCCGAGCGGGCCGGGATCGACCGTGACGGTGTCGACCAGCCCGGACGGATACATCGTCGGCACGGTCGGCGCGAACACGACGTCGACGCCTGCCTCGGCGCAGCGCTCGAGGTCGGCGTCGAACGTACGCGGGTATGCCTCGAAGTCCTCGCCCGGTGCGAACTGCGTCGGGTTGACGAAGATCGACGCGACGAGGGTCTCGCCGAGCGGCCGGGCGTGCTTGAGCAGCTGCAGGTGGCCGTCGTGCAGCGCGCCCATCGTGGGCACGAACGAGACCGTCGAGTCACCGCGCGCGGCGTCGAGCTCCGCACGCGTACGCGCGATGGCCGGCGTTGCCATGGATCAGATCCCGGCGGCGATCTCGGCCAGCGTGTCCCAGTCGGCCTCGTCGAGGACCTGGCGGATCGTGCTGGCCTGGGCGGGCGCGAGGCGACCGTCCGACTCGGCACGACCGGCGGTGGCGCGGGCCATCTCGAGGTAGGCATCGACCGTCGCATCGTCGACATCGGCCGCGGCGAGCGCGTCGACGTGGGCGCGGATCGTCGTGACGTCACCGCGTACGACCGGGCCGGTGAGGGCCGCGTCGCCGTAGGCGAGCGCGTTGTCGAGGGCGGCGGTCAGCAGGGGGCGGAGCACCGCGGCGGGATCGGCGGCGCCGGCCGTGCGGAGCAGGTCCATCGACTGCGCGACGAGGGTGACGAGGTGGTTGGCGCCATGGGCGAGGGCTGCGTGATAGAGCGCGCGGTCGGCCTCGGCGACCCACATCGGGGTGCCGCCGAGGGCCGCGACGAGCTCTTCGGCGAGCGCACGCTCGGCCGGGCCGGCCGTGAGGCCGAAGACCGGCGTGCGGTCGAGGTCGACCGGCGTGCCGGTGAAGGTCATGGCCGGGTGGAACGCGATCGGACGCGCGCCGAGCCGGGTCAGCGAGGCCAGCGCGTCGAGGCCGTGGCGGCCGCTGGTGTGCAGGACGTACTGGCCGCGGCGTACGGCACCGGACGCGGCAAGCTCCTCGGCGATCGCGATGAGGTCGTCGTCAGGCACGGCGAGCACGAGGATGTCGCTGGCGGCCGCGAGCTCGACCGGCGTGCGTACGTCGACGCCCGGCAGCAGGGTCGAGACGCGAAGCTGCGAGGCCTCGGAGCGCGCGGAGACGCCCACGAGGGGATAGCCGGCGGCGCGGAATCGCGATGCGAGGACGGCGCCGACTCTTCCGGCTCCGATCACGCCCATGGAGAAACGCTTCATGCGTGGTGCCTTTCGTTCCAGTCCCGCGAGCGGGTACCAGACAAACTGACGTCTCAAGTCTACCTTCGGGGCGCTCCGGCGACAGGGGTACGACCTATGCCATGAGTCACACACCGGTGGCTACCGCGGGATCTTGGCGGTGGCGGTGCCTTCACGGTCGCCGTCGGTCAGCGTCGCGGTGATCTGCTTGGGCGCGCGGCGGGCGACGCCTCGCAGCGTCACGGTCCAGCCGGAGCCGGGGTAGGCCCGTTCGCTGCCCAGGCGTGACGTGAACACCGCCGGCTCGCCCCATTGGACGACGTCGACGAGGTCCCCGTCGGTCTTGATCGTCAGCGACGGCGCGCTCAGGTCGACGTTGGGGAACCACGCCGCCACGTCGAGGACCAGGTTGTCGCCGTCGTGGTGCACCGCTCGCACGACCACCTTGAGCGCGGTCTGCTCGGCCGTCAGCACGTACGCCTCGGGTGGCACCGGATCGCTCTGCCAGCCCGGCAGGTATGAGGTCAGGCCGGCCGGCTCGACGCCCGACGGGTGCATCTCGGACTGCATGCCCTCCGCGCGTACGTAGCGCCAGATGGCGTCCCGGTCTCCGCTCGCGAGCAGGGCGTAGAGGACGCGGTACTGCGCCGGCACCTCGCGGGCGTAGCGATCGGCCGGCGCCGCGTCGACGATGCGCGGCACTCTCTCGACCAGCGCGTCGAGGTACGCGTCGTCGGCCCGCTCGAGCTTGAGCACCGAGTTGGGGATGTTGTAGCGGAGATACTGCAACGCCCGTTCTGCCCGTACGTCCGGCAGTGGTGTGAGCACCTCGAGCACGGCGTCGATCGCGTCCTGCCGGGCGTGCACGGCTTCGGCGGTCACCTGGCCCTGCGAGATCGACGACTCCTGGCGGCGCCACGTGTAGCCCATGACACCGGAGATGTCGATGCCGTTCGCGTCGCGGTAGGCCGTCGCGGTGACGATCTGATCGCCGGCGAGCAGCACCGTGGGGAAGGACAGCTGGGTCGCGTCCCAGAACGTACGCCGGAAGATCTTCGCGCACGCGACGGCGTTGACGAGGACGTCCGGCCGCTCGCTCAGGGTCGTGTGCCTGGCGGGGCGGGCGTGGAGACTGCGGATCCACTGCGCGGGCGGGCGGATCGCGGCGCCCTCCTGCCGCTGGTAGGGCATCACCGAGACGTCGGACCCGGTCTCCTCGAGGACGTCCATCGCAGCCCTGACCCCCGCTCGGGTCAGCCAGTCGTCCGCGTCGAGGAACGTGAGGAACTCGCCCGTCGCGACCGCGACCGCCGCCCGCCGGGCTTCACCGACGCCGGCGTTGGCCTGGCTCAGGACCGTCACGCGGGCGTCCGCCTTGGCGTGCCGTTGGGCGACGGCGAGGCTGCCGTCGGTCGAGCCGTCGTCGATCACGACGATCTCGACGCGGCGATAGTCCTGCTTGCGGGCCGACGTCAGGCACTCGTCGAGGAACTCCTCGCCGTTGTAGACCGGGACGACGATGCTCAGCACCGGCCGCGAGCGCTGGCGCCAGCGGTCGAGCGGCGCCGTCAGGGCTCGCCGCAGACGCCTACGAAGTCGAGCCACGCGCCGAGCATAGCGACGCTCCCTTAGGTTGAGGCCATGACGACGGGCCCACTTCCATGGCGCAATGCGTGGACGGAAGCGTTGTACGCCGAACGCGGCTTCTTCCGCACGTCCAGGCCCGCCGACCACTTCCGCACCAGCGTGCACGTCGGCGCCTTCGCCGGTGCGATCGCGGAGCTCGTACGACGCGCTGACGCGAGAAGGGTCCATGACGTGGGCGCCGGGGGCGGCGAGCTGCTCCGCGCGCTCCACGAGCTCCTGCCCGGCGTCCAGCTCGTCGGGGTCGAGCTCGCGGAGCGACCGAGCGACCTGCCCGATGCCATCGAGTGGGAGGAAGAGCTGCCGCAGGTGATGGACGACTTCGTGATCGCCAACGAGTGGCTCGACAACGTGCCGTGCGACGTCGTCGAGGTCGACGACGCAGGCGTCGTGCGCAAGGTGCTCGTCCATCCGGCGACCGGCGAGGAGACGCTCGGCGACGCGTACTCGCTCCAGTGGCTCGACACGTGGTGGCCGCTGACCGAGCCGGGCCAGCGGGCCGAGGTCGGCCTGATGCGTGACGGCGCCTGGAACGATGTCGTCTCGCGGGTGCGGGGCATCACGATCGCGATCGACTACGGCCACACCCGGGACGACCGGCCGCCGTTCGGCACCCTGCGGTCGTACGCCGACGGCCGCGAGGTCGACGTCGTCCCGGACGGCAGCCGCGACATCACGGCCCATGTCGCGGTCGACTCGGTCGCCGCAACGGTCGGCGCGACCCTGATCCGCCAACGCGACGCGCTCGCCCAGCTCGGCCTCGACGCGTCGCGTCCGCCGTTGGACCTCGCGCACTCCGATCCCAGCGCGTACGTCCGGGGGCTGGCGGCAGCGGGCGAGGCGGGCGAGCTCATGGCGCGTGGGGGTCTCGGCGACTTCTGGTGGCTGGTCACCGACACCCTCGGCCATGGAAGACTGACGTCATGAGCGAGCGCCAGCGAGCGAACCATGTGGCTGTCATTCCGGAGCCTCCGTATCGTGGGCTCTTCTCGGAGGCTTCGGAATGACCCGGCTGTTGGTCCGCTCCGGCAAGGACCCGTTCACCCCCGTCGTTGCCGAGTCGACGCTCACGCAGGACGTGTTCAACAGCAACAGCGGCAACTACCTGTTCCAGCACTCGGTGTGGAAGGCCCTGTCGATCGACGGCGCCGAGCTGGTCTCGAACGGCACGCTGTCGGAACGCGTGCCGCCCGAGGCTCGTGATGTCCGGCGCATCAACGAGGATTTCGACCACTTCGTCATCCCGATGGCCAACGCCTTCCGGCCGGAGTTCGCGCCCCGGCTCGACCGGCTCAACGAGCTGCTCACCGACCTGACGATCCCGGTCACGATCGTCGGCATCGGCGCCCAGGCGGCGCACGGGCAGGGCATCGAGTCGCTCGAGCCCATCGCCAAGACCGTCAAGAAGTTCGTCGGCCTCGTGCTCGACCGCTCGGCCTCGATCGGCGTACGCGGCGAGTTCACCAAGGCGTACCTGGTGGGGCTCGGCTTCCCCGAGTCGTCGGTCGACGTGATCGGCTGCCCGTCGCTCTACCTGCACGGCCGCGACTTCCGGGTCGACAAGAAGGTCGACTCGATCTCGGCCGACAGCCCCCTCGCGCTCAACCTCACGCCCGAGGTGCGGGGCATCGGCGCGTTCGCGACCGCCCAGGCCGCGCGGCACCCCAACCTCACCTACATCGGCCAGGACGCGCACGACCTGCGGATGCTGCTGTGGGGCACGCCGTTCCCGCACGTCCACGACCCGCTCGTGCCGGTGCACCTCGACCACCCGCTCTACCAGTCCGACCGCATCAGGCTCTTCCTCGACACGTGGACCTGGTACGACTTCCTCGCGACGCAGGAGTTCGCGTACGGCACCCGGTTCCACGGCAACGTCGCGGCGCTCCTGGGACATACGCCGGCGCTGTTGCTGGCGCACGACTCCCGCACTCTCGAGCTCGCGGAGTACCACCGGATGCCCTACACGCTGATGCCGGAGTTCACCGCGGAGCTCAAGGCCGAGGACCTCTACGAGGCCACCGACATGTCGGAGTTCAACGCCGCGCTGCCGGAGGGGTTCGACCGCTACACCGCATTCCTCGAGCGCAACGGCCTCGAGCACATCTGGACCGAGGGCAACGGCACCGGCGACTTCGACGAGCGCCTCGCCGCCGCCAAGTTCCCGCCGCCGGTGCACCCGTTGATCGCGTCGGACGGGCACGAGGTCGCCTCGCGGCTCAAGTGGCTGCGCGACGGCATGGTCCTCGACATCACTCGGCACCCCCAGGCGTACGAGCACCCGTTCCCGCACCCGCCGTGGAGCGGCGCCGGCAGCCGGCACGCCCGCATCCAGGAGACGACCGCCGAGAAGCTCAAGACGCAGAAACGGCAGATCGACGAGCTGTATGCCCGCCTCGAACGGGTCGAGCGGAACTCTCCGCGCGGCCTGACCAAGCGGTTCATCCGCATGGTGCAGGGCTGGTTCAAGCGCTCATGACCGAGGTCACCGCGAGCGTCGGCACGGGCTTCGCCACGACCGACATGGTGCTCAACATCGGTCCGCAGCACCCCGCGACTCACGGCGTGCTGCGCCTGCGACTGACGCTCGACGGTGAACGGGTCATGGCGTGCGAGCCGATCATCGGCTACATGCACCGCGGCGTCGAGAAGCTCTTCGAGGTCCGCGACTACCGGCAGATCATCGTGCTGGCCAACCGGCACGACTGGCTCAGCGCCTTCTCCTCCGAGCTCGGTGTGGTCCTCGCGGTCGAGGACATGCTCGGTATGGAGGTGCCCGAGCGGGCGACGTGGATCCGTACGCTCCTCGCCGAGCTCAACCGGGTGCTCAACCACCTGATGTTCCTGGGGTCCTATCCGCTCGAGCTCGGCGCGATCACGCCGATCTTCTACGCCTTCCGCGAGCGGGAGACGATCCAGGAGGTCATGGAGGAGGTCTCCGGCGGGCGGATGCACTACATGTTCAACCGCGTCGGCGGCCTCAAGGAGGACATCCCGGCCGGCTGGACCGATCGCGCCTCGGCGGCGATCGCGACCGTGCGCACGCGGCTGCAGGAGCTCGAGGACCTGATCTTCGGCAACGAGATCTTCCGGGCCCGCACCAAGGGCATCGGCGTGCTGTCGCCGGCGCTGGTCGAGGCGTACGGCGTCTCCGGCCCGATCGCGCGGGCCTCAGGACTCGACCTAGACCTGCGACGCGACGAGCCCTACCTCGCATACGGGGAGCTGCAGGACGTGCTGCGGGTGCCGGTGCGGGCCGACGGCGACTGCTACTCCCGGTTCGCAGTGCTGCTGGAGCAGACCAAGGTGTCCCTCGACCTGGCTGATGCGTGCCTCGCGCGGCTCGCCGAGCTGGCTCCCGGGCCGGTCAACGTACGGCTGCCCAAGATCCTCAAGGCGCCGGAGGGCTCGACGTACGTGTGGACCGAGAACCCGCTCGGGCTCAACGGCTACTACCTCGTGTCGCGCGGCGAGAAGACGCCGTGGCGGCTCAAGCTGCGCACGGCGTCGTTCAACAACGTCGCGGTGCTGCCCGAGATCGTCGGCGGCACCGTCGTGGCCGACCTCGTCGCGATCCTCGGCTCGATGTTCTTCGTCGTCGGCGACGTCGACAAATAGCGCTGGTTGAGGTGCGGAGGCCGCCCGCGGCCGATGGGGGCACCTCCCGCGAGCGCCAGCGAGTGGGGGACTCGAAACCAGGAGCGGCGGTTTCGAGACGCTCGTGCCTCGCTCCTCAACCACCTGACCTCAGACCTGCGTGACCCTCGTGATTTCCGTGCGGGCGACCGAGCGGTCGCGGAGCGGCGCCGCGGCCAGTCGTCGAGGGTCGGCCATGTACGCGTCGAGGGCCGCCTCGTCGGGCAGCTCGATGATCTGCACCTCGTACGGGCCCTCGTCGCGCTCGATGCTGCGCACCCGCTGCAGCAGGCGCGCGCCGTGATCGCCGAGCAGGCTCAGCACCTCGTCCTCGTACGTCGCGAGGAGCCCTTCGTTGCCCGGGATGGCCCAGAGCCGTACACACAGCGTCAGTGACATGGGGTCATCGTAGGGTCGGATCATGGCCGACTCCACGCCCCGCACACCGACTCCCATCGACACGCTCGCCGAGGAATGGCTCGACGTCATGCTCGACCTCGAGCCCGAGCTCCACATCCACCTCGGCCGGCCCGGCCGCGAGTCCGACTACGCCGACCGCTCGCCGGACGGGGCGGCCGCGGCGGTCGATGCGGCCCGGGCGATGCTGGCGCGCGTACGCTCGGCGGCCCCGGTCGACCAGGTCGACGGCGTCACGCAGGCCGAGCTGATCCGCACTCTGACGCTCGACGTCGAGCGGCACGACGCGGGTTTCTGGCAGCGCGACCTCAACGTCATCGCCTCGCCGGGCCAGGACCTGCGCGACATCTTCGACCTCATGCCCACCAAGACCCCCGACGACTGGGCGCACGTCGCGCGCCGCATGCAGAACGTGCCGGCCGCCATGTCGGGCTACCTCGACTCGCTGCGTGCGGGCATCGCCGCCGGCAACGTACCGGCCGTCCGCCAGGTCCGGGAGGTCGCCGGTCAGGCCCGCAAGCAGGCCGGCGCCGACAGCTTCTTCCTCAAGCTGGCAGCGCGCGCCGACGTGCCGGAGTCGCTCACGGGTGACCTCGAGGCCGGTGCTCGCGCAGCCACCGAGGCGTACGCCGCGATGGCCGACTTCCTCGAGCACCAGCTCGCGCCCCACGCCCCGGAGGACGACGCATTCGGCCGCGAGCACTACGCGCTTGCGTCGCGCTACTTCGTCGGCGCCGAGATCGACCTCGACGAGACGTACGAGTGGGGTGTCGAGGAGCTCGCCCGCATGGTGCAGGAGCAGGAGAAGGTCGCCGACCAGATCCTGCCCGGCGCGACGGTCGCCGAGGCGATCCGGCATCTCGACGCCGATCCGGCCTACAAGCTGCACAGCACCGACGCCCTCCGGGCCTGGATGCAGGAGACCAGCGACCGTGCCGTCGCCGACCTCGGGCGTACGCACTTCGACATCCCCGAGCCGATGCGCCGGCTCGAGTGCCTGATCGCGCCGACGCAGGAGGGCGGCATCTACTACACGCCGCCGAGCGAGGACTTCGAGCGCGCGGGCCGTATGTGGTGGAGCGTGCCCAAGGGCGTCACGGAGTTCGACACCTGGCGCGAGCTGACGACGGTCTACCACGAGGGTGTGCCCGGCCATCACCTCCAGTGCGGCCTCGCGGTCCACAACAGCGCCGAGCTCAACGGCTGGCGCCGCTTCAACTGGAACTCCGGCCACGGCGAGGGCTGGGCCCTCTACGCCGAGCGGCTCATGTCGGACCTCGGCTACCTCGACGACCCGGCCAACCAGCTGGGCATGCTCGACGGGCAGCGCATGCGGGCCGCACGAGTCGTGATCGACCTCGGCGTGCACCTCGGCAAGCCCAAGCCCGACGGCAGCGGCACGTGGACCGGCGACGACGTGTTCCCGTTCCTGTCCCAGCACGTCAACATGAACGAGCCGTTCATCCGCTTCGAGTCCAACCGCTATCTCGGCTGGCCGGGCCAGGCGCCGTCCTACAAGGTCGGCCAGCGCATGTGGGAGCAGCTGCGTGATGAGTGGGTCGCCGCCAACGGGCCGGACCTCAAGGAGTTCCACCGCCAGGCGCTCGCCGTCGGCAGCGTCGGCCTCGGCACCCTGCGCCAGACCCTCCTGACCTGACCCACTCCCGGTGACGGGTCAGTTTTCACCCCGTGACGGGTCACTTGTGGCCCGGCCACGGGTCGGTTGCGGTCTTTCCGCGACCGGCGTGTGACCCGTCAGCGGGCAGTTTCTGACCCGTCAGCGGGCAGTTTCTGACCCGTCAGCGTCAGGCCGGGGTGGGGTCGGGGCGGCCCTTCTTGGCCTTGCCGTCCTTGCCCTCTTCGTCATCGCCGGGCACACGGCAGGCGCGCTCCAGCAGCAGGGCGGCGACCAGCAGCAGCAGGCTGGCGACTGCCGCAGCGCTGCCGCGTACGACCCGCTCCTTGCCGAGCGGGGTGTCGGTCGCGTCGATGAACGCCAGGACGAACCCGCCGTAGACACCAGCGACCAGTGAACCGACGACGATGCAGGCCTTGGCGATCGCGAGCATCCTGAGGCCGTGCTCGGACGTCATGCGCTCGTGCTTCTTGTGCAGCGTCTGCCACGTGTTCCATGCGAACGTGCCGACCAGGATCGCCGCGAGCAGCAGCGTGAGCGGCGCGGCCCAGGTCAGCCTGGGCACGTTGCCGTCCAGTCGCACGATCAGCGGCGGGATGAGCCGTCCGCCGATGAGACCTGCACCGATCAGCGCGACGACCACGAGCGCCGAAGTGGGACGGACCCGGTTCATGCGCGAGTCGAGATCACAGGATGATCTCGAGGTCCTCGCGCTTGTGGACGCCGTTGGTGTCGACGCCCTCGAGGAGGTCGGCGACGAAGCCCTGACCGGGGATCTCGCCCTCAGGGTCGATCTCGAGCCACGGGATCAGGACGAAGCCGCGCTCGTGAGCGCGGGGATGCGGCAGCTTGAGCGACTCGTCGTCGGCGACCCGGGGTCCGACGACGATGAGGTCGACGTCGAGCGTGCGGGGAGCGCCCTGCTCAGAACGCTCGCGGCCGAACGCATCCTCGATCGCCAGCGCGCGGTCGAGCAGCGTGTGGACCGTCAGGGTCGTGTCGATCAGCACCACGGCGTTGAGGAACTTGCCGGAGCCCTCGACCGCGTTGACCGGGTCGGTCTCGTAGACCGAGGAGATCGCGACGACCGTGACCTCGGGAGTGTCCTCAAGGGCGGAGACCGCGCCCTGAAGCTTGCCGTGCCGATCGCCCAGGTTGGAGCCGAGGGACAGGACGGCCTGGCGGATGGGACGCATCCCGCCAGTCATCGTGTCGGCGTCCAGGACGTACGGTGTGGGCGCTTCGGTCACTGTTTGCTCCGCTCTATCGTGACGGCGACATCTTCGAACGTCACCTCGATGGGCGCTTCCGGTTTGTGCACCGTCACGCTAACCCATTGGACCGACTCTTCGGCCAGGCACAAGTCCACCATACGGAGCGCGAGCGACTCAATCAGGTCGACCGGCTCCCCCACGATGGCATCGTGTATCTGCTGCGCGAGGACGCCGTAGTGGACCGTCTTGGTCAGGTCGCCCTCGCGGGCCGCGGGACCGAGGTCGAGGCCGAGGCTCACGTCGGCGATGAACGTCTGCCCGTTCTGCCGCTCCTCGGCGAACACGCCGTGGAATCCGTGTGCCGAGATGCCACGCAGGTCGATCCGGTCAAGACCGCTGGGGATCATGCAGAGTCCTCGTCCTCGATGTGCAGCTCGGCGATCGGGGAGGCGTGGCGCGACAAGAACTTCCAACCCCCCGGTTCCTTGACCAAGATACTGGTGCAGACCAGCTTGCCCCCGGAGAAGGCCTCCGCTGACGACAGGCCCTCTCCCGACAGGATGTTCTCGGTGCACGTCACGACGGCCGTCGTGGGCTCGTCCGAGCAGTGCGGGAAGGTCGCCACCTCGAGGTCGGTGAGGAAGAACTGGATGTAGCCGACGTTGGCCATCAGCACGGTCCAGGAACGCAGGATCTGCGCCGTGCCCCGCAGCGGCAGGGCCCCGGGGTGCACACAGGAGGTGTCGACGTCGTCGACCCACAGCGAGGCCATCAGGTCGACATCGCCGGTCTCGATCGCGTCGTAGAACAGCCGGTGCGACGTGAGGTAGTCGGTCACTGCGCCTCCTGCGCCAGCCGAGCCACGACGCGTACGGCATCGGCTGAGGCGGCCGGCTCATGCACGCGTACGCACCAGGCACCGGCCTGGGCGGCGAGCGTCGTGATCGCGGCCGTCGCGTCGTCGCGGCCGTCCGTAGGACGAATCTCCGCGTGTCCTGAGCCTGTCGAAGGGTCGGACAGCAGCTCGCCGAGGAAGCGCTTGCGCGACGCCGCCACCAGCAGCGGGTGCCGGAGCTCGGTGAACGCATCGAGGTGCGCCAGGACCGTCCAGTTCTGCGCCCCGGTCTTGGAGAAGCCGAGGCCCGGGTCGAGGATGATCCGCCCGGAGTCGACCCCCGCGAGGACGGCGTGGTTGAGCTGGCCCATCAGCTCGCGGACGATGTCGTCGACCAGGTCGTCGTAGTGGGTGTGGTTCTGCATGACGGCGGAGTGCTCGCGCCAGTGCATCAGGACGATCGGCGCGTGTGTCCTGGCGGCGAGGCCCAGCATCTCGGAGTCGGCGCGCCCACCGGACACGTCGTTGATCAGCACCGCGCCCGCGTCGAGCGCCTGCTGCGCCGTCGAGGCGCGCATCGTGTCGACCGAGACGGTGATGCCCTCCGCGACCAGGCCCTCGATGACCGGGATGACGCGGCGCAGCTCCTCGTCGCCGTCGATGCGGGCGGCGCCGGGGCGGGTCGACTCGCCGCCCACGTCGACCAGGTCGGCACCCTCGGCGACGAGGTCGATGCCGTGCTGGATCGCGGTGGGCGCGTCGAGCCACTTGCCGCCGTCGGAGAACGAGTCAGGGGTGACGTTGACGACGCCCATCACGAGGCAGCGGTCCTCGGGCAGTCCGGGGAGCACGGCGACCTATCGTGCCGTGATGAGGCCCATGGCCTCGGCTCGGGTCGCCGGGTCGCGCAGCTGTCCGCGCACGGCACTCGTGATGGTCTTGGCACCGCCCTTGCGCACGCCCCGCATCGTCATGCAGAGGTGCTCGGCCTCGATCACGACGATGACGCCGCGCGGGTTGAGGTGCTCGATGAGCGCGTCGGCGATCTGGGTCGTGAGCCGCTCCTGGACCTGCGGCCGGCGCGCGAACACGTCGACGACGCGCGCGAGCTTGGACAGGCCCGTGACCCGGCCGCCGTCGGTCGGGATGTAGCCCACGTGTGCGACGCCGAAGAACGGCACCAGGTGGTGCTCGCACATCGACCACATCTCGATGTCCTTGACCAGCACGAGCTCGTCGTGGCCCACCTCGAACACCGCGGTGAGGACCTCTTCGGGGTCCTGGTCGAGCCCGGCGAGCAGCTCCTCGTACGACTTGGCGACCCGGGCTGGCGTGTCGCGCAGGCCGTCGCGGTCGGGATCCTCACCGACCGCGATCAACAGCTCGCGGATCGCCGCCTCGGCGCGCGGCCGGTCAACCGTCACGACAGCTCGGTGTCGCCGTGCACGTCACCAGCCGCCGGGGGCGGGGCGTCGACGCCGCTGTCAGGGCCGATCACGATGGGCGTCCCGTTGGTGCCGTTCTTGCCGCTGTAGGACTGGCCGGGGATCGTCGCGACCGGCGGACGCGTCGACGGCACGCGGGTCTCGGAACCGGTCCACGCCGGCCGGATCTCGCGGCGACGCAGCGGCTCGAAGATCTCGGCGACCTGCGACTTGTCGAGGGTCTCCTTCTCGAGCAGCTCGGTCACCAGGGCGTCGAGGACGTCCCGGTTCTCGTTGAGGATGTCGAACGCCTCCTGGTGGGCGTAGGAGATCAGCTTGTTGATCTCCTCGTCCACGACGGCCGCGACGGCCTCGGAGTAGTTGCGCGCGTGACCGATGTCGCGGCCCAGGAAGGGCTGCGACTCGTTCTCGCCCAGGCGTACGGCACCGAGGCGCTCGGTCATGCCGTACTGCGTGACCATCGCGCGGGCCAGGCTGGTGGCCTTCTCGATGTCGTTGCCGGCGCCGGTCGTCGGGTCGTGGAACACGAGCTCCTCGGCCGCGCGTCCGCCCATCATGTAGGCGAGCTTGTCGAGCAGCTCGGCACGCGTCTGGGAGTACTTGTCCTCGTCGGGCAGCACCATCGTGTAGCCCAGCGCGCGACCACGTGGCAGGATCGTGATCTTGTGGACCGGGTCGCTCTGCGGGAGCGCCGCGGCGACGAGCGCGTGGCCGCCCTCGTGATAGGCCGTGATGCGTCGCTCGTTCTCGTTCATCAGGCGGCTGCGCTTCTGGGGGCCGGAGATGACGCGGTCGATCGCCTCGTCGAGGGACGTGTTGGTGATCGTCTTCTCGTTGTTGCGGGCGGTCAGCAGTGCGGCCTCGTTGAGCACGTTGGCGAGGTCGGCGCCGCTGAAGCCGGGGGTGCGGCGGCCGATGGCCTCGAGGTCGACGCCCGGCGCGATGGGCTTGCCCCGCGAGTGCACCTTGAGGATCTGCGTGCGGCCGGCGAGGTCGGGTGCCTCGACGCCGATCTGCCGGTCGAAGCGGCCGGGACGCAGCAGCGCCGGGTCGAGCACGTCGGGACGGTTGGTCGCCGCGATCAGGATGACCCCGCCGCGTACGTCGAAGCCGTCCATCTCGACGAGCAGCTGGTTGAGGGTCTGCTCGCGCTCGTCGTGGCCGCCGCCCATGCCGGTGCCGCGGTGGCGCCCGACGGCATCGATCTCGTCGATGAAGACGATGGCCGGGGCGTTCTCCTTGGCCTGCTCGAACAGGTCGCGGACGCGGCTCGCGCCGACACCCACGAACATCTCGACGAAGTCGGAGCCCGAGATCGAGTAGAACGGGACGCCGGCCTCACCCGCGACGGCGCGCGCCAGCAGGGTCTTGCCGGTGCCGGGCGGGCCGTAGAGCAGGACGCCCTTGGGGATCTTGGCGCCGACGGCCTGGAACTTGGCCGGCTCCTGGAGGAACTCCTTGATCTCGCCGAGCTCCTCGATCGCCTCGTTGACACCCGCGACGTCGGCGAACGTCGTCTTGGGGGTGTCCTTGGTCATGAGCTTGGCCTTGGACTTGGCGAACTGCATGACGCGGCCGCCACCACCGGCGGCGTTGTTCATCATGTAGATGATCAGCAGGAAGATCAGGATGATCGGCAGCAGCGTGAACAGGAGCGACAGCAGCGGGTTGGTCTTGGGGACCTTGACGTCGAACGACTTGAGCTGCTTGTCGGCGACGGACTTCTCGGCCTGCTGCACGAGGCGCACGCCCTGGTCGCCGAGGTACTTGGCCTTGACCTTCTTGCCGTCATCCAGCGTCGCCTGGATCTGCTGGTCACCGTCGACGAACGTGACCTCCTTGACCTTGCCGTCCTCGAGGTAGCTCACCATCGTGGCGGTCTTGACGGACTTGTAGCCGTCGGCGTTGGACGTTCCGATGACGATCGCGATCACCACGACGGTGATGACGATGATCCAGAGCCAAGGGCCCTTGAAGAGGCGTTTGAGGTTCATGTACGGCGTGGAGCGGGTCCACTCCTCCTGGTGTGCTGGTCGGTAATGAGACGGTACACGCAGCGCCGTCCATCAGTTGAACGTGTGTCCGGCCGCTCAACGTTCCCTGCCAGCGTTCGCCAGCAGCGAACCATGCCCTGCGGTTGCTGGGGATTGCTAGGAGTAGACGTGCGGCGAGAGCGTGCCGATGCACCGCAGGTTGCGGTACCTCTCGTTGTAGTCGAGGCCGTAGCCGACCACGAACGCGTTGGGGATGTCGAAGCCGACGTACTTGACCTCGACGTCCATCTGCTGCGCCTCGGGCTTGCGCAGCAGCGTCGCGATCTCGACCGACGCCGGTCCGCGCGAACGGAGGTTGGTGATGAGCCACGACAGCGTCAGGCCGGTGTCGATGATGTCCTCGACGATCAGGACGTGCCGGCCGCTCAGGTCGGTGTCGAGGTCCTTGAGGATGCGCACCACTCCGGACGACTTGGTGCCGGAGCCGTATGACGACACCGCCATCCAGTCCATCTCGACGTGCCGGTCGAGGCTGCGGGCGAGGTCGGCCATCACCATGACGGCGCCCTTGAGCACGCCCACGAGCAGGATGTCCTTGCCCTCGTAGTCCCGTTCGATGTCCGCGGCCATCTCCTTGAGCCGGGAGACGATCTGCTCTTCGGTGAACAGGGTCTGGTCGAGCTCGAGGTCATCTTCGACATGCGTCTGATCCACGGGATCAGCCTCCCACAGGGGTCCGCACGTACGACAGGGAATCCCCCTCCCGTACGCACGCGATGCCTCCCGGCAGCTCGATCCGGACCTGTCCGTGCCAGTCCGTGACGAGGCGGTCGAGCTCGGCGACGTGCGCTGCCGTGAGGGCCGAGCCGTCGGCACCCGCCTCGAGCGCGTGGCGGCGGAGCACCCGCGACCTCAGGGCGGCCGGCAGTGCCAACAGGGTCGGGACGCGGTCGCCGTCCTCGACGGCGCCGGCCAGCTCGTCGAGGTACGCGTTGTCGCTCCGCACCTGGTCCGCGGTCCGCGCCAGCGCCTCGGCGACTCCCCCACCCAGCACGTCCTCGAGCACCGGCATGGCCTCGCCGCGCACGCGCGACCTCCGGTAGGCCGGGTCGCTGTTGTGCGGATCGGTCCACCACTGCAGGTCGTACGCCCGGCAGATCTGCTCGGTCTCGGCTCGCCTCAGTCCCAGGAACGGTCGGCGGAGCATCCCGTCGACCGGAGCCATGCCGGCGATCGAGCGGGGGCCAGAGCCCCGGCCGAGACCGAGCAGCACCGTCTCGGCCTGGTCGTCGAGGGTGTGCGCCAGCAGGATCGCGTCGGCGCCCGTACGTTCGAGCGCCTCGTAGCGTGCGCGGCGGGCCGATGCCTCGGGCCCGCCTGCCGTGCCGACATCGACCGTCACCACCTGGGCACTGACGGCGAGGCTCGCGAGCTGGTCGGCGGCCCTGGCGGCGACGGTCGATGACTCGCGCTGCAGCTGATGGTCGACGATCACGGCCGACAGGTCGTACGCCTCACGGTCGGCCACGAACGCCGTGACGGCGGCCAACGCCAACGAGTCGGCACCGCCGGAGACCGCGACGACCACACGACTGCCCGGCGCGAGGTCGGTCAGCGCGCTGCGCACGAGGTTGCGACCCGTTGCGACCACCGGATCGAGTGCACCGCCCATGCCGACGAGCTCAGCCGTGCACGCGGGCGACCCACGAGGACGGGTCGAGGATCTCGGACTTGGTGGGCAGGTTGGCCGGCTCGGCCCACACGGCGTTGAAGCCCGAGAGCCCCACCTTGCCGTTGACCTCGCGGACGAACTCGGCGCCGTCGCGGTACTGGCGCATCTTGGCGTCGAGCCCCATCAGGCGGCGGAGCAGACGGTCGAACGTACCGGCGCCCTTGCGGCGCTGGGTGAACTTGCGGCGGATCTCGGCGACGCTCGGGATGACGTCCGGCCCGACGCCGTCCATCACCACGTCGGCATGTCCCTCGAGCAGCGACATGATGCCGGTCAGCCGGTCGACGACCTCGCGCTGCCGGTCGTTCTGGAACAGCTCGGCGAGTGACGCGTCCGAGTCGCCGCGGACGACGCGGATCACCTCGCCGAGGCCGTCGGTCACGAGCGAGGAGATCGCCGATGCGTCGAGGTCAGTGGCGTCGACGAACTCGTCGAGCAGCGACTTCATGTGGTCGCGCATCCAGTCGACCGCGGTGAACTGCACGCGGTGCGTCTCCTCGTGCAGGCACACCCACAGCCGGAAGTCGTGCGGGTCGACGTCGAGCTGCCGCTCGGCCTGGACGATGTTGGGCGCGACGAGCAGGAGTCGGCCGCCTTCGCCGTTGGGGCCGTCCCAGAACGGGTCGAACTGGCCGAGGACCTTGCTCGACATGAACGACATCAGCGCACCGAGCTCGGCGCCGCTGATCTTCTCCCCGACGGTCTTGGCCATCCCGGAGGGCGCCTTGTTGGCGGCCGCGAGCTTGACCATCACCGGGTCCATCATGACCTTGAACGTGTCGAGGTTGGCCTCGATCCAGCGCGGGCGGTCGACCACGAGCACGGGCGCAGTCGCCGACGTGGCGTGCAGATCGCTGAAGTCGCGCACCGGGCCCTCGGACCTGGCGGCGCCCTCGCGCAGCTCGGCCACGGCCTCGGCCACCTCGGCGGCCGACATGTCCGGCCCGGGCTTCGACAGCTTCGTCGCCGTCGAGAGCGCGAACTTCCAATCGATCATGTGGCTACGTTACGGCCTGGATGGTGGTTTCGAGGCTCGGCCGCGGGCGGCCTCCGCACCTCAACCACCGGTGGTTGAGGTGCGGAGCGAAGCGGAGCCTCGAAACCACCACCGCAGATCAACCGCAGTCGCACTCGGTGATCGCGGCGGCGACCTTGTCGAGGGCCGCCTGCGCCTCGAGCGGCGCGGCCTTGCTGGTGCGATCCGCCATCACGGCGAAGACGACCGGGCGACCGGCGGCATCGAGGGCGTACCCGGCGAGCGAGTGGACGCCGGTCAACGTGCCGGTCTTGGCGCGGACCATGCCGAGAGACGGCTTGAGCTTGGCGAACCGGTCGACCAAGGTGCCGGTGAAGCCGCTGATCGGCAGGTCGGCGAGCAGACCGGAGGTCCGCGGCGTCGCGGCTGCGACGTTGACGGTCTGCGCCAGGGTCAGGGGCGTGATGCGGTTGCGGCGCGACAACCCGCTCCCGTCATGCAGCACGAGGCCGTCGGTGTCGATGTCGGCCTGGTCGAGCACGTCGGCGACCGCCTCGGCGCCGCCCTCGAAGCTCGCCGGCTTGCCCGCCGCGATGGCCGCGTGCCGCAGCATGACCTCGGCGGCCTGGTTGTCGCTGACCCGGATGAGGGTCTCGATGATCGTGGCGACCGTCGCGCTGCGCACCGCGGCGAGCGCGGTCGCTCCTTGCGCCACCTTCGCCTGCTCGGGCTCGTCCGTCACCGTGATGCCGCGATCCTCGAGCAGGCCGGCGAACGTGCGGGCTGCCGCCGCGGCGGGATCCTTGGCGCGTATGCCGTTCTGCTCACCCTGGTCGGCCCACAGCGCGCTGACCGGCGTGACGATGTTCTGGCTGACGTACGTCGACTCCCAGCCCGGGCTCGCGTCGGGGCCCGTGAAGAGCGAGGAGTCGTAGCCGAGGTTGACGCTCGTCGTCCCGTTCTTCCTCAGCGCAGCCGCCGCGCGCTTGGCCAGCGTCGTGAGGTCGGCGCGGATGACCGGGTCGTCCTTCTTGCCGGCCTTGACCGCGAGGTAGGGGTCGCCACCACCCACCAGCACGATCCGGTCGGCCGAGCCGACGACGCGCGTCGCGTACCTGGTCTGCGGGTCGATCAGCGACAGCGCGGCGAAGCTCGTGAGCACCTTGGTCGTCGATGCCGGCACGTACGCTCCCGGGCCGCTCGACATGAGTGCGCTGCCGTTGGCCGGGGCGATCGCCGTGAACCCGACGTGCGGCCCGAGCACCGACGCATCGAGGACCGGCCGGACCGCGGCCTTGAGCTTGGCCGGGTCGATGTCGCCGGGCGCGGGGCGCCGCGGTGCGGACTCGGCGGGCTGGGTGTCAGTCGTCAGCGAGCGGGGCGGGATGACGTTGGCGGGGCCGCAGTCGCCGTCGCAGATCAGGCCGTTGAGGTCGCCGCGGGACCACAGGAAGATGCCGAGCGCCACGACGATCGCGAGGACCAGCGAGGGGATGACGAACGCACCGCGTGGCTTCGCGACCCTGCTTTCCCCGTGAGACGGCACATGCGCCAGACTATAGAGACCCCGTTGCGCCGCGCTCAGGGCGCGCGCACCCCGAATTCAACCGCCGGAGGCACCAGTGATTTTCGACGTCACCGTGGAGATCCCCAAGGGCAGCCGCAACAAGTACGAGGTCGACCACGCGACGCATCGCATCCGCCTCGACCGCACGCTGTTCACCGCGACGCAGTATCCCGCTGACTACGGTTTCATCGACGACACGCTCGGCCTCGACAGCGACCCGCTGGATGCCCTCGTGCTGCTGTCGGAACCGACCTTCCCCGGCTGCGTGATCTCCTGCCGCACGATCGGCATGTTCCGCATGACCGACGAGGCCGGCGGAGACGACAAGGTGCTGTGCGTCCCGGCCAAGGATCCGCGCCAGGAGCACCTGCGCGACATCCACCACGTGCCGGAGTTCGACCGCCTCGAGATCGAGCACTTCTTCACGGTCTACAAGGACCTCGAGCCCGGCAAGTCGGTCGAGGGCTCCACCTGGACCGGTCGCGTCGAGGCGGAGGCCGAGATCCAGGCCAGCTACGACCGGTTCAAGGCCAACGGCGGCTACTAGCCCGTTCTCGTAGGGTCGGAGGCATGACGTCCTCCAGCCCCGGCGACCTGCGCGCCGCCCTTGCCGCCGTCCTGCCGTCCGTCCGCGCCGACCTCGAACAGCTGGTCCGGATCCCGTCCGTCAGCGCTGCGCCCGAGCACGCGGATGACGTAGAGGCGTCGGCCGAGGCCACGCGCGCCTTGTTCGCCGCCGAGGGGTTCGACACGCAGATCCTGCGAAGCGGCGGCGGGGCTCCCGCGGTGCTGGCCCACAAGCCAGGGCCCCCCGGCACGCCGACGGTGCTGCTGTACGCGCACCACGACGTGCAGCCGGAGGGCGATCACGACGCATGGGACTCCTCGCCGTTCGAGCCGACGGAGCGCGACGGCCGCCTCTACGGCCGTGGCGCCGCCGACGACAAGGCCGGCATCGCGGCACACCTCGCTGCGGTACGCGCGCTCGGTGACGCCCTGCCGGTCGGCGTCAAGGTGTTCGTGGAGGGCGAGGAGGAGATCGGGTCGCCGACCCTCGAGGCATTCATCGGCGAGCACGGATCGCTGCTGGAGGCCGACGTCATCGTGATCGCCGACTCGGGCAACTGGGACATCGGTGAGCCGGCACTGACGACGAGACTGCGTGGCCTCGTGCGCGCGACCCTCGAGGTCCGCACGCTCCGCCACGGCGTCCACTCCGGGATGTTCGGCGGAGTCGTGCCGGATGCGCTGATGGCGCTGACCCGCGTCCTGGCCTCACTGCACGACGACGACGGCTCGGTCGCGGTCGCCGGTCTGGTGACCTCCGAGGCTGCTGACGTCGACTACCCGGAGGACCGGCTCGCCCACGAGTCAGGCCTCGCCGACGGCGTACGCACGATCGGCACGGGCTCGTACGTCGAGCGCATGTGGACCAAGCCGTCCCTCACGGTGACCGGCATCGACGCGCCCAGCACGGCGGCAGCCAGCAACACGCTCGTCCCCGCCGCAACCGCCATGATCTCGATGCGAATCGCGCCGGGTGACACGTGCGAGGCGGCGTTCGAGCGCCTCCAAGAGCACGTCCTGGCCCATGCTCCCTGGGGCGCGCAGGTCACCCTGACGTACGCGGACGGCGGCGATCCCACGACCCTCGATGCGACCGGACCGGCGTACGACGCCGCCCGCGAGGCGATGACGGCGGCCTGGGACGGTGTGGCTCCGATCGACATGGGGGTCGGTGGGTCGATCCCGTTCATCGCGACGTTCGCCGACGCGTTCCCGCAGGCCTCCGTGCTGGTCACCGGCGTCGAGGACCCCGACACCCGCGCGCACGGCACCAACGAGGGCCTGCACCTCGCGGAATGGGAGCGCGCCTGCCTCGCCGAGGTCCTGCTGCTGGCCAGGCTCGGCGAGTCGTAGCCCGCGAGCGCGTTGACCCTGTCACGCGCACACTGGACGGATGAAGCGTTGGTCCCTCGTCGCAGTTGCCATGGTCCTGCTGTCCGCAGTCATCGGCCCCGCCTCCGCCCAGCCGACGCGCCCCACGCTGACGGTCACGGTCGTCAGGTCAGGCCTCGACATCCCGTGGGACGTGGCCTTCCTGCCCGACGGATCGATGCTCTACACCGAGCGGGCCCGCAAGCGCCTCACCCTGCGAGAGCCCGACGGTGATGAGCGGATCCTGCTCAACGCGCCGCCCGGGATGTGGTCCTCCGGCGAGACCGGTCTGATGTCGGTCGAGGTCGCCGCCGACTTCGCCACGACGCACGACATCATCACGTGCCACGGCTTCCAGTCCGGCTCGACCCAGGACGTACGCGTCGTGCGCTGGCACCTTGACGACGCGCTCACCACGGCGACGATCAAGCGGACGCTGGTCCGCAGCCTGCCGTCGACGAGCGGGCGGCACGGCGGCTGCGCCCTGCTGAAGGGGCCCGGCAACACGCTCTACATCGGCACCGGCGACGCCGCGACCGGCACCAACGCACAGAGCCTGTTCTCCGGCGGCGGCAAGGTCCTGCGGGTCGACGCCTCGACCGGCGGCACACTGCCCGGCAATCCGTTCCGGTCCAGCGCCAACCTGATGAAGCGCAAGGTCTTCACGTACGGCCACCGCAACGTCCAGGGTCTCGCCCGTCGCGCCGACGGCAGGGTGTGGTCGGTCGAGCACGGCAGCTATCGCGACGACGAGGTCAACCTGCTGCACACCGGCGGCAACTACGGCTGGAACCCCGTGCCACGCCGGAGCGGCGACCCTTCGTACAACGAGGGCGCGAACTCTCCGATGACCGACGACAGCCTGCCGGGCAAACAGATCAAGGCCAGGTGGCGATCAGGTGATCCGACGGTCGCGACCAGCGGTGCGACCTTCGTCAGCGGATCCGGGTGGGGAGCGTGGAACGGGGCTCTGGTGGTGACGGCGCTCAAGGACACCTCCGTACGCATCTTCCTGCTCAGCTCGTCCGGCACGCTGCTGGCGACGTGGAAGCCGGCTGTCCTCGACGGCACGTACGGCCGGTTGCGGGCCGCGGTGCGCGGGCCTGACGGCTCGGTCTACCTGACCACGTCGAACGGCTCGGACGACAAGATCCTGAAGGTCACACCGTCGAGCTCTTGAGCAGGGCACGCATCGTGTCGGCGAAGACCCCGACGTCGATCGTGCTGTCGAGCGAGCGCAGCGTGCCGAGCCCGATGCCGAGGCTGAGCAGCGTCGTCGCCGCCTGGTCAGGATCGACGACGTCCCCGAGGCCGGCCTCGGTGGTCACCCGGCGGACCAGCTCGGCGATCGCGGCCCGGATCTCCCGGTGCCGCTTGACGAGCTCGGTCGCGACGTAGGGGCTCTGGCGGGCGATGGCGCCGAACTCGACCTCGAGGGCGGTCCAGCGCGGCTGACCCAGTCCTTCGCGGGCCCAGGCGGCGAAGGCCTCGATGCGGCCATCGAGGTCGGTGTCCTGCGAGAACGCCGTGACGACGCCCTCAATCTGCTCCTCGTGGATGCTGTCGAGCACCGCCATGCAGAGCTGTTCCTTGCCGGCGAAGTTGGAGTAGACCGCGCCCTTGGAGAAGCCGGCACGCACCGCGACCTTGTCGAGCGACGTCGCGGCGTAGCCGTCCGACAGGAACATCTCGCGTGCGACGACGATGAGCCGCTCGCGCGTCTGAGCCTGCCGCTCGGCCCTGCTGACCCTCACGTTGTCGACTGCCACAACCGCTCCTCGTCCGTCGGGCCCTGTGGCCCGAGACACTCTTGCATCGTACTCAGATACCGATAGTATCTGAAACGTGATCAAAACGGACATCCTCATCGTCGGCACCGGCTTCTCAGGAATGGGCATGGCCATGAAGCTGCGCGAATCCGGCCGCGGCGACTTCATCGTCATCGAGAAGGCGGACGACGTCGGCGGCACGTGGCGCGACAACACCTACCCCGGCGCCGAGTGCGACATCCAGAGCCACATGTACTCGTTCTCGTACGAGCTCAACCCCGACTGGAGCCGCGAGTACTCCGCCCAGCCGGAGATCTGGGACTACATGCGGACGGTCGCGAAGAAGAACGCGCTCTACGACCTCATCCACTTCAACACCGAGCTCACGGGTGCGGTGTGGGACGAGGACCGGTTGCGCTGGACCGTCACCACGAGCCAGGAGACGTACGACACGCGGGTCCTGATCTCGGGCATCGGCGGCCTGCACATCCCCAACATCCCCAAGCTCACGGGTGCCGAGACGTTCCAGGGCCCGCACTTCCACTCCGCGCAGTGGCAGCACGACGTCGACCTGACCGGCAAGAAGGTCGCCGTCATCGGTACGGGCGCGAGCGCCATCCAGTTCCTCCCGCAGATCGCGCCCGAAGTCGGCCAGCTCGACGTCTACCAGCGCACGGCTCCCTGGGTCGTGCCCAAGCACAACCACGAGATCACCGGCCGCAAGAAGGCCTTCATCTCCAAGATCCCCGGCGGGACCCGGCTCTATCGCAACAGCCGCTACTGGCTCAACGAGGCCCAGCAGCTGGGCTTCACCGGACCGTTGCAGAACATCTCGAGCCTGGTCGAGAAGCAGGTCTCGGCCTACATCCGCAAGACGGTCGACGATCCCGAGACGGCCGAGAAGCTCATCCCCGACTACCGGCTGGGCTGCAAGCGCGTGCTCAAGACCGACAACTACATCCCCATCTACAACCGCGACAACGTCGCCCTCATCACCGAGGGCATCGAGGAGATCCGCCCCGACGGGATCCTCGCCAAGGACGGCACGTTCCGCGAGGCGGACGTCATCATCTACGGCACGGGGTTCCACGTGACGGACGCGTTCGAATGGGTCCACGTCACCGGCAAGGGTGGCCGAGACCTCTCCGACACGTTCAAGAAGGAGGGCATCGAGACCTACCTCGGCATCTCGGTCGCGCACTTCCCCAACTTCTTCTTCATGCTCGGCCCCAACACGGCGCTGGGCCACAACTCGGTCGTCTTCATGATCGAGCAGCAGACGAAGTGGATCATCAACATGCTCGACTCGATGAACGAGCGTGGTGCGCAGGCCGTCGAGCCCACCTCCGAGGCGCAGCGCGAGTTCAACGACGAGCTGCAGGAGAAGGTCAGCAAGGGAGTGTGGAGCCAGGGCGGCTGCACGAGCTGGTATCTCGACAGCCATGGCAAGAACCGCACGATCTGGCCCGGCTTCACCTTCCGCTACTGGTGGGAGACCCGCAAGGTCAAGGCGCACGACTTCGTCTGGGAGAAGGCGGCATGAGCCTCGCGCAGGACTACGACCTGCCTGATGGGCCGAGCATGTCTCCGGCCCGGATGACGTGGAAGTTCCTGCGCGACCGGGCCGGGACCGTCCCGGCGTACCACCAGGAGTACGGCGACACGTTCTCGCTGCGGATCCTGCCCGGCCCTCGTACGCTCGTCGTGTTCAGCGACCCGGCGGACATCAAGGAGATCTTCGCCGCCGACCCGTCGCAGTTCCACGCGGGCGAGGGCAACGCGATCCTCAAGCCCGTCATGGGCGAGCACTCGGTGCTGCTGACGGACGACGCCGAGCACCAGCGGGCCCGCAAGCTGCTGATGCCGGCATTCACCGGCCCGTCGATGCGGGCCTACCAGCCGCTCGTCGAGGCGATCGCCAAGATCGAGGTCGACTCGTGGCACGACGGCGACACCCTCGTGACCCTCGATCGGATGAACGCCATCACGCTCGACGTGATCCTGCAGGTCGTGTTCGGCGTGACCGACGAGGAGCGGCTCTCGGTGCTGCGACCCAAGGTCAACCGCATGGTCAACATCGACGCCAAGATGCTGCTCGCCTGGTCGTACCCGCGACTCTTCAAGCTGCCGCCCTGGCGCGGCTACTTCAAGAACCAGCAGGAGGTCGACGAGCTCCTGTACGCCGAGATCGCCGAGCGGCGGGCGGCACACGACCTCGACGGCCGCGACGACGTACTCTCACGGCTGCTGCGGGTCGGCGCCTCCGAGGGCGAGACGCCGCTGACCGACGCCGAGATGCGCGACCAGCTCGTCACGCTGCTGCTGGCCGGGCACGAGACGACCGCCTCGGCGCTGTCGTGGACGCTGCACGAGCTGGGCCGTGACCCAGAGATCCTGGCTCGCGCCGTCGCCGCCGCGGACACGGGCGACGACGCGTACCTCGAGGCCTGCCTCAAGGAGTCGATGCGCCTGCACCCGATCATCGACTTCGTCGCTCGTACGCTGCAGAGCGACCAGGTCGTCGCGGGCCGGTTGCTGCCTCGCGGCACGACGGTCACGCCATCGATCATGCTGTCGCACAGCCGTGAGGCGAGCTTCGCGGACGCGCACCTGTTCAAGCCTGAGCGGTTCACCGCCGAGAAGGTCGCGGCCAACACCTGGATCCCGTTCGGCGGTGGCGTACGCCGGTGCATCGGAGCGGCGTTCTCGTTGATGGAGGGCACGGTCGTGCTGCGCGAGGTGCTGCAGCGCTACGAAGTGACCGCCGACGCCGTCGCACCCAACAAGCTCCGCAACATCACGAACGTGCCGGGCGACAAGGCCCCGCTGCGGCTGACGATGCGCTAGACCGCGTTCGCCAATGAGGCCGCCCGCGGCCGAATGTGAGCGAAGCGAGGCGAACCAACGCAAGGTCGAGGACTCGCGCAATCCTGCTGTCTCACCACGCCTCGGTCGCTCGTCCCTCCCCCACTCGCTGCGCTCGCGGGAGGTGCCCCCAGCTCCCTCACACTCCTCGCAGAGCTCGTCGCTGGCGAGCGAATGCAGACGTCAGAGAGGGCCGACGTCCAGGATCGTGACCACCGCTTCGCCTGCCTCGTCCGACGCCGGCAGGTCGACCTGGGCCGTGATGCCCCAGTCGCGGTCGCCCTCGGGGTCGTCGAACGTCTGGCGCACCCGCCACGTGATCGCGCCCTCCTCGACCATGAACAGGTCGGGCCCTCGCGCCGCCGGACCGGTGCCGATCGAGTCGTACTCCTCGCGATAGGCCGCGATCGCCGCCATCCACTCCGTCGCGTCCCAGCCGTCCTCGCCGTCGAGCTCGCCCAGCGCACTCCACCGGCCCAGAGCCGCGAGCTCGACCCGGCGGAACAGCGCATTGCGGACGAGGACCCGGAACGCCCGCGCGTTGCCGGTGACGGGCCGCGGGGGAGCGCTGCCCTCGGCCTTCGCACGCACCTCGGCGGGATCGGTGTCCGGGTTGATCAGCTGCTCCCACTCGTCGAGCAGGCTCGAGTCGGTCTGGCGTACGAGCTCGCCGAGCCACTCGGTGAGGTCGATGAGCTCCTCGTTGCGCAGTTGCTCGGGCACCGTGCGCAGCAGCGTCTTGTAGACGTCGGAGAGGTAGCGCAGGACGAGCCCCTCGGACCGGGCGAGCTGGTAGTCGCCGATCAGCTCGGAGAACGTCATCGCGCGCTCCCACATCTCGCGCACGACCGACTTGGGCCGCAGCTCGTGGTCGGCGACCCACGGGTGCCCCTTGCGATAGGACTCGTACGCGACGCCGAGCAGCTCCTCGAGCGGCTTGGGGTGGGTGATCTCCTCGAGCAGCTCCATCCGCTCGTCGTACTCGATGCCGTCCATCTTCATCTCGTTGATCGCCTCGCCGCGGGCGCGATGACGCTGGGCGTTGATGATCGGTCTCGGGTCGTCGAGCGTCGCCTCGACCACCGAGACCATGTCGAGCGCGTATGCCGGGTCGTCGCGGTCGAGCAGCTCGAAGGCCGCGACGGCGAACGGCGACAGCGGCTGGTTGAGGGCGAAGTTGGCCTGCAGGTCGACCGTCAGGCGGAGCCTACGACCGTCGGCGTCCGGCGGGTCGACCTGCTCGACGACGCCGCCGGTGAGCAACGCGTCGATGATCTCGTCGACCTCGGCGAGCAGGCGGTCCTGCGACTCCTCGGTCTCGTCGCTCTCCCGCAGCAGCCGCTCCAGCGACGCGCGGGCGTCGCCGCGTCGCGAGATGACGTCGAGCACCATCGCGTGGCTGACTCGCATGCGCGAGACGAGGGCCTCGGGCGTACCGGTCGAGAGCTTGGTGAACGTGCCCTCGCCCCACGACACGAAGCCTTCGGGCGCCTTCTTGCGCTGGATCTTGCGCTGCTTCTTGACGTCGTCGCCGGCCTTGCGGACCAGGCGGGCGTTCTCGATGTCGTGCTCGGGCGCCTCGACGATGACGTGGCCGACGGTGTCGAAGCCGGCCCGGCCCGCGCGCCCCGCGATCTGCTGGAACTCGCGCACCTGCAGCTGGCGCTGGCGGACGCCGTCGTACTTCGACAGGCCGCTGAAGAGCACGGTGCGGATCGGCACGTTGATGCCGACGCCGAGCGTGTCGGTGCCGCAGACGACCTTGAGCAGGCCGGCCTGGGTCAGCGTCTCGACGAGCCGGCGGTAGCGCGGCAGCATGCCCGCGTGGTGCACGCCGACCCCCATGCGTACGAGCCGCGAGAGGGTCTTGCCGAACGCCGAGGAGAACCGGAAGTCGCCGAGGTGCTCGGCGATGACGTCGCGCTCCTCGCGGGTCGCGACCTTGATGCTCGTCAGCGCCTGCGCGCGCTCGAGCGCCGAGACCTGCGTGAAGTGCACGACGTACACCGGCGTCTGGTTCGTCTCGATCAGCTGCTCGAGGGTCTCCTGGATCGGCGTCGAGACGTACTCCGAGATGAGCGGGACCGGGCGCTCGGAGGTCGTGACGAGCGCGGTCGACCGGCCCGTACGCCTCGACAGATCGGCCTCGAACCGCGTCGTGTCGCCCAGCGTCGCCGACATCAGCAGGAACTGCGCCTTGGGCAGCTCGATCAGCGGCACCTGCCAGGCCCAGCCGCGGTCGGGATCGGCGTAGAAGTGGAACTCGTCCATCACGACCAGGCCGATGTCGGCGTTGGCACCCTCGCGGAGCGCCATGTTGGCGAGGATCTCGGCGGTCGCCGCGATGATCGGGGCGTCGGCGTTGACCGCGGCATCACCGGTGACCATCCCGACGTTGTCGGCACCGAAGATGTCGCAGAGGTCGAAGAACTTCTCGCTCACGAGGGCCTTGATCGGTGCGGTGTAGACGCTGCACTCTCCGCGAGCCAGCGCGGCTGCCATCGCCGCGGTCGCCACGAGGCTCTTGCCGGAGCCGGTCGGCGTCGCCAGGATCACGTTGGAGCCGGCGACGCACTCCAGGATCGCCTCGTCCTGCGCGGGATAGAGGGTGAGCCCGCGTCGGTCGACCCATTGAGTGATCGCGTCGTATACGACGTCCTCGTCCGTCGTCACGCCCTTGGGCAGCAGGTCGATGAGCCGCATCAGGCGGTCTTCCCCGTGGGCAGGCCGATGCGTCGCCACAGCAGCAGTGTGCCGCCGATCATGACGATCCCGACGGCCCAGCCGACGAGCACGTCCGTCAGCCAGTGGCCGCCGAGGTAGACCATCGCGGCGCCCGTGACGATGCAACCGGCTGCTCCGGTGAGCCCTACCGTGCGGCGGGCGGACGTCGATGTCCACTGCGGGACCATCAGGATCGCGACGAGGATCGACGAGGTCAGCACCGCATGGGACGAGGGCATCGCCGACCCGTGCAACGTCGTCAGCGCGAGGTCGGCCGGCGGGCGCGGTCGGTCGATCCGGTGCTTCAGGTTGCCGTTGACGATGACCATCGCCAGGAACGCGAACCCGACGGATGGCAGGTCCAGCCACATCCTGCGGACCACCAGGACCAGCAGGCCGACCACGACGAGGGCGGCGAGGAACACCGTCGACTCGCCGACGTCCTCGAGCACCCGACAGATCTTGGTGAGCACGGTGATCCGGTGATCTGCGCACCAGCGGGCTACTTCGACGTCGACGGATGCGCGCATGGGCACAAGAGTACGGACCGGATCGGGTGCTAAGCGCTCGCTTAGTCCGTACGCTAGTCTCGCGGACATGAAAGCCGTACAGATCACGTCTCTCGACGGCCCCTCAGCGGTCGAGCTCGTCGAGCTCCCCAGCCCCGAACCGGCCGCCAACCAGGTGCTCATCCGCGTACGCGCGGCCGGCGTCGCGTTCCCCGAGGTGCTCCAGAGCCGCGGGCTCTACCAGCTCAAGCCCGACCTGCCGTTCACGCCGGGCGCCGAGATCGCCGGCGAGGTCATCAGCGCTCCGGACGGTTCCGGCTTCTCGCCGGGCGACCGCGTGGCAGCGCTGTGCCTGCTCGGCGGGTTCGCCGAGGAGGCCGTCGCGCAGGTCGACCTGACGTTCCCGATCCCCGACAGCATCTCGTACGAGCAGGGTGCCGCGATCGTCTTCAACTACGGCACCGCCTACTTCGCCCTCGTCGAGCGCGGTCGCCTCGAGGCCGGCGAGTCGGTGCTGGTGCACGGCGCGGCCGGAGGCGTCGGCACCGCGGCGATCCAGGTCGCCAAGGCGTTCGGCGCCGAACGGGTCATCGCCGTCACCTCGACGCCCGAGAAGGGCGCAATCGCGCTGCAGGCGGGTGCCGACGCGTTCGTGCTGCCCGACGGGTTCAAGGACGCGGTCGCCGAGCAGGGTGGCGTCGACATCGTGGTCGACCCCGTGGGCGGCGACCGGTTCACCGACTCGCTGCGCAGCCTCAAGGCGGACGGCCGCCTGCTGGTCATCGGATTCACCGCCGGCGAGATCCCGACGGTCAAGGTCAACCGCCTGCTGCTCAACAACGTGTCGGTCGTCGGTGTCGGCTGGGGTGCGTACGCCCTGGCGCGCCCGGGTCACGTCGCCAAGGAGTGGGCGGCGCTCGCGCCGCACCTCGAGAGCGGTGCCCTGCGCCCCGTCGTCGGCCCGACGTTCCCCCTCGCCCAGGCGACGCAAGCACTCCTCACGCTCGACGAGCGCCGCGCCACCGGCAAGGTCCTGCTGCTGCCCTGATCGTCACCGGGAGATCGGGTTGACCAGAGTGCCGGCGAAGATCAGCGACTCGGCCTGGTCGGACAGGTCCACCATCTCCTTGGTGTTGCGCAGCTGCAGCCTGTTGAGGCACGAGTGATCGAACTCGGGGACGAACAGGTCGATCCGCGCGAACGCCTCGGCCAGCTCCGGATGCGCGGCCTGGTGGGCGGTGATCGTGCCCGCGACGAGTGCCCAGAACTCGTCCGGGCCCAGCACCCGGTCCTCGGCAAGGATGCCGGCAAGGAAGCGCAGGAATCCGTCGAACACATCGGTCAGCACCGCCAGCGGCTTGACCCGCTCCGGCACCGTCACGCGCACCCGCTCGACGTCGGCGGGCAGCGGCAGGTCACCCATCACGGCGATCTCCTCGCCGATGTCCTTCATCAGCACGCGCGTCGGCACGTGGTCCTCCATGACGAGGATGAGGTTCTCGCCGTGGGGCATGAACGCCAGCTCGTAGCGGTGCAGGCAGTGCACGATCGGGCGGAGATACGCCCGAAGGTAGCTCGCGACCCACTCCCTGGGTGACACCCCCGACGCCCCGATCAGCTCGGTGACCAGGTGACGGCCGTCCCGGTCGCGGTGCAGCAGGGAAGCCATCGTCGCGAGTCGTTCACCGGCGGCGAGCTGCGGCAGCGGGCTCTCCCGCCAGAGCGCGGCCAGCATCTTGGTGTACGCCGACGGCGTCCCGAGCCGGTGATAGGCGTCGCCGGTGTAGCCGATCGCCGCGCGCTCGCGCAGCACACCGAAGCCACACTCACGCAGCTCCTCGTCGGCGTCGACGAGCCCCGCGACCCAGTCGTTGATCGCCGGTGTCGCCCGCATGTACGCCGGCGAAAGCCCCCGCATGAACCCCATGTTCTGGATCGAGAGCGCGGTCTTGACGTAGTGCCGTTCGGGGCGGTCGGCGTTGAAGAACGTACGGATCGATTGCTGGGCGCGATAGCGGTCGTCGCTGCGGCCCAGGCAGACGATGTCGCGCCGGGCGACATCGGGAGCGAACGTGATCGCCAGCTTGTGCTCCCACTGCCACGGGTGCGCGGGCATCAGCAGGTAGTCGTCAGGGTCCAGGCCGAGATCGCGCAGCTCGGCGTCGAAGCACTCACGGGTCGAGGCGTCGAGCTCCCCGGCGTACAGGGCTTCCTCGTCGAGCCCCGCACCCAGCGAGAGATGCGCCTTGGTGCGGAGCACCGCGAGCCACACCACCGCGAAGGGCTGCCCAGCCTCCGGCGCGTACGCGGTGAAGTCCGATGCCGAGAAGCCGATGCGGCCGTTGTTGGCGACGAATCCGGGATGTCCCTCGGTCATCGCCGCTTCGATCGTCTGGAAGTCGGCGTGGACGAGGTCGGCCGAGGTCAGCGTGCCGTGGACGTGCTTCCATGCGGCGCTCGCGAGCGTGCTGCTGATCTCCTCGAGGTAGGTCGGCAGCAGCGCCTCGGGGATGCCCAGGACCTCCGCGTGCTCTGCGATGAACGCGAGAGCGTCCAGGTCGGCGGGCTCGCCATCGACCTCTCGCGTCACCGACCACGGCTCGACGACCCAGTGCTCGAGCTCGTGCCGATGCGCGTGGAACCGGTAGCGGGTGTCGCCGATCGTGACCTGGTGATCATGGCCGATGGGCTCCGGCATGAGCAGCCGCTCGTGCGAGAACTCCGCCAGCGCCTTGGCGACCAGGAACCGGTGCGCGCGCTCCATGGCGTCAGGCGTCAGGTGCGAGGCGACCCGCTGGGCCTCGTCGCGGCGGATCGCGCTCGCCAGGAACTGCTCACGGGTGCACGTGCTGAGCGCCGCGGTCTTGCCGGCGAGCTGCACCTCGCGCTCGACGCGGAAGCCTGCCGCCGTGTTGAGTGCGGCGATGCGCTCGTTGCGGATGTCGGGCTCGACGACGACCCGGCGATGGCGCGGATCGTCGAGGCAGAGCTCCATCACGGCGCGGAACACCGCAGAGGTGAAGCCGTGGCGCGGCCGGTCCGTCGGCGCGACGAGCACGTGCATGCCGATGTCACCGTCGCGCACCTCGTACGCGCCGGCGAGCTCGCTGTGGGCGGGATCGTACGTCTCGGCGAGGAACGCCGGTTCGCCGTCGACACGGCCGAGCCAGGCGCCGTGGTGCGGGTCGGCCGCGATGTCGGCGTATGCCGTCCGCACCTCATCGACGGTCGCAGCCTGCATGCCCCAGTAGACCGATCGCGGGTGCGTCACCCAGGAGTGGAGGGCCGCGGCATCACGGTCGAGGTCGACGGGTTCGATCGTGATCCGGCCGATGCGGGTGGCCCGGGCGAGAAGGGCGGTCGTGGTCATACCGGCACCTCCGTCCGAGCCGGTGCCGGCACTCCGAACTCCTGGAACGCGATCCGCTCCTCGACCGGATAGACCTCGCGCCCGCACATCGCGTTGACGATGACCGAGTTGCGGAAGGCGCCCATACCGAGGTCGGGCGCCACGAGGCCGTGGGTGTGCTCCTCGGCGTTCTGCACGAAGATCTGCTCCTGTTCGTCGATCGTGTAGCCGGCCGCGACGGCGTAACGGCCTCGTTCGTCCCAGCGGATCCGGTCCGTGATCGGTCCGACGAATCCCGGCACGTGTGACCGGTATCCCGTCGCGAGGACCAGCGCCTCGGACTCCAGCGCGAACGGCACCTCGAGCTCGGTGTGCCGGAGCTCGAGGTCGTACGCGCCCCTCGACTCATCCCAGGCCGCGCCGGCCAGCTCGGTGTTGGTCAGCAGGCGCGTGGGCACCTCGCCGTGCACCTGCTTGCGATAGAGCGAGTCGTAGATCGTGTCGATGAGGTCCCCGCTGATGCCCTTGTAGAGCTGGCGCTGCGAGCGCAGGAGCTCGTCGCGCTTCTGCATCGGCAGCGCCCGGAAGTACGCGGTGTACTCCGGCGAGGTCATCTCGAGCGTGAGCTTGGTGTACTCCATCGGGAAGAACCGCGGCGATCGCGTGGCCCAGACGAGCTCATAGCCGTACGAGTCGATGTCCTCGAGCAGGTCGAGGTAGACCTCGGCCGCACTCTGCCCGCTGCCGACGATCGTGATCGAACGCTTCGCCTGCAGGGCGGCCTTGTGGGTGAGGTAGTCGGCGGTGTGGATCACGGGTCCGTCGAGTCCGCGCAGCGCAGGAGGAACGTGCGGCTGCGTCCCCGTGCCGAGCACCATGCGCCTCGCCCGGTACGTCTCGGTGTCGCCGTTGCGGAGCCGGGCCGTGACGACGTACGCCTCACCGTCGTGCTCGACGCGATCGACGTGTCGGCCGAATCGGATTCCCGCGATTTGCCCCGCAGCCCACCGGCAGTACTGGTCGTACTCGGCGCGCAACGGGTAGAAGCTCTCGCGGATGTAGAACTTGTAGAGCCGGCCGGTCCGCTTGAGGAACTCGAGGAACGAGAACCGCGACGTCGGATCGGCCATCGTGACGAGGTCGGCCATGAACGGGACCTGCAGCGTCGCGTCGGCGAGCATCATGCCGGGGTGCCAGCTGAAGTCGTCGCGCGCCTCGAGGAAGATCCCGTCGAGCCCGTCGACCGGTTCCGCGAGGCAGGCCAGCCCGAGGTTGAACGGCCCGAGCCCGATGGCGGCGAAGTCGTACGTCCTCATCCGCGGGCCTCCGCTCGCAGCTCGTCGAGCAGCTCGCGGCCGATCTCGCGGATCAGGTCGAGCACGGCTCGCAGGTCGTCGGCGGTCGTCTCGGGGTTGAGCAGGGTGAACTTCAGCCACGCGCGGCCGTCCACCACCGTGCCGGCGATGACAGCGTTGCCGCGGCCGGCGATCGTACGGCGAATCCGCGGGTTGACCTCGTCGGCGATCCCCTCCGGCACGCCCGCAGGGCGGAAGCGGAACACCAGGGTGCTCAGGGTCGGCGCCACCACGACCTCGAAGTCAGGGTCGTCGCGGAGTAGTCCGTGGCCGACGTGGGCCAGGTCGATGACGTCGTCGAGGTAGTCACCGATCGCGTCGGCCCCCATCACGCGCAGTGTGAGCCACAGCTTGAGGGCGTCGAAGCGGCGCGTGGTCTGCAGGCTCTTGTCGACCTGGTTCGGCAGTGCCGCGGACCGCGGGTTGAGGTAGTCGGCGTGGTAGGTCACGTGCCTCAGGTCGTCGCCGCGGCGGACGATGACGGCGCTAGAGCTGACGGGCTGGAAGAACGTCTTGTGGAAGTCGATCGTCACCGAGTCGGCGCGCTCGACGCCGTCGATGAGGTGCCGTCGCCGGGTCGACACCAGCAGCCCGCCGCCGTACGCCGCGTCGACGTGCAGCCACACGCCGTGGTCCGCGCAGACATCGGCGACGCGGTTCAACGGATCGATGCTGCCGAAGTCCGTCGTGCCGGCAGTCGCGACGACTGCCATGGGGATCAGCCCGGCTGCCCGCGCCCGGGTGATCTCGGCGTCAAGCAGCCATGGGTCCATGCGATGCCGGTCGTCGGTCGGCACGGTGACCACAGCGTCGAGGCCGAGGCCCAGCACGTTCGCCGACTTCTGCACACTGAAGTGGCTGTCGCGTGACGCGAAGATCCGGAACCGGGTGAGCGTCTGTGCGAGCGGCTCAGCCGGGTCGGCATCCCCCGAGAGGTACGCCTGTCCGCGCGCGACAAGCAGGGCCTGGAGGTTGGACTGCGTACCGCCGCTCGTGAAGACCCCGTCGGCCTCCTCCCCGAATCCGATCCGTCCAGCGGCCCAGTCCACGAGCCGGCGCTCCACCAGCGTGCCGCCCGCGCTCTGGTCCCAGGTGTCGAGCGAGGAGTTGACCGCCGAGACGAACAGCTCGGCCACGAGGGCGGGGATCACGACCGGGCAGTTGAGGTGCGCCAGGTAGCGGGGCTCGTGGAACCAGACCGCATCGTCGAGATAGACCGTCCGCATCTCGTCGATGACCGCGTCGAGGTCTCCCAACGGCTGGTCGAGATCGACCTCCGCGACACGATGGGCCACCGAGGGCACGCCCGTGCCGGAGAACGGTTGGGTCACCCCGGCGACATGTCCGACGAGGGCGTCGAGCCCCGACGTCATGTCGTCGCGATAGCGGTCGAGATTGCGTGCGTTGAACAGGTGGTGGCGCACCACCACTCCTTCCCCCGAAGGTGTGTACTTAGGTCAGGCTTACCTAAGCAATGACCAACGGACAAAAGCAACCCGATGGGAGTTTGCTCACACGCCGGGTGGGTTCAGCGCTCGCTGTCGAGCATCGCCATCTGCTCCTCGGCGTAGCGCGTGCCGGCGACCTCGTCGGCCGGCATGGCAGCCTCGATCGCCGCGAGCTGCTCCTCGGTGAGCGTCACCTCCGCCGCACCGAGCGTCTCGGCGAGGCGCTCACGCGTACGGGCGCCGACGACCGGGACGATGTCGTCGCCGCGGGACGCGACCCACGCGATGGCGGCCTGCGCGACCGTGATGCCGGAGTCCGAGGCGACCTCGCGCATGGCCTCGACGAGCTGGAGGTTGCGGTCGAGATTCTCGCCCTGGAACCGGGGCGTGTGCGAGCGGAAGTCACCCGCACCGGTCTTCGACGCGTCGTAGTGCCCGCTGATCAGGCCGCGCGACAGCACGCCGTACGCCGTGATGCCGATGCCCAGCTCACGGCAGGTGTCGAGGATCTCGCCCTCGATGCCGCGGGAGTTCAACGAGTACTCGATCTGCAGGTCCGAGATGGGGTGCACGGCGTGGGCACGGCGGATCGTGTCGGCGCCGACCTCGGACAGGCCGATG
This sequence comes from Aeromicrobium sp. 9AM, assembly GCF_902506105.1. Lineage (GTDB taxonomy): Bacteria > Actinomycetota > Actinomycetes > Propionibacteriales > Nocardioidaceae > Aeromicrobium. The sequence continues at coordinate 2,444,350 of NZ_LR733304.1, forward strand.
TGGCGGACGTGGCCGGCCTCGACCAGCTCGGCGATCGCGCCGATGGTCTCCTCGATCGGGACGGCCGGGTCGAGCCGGGCCGGGCGGTAGATGTCGACGTGGTCCGTGCCGAGCCGCACGAGTGAGTACGCGAGCCAGGTCTTCACCGCGGCGGGCCGGGCGTCGAAGCCGAACCACGCGCCGTCGGGGCCGCGGAGGGCGCCGAACTTGACGCTGATGTCGACGGCGTCGCGGTCATGGTCCTTGAGGGCCTCGGCGAGCAGCAGCTCGTTGTGGCCCATGCCGTAGAAGTCGCCGGTGTCGAGCAGGGTCACCCCGGCGTCGAGGGCGGCGTGGATCGTCGCGATGCTCTCGTCGCGGTCCGAGGGTCCGTACAGTGCGGACATCCCCATCAGGCCGAGGCCGATCGCGGGGGTCGAGCCGAGGGTGCCGAGGGTCTTGGTGGTCAGTGTCGAAGTGGTCATGCCTCCAGCCTGCGTCGGGTCGGCCGTCTGCGGGAGAGGAGCGTTCAACCACGGACTGGCGATCCCTGTTTACGGCTTCGCGCGCGAGCGATGATGGACGTATGGATCGCAGCTCGCTCGCCGACTTCCTCCGCCGTAGGCGCGAGGCGCTGCAGCCCGCCGATGTCGGGCTCACGGTCGGTCCCCGCAGGCGCGCTCCCGGCCTGCGCCGCGAGGAGGTCGCACACCTCACCGGTATGTCGGTCGACTACTACGCCCGGCTCGAGCAGGCCCGCAGCCCCCAGCCGTCGATCCAGATGCTCCGCGCCCTCGCCCGTACGCTGCGCCTGTCCGAGGACGAGACCGACCACCTCTACCGGCTCTCCGGCCACGCGGCGCCCGACCGTACGGGCTCATCGACGCGTGTACGCCCGGTGCTGCTCCGGGTCATCGACCAGCTTCATGACTGCGCCGCGTTCGTGGTGTCCGACCTCGGCGTCGTCCTGGCCCAGAACCGGCTGTCGAAGCTCCTGCAAGGTGATCGCAGCGGACTCACCGGCGTCGAGGCGAGCATGACGTGGCGCTGGTTCGCCCACCCCGAGACCCGGGCCACCCCACTGGAGGACCAACCCGGGCAGAGCCGCATCCGGGTCGCCGACCTGCGCGCGACCTGGTCCCGGAGACCTCACGACGCCGATGTCGTGGCCATGATCGACGCGCTCATGGCGACCGGCAGCGAGTTCGCCGACATCTGGGAGCAGCACGAGGTCGGCCTCCGCCATCCGGCGTCGAAGCGGCTCGTCCATCCCAAGGTCGGGCTGCTCGAGGTCGACTGCGAGACGATGGCCACGGCCGAGGAGGGCCAGACCCTGGTGATCCTTGGTGCGGCGCCGGGCACCGAGACATACGGGAAGCTGCAGCTGCTCCACGTCCTGGGCGAACAGCGTCTCGGCGAGCAGGACGTGGCGGTCACGAAGTAGCCTCGCAGGGTGCCTGAGTTCACCGGTTTCCCCGTCGCGGCCCTCGACTTCTACGACGACCTCGAGATGGACAACACGAAGTCGTACTGGGAGGCCCACCGGGCGACGTACGACGGGGCCGTGGCCGCGCCGATGAAGGCTTTGGTCGGCGCCCTCACCGACGAGTTCGGCGACGCGAAGGTGTTCCGGCCCTACCGCGACGTGCGGTTCGCCAAGGACAAGACGCCCTACAAGACCCACCAGGGCGCGTTCGTGCCCAAGGGACCGTCGACCGGATACTACGTCCAGGTCGGCGCTCCCGGCGTACGCGTCGGAGTCGGCTTCTACGAGGCGTCGTCACCGCGCCTCGCGAGCATCCGCGACGCGATTGTCGACAAGCGGCGAGGCGGCGAGCTCGAGGAGATCCTCGCGACGATGCAGGCGGCCGGCTGGGAGCTCGGCGGTGACCGGCTCAAAACTGCACCCCGTGGGTTCGACGTCGACCACCCACGCATCGAGCTGCTGCGGCACAAGTCCATGACCTTGGGCAAGAGCTACGGCTTCGAGCCGTTCATCCACACGCCCGAGCTGCTCGAGCACGTCCGCGCCGACTGGCGCGAGGCGACCCCGTTCGTCGAGTGGGTCCTGCACTACGCCAAGGCGTAACCGGCGGTAGTTGAGATGCGGAGCGAAGCGGAGCCTCGAAACCACAGTGGTTTCGAGGCTTCGGCCGCGGGCGGCCTTCGCACCTCAACCAGCGGGAGTCGTCAGACGTGGACGGCGCGCATGCCGGCTTCGTCGTAGCGGTCCCCCTGGGTCACGCCCACGGGGGCCGCGTCGGCGAGTGCAGCCAGGTCGTCGGCGGTGAGCTCGACATCGACCGCGGCGACGTTCTCCTCGAGGTACGTCCGGCGCTTCGTGCCCGGGATCGCGACGACGCCGTCCTGGTGCAGCACCCACGCCAGCGCGAGCTGGCCGGGCGTGACGCCCTTGGCGCCGGCCAGTGCCCGCACCTTGTCGACGACCGTCAGGTTGTGCGTCATGGCCTCCTCGCGGAAACGCGGCATGTTGCGCCGCCAGTCGTTGTCGGGCAGGTCGGTCGGCGACGAGATCGCGCCAGTCAGCACCCCACGGCCCAGGGGCGAGTACGCGACGAACTCGATGCCGAGCTCGCGAGTCGTGTCGAGCACGCCGTTGACCTCGGGGGTGCGCTCGAACAGCGAGTACTCCGTCTGGACCGCGGTGATCGGATGCGTCGCGTGGGCGCGGCGGACCGTCTCGGGCGCCGCCTCGGACAACCCGAGGTAACGGACCTTGCCCTCCTCGACGAACTCCGCCATCGCGCCGACCGTCTCCTCGATCGGGACGTTCGGGTCGACGCGGTGCAGGTAGTAGAGGTCGATCGTCTCCATGCCGAGATGCCGGAGCGAGCGCTCGACCGCCTTGCGCGCGTACGCCGGGCTGCCGTCGGGCGGTCCCATGGTGCCGTCGTCCTCGATGTGGGTCGCGAACTTCGTCGCGAGCGCGAACTCGTCACGCCGGTGCCCGATCGCCTGACCGATGAGCTGCTCGTTGAGGAACGGCCCATAGATCTCGGCGGTGTCGATCATCGAGACGCCGAGGTCGAGCGCCCGGTTGAGGGTTGCGGTCGACTCCGTGTCGTCACGGTCGCCGTAGAACGCCGACATCCCCATCGCGCCGAGTCCCTCGACGCTGGCCTCGAGGCCCTGGTTCCCCCATGCGGTGGTCTTCATCCGTTCACCAATTTCTTGTAGTGGTCGATCTTGCGGTTGATCGCGGCGAGATGCGTCTGCACCTCGTTGAGCTCCTCGAGCACGTGCTCTCGATGCGCCTCGAGGATCGCCATCCGCTCCGGTTCACTGCCGTCGACGCGGTAGAGCTCGACGAAGCGACGGATGTCGCGGATCGGCATACCGGTGCGCCGCAGCATCACGAGCGTGCCGAGCCAGCGCACGTCGTCCTCGGTGTAGCGGCGCTGTCCCGACGCCGAGCGTTCGGGACGGTGGAGGGACAGGCCCTCCTTCTCGTAGTAGCGCAACGTGTCGACGCTCAGCCCGCTCAGCTCGGCGGCGCCGCTGATGGTCAGCCCCTCTGCGGGGACCTCGGTCACTGTCATGCCTTCAGCATTCACCCTGGAGTGCGCTCCAGGTCAAATCAACGGCGGGCGCTGTCATCATGGTCTCGTGGCCAACGAGGACCTGGTCCTGCTCCGCAGGGCGCGCGACACGATCGACCGCGAGTACGCCAAGCCGCTCGACGTGGAAGCCCTGGCCCGCGTCGCCCTGATGTCGTCGGGCCACTTCTCTCGGAGCTTCCGGGCGGCGTTCGGCGAGTCGCCGTACGGCTATCTCATGACGCGCCGCATCGAGCGCGCCATGGCCCTGCTGCGACGCGGCGACCTGTCGGTCACGGATGTCTGCTTCGAGGTCGGCTGCTCCTCGCTCGGCACGTTCAGCACCCGGTTCTCCGAGCTGGTCGGTGAGAGCCCCAGCGCCTATCGGGCCCGCGATCACGGGGACAACGAGGGCGTACCGGCGTGCATCGCCAAGGTCCTCACCCGGCCGCTGCGCCGCTGACGGCTACCCGAAAGTAATTTAGGTCTTCCCAAAGTGTGACGTGCGCCACTAGGTTCGGTCCGGGCCCGAAGGGTCGGAGGGAGCACGTCCGCCTAGGAGGCACCGCATGTCGCTGGTCACCCGAGCACGTCCACTCGTCGGAGGGCTGAGTCTGGCCCTCGCCGCACTCACACTCGTCGCAGCGCCGGCACATGCCGACGGCCCCGGCAGCGGCACGCCGTACGTCGTGTCGGTCGGCGACTCCTACATCTCCGGTGAGGCCGGTCGCTGGGCCGGTTCGTCCAACGACAGCGCCTCGCGCGCGGACGCATTGGGCGGCACGGCGTACTTCGACAACGCCGGCAACAACGCCGAGCAGATCAACCGGTGTCACCGCAGCAAGAGCGCCGAGATCTACATCGGTGGCGGCACGCTGGGCCTCAACCTGGCGTGCTCGGGCGCCAAGACCGCGACGTCGGACGGCAGCGACTTCAAGCCGGGCCTCGACTTCTACGACAACGGCGCCGGCAAGCAGGGCCAGGCCAAGATGCTGCAGCAGTTCGCCGCGACGCACAACGTCACGATGGTGGCCGTCTCGATCGGTGGCAACGACTTCAACTTCGCCAGCGTCGTGCAGTCGTGCGTGACCGACTTCCTCACGTCGCCGACCTGGTGGAAGGACTATTGCAAGGACGACAGCAGCGTCGTCGCCAACTTCACGAGCAGCAACGTGGCGGCGGTCAAGACGCGGATCGCGAATGCGTACGCCAACATCCGGACCGCGATGCGCAACGCCGGCTACGCCGACAGCTCGTGGACCCTGCTGGTGCAGAACTACCCGTCACCGGTGCCCAACGGCTCGGGCTTCCGCTACGGCGAGAGCGGCTACTCGCGGCAGAACACCGGCGGCTGCGGGTTCTGGAACGCCGACGCCGACTGGGCCAACAGCACGGCGCTGCCGACCATCAACAACACCGTGACCGGCGCGATCAGCCAGGCCGGCATCACGAACGCCAAGACGCTCAACCTGGCGTCGACGTTCAACGGCCGGCGGCTGTGCGAGAGCACGGTCGGCCTGTACGAGGAGGTTGGCCTGACGAACTGGACGGCCCAGACGGCGGTCGACCGTACGGAGTGGGTCAACCAGATCCGGACGGTGACGACGGCCGGCAGCAGCCCGTACTACATCCAGGAGTCACTGCACCCCAACTACTGGGGCCAGCTCGCGACCCGATCCTGCGTCCGTCAGGCGTACAACGCCGGTACGCCGAGGAGTGGCTCGTGCGTGCGCACCGGCACCGGCCTCACCCCGTCGGGCGAGCCGAGGATGACCCTGCAGTAGAACCTCGCTGGGAGTGACGTTTGGGTCGCGAAACGCCGTGTGACCGCGACGCAAACGTCACTCCCAGCGGGAGTTCAGCGGGTCGGGTCGGGGCCGACCTGAACGAGCAGCTTGCCGAAGCTCTTGCCCTTGAGCAGGCCGGCGAACGCCTCGGGCGCGTTCTCGAGTCCTTCGACGACGTCCTCGCGATGACGCAGCGTGCCGTCGCGGAGCCAGCCTGCGGCGTCGGACTGGAACGCCGCGTAGTGCGCCTTGACGAACTCGGTCTGGATGAACCCGCGCACCGTGAGGCTCTTGGTCAGGATCGTGGTCATCAGCCGCGATGAACGGTCGGGCCCGGGTGGCAGCTCGGTGTCGTTGTAGTGCGCGACGAGTCCGCACACCGGCACCCGTGCGTACGTGTTGAGGTGCGGCAGCACGGCGTCCCACACGTGCCCGCCGACGTTCTCGAAGTAGACATCGATGCCGTCGGGCACGGCGGCCTTGAGGTCGTCGGCGAAGGTCGGCGAGCGGTGGTCGATGGCGACGTCGAAGCCGAGCTCCTCGAGCCAGGCCACCTTGTCGGGACCGCCGGCGATGCCGACCGCGCGAGCACCCTTGATCCGCGCGATCTGGCCGACCGCGGAGCCGACGGGGCCGGCGGCGGCAGCCACCACGACGGTCTCGCCCGGCTGCGGCTGGCCGATCTCGAGCAGTCCGGCGTACGCCGTGAAGCCCGTCATCCCGAGCACGCCCAACGCGGTCGAGACCGGCGCCTGGGCAGGGTCGAGCTTGCGCACGTGCTTGGCCGAAGCGACGCCGTACGCCTGCCAGCCGACGTACGCCAGCACGATGTCGCCGGGTCGCAGCGAGTCGTCGTTCGACTCGACGACCTCGGCGACCGTGCCGCCCTCCATCACGTCGCCGACCTCGACCGGCGCGGCGTACGACTTCGCGGCGCTCATGCGCCCGCGCATGTAGGGGTCGAGCGACAGGTAGATCGTGCGGAGCAGCACCTCGCCCTCGCCAGGGACCGGGATCGGCGCGGACTCGATCGTGAAGTTGTCCGAGGTGGGCTCGCCGTGGGGGCGGGAGGCGAGCAGGATGCGGGTGTTCTGCGGTGAGTCAGTCATCGACGTCGACGGTACCGGCGGTCCCCAGCGGGCCTGACAGGATGGAGCCCATGACTCCTGGCACGACCTTCTGGCGCTCGATCGAGGCGATCCACGACGTCGTCTACTTCGCCCCTGACGCCAAGCAGCGCTACGAGGCGATCGGCCTCAAGGGCCACTGGATGGGCTACATGGCATCACGCTCCGCAGCGGTCGGGACGCCTCCGCCGCAGCTCGTCGTGGCGCTGTTCCACGGCTTCGCGCCGCGCATGGTCACCCGTGCGCTGCCTGACGCTTGGGCGATGGCGTCGCGCGACGAGATCCTGAGAGTCCGGTACGACCTTGCGCGGGAGACCCTCGCCCCGGCGCTGGCCGAGGCAGATGCCGGCCGCATCGCCAAGGAGCTGGCGGCGATCACCCGGGGCATCGACTTCGCCGGCAAGCCACTGGCGGCGGCGCACCACTCGCTGCCTGAGCCGGATGACGACGCTGGCCGACTCTGGCACGCCGCCACGGTGATCCGCGAGTATCGCGGCGACTGCCACGTCGCGGTGCTGACCTCGGCCGGCCTCGACGGCGCGGCGGCCAACGCCCTGGCCGAGGCCGCCGGACTCACGGACGACCAACAGCGCACCATGCGCGGCTGGACCGAGGACGAGTGGGCGGCTGCGATCAGCCGGCTGGCGACCCGGGGATGGGTCGACGCCGCCGGCGCGATCACCGACACCGGCCGCGCGGCGCGGCAGCAGATCGAGGACGCCACGGATCGTGTGTGCGCTGCCGGGGTCGACCGCGAGGCCACTGGCCGGATGATCACGATCGAGGAGCCACTGCTGGCGCTGGCGCGCGCGATCGAGGCGTCCGGCGCCGTGACGTACCCCAATCCCACGAGCGTACGTCGGCCCTAACCCCTAACGTGGGGCCATGGCCAAGGCATCGTCGCCCGCGGTGGAGATCGAGGTGGACGACAAGGTCGTGCGCGTCAGCAATCCCGATCGCGTCTACTTCCCGGAGCGCGGCTGGACCAAGCTCGACCTCGTCGAGTACTACCTCGCGGTCGGTGACGGCATCGTCAACGCGCTCTACGAGCGGCCGTGCATGCTGCACCGCTTCCCCAAGGGGCTCGCCGGCGACAAGGTGCACCAGAAGAAGCTGCCGTCGGGTGCGCCGCCGTGGGTCAAGACCGTCAGCGTCCACTTCCCGCGCTACAACCGGGACGTCCACGAGCTCTGCGTCACCGAGCTGGCGTCGGTGATCTGGGCCGTGCAGATGTCGACCGTCGAGTTCCACCCGTGGAACAGCCGCAAGGCCGACGTCGAGAAGCCCGACGAGTGGCGCATCGACCTCGACCCCGGACCGGAGTGCGACTTCGCCACCGTCAAGCGGGTGGCGCGGGTCGCCGAGGAGGTGCTCGACGACCTCGGCGCGATCGGCTTCCCCAAGACCTCAGGCGGCAACGGCCTGCACATCTACGTACGCATCAAGCCTGAGCACGAGTTCAAGGACGTACGCCGTGGAGCGCTCGCGTTCGCGCGTGAGGTCGAGCGGCGGGCGCCCGACGACGTCACTACGACGTGGTGGCGCAAGGACCGCGACCCGGCGCAGCTCTTCGTCGACTACAACCAGAACGCCCGCGACCACACGATCGCGGCCGCCTACTCGGTCCGGGGGTTCCCCGACGGCCGGGTGTCGACGCCGATCCGCTGGGACGAGGTCGACGACGTCGACCCGCACGACTTCACGATCGAGACCGTGCCGGCGCGTTTCGCCGAGCTCGGCGACCTCCACGCGGGCATCGACCAGGCCGTGCTCGACATCGCGCCACTGCTGGAGTGGGCCGACCGGGACGAGCGCGAAGGCGCTGCGCCGCCGGTCGACCCGGAGGACTGAGCCTCAGGCGACCTCGACGTCCAGGACGACGTCGATGTTGCCGCGCGTCGCGTTGGAGTAGGGGCACCACTCGTGCGCGACCGCGACAGCCTTCTCGGCGTCTTCCTGCGAGACGCCGGACAGCTCGACCCGCAGCGTCACGGCGAGGCCGAACCCGCCGAGGCCGTTGGGGCCGATGCCAACCTCGGCCGTGACGGCCGAGTCGGTGACGTCGACGCCGTGCTGCGACTTGCTCGACTTCAGCGCCGAGTGGAAGCACGCGGCGTAGCCGGCGGCGAACAGCTGCTCGGGGTTGGTCGCGCCACCGGCGCCACCCAGCTCGACCGGGAAGCGGACGTCGGTGTCGAGGAGTCCGTCGGTCGACCGTACGTGGCCGTTGCGGCCGTCTCCGGTCGAGGTGGCGACTGCGGTGTAGAGGATCTGCTCGGGCATGAGAACTCCTTGAGGTTGAGGTAGACTAACTAGTACGTCTACATCGATCAAACCACGATCGTGGGACGATGGCAAACCCGAAGGAGTGTGACGATGCCGACCACAGCAGCGCCCGTGCGCGAGCGCATCCTGGACGCCGCGACCCGTCGCTACTACGCCGACGGCATCCGCGCCGTCAGCGCCGATCGGCTCATCGCCGAGGCGGGCGTCTCCAAGGTCACGTTCTACCGGCACTTCCCCACCAAGGACGACCTCGTCACGACGTATCTCGCCCAACAGGTTGCCGCCGTCGAGGACGGCCTCACCGCCAAGCGCGCCGAGCTGCCGGACGATCCAGCCGGCGTGCTCGAGTGGTACGCCGAGGCCGTCGGCTCGGTGATGTGCATGCCGGGATTCCGCGGCTGCGCGTTCATCAACGCCGCCGCCGAGCTGCCCCGCGACCATCCGGGCAGCCGCGTGGTGCGAGACCACCGCACCTGGCTGATCGGCCAGTTCCGCGAGCTCCTGGGACAGCTCGGAGTCGACGACATCGACGGCAAGGCCGAGCAGCTCATGATGCTGCGCGACGGCGCCATGGTGGCCGGCTACGTCGGGGGCTCACCGAAGTCCGTCGCCGCGACCCTGCTCACCGCGGGCCGCGCCGTCATCGGCAGCTAGACACCCTGCGCGCTGAGCAGCGCCTCGACTGCTGTGCGAGCCGCAGGTGAAGCGCCACCGCGAACGACGCTGTAGGCACCGGCGCCGTCGAACATCATCGTCAGCTGGACGCCGAGCGACTCCGGGTCTGTCGCACCCGCCAGCCGGGCCTGGTCCTCGAAGAAGGCCGTGAGCTCGAGCTTGTAGCCCTTCGCGGCGACGCTCGCCGGATGCTCGCGATCCTTGAGCTCGGTCGCCACGCTGACGAAGGGGCAACCGAGGAAGTCCGGCGACTGGGCCTGCGCGTGCAGCGAGTCGAACACCGCGAGAATCCGCTCGCGCGGCGGGGCATCGGGGGCGGTGTCAAGCGCGGCCATGACGTCAGGAGCGCGGTGCTTGAGCATCGCGACGAGGACCTCGTCCTTGCTCCCGAAGTGCTGGTACATCGACCGCTTCGACACCTGGGCGACCTCGCACAGCCGGTCGACGCCGATGTGGACGCCCTCGGCGTAGAACAGCTCCTCGGCGGCTGCCAGCAGTCGCTCGCGCGGTTTCGCCTTCATGGTCGTCGTCACCACCCCAGAATAGGCGGCCACTTGCCAAAAGTAAACAGACCTGTGTACCTTCGCAGAAGTACACACATCTGTTTACTTTCTCTCGAAGGACTCATCATGACCGCACTCGCCAACCAGACCGTCCTCGTCACCGGAGCCAACCGCGGCATGGGCAAGGAGTACGTCCGTCAGCTGCTCGAGCGCGGCGCCAAGAAGGTCTACGCCACCGCTCGCGACGCCTCGACGATCGACACGAGTGACCCGCGGGTCGTCGCGCTCCAGCTCGACGTGACCGACGCCGACTCGGTCGACGCCGTGGTCGCCGCGACGCCCGACGTGAACGTCCTGATCAACAATGCCGGGACCGTGGCCGGTGGACCGCTGCTGACCGCGGACCAGACCGCGATCCGCCAGGAGTTCGAGACCAACTACTTCGGTCCGCTGCGCCTCGCGTCCCTCCTGGCCGATCGCATCGCCGACAACGGCAACGGCGTCATCCTCAACATGCACTCGGCACTCTCGTGGGTCTCGTTCGGCGGCACGTACGAGCCGACGAAGGCCGCGCTCTGGAGCGCGACGAACGGCCTGCGCCTGGCGCTCGCACCTCGCGGCGTCCAGGTCGTGGGCCTACACGTCGGCTATGTCGACACCGACATGGTCGCCGGCGTCGACGCACCGAAGTCCGATCCCGTGGACGTCGTGAAGTCCGCCCTCGACGGCATCGAGGCCGGCGACTTCGAGGTGCTCGCCGACGATGTCAGCCACCAGGCAAAGGCTGCGACCGGCATGCCGATCGAGGCGGTCTACCCCCAGGTCGCTTGATCAGCTCCGCAGCAGGTAGGCGTCCATGACCCAGCCCGCGTCGGCCTTGGTGGCGGCGCGGGCCTGGTCGATCTCGGCGGCGACGTCGGCGACCGGGCCGGCGACGAGGCGCTCGTGCTCGGTGCCGAGGTTGGCGCCCCACCAGATGTGCCACTCGTCGAAGCCGTCGAGGTCGATGCGGGCGCTCAGCATGACCAGGATGTTGTCGGCGCCGGCCTCGACCGCCTCGCGCAGCTTGCGCGCGGTCGTGACGGTGATCGGCTGGCCGATCTCGTGCAGCACGATGCGGTGCCGGGCGGCGAGCAGCTGCAGGCTCGAGATGCCGGGGATGACGTCCCACTCGGCCTCGACCTTGCCCCTGGCGAGGACACGCTCGACGATGCGGATCGTCGAGTCGTAGAACGCCGGGTCGCCCCAGACGAGGAAGCCGACATCGCCCTCGTGGTCGAGCATGACCCGCTCGTACGCCTCGGCGCGCGCCTCGTGCCAGTCGCTCACGGCGCCGCGGTAGTCGGCTGGATCCGCGCGGTCGCGCTCCGGATCGCGTACCGCCACGACCTGCGCCGCCGAACCGACGTGGCGGGTCAGCAGCTCCTGCCGCGCAGCCAACAACGGGTCGTCCGCACCCTTGTCGGCGACGACGAAGTAGGCCACCGAGTGCATCGCGGCGACCGCCTCGAGGGTCACCTGGTCCGGGTCGCCGGGTCCGATCCCGATGACCCGGATGCGCCTCATCCCCGGTCCTCGAGGTCACCCTCGATGTCGAGGTAGACCTGCTGCATCGCCGCGAGCACCTCGGGATCGGGATCGGCCCACAGGTCACGGTCGGCGGCCTCGTTGAGCCGCTCGATGATGCCGCGCAGCGCCCACGGGTTGGCGTCCTTCATGAACGCCTGGTTGTCCTCGTCGAGCACGTACTCCTTGGCGAGCGTCTCGTACATCCAGTCGTGCACGACACCGGTCGTCGCGTCGAAGCCGTAGAGGTAGTCGACCGTCGCGGCGAGCTCGAACGCGCCCTTGTAGCCGTGCCGCTGCATCGCACCGATCCACCGCGGGTTGACGACGCGGGCGCGGAACACGCGAGTCGTCTCCTCCTGCAGGGTTCGCGTGCGTACGGCGTCGGGTGTCGTCGAGTCGCCGACGTACGCCTTGGGGTCCGAGCCGGTCAGCGCACGGACGGTCGCGACCATGCCGCCGTGGTACTGGAAGTAGTCGTCGGAGTCGGCGATGTCGTGCTCGCGGGTGTCGATGTTCTTGGCGGCGACCGCGATGCGCTTGTAGTTGGCGCGCATGTCGTCGGCCGCCGGTGCGCCGTCGAGGTCACGCCCGTACGCGAAGCCACCCCACGCGGTGTAGACCTCGGCGAGATCCTTGTCGTCGCGCCAGTTGCCGGCCTCGATGACCTGCAGGATGCCCGCGCCGTACGACCCCGGCTTCGACCCGAAGATGCGGGTCGTGGCGCGGCGCTGGTCGCCGTGCTCGGCGAGGTCGCGCTGCGCGTGCGCGCGTACGTAGTTGCGGTCGTCGGGCTCGTCGAGCTCGGCAACCTGGCGGATCGCGTCGTCGAGGATGGCGATGACGTGCGGGAACGCGTCGCGGAAGAACCCGGAGATGCGGACCGTCACGTCGATGCGCGGCCGGCCGAGCTCGTCGAGCGGCACGACGCGCAGGCCGTTGACCCGGCGGGACGCGGGATCCCACTCCGGCTCGACGCCGATCAGCGCGAGCACCTCGGCGATGTCGTCGCCGGACGTACGCATCGCGGACGTGCCCCACACCGACAGCCCGACCGAGCGCGGGTAGTCACCGGTGTCCGCGAGGTGGCGCTCGATCAGCGAGTCGGCCATGGCCCGGCCGGTCTCCCAGGCGAGGCGGGACGGCACGGCCTTGGGGTCGACGGTGTAGAAGTTGCGGCCGGTCGGCAGCACGTTGACCAGCCCGCGCAGCGGCGAACCCGACGGGCCGGCAGGGATGAAGCCACCGTCGAGGGCGTGCAGCACGTGGTCGAGCTCGTCGGTGGTCTTCGCCAGACGTGGCACGACCTCGGTGGCGGCGAACTCGAGGACGCGCACGACGTCGGGCACGTCCGTCAGGCTGCTGGCGGTGGCAACGTCCCAGTCGGCGTCCTCCATGGCCTGGATCAGCGCACGCGCCTGGTGCTCGATCTCATCGATGTCCCGAGTCGACACGGTCCCTGAACCCGTCGAAGGGTCCTTGAGGCCGAGCGCGGCACGCAGGCCGGGGACGGCCCCGGTCTCGCCGCCCCAGATCTGGCTCGCCCGCAGGATCGAGAGCACGAGGTTGACCCGCGCCTCGCCCTGCGGCGCCTGGCCGAGCACGTGCAGGCCGTCGCGGATCTGGGCGTCCTTGATCTCGCACAGCCACCCGTCGACGTTGAAGATGAAGTCGTCGAAGTCGTCCTCGTCCGGGATGTCGTCGAGGCCGAGGTCGCGGTGCATCTCTGCGGCGCGCATGTGGGTCCAGATCTGCGAACGGATCGCCGGCAGCTTGGCCGGGTCCATGGCCGCGATGTTGGCGTACTCGTCGAGCAGCTGCTCGAGCTTGGCGATATCGCCGTACGACTCTGCGCGTGCCATCGGCGGGATCAGGTGGTCGACGATCGTGGCGTGCGCACGGCGCTTGGCCTGCGCACCCTCGCCGGGATCGTTGACGAGGAACGGATAGATCAGGGGCAGGTTGCCGATCGCGGCGTCGGTGCCGCAGGACGCCGACAACGCAGCGTTCTTGCCCGGCAGCCACTCCATCGAGCCGTGCTTGCCGAGGTGGACGACGGCGTGCGCGCCGAACGTCTCCTCCACCCACCGGTATGCGGCCAGGTAGTGGTGCGAGGGCGCCATGTCGGGATCGTGGTAGATCGCGACCGGGTTCTCGCCGTAGCCGCGAGGCGGCTGGATCATCAGCACGATGTTGCCGGCGCGGATCGTGGCGAGCACGATCTCTTGATCGTCGTTGACGAAGAGCTTGCCGGGCGCGGGACCCCACGCCTCGAGCATCCCGTCGCGCAGGTCGGGGTGGAAGCGCTCGAACCAGTCCGCGTACTGCGCGGCGGGGATGCGGACGTGGCTCTCGGTCAGCTGCACCTGGGTGAGCCATTCCTCGTCCTGGCCGCCGGCGGCGATCAGCGCGTGGATCAGCGCGTTGCCCGCCTCGGTCAGGTCGTCGAGCTCCAGACCCGGGATCTCGCCGGGCGCACCGAGGTCGTAGCCCGCATCGCGCAGCTCGCGCAGCAGGCGGATCGTCGACACGGGGGTGTCGAGGCCGACGGCGTTGCCGACCCGGCTGTGCTTGGTCGGGTAGGCCGACAGCATCAGGACGACCTTGCGCTCGGCCGGCGCCGTGTGGCGCAGGCGGGCGTGGGCGACGGCGATGCCGGCGACCCGGGCGCAGCGCTCGGGGTCGGCGACGTAGCGCGGCAGGCCGTCCTCGTCGATCTCCTTGAACGAGAACGGTGCGGTGATGATGCGGCCGTCGAACTCAGGGATCGCGATCTGGTTGGCCGAGTCGAGCGGCGTGACGCCGTCGTCGGACGCCGCCCAGTCCTCGCGGCTCGAGGTCAGGCACAAGCCCTGCAGGATCGGGATGTCGAGGGCCTTCATGCGCTCGACGTCCCACGCCTCGTCGTCGCCGCCGGCGCTGACCGTGCCGGGCTTGGTGCCGCCGGCCGCGAGCACCGTGACGATCAGGGCGTCGAGCTTGCCCAGCTCGGTGAACAGCTCGTCGGGTGCGGCGCGCAGCGACGAGGAGAAGATCGGCACGCCGTACGCCTCGCCGGTCGCGTCGATCGCGTCTGCGAGCTGGTGCGCGAACGCGCTGTTGCCGGAGGCCTCGTGGGCCCTGTAGTAGAGGATGCCGATTCTGGGGAGTGGTTTCGAGACGCTCGTTCCTCGCTCCTCAACCACCGGTGGTTGAGGTGCGGAGCGAAGAGCCTCGAAACCACGTTCCGCGATCCCGAACTCGGGCAGCACCGCGGGCGGCTCGAAGCCCTCGCCGGTCAGCAGGACCGTGTCGGACAAGAAGGCGTGCAGCTGCGCAAGGTTGGCCGGGCCGCCCTCGGCGAGATAGACGTGCGCGTCGGCGCAGACGCCGATCGGCACGGTCGACTGCTCCATGAGCTCGGCGTTCGGGGCCTGCTCGCCGCCGAGCACGACCATCGGCTTGCCCGTGGCCCGGATGCGTTCGAAGCCCTCGCACAGGTCCTGCGGCGAGCCCAGGATGCGGGCGACCACGAGGTCGGCCGACTCGATCGCCGCCGCCATCTCCTGGTGCCCGGGACGGGACGGGTTGGCGTACGTGTAGTCCGCGCCACTGGCGCGGGCCGACAGCAGGTCGGTGTCGGACGTGGACAGCAGCGCGATGCGCGTCATGTTCCTCCTCGGGGTTCTCGCCCCGTTGTGGTGGGAGTCGCCGCGGTCAGTGTCTGGCTCGTCCGAAGACTCACAGTGGCGGAACCGCCCCGGGTTTGCACCGGAGTTCCTGCATCCGCGGCGAGCGGGTGTGCTCAGCCTACCGGCCGTGCGCATGGGCGCGGCCCGGCAGACCGGGCGATCGGTAGGGTCGGTGCATGACCGAGCGCATCGAGGCCGAACGCTTCATCCCGGCCTCCGCCGCCGATGTCTTCGCAGTCCTGTGCGACCCCCAGGGTCACGTTGCGATCGACGCCTCCGGCATGCTGCAGGACGCCGACGGTGACATCGTCGGGGCGGCCGGCGACACGTTCGTCGTCCACATGGACCGGGAGTCGCTCAACGACATCCCTGACTACGGGAAGTACGACGTCACGGTCACGATCGAGGACTTCCAGCGCGATCGCCTGATCTCGTGGTCGATCCTCGGCAAGGTCCGTCCCGGCATGGGCCACACCTACGGCTATCGCCTCGAGCCGGCCGATGGCGGCACACTCGTCACCTCGTTCTACGACTGGTCGAACGTCAGCCAGGACTGGAAGGATTCCGGCATCTTTCCGGTGGTCTCGGTGACCAACCTGAGCGGCACGCTCGGCATCCTCGACCGGGCCGTGCGCCGCGGCTACGCACGAGGATGATGTGAGACTCTCACCCCCACCACCCAGGAGCAGCTCGTGACACTCGCCAGGACCCACACCGACGTGATGCAGCTGGGCGGCGCGATCGTCGTCGGCACCGACGGCTCGTGCATGACGAATCCCGGGCCGACCGGCTGGGCGTACGTCGCGGACGACGGCGCCTCGGCATGCGGCGGGCTGCTGCAGGGCACCAACAACATCGGCGAGCTGCTGGCGGTCGAGAACGCGCTGCGCGACTTCGCCGACCGGCCGCTCGTCATCCAGGCCGACTCGTCCTACACGATCGGCTGCTCGACGACGTGGGCCAGCGGGTGGGCGCGCAACGGCTGGCGCAACTCCAAGAAGGAGATCGTCGCCAATGTCGAGATCGTGCAGGGGATCTACGCGCTGATGCAGGCCCGGCGCGACTCCGGCGCTCCGGTCTTCTTCCAGAAGGTCAAGGCGCACCTCACGGACCTCTCGGTATGGCCCCTCAACGTCGCCGCCGACACCCTCGCGGGCCAGGCATCGGCACGCGCCGCACGCGGCGACATCACCGAAGTACGTACGACAGGGCTGCTCAGCGGCACGAATGGATGACCACCGGCCAGGATGACGTCGCGCTCGACCTCGCTGCCGAGGTCGGGCCGTTCTTCGTCCTGGACCGCTGGACCGCAGACGCCGGCTGGCGCCCGTTGCGCGAGCTCACCGACCCCGGTGTCATCGCCGAGCGCGTCGCTGCGGCTCGTGGGCTGCTTGCCGAGCGGTCGGGAGTCGCTCTCGACGAGATCGAGGAGCGCGCGACCGCGTCGATCGTGTTCCTCGGCTTGGCCGCCCGGCTCGTGTCGCCTGCCTTCGCGTCGGCGGTGCTCGCCGGTCGCGTCCCGCGCCTGCTCCTTGACGAGCTCTGGTGGCAGCCGGTCGTCGGCGGTCCGTGGCCGCTGGCCCGCAGCGCGGTCGGCGAGTCGCCGTCCGGAGATCTCGCGGACGACCTCGACGCCCGCATCCTGCAACCGATCGTCGCCCCGCTGCTCGACGCCTTCGGACGTACGTTCGCGGTCTCCCCGCAGGTGCTCTGGGGCAGTGTCGCGTCGAGCCTCGCCGGTGCCCTGACGATGCTCCGCACGGCGCGTCCCGATCGCGCAGAGGCGGCGACGCAGCTCGTCGGGCGGCTGCTCGAGGGCGGCACGCTGGCCGGCACGGGGGACCTCGATCCCGCAGGGCCGTCATTCGTACGGCGTTCGTGCTGCCTGTTCTACCGAGTCCCGGGAGCCGGCATCTGCGGCGACTGCGTGCTGGACGAGGCGCCGACCTCTGCGTGAGCCTCCGTCCGGTGGCACGATGGCGAAAGAACGCCCCGTCCCGAGGAGCCACGATGAGCTGGATCGGCCCGACCGCCAAGAAGAGCGCCAAGCTCGCGGTCAAGTACGGCCCGCAGGCCAAGATCGCCTGGGAGAAGGTCGGCAAGCCGGCGAGCGAGGTCGCCGCCAAGAAGGCGCAGAGCCAGCTGCAGCGACGCAAGGCGTTCGCCAAGGCGGCCACCGTGACCGACGGCGCCGTCCTGCGCCAGATCCATCAGGGCGAGCCGGTCTGGGTCGTGCTGTCGCACGGCGAACCGGTGGACTGCTTCCCGCCGGTCGACATCGACCTGCCGGAGCTGATCACGAACGCGGACCTGTCTGCTGCGGTGTCGTCGAAGGAGTTCGAGGAGAAGCGGGTCAAGGCTCGCGTCGAACGAGCCCGTCAGCGGCGGACCAAGCGCTAGACATCACGAGAAATCGCGCGTGACACCATGACGGGGTGACGAACCGCTCGCATCCCGACCGCTGTCCCGGCGTCCTGCGACCCTGGATCGCAGACGACGGCGCGATCGTGCGGCTGCGGCTCATCGGTGGCGTGCTGCCGACCTCGGCCCTGCGCGACCTCGTCGGCATTGCAGCCGATTTCGCCGACGGCACGATCCTGCTGACCAAGCGGACCAACCTGCAGCTCCGCGGCATCGAGCACTCCGACAGCTGCGTGCCCGCCGTGCTGGTGGACGCGATCGCCGAGGCCGGGCTGCTGCCGTCGCCGTCCCACGAGCTGGTGCGCAACATCATGGTGTCGCCCCTCACGGGTCGCCTCGGTGGCCGCGCCGACCTGCGCGAGACCGCGCGCGAGCTCGACCACCTGCTGTGCGCCGAGCCGGACTTCGCGGGTCTCGCCGGCCGGTTCCTGTTCGTCCTCGACGACGGCCGCGGCGACATCGCCTCACGGTCGCTCGACCTCGGGCTCATGGCCGTCGATGCCGAGACCGTCCAGCTGCGTGTGGGCTCGCACCAGTGGGGTCCGCTCGTGAGCCTCGACGAGGCACCCGCGGCCCTGCTCTCCTACGCTCACGCGTTCCTCCGGCTGCGGGGCGAGGGCGAGTCCGCGCTGTGGCACATCGACGAGCTGCCCGAGGGTGGCGCCGAGCTGCTCGGCACGCATCACGCCCGCGATCTCCGGACCCAGGTCAGCGCGCTCCCCCCGCCATACGGCATCATCGCGCAGGACGACGGCCGCAGCGCCGAACACCTCGCGGTGCCTGACGGCCTGCTCACCCCCGAGCTCGCGGCGACGGTCCTGGCTCGCGCCGGCACCGAGGTGATCGTGACGCCGTGGCGGAGCATCGTCATCCCCGACCTGGAGACTGCATGACCGAGCGGAGCGAGCGAATCATCAGGACACTCATGCCGAGGCCTCCTTACCATTGCTTCTTCGAGGAGGCATCGGCATGACGCCCGAGAAGCCCGCCCGCCACTACGACTACGTCGCCGACGGACCGGCGATCTACGTCGACTCGTTCGCGACGATCCGCGCCGAGGCCGAGCTGTCGCACATCCCGACCGACGCCGAGAAGGTCGCCGTGCGGATGGTGCACGCCTGCGGCCAGGTCGACCTGACCCGCGACCTCGACATCCATCCCCGACTGGTGTCGGCGGCTCGTGGCGCCCTCGAGGCCGGCGCGCCGATCCTGACCGACGCCACCATGGTCGCCTCCGGTGTCACCCGCGCGCGACTGCCCAAGGACAACGAGGTGCTGTGCCTGCTGCGCGACGAGCGGGTGCCGGCGCTGGCCAAGGAATGGTCGACGACCCGCTCCGCAGCCGCGGTGTCGCTGTGGGCGGACCGGCTCGACGGTGCCGTCGTCGCCTTCGGCAACGCACCGACAGCCCTGTTCCACCTGCTCGAGATGCTGCTCGACGGCGCACCCCGGCCGGCCGCGATCATCGGTACGCCGGTGGGATTCATCGGCGCCGCCGAGTCCAAGGAGGCGCTGGCAGCGTTCTCGTTGGACATCCCCTACCTGACGGTGCACGGTCGCCGCGGCGGTTCGGCGATGGCAGCATCCGCACTCAACGCGATCGCCCAGGAGCGCGAGTGACCGGCCGCCTCTACGGTGTCGGGCTCGGTCCCGGCGACCCCGAGCTCATCACCCTCAAGGCCGCGCGGCTGATCGCCGAGGCGGACGTCATCGCGTTCCACGCCGGCGTCGGCAAGCAGTCGAACGCCCGCCGGATCGCGGCCGGCCTGATCCCGGACGGTGTCATCGAGGAGGAGCTGCGCTATCCGGTGACGACCGGCGAGACCGCCCATGCCGGTGGCTACGCCGGCGCGATGGCGGAGTTCTACGAGGAGTCGGCGGCCCGTCTCGCGGTGCACCTCGAGGCCGGTCGTACGGTCGTCGTCCTGGCTGAGGGTGATCCGTTGTTCTACGGGTCCTACATGTACATGCACGACCGGCTCGCCGACCGGTTCGAGACCGAGGTCGTGCCGGGGGTGACGTCGTTCGCCGCCGCGACCGCGACCACCGCGTCGCCGCTCGTACGCCAGACCGACGTGCTCACGATCCTGCCCGGCACCCTCGACGAGCCCGAGCTCGCGCGGCGCCTCGCGGACACCGACGGCGCGATCATCATGAAGCTCGGCCGCACGTTCCCCAAGGTCGTCTCGGCGCTGCGTCAGGCCGGCCGGCTCGACGGTGCGCTGTACGTCGAGCGCGCCTCGATGCCCGAGGAGCGCTGGCTCCCGGTCGCCGACGTCGACGCGGACACGGTGCCGTACTTCTCCCTCATCGTCGTCCCCGGCGACACCAGTGAGTCTCGCCGGTCGAGTGGGGCGAGGAACGAGCCCCGTATCGAGACCAGCGAGAACACCACAGCCACCCTCCTCGTCGTCGGGCTCGGCCCCGGGCCCGACCGCTGGATCACCCCCGAGGTGTCCGCAGCACTGGCCGAGGTCGACCACGTCGTCGGCTACGCGCCCTACGTCAACCGGGTCCCGCAGCGCGAAGGCCTGACCCGGCACGCCTCCGGCAACACCGTCGAGGTCGACCGCGCCCGGCTCGCCCTCGACCTCGCGCTCAAGGGCGAGCGGGTCGCCGTCGTGTCAGGCGGCGATGCCGGCATCTTCGGCATGGCTGCCGCCGTGTTCGAGGCTGCGGAGGACGAGGCCTTCGCCGACGTGCCCATCCAGGTGCTGCCCGGTCTCTCCGCCGTGCAGGTCGTGGCGGCCCGTGCCGGTGCGCCGATCGGCGGCGACTTCGCGGTCATGAGCCTGTCGGACCGGCTCAAGCCGTGGTCGCTCATCGAGAAGCGGCTGCGCGCCGTCGCCGCGGCCGATCTCGTCCTGGCGATCTACAACCCGGCGTCACGCTCCCGCACGACACAGGTCGCCGACGCGCAACGGATCCTGCTAGAGCACCGTGCCGCCGACACCATCGTCGTCATCGGTCGCGACGTCGGGCGCGACGAGGAGTCGCTGACGATCACGACCCTCGCCGGCCTCGACCCGGAGACGATCGACATGAAGTGCCTGCTCCTCATCGGCGCCTCCGGCACGCGTACGACCGCCGCCGGGCAGACCTGGACGCCACGCTTCACCGAATAGGCACAGGCTTCTGACAGGATGTCTTCGTGACTGAAGTGACTCCGGTGGGACGCGCGTGGCGGGTGTCGATGTACGCCCTGTGCGTCGTCATGGTGCTGAGCGGGCCGGGATTCCTCGCGCTCGGCATCCTTCTCGACGCGGATCTCTGGGCCGTCATCCTGATCGCCGTGGTGCTCTCGCTGATCCTGGTCCCGCTCGGGTACGCGATGGGGTCGGACATACGCCGCACCGCACGAGGCATGCGCCGGCTCGACGTCGCGGGGGTCGCAGGGACCGCTGAAGTCCTCTCGGTGACCCACACGACATACGAGGACCGCACCCGGATCGAGCTCAACCTGTCGATCAGCGCGCCGGGCGTCGAGCCGTTCGAGGCACTCCACACCCGTGACGGCAGCGACGATCTCGAGGTCGGCACAACGCTCGGCGTCGTGGTCGACCCCTGCGACCGCTTCTACGCGGTGAGCTGACTCAGCGCCGCTTGGCCGAGCGGTCGCGCGCCGGGTCGTAGAGGTAGGACTCTCCTCCGCGCACGTCCTCGGCCAGCGCCTTGCCGACGAGAATGACCGCCGCCTGTCGCAGCCCCGCAGCCTCGACCTGGTCGGCGATGTCGCCGAGCGTGCCGCGCAGCACGACCTGGCTCGGCTGGCTCGCATTGGCCACGACGGCGACCGGGCAGTCGGCGCCGTAGGACTCGGCGAGCTCGGCGGCGAGCGTACGCGTGCGGGTGATCGCGAGGTGCAGGACGAGCGTCGAGCCCGTCGCGGCGAACCCGGCCAGCGCCTCGCCCGAAGGCATCGCGGTCGACCTGGCCTGGGTGCGGGTCAGCACGACCGACTGCACGACCTCGGGCACGGTGAGCTCGGCCCCCAGCAACGCTGCCGCTGCGGCATACGCCGGCACGCCCGGTGTCACGTCCCAGGGCACGCCGTGCGCGTCGAGCCGCTTGGCCTGCTCGTGGAGGGCGGAGTAGACCGACGGATCGCCGGAGCACAGGCGTACGACCTCGAGCCCGGCCGCATGGGCGTCGACGATGCGTGCGGTGATCTGGTCGAGGTCGAGGTCCTGGGTGTCGACCAGCTGTGCACCGACGGGGCAATGGTCGAGCACGGCGTGGTCGATGTAGGTGCCGGCGTAGACGCACACGTCGGCGGCCTTGAGCAGCGTCACTGCGCGCAGGGTCAGGAGGTCGGCCGCACCCGGGCCGGCGCCCACGAAGTGCACCGTCATGCCGGCACCTCGGACTTCGTCACGGCCCACTGCGTGATGGCGCGCGCCGGGGTCCAGCCGGTGAACGTGCCGATCGGCGCAGCGTGCTCCACGTGCAGACGAGTCAGCTCGCCGCCGAGCTCCGCGTAGCGAACCGCCAGCACCGCCTCGGTCTCGAGCGTCACCCCGTGCACCACGAGGCGGCCGCCGGGGCACAGCGCGGTCCAGCACGCGTCGAGCACGCCCGGCTCGGTCGCGCCGCCGCCGATGAAGATCGCGTGCGGCGCCTCGAGGTCGGCCAGCGCCTCGGGGGCGTGGCCGGTGCGGACGTCGAGAGCAGGTACGCCGAGTGCGTCGGCGTTGCGCGAGATGCGCGCGGCGCGGTCCTCGCGCGCCTCGATCGCGACCGCCCGGCAGGTGGGGTGGGCTCGCATCCACTCGATCGCCACGGATCCGGCACCGGCTCCCACGTCCCAGAGCAGCTGGCCCGGCAGCGGCGCGAGACGGGCGAGGGCTGAGGCGCGTACGTCGCGCTTCGTGATCTGCCCGTCGTGATCGAACGCGCCCTCGGGCAGCCCCGCGGTGAAGCCCAGCACCGTCGCGCCGGAGCTGACGAGCTCGACCGCGACGACGTTGAGAGCGGGCGCTTCGCGGTCACCCCACGAGGCGGCGACTCCGTCGGTACGCGACTCCGCTTCCGAGCCGAGGTCGGCCAGCACCGTCATCGGGCTGGCGCCGTAGCCGGCCGTCGTGAGCAGCCCGGCCACCTCGGCGGGCGTGGACCCGTCCGACGACAGGACGAGGAGCCTCAGGCCCGGGGCGAGGGAGCGCGCGACGAGGTGCGGGTCGCGGCCCACGAGGGTGACGACCTCGGTCGACTCGGCCGACCAGCGCATACGCGCACGAGCGAGAGCGACGGACGACAGCGCAGGCACGACCTCGACCGCGTTCTTGCCCAGCAGGTCGACCAGCGTCGTCGCGATGCCGGAGACGAGCGGATCGCCCGACGCCAGGGCCACGACCTTCTTGCCTGCGTGCTGCTCCAGCAGCGCCGGCAGACCCTCGCGCAGTGGCGACGGCCACGGCTCCCTCGTCTGGTCGGCCTCGTTCACTGAGCCTGTCGAAGGGAGCATCGCCAGGTGGCGCTCGCCACCCAGCACGACATCCGCGGCCTCGACCAGCTCGCGCGCTCGCGCGCTCAACCCGGTCCAGCCGTCCGCGCCGATCCCGACGACCGTGACCTGTGTGCTCATGCGGCTGACGATATCTGTCCGGTGACCACTGCCAACCCGGCGACCTACTGGCGTACGACGACAACCGTTAGTCTTGCGATCACAGTCTCGAGGTGCCCCTCACGGGGAGAATCGGGAAGCCGGTGAGAATCCGGCACAGGGCCCGCTGCGGTGACCCAGGCCTGGCCTGGGAAGTCCGAAGACCGGCCTCGAGGCTGACTGGCGGACGCAACCGCGCCCGTCATCGATGGCAGATCGAGCGGGAGCCCCATATGCCACAGCACTATCCGTTCAGCGCCGTCGTCGGTTCCGACGACATGGCGCTCGCCCTGACCCTCTCGACGATCTCGCCCGCGATCGGCGGCGTGCTCGTGCGCGGCGAGAAGGGCACCGCCAAGTCGACCATGGTGCGCGCCCTCGCGTCGGTGCTGCCGCCGATCGACGTGATCGCCGGCGACCGGTTCTCGACCGACCCCCGCGAGTCCAACCCGCTGTCGCCCGACGGCCCGTTCGCAAGAGATGTCGACGTCGAGACCCGTCCCGTACGCCTGGTGGAGCTGCCGGTGGGCGCCACCGAGGATCGCGTCCTGGGTTCGCTGCACCTCGAGAAGGCGCTGTCCGACGGCGTCACCGAGTACGAGCCCGGCCTGCTGGCCCGTGCGCACCGCGGCATCCTCTACGTCGACGAGGTCAACCTGTTGCACGACCACCTCGTCGACCTGCTGCTCGACGCCGCCGCCATGGGACGGTCGACGGTCGAACGCGACGGCGTCTCGGTCGAGCACGCAGCCCGGTTCGTCCTGGTCGGCACGATGAACCCCGAGGAGGGCGAGCTCCGCCCCCAGCTGCTCGACCGGTTCGGCCTCACGGTCGAGGTCGCGGCACCGCGTGATCCCGCGACGCGGGTCGAGGTCGTACGCCGCCGGCTCGCGTACGAGACGGATCCCGACGCGTTCGCCGCGACGTATGCGGAGGACGAGGCGACGCTCACCGATCGCATCCAGGCCGCGCAGAAGCTCGTCGACCAGGTCGACCTCAGCGACTGGGCGCTGCTCAAGATCGCCGAGGTGTGCGCCGCGTTCGAGGTCGACGGCATGCGCGCCGACATCGTCACCGCCCGCGCCGCCGCTGCCCACGCCGCGTGGAACGGACGTACGAGCGTGCTTCGCGAGGACATCCGCGCTGCGGCCCGCCTCGCGCTGCCGCACCGCCGCCGGCGCAACCCGTTCGACGCTCCCGGCATCGACGAGGACCTGCTCGACCAGATCCTCGGCGACGACGAACCGGAGCCGGAACCCGAAGGGGACAACACCGACGACGCAGAGACCCAGGAGTCCCCGACCAACGAGTTCGACTCACCCTCGGAGCAGGACGCCGCTGAGAGTGACGTTTCGTCCGCTTCTGACGGCGAGTCGCGACCCGAACGTCACTCCCAGCGGGAATCCCAGCCGGAACAACAGGCCGAGCAGCAGGCGGGCGGTACGTCCGAGGTCACCGTCGCCGCTCCGCAGCAGCCGTATCGGCCCCGGCTGTTCACGGTCGGCGGCACGGGAGCCGGCGAGTCCGGCAAGCGCTCGCGCGCGATCACCGAGACCGGTCGGCGCATCGGCGCCCAACGGCGTACGGGCCAGGGCGGCTCGATCCACCTCATGGAGACGATCCGCGCTGCTGCTCCGCACCAGCACGCCCGCGGGCGGGTCGGCAGCCTGCAGTTCCGCGCCGACGACCTGCGCCTCGCGGTCAAGGAGGGGCACGAGTCCAACCTGATCCTGTTCTGCGTCGACGCCTCAGGTTCGATGGCCGCGCGCAAGCGGATGGAGCAGGTCAAGACCGCGATCCTGTCGCTGCTGATGGACGCCTACCAGCGCCGCGACAAGGTCGGGCTCATCACATTCCGCCAGGACGGTGCTGAGCTCGCGCTGCCGCCGACCGGCTCGATCGACATCGCCGCGACCCGCCTCGCCGAGCTGCCCGCCGGAGGACGTACGCCGCTGGCCGAGGCGCTGCTCAAGACCGCCGACGTTGTGCGACTCGAGCGCGTACGCGACCCGCGACGCCGACCCCTGCTGGTCGTCATCACCGACGGCCGCGCGACGTACGGCGACAACGCCCTCGCCCGGGCGCACCAGGTCGCCAAGCACCTCGGCGCCACCGGCCTCGCGAGCCTCGTGATCGACTGCGAGACGGGGAAGTTCCGCATGGGCCTGGCCTCACAGCTCGCCGACCACCTGATGGCCGAGTACGTCCCGCTCGGCGAGATCAGCGCCTCCGCGCTCACCGACGTCGTGCGCTCCGGCCTCCACGAGACGGGAGCCGCCTGATGCCCAAGGGTCAGCCGGTCACCGTCCCCGACGACGGCCTCACCACCAGGCAGCGCCGCAACCGACCGCTGCTGATGGTCCACACGGGCGACGGCAAGGGCAAGTCGACCGCCGCGTTCGGCCTCGCGATCCGCTCGTGGAACCAGGGCTGGAACGTCGGCGTCTTCCAGTTCGTGAAGTCCGCCAAGTGGCGCATCGGCGAGCAGACCGTGCTCGAACGTCTCGGTGAGCTGCATGCCGAGACCGGTGAGGGCGGTCCCGTCGAGTGGCACAAGATGGGCTCGGGCTGGTCGTGGTCGCGCAAGGAGGGCTCCGACGAGGACCACGCCGCCGATGCCGCCGAGGGCTGGGCCGAGGTCAAGCGCCGCATCGCTGCCGAGACGCACGACCTCTACGTGCTCGACGAGTTCACCTATCCCATGAAGTGGGGCTGGGTCGACGTCGACGACGTCGTCGAGACGCTCGCCAACCGGCCGGGTCGGCAGTACGTCGTCATCACCGGCCGCAATGCCGACCCCAGGCTCGTCGAGATCGCCGACCTCGTCACCGAGATGAAGCACGTCAAGCACCCGTTCGACAACGGCCAGAAGGGTCAGCGGGGCATCGAATGGTGAGCCTTCCCCGGCTCGTCATCGCGGCGCCGGCGTCCGGCCACGGCAAGACCACGGTCGCCACGGGGCTGATGGCAGCGCTGTCGCGCGCCGGCCATGAGGTGTCGGGCCACAAGGTCGGCCCGGACTACATCGACCCCGGCTATCACGCGCTCGCGACCGGCAAGCCAGGCCGCAACCTCGACCCGCACCTCGTCGGTGAGGAGCGCCTCGTCCCGCTGCTCCTGCACGGCGCACGTGGCGCCGACCTCGCGATCATCGAGGGCGTCATGGGCCTGTACGACGGACAGATCGGCGGCGAGGGATTCGCGTCGACCGCTCACGTCGCCACGGTCACGCGTACGCCCGTGGTGCTGGTCGTCGACATCTCGCACGCGTCACGCTCGATCGCCGCGCTGGTGCAGGGCATGGTCGCCTTCGACCCGTCGGTGCGCATCGTCGGCGTGATCCTCAACAAGGCCGGCTCCCCGCGGCATGCCGGCGAGGTCGTCAGCGCGCTCGAGTCGACCGGGTTGCCGGTGCTCGGCGTGCTGCAGCGCGACGACGGCATCGTCGCCCCGTCGCGGCACCTCGGCCTCGTACCGGCTGCCGAGCGCGACGACGCGGCTCACGCCCTCGACCGGCTGGCCGCGCAGATCGCCGAGAAGATCGACCTCGAACAGCTCCTGGCGCTGGCACGCTCCGCGCCGGGCCTCGAGGCCGAGCCGTGGGATGCGGCTCAAGAGATGAGCGTCCCGGGTGCCGGACGACCGATCGTTGCCATGGCCGGCGGGCGGGCGTTCACGTTCCGCTACGCCGAGACCGAGGAGCTGCTGCGCGCTGCCGGGTGCGACGTCGTGACGTTCGACCCGCTCACCGACGAGGCGCTGCCCGAAGGCACCGCCGGGCTCTACCTCGGCGGCGGCTTCCCCGAGGTGCATGCCGCTGGGCTCTCCGCCAACGCACCGCTGCGTGACGCGCTCCGTGCGGCCGTGGACTCCGGCATGCCGACGTACGCCGAGTGCGCCGGCCTGCTCTACCTCTGCCGATCCGTCGACGGCATGCCCATGGTGGGCGCGCTCGACGCCGAAGCGGTCATGACGCCACGGCTCACGCTCTCGTATCGCACCGCGATCGTCCCGGCCGACCAGCTGACCGGTGTCGCGGGCACCCGCGTCACCGGGCACGAGTTCCACCGAACCGGGTTGGTCGAGCCTGTCGAAGCCACCGGTCCTGCCTGGCTCGTCGACGGTCAGCCGCACGGCTTCGGCTCATCCACGCTGCACGCCTCCTACCTGCACACCCACTGGGCCGGCCACCCGAAGATGGCCCAGCGCTTCGCCGACGCGGTCCACGCGTACGTGCCATCGGTCGGGACTCGCCCCTCGCCCGTTGAGCTTGTCGAAACGCCTGACGTCCTTTCGACAAGCTCAAGGACCGAGGGGTTGCGTTGGCATGGCGACCGGGAGCTGGCACCGGGGCTCATCGACTTCGCGGTCAACATCCATGACGACGTACGACCGGAGTGGCTCGAGGCAGCGCTGCGCGAGAGCCTCGGCGACATCGGGGCCTACCCCGACGCAACGGCGGCCCAGCACGCCATCGCCCAGCGCCACGGTCGCCGCATCGACGAGGTGCTGCCGACCGCCGGCGCCGCCGAGGCCTTCGGACTCATCGCCAGGGCACGGGCCTGGCGCCGACCCGTCGTCGTGCACCCGCAGTTCACCGAGCCGGACGTCGCCCTCGCCGCTGCCGGCCACCACCCCGAGCACGTCATCACCGACCCCGCGAACGGGTTCGTCCTCGACCCGTCGCAGGTCCCCGACGACGCCGACCTCGTGATGATCGGCAACCCCACGAACCCGACCAGCGTCCTGCACCCCGACCAGTCCCTGCGCCGACTCGTGCGGCCCGGTCGCGTCGTCGTGGTCGACGAGGCGTTCATGGACTCGGTGCCCGACGAACGCCACTCCCTCGCCGCAATCGCCGATCCCGGCCTCCTGGTCGTGCGCAGCCTCACCAAGCTCTGGTCGATCCCCGGCATCAGGGCCGGGTACGTCCTGGGGTCGCCGCAGCTGCTCGCCGAGCTCAAGCTCCACCAGGCCCCGTGGTCGGTGTCGACCGCAGCGATCGCCGCGATGATCGCGACGGCGACACCCGAGGCGCTCGCCGAGGCCGCGAAGCGTACGACCCGGATCGGCCAGCACCGCCGCGTCCTCACCGACGGCCTGACCGAGCTCGGCATCCACCACGTGCCAGCCGCTGCGCCCTACGTCCTCGCCAAGGTCGGCACCGGCGCCCACGACCGGCTCCGCACCGCGGGCTACGCCGTACGCCGCGCCGACACGTTCCCCGGTCTCGACGACACCTGGGTGCGCATCGCCGTGCGCAAGCCCGACACGACGCGCAAGCTGCTCTCGACGTTGCGGATCGAGGGGCCATGGACCTGACCCCTGGAACCCCCGCCCTCGTGATCGGCGGCGACGCGCGGGCCGCCGGCCAGGTCGCGACCCTGCTGAGCGCCGGCGCCGTCGTCACCGTCATTGCCCCGACGGCCACGGCGTCGATCGAGGACCTCGCCGACCGTGGACTCATCACCTGGCACGCGCGCGAAGCCGAGATGGCCGACATCCAGCAGGCCGGCATCGTCCTCACCGCGCACGCCGACCGCACGGCGCCCGACCGCATCCTCGACCGCGGCACCGTGACGTTGGTCGGCGGCGGCCCGGGCGATCCAGGCCTC
Organism: Aeromicrobium sp. 9AM; assembly: GCF_902506105.1. GTDB lineage: Bacteria > Actinomycetota > Actinomycetes > Propionibacteriales > Nocardioidaceae > Aeromicrobium. The sequence continues at coordinate 2,473,139 of NZ_LR733304.1, forward strand.
GTGACGGTCGCCGGTCGCGAGGCGATCGAGCACGCCGACGTCATCGTCACCGACCGGCTCGCGCCCCTGGCCGCCCTGGCCTGGGCCCGCCCCGACGCGGAGATCATCGACGTCGCCAAGATCCCCGGCGGCCGGTCGACGAGCCAGGACGAGATCAACCAGCTCCTCGTCGAGCACGCCAAGTCCGGCAAGAACGTCGTCAGGTTCAAGGGCGGCGACAACTTCGTCTTCGGCCGCGGCAGCGAGGAGCTCCTCGCCTGCCTGCACGCCGGCATCGAGGCGCGGGTCGTGCCGGGCGTCAGCTCGGCGATCGCCGCCCCGGCACTCGCGGGCATACCGGTCACGCACCGCGGCCTGACGCAGGGCTTCACCGTGATCTCCGGCCACGTCCCGCCGGGCCACCCCGAGTCGACGCTCGACTACGCGGCGCTCGCCACCTCCGGCACGACGATCGTGGTGCTGATGGGCGTACGCACACTCAGCGCGATCTGCACGGCGCTGGTGGACGGCGGCCTCGACCCACACACCCCGGCAGCCGTGATCGCCGACGGCACGATGCCGAGCCAACGGGTCGTACGCGCGACGCTGGCGACGATCGACGAGGCGGCCGGCGATCTCAGCGCCCCCGCTGTCGCGGTCATCGGTGCCGTCGCCGACATCGAGGGCCTGGCGTGATCCTCTGGGTGCGGCACGGGCAGTCGACCTGGAACGTCATCGACCGCATGCAGGGCCACGAGCTCAGCCCCCCGTTGACCGAGCTGGGCCGCGAGCAGGCCGCCCGGTCAGCGGAGCTCCTCGCGGACCGTGACGTCGTACGCATCCTCAGCTCCCCGGCTGTCCGTGCGCGCGAGACCGCCGACATCATCGCCGCCCGGCTCGGACTCGAGGTGGTCGAGGAGCCGCTGCTCCTGGAGAAGGGTCTCGACGAGGACTACGCCTCGGTGCTGGTCCGCGTGCAGCAGCTCCTGGAGCAGGACCTGCCCGGCCAGACCGTCGCGGTCAGCCACGGCGACACCATCGGTCTGGCGGTCGGAATGCTGAGCGGCCAGCGGCCCGAGCTCCCGGCCAACGGCTCGATCACCCAGGTCGATCCCGACACTCGACAGGTCGCCATCACGATGCCCTAGGATGACTTCACCGAGGTCGAGGAAGCCGGTGAGAGTCCGGCGCAGTAGCGCTACTGTGACACCCACATCTGCGGGTGAAGCCAGACCCAAGGCCTCGGACGTTCATCCATTCATGGGACGCAATCATCCCGTCAGGAGAATTCATGTCACAGGTCACCACCGCCACACCCGAGATCGAGATCCCGTCGATCCCCCTTCGCGAGCTCGCCCCGTGGGCGCTGTTCTTCGGCCTCATCGGGGCCTTCATCCTCTTCTTCATCAGCGCTGACCAGGGCGCGGTGTCGATCCCGGCCGGCACGGCCATCCACGAGTGGGTCCACGATGGACGCCACCTGCTCGGATTCCCCTGCCACTGACCTGCCCCGACCCAGCCGGACCCGCACACGCGGTCCGGCTTTCTCGGCATACCCGAACGGATTGACATGACCCCCCGCAACTTCCTCGTACGAGGACTCCTCGCCGGCCTCATCGCCGGCCTCCTGACCTTCGCCGTGGCCTACATCGCCGGCGAGCCCTCGGTCGACGCCGCCATCAAGGTCGAGTCGGCCGAGTCCGGCGGTGGCCACCACCATGACGACGGCGCCGCCGCCGAGCACTCCCACCACGAAGAGGGCGGCACCGAGGTGTCCCGCCAGAACCAGTCGACCTGGGGCCTCCTCACCGCCACCGGCTCGACCGGCATCGCGCTCGGCGGCATCGTCGCCCTGGCCTCCGCCTTCGCCCTGGGCCGGATCGGCCGGCTCCGCCCGAGCCAGTCGACGGCACTCGTCGCCGCCCTCGGCTTCGTCTCGGTGGCGCTCGTGCCGTTCATCAAGTACCCCGCCACCCCGCCGGCCGTCGGCAACGCCGACACGATCGGCTCCCGCACGACGCAGTACTTCGTGATGCTCGCGATCTCGGTGCTCGCGATGATCGCCGCGGTGCTGCTGTTCCGCAAGCTCCACGAACGGTTCGGCACCTACACGGCGGTGCTGGTCAGCGCCGGGGCCTACCTCGCCGTCGTGATCCTGGCGGCGGCGCTGATGCCGACCGTCAACGAGATCGGCGACTTCCCCGCCGACACGCTCTGGTACTTCCGCCGTGGCTCGCTCCTGACCCTCGCGACCCTGTGGGGCGTCATCGGCATCGTTCTGACCGGCCTGATCGGCAAGCTGTACGCCGAGGAGTCCGCCACGCAGGCCCGCCGCGACCTGGCGGCGAGCCTGTGAACCGGTACGAGCCGGTCGCCGCGCCGTCGGCCGACGTCACTGCTGCCGCCGCGGAGCGCCTTGCGGGTCTCGCGACGCCTCCGGGCGCGCTCGGTCGGCTCGGCGACCTCGCTGTGTGGGTCGCCGCCACGCAGGGCACTGTGCCCCCGGCGCCGGTCGACCGCATTCGCGCGGTGATCTTCGCCGGCGACCACGGAGTCTCCGACCATGGCGTCTCGGCGTTCCCCAAGGCCATCACCCCGGCGATGGTTCGCACGTTCCTCATGGGCAAGGCCGGCGTCTCGGTGCTCGCCGCCCAGCACGGCGTGACCGTGCGCGTGCTCGATCTGGGTGTCGATGACGACCTGGAGGGCGTTGCCCCCGAGGTCACGGCCTTCAAGGTCCGCCGCGGCAGCGGCGCGATCCATCTCGAGGACGCCCTCACGACCGACGAGACACTGCAGGCGATCGCCGCCGGCGAGGCTGTCGCAGCTGAGGAGATTGCCGCAGGCGCTCAGCTGCTGATCAGCGGCGACATGGGCATCGGCAACACGACTCCGGCCGCCGCCCTGATTGCCGCGTCGCTCGGTCTGCCGGCGACCGAGGTCACCGGCCGCGGCACCGGCATCGACGAGCCCGCTCTGGTGCACAAGATGGCGGTCGTCCAGCAGGCGCTCGACCGCGCGGGTGAGCGTACGAACGATCCGGTCGACACCCTCACGGCGCTGGGCAGCGCCGATCTTGCCGCTGCCGCAGGATTCATGGCCGCCGCAGCCCGCGCAGGCGTACCCGTCCTGCTCGACGGTGTCATCTCGGTCGCCTCGGCTGTCATGGCTGACCGGCTGGCCCCGGGTGCAGCCGCATGGTTCGCGGCCGGCCACCGGTCGACCGAGCCTGCGCAGTCGCTGGCGCTCGACAAGCTCGGCCTCGAGCCGATCCTCGACATCGGCATGCGGCTCGGCGAGGGCAGCGGCGCCGTGGCCGCGGTGCCGCTCGTACGCTCGGCGGCCCTGCTGCTCTCCGACGTGGCGTTGCTCGCCGACCTGATGTGAACCGGACGCAGTGAACGACTCCTGGCGACTCGCCGTCGGCACCCTCACCGCGCTGCGGTGGAAGCACCCGACGGCGGTCGACCGGGAGGTTGCTGGGCGGGCGATGCTGCTCGCGCCGTTCGCGGTGCTGCCGCTCGGGCTCCTGGTGGGGCTGGTTTGCTGGGGCGGCCGCGAGCTGGAGCTGGCACCGTTGGCGGTCGCGCTTGTCGCGGTCGGTGCTTTGGCACTTGGCAGCCGGGCGCTGCACCTCGACGGCCTGTCGGATGTCGCCGACGGACTCACCGCGTCGTACGACCGCGAGCGATCCCTTGCGGTGATGAAGGGCGGCACGGCCGGACCCGCCGGTGCCGCCGCCCTCGTCGTGGTGCTCGGCATCCAGGCGGCCTCGCTGTCGGCGGTGCTGTCCGCTCCTCGCGGGCCCGTCGTCGCCGGCGTGCTCGTCTGCTGCTCGCGGGCGATCCTCGCGCTGTGCTGCGCTCGAGGGGTGCCGGCCGCACGGTCCGACGGCCTCGCGGTCACGTACGCCGGCACGGTCGGCCGCGTCATGAGCGTGCTGACCTGGCTCGTCGTGGCGGTGGTCTGCGTCGACGTCATCGACTGGGCCGGCGAGCCGTGGTGGCGCGGCCTGGTCGTTGCCGGTGCGGGCCTGCTGGTCGGGGCCGCGTTGACGTACCGGTGCGTCCGCCGATTCGGCGGCGTGACCGGTGATGTCTTCGGTGCGGCGATCGAGGTCACCCTGGCCGCGATGCTCCTCGCCGCCTCCTGAAGAATTCCTGTCGTGGAGCTCATCCCCTGCGACTGGTCGGACCCCGACGCCGAGGCGCTGCGAGCCGCCCAGCGCATCGACATCGAGGAGCGCTACGGCACGCCCGACAGCGAGCCGGGGCCGGCGCCGACTGCCGATGACATCACGGCGTTCTTCCTGCTGCGGGACGGCAACGTCGCCGTGGCGTGCGGCGGTCTGCGAGCGATCGACCGCACGAGCGGCGAGATCAAGCGGATGTTCGTGCCCGCGGAGCACCGCGGCCGTGGCCTCTCGCGGCTCGTCCTGACCGGCCTCGAGGAGCACGCCCGGTCACTGGGCTGGACCCGGCTGCTGCTGGAGACCGGCGACCAGCAGCCCGAGGCCATCGGCCTCTACATCTCGGCCGGCTACGAGCCGATCCCCAACTTCGGCCACTACGCCGACAGCGACATCTCGCTCTGCTTCGCCAAGAACCTCTGACGGCGGACCTCAGAGGCGCAGGACGCGACCCGCGACGACGAGCATGACGTCCTCGCACTCCTCGGCGACGCGCTGGTTGACCGTGCCGAGGATGTCGCGGAACACCCGGCCCGACCGGTGCTCCGGGACGACGCTCATGCCGACCTCGTTGGTCACCGCCACGACCGTGCCCTCGTGCTCGCCGATCGCGGCCAGGGCGTCGTCGAGCCGCTCGAACAGCACGGGCTCCCAGTCCTCGAGCACGGCGTCCCAGCCGTCGAGCTCGTCGATGATCGACGTGACCCACGTACCGAGGCAGTCGATCAGCACAGCGCCATCGGCCGAGCGGACCGCATCGCCGAGGTCGGTGGTCTCGACGGTCTTCCAGTAGGACGGCCGCCGGCTCTGGTGCCGGGCCACCCGCGCGGCCCACTCGGGATCCGAGACCGGATCGGCAGGCGGGCCCGGGGCGACATACGTGACCGTCGGCTCGGCCAGCAGCAACGACTCGGCATGGAACGACTTGCCGGAGCGCACACCGCCCGTGATCAGGACCTTCATCGCACCTCGCTACTGTCGATCTCACCTTACCGACCACGACAGTCCCCTGAGGAGCCCGAATGCGCGCACGTGCTGCAGGCCTGGCGCTGGGGTTCGCGGCCGACCGCCTGTTGGGCGATCCGGCCCGGTTCCACCCCGTCGCCGGCTTCGGGCTCATGGCGCGCGATGTCGAGCGTCAGGTCTATCGCGACGACCGCACGATGGGTCTCGCGTACACGTCGGTGCTGGTCAGCGGGGTCGGCGCCGCCGGGCTGCTGGCCGAACGGATGACGGCTCGACGACCCCTCATGCGTACGCTTCTCGTCGCCACCACGACGTGGGCGGCGCTCGGCGGCCGATCACTCTCGCGGGAGGCCTCGTACGTTCGAGCGTGGCTCGACGCCGACAATCTCCCTGCTGCTCGCGAGCAGCTGACGCACCTCGTCGGCCGCGACCCGTCGGAGCTCGACGAGCAGGAGATCGCGCGGGCCGTCGTCGAGTCCGTCGCCGAGAACACCTCGGATGCCGTCGTCGCTCCCCTCCTGGCCGGCGCGTTCGGCGGTGTCGCCGGCGTCGCGGCATACCGGGCGGCCAACACCCTCGACGCGATGGTTGGTCACCGCAGCGCCCGTTACCGCAACTTCGGCTGGGCCTCCGCGCGGCTCGACGACGTGCTCAACCTCGTGCCGGCGCGACTGTCGGCCCTGCTCGCGGCCGCCCTCGCTCCGATCGTCGGCGGCGATGGCGCCACCGCCCTCCGCACGTGGACGCGCGACGCCCATCGACACCCCAGCCCCAACGCCGGCCCGGTCGAGGCGGCCTTCGCCGGTGCGCTCGGCGTGCAGCTCGGGGGCACGAACGTCTATGGCGAACGCGTCGAGCACCGGCCGACCCTCGGCAACGGCCCCGGCGCGCTGCCGCGTGACATCGACCGGTCCGTGCGCCTCGCGGATGCCGTCGGCCTCGGCGCCCTCGCGGTCAGCGTCGTCGTGGCCCTGGGGCGGCGACGATGACCACGATCGTCACGGGTGGCACGCGCGGCATCGGCGCCGCGATCACCCGCGCACTCGTCGCGGACGGCCACAAGGTCGTCGCCTCGTACGTACGTGACGACGCCAGCGCCGAGGCTCTCGCGGACGAGCTCGAGCCGGTCCACGTCGTACGCGCCGACGTCACGACGGCCGAGGGACTCGACGCCCTGTTCGCCGCAGCGGAACAACACGGACCGCTGACCGGGCTCGTGAACAACGCGGGGGCGACGCTGCACGTGGGTCCGCTGGCGGACACCGAGCCCGAGATCATTCGCTCTGTCATCGACCTGAACCTCACCGCGGCGGTGCTGTGCGCCCGCCGGGCAGTCCAGGTCATGACCGGACGTGGCGGCACGATCGTCAACATCTCGTCCGGTGCCGCGACGCTGGGCTCACCCGGCGAGTACGTGCACTATGCCGCCGCGAAGGCCGGCGTCGATGCACTGACCGTCGGGCTCGGCAAGGAGGTGGCCGCCCTCGGTATCCGCGTCGTGGGCGTGGCGCCGGGCACGATCCGCACCGACATCCACGCCGACGCCGGGGACCCGGGACGACCCGATCGGGTGGCCCCACGGGTTCCGCTCGGCCGGGCCGGCGAACCCGGCGACATCGCCGGCGCGGTCGCCTGGCTGTTCCGGCCCGAGGCCGCCTATGTCACTGCAACGACGATCCGGATCACCGGCGGGATGTGACCCATGCGGCGGCCGCGGCGGGATCGCCGACCAGCTCGACCTCGGCCGGCACCGCCGAGCGACGGACGATCACGACCTCGATGCCCCGCTCGTTGGCGACCTGCATCTTGGCCCACGTGTGGGACCCACCGGAGTCCTTCGTCACGAGCACGTCGACGTCAGCCATGAGCTCGCGTTCGCCCTCCAGCTCGTACGGTCCGCGGCTCAGCTGCAGCGTCCATGGCTCGGGCAGCGTGAAGTCAGGCTGGTCGACGACCCGGACCAGCGCCGGCTTGCCTGCCAAGGCGTCGACGAAGCGGCCGAGCGACTGACGGCCCACCGTGAGGAACGGCCGGTCGCCGAGTGTCGCGGTCAGGCCCGCGGCCTCGTCGTGGTCATCGACCCAGTGCCAGCGATCGGCGCCGGGCGCCTCGGACCAGCCCGGCCGCTCGAGCCTCAGCAGCGGCACGCCGTCGGTGTGGCAGGCGGCGACGGCATTGGCGCTCATGCCCTCGGCGAACGGATGCGTCGCGTCGACGACCGCCGAGATCCGCATCTCCATCAGGTACGACCGCAGACCGGACACGCCGCCGAACCCGCCGATCTGCACCGCGCCGACTGGCAGGCGCGGACGGGCGACGCGGCCAGCGAGCGAGGAGACGAAGCGCACCCCGGCGTCTTGCAGCAGCACCGCGAGCTCGCGCGCCTCGGCCGTACCGCCGAGCACCAGGACCGTCACGTCGCCGCTCCCGGGGGCAGGAGAGGCACGTCAGGCGCACCGCGCTCGGCGATGGTGAGCAGCGCGTCGACGACGAGGTGGCGCTCAACCAGGTCTCCCAGCAGGTCGAGCCGCCGCTCACGGCTCGCGGCGAAGCTCACGTCCGAGGCTTCGTACGCCCGACCGCTCAGCTGTGCGGCTTGCGCCAGGAACGCCTTGCGGAAGCCGTCAGACTCCAGGCTGCCGTGCCACATCGTGCCGAAGACGTTCGCCGACCGGGCACCGCCGAGGAACTCCTCGTCGTGCCCCTGCGTGATGCGGCCGTGGTGGATCTCGTAGCCCGTCACCTCGGTGCCCAGCGCCGAACCGGTCGGCAGCCGCAGGACCTTGTCGCGGCGGAACGTCGTCGTGACGTCGAGCAGGCCGAGTCCCTCGACCGACGCTCCGGCTTCGCCTTCGACCCCGTCGGGGTCACTGACCCTACGGCCGAGCATCTGGAACCCACCGCAGATGCCCATGACCGGCAGCCCGGCCTTGGCATGTCGCAGGACCGCGTGGTCGAGGCCGCGCGACCGAAGCCACGCGAGGTCGGAGATCGTGGCGCGGGTGCCGGGCAGCACGATGACATCAGCGCCACTGAGGTCCTGCGGCTTGCCGGCGAACACGACGTCGACGCCCGGCTCGAGACCCAGCGCGTCGACGTCCGTGAAGTTGCTGATGCGGGGCATCCGGACGACCGCGACCCGCACTGCGCCGTCGCGGTCCGCGGAGCGACGGCCCTCGAGGTCGAGCGCGTCCTCGGAGTCCAGCCACACGTCGGGGCTCCATGGCAGCACGCCGAACACCCGTCGTCCGGTCAACGCCTCGAGGCGGTCGAGCCCGGGCCGCAGCAGGGTCTCGTCGCCGCGGAACTTGTTGACCACGAACCCGGCGACCAGCCGCTGGTCTGCCGGCTCGAGCAGGGCCACCGTGCCGTACATCGCGGCGAAGACTCCCCCACGGTCGATGTCACCCACGACGACCGTGGGGATGTCGGCGTGCCGCGCGAGCCCCATGTTGACGTAGTCGCCGGCCCGCAGGTTGATCTCGGCCGGGCTGCCTGCGCCCTCGCTCACCACGAAGTCGAACCGCGCCGCCAGGTCGTCGTATGCCGCATGGGCCGCGGCGGCCAAGTGCGTACGGCCGCCGATGAACTCGGCCGACGAGATCTCGCCGGCCGGCTGACCCATCACGACGACGTGGCTCTTGCGATCACCGCCCGGCTTGAGCAGCACGGGGTTCATGGCGGCCTCGGGCACCACTCCGGCCGCGAGCGCCTGGATCCACTGCGCCCGGCCGATCTCCGCGCCATCGCCGCAGACCATTGAGTTGTTGGACATGTTCTGCGCCTTGTAGGGCGCCACCTTGAGCCCCCGTCGAGCGAACGCCCGACACAGCCCGGTCGTGACGATGCTCTTGCCGGCGTCCGACGTCGTGCCGGCGACCAGCAGCGAGCCGGTCATCGCGTCCGCGCCGCGTTGAGCCACGGGTGCAGGAGCCGGGTGATCCACGGGAGCGCCAAGTAGGTCATGACCGGTGTCATCACCGCGGTGATCGCGAACACGCGGACGGGCAGCCACCAGTCGGCCGCGAAGTCCTTCGCGACGTAGTTGGCGGCGAGGCTCAGGGGGAAGAACACGATGAAGATCGCGCACATCTGCTTCCACCTGGGCGGCGGAGGCGTGACCGTACGCAGGTCCTGCACGTCGACGCTCGACGGCTCGTCGAACCAGCCCTCGATGCCGGTCCGGTGCTCCCGTGCCGACTCAGCGACGAAGCCCTGGGCCGAGTCGAGCCACCACCGGCGTTGCGCGGAGAGCTCCCACGCCTCCAGCGACTCCTGCGACGCGAACCGGTAGAGCATGTGCCACTCACTGGACCCGGGCGACGGCCGCACCCAGCCGGATCCCAGATAGCCGTCGAAGCGCTCCGCCAGCTCGAACCCGGCACGCAGCCACGCAAGCATCTGGTCCTCCTGCGACGGATCGACCTTCCGCGTGATGGAGACGGTGACGGGTCCGGACATGGCCCCAGCCTAGGGCGTCGTCAGAACAAGGCCTGCTGCAGCGAGAGGGGTTGCACCTGCTCGTCGCGGACCAAGATGTCGAAGAAGGACTGGTTGAGGAAAAGGCGGTCGCGCCCTACCTTCACGTCGCGCAACAAACCAGCTTTGACCATCGCTTCCAACCAGGCGACTGCCGTCGGCCGCGAGACCTGACAGCGGGCCATCACGTGGGAGATTCGACAGTACGGCTGCTCGAACATCACTGATAGGAAGTCCGCGTTCGCGCCGGACTTCGCCGCGGATCGCGCAGCCTCCTGGAACTTTGCTTGAAGATCCCGGATTGATTCGATCTTTCGAATTGTCGAGATCGCTGTCTGTCTTACCCCTTCCAGGATGTAAAGGATCCACGCTTCCCAGGCGGCATCCTTCGTGATCTCGAGCAGACGCCGGTAGTACTCATTCTTCGTCTCGATGATGTACCGCGACAGGTACAGGAGCGGCTCGTGCAGGAGTCCTGCCTCCACCAGCATGAGGATGTTGACGATGCGGCCAGTTCTGCCATTGCCATCCTCGAATGGATGAATGGCCTCAAACTGATAGTGCGCAATCGCCATCCGGAACATGTAAAGAAACCCACCCAAAACTTTAAACGTTTGGACCGTACGTCAACAAAGTTCCCATGTGTTCGGGTCGGACCCACCACCAACCCGCGCCGACTCCATCCCGTGCCCACCAGCGGCGACGCGAGTACCTTGTGATCCATGGCTCTCAGCGACGACGTCCGGATCGCCCTCGACGGCAAGTGGCGCCACGTCAGGGAACAGTCCCGCAAGGAGCTGGCCACCTTCGACCTCGCGTACGACCACGACCTGACCCTCGACGAGGCTCGCGCGCGAGTCCTCGAGCAGATGAAGAAGCTGGTCCCGACGGGCATCCCCGCCGCGGGGTTCCGCGTGGAGAGCGGCGGGACCGGCGATCCCGGCATGGCGGTGACCGGCATCGAGATGCTCGCCCAGTTCGACCTGTCGCTCATGGTCAAGGCCGGGGTGCAGTGGGGACTGTTCGGCGGCGCGATCGAGAACCTCGGCACCGAGAAGCACCACAAGAAGTACATCCCCGGACTCATCAACCTCGACATCCTCGGCTGCTTCGCGATGACCGAGACCGGTCACGGCAGCGACGTCCAGAGCCTCGAGACCACCGCGACGTACGACCTGGCGACGCACGAGTTCGTGATCAACTCGCCGACGCCGTCGTCGCGCAAGGACTACATCGGCGGAGCCGCCGCGCACGCCCAGGTCGCGGCGGTGTTCGCCCAGCTCATCACCAAGGGCGAGAACCACGGCGTCCACTGCTTCGTCGTGCCGCTGCGCGATGACCACGGCAACGACCTGCCGGGCATCACCACGTCCGACGACAAGCACAAGGGCGGGCTCGGCGCTGTCGACAACGGCCGCATCGTGTTCGACCACGTACGCGTCCCGCGCGAGAACCTGCTCAACAAGTACGGCCAGGTCGACGAGGGCGGTACCTACTCGTCCTCTATCGAGAGCACCAACGCCCGGTTCTTCACGATGCTCGGGACGCTGATCCGCGGCCGGGTCAGCGTCGGCGGCTCGGCCAGCGCCGCGACCGAGGTCGCGTTGAGCATCGCCGGCCGCTACGCACTCAAGCGCCGCCAGTTCGGGCCCGAGCCGGGCAACGAGATCCTGCTCATGGACTACCGCATGCACCAGCGTCGCCTGCTGCCGCTGATCGCCCGTTCGTACGCCTATCGGTTCGCGCAGAACCAGCTCGTCGCCCGCATGGACAAGGTGCAGAGCGCCGCCGAGCCCCCGCCGCCGCACCAGCAGCGCGAGCTCGAGAGCCGTGCCGCCGGTCTCAAGGCCGCGCAGACCTGGCACGCCACCAAGGCCATCCAGGAGGCCCGCGAGGCCTGCGGCGGTGCCGGCTACCTCGCCGAGAACCGGCTCACCACGCTCAAGGGCGACACCGACGTCTTCACGACGTTCGAGGGCGACAACCACGTGCTGTTCCAGCTCGTCGCCAAGGAGCTGCTCACGTCGTACGCCCAGGAGGTCGGCGGCCTCGACCCCGTCGGCCTCGTACGTTTTGCCGCCGGCACGGTCGCCGACGTCGTCAAGGAGCGCACCGCCGCATCCCAGCTCATCCAGCGGCTCATCGATGCCCGTCCCGGTCGCACCGACGACGACCACGACCTGCTCGATCGCGGCACGCAGCTCAGCCTGTTCGAGGACCGCGAGGAGCACGTCCTCGAGACCGCGGCCAGGCGGCTGCGCCGCGCCAACAGTGGCGACAAGGCCGAGGCGTTCGCGGTGTTCAACGCCGCACAGGACCACGTCATCCGCGCCGGGCGTGTGCACATCGAGCGCGTCGTGCTGGAGGCGTTCACCGCCGGCATCGCGCGCTGCGACAGCGAAGAGGCCCAGGACCTGCTGCGCGACGTCTGCTCGCTCTACGCCCTGACCTCGATCGAGGAGGACCTCGCGTGGTTCATGGGGCACAACCGGCTCGCCGACACACGCGCCAAGACCGTGACCTCACTCGTCAACGAACTGCTCGAGAAGCTGCGCCCCCACACCCTGACCCTGATCGAGGGATTCGGCGTGCCGGAGGCGACGCTCAACGCCGCGATGCTGGTGGACTGAATATCCTTAGCCTCTTGAGCACGACGTAAACGATTGCGGCCACAACGACGTACGCAACCATCACGCCGGCGAACACCCCAATGCCGTCCAGCAGGACCGTGATGCCGCCGTCGTCTGATGTGTCTTTGGCTGGGTCGTAACCTTCGCTCGCGTACGTGATGTTCACGGCCGCGAGCCATGCTGGCCACAGACCGACCAGCACTGCAGTCCAGAAGATCGGCTCTCGTCGGCGACTGCTCATGCTGGATCGTATGGCGCCGCCAGACTTCCTGACAGGAATTTGCGAAACCTTGTTCCCACCGGCTTCTCCCGTGGAAGACTGATCGCGAATCCATCACCATCACCCTTCGGGAGACTCCTGTGCGTACATCCACTCTCACCCGCGGAGGTGCGCTGCTGACCGCAGCCACCCTCGCCCTCAGCCTCGGCGCCGGACCGGCCACCGCCGACTCCAGCCAGACCGAGAAGGCCGCGACCGTCAAGTCGCCCACCGGCGCCACCTCCGCGCCCAGCTTCTCGTTCGGAGCCTCCGCCCGAACCGGCGGCGTCACCGCGCTCGCCAACCCGGGCCAGGCCAACATCATCAGCTTCGACCAGAAGCACGTCGTCCTCTACACGCCGGGAACGTACGTCTACCACGGCAACCCGAAGATCAACTACGAAGGCTCGGGCCTTTACCGGATCCGGACCCGCCTTTACGTCGGAGGCAAGAACCAAGGGTTCTTCGACATGTCGCCGTACGGGATCCAGCTGCCGTCGACCGTGCAGTCGGGCCACTCCCGTCTCGGGCCGAGCAACCTCTACTACTCCGGTTCGCCGACGACGAGCGACACGACGAAAAGCAACTACTTCAACATCCGTCGCTACACCACGTCGACCAACACGTACGGCCTCCTGGTCACGCGCGTCGGCTCGCACATCACGTTCAAGGCGCAGAACTGGAAGATCTTCAAGCCGTCGACCGGCAAGTACGTCGCCATGAACACCATGAAGTTGCAGTACCGCAAGGATGGCCACTGGGTCACGTGGAAGACCATCTCGCTCAACGACAACGGGACGGGTTCGTACTCGACGAAGACGAACACGCATCGTCGTTACCGCCTCGCCTACCCGACGACCGACTCGATCCTCGGCTCGCACACCGAAGCCACCGGCTCGATCTGATCTGAAACGCGAAAGCCCCGTCTCCCAGTGGGAGGCGGGGCTTTTTCGTGCGCTTGGTTGCGGGCCTTGCGGGCTTGGTTGCGTTGCGTCGTCGGCTCACCGGGTTTCGTCATCTGGCGGCTTCGCCGCGATCGCTCAACCTGCCTGAGGCGCTCGCTCGCAGAGCTCGCTCGACCTCAGGCAAAATCCCCTGCGGCGGATCGCAGGTTCTTCAGCAGGCCGTATGTCGTGTCCTGCTGCTCGGCATCGAGACCCTTGATCGCGAAGTCGATCGACATGATCTCCTTCGTCGCCTTGGCCAGCACCGACTCGCCCTCAGGTGTCAGCTCGGCGAACGTCCGCCGGCGGTCCTCGATGTCGGCGACCCGCTTCACCAGGCCCTGCGCCTCGAGCCGGTCCATCGCGTTCGTCACCGACGTGGGGTGCACCATGAGCCGCGCGCCAATCTTGCTCAGCGGCAGGCGACCCGTCGAGCTGAACGACAACAGCACCAGGACCTCGTAGCGGGCGAAGGTGATGCCGTACGGCTTGAGCGCCGCGTCGAGCTCGGCGATGATCAGCTGCTGGACCCGCATGATCGAGGTGGCGAGCCGCATCGAGGTGGCGTCGCCGATGTGCTTCGTCCACAGCTCGGACGCGCGATCTATAGGGTCGAACGGGAGCTTGGGATCGCCGGACATGGGCACCATCGTAGGGGTCTTCCGTCACACCGAGTGGAATTTAGTTGGATGCCCGACTATTTTAAGACCTAGGAATATCGCCGCACCGCTGAGATCGAGGTTGCATGAGCACGCAGGACTTCCACACCCCGGCCCATCCCGTCCGATTCGTGACCGCCTCGGCGCTGTTCGACGGCCACGACGCCTCGATCAACATCATGCGTCGCATACTGCAGTCGCAGGGCGCTGAGGTCATCCACCTCGGCCACAACCGGTCCGTGCAGGAAGTCGTCGACGCCGCGATCGACGAGGACGTGCAGGGCGTCGCGGTCAGCTCCTACCAGGGCGGCCATGTCGAGTACTTCGAGTACCTCGTCGAGTCGCTCCGCGAGCGGGGTGCCGGACACGTCAAGGTGTACGGCGGCGGTGGCGGCGTGATCGTCCCTGAGGAGATCGCGCGACTCCGCAACGCCGGCGTCACGATCTTCTCCCCCGAGGACGGGCAGCGGCTCGGCCTCACCGGCATGATCAACACGATGATCGAGGCATGCGACGTCGACCTCTGGGACGATCGCCAGTCGGCCGCCGACGCCGTCCTGTCCGGCGAGCGGGGTGCCCTCTCCCGCGCCGTCACCGGCGCCGAGCTCGACCGGCTCGATCCCGCGTTCCTCGACTCGATCCGCTCGGCCTCGGCCTCGTCGGGCACCCCGGTGCTCGGCATCACCGGCACGGGAGGATCCGGCAAGTCGTCGCTGTCCGATGAGCTCGTCCGCCGGTTCCGCCTCGACCAGCAGGACAAGCTCCGCATCGGCGTCATCGCCGTCGACCCGACCCGTCGTCGCGGTGGCGGCGCCCTGCTCGGCGACCGCATCCGGATGAACTCGCTCGACGGCGACCGCATCTACTTCCGGTCGCTCGCAACCCGCGGCAGCCACGAGCTGCCCGACTGCCTGCCGATCGTCGTCGACCTGCTCAAGGCCGCCGGCCACGACCTGGTGATCGTCGAGACCCCCGGCATCGGCCAGGGCGACGCCGCGATCGTGCCATATGTCGACAAATCGATGTACGTCATGACGCCCGAGTTCGGCGCCGCCTCGCAGCTCGAGAAGATCGACATGCTCGACTTCGCCGACGTCGTCGCGATCAACAAGTTCGAGCGTCGTGGCGCCAAGGACGCGCTGCGTGACGTCGGCCGCCAGCTCGTCCGCAACCGCGAGGCGTTCGGCTCCAAGCCCGAGGACATGCCGGTGTTCGGCACCTCCGCGGCGACGTTCAACGACGACGGCGTGACCGCGTTGTTCCAGCACCTCGTGTCGATCCTCGCGCCCGAAGGGCTCGCCGTCTCCGAGGGCATCCTGCCCGCCGCCGACGTGAAGTTCTCCAGCGGCATCGACCAGGTTGTCCCGCCCGAGCGCACGCGCTACCTCGCCGAGATCACCGAGGCCGTACGCGCCTATCACGCGACGACCGACGACCTGGTCGCCAAGGCGCGCCGGCTGCAGCGGCTCGAGGCCGTGGCGGCGGAGGACCTTTCGACAGGCTCAAGGGACGAGCTGGCCGAGCTGGTCGACGACGCCCGCAAGCAGCTCCCCCACGAGGTCACCGAGCAGATCGACGGCTGGCCCGCGATCGTCGAGACCTACTCCGGCGACGAGCTCGTCGTCCGCATCCGCGAGACCGAC
The DNA here is from genome assembly GCF_902506105.1 of Aeromicrobium sp. 9AM. Taxonomy (GTDB): domain Bacteria; phylum Actinomycetota; class Actinomycetes; order Propionibacteriales; family Nocardioidaceae; genus Aeromicrobium. The sequence goes on from NZ_LR733304.1 coordinate 2,488,887, forward strand.
AACCACACCGCGCTGACTCGCGAGTCGTTGTCGGGCACCAAGGTCCGCCGCGTGAGCCTGCCGCGCCACACCGACCACGGCGACCTCGTGACGTACTGGCGCAAGGAGAACCTGCCGGGCCACTTCCCGTTCACCGCTGGCGTGTTCCCGTTCAAGCGTGACGGCGAGGACCCCGCCCGTATGTTCGCCGGTGAGGGCGACCCGTTCCGCACCAACCGCCGCTTCAAGCTGCTGTCGGCCGACGGCGAGGCCACCCGGCTCTCGACCGCGTTCGACTCCGTCACCCTCTACGGCCGCGACCCCGACCTGCGCCCCGACATCTACGGCAAGGTCGGCACGTCCGGGGTCTCGGTCGCGACGCTCGACGACATGAAGGCTCTCTACGACGGGTTCGACCTGGTGGCGCCGTCGACCTCGGTGTCGATGACCATCAACGGCCCCGCGCCGACCGTTCTCGCGTTCTTCCTCAACACAGTGATCGACCAGCAGGTGGCGGAGTTCCGCGCCGAGCACGACCGCGAGCCCGACGCCGAGGAGTACGACGTGCTGCGGTCGTACGCGCTGCAGAATGTACGTGGCACGGTGCAGGCCGACATCCTCAAGGAGGACCAGGGGCAGAACACGTGCCTGTTCTCCACCGAGTTCAGCCTGCGGATGATGGCCGACATCCAGGAGTGGTTCATCGCCAACCAGGTCCGCAACTTCTACTCCGTCAGCATCTCGGGCTATCACATCGCCGAGGCGGGGGCGAACCCCATCAGCCAGCTGGCGTTCACGCTCGCCAACGGTTTCACGTACGTCGAGGCCTACCTCGCGCGCGGCATGGACATCGACGACTTCGCGCCCAACCTGTCGTTCTTCTTCTCCAACGGCATGGACGTCGAGTACTCCGTGCTGGGCCGCGTCGCCCGCCGCATCTGGGCCATCACGATGCGCGACAAGTACGGGGCCAACGAGCGCTCGCAGAAGCTCAAGTACCACGTGCAGACATCCGGCCGGTCCCTGCACGCGCAGGAGATGAGCTTCAACGACATCCGCACGACGCTGCAGGCGCTCATCGCGATCTACGACAACGCCAACAGCCTGCACACCAACGCGTACGACGAGGCCGTCACGACCCCGTCGGAGGAGTCCGTACGCCGCGCGCTGGCCATCCAGCTCGTCATCAACCGCGAGTGGGGCCTCGCGATGAACGAGAACCCGACGCAGGGTGCCTACATCATCGACGAGCTCACCGACCTGCTCGAGGAGGCCGTGCTCGCGGAGTTCGACCGCATCAACGAGCGCGGCGGCGTGCTCGGCGCGATGGAGACCGGCTACCAGCGCGGCCGCATCCAGGACGAGTCGATGCTCTACGAGCAGCGCAAGCACGACGGCTCGCTGCCGATCGTCGGCGTCAACACATTCCGCAACCCGCATGCCGACGAGCTCGAGCCGCCGACCGTCGAGCTGGCGCGGGCGACCGAGGCCGAGAAGTCGTCGCAGCTCGAGCGCGTCCAGACCTTCCACAAGACGCATCGCGACGAGGCCGCCGAGGCGATCGAGCGGCTCAAGCTGGCCGCGATCAACCACGAGAACGTCTTCGCGGTGCTGATGGACGCCGCGCGGGTCTGCTCGCTGCAGCAAGTCACCGAGGCGTTCTTCGAGGTCGGCGGCCAGTACCGCCGCAACGTGTAGCCCTTCGCAGGTCTCCGGCTCGGAGACAACCTTTCGGGCTCGACCCGCATCTCTGGGATGACGACGTCGATCTCGGAGGAGTTCAGCATGACGGTGCTGGCGCAGCAGCGGGTGATTCCCGCGAAGACGCGAACGGCGGCGCCCGTACGCCGCGACGACATCCAGGGACTGCGCGCGATCGCGGTCACGACCGTCGTCGCGTACCACGCCGGCATGCCGTTCGTGCCCGGCGGATTCGTCGGCGTCGACCTGTTCTTCGTGCTGTCGGGGTTCCTGATCACCCAGCTGCTGCTGCACGAGGTCGCCACCACAGGGACCGTCAGCCTGCGCCAGTTCTGGGCGCGCCGGGCCCGGCGCATCCTGCCGCTGTCCGCCCTCGTGCTCGTCACGACGATGCTCGCGGTGCGCGCGTTCATGAGCCCGCTCGACCGCAAGGCGATCGGCACGGACGTCCTGTGGTCGGCCCTGTTCTCGGGCAACTGGCGGTTCGCCCAGCAGCAGACCGACTACCTGGCGAGCGACCGCGACCCGTCGCCGGTACTGCACTACTGGAGCCTCGGCGTCGAGGAGCAGTTCTACTTCGTGTGGCCCGTGCTGCTGATCGTGCTCGCGGTCGTGTGGCGGCTGGCCGGCCGCGGCCGCACGACGTACGCCATCGCGTTCGGCGGCGCGTTCGTCGCGGTGATCGCGGCGTCTCTCGCCCACAGCGTCCACACGACCGCGGCCAACCAGCCGTACGCGTTCTTCGGCACGCCGTCGCGCGCGTGGCAGCTTGCCGCGGGAGCGCTCGTGGCGGTGGCGGTGCCCGCGATCATGCGCCTGCGCAGCCGGATCCGTGCCGTGCTCGGCGCCGCGGCCCTCGTGCTGTTCGCCCTCTGCGTCTGGCTGCTGGACGAGTCCGGCACCGCCGGCCTGGCGTACCCGTCATGGCTCGCCGTCGCGCCGACGCTGGCCGGCGTGCTGCTGGTCGTGTCGGGCACCGGGACGTACGGACGACTCAACCGGCTGCTCTCGATCCGCCCGCTGACGTACGTCGGCGACCTGTCGTTCTCGATCTATCTGTGGCACTGGCCCGTGCTGGTCATCGGCATGGCAGCGCTCGACACCCGCGCGGTGGAGGTGCGCCTCGGCCTGGTCGCTGTCGCCCTCGGGCTCAGCGTCGCGAGCCACCGCCTCGTCGAGAATCCGTTCCGGCGCGCCCGGGTGCTCGCGAGGCGCCCCGGCCTCAGCCTGGCTGTCGGTGCCGCACTCGTGACCGCCGTCGTTGCCGTCGTGGCGTACGCGTCGCACGCCGAGACGATCGACCACGTCATGACCACGCCGGTGACAGGGGACGGGCATCGTCAGGCGCCGGTCTCGCAGCACATCACGCCGTCCCTCGAGGCGGCGGCGAGCGACGCCGGACCGTTCAAGGACATGGGCTGCCACGTGGGGTTCACGCAGACCGCGACACCGTCGTGGGACGGTTGCACGTTCGCCGACAAGGGCGCCCGACAACGGGTCGTGGTGCTCGGTGACTCGATCGGCGGCGCGGTCGCCCCCGCCGTGATCGCGGCCGGCGAGCAGCGCGGCTGGGCGGTGACGGTCTGGGCGAAGAGCCGCTGCCCGATGGCCGACGTCACAAAGTTCGATCCCGAGCTCGGCGGCGCGTACGGCGCGTGCGACGTGTTCCGCGAGGCGGCCCTGCGCCAGATCGAGGAGCGTCGTCCGGACCTCGTCGTGCTGGCGATGAGCCGGCTCTCGACCGGCGAGCTGGCGGTGGACGGCTCCGATCGAGTCACCGAGGGCCGCGAAGCCGTGGTCCTGGCGACCCGCGGCCTGGAGCGTACGATCGACCGGCTCCACGCGGCCGGCATCGGCGTCGTGCTGTCGGACTCGCCCAACCGGGCGCCGTTCTTCCCGACGAGCTGCCTCGCGCAGAAGCGCGACGTCAGTCGGTGCACCTTCCCGGTCGACCGACAGCCTTCGGTCATGGCCGCCGCCGCACGGCTGATGCCCGACGAGGCCGCACTCGTCGATGCCAACGCGACGGCCTGCCCCGGCGACACCTGCCTGCCGGTGGTCGGCGGCGTCGTCGTCTATCGCGACAAGCTCCACTTCACCCAGACCTTCGCCAGGACCCTCGCAGACCGGTTCGCCGCGGGGATCGATGCGGCCATGGCACGTGAAGCGCGGGGCGGCTGAGTCAGCCGACGCCCTCGATGATGCGGATCTCGCGCTCCGCCCCGTCACCCAGCGCTTGGAGAGCCGCCTGGTAGCCGTCGCTGTGATACGCCGCGACCGCCGCATCGACGCTCTCGAACTCGATCAGCGTCGTGCGCTCGGTCGTGCCGGACTCGAACGCGTGCGCCGGGTTGCCCCGGGCGAGGAACGTGCCACCCGCCGCGCGCATCGCCGGGCCGGCGAGCTCGATGTAGGCGGCGAGCCGTTCCTCGTCGTGGACGACGGTGAACGTGTTGATCCAGTAGGCAACCATGATGTGTCCTTCGGTCGTGGTCAGCGGTGGTGGTGGTCAGCGCGCGAGGTCACGGGCGATGACGAGGCGCTGGATCTGGTTGGTGCCCTCGAAGATCTGCATGACCTTGGCCTCGCGCATGTAGCGCTCGACCGGGAAGTCGCGGGTGTAGCCGGCACCGCCGAACACCTGCACAGCGTCGGTGGTGACCTTCATGGCGTTGTCGGTGCAGATGAGCTTGGCGATCGACGCCTGCCGGGAGAACTTCTGCCCTGCGTCCTTCAACCGCGCCGCCGCCAGATAGGTCGCCCGCGCCGACTCCACCGCAGCGGACATGTCGGCGAGCACGAAGCCCAGCCCCTGGTGGTCGATGATCGCCTTGCCGAACGTCTGGCGGTCCTTGGCGTACGCGATCGCGGCGTCCAGGGCACCCTGCGCCAGGCCGGTCGCGACGGCGGCGATGCCCAGGCGTCCGGAGTCCAGGCCCGCAAGGGCGATCGGCAGGCCCTGGCCCTCGTCGCCGAGCCGGCGCTCGGCCGGTATGCGGACGTCGTCGAACAGCATCGTCGCGGTGGTCGAGCCCATCAGGCCCATCTTCTGCTCCGGGTGGTCCGCAGTCAGACCCGGCGTGTCCGCCGGCACCAAGAAGCAGGAGATTCCACGGCCGCCGTCGTCGGACGTACGGGCCATGACCTTGTAGAAGTCGGCCTTGCCGCCGTGCGTCGTCCACGCCTTCGCACCGTTGAGCACGTACGAGTCGCCGTCGCGGACGGCTCGCGTCTTCATCGCCGCCGGGTCCGACCCGGCGTGCGCCTCCGACAGGCAGTACGCCCCGAGCTGCTCACCCGACAACATCTCGGGCAGCCACTGCTTGCGCTGCTCGTCGGTGCCGGCGGTGAACAGGCCGAAGCACGACAACGCGTGCACGCTGACGCCCACGCCAACCGACGCCGACACCGCCGCGATCTCCTCCAGCACCTGCAGGTAGACCTCGTACGGCTGGCCGCCCCCGCCGAACTCCTCGGGATAGGGCAGCGACAGCAGACCGGCCCGGCCCAGCGTCCGGAACACCTCGCGCGGGAACTCACCCGACGCCTCGATCTGCGCGACCTTGGGGGCCAGCTCCTTCGCGACGATGTCACGGGTCAGAGCGATCAGGTCGGAGGCTTCCTCGGACGGCATCAGACGAGTGGCAGGCATGGACTTCCTCGGTCGATCTCGATGGACAGCACCAGACTACGGCGACTCGGCCGACGGGCGGAGGGGCCCGTGCGGGTCCAGCGTCCGGGCATGGCCCGCCCGGAGGACGTGGCCCGCTCAGCGGCTGATCCGAGTGCCGCTGGGTGTGGCGACCGGGAAATCGGGTACCCCTCCCGGGACAACGGCACGCGTCCTTCGTGATGCGCGCCGCTCGAGAGAGGGAGATCGACATGGACGACAACTGGTGGGTATGGGTGCTGGTTGCCCTGGCCGTCATCGCGATCATCGCGATCATTGGCATCACGATGCGCAACCGTGCGCGTCTGAAGGCGGTCCAGCGTGACCGCCACCGTGCCGGAGAGCTGCGCGAGGAGGCCGAGGTCAGCGGCATCGAGGCCAGTCGCCGCGAGGCTGACGCCGCTGCCGCGCGCGCCGAGGCCGAGGAGGCCCGCGTCGCTGCCGAGCAGCTCGCACGTCAGGCGAAGCAGCACGAGCAGGAGGCCGGCCAGGTGCGCGCGGAGGCGGGTGACCGGCTCGCCGAGGCGGACCGGCTCGACCCCGACCTCGACGGCGACGGACGTACGGACCGGGACCTCGTAAGCAACGAGCGCGTGGCCGACGACCGCGTCGGTGGCGACCGGATCGACAACGACCGGCTGGCAGACGACCAGCTCACCGATGACCGCCTTGCAGACAACCGCCTCGCGGGTGACCGGGTCGCGGATGATCGGCTCGGCGACGACCGACCCGCCGGCGAGCACGTACGTGACACCCGCCGGGACGTTCCCTAGCCCTGCCTAGAGTGACGTCATGACAACCGCGGCGGACGATCTCGGCCATCAGGTCGAGGTCGTCCGTCCGGCGCGTCGTGTCGTGTCGCTCGTGCCGTCGCTGACCGAGGCCGTCGCCGCCACCCGGCCCGATGCCTTGGTCGGCGTCACCGACTGGTGCACGCATCCAGCCGATCTCGACGTGCCGCGGGTGCGCGGCACCAAGAACCCGGATCGGGCCGCGATCGCCGCCCTCGAGCCCGACCTCGTGCTGGCCAATCGCGAGGAGAACCGCGAGCTCGACGTCCAGCGGCTCCGCGACGCGGGCATGGCCGTCTGGGTCACGGTCATCGAGACCGTCGATGAGGCGTTCGCGTCGATGGAGCGGATGTTCACCGAAGGCCTCGGCTGGGACTCGCCGGGCTGGCTCGACGAGGCCCGCGCGGTGTGGGCCGACCCCGCACCGGACTCGGGCCGCCGCGTGGCGATCCCGATCTGGCGCGATCCGTGGATGGTGGTCGGCGGCCGTACGTTCACCGGTGACCTCGTCGCGCGCCTCGGCCTCGTCAACGCGTTCGGCGAAGGCGACGAGCGCTATCCCCAGGTCGACCTCGCCGACATCGACTCCCCCGACGTCGACCTGGTCCTGCTGCCCGACGAGCCTTACGTCTTCACGGCCGACGACGGACCCGAGGCCTTCGCGCACACGCCGACCCGGCTCGTGTCGGGGCGGTCACTGACCTGGTACGGGCCGTCGATGCTGACCGCCCGCGCCGAGCTCGAGTCGACGCTCGACCACGGCCCGCCGTAGCGGAGGCACGCCGCTAGGGCTTCTTGGCCGCCGTTGCCTTGCGGGCCGCGGCACGCGAGACCGCCTTGCGGGGCTCCCGGGCGTCGACCGTGACGGGCTTGAGCGCGACGACCGGCGGCGTCTCGCCGACGATCGCGTTGTGGCTGCCCCAGACGAGGTACTTGGCCGTGAGGTTGATCATCGTGGCGAACCGGTTGCGGTTGCCGAGCAGCGTCGCGACGTGCAGGCCGACCCAGATGATCCAGGCCGGGAAGCCCGTCAGCCGCGGCAGGAACTTGATCTCGGCGACGGCGGACGAACGTCCGATCGTCGCCATCGTGCCCTTGTCCTTGTACTTGAACGGCTTGATGGTCTTGCCCTTGAGCTCCGCCTTGATGAACTTGGCGACGTGCTTGCCGCCCTGGATCGCGGGCTGCGCGAGCTGCGGCAGCGGCTCCTCGGGGCTGACCGAGACGTCGCCGATCGCGAAGACGTCCTTCATGCCCTTGACCCGCAGGTGCTCGTCGGTCTCGATGCGGCCGCCGCGACCCTGGGGGACGGACCAGTCCTGGACCGTCGGGTGCGCGGTGATGCCACTGGCCCACACGACGATGCCGGCCGGCAGGAACTCCTGCTCGCCGTTGTGCTCGACGAGCACACCGTCCTCGCGGACCTCCTTGACGGCGGTCTCGAGGCGCAGGTCGACGTCGCGCTTCTCGAGCGACTTCCTGGCGTAGTCGCGCAGCTTGGGGTGGAACGGGCCGAGGACGTGCGGCATCATCTCGATCAGCGTGATGTGGACGCGCTTGCGGTCGAGCTCGGGATAGGTCACCGGCATGTCGTTGTTGCGCAGCTCGGCGAACGCGCCGGCGGTCTCGACGCCGGTGGCGCCACCGCCGACCACGATGATGCGCAGGTCGCGGTCCTGGCCGTTGACCGCGGCATCCTCGAGGGCGGCGAACATCTTGTCGCGCACCGCGAGTGCCTGCGAGCGGCGGTAGAGCGGCATCGCGAGCTCGGCGGCGCCGGGGATGCCGAAGAAGTTGGCGGTCACGCCCACGGCGATGACGAGGTAGTCGTACTTGACCTCGACGCCGCCGTCGAGCTTGAGCGTCTTGCTCTCGTGGTCCATGGACTCGACGAGGCCCTTGAGGAACCGCACGTTGCTCTGCTTGGAGCGGATCGCGCGCAGGAACCAGGTGATGTCGCCGGGGTTGAGGCTGGCGGTCGCGACCTGGTAGAGCAGCGGCTGGAAGGTGTTGTACGTGTGACGGTCGATCAGCGTCACGTCGACGTCGGCGCGCTTGAGCTTGCGGACGGCTGCGATCCCTCCGAATCCGCCCCCGACCACGACGACGTGAGGACGTTTCTGACCGGGAACAGTGCTTTCTGGCATGTCCTCAGTCTATCGAGCGGCCCTACGAGGACGCACATCGCGGGCGGCTGTTGTGACGACTCTCATGTCCGGACAAAATCCAGGTCAGCTGCGTCGGCGCCTGCGCACCAGGAGGACCACGGAAACCGCGATCGCCACCAGGCACAGCGGCATGACGACCCACGACAGCACCGCGAGGTCGCGGTAGGAGTCGCGCACCTCGGCCTCGGTCAGGTGCGCCCAGTTCATGCCCGACTCGAGCTGCTGCTTGACCAGCTCCTCGCGAGCGAACTCGTACATCACGAGGAACACCGCGCAGCCCGCGGCGATGATCGACGAGACGATCAGCACGATGAGCGACAGGATCTTGATCGCGTCGGTCGGCGCCTGCTGGCGCGGCGGAGCGTACGCGTGGGGGTGGGCCGCCCACTGCTGCTGCGCACCGGGCTGCTGGCCCTGCTCCGTGAACGTCGATGGGGGCGCCGACGTGGGCGGCAGCGGCGGAGGCCAGCCGGGGGGCGCGGCCGGCGCGGGCTCGTCCTTGCCACTGAGCAGCGCGAACCACCGGCGTACGTCGGGCGTCCAGACCTGGACCACGAACGCCATCGCCATGAAGCTCAACAGGATCGAGACGAACGAGCCCTGCACGAGGCCCAGCAGCGCCATCGGGGGTGTCGTGATGGTCAGCATGATGCGGCTGACCGCGTGCCCCATCGCGGTGTAGATCGCGAAGACGACCACGGATGCCGCCAGGAGCGCCAGCGTCCCGAGGAAGACCCGGTAGATCGTCTCCGCGTCACCGCGATCGAGCCCCTCGGTGACGAGCGGATCGGTGAAGCGCTTGACCTGCTCCTCGCCGCTCTCGGAGTACCAGCCGGTCAGCACGACGACGGCCTGCACCGCGTGGAACACGCCGATCACGCCGAGGTAGGCGCACGCCCGCGTCAGTCGCGTCGGGCGCTCAGCGCGGTGCTCGGTCATCCACCCATTCCAACATGTCGCCCAAGGAGCGAGGTCAGGCGGCCTTGACCGTGAGCTCGTCGGCGTCCGGCGCACGATCGACCACGACGGTGTCGCCATCGCGCACCTCACCGCTCAGCAGTGATCGCGCCAACCGGTCGCCGATCGCCTGCTGCACGAGCCGTCGCAGGGGTCGCGCTCCGTACGCGGGGTCCCAGCCGGTCAACGCGAGCCACTCGCGCGCGGCCGCCGTGACGTCAAGCGTGATGCGCCGGACCGCGAGGCGCTTGGCAAGCGCCGAGACCTGCAGGTCGACGATGTGCGCGAGCTCGTCGGTGCCGAGGGCGTCGAACGTGACGATCTCGTCGAGCCGGTTGAGGAACTCGGGCTTGAACGACGCCCTGACGACCTCCATGACGGCGGCGCGCTTGGCGTCGTCGTCGAGCGCGGCGTCGCTCAGGAACGACGAGCCGAGGTTGGACGTGAGGATCAAGATCACGTTGCGGAAGTCGACCGTACGTCCTTGGCCGTCGGTCAGCCGGCCGTCGTCGAGCACCTGCAGGAGGATGTCGAACACCTCGGGGTGCGCCTTCTCGACCTCGTCGAGCAGCACGACCGAATACGGACGTCTCCGTACGGCCTCGGTCAGCTGGCCACCCTCGTCGTAGCCGACGTAGCCGGGAGGCGCGCCGACGAGGCGGCTGACCGAGTGCTTCTCGGAGTACTCGCTCATGTCGACCCGGATGATCGCGCGTTCGTCGTCGAACAGGAACTCCGCGAGCGTCTTGGCCAGCTCGGTCTTGCCCACACCGGTGGGACCGAGGAACAGGAACGAGCCGGTCGGCCGGTCAGGATCGCTGATGCCTGCGCGCGAGCGGCGTACGGCATCCGACACCGCGGTGACGGCGGCCTTCTGGCCGATGAGCCGCTTGCCGAGCTCCTCCTCCATGCGCAGGAGCTTGCCGGTCTCGCCCTCGAGCAGGCGGCCGGTGGGGATGCCGGTCCACGCCGCCACGACCTCAGCGACGTCGTCGGCGCCGACCTCCTCGTGCACCATCGCGTCGCCCTCTTGAGCGGCCTCGGCGGCCTGGGCGTCCTCGAGCTGCCGCTCCATCGCAGGGATCTCGCTGTAGATCAGCCGGCTCGCGGTGTCCATGTCGCCCTCGCGCTGGGCGCGCTCGGCCTGGCTGCGGACCTCGTCGATCCGCTCCTTGATCTCGCCGACCGCGTTGAGGGCCTGCTTCTCGCGCTCCCACCTGGTCTCGAGGGCACGCAGTGCCTCCTGCTTGTCGGCCAGCTCGATGCGGAGCTTGGCCAGCCGGTCGCGGCTGGCGTCGTCCTGCTCCTTGTCGAGGTGCAGCTCCTCCATGCGGAGGCGGTCGACGGCCCGCCGGAGCTCGTCGATCTCGATCGGGCTGGAGTCGATCTCCATCCGCAGGCGGCTGCTGGCCTCGTCGATCAGGTCGATCGCCTTGTCGGGCAGCTGGCGCCCGGGGATGTAGCGGTCGGAGAGCGTGGCCGCGGCGACCAGGGCGGCATCGGAGATCGACACCTTGTGGTGCGCCTCGTAGCGCTCCTTGAGTCCACGCAGGATCGCGATCGTGTCCTCCGGGCTCGGCTCGCCGACGAAGACCTGCTGGAAGCGGCGCTCCAGGGCGGGGTCCTTCTCGATGCGCTCGCGATACTCGTCGAGCGTCGTCGCGCCGATCATCCGCAGCTCACCGCGGGCGAGCATCGGCTTGAGCATGTTGCCGGCGTCCATCGAGCTGTCGCCGCCCGCGCCTGCGCCGACCACGGTGTGCAGCTCGTCGATGAACGTGATGACCTGGCCCTCGGACTCCTTGATCTCGGTCAGGACGGCCTTGAGCCGCTCCTCGAACTCACCGCGATACTTCGCGCCGGCGACCATCGAGGCGAGGTCGAGCGAGATGAGGCGTCGGCCGCGCAGCGACTCGGGCACGTCGCCCGCGACGATGCGTTGGGCCAGCCCCTCGACGACGGCGGTCTTGCCGACGCCGGGCTCACCGATCAGCACGGGGTTGTTCTTCGTACGCCGGGACAGCACCTGGACGACGCGCCGGATCTCGCTGTCGCGGCCGATGACGGGGTCGAGCTTGCCCTCGCGCGCGACGGCCGTGAGGTCGACGCCGTACTTCTCGAGCGACTGGTAGGTGTCCTCGGCATCCGCACTCGTCACGCGGGCAGTGCCGCGCACGGCGGCGAACGCGGCCTGCAGCGACTCGGCGGTGGCGCCGGCCTCGGTCAGCACGGCCTTGGCGGACGACTCGACGGTCGCGATGCCGACCGTCAGGTGCTCGGTCGAGACGAAGTCGTCGCCGAGCTGGTCGGCCAGGTCCTGGGCGCGCTGCAGCACCTCGTGGCTGGAGCGCGAGAGGCCGGGATTCTGCACGCTGGCGCCGCTGGCCGAGGGCAGCGACTCGAGCGCGGACTTGAGCCCGGCGCGTACGGCCTGGGCGTCGACGCCGGCGGCCTGGATCAGCGGTGCGGCGGTGCCGCCGTCCTGCGTGAGGAGGGCGGAGAGCAGGTGGGCCGGCTCGACGGCGGGATTGCCCGCGGCGGCGGCCGATGAGATCGCGCTGCCGAGCGCTTGCTGGCTGCGCGTGGTGAACTTCGCAAGGTCCATGGCGATTCTCCTGGGATGGAACGGGTGTCACTCATCTCAACGTCTTCAAAGTTGAGTCCATTCCTATCAACTTCCCCTTCGCTCGCAAGCTCGCTCCCGCGACTCCGTCGCTAGGGACCGGTTTCGTGCCAATCAGGCAGAGATCAGCCGTCGCCGTACGGGAAGTCGGTGTCGGGCTGGCTCGACGTACGCGGATCGCGCACCGGCTCGTCCGCCCCGCGGTCACGTACGCTCGGCGCCTCGCGGTCCTCACCGCGCTCAGGCTCCAGGAACTCCGCCGGCATCTCAGTCATGCCATCTCCTCGCACATCGATAAGTGTGTCCTGCATCACACTAGGTCGGTCGTGGCCTCCCAGCAAGGACGCCTGAGTACCGTGACTGCCAGAGACAGACCGCGGGGGACACATGCCGACCATGACGCTCAGCAGGCTGAGCCGCGCTGAACGTCGGTCGCTCGGCGGCATGACGACCGCCATCGTGCTGCTCCACGTGGTCGGTTGGGGCCTGCTGGCGATCACGACGTCGCAGCACCTGAGTCTCGGCACGGCAGGCGTCTTCGGCCTCGGCCTCGGGATCACGGCCTACACGCTGGGACTGCGGCATGCGTTCGACGCCGACCACATCGCCGCGATCGACAACGTCACCCGCAAGCTCATGACCGAGCGCCGCGATGGTCCCCGGCCCCTGTCAGTGGGCTTCTGGTTCTCCCTGGGCCACTCCAGCGTGGTCGTCGTCCTGTGCCTCCTCCTGGCAGCCGGCATGCGGGCCATTGGGGCACAGGTCGCCGACGACTCGTCGACCCTCCAGGAGGCGACCGGGATCATCGGCACGAGCGTCTCGGGGCTCTTCCTGATCACGATCGGGGTCATCAATGCCGGCGTCCTCATCGGCATCCTGCGGGTCACCCGGGAGATGCGCCGGCGACTTCGACGAGGCCGAGCTCGAGCACCACCTGCACCACCGCGGCCTGCTCAACCGGCTCCTTGCCCGCTTCACCGGGTCGGTCACCAAGCCGGTCCACATGTACCCGGTCGGGCTGCTGTTCGGCCTCGGGTTCGACACCCCCACCGAGGTCTCCCTCCTGGCGCTCGCCGCCGGCGCCGCGACCCTCCAGCTCCCCTGGTACGCCCTGCTGATCCTGCCGATCCTGTTCACGGCCGGCATGTGCGCGTTCGACAGCCTCGACGGCGCCTTCATGGGAATGGCCTACGACTGGGCGTTCCTCAACCCCGCGCGCAAGGTCTTCTACAACGTGACGATGACGGGCCTGTCCGTCGTCGTCGCCTTGGTGATCGGCGGGATCGAGATCGTCGGACTGCTCGGCAGTCGCCTCGGGATCGAGACGGGACCGGTGGCCCGGATCAGCGCGATCGACCTCGACCACGTCGGCTACGCGATCGTCGGGCTCTTCGCCCTGACGTGGGTGGTCGCGGTCGCCGTGTGGCGCCTCGGCCGGATCGAGGAACGCTGGTCCGGGCCGGGCGCTCAGTAGCCGGTGAAGTAGTCCGTCTTGACGCCCTTGCACCGCTTCGCGAGTCCCGCGCGCACGGCATTGACCATCGCCGGCGGACCTGACACGTACGCTTTGCGGCCGGCGAGATCCGGCACCGCCTCGGCGATGAGCTCCGGCGACAGGAACGGCGCCTCGACGTACGACCAGCCGCCGGGCAGCCCGGCCGGCCGGGCCGGGCCGACCAGCACGACGCGAGCGTCCGCGAGCTCCTCGACGAACGGCACCTCGTCGGGCGACGAGACGCCGTAGACCAGCACCGCGTCGCGCGTCGGGTCGTGCCGCAGCTGGCTCAGGAACGGCGTGATGCCGATGCCACCCGCGACGAGCAGCAGCGGCTCCGACGAGTCCGACGGCAGCAGGAAGTCGCCGCCGACGCCGGTCGCGTGCACGGCGTCGCCGGGCTCCAGCGCCAGCAGCGCCTTCTTGAAGCTCGATGAGTTCTCGGGCACCCGCAGCGCGAACGAGACGCGGCCGTCGGCACTCGGCGGCGAGGCGATGCTGAAGGAGCGCCGGCTGCCGCGGCCGTCCACGCCCGCGTGCGGCACGGTCAGCTCGGCGAACTGGCCCGGCGCGAACGACACTGGGCGCTTGGCGCGGAACGTCAGCTCATGGGTCTCCGGCGTCAGCGCGCGGCGCTGCTCGAGCACGAACGTGACACCCAGCCGACGGGCGAACGCGAATGCCAGCAGGTTGCCGATCAGCAGCGACAGCTCCGGCGTGATCGCGAAGGCGCCGAGGTCAGGTGGGCTGTCGGTGAAGAGCAGGATCCAGCTCGGGTAGGCGAACACGACCGCGGTCAGCGCCGCCACGGCCAGCTGCTGGCGCCGGCGTGGCGGCAGGGTCAGCGGCTCGGTCAGCATGAAGGCGGCCAGGAACACGATCGGGTACGAGTAGAACGCCGACTTGAGCACGTCGACGAACGACTGGTCCGTGCTGATGTCCATCAGGCGTACGACGATCAGGACGCCCGCGATGACGATGAAGAGCACGCCGATGTCGAGCCGGCGCGTGCGCCAGAGCACCAGGAACGCGCCGACGACGACGAACGGGAACAGCTTCTCGGTCGCGGCGGTCTGCCAGATCGCGTTGATCGGGCTCTCCCGCCCGACGATGTCCTGCAGGAGCAGCACGAGGAACGCACCCGCTGCAGCGGGGTTGAAGATGTGCCGGCCGCGCCACGCCAGGACGTACTTCGACGCGTTGCCGAGCACGGCGGCGCCGGCGAGCCAGGCGAGGTTCTCGACATCGGTCTCGAGCAGCGGGACGTAGAGGAAGAACAGCAGCAGAGCCGTGATGACGGACGACTCACCGTGCGGGCGAACCCGCCAGATCGCACCGAAGAGCCGGCTGCTCGCGTAGGACGCAACCAGGAGGACCACCAGCGTGACGAGCTGGTCCTTGACCGACAGGCCGTCGATGATCCCGGTGGCCGAGAAGATCACGTAGACCGCGGCCAGCACGGACAGCACGATCGTGATCAGTCGGTACATCGTCACGCGCCCGAGCTGGCGGTCCAGCAGGTCGCGGGGGTCGAGCTTCGTGCTCATGTGAACACCTCTCCAGGAAAGTTGGGGGACCACTCGACCCGGCCGTCAACGTGCATGCGTACGAACTCGTGGTCGAAGCGTGCCATGAGTCGGGCGGGGTCGGTGAGGAAATGTGCGGTTGCGAGTCCGTCGGCGACCAGGCCGGAATCGGCCACGACCCAGGTCGCGACGATGTCGTGGGTCGGCCTGCCGGTACGCCCGTCCAGCACGTGGTGCAGCCCGTCGCCCCACGCGCGGCGGTTGGTCGCCGAGGCGCACAGGGCCTGACCACTGGACAGCTCGGCGACCCCGATGGCCCGGGTCGCATTGCCCGGGTGCTCGAGGGCGACGAGTAGCGGCTCGTCCTGTCGGTGCAGGAGGTCGCCGCTCGCGTCGATCGTGCTGTCGGTGACGCCGTGCGCGGTCAGCACCTCGGCGACGAGGTCGACGAGGTGGCCCTTGCCGGCGGCACCGACGTCGAGCAGCAACGGTTCGTGCGCGACCAGCGTGGGGTACGACCAGTCAAACGACTCCCACGCCGGCACTGCGGCCGGCTCCACAGAGGCCTGCAGGGAGTACGCCTCGTCGTAGCCGAGATCGGCGAGCGTACGCCCGACGAGCGGGGTGACCGCCCCGTCGGTGACGTCATGCAGGTCGACGTACAGGTCGAGCAAGGCGCGGGAGTCCTCGTCGAGGAGCCACGCCCCGCCCTCCACGGCGATCCGGGAGACCACCGAGTCCGGCCGGAACCGCGACCAGACCGCATCGAACTCGTCGATGCGGGCCGTCACCGCGGTGGCCGTCGCCGAGGCGATCGGCGCGGGCGTGTCGATCTGCCACGCGGTGCCGATCGCCTCGAACTGCCAGGCGGCCGGCTCAGGCCTTGGCATCAGCCTTGATGTCGTCGATCGCGGCGTTGAAGCCGGTCGAGGTCAGCGACGATCCGGCGACCTTGGAGACGTTCAGGTCGTCGAGGCTCTTGCCGACGACCTCGTCGGCGATCCCGCTGGCGAACTTGGCCTGGTACTGCTTCGAGGTGCCGTTCTCCGCCTCCGGCGTGACCTCGACCTTGGTGATCTTGTTGTCGGCGAGCGTCAGGTCGACCTTGACCTTGGACTCACCACCGGGATTGGAGTAGCTCGCCTCGGCGTCGTAGTCGCCGTCCTTGTAGGTCGATGCCGCGGTGTCGGACGTGTCGTCGCTGCTGGTCGACGGTGCCGACGAGCTCGACGAATCGGTGGAGGCGTCGTCACTGCCACTGCCGCACGCGGCGGTCAGCAACATGACGGAAGCGGCCGCGGCGGCCGAAAGCATTTTCTTGTGCGCTGGAAGTTTCATCGGTCGGGCTCCTGAGCTCGAGGGTATGGAATCAGCGTGCAATGTGTAGAACGGAACAGAATGGCTGAACGTTCAACGGTATGAACGGGGACTTTTCGAGGGGAGTTCCGCCCTGTGAGCGTTGATAACGAACTCACAGGTTCCGCACAGCCGCCGTCGCCGCGTGAAACCCGCCCATGCCGTGGACCCCACCACCGGGCGGTGTCGAGGCTGAACAGAGGTAGAGGCCCTTGGCGCCCAGCGAGTACGGATTGGCCGAGAAGCGCGGCCGCATGACGAGCTGCCAGGCGTCGTTCGCGCCGCCTCCGATGTCACCACCGAGGTAGTTGGCGTTGTGCGCCTCGAGCTGTGCCGGACCCGAGGACGTCTGTGCCAAGATGCGGTCGCGGAAGCCGGGTGCGAACCGTTCGATCTGTGCCGTGATCGCCTCGGTCGCGTCCCCGGTGTAGCCGTTCGGCACGTGGGCATAGGACCACACGGGGTGGATGTCGCCGGCCGAGCGATCCGGGTCGGCGAGGTACTGCTGGCACAGCAGGACGAACGGCCGGTCGGGCATCCGGCCGGCGTGGACCTGGCGCTCGGCGGCATTGAGCTCCTCGAACGTGCCGGCGAGGTGCAGGGTGCCGGCCTTGCGGGCCCACTCGTTGTCCCACGGGATCCCGCCCTCGACCGCGAAGTCGACCTTGAAGACTCCCGGGCCGGAGCGCCAGCGCTTGAGCGGCCGGCGTACGCGGCGGGGCAGCCGGTCGCCTGCGACGCGCAGCGCAATCTGCGGCGACGTGTCGAAGATGACGATGTCGGCCTGCGGCAGCTCGGTGACCTCGTGCCCGGTCTCGATCCGACCACCGTGCTCGACGATGTCGGCCGCCAGGGCTCGGGCGATCGACGCCGAGCCGCCCTTGGCGACCGGCCAGCCGTACGCGTGGCTGGTCATCCCGAACATCAGGCCGAGCCCGCCGGTCGTCGGCCGGTCGAGTGGATGGATCGCGTGCGCGGCGAGGCCGGCGAACAGGCCTCGCGCCTCGTCCGTCTCCCATCGCCGGGCGATCCACGACGCGGGTTGCAGGGCGCGCAGGCCGAATTTCGCCATGAGGATCGGGTGCTTGGGGACGTGCAGGATCGGCTGGAACAGCTCGCCGATCAGGTCGTCGCTCGACTCGGTCAACGGGGCGTAGAGCTTGCGCCAGGCGTTGCCGTCGACGCCCAGACCTTCGACCGTATGGTCGAGGTCGCGGAACAGCACGCCGGCTCGCCCGCCGTCGAGCGGGTGGACCGCGTCGACCTCGGGCCACAGCCACTCGAGCCCGTGACGCTCCAGGTCGAGGGACTGGAAGAACGGCGATGCGACGGCAGTCGGATGGGTCGCGGAGCAGATGTCGTGCAGGACGCCGGGGACGTTGAGCTCGGCCGAACGGGTACCGCCGCCGATGTCGTCCTCGGCCTCCAGCACCGTCACGTCGATCCCGGCCCGCGCCAGCACGACGGCGGCGGCCAGCCCGTTGGGCCCCGAGCCCACGACGACGGCGGTGGTCATGCCTTCAACGTACTGGTCGGGCAACGATGTGAGCCGCGCCACATCCCATGCGCGCTCTCGCCTGTCGCGCCTACACTTTCAAACATACCTGAACTCAGTTCAGGTGTGACCCACCCCACACTATTGCCGTTCGCATGGCAAGACGCACCTGGCCCCCTTGAACCGCGTCCTTAGCCTTGCCTAAGACAGCGTGGCGATCTTCCCCCAGGAGTTGTGTATGAGCAGGCAATTGCGTGTCGCCGTGATCGGCGCCGGACCGGCGGGCATCTACGCGGCCGACATCCTCACCAAGTCCGAGGTCGACGTCACGATCGACATCCTCGACCGCGATCCCACGCCGTTCGGCCTGATCCGCTACGGCGTCGCGCCGGACCACCCGCGGATCAAGGAGATCATCAAGGCGCTCAAGCGCGTGCTGTCCAACGACGACATCCGCTTCTTCGGCAACGTCGACTACGGCACGGATCTCAAGCTCGACCACCTGCAGCAGTTCTACGACGCGGTCATCTTCGCCACCGGCGCGCGCGCCGATCGCGACCTCGACATCCCCGGCATCGAGCTCAAGGGCTCGTTCGGTGCGGCCGACTTCGTGTCCTGGTACGACGGACACCCCGACGCGCCGCGCGACTGGCCGTTCGACCCGCGCGCCGAGACCGTCGCCGTGCTCGGCGTCGGCAACGTCGGCCTCGACGTCGCTCGTATGCTCGCCAAGACCGCCGACGAGCAGCTCGTCACCGAGATCCCGGACAACGTCCACGCCGGCCTCAAGGCCAATGCCGCCAAGGACATCCACGTGTTCGCCCGCCGCGGACCCGCGCAGGTCAAGTTCACGCCGATGGAGCTGCGCGAGCTCTCGCACTCGCCGAGCATCGACGTCATCGTCCACCCCGAGGGCTTCGAGCTCGACGAGGGATCCATGGACGCGATCCGCGCGTCCAAGTCGGTCAAGCTCGTCGTCGACGTGCTGCAGAACTACCTCGCCAAGGAGCCGACCGGCGCCCCGCACCGCATCCACATCCACTTCTGCCAGAACCCCGTCGAGGTCCTCGGCGACGACGGCCAGGTCGTCGGCCTGCGCACCGAGGTCACCGAGCTCGACGGCACGGGCAACGCCCGCGGCACCGGCGAGTATGTCGACTGGCCCGTGCAGGCGGTCTACCGGGCCGTCGGCTACCGCTCGGAGAACCTGGCCGGCATCCCGTTCGACGACACCCAGGCGATCGTGCCCAACGACGGTGGCCGGGTCATCGACATCGAGGGCGACCCGCTGCCCGGCGCGTACGTCACTGGGTGGATCAAGCGCGGTCCGGTCGGGCTGATCGGCCACACCAAGTCCGACGCCGCCCAGACCATCGAGCTGCTGCTGTCGGATGTCGACCAGCTCGTCGCTCCCGCCGAGCCCGAGCGTGAAGCGGTCGATCGCTACCTCGCGGGTCGCGGCATCGAGTTCACGACGTGGGAGGGCTGGGAGCAGCTCGACGAGCACGAGCTCGCCCTCGGCGAGGCCGCCGGCCGTACGCGCATCAAGGTCGTCCCCCGTGACGACATGGTGCGCATCTCCCGCAGCTAGCAGGTCAGGCCCGGCGACCCTGCAGGTTGCACATCAGGGCGTGCATGGCCTCGTCGGGCGGAGCCACGAGCGGCAGTGGCGTGGCATCGGGACGAGCCCGCAACCCGTCGAGCAGCAGGGCCAGGTAGCGCCGCCAGAGGTCGGGCTGCTCGGGCGTCGCGAGCGACCCCAGCAGCATGAGCTGCATGCCGAGATCCGTAACCTCGACGTCCGGCCGGAGCGCGCCATCGGCCTGCGCTCGCTGTATGAGCCCCTCGACGATCGGTCCGATCCGCTCGCGGCCCACGGTCACGCGACCACTCTCGTTGAGGGTCTTGACCATGACCTCCTTGAGCCCACGATCGGCCACCTGCTTCTCGACCGACTTCTCGAAGAACCACGTCAGGCCGGCCCAGGCATCGGGCATGCCGGCTGCCTCTTCACCGATCGCGACCATCTCGTCGATCCGGGACTCGAACAGCGCCTGCACGAGCTCCGACCGTTCGGGGAACCGGCGATAGACCGTGCCGACGCCGATGCCCGCGCGGCGGGCGATCTCGTCGTAGCCGGCCTCGAGCCCCAGCTCTGCGAAGACCTCCGCAGCGGTCTCGAGGATCAGCTCGCGGTTGCGCGCAGCGTCACGTCGCAGCGGGCGCTCCTGCGTCGCATTACCGGCGGTCATGCACCCATCCTACCGAATCGGAAAGAAATCTCCGCTTCTTCCTCAGCCCCGGACATCGGCGTATGCCGGCTCGAGCCCGGCCGCGTCGATCACGGCCTGCGCGGCGGCCGGCCAGCTGGTGAGCTTGAGCTGGTTGTCGTCGACCGTGTTGGTCTCGTTGGGGCCCTTGGGAGCCTGCTGCTGGACGTCGGTGTCGGCGTAGTTGGATACGACAAGGTTGGACGACGACGTCGACTGGTCCATGTGCTGCAGGTAGAGCCAGCCGTACGGTGCTCGCTCGACCACATTGTCACGCACGGTCCAGTGCGAGGCGCCGGCGTCGAGGTAGAGGGCCCCGTAAGGCTGCGCGTCGCCCGCGACATGATTCGCCGAGATCGTCGAGCCGGGCGAATCGCCCTGCTTGCCGAGGACGTAGATGGCGCCGCCGTCGTAGAGCGACGAGCCGTGCACGTTCTCCACGAGGTTGCCGTCGATGTGGTTGTCGACCATGTCGCTCGCGTTGTTCCAGCCCCAGCCGAGCGAGATGCCCATGAAGGGCAGGTCGGACACCTCGTTGTGCGTGATCCGGGTCTGCTTGACCCATCCGGCGAAGATCCCCACACCGCCGAGGTACTCGGCCGCGACGTTGCGGACCACGTTGTTGGAGACCGTGGCACCGGTGTCGTACACCGAGGGTGACGACCAGGCGACGGCGTCACCGATCGTGATGCCGGTGCTCGACACGTCGGTCACCGCGTTGCCGCGCACGACCGCGCCGGTGCCGGCCGTGAACGACACGCCGCCACCACCGAGATGCCGCAGGGTGTTGCGCTCGAACACGATGTTGCGAGTACGCGTGAAGGCGACCGCGCTCGGGATCATGGCAAGCCCCGAGGGCGTCTCACCGCCGATGACGTTGGACTGGACGTCGATGACACCCGTCGAGCTGGGGGTCCACGTGGCGTACTCGAACGTCAGCCCCGCCACCTGGAGGTCGTGGATCGGCGAAGATGCCGTCCCGGTCGCCGTGAGCAGCGCCGTCGCCTCCGGCATCACGACGTTCGCCGACTGGAGGGTCTCGCCGGCCCGCGGTACGTAGTAGACGGTGTCGGCGGGGTCGTCGAGGTAGAACTGGCCCGGCGCGCCGAGCAGCGCGTAGTTGTTCTGCAGCGCCGTGGGCTTGGAGAGGATCGTGGTGTCGCTGCCCAGGACCGTCGCGGCCTTGTTCCAGCAGGCCGAGTCGACCGTGACCCTGGTCCCGGAGACGCCCGAGACGCCACACATGCTCCACGTCCACGGGGTGGCGGACTGGACCCCGCCGGCGACCGGGTCGTTGCCGCCGCCCGGGAACACAAGCTCGGTGTCGGCCGGGTTGCGCCAACCGCTCATTCCCGCGCGAGTCGACGTGTATCCCGTCGAGGTCTTCGTGAGGCCTCCGAGGATGTCGGCAACGGGCCGCGATGCCAGCGACGCCCGGACACCGTTGACATACAGCTGCCGGGACGTGAACGACCTCGGCACCCGTGCCTGCCAGATGTTCTTGGTGCTGTCGCGGAGGCTCCAACCCGTGATCTGGCGGGCTCCGCTGATCACCGGCTTCACGCCTGCTGCCGCCTCGTAGCGCACGACATAGCCTCGCTGGCCCGAGTCCGTGTCGCGCAACGTGAGCGCGGGATAGGTGCCGGCCGTGAAGCGGATGATCAGGTCCGCGGACATCGACGGAGCCGCAGCGCGCACCTGGGACTGGGCCGTCGACACCGAGCACGGCTGCATGAGCGAGCAGCTGTTGCCATAGCCGTTCGGCGACACCCAGCGCACGACCGGGGCGGCCGAGGCCGGGGGTGCCAGCTGGACGAGGGCCACCGTGGTCACTGCCGCGATGGTCAGGATTATGGCGCGCCGACGTGCGGGCAGGCCGAATCTAAGTTGAATCATGGTTGCTCCCTCAACGCGCGATTCACGTGCTTGTTGACTCCCTCAACTCTTCTGACGATACGGCTGACCGCATCCACAGGTGGAGAAATCGCCGAAATCGCACAAATTGCCCGGCCGGAGTGGACCCCATCCTGCCGCACCCCGCGTGCGGCACGTCACAGGGAACAAATGGAGAGTAGTTTCCACTTATGCTCTACAGTGAAACGGAAGAGACTTTCCACTTCCTCGTATTGGAGCCACCCATGACCGACACCTTGGTCGCCGACCGGCGCCAGGCCGCACCGCCTGACCACGCGGACAACCCGCACCACACCACCCGCTGGCTGATCCTCGGCGTGATCGCCCTGGCCCAGCTCATGGTCGTGCTCGACGCCACGATCGTGAACATCGCGCTGCCCACCGCGCAGGAGTCGCTCGGGTTCTCGAACGACAACCGGCAGTGGATCGTGACCGGGTACGCCCTCGCGTTCGGCTCGCTGCTCCTGCTGGGCGGCCGGCTCAGCGACCTGGTCGGCCGCAAGCCCATGTTCCTCACCGGCCTGGTCGGTTTCGCCGCCGCATCCGCGATCGGTGGCGCCGCGCAGAACTTCGAGATGCTCGTCTCAGCCCGTGTCGCGCAAGGCATCTTCGGCGCGCTCCTGGCCCCCGCAGCGCTCTCACTGCTGACCGTCACGTTCACGGACGCCGCCGAGCGCGCCAAGGCGTTCGCGATCTTCGGTGCGATCTCCGGTGGCGGTGGCGCCATCGGCCTGATGCTCGGCGGAGCCCTCACGGAGTACCTGTCCTGGCGCTGGTGCCTGTACGTCAACGTGCCGATCGCGGTCGTTGCCGTGATCGGCGGGATGCTGATGCTCAAGAAGCAGGCTCGCGAGGAGAACGCGCCCAAGCTCGACATCCCCGGCACGGTCGTGGTCGTCGCCGGCCTGGTCTCGTTCGTCTACGGCCTGGCCAACGCCGAGTCCGACGGCTGGTCGAGCGCGACCACCCTGATCTGCGTCGTCGCCGGCCTGGCCCTGCTCGCGGCGTTCGCCGTGATCGAGAACCGCGTCGAGAACCCGCTCCTGCCGCTGCACATCGTCTGGGATCGCACGCGCGGCGGATCGTTCCTCACCGTCGCGATCATCGGCCTGGGCCTGTTCGCGGTCTTCCTGTTCCTGACCTACTACGTCTCGCTGACCCTCGGCTACTCGCCGCTCAAGACCGGCTTCGCGTTCACCCCGATGATCCTGGGCATCATGGCCACCGCCACCGGGTTCTCCGGTGTCGTCGCCCGGTTCGGGCCGAAGGTCCCGGTGTTCGCCGGCATGATGCTCGCCGCGGTCGGACTGGTGCTGTTCGCCCAGCTGGACCTCACCAGCACGTACGTCGCGAACATCCTGCCCGGCCTCATCATCACCGGTCTGGGTGTCGGACTGGCGATGGCGCCGGCGTTCAGCGCCGCCACCTCGGGCGTCGATGCCGAGCACGCGGGTGTCGCATCCGCGGCGGTCAACACGTTCCAGCAGATCGGTGGCTCGATCGGCACTGCGGTGCTGAGCGCGTTCGCCGCGACCGCGGCGTCGAGCTACCTCGACGGCAAGACACCCACCCCGCAGAACCAGGCACTCGCCGCGATGGACAGCTACACCACTGTGTTCTGGTGGGGCGCCGGGATCTTCGCAGTCGGAGCCGTCATCTGCGGGCTCCTGCTCCGCCCGGGACCGATCACCGTCGACCCCGACGCGGCACCCGTCATGGCGCACTGAGCCTGCGCCGCGCCCTGCCCGCGACCCGTCACGGCCATCGGCCGGGCGGGTCGTGGGCTGTCCAGTCCGATCAGCGTTGGGCCAGCACCTGCACGTGACAGGGTCCGTCAGCGGTTGCGGGAACACCGTTGAGCACAAACCGGGCCGAGCCGCCGGCGGCGACGTTGGGCACCTGCCGGGTCTTGGCCTTCTCCTCGCCGCCGGCCGCCTCGCCGACGTAGACCGTGACCTGGAAGGTCACCTTGGCCTTGGTCTCGTTGGCCACGTAGCCCGAGCTGTTCCACGTGCCCTTGGGGCCCTTGTCGCAGCGGAACTTCGAGAGCGCTTCCGGTGCGGGGGTGCCCGTCGGCGGGGCAACGGTCGGCTTGGTCGTTGCCGTGGTCGGCGCGGCAGTCGTCTTGGTCGCCTTGGCCTGCGGGGCACCCGACCCGCCACCGCAGCCGGCGAGCACCAGGATCAGGGCCACCGCGAGCGTACGCATGGGGTCATCCCATCACGCAACGCCAGCGACGGACCGGAGGCGCGCCCCGCTGTGGAGGCCTTCGCGGCCGGCGCGGCCGACGAGATACTATGACGTCCTACTAACTGAGGAGCACCATGAGCGGGATCGACAGGGTCGGGGTCATCGGCGGAGGGCTGATGGGCTCTGGCATCACCGAGGTCGCCGGCCGGGCCGGACTGGACGTGATCGTGGTCGAGGTCAACGCCGATGCGGCCAAGGCCGCCGCCGGGCGAGTCGAGGGCTCGTTGCGTAGGGCCGAGTCGCGCGGCAAGATCACCGCCGACGAGGTCACCGCCGTGCTGGAACGCATCACGTTCACCGACGACCTCGAGGCCCTGGCCGACCGCGACCTGGTCGTCGAGGCCGCCTCGGAGGACGAGTCCACCAAGCTCGACCTGTTCCGCCGGGTCGGGCAGATCCTGGACAAGGACGATGCGATCCTGGCCTCCAACACGTCCTCGATCCCCATCGTCAAGCTCGGCGCCGTGTCCGGCCGCGCGCATCACGTCATGGGTGTCCACTTCTTCAACCCCGCACCCGTCATGCAGCTCGTCGAGCTCATCCCCTCACTCACCACCTCCGCGGCGACCCTGGACCGGATGCGTTCGTGGGTCACCGAGACCCTCGGCAAGAAGCCGATCGATGCCACCGACCGCGCCGGGTTCATCGTCAACAGCCTGCTCGTGCCCTACCTGCTGTCGGCGATCCGCATGTACGAGGCCGGCTACGCCTCCGCCGAGGACATCGACCGCGGCATGGTGCTGGGCTGCGGCCACCCCATGGGGCCGCTCGCGCTGTCCGACCTCATCGGCCTCGACACCCTCAAGGCCATCGGCGAGTCGATGTACGACGAGTTCAAGGAACCTCTCTACTCCCCGCCGCCGCTGCTCGACCGCATGGTCGACGCCGGCCTCCTCGGCAAGAAGACCCAACAGGGCTTCTACGGCTACGAGAAGTAGTCGCTGGGCGGGCGGGTGGTGGCCTTCAGGCCGCCGGCCCCTTGCTTCGGACGTCCGCGACCGACTGCATCGCCTCGCGGAGCTCGCCGAGCCACTCGTCCTCGTGTTGTCCGACCAGCCTGACGCACCAGGCCAGGGCGTCGGCGCGTGAGCGAGCGACGCCGGCATCGACCAAGGTGTCCAGGACGAGCCGCTGCGGCTGACGCAACCGCGTCATGACCGGCGCTGCCACGTGGGTCCACAGCTCCGCGTACGAGTCCTCGCCCCGGCCAACGGTCACGCCCCAGGAGACCTTGGCCTGGTAGCGGTGCTCCGCCTCGCGCGCGATCTCGATCCGCTTGTCGCGGGTCTCCTCACGAAAGGCCTTGGCACGGCCCGCGCGCGCCTCAGCGCGGATCGCATCGGTCGCACTTTCGTCCTGCTCGACGTCGGGGATGCTCAGCCGGACCGTGATCTCCTCGCGATCGGTGACCACGTGTGCCGGGCTCTGCTGCCAGTCGGCCGGGAGGCGGCCGGTGAACCACCCTGCCACGCGCTCGCGCGCCTCATCGGTAATCATGATTACATCATTACACCGCACGCTCCCGGAGACAAGGATCGGACTGCTAAGGCTCGATCACCCGGTCGTCGCGGTGCGCGCCGAAGAACTCCGCCTGCCGGGTCATGATGTCGCGCATGCCGGCGCCCTTGCCGACGCCATAGACCGTGCCGCCGAAGTCGAGCTCGCGCTGGATCGCCCAGATCTCGTCGTGCCGGTCCGGCGAGAACATCTGCGCCGGATCGCCGACGGCGACCCACCCGATCGGCAGCGACTCCCCCGAGCCGATGTGGGAGTTGACCTGCAGCACGCTGTTGATCCGCATCTCCGAGCCCGTCTCGACGCTCGAGCCCGGGAACAACGATGCGCCGGTGGCGATGAAGACCTCGGTGGCGATCGTCGCACCGTTGACGTGCGCATGCGGCCCGATCAACACGTCGTCGCCGATCGACACCGGGTGGCTCGCCCGCCCACGTACGAGCGCGTGCTCCATGACGACCACCCGCGCACCGATCGACACGCTGCCGTCTTCTGCCGTGACGACTGCCCCGTGCAGGATGCGCGCGTCGGCACCGATCGTGACGTCACCACTGATGACGGCAGTCGGCGCGACGTACGCGGTCGGGTCGATCCGGGGGCTGGCTCCGCGATGCTCGATCAACATGATCAGACGTTATCGCCCGCGCTGGCCGGCTGCGGGACTCCGTTGGCGACCGGCGGGAGGCGCGGCTCGACCCACAGCACCGACACCGCGATCACCACCAGCACCCCGACCAGCAGCATCCCGATCCAGGCAGCACCGAGTCCGCGATCGATCAGGAAGCCGGCGACGGGTGGCCCCGTGACCGAGGCCGCCTGGAAGCCCGCAGAGCTCATGGCGTTGTAGCGGCCACGCAGGTGGTCGGGAGCCAGGTCGTTGACCATCGCGGGAACCGTCGGTTGCAGCAGCGTCTCGCCGAGCGCGAAGACCGAGGCGCAGCCGGCGACGAGCATCGACGCCCCGAGGGTGCCGGGGATCCACGAGGAGGTACCCAGCAGCATCCACGAGACCGCCCACATGAGCGCCATCACCACGACCACGCGCGTACGCCGCCGGCCCTCCATGTGGCGCAGCACGAGCAGCTGCAGCAGCACGATGACCAACGTGTTGGCGGCGAACGCCCAGCCCAGCGCCCGCGTCGACACCTCGCTCACCGCACGTGCGTACGCCGGCATGCCCGCGTTGAGCTGGGCATAGCCGATGAACGCCGCGGCGAACGAGAGCAGGGTCAGCGACAGCACTGCGGGTCGGCGGAACAGAGCGAGATAGCTGATGCCGCCCGCATCGGCGTGCTCGTGCTCGTGCGCCTCCCCACGATGCGGACCCCCGACGTGGCGCAAGGGTCCGAGGAGGAGGACCAGGGCGGGCAGGTAGCTGGCGGCCTCAACGAGATACATGATCTGGAACGTGACCGGCCGTGACACGTCGGCGACGAAACCACCGACGATGCCGCCGACGCCGACGCCGAGGTTGAGCAACGCGAAGTTCATCCCGAAGTAGCGAGGCCGGATGCGGGACGGGACGATCGTCGCCACCATGGACTGGGACGCGGGCCACGCCAGGCCGTACGACGAGCCGACCAGCGCAAGGCCGATGGCCGCGACCGGCACCGTCGTGGCGAACGCCATGATCAGCTGCCCGGTGAACGCCGCCACCAGGGCCGCGACCATGGTCTTGCGCGCGCCGATGCGATCGATGACGACCCCACCAGGGCCGAGCACCACGAACCCGGCCAGGGAGAGCAGCGCCATCAGCAGGCCGACGGTGTCGAGGCTGAAGCCGCGGATCTCGTGCAGGTAGACGACCCAGAACGGCAGGACGAGCCCGGTGCCGATGAACTGGAACGCGACGACCGACAGCAACAGCCGGCCCTCGCGGGGCAGGTCGCTCCAGAAGCTGCTCAGGGGCGGGCGGTCGGGCTTGGCGCCGGCAGTGCTCATGCGTACGCAGGAGGAGGAGTCGTGGGCACGAACCCACTCTTGCCCATACGTCTGACAGGTACGCACAGAGGTCAGTCGGCTCGGGGTGCAACCTCCTCGCAGCGGGGTGCACGATAGACAGGAGCCACGTCACGCCAGGAGGCACTCGTGTTCTACCCGTTGACCGTCATGGACTTCCTCGACCGTGCTGTCACGGTCTATCCCGACCGCATCGCCGTCATCGACGAGCCCGCCCAGCCTGCGGAGTCGTGGGGCGAGATCACGTACGCCGAGCTGGGTCGGCGGGCTCGCGCGCAGGCCGCGTCGCTGGATGAGATGGGCGTGCCGGTCGGCGGCCGGGTCGCGGTGGTGTCGCAGAACTCCGCGCGGTTGCTGACGTCGTTCTTCGGGGTCTCGGGCTGGGGCCGGGTGTTGGTGCCGGTCAACTTCCGGCTCGCAACGGCCGAGATCCGCTACATCGTCGAGCACTCCGGTGCCGAGGTGCTGATGGTCGACCCCGACCTGCGTCACCTGGTCGACGAGGTCGAGTGCAAGCGGACGTTCGTGCTCGGCGAGGACGACGACAAGATCTGGGGATCGACAGCCGACCCGCAGCCATGGGCTGGCGACGAGGGCGCGACCGCGACGATCAACTACACCTCCGGCACGACCGCACGGCCCAAGGGCGTACAGCTCACGCATCGCAACAACTGGCTCAACGCGACGGTCTTCGGGTGGCAGGCGTCGGTCTCGGACCGCGACGTCTACCTGCACACGCTGCCGATGTTCCACGCCAACGGCTGGGGTCACCCGTTCGCGGCGACCGGCATGGGCGCCACCCACGTGGTCATCCGGCAGATCGACGGCACTGAGATCCTCAAGCGCATCGAGCGGCACGGGGTCACGTACCTGTGCGCGGCACCGGCGGTCGTGGCGGCCGCGCTCGACGCCGCGAAGACCTGGGACGGCGAGATCCCCGGCCGTGACCGCGTACGCATCATCGTCGCCGGCGCTCCGCCGCCGACCCGCACGATCGAGCGCGTACGTGAGGAGCTGGGCTGGGAGTTCATCCAGATCTACGGGCTCACCGAGACCGCTCCCCTGCTGACGATGTCACGCATGCGGGCTGAGTGGGACGACCTCGATCCGCACCAGCAGGCGGTCAACCTCGGCCGCGCCGGGGCGCCGGTGGTCGGCGTGCGCATGATGATCGACGACGAGGGCGAGGTTTTGGCGCAGAGCAACCACAACCTCGAGGCGTACTGGGACAACCCCGAGGCCACCGCCGAGGCGCAGGCCGGCAACTGGTTCCACACCGGCGACGGCGGCACGTTCGAGGACGGCTACATCGCGATCGCGGACCGCAAGAAGGACGTCATCATCACCGGCGGCGAGAACGTCTCGTCGATCGAGGTCGAGGACGCCCTGATGTCGCACCCGTCGATCAAGGAGGTCGCGGTCATCGGCATCCCCGACGACAAATGGGGCGAGCTCATCACGGCGCTGGTCGTGCTCGACCCCGACGAGGAGCCCGTCGACCAGGACGGTCTGATCGCGCACTGCCGAGAGCACCTCGCCGGCTACAAGTGCCCCAAGAGGATCGAGTTCCGCGACGAGCTCGCCCGAACGGCGACCGGCAAGCTGCAGAAGTTCAAGCTCCGCCAGCCGTTCTGGGAAGGCCACGACCGCCAGGTCAACTGACCCGGGGCGTCAGGCGCTGGGGGCGCGGAGCTGGGCCGACAGCGGGCAGTCGAACGGATCGCGGGCGCGGAGCCCGACGTTGTTGAGGTAGTCGACCACGATCGCGTACGAGTGGAAGAGCCCGACCTCCATGTAGTCGATGCCTTCGCGCTCACAGTGCGCGCGTACGAGCGGCTGGACCTTCTTGAGGTTGCAGCGCGGCATGTTGGGGAACAGGTGGTGCTCGATCTGGTAGTTGAGCCCGCCCATCGCCCAGTCGACGACCGGGTTGCCGCGGACGTTGCGCGACACCATGACCTGGCGGCGCAGGAAGTCCAGCTTCATCTCCGGCGGGATGATCGGCATGCCCTTGTGGGCCGGTGCGAACGACGCGCCGAGGCAGAACCCGAACACCGCCATCTGGATCGCGAAGAACGAGAGCGCCTTGCCGAGCGGCAGGAACGTCAGCAGGATCGCGACGTACGCCGTGAGGCGTGAGACGACCAGGAACAGCTCGAGACGTCGCCACGGCTGGTTGGACTGCTTGTCGCGGGCGGCGCGGATCGACTCGGCGTGCAGGTTGAGGCCTTCGAGCGTCAGCAACGGGAAGAACAGCCAGCCCTGACGCTTGACGAACCAGCCGGCGAAACCGCTCTGGCGTTGCTCGACGATGCCCGGCGTGAACGCGATCGCGCCCGGACCGATGTCGGGGTCGTAGCCCTCGAGGTTGGGGCCCTTGTGGTGCATGTTGTGCTTGGCCCGCCACCACGCGAAGCTCAGGCCGGCGAACGCCCCGGCGAGGATGCGCGCGGTCCAGGAGTTCCACGCCGCCGAGGTGAACATCTGGCGGTGAGCCGCGTCGTGACCGAGGAACCCGAACTGCGTCACGATGACGCCGAGGGCCGCAGCGAGGATCAGCTGGAACCACGAGTTGCCGAGCCAGAAGAATCCCGCCCAGATCGCGAAGAACGCGCCGACGTGCGCGCCGATCTGCAGCCAGTAGTAGATGTGCGCGCGCTCCAGCAGGCCGGATGCCTTGACGTCCTGCATCAGCTCGGTGAAATGACTGACGTACGTCGAGTCGCGGCTGGTGTCGATCTGGGCTTCTTGGGCTTCTTGCGTCATGTGCGGCCCCTTCCATTGAGGACCGTGCACGCATCATCGAGGCCTACCGCCACAGACTGTCTACGCCTTTCCACTATGGCACGCGTGCGTGCCATCGGCGCCGCGAGAACCTGTGAACTTTGCGAGAACAGCATCGCCGCAGGTCGGAGGGTCGCCGCTCGAGGTTTGGCGGTGACGTACTCGCCCATCCGACCCCCGAAAGGGCGACCAGCTCACCGCTCGACGGTCAGGCAGTCAGCTCAGCACCAGCCCTTCGACGATCCCTGCTCCACTGTCCGGTGCAAAGCCTCACCTCAACGAGCGGTCAAGCAGGGCTCAGGACAAGCAGCAGGTCGCCGCCTTCGGCCTGGCGGGTGTCGCCGATGACGAGGCGAGAGACCGTGCCGGCGTTGGCGGTCGTGATCGAGGCCTCCATCTTCATGGCTTCGATCGTGGCGACGGTCTGCCCGGCCTCGACGGTGTCACCCTCGGCGACGATCGCGTGCACGACTCCTGCGAACGGGACCGCGACGTGCTGCGGGTTGCCGGTGTCGGCCTTCTCGGACGCGGCGACCTTGGAGTCGACCGACCGGTCACGGATCTCGGTGGGTCGCAGCTGCCCGTTGATCGTGCCGAGCACGTTGCGCATGCCGCGCTCGTCGGCGTCACCGATGGCCTCGACGCCGAACAGCAGCAGGTTGCCCTCGGAGACCTCGACCTCGGTCTCGTCACCACCACGCAGGCCGTAGAGGAAGGCGCCGGTCGGTACGGACGACAGGTCGCCGAACTCAGCCTGGGCCTTGTCGAAGTCCTGCGTCGGACCGGGGAACAGCAGCCGGTTGAGCGTGTGCCGGCGGTCGGCGGCGAGGCCGGCGCGGTCGTCGTCCGTGAGCTCGGTGACCTTGGGCTTGACGTTGCGGCCCTCGAGCGCCTTGGTGCGGAACGGCTCGGGCCAGCCACCGGGCGGGTCGCCGAGCTCTCCGGACAGGAAGCCGATGACCGACTCGGGGATGTCGAACGAGGCGGGGTCCTCGGCGAACGCCTTGGGGTCCGCGCCGACCGCGACGAGGTGCAGCGCGAGGTCGCCGACGACCTTGGACGACGGCGTCACCTTGACGACGTTGCCGAGGATGTCGTTGGCCGCGGCGTACATGTCCTCGATCTGCTCGAACTTCTCGCCGAGCCCCAGGGCGATGGCCTGCTGGCGCAGGTTGGACAGCTGGCCGCCCGGGATCTCGTGGCGGTAGACCCGGCCGGTCGGCGCGGGCAGGCCCGACTCGAACGGCGCGTAGAGCCGGCGCGTGGCCTCCCAGTAGGGCTCGAGCGCGTTGACCGCGTCGATGTCGAGGCCGGTCGTACGTTCGGAGTGATTCGTCGCCGCGACGAGCGCCGACATCGGCGGCTGGCTGGTCGTGCCGGCCAGGGCCGCGCTGGCGGCGTCGACCGCGTCGACACCGGCCTCGATCGCGGCGACCAAGGTCGCCAGCTGACCGCCGGGGGTGTCGTGGGTGTGCAGGTGCACCGGCAGGTCGAACCGCTCACGCAATGCGCGCACGAGCGTACGAGCGGCGGGCGCGCGCAGCAGTCCGGCCATGTCCTTGATGGCCAGCACGTGCGCACCGGCGTCGACGATCCTGTCGGCGAGCTCGAGGTAGTAGTCGAGCGTGTAGAGCTTCTCGTCGGGGTTCGACAGGTCGGCGGTGTAGCAGAGGGCGACCTCGGCGACGGCCGTGCCGGTCGCGCGTACGGCCTCGATCGCCGGGCGCATCTGGTCGACGTCGTTGAGCGCGTCGAAGATGCGGAAGATGTCGATGCCGGTCTCGGCGGCCTCCTGCACGAACGCGTCGGTGACCTCGGTGGGGTAGGGCGTGTAGCCGACGGTGTTGCGGCCACGCAGCAGCATCTGCAAGCAGATGTTGGGGGCAGCCTCACGCATCGCGGCGAGGCGGTCCCACGGGTCCTCCTTGAGGAAGCGCAGCGCCACGTCGTACGTCGCGCCGCCCCACGCCTCGATGCTCAACAGCTGCGGAGTCGTACGCGCGACGTACGGCGCGACCGTCACGAGGTCACGCGTGCGTACGCGGGTCGCGAGCAGCGACTGGTGCGCGTCGCGGAACGTCGTGTCGGTGACGCCCACGGTGTCGCGCTGCCGGAGCGCCGCAGCGAACCCCTCGGGTCCGAGCTCCAGGAGGAGCTGGCGCGAGCCGTCAGGCGCCGGGGCGGACAGGTCGACATCGGGCAGCTTGGTGCGCGGGTCGATCGCGGTCGGCGCGGCCCCGTTGGGCTTGTTGACCGTGACGTCGGCGAGCCAGGACAGGATCTTGCCGGCCGGATCGGACGCGCCGTGGGCGAGGAGCAGCTCGGGGTGCCCCTCGATGAACGTCGTCGTGACGTGGCCGGCGCGGAAGTCGGGGTTGGCGAGCAGACCCTTGAGGAACGGGATGTTGGTCGACACACCGCCGACGTGGAACTCGCCGAGAGCCCGCTCGGCCCGCGTCACCGCTGCCTCGAAGTCGCGGCCTCGGCACGTCAGCTTGGACAGCATCGAGTCGAAGTGCGCACTGACGACGGCGCCGGTGAACGTGGTGCCACCGTCGAGGCGTACGCCCGGACCGCCCGGCGAGCGGTAGGACGTGATGGTGCCGGTGTCGGGACGGAAGCCGTTGGCCGGGTCCTCGGTCGTGATGCGGCACTGCAGCGCGAAGCCACGCGCCTTGATCGCCGACTGGTCGGCGAGGTCGAGCTCGGCCAGGCTGTCGCCGGCGGCGATGCGCATCTGCGCCTGCACGAGGTCGACGTTGGTGACCTCCTCGGTCACGGTGTGCTCGACCTGGATGCGCGGGTTCATCTCGATGAACACGTAGCGGCCGTCCGCACCGAGCAGGAACTCGACGGTGCCGGCGCACGAGTAGTTGATCGACTCGGCGAACTTCACCGCGTCGGCGCACATCGCCTTGCGGGTCGCCCGGTCGAGGTTGGGCGCCGGAGCGATCTCGACGACCTTCTGGTGCCGGCGCTGCACCGAGCAGTCGCGCTCCCGGAGGTGCACGACGTGGCCGGCCTGGTCAGCGAGGATCTGGACCTCGATGTGACGCGCGTCGACGACGGCTTCCTCGATGAAGCAGGTGGGATCGCCGAACGCGCCGTCGGCCTCGCGCATCGCCGCCTCGATCGACTCACGCAGCTTGGCCGGATCGTCGACCCGGCGCATGCCGCGCCCACCGCCGCCGGCGACGGCCTTGACGAACAGCGGGTAGTTCAAGGTGTCCGAGGCGGTCATCAGCGCGTCGACGTCGGCCGACGGCTCGACCGAGTTGAGCGTCGGGACACCCGCAGCCTTGGCCGCCGCGATCGCCGACGCCTTGTTGCCGGTCAGCTCCAGGACCTGCCGCGGCGGTCCGATGAAGGTGATGCCGGCGCGCTCGCACGCCTCGGCGAGGTCGGGGTTCTCCGACAGGAAGCCGTAGCCCGGGTAGATCGCGTCGGCCCCGCACTGCACGGCCGCCTCGACGATCGCCTCGGGGTCGAGGTAGGCGCGCACGGGGTGACCGCGCTCGCCGATCTCGTACGCCTCGTCGGCGCGGACCCGGTGCTCCGAGCCCCGGTCCTCGTAGGGGAAGACGGCAACGGTCTGGGCGCCCAGCTCATGGGCAGCACGGATCGCCCTGATGGCGATTTCACCACGGTTGGCGACGAGAATCTTCTGGAACAACGGGACAGTCCTTGCTCGGCGGAAGCGTCGAGGTCAACCTATCGTTCGCATGTTCCGGACACATTGCGAGGGTTCCCTCATGTTTGCAGGACCGACTGTCCCGCAGCGTCCACCGAGCCTCAGTCGGGATTGCGGAACAGGTAGATGCCGACGGTCTTGCCGCTGACCGCGACCCGCTGGCCCGTGCTCACGAACTTGTCGGTCGTCTCCTCGCCGGTGACCTGGTAGACGTACCCGACGTGCTCGAGCCTCCAGCCCAGTGCCTCGATCTCCCCGAGGGTGCCGAGGTGGGACGACGACCGGGTCTCCGTACCGGTTGCCTCGCCGAAGGTCGCCGAGCCGGACGTCATGCCGACGTCGAGCTGCACCTCGTAGAACCGAAGCCCGGCTTGCTTGGCCACCTCGGCCTGTCCGACCGGCCCGGCGATGCGCTTCTGCTCGGCCGCTTCGACGGCCGCCGCCTGCAGCGCCTCCTGCCGGGCGGCTTCGACCCGCTCCCGCTCGGCCTTCTCGGCGGCCTTCTCCTCGTCGGACTTGAACATCCCCATGACCACTCCTCGCTCGACAGGAAATGACACTAGCGACCCGGGCAAGCAGGGATATGCTGACCCGGACGCGTCTCGACCGGAGCGCGATGACGAGAGGAGTGACCATGACCGATCTTGCGATCGACCTTGCCCGCACCTCTCTCATCGAGGTCGCCTGCCACTGACACGCGGCGACCTCCGGTTCTGGAGATCACCACATGTCACACGACGACAGCTTCGCCCCTTTCTACGTCCCCGTCACCGAGCCCGGTGACGACGAGCGTTGGTCCACGTGGCCGGCCACGATGCCGACCGAGCGCGGACCCCACCCCCATCCGGACTGGCTCGTCACGTCGGCCGCCGCGATCGACACCGAGCTCGGCGTCGTCAAGACCGGCAAGGAGGCCGACGTCCACCTGATCCGGCGCGCCGTGCCGGACGATCCGACGCAGTCGGTCCTGCTCGCCGCCAAGCGCTATCGCGGTCCGGGCACCAGCGACTTCCACCGCTCGGCCGACTATCAGGAGGGGCGGCGCGTGCAGAACACACGCGACGCCCGCGCCGTCAGCAAGGGCTCCCGCTACGGACGGGCGGTCTCGGCGAGCCTGTGGGCGTACGCCGAGTTCGAGTCACTGTGCAGGATGTATGAGCTCGGCGCCGCGGTTCCCTATCCCGTCCAGGTCCAGGGCACCGAGATCCTGATGGAGTTCATCGGCCACGACAGCGTCGCCGCGGCGCGTCTCGCCCAGGTGCGCGCGTCACGGGCGACCCTCGCCGACTACTTCGACCAGGTCGTCGAGATCATGCGGACGTTCTCGCGCGCCGGCAACGTCCACGGCGACCTCTCGCCGTACAACCTGCTGGTCCATGCCGATCGCGTCGTCGTGATCGACCTCCCGCAGCTCGTCGACATCGTCAGCAACCCGCACGCGATGTCTCTGCTCGAGCGCGACTGCCGCAACGTCTGCGCGTGGTTCACTCGACGTGGCGTCGAACGCGACGAGGGCACACTGTTCGCCGAGCTGATCGCGGAGGTGTTCTGAGCGACGGTCAGACCCGATGGACGCGCGTGCCGCGTCGAGGTCTAGCGGCGCTTCTTGTGCCAGATCACGACGTGCTGGTCGGCGATCAGGGCCGGCAGGTTCTGCGGGAGCTTGGACTGCGCGAGCTCGGCCTGGAGCTCGGCGACCTTCTCCTG
Organism: Aeromicrobium sp. 9AM; assembly: GCF_902506105.1. Taxonomy (GTDB): domain Bacteria; phylum Actinomycetota; class Actinomycetes; order Propionibacteriales; family Nocardioidaceae; genus Aeromicrobium. The sequence continues at coordinate 2,524,738 of NZ_LR733304.1, forward strand.
CAGCGCCAGCACCTGGTTCTCGAGCTCGATGACGCGCTTGACGCCCTCGAGGCCGAGGCCCTCCGCGGTGAGCCGCGCGACGGTGCGCAGCAGCTCGATGTCGCGCAACGAGTAGCGGCGCCCACCGCCGCCCGTACGCCCGGGAGCCACGAGGCCCAGCCGGTCGTACGTGCGCAGGGTCTGCGGGTGCAGACCCGACAGCTCGGCCGCCACGCTGATCACGAAGACCTTGGCCTCGGGCCCCGGAGGGCTGAAGGGAGTGGAGCTCATCAGGTCACCGCCTCGAACAGTCCGTCACGTGGCGAGGATGCGCCACGCAGCTCACGCAGGGTCTCGATCGCGGCCTTCTCCTCGTCGGAGAGCTCGGTCGGGACCTGCACCTCGACCGTGACCAGCAGGTCACCGTGGCCGCCGGCCTTCTTGAGGCCGCCCTTGCCGGTGGCCCGGAACGTCCGCCCGTTGGGCGTGCCGGCCGGGATCTTGATGCGTACGGGTGGTCCGTCGAGAGTCGGCACCTGGATCTGCGCGCCTAGTGCGGCCTCGTCGAACGAGACCGGAACCGTGATCGTCAGGTGCTCGCCCTTGCGGCCGAACAGCTGGTGCGGCTCGACGTGCACCACGAGGAACAGGTCGCCGGCCGGACCGCCGGCATCGCCCTTGCCACCCTTGCCCTTGAGCCGGATGCGCTGGCCGTCCTTGACGCCTGCGGGCACCTTGACGTTGAGCGTGCGGCTCGACGGCGCCCGTCCGGAGCCGCGGCAGACGTCGCACGGATGCTCGACGATGAGCCCGCGACCGCGGCACTGGTCGCACGGCTCGGTCATCGCGAACAGGCCGCCTGCGGCACCGGTCTGCATGCCGCTGCCCTGGCACTTGCTGCACACCTTGGGCACCGTGCCGGGACGGGCGCCGGTGCCGTGGCAGTTGGCGCAGGCCTCGTCACTCGTCATCCGCAACGGGAGGGTCGCACCCTCGACGGCCTGCTCGAACGTGATGGTCGCCTCGGTCTCGAGGTCGTCGCCCTTGCGCGGCTGCGGCTGGCGCTGACGGCCACGACCGCGCCCGCCGAACAATCCGCCGAGCAGGTCGCTGACGTCGAAGTCGGGCTGGCCGGGCCCGCCCGGGGGACGGAACCCGGCGTTGCCACCACGGAACTGCCCGAACAGCGTGCGCTGCTCGTCGTACTCCTTGCGCTTGTCCTTCGACGACAGCACGGCGTAGGCCTCGGAGACCTCCTTGAAGCGCTCCTCGGCCGCCTTGTTGCCGGGGTTGGAGTCAGGGTGGTTGTCGCGGGCGAGCTTGCGGTACGCCTTCTTGATCTCGTCCTGCGACGCGTCCTTCTTGACGCCGAGGACCTTGTAGAAGTCCTTGGTCGCCCAGTCACTGGCTGCCATCCCTGCCTCCTAACCTCTACTCGTCGGGCGCTTCGTCCGTGAGGACGTCCTGCTCTGCTTCCTGATCATGCCCGGTCCCTGAGCCTGTCGAAGGGTCTTCAGGTGCCACTGCTGCGGCCGGGTCCACCACGCCGACAGTCGCCGGGCGGAGCACCCGCTCGCCGTGCTTGTAGCCCGTACGCATGACGCTGTGCACCGTCGTCGTCTCGACCTCGGCGGACTCGCCTGCGTGGAACACCGCCTCGTGGTGCGCGGGGTCGAAGGGCTCGCCCTCGGCCCCGAACGCCTGCAGCTTGTGCTTGGCCACGGCCTGCTGCAGCGCGTCGGCGACGGCCTTGAAGCCGCCCTCGAGCTCGCCGTGCTCGTCGGCCCGGGCGATGTCGTCGAGCACCGTCAGCAACGACTGCAGCACCGCGGCCTCACCCTGAGCGCGTACGAGCTCACGGTCGCGGTCGACGCGACGCTTGTAGTTGACGTACTCCGCCTGGAGCCGCTGGAGGTCGGCCGTACGTTCGGCCAGCTGCTCCTCCAGGGTCGGCTCCTTGGACGTTTCCGGCTCGGCCGGGGTTTCGACAGGCTCAACCGGCGTCTCGCCGGCTGAGCTTGTCGAAGCCTCCTGCTCGGGGGCCGAGCCCTCGTCGGGCTGGGTCACTTGGACTCGTCCTTGGACTCACCCTCGGCCGGCTCGTCGTCGACGATCTCGGCCTCGACGACGTCATCGTCGTCATCAGCCGCATCGGCGGTCGGCGCGTCGGTACCGGCGGCCTGCGCCTCGGCAGCTGCCGCGGCGTACATGGCCTCACCCATCTTGGAGCTCGACTCGCCGAGCTTGGTCACGGCCGCCTGGACGGCGTCGCTGTCCTCGCCCTTGAGCGCCTCGTTGAGGGCGTCGAGGTCGGCCTGCACCTCGGTCTTGACCTCGTCGCCGACCTTGTCGCCGTTCTCCGCGAGGAACTTCTCGGTGGAGTGCGCCAGCGACTCGGCCTGGTTGCGGGTCTCGACGGCCTCGCGACGCTTGCGGTCGTCCTCGGCGTACTGCTCGGCGTCCTTGACCATCTTGTCGATGTCGTCCTTGGACAGTGCCGAGCCGCCGGTGATCGTCATCGACTGCTCCTTGCCGGTGCCCCGGTCCTTGGCGGACACGTTGACGATGCCGTTGGCGTCGATGTCGAACGTGACCTCGATCTGCGGCACGCCGCGCGGCGCCGGGGGCAGGCCGGTGAGCTCGAACGTGGCCAGCAGCTGGTTGCCGGCGGCCATCTCGCGCTCGCCCTGGTAGACCTGGATCGCGACGGACGGCTGGTTGTCGTCGGCCGTCGTGAAGACCTCGGACCGCTTGGTCGGGATCGTCGTGTTGCGCTCGATGAGCTTGGTCATGACGCCGCCCTTGGTCTCGATGCCGAGGCTCAGGGGGGTGACGTCGAGCAGGAGCACGTCCTTGACCTCGCCCTTGAGCACGCCGGCCTGGAGGCTCGCGCCGATCGCGACGACCTCATCGGGGTTGACGCCCTTGTTGGGCTCCTTGCCACCGGTCATCTCCTTGACGAGCGCCGAGACGGCAGGCATACGGGTCGAGCCGCCGACCAGGACCACGTGGTCGATCGCGCTGAGCGCGATGCCGGCGTCCTTGATCACGCTGTTGAACGGCGCCTTGGTGCGCTCGAGAAGGTCAGCGGTGATCTTCTCGAACTCCGAACGGGTCAGGGTCTCGTCGAGGAACACGGGGTTCTTCTCGGCGTCGACCGTGATGTAGGGCAGGTTGATCGAGGTCGAGGACGAGCTCGAGAGCTCGATCTTGGCGCGCTCGGCGGCCTCGCGGACGCGCGGCATGGCCATCTTGTCCTTGGTCAGGTCGAGGCCCGTGCTGCTCTTGAACTTCGTGACGATCCAGTCGACGATCTTCTCGTCCCAGTCGTCACCACCGAGGTGGTTGTCACCGCTGGTCGCCTTGACCTCGATGACACCGTCGCCGATCTCGAGCAGCGACACGTCGAACGTTCCGCCGCCGAGGTCGAACACCAGGATCGTCTGGTCGTCGCCCTTGTCGAGGCCGTACGCGAGCGCGGCCGCGGTGGGCTCGTTGATGATGCGGCTGACGTTGAGGCCCGCGATCTCGCCGGCCTCCTTGGTCGCCTGCCGCTGGTGGTCGTTGAAGTACGCCGGCACGGTGATGACCGCGTCGGTGACGGGCTCACCGAGGTAGGCCTCGGCGTCCCGCTTGAGCTTCTGCAGGATGAACGCCGAGATCTGCTGGGGGTTGAACGACTTGCCGTCGATCTCGGTCTTCCAGTCCGTGCCGATGTGACGCTTGACCGAACGGATCGTGCGATCGACGTTGGTCACGCCCTGGCGCTTGGCGACCTCGCCGGCCAGCACCTCGCCGTCCTTGGCGAACGCGACGACCGACGGGGTCGTGCGGGCGCCTTCGGCGTTGGCGATGACGGTGGGCTCGCCGCCTTCGAGTACGGCGACGACCGAGTTGGTCGTGCCGAGGTCAATTCCGACCGCTCTGGCCATGGTGTTTCCTCCTGCTGTTGGGTGCTGTGATGGTTCAAGAATGTGTGTCAACTGACTTGAGTCTGATGTTATCAACTTTGATCAAGGCCGATTCATTCCGGGTCTCGTTGGCGAAATCAGATACGTTTCGGAACATGAGGTCTCCTGTCCGCTCGGCCGCCGTCGCCGCGATGCTGCTCGCGACGCTCGCCGCCTGCTCCGGGAGCGGGTCCGACCAGGGCACCCCCAAGCCCGCGCCGTCCTTGACCAGCGCGACACCGTTGAGCGCCGAGCCGGCCGACGGCGACGACATCTCCAACGACGACTTCAGCTACGCGGTGCCCGAGGGCTGGGCGCAGTCCGAGGAGACCCGCGCGGCCTCGCTGGCCGTGGATGTGAAGGACCAGGACGAGTTCCCCGACCACATGTACGTCATCACGTACGACTCGCTGGTCGGTCTCGAGGGCGCCGACCGCGATGCTGCGGCCGAGGAGCTCCTGGCCGATGACAGTGCGACCCACATCAAGACGCACGACCCGGTGCAGGTCGATGGCGAGTCGGCGGTCCACACCAGCGCCTACGTCGAGCTCAGCGAGCCGAAGTACCGCATCGAGCAGTACGCCGTGGTGCACGACGACAAGGGCTACGTCATCACGTTCTCGTTCAGCCCTGACGTCCCGAGGTCGGAGCGCGACACGATCAGCGAGTCGGTCCTCACGACCTGGAAATGGCAGTCCTGACCCAGCACCTGTGACCGTGCACCGGACGGGGGTCTACTGTGACCGCATGAATGACGCCGAGGACCGCAGCGACGCCTGGGCACGGGCTGCCCACGAGCTGGTCACCGAGACCGCGTCACGCCAGATCTCGCGGGACATCGCCCACCTGGCCGAGATCGAGGTCGACAGCCACGGCATCCACGCGGTGTCGCCGCCGGAGGGCTACCAGGCGCCGCGGTCGGGTGTGATCACGACACACGTGCTCGCGCGGTCGCGCGACGTTCCGGAGGCCACGGTCGAGACCCGGGTCGCCGTCTGGGTCGCCAAGGAGTCCAACGAGCCCGCCGTGCTGCTCACGAGGGTCGGCAGCGACCGGGTCCTCGAGCTCTCGGCGGCCGACCTCGAGCCCGAGCCGAGTGCCCAGGCCCGGAGCCAGGTCAACGACTACGTCGCGGTCGTCATCGCGCACATGGTCTCGTCGCTCAACGCGGCGATGCAGCGCACGTACGGTCATGAGTCCGACGCCCCGGACGTCGCCGAGTACGACCGTAACGCCTGACACGTTTTCACGGTTCGCCGGACAGCCGGAGCGCGCCGCCACTAGGTTTCGGGCATGAATCTCAGACTGTGGACCGCCGTCACGGCGATCGTTCTCCTCGCAGCGTGCGGTGGCGGCAAGTCCGACGCGGACGAGCCCAAGGCCACCAAGCCCGACATCAGCAAGGTCAAGATCGACGGAGATGCGTCCGCACCGGTCAACAAGCTGGCCATCAAGGCCATCGCGGATCTGCAGGCGTACTGGACCGATGAGTTCCCCGATCTCTACGGCAAGAAGTACAAGCCGGTCAAGGGTGGCCTGTTCGCCTCGACGTCGGAGTCGACGGCCGGCCCGAAGTGCGCCAACAGCTACTCCGACGTCCAGGGCAACGCGTTCTACTGCAAGCTCGACGACTCGGTCGCCTGGGACGCCGAGAAGCTGCTGCCGGACCTGCAGAAGAAGTACGGCGACTTCGTCATCCCCGTCGTCCTGGCCCACGAGTGGGGCCACGCGATGCAGCAGCGGTCCGGGTTCTTCAGCGCCAACGAGCTGACCGTCTCGTCTGAGCTCCAGGCCGACTGCTTCGCCGGCGCGTGGTCCAAGCACGCCCAGAAGACCAAGGCGTTCGACTTCACTGCGGCCGACCTCGACACCGCGCTCGCCGGCATCCTGGACCTGCGGGACAACCCGGGAACCGAGGCCACGGACGCCTCGGCGCACGGCAGCGGCTTCGACCGGGTCAGCGCGTTCCAGGACGGCTTCGACGACGGACCCACGAAGTGCAAGTCCTACAAGGACGGCACACCGATCGTCCTGGAGCTGCCGTTCACCAGCGAGGAGGATGCTGCCAGCGGCGGCGACGCGCCCTACGACACGATCGTCAACAAGGTCCCGTACGACATCGAGGACTACTGGACCCAGGTCTTCCCCAAGATCTCCAACGGCAAGGCGTGGACGCCGCTCAAGGGCTACGAGCCGTTCGACCCCGCCAAGGCGCCGACCTGCAACGGCCAGCCCACGACCGACTTCTCGCTGTTCTACTGCGTGCCCGAGGACTACATCGGGTTCGACAACGTGACGACGATGCCCGAGGTCTACCGCCAGGGCGGTGACTACGCGGTCACCACACTGCTGGCCACTCAGTGGGGTCTGGCGGCGCTGGCCCGGCTCGACGACAAGTCGGATGCCAAGGTCTCCACGTTGCGCGGCGACTGCTTCGCCGGTGCCTACAGCGCCAGCGTGATCCTGCACGACCGCAAGGAGACCAGCACGTTCAGCATCTCGCCCGGTGACCTCGACGAGGGCATCAAGGCGTTGCTGGTGTTCCGCGGCGAAGGCGACGTGACCCGCCAGGGTGCTGGCTATGGCCGGGTCGCGGCGTTCCGCGAGGGCGTCATGCAGGGCGTCGCGCCCTGCGTCACCTACAAGGGCTGACGAGCCGCACCGCCGAGGTCAGCTGCTGCTGTCCTCGGCGGTGAGGGGCTTGGCGATGTTCTCGAGCGACTGGCCCTCGGCCTTGACGCCGAGGAAGATCGCGACGACGCCCGCACCGACCATCAGCGCGGCACCGACGAAGTAACCGATCGCGATCTGCGTGATGTCCTTGGACTCGGTCGCGTCGTCGATCAGCCGGCCGAACAGCAGCGGCCCGGCGATGCCGCCGATCGCGGTGCCGACGGCGTAGAAGAACGCGATGCACAGCGCACGCGTCTCCATCGGGAAAACCTCGCTGGCCGTCAGGTACGCCGCACTGGCACCCGCCGATGCGATGAAGAAGATCACCGAGCCGAAGATCGTCAGCGTCGTCGCCGTGAGGTTGTCGAGCGAGAGACCCGCGATCGCCAGCAACGTGCCCGACAGGATGTAGGTGCCCGAGATCATCGGGATGCGGCCGACCTTGTCGAACAGCGGCCCCAGCGTGAGGGCACCGATGAAGTTGCTGAACGCGAACGCCGCGACGTACCAACCGGTCTGCTTGACGTCGAGGAACGTCGAGAGCGTGTCGCCGTACGTGAAGAAGAACGCGTTGTAGAGGAACGCCTGGCCGGCGAACAGCGCGAGGCACAGGACCGTGCGCTTGGGATAGAGCGCGAAGACCGTGTGCGCGATCGTGGTGAACGGGATCGTCCTGCGCTGACGGATCGTGATGGTCTCGTCGACCGGGTCGAGATCGAGGTGGTCCTCCTCCTCGACCGTCCGCTCGATCTCCTTGACGATCCGCTCGCCCTCCTCCTCGCGGCCGTGGATGAACAGCCACCGAGGGCTCTCCGGGACGTTGCGGCGCACCCACAGCACGGCGAAGCCGAGGATCGCGCCGAGGCCGAACGCGAACCGCCAGCCGATCCCCTGGTCGACGACGTTCGGGTCGGTCAGCGGGATCGTCAGCAGGGCGCCGGCCATCGCGCCCATCCAGAACGAGCCGTTGATCGCGATGTCGATGCGACCGCGATACTTCGCCGGGATGAGCTCGTCGATCGCGGAGTTGATCGCTGCGTACTCGCCACCGATGCCGGTGCCCGTGATGAACCGGCAGACGAAGTACCAGATCGGGCTCATGGAGAACGCCGTGAGCACCGTGCCCGCGAGATAGACCAGCAGCGTGATCATGAACAGCTTCTTGCGGCCGAACCGGTCGGTCAGCTGGCCGAAGAACAAGGCGCCGAGGCACGCGCCGGCGACGTAGACCGCGCCGGCCATGCCGATGTCGGAGCTGCTGAGCCCCAGGCCGTTGTCACCGTCCTTGAGGACGTCCGAGAGGTTGCCGACGATCGTGACCTCGAGCCCGTCGAGGATCCACACCGTGCCGAGACCGATGACGATGAGCCAGTGCCACCGTGCCCACGGCAACCGGTCCATCCGGGCGGGGATGTCGGTGGTGATGCGACCGATCTCGGGACTCTTCGACGGCTTCTCGGTGGTGGACATGCTGCCCCGATACCCCTGCAATGCTGCCGTCAATCACCCACGTCCGCGGCCCGCTGCAGCAGCAGGTCGCGTTCGCGCTCGTTCTGCGTCAGGCCGGCGGCCCGCTCGAACTCCGCCCGCGCCTCCGACGTACGACCGAGCTTGGCCAGCAGGTCACCGCGCACGCTGGGCAGCAGGTGATATCCCTCGAGCGCCGGTACGTCCATCAGCTGGTCCGCGAGCGCGAGCCCGGCCGCGGGGCCCTCGGACATCGACAGGGCGACGGCGCGGTTGAGCTCGACGACGGCCGAGCCGGACAGCACGGCGAGCCGTTCGTACAGCTCGGCGATGCGGGCCCAGTCGGTCTCGCCGGCGGTGCGGGCGCGGGCGTGGCACGCGGCGATGCCCGCCTGCAGGACGTACGGTCCGGGCGGGCGGCCGAGCGACTCGGCGCGCTCGAGGGCCGCCAGGCCGCGCCGAATCAGCAGGTGGTCCCAGCGGGAGCGGTCCTGCTCGAGCAACAGGATCGGGACGCCGTCGGCGTCCGTCCGAGCGGCCGTGCGCGACGACTGGATCTCCATCAGCGCGACCAGGCCGTGCACCTCGGGCTCGGCCGGTGCGAGTGTCGCCAGGATCCGCCCGAGTCGTACGGCCTCGTCGCACAGGGCCGGCCGGAGCCAGTCGTCACCGGCGGTCGCGGAGTAGCCCTCGTTGAACAACAGGTAGAGCACGCCCAGCACCGCCGAGAGCCGCGCAGCGCGCTCGTCCTCCGCGGGCTCCTCCATCGGGGCGTCGACCTCGGCGAGTGTCTTCTTGCCGCGCGTGATGCGCGCACCGATCGTCGCCTCGGACGTCAGGAACGAGCGGGCGATCTCCTTGGTCGTCAGACCAGCGAGGAGCCGGAGCGTCAGCGTGATCTGCGCATCGGACGACAGCGCCGGATGGCAGCAGATGAACATCAACCGCAGCACGTCGTCCTCGACGTGGTCGATCGACGACTCGATGCCGGCCACGATGTCCTCCTTCCGCTCCCCGATCTCGCCGTACGCGCGGTCCTGCCGTTCACGACGGCGGAACGTGTCGATGGCCCGGCGCTTCGCCACCGCCATCAGCCAGGCACCCGGATTGTCCGGGACGCCCGACTCCGGCCACTTCGCGAGCGCGGCCTCGAGGGCGTCCTGCGCCAGGTCCTCGGCGAGTCCCACGTCGCGGGTGATGCGTACGAGTGCCGCGACGAGTCGCGTCGACTCGACGCGCCACACCGCCTCGACCGAGCGGTGGAGGTCGTGATCGGCCATGCACCGATCCAACCACCCCGCCCGGTCGTGAGCGCCGCCCCTGCGAAAGGGCGGCCCGGGTCAGTCCTCGGTGAGGCTGCCGACGATCTGGCGCAGCTCGGTGACGACCTCGAGGTCGGGCCAGTGCTCGGCGTGCAGGTCGACGAAACCGCGGGTCCACTCAACGGCGTCCTCGGACGTCGGCGCGTCGATCAGCATGAATCCGCCGACGACCTCCTTGGCCTCCGCGAACGGGCCGTCGGTCAGCAGGACCTGGCCGCCCTGAGAGGTGATGCGGGTCGCGACCGAGGTCGGCGCGAGTCCGGCGTCGGTGATGACCTTGGCGTGCGACTCATCAGCCACGTGGGCGAACATGGCGTCCATCAGGCTGGCGGGAGGCTCATCGCCGGCGTTTTCGTTGACGTGGATCAGCACGAGATAACGCATGTCAGGCCTCCACGTCCGGGGCGCCGAAGACCTGGCGTACGACGCTCGTGCCTTCGAAGCCGGGCCAGGTGTCGAGGTGGATCTGCATGAAGCGCCGCGACCACTCGACGGCCTCCTCGACGGAGCGCAGCTCGTACATGCCGTAGCCGCCGATGACCTCCTTCGCCTCGGTGAACGGTCCGTCGGTGATCGTGAGCTTGCCGCCCGACACGCGGATGTGCGGGCTGGTCTCGATCGGCGCGAGGCCACCCTGGTCGACGGCGACACCCGCGGCGAACGCCTCGGCCCCGAAGGCGCCGATCGCCTCGAACAGCTCAGGCGGCGGTGGGCCCCACGGCTGGGCCGGATCTGACTCGATGTAGCTGAGGAATCGCATGATGTCTCCTTGTGTCGGTGGCGGCCCGTCCGGACCAGCCTTTCACCCGTACGTCGACCGGCGCCGCCGGATTTCGACACGACCTGCGAAAAAGTTTCAGAGCGCCGATGACGGGCGCCCAGCAGCAGGTCTCAACCTGGTCTCACATCGCGCGGAAAGCTGCTCGGCCGCGACCCGGTCGCCATACGTTCAGCGGGTACGTCCACTTCGTGATCACCACAGGGGTCCCCGTCATGCGCAAACTCTTCATCGTCCTGGTCGCGGCTGCCGCGATCGTCCTACCCATGCAGGGCGCCGAGGCGGCCACCGCGTACACGGTCACCGCATCGGTCTCGACCTCCTCGGTCGATCTCGGCAAGAGCTTCGTCCTCTCCGGCACGGTGTCACCGAGCGCGAAGGGCAAGACCGTCAAGATCCAGCGGCAGTACGCCGGTGGCTCGTGGACGACGATCGTGACCAAGACGCTGTCGTCGACGAGCAAGTACTCCGTCAAGATCACGCCGAGCAAGGGAGGGCCGACCAAGTACCGCGCGGTCAAGGCGGCGAGCAGCACGCGGGCCCAGGGCATCAGCTCGAGCCGAACCGTCAAGGTCTACCGCTGGCTCTACCTGACCGGCCTGCCCGGCACCTACACGCCGCCCACCATCTACCGGGGCTACATGTACGTCAAGGGCACCCAGTTCGCGCACTCCTTGTCGATCAAGCAGGGCGAGTACGCCGATTGGAACCTCGCCGGCAAGGGCTGCAACCGGCTCAAGGTCTACATCGGGATCGACGACGACTCGGTCAGTGGAACGACGGGCACCTCCTACATCACCAACGGAGGCCTCGACGTCCTCAACGCCGAGAACACCCTGGAGAAGAACCAGAGCGCGCGCTACGTCCTGGTCTCGCTCGCGACCACCACGATCAGGTTCCTGCCAGGCCTCAACTCGTCGGACCTCTCCACGGCATGGATGGGCTACGGCAGCCCGCAGGTGCACTGCGCCGCCTGACGGTGACGTAGGAGACATCACCGCGGGGCTTGTCTCACGTTGGTCTCACATCGCCCCGAAACAGTGCCCCCGGGCGCCGCTGCGGCCCTACGTTGACGGCGTACGTCCATCGTCGCGATCACCACAGGGGCCCCGTCATGCGCAAGCTCTTCATCGTCCTGGTCGCGGCTGCCGCGATCCTCGTACCCATGCAGGGCGCCGAGGCGGCCAGCGCCTACTCCGTAACAGCCTCGGTCTCGATCTCCTCGATCGACCTCGGCAAGTCCTTCGTGCTCTCCGGCACGGTCTCGCCGAGCGCGAAGGGCAAGACCGTCAAGATCCAGCGACAGTACGCCGGCGGTTCGTGGACGACGCTCGTGACCAAGACGCTGTCGTCGACGAGCAAGTACTCCGTCACGATCAAGCCCAGCAAGGCCGGCACGACCAAGTACCGCGTCATCAAGGCCGCGAGCAGCACGCGGGCCCAGGGCATCAGCTCGAACCGCACCGTCACGGTCTACCGCTGGCGCAACCTGGCCGGCCTGGCCTACACGTCTTCGACGCAGTCGGTGGTCTTCCAGGGCGACCTGTACGTCAAGGGCACCTATTTCGCGAACTCGTTCTCCATCAGGCAGGGCGAGTACGTCGACTGGGACCTGTCCGGCAAGGCCTGCAACCGGCTCAAGACCTACATCGGGATCGACGACGACGCGATCTCGGGCACGACTGGCACGGCCTACATCACCTACAGCGACCTCGAGCTGCTCAACACCGAGGCGAACCTGGCCGAGGGGCAGAGCGCGAGGTACGTGCTGATTCCCCTCGGGTCCGACGGGGTCCGGTTCGTGCCCACCGTGGTCTCGCCGTCGCCCAGCCAGGGGTGGCTGGGATACGGCAGCCCGCAGGTGCACTGCGCCTCCTGAGGGAGCGCCGGTGGGGGTGACCCATCGCATATTGAACATGTTCAGAAATGTGGCTACTGTCTGAAGTGTCATAGTTGAACACGTTCAAAAGATGGAGCTGTCATGAACTGGACCGTCGGCGCGTACGTCGCCTACCTCCTCATCGCCGTGCCGATCACGGTGTGGGTCGCCACGACACTGGCCCACAACGGCCGCGTCTTCCTGCTCGACGTCTTCGGGAGCAACCGCGAGCTCGCGGACGCGATCAACCGGCTGCTGGTCGTCGGCTTCTACCTGCTCAACCTGGGCTTCGTGATGCTCTACCTGCGCGGCGGCGGCGAGGTGGCCGACCTGACCGGCCTCTTCGAGACGCTCAGCGTCAAGATCGGCATCGTCATGCTGGTGCTCGGCGTGATCCATTTCGTCAACGTCATGGTGTTCTCGTCGATGCGTCGCCGAGGCCGCACCGATGCGGCCCGCGCCCAGTACGCGCAGCAGGCCACGCAGCCCTACATGGGCTACCCGCCCGCACCCCAGCACTGAGCCGGGCCGGGCGGATAGATTGGCCATCGTGACCGACACCGCGCCGCGCTCGAGCAAGGCCGAGCAGACCAGGCAGTCGATCATCGACGCGGCGATGGGGCTGTTCAGGTCGGGCGGCTACGACCAAGCCACGATGCGGGCGATCGCCGACGAGGCCGGGGTGTCGGTGGGCAACGCCTACTACTACTTCTCGTCCAAGGAACACCTGATCCAGGCGTACTACGACCAGATCCAGGCCGCGCACGCCGAGGCCGCCGAGGCGCCGCTCTCCAGCGAGGGTGACTTCACGGGTCGGCTGCGCGGCGTGCTGCTCGCCTGGGTCGATGTCGCCGAGCCGTACCACGAGTTCGCCGGCAAGTTCTTCAAGAATGCGGCCGAGCCCAGCAGCCCGCTGTCCCCGTTCAGCGAGGACTCGACGGCCGCCCGAGAGGCAGCCATCGAGCTGCACGGCCGGGTCCTCGACGGCTCCGACCTCAAGCTCAACAAGGCGTTGCGTGAAGAGCTGCCCGAGCTGCTCTGGCTGCTGCAGATGGGCATCGTGCTGTTCTGGGTGCACGACACCAGCGACGGTCAGCAGCGCACCCGCGACCTCGTCGACCAGGCCGTGCCGATCATCGACCGGATGCTGCGACTGACCCGGCTGCCGGGCGTACGCGGTGTCGTCGACGACATCGTGGGCCTGATCCACCTGATCCGGCCCTAGGACGGGTCGGCGGCCTCGATCAGCTTGGCGACGACGGCCAGCACCAGGGCGATGACGCAGCACAGCATCGTGATCGAGAACCCGATGACGAAGGTCTCGTGCGCTCCGCCGGCGGAGCCGAGGAAGCGCGCCACCAGGGCGGCAACGGCCGACAGGCACGTGCCGACGATCGCGAGGTCGAGGGTGGACCTCACGAGCTCCCGCGAGGTCCGCGTCATCCGCATGACCTCACAGTAGGACGCGTCAGCGCACGGCGACGACGATGACGCCGACTGCCACGCCCACGATCAGGACGCCGAGCACCGCGGCCAGCATCGCGGGGCCGCCGAAGCCGGGCAACGGCTCACCGGAACGGATCGCGCGCTCGGTCGCCCGCCAGCGAGTCCACGACTGGGCGATCGCGAGGCCTGCCGCGGCCAGCAGGCACAGCGACGCGACGGTCTTGACCCAGACGTCGAGATCGACAGCGGGGGTGTGGACCGCGACGGCACCGGCGAGCAGCGCGAGTGCCGTGCGGATCCAGGCCAGGAACGTACGCTCGTTGGCCTGCGACAGACGCGGGTCGGGCTCCTCGCCGTCGTCGAAGACCTGCTTCGGAAACCGGTCGGTCACGAGGGCACTGCCGCGTGGGCGTCGCACATCTGGTCACCCTGCAGGCACTCTGCGCAGCGGACCATCTGGCGTACGCACGACACGTCGCCGCAGTCGGCCACGTGGTTGGTCGGCGAATCGCACGTGTCGCAGCTGCCGACCAGCGCGGTGTGGTCCGAGAAGTCCATCGTGATGCGGTCGTCGAAGACGTAGAGCGAGCCCTCCCAGAGCCCGTCGTCGCCGTACGCCTCGCCGTACGTCGCGATGCCGCCGTCGAGCTGATAGACCTCCTGGAAGCCGCGGTGCTTCATGAGCGGCGTGAGCACCTCGCAGCGGATCCCGCCGGTGCAGTAGGTCACGACCGGCTGGTCCTTGAGGTGGTCGTACGCTCCGCTGTCGAGCGCCGCGATGAACTCACGTGTCGTCTCGACGGGCGGCCGCACAGCACCGGCGAAGTGGCCGATCGCCGACTCGATCTGGTTGCGGCCATCGAAGAACACCACGTCCTTGGCCTCGACGAGCGCGTGCAGCTCCGCCGGTGACAGGTGCGTGCCACCGTCGACGACGCCGGTCTCGTCGACCTGGAGCTCATCGGGCGCGCCGAAGGTCACGAGCTCGTCGCGCACCCTGACGCTGAGCCGGGGGAAGTCGGCGGTCGTGCCGTCCTCGAGCGCCCGGCCCTCGCTCCACTTGAAGTCGATCTCCTTGAAGGGCGCGTAGGCACGGGTGCCGCGGACGTACTTCTTGAGCTGCACGACATCGCCGCCGACGGTCGCGTTGATGCCGTCCTTGGTGATGATGATCCGGCCGCGTACGCCGAGCGAGTCGCACAGGGTGTGCTGCCACAAGCGGATCGCCTCGGGGTCGGCCAGCGGCGTGAACGCGTAGAACAGCAGGACTTTCGGGGTGGCCACGGGGCGATTCTAGTGGGCCGGCATGGTGTCGGTCCCCGGGCGTGGGACGCGGACGCCCAGTCGCTGCGACAGCATGTCCGGTGCTGCCCTAGGATCTCGTCATGACGAACGTGACAGCACCCGAGACCCAGCGACAGCGCCCGTGGCTGCCGGGGGCACTGATCGTCGCCGTGGTCGCAGCTGTGGTCGCGTTCTCCACGCTCGGTCTGCCGGGACTCGGATCGGACAGTGCCAAGGTGCTGACGACCAAGGGACTCACCAAGCTGGTCGCGGACATCAAGGACGAGTTCGGCACGACCCAGGTCGTCGAGCTCAACCTGTTCGAGGACTACGCCATCGTCGAGATTCCGCTCTCCGGGGGTGCCGGCCGGCGGACGCAGTCGTACCGCTACGACGGCGGCTTCGAGAAGTTCGGCGCCGGTTCGTCGCGCACCGACAAGTCCAGTCTCCTGATCGATCTCTCCCAGCTCGACGTGCCGGCAACGCTAGCCCTGCTCAAGACCGCGCCCAGGACCGTCGGACTTCCCGACGAGACGGTGTCGAACGTGACGTTGCAGATCGCCAACGGACCCGGCGCGGGTGATGGCGAGATCGTGTCGACGTACGTCATGGTCGACTCGGACTACGACGAGAGCGGCTTCGTCCGGGCCGATCTCTCGGGTCAGGTCATCGATGTGGACAAGGTGACCGACTGACGGTGCATGGCCGTTCGGGCCCAGGGGGAGTTAGATGAGGCCATGGATCCCTTCAACGTGCACACTCAGGCAGCCGAGCTCCTCGAGACCGCGCGGGACAGCACCGCCGGACGAGCGGCCTACATGCCCGTGGGAGGCCCCGGCACCGAGATGACCCAGACGGTCATCGCGTTGGCAGGTGGCTTCCAGCTCGACGAGCACGAGAACCCCGGCGAGGCGACGGTGCTGGTGCTGTCCGGCGAGGTCGAGCTCGGCTCGGGCGACTCGGTGTGGTCGGGGTCCGAGGGCGATCTGCTCGACGTACCCGATGCCAGGCACCACCTGCTGGCCAAGAGCGACGCGACGGTGCTGCTCACCTCGGTCAAGCGCCGGTCCGGCCTCACCGCGTGACCGAGCTCCACGAGCTCGACGCGACCGCGCAGGCCGCCGCGCTCCAGGCCGGGGAGGTGTCGTCGGTCGAGCTCGTCCAGCACCACCTCGACCGCATCGACGCGCACGGCGCATCATTGGGCGCGTTCGTCACCGTCACCGCTGAGCAGGCGCTCGTACGTGCGGCAGAGGCCGACCGGCAGCTCGCGTCGGGCCAGGCTCCCCCGTTCGCCGGTGTGCCGACGGCGTTCAAGGACCTGACCTTCACCCGGGACACCCCGACGTCGATGGGCTCAGCGGCGATGCGCGACTTCGTGCCGGGCGTCAACGCGTACGTCGTGGACCTTGTGGAGGCGGCCGGTTTCATCAGTCTCGGCAAGACCAACACCCCGGAGTTCGGCCTCTCGTCCTACACCGACAACGACGTCATCGGCCCGGCCCGTACGCCGTGGGACCCGAGTCGCAACGCGGGCGGGTCGAGCGGCGGCGCGGCAGCCGCGGTGTCGGCGGGACTCGTCCCGGTGGCGCAGGGCAGCGACGGTGGCGGGTCGATCCGCATACCGGCGAGCGCGTGCGGGATCTTCGGCTTCAAGCCCAGCCGGGGGCGGGTCAGCGCCGGTCCGGTCGGCTCGGACTGGAGCGGGCTGGCCGGCGACGGTCCCCTGACTCGCACCGTGCGGGATGCCGCCGCGCTGCTCGACGCGATGGCGCACCCCGAGCCCGGCGACGTGCGGCCGTTGCCGGAGCCGACG
Source organism: Aeromicrobium sp. 9AM (assembly GCF_902506105.1). Taxonomy (GTDB): domain Bacteria; phylum Actinomycetota; class Actinomycetes; order Propionibacteriales; family Nocardioidaceae; genus Aeromicrobium. The sequence continues at coordinate 2,541,332 of NZ_LR733304.1, forward strand.
ATCCCGTATGCCGAGTGGGCCCGCCGTTCGCCCAGGCCCATGCGCATCGCTCGTTGGTCGAAGACCCATCTCGCCGGCATCGAGCCGGGACCCGACGCGGTCGAGGCGTGGGAGGTGACGAGCCGGCTGCTGGAGTCGCTCGGCCACGAGGTCTTCGACATCGACAACCCGTTCCCGCAGGAGCTCGAGCCGCAGTTCAACGTCATCTGGTCCAGCGGCATCGCGTCGGCGGCCATCCCACCCGAGGCCGAGCCCGTGCTGCGACCCAACACCCGCTACTGGCGCGATCGCGGCCGCGCCTCGACGGCGATCGAGCTCACCCAGGCGTTGCAGTATCTCGAGCTGACGACGCGGCAGGTCGTCACGGACCTCCAGGCGTACGACGCCTTCCTGACCCCGACCCTGGCGCTGCCGCCGCAACCGGTCGAGTGGTTCAACGAGTCGGGCGACCCGGTGGAGGACCACCACCGCGAGCTGCTCTTCACGCCCTACACCGCGCTCTACAACATGAGCGGGCAACCGGCGGCGAGCCTGCCGCTGCACTGGACGGCCGACGGGCTGCCGGTCGGCGTGATGCTCGCGGGGCTGCCGGGTGCGGACGGCCCATTGTTCAGCCTCTGCGCGCAGGTCGAGGAGGCCGCGCCATGGCAGGATCGCCGGCCGCCCGGCTTCAGCTAACGCTTGACGACGGCAGTGCTCGACGAGCCGCGCGACTTGGTGACGTAGCCGGCTCGCCTGCCGGTCACGGTCACCGTGATGCGCTGACCCACGCGGGACTTGGAGATGACGTATGTCGAGCGCGTCGCCCCGGAGATGTTGTGGCCGTTGGCCCGCCACTGGTAGGTCCACGACGGTGTTGGGCTCCACGTCCCATGATGCGCGCTCAAGGTGCGGCCGACCTTCGCAGTTCCGGTGATCGTCGGCGTCACGGTCGTGAAGATGCCGCGTTCGACGAAGACACCGTCGGACGTCCGGCGAACGGTGAGGCGCCCCGCCTTCGCTCCCTCGACCCGCACAGCCAGGGTCCTGCCGTAGGTGGTCGCCTTGTACGTCCGGGCGGTCGCGCCGGCGATCGGTGTCTCGTTCGACAGCCACTGGTAGGTGAATGCCGTGCCGGGCTCCCACGAACCCTCCTGGGCGGTGAGGTACTTGCCGACCTGCGCGATGCCGGTGACGGTGGGCTTGGAGGACTGTAGGAACGGTCCGTCGAGCGTCACGTTGATGTCGGCTACGGATGCAGTTGCGCTCACCACGTCGATCCTGATGTTGCCGGTGGGGCTCACGTACGACTCGCCGGTGCCGAACGAGGTCTGGACCGAGTTGCTGTCGATCCGTTTGGTCATCAGCAGGTTGACCGGCCCTGTGGTTGCGCCCTCCGAGGTGAGACGAGAGACGACCACGCCGGGCTTGAACGGCGCGTTGCTGTCGTCCCCGAGGTCTTCGGAGTAGTTCGGTCTGGCATAGACCGTGTTGGAGTCCAGGCCCGTGGCCGACCGGTACTGGACGACGAGCTTCTCGCCCGTGAAGGGATCGGTGATCTCTGCCGCTCGGATGCCGGTGGTGCTTGCCCGCGGCATGAGATGCACGTGGGTCACTGCCTTCTCAGTCGCGTCGACGGGGAGCGTCACCGACTGGACCTCCGTGGCGTCGGTCAGGCCGAGCCGCTGCCGGAACACGGTGTCGACCACCGACGGATTCGGGCCGGGGTTACCACCCAGGGCTGACGCCATCACGCTGTACGCGTCGCCGTACTCGTCGACGTGGCAGTTGGTGGCTCCGTCGGTGTTGCAGTACTCGATGTTGGCGTGGCCCAGGCCGACGTTGTGGCCGATCTCGTGGGCACCGATCTGGAACTCGGCTCCGCTCGCGGTCGCCACTGCGGACTTGCCGCCGGACGACAGCGACGTGCCGACCGTGCCGATGCCGCCCCCGCCACAACCGGGGAGGAGCACGATCAGGTGGTCTGGAGTCGAGCCATCGAACGGGAGGCCGAACTTGGCAGCCGCCTCGTCCCAGATGGCGTCGGAGCCGGCCTTGCTGACACACGTCGATGCATTGTCGGACTGGTAGATCACCGGAGTCGGTGTCGGCGACCAGGTGATGAGGCTGGTGCCGGCCGAGTTCTTCGACTGCTGGTTCCAGTAGCCGGTGATCTGGTCGGCCCGCGCCGAGGCCTGCTGCGCAGTCATGGTCGGGAGGGTCGTGCCGACGACAGCGACATACGCGTGGTGGACGGTCGCCACCGGTGCGGCGGCGACAGCGGCCGGGGTGATGGTGGCTGCGGCGACCGGTTGCGTCGCCGCGTCGGTCACGACCAGGTCGCCGGCAATCCGACCCCCCGTGGGCAGGGCGGTGCCGCGGGTCGACACGGGAATCGTGTCGCCGTCTGTCGTGACGATGGCCTGGGACTGCTCCGCGCGGCGGCCGTCGAAGGACTCGCCGATGGTCGTCTGGACCGTGCCCTTCACGGCGATCGTCCGGCGACCGTCGTAACGCGGGTCGTCGTACGACAGGACGCCCTTGGCCGAACGATGGACGCTGGGTCGCGGGTCGGGCGTCTCGGCGTGAGCTGCCGGGCTGCCGACAGTCAGCGCCGGCACGGCGACGCAGAGCGACGCAAGTGCGACGAGCCGTGGGAGTGCAGCTCGGTTCACCGGAGACCTTTCGGGATCACCTGGGATTTTACGGGGATTCCGGGCCCTGCAGGCCGTTTTGGCTGACTTGGATCAGCTGGCTCTGCTCAGCGGCTCGTCAACCACCGAGCGTCGCAAGCTCCTCAGCTGTGAATGCTCGGAGGACGTCGAACTCATTGCCCTCGGGATCAGCCATCCCGACCCAGGTGACGTCGTCGCCCTGACCGACGCTGATCCGGCGCGCTCCCATCGCCTCGAGCCGCTCGACCTCAGCGGCCTGGTCAGTGGGCCGCAGGTCGAGGTGCAGCCGGTTCTTGACCGTCTTGCCCTCGGGCACCTTGAGGAACAGCAGGTCGGGCACCACGCCGTCCTCCGGGCTGCCTTCCGGCGGCTCGAGGACCGTCTCGTCGTCGCGCTCGAGGGTGATCCGCCACCCCAGGACCTCGGCCCACCAACGCCCGAGCATGATCGGATCGGAAGCGTCTACACACGCACACTGGATTCTGATCGCCATCGTCGAAGCCTGTCACATTCGGGTCGACGACCACAGGCTCCGCACGTATGTCGTGCTGCCTCAGCCGCGTGCGGTCATGACGATCGGGTCACCGTCCGTGATCGCGATCGTGTGCTCGACGTGGGCGCCGCGCGAACCGTCAGCGCTGCGGATCGTCCAACCGTCGTCGTCCATCACGATCTCGTCGGTCGTGTGGAGGAACCAGGGCTCGATCGCAATCACCAGGCCCGGCTTGAGCGGGAAGCCGCGGCCGGCTCGTCCGTCGTTGGCGATGTGCGGATCGCCGTGCATCGTCCGGCCGACACCGTGACCGCCGAACTGCGTGTTGATCTTGAGCCCGTGCGAACGACCCACGTCACCGATGGCCGCCGAGATGTCGCCGACCTTGTTGCCTGCGCGAGCGACCTTGATCGCGGCATCGAGCGCTTCCTGGGCGTTGGCGATGAGGCGTACGTCCTCCTCACGCGGCGTGCCGACGATGACGCTGAGCGCCGAGTCGCACACCCAGCCGTCGACGGAGGCGGCGAAGTCGAAGCTGACGAGATCGCCGTCGCGCAGCTTGTACTGGTGCGGGAGCCCGTGCAGGACGGCGTCGTTGACCGAGGTGCAGAGCACCTTGCCGAACGGCATCGCACCGAACGACGGGTGGTAGTCGATGTAGCAGGACTCGGCGCCGCGGTCGCGGATCATCTGGTGCGCGAGGGCGTCGAGGTCGAGCAGGTCGACGCCGACGTCGGCTGCTTCGGAGAGCGCGGTGAGGACGGACGCGACGAACCGTCCCGCCGGCCGCATCTCGTCGACCTGCGTGGGCGTGAGGAGCTCGATCATCGATGACCTTCCGTGGTGATCGGGGCAGGACGGGAGCCAATGAGTGCCAGGACCAGGCCGGCGACGCCGGCCGCGGCGGTCAGTGAGCTGCCGAAGATCTGCCCGGCAGGTGCGCTGAACGCCGACGAAGCGGCGAGCGCGCCGCCCAGCAGGGCAGCCGCGACGGCGGCGTGCTCGCGAGGAGTGTGGTCGCGGCGGACGCTCCACAGCTGGTAGATGATGCCGGCACAGATGAGCGCCGCGGCGATCACCGCAACGCGACCCGTGGTGGCGGCAGGCTTGCTCAGATCCGAGCCGGCCACGAGGTCGACGACGTAGGCGACCAGCACGACCGCTCCCGCGATCGTCGCGATCTGCAAGGCGCGACCGGCCTTCATACGTGCTGCCTCGTGTGTTGTCTCATCGGCGCCAAGCGTACGCGGAGGGCTTGGCGCAACTCCCCGCGAGTGGCGCAATATGGCCAGGCCCAGGGCCTCCGAGCTGACCACACTGCGCCACTCGCGGGGGTTCTGCGCCCGTCCTCGAGCAGCCATCTGGTTGACCGGAACCGAGCCGAACGGGCGATGTGCCGAGCGCACCGGCTCGACGAGGCTGGAGCCATGAACATCATCGACGTACGCGGACTCCGCATGACGTACGGCACCAAGGTCGCCGTCGACGGCATCGACCTCCAGGTCGACGAAGGCGAGATCCTCGGCATCCTCGGTCCGAACGGAGCGGGCAAGACCACGACGGTCGAGTGCATCGCGGGCCTCCGCCGCCCCGACGCAGGGAGCATCAGCGTCGCGGGGCACGATCCGTACCTCGAGCGCGCGGCCGTCACACCGATCATGGGCGTGCAGCTGCAACAGGCCGGACTGCAGGGCAAGCTCACGGTCCGCGAGGCCCTCGAGCTGTACACATCGTTCTACGCGCACCCCCGTGACGGGCTCGAGCTGGTGGAGCGACTTGCTCTGGCCGAGTCGCTCGACGTCCGGTACGCGAAGCTGTCGGGCGGCCAGCAGCAACGCCTCGCCATCGCCCTGGCACTGATCGGACGGCCGCGCATCGCGCTGCTCGACGAGCTGAGCACTGGCCTTGACCCACGATCGCGCAGGGATGTCTGGGACCTCGTCGACGAGGCGCGCGCGGGCGGCACCACCGTGATCTTGGTGACCCACCTGATGGAGGAGGCGCACAAGCTCTGCGATCGGCTCGCCCTCGTCGACCGCGGCCGGATCACGGCGCTCGACACCCCCGACGGCCTGGTCGCCCGGTCTGCTGCGCCCACGATCATGGCCTTCACCCCGTCCCGCACGGTCGACAACAGCGTGCTGTGGGACCTCCCGGGCGTGACCGACGTACGCCGTCACGGGGACCGCATCGAGCTGTCCGGCGACGACGACTCGGTGCACGCCACCCTCGGCTGGCTGGCGCGGCACGACATACGCGCCGGCCGGCTCCGCGTCACCGAGTCGACGCTCGACGACGCCTACCTCGACCTCACCGGCGAGCCCGTCCTGACGGAGGAGAACTGACATGAGCACCCCTGCACGCACCATCCTGCGTACCGAGTCGAAGCTGTTCCTGCGCGAGCCTGGCTCCTTGTTCTGGATCGTCGCGTTCCCGACCCTGCTCGTGGTGATCCTCGGCAGCATCCCCTCGTTCCGTGATCACTCCAAGGATCTCGGCGGCGCCAGGGTCATCGACCTCTACATCCCGATCTCGATCCTGCTGTCCGCGATCATGGCGTCGATCCAGTCGATGCCCGGAGTGCTCGCCGGCTATCGGGAGCAGCGCGTGCTCCGCCGGGTCGCTACGACTCCAGCACGCCCAGCACACCTGCTCGCCGCCCAGTACGTCCTGCACGGCGCGGCCGTCGCGATGTCGGCGGTCCTGGTCCTGGTCGTCGGTCGTGTTGTGTTCGACGTACGGCTGCCCGGATCCGTCGGACCGTACGTCCTGGTGCTGGCGCTCGCCCTGCTCGCCTGCCTGGCGATCGGTGGGGTCGTCGGTGGCCTTGCGCCGACGGCCCGGATCTCGAGCGCCATCGGCACGGTCGTGTTCTTCCCGATGATGTTCACGGCGGGTCTGTGGGCCCCGGTGCAGACCATGCCGCACGGGCTGCGCACCGTCGTCGAGCTCACGCCCGGCGGGGCGGCGGCGCGCGGCATGGACCAGGCCGCCCTCGGGCACTGGCCGGCTGCACAGTTCCTGCTGGTGCTCGTCGCCTGGGCTGTCGTGGCGGCTGGTGCGGCTGCGCGATACTTCAGGTGGGAGTGACGAACGGGGTGATGCGCGTGTCGAACGGTCCTGCCCTGCTGGAGCTGCCCAACGGCCGGCCCGGCAACGTGCAGCTTGCGTGGTTCCTGCGCCGCGGCCCGTACGTCCTGCTCGTTCTGGGCTCGATCGCTGCAGCACTGAGCGTCGACAGCATCGGTACGAGCGAGGCCGGGGTCATCGCCATGGCCGTGCTGGTCCCGACGCTGGCCGCCCTCCACTGGATCTGTGCCGACCGGCGGTGGGTCGAAGGCAACCTGCAGGACGGTCTCGGCCGCTTCTACGTGGTGACCCGCACCGTGGTGGCGTTCGTCATCACGTGGCTCAACCCGTTCTTCTCGATCTTCGCCCTGATCGGCTACTTCGACAACCAGCTCTACGTGCCGCGGCGGTGGGGCATCGCCATCCTGCTCGGCACTGCCGTGACGATGGCCGGCGCGCAGTCGGGCGGGCTGCCTCCCGACGGCGCGCTGCAGCTCGTCCTGTTCCTCGGGCTGCTCGCGCTCAACGGCGTCCTGACCGTCGTCATGACCAACGCAGATGCTCATGAGGCGGAGATCGCCGAGGAGCGCAACACGACGATCGCGATGCTCGAGGAGGCGAACGTACGTCTCGAGCAGGCCCTGGCGGAGAACGCCGGCCTGCAGGCGCAGCTGGTCCAGCAGGCCCGCGAGTCCGGGGTCCACGACGAGCGCGAGCGCCTCGCCCTCGAGATCCACGACACCATCGCGCAGAACCTGACCGGCATCGTGACGCAGCTGCAAGCCGTCACAGACACGACCGACGACGCGGCCGGGCGCGATCACGTCAAGCGCGCCGCCGACCTCGCCCGGGAGGCCCTCGGTGAGGCCCGCCGATCTGTGCAGGGACTGCTGCCGCTCCGCCTCGACAGCACCGACCTCGTCGACGCGCTGGCCCACCTGACCCGCGACTGGTCAGCGGCCACCGGCATCGCCGGCGACCTCGTGGTGACCGGAGAGGCCGAGCCGTTGCACCAGGACATCGAGGCCACGGTGCTGCGGATCGCGCAGGAAGCGCTGACCAATGTCGGCAAGCACGCTCAGGCACGACGCGTCGGCGTCACGCTGTCGTACACCGACGACGAGCTGGTCCTCGACGTACGCGACGACGGCCTCGGCTTCGACCCCGGAGCGGCACCGACGCCCGACGGCCACGGTGTCGGCCTGCACGGCATGGAGCAGCGCGCCGCCCGGGTCGCCGGGGCGCTGGTCGTGGAGTCCGAGCCCGGAGCCGGCACGGCCATCTCGTTGCGCGTGCCATCGGTGGTGCCGCATGGCTGAGGCGATCCGGCTGCTCCTGGTCGACGACCACCCGGTCGTCCGCGACGGGCTGCGCGGCATGTGCGAGTCGTCGCCGGACTTCGAGGTCGTCGGCGAGGCGGGCGACGGCGTCGAGGCCGTCGCCCTGGCCAAGGAGCTCGACCCCGACGTCGTGCTCATGGACCTGCGCATGCCCGGCGGCAACGGCCTCGACGCGATCGCCGCCCTCGCCTCGTCCGGCAGCCGCGCGCACGTCCTGGTCCTCACGACGTACGACACCGACCGCGACATCATGGCCGCGCTCGATGCCGGCGCGACCGGATACCTGCTCAAGGACGCGCCCCGGGACGAGCTGTTCGCCGCGATCCGCGCGGCTGCCGCGGGCGAGTCGGTGCTCTCACCCGCGGTGGCGACGCGCGTGGTCTCTCGCGTGCGTACGGCCGGATCGGAACCGCTGAGCGGACGCGAGACCGACGTGCTCGCGCTGGTCGCCAAGGGTCGCTCCAACCGCGAGATCGCCCGTGCCCTGTTCGTCAGCGAGGCCACCGTCAAGACCCACCTCGGTCACGTCTACGCCAAGCTCGGGGTCAACGATCGCGCCTCGGCGGTCGCCACGGCGTACGACCGCGGCTTGCTCGGCGGCTGATCCCCGCGACTGGCGCACTGTGGTCAGGTCGAGGGCTCCAAGAGTGACCACACTGCGCCACTCGCGGGGGTTTGGGTCAGGACTCCAGGCTGGAGCGGAAGCGTTGCATGCCGGCGATCCAGTGATCCGTGTCGGCAGCCTTGCGGGCGTACATCGTGCCGACGTCGGGGTGCGGCAGGGCGAAGAACGTGCCGGCCTCGACGGCCTGCAGCAGGACGTCGGCGACGGCAACCGGCGACAACGTCTCGCCTGCGGAGACGACCGACTTCATGCCGAGCCGGGCATCGCCGACCGCACTCGTCTCGCCCTCGACCAACATGTCGGTGCGTACGCCCATGGGGCACAGGCAGCAGACCTGCACGCCCCGGTCGCCGTACGTCGCCGCGAGCCACTCCGCGAAGCCGACGGCCGCGTGCTTGGTCGTCGAGTACGTCGGGGAGCCCAGCTGGGTCAGCAGCCCCGCGGCCGACGCCGTGCTGACGAAGCATCCCGCACCGCGCTCCAGCCACCCCGGCACCAACGCGCGGGCCGCGACGACGTGCGCCTTGACGTTGACGTCCCACGACAGCGCCCACTCGTCGTCGGTGGCCTCGAGCCCGAAGCCCTTGAAGACGCCGGCGTTGGCGAAGTACGCGTCGACCTCACCGGCAGCGTCGATCAACGCTGCCACGTGCGCAGCGTCCGAGGCATCACCGGCAACGTGCGACACCCGCCCCGGGTGTTCGCCATCGAGCCGCGCAGCCGTCTCCGCAAGCCGCGTCGAGTCGAGGTCGCCGATGACCACCGACGCGCCGCGCTCCAGCAAGCGCTGCGCGATGGCCTCGCCGATGCCGCTCGCAGCACCCGTCACGACCGTGCTCGCTCCGGAGATCTGCATCGTCAGGCGTGCTTCTTGAGCTCGGCGCGAGCCAGCGAGTTCTTGTGCACCTCGTCAGGCCCGTCGGCGAACCGCAGCGTGCGGATGCCGGCGAACCACTCCGCGAGCGGGAAGTCCTGGCTCAGGCCACCCGCGCCGTGCACCTGGATCGCCTTGTCGAGGATCCACTCCACGGTCTGCGGTGTGGCGATCTTGATGGCCTGGATCTCGGTGTGGGCGCCGCGGTTGCCCGCGGTGTCCATCAGCCACGCGGTCTTGAGCACGAGCAGGCGCAGCTGCTCGATGCGTACGCGCGACTCGGCGATCCAGTCGCGTACGACGCCCTGGTCGGCGATCGGCTTGCCGAAGGCGACCCGATCGAGCGCACGCTTGCTCATCATCTCGACCGCCCGCTCCGCGATGCCCAGCGACCGCATGCAGTGATGGATGCGGCCGGGGCCGAGGCGGGCCTGCGCGATCGCGAAGCCCTCGCCCTCGGCGCCGATGAGGTTGCTCGCCGGCACACGTACGTCGGTGAACGAGATCTCGGCGTGTCCGCCGTGGTCGCGGTCGTGGTAGCCGAACACGTGCATGCCGCGCTCGATGTCGAAGCCGGGGGTGTCGCGCTCGACCAGGATCATCGACTGCTGGCGATGGCGCTCGGCCGCCGGATCGGTCTTGCCCATCACGATGAAGATCTTGGCGTTGGGGTTCATCGCACCCGTGATCCACCACTTGCGGCCGTTGATGACGTAGTCGTCGCCGTCCTTGACGATCGAGGTCTCGATGTTGGTGGCGTCGGACGAGGCGACCTTGGGCTCGGTCATCGCGAACGACGACCGGATCTCGCCGGCGAGCAGCGGCTCGAGCCACCGCTTCTTCTGCTCCGGCGTGCCGAACATGTGCAGCACTTCCATGTTGCCGGTGTCCGGGGCGGCGCAGTTGACCGCCGCGGGGGCGAGCTGGATGCTGCGCCCCGTGATCTCGGCCAGCGGCGCGTACTGGAGGTTGGTCAGGCCGGCACCTTCGTCACCCGGCAGGAAGAAGTTCCACAGCCCGCGCTTCCTGGCCTCGGCCTTGAGGTCTTCGAGGATCGCGGGCGGCGACCAAGTGTCCGCCTTGATCGCGGCCTGCATCTGCTCGTGCGCGGTGGGCTCGGCCGGATAGATGACCTCGTCCATGAACGCTTCCATCTGGCCGATCAGGTCCTGCGTCCTGGCGTCGTAGGCGAACTCCATCTCACGCACCTGCCATGACGTAGACGACCTCGGCGACGCACGCGGGCTTGTCCGCACCGTCGATCTCGATCACGAAGCTGACGACGGCCTGTGTGCCGATCGCGATGTCGGCGGTCTCCTTGAGCGTCGCGGTGGCCCGCAGCTTGGCGCCGACCGGCACCGGGTTGGGGAAGCGCAGCTTGTTGGCGCCATAGTTCATCCCGAACGCCAGGCCGTTGACCGAGTAGATCTGCTCCGCGAACGCCGGCAGCAGCGCCAGGGTCAGGTAGCCGTGTGCGATCGCACCGCCGAACGGACCCTTGGCGGCGCGCTCCGGATCGACGTGGATCCACTGGTGGTCGTGGGTCGCGTCCGCGAACGTGTTGACCTGTTCCTGGGTGATGGTCATCCAGTCGCTGGTTCCGAGCACCTCCCCGGCGGCTGCCTTGAAGTCGTCGAGACTGTCGAACACGCGTGGCATGAAGAACCTCCGGGGTCACTAAGCGCTTGCTTAGTTCGGCACCTTAGTACGTCCGACAGCCCGCGCGCCAGAGGGTCACCGTCCGCGGCGGCTAGGCTCCTGCGCCATGTGGGGACGCAAGAAGGACACGCAACCAACGAGCGAAGACGAGGCCGAGGGCAGCGCGGGTCTGCGGCGTCTGATCCTGTCGACCTCACCGGCGGATCTCGGCCTCACGGTCGACGCCGATCCCGAGCGGGTCTACGGCGTGCTGATGGAGACGGGGTACGACGCGGCGGTCGTCACGATCGTCTCGCTGATCGATGGCACGACGAGCATGTACATCAGCACCGGCGGCGGCACGATCGGCGCCGGTGAGCACGAGCCGGTCGCCGAGGCCACGCGAGCGTTCGTCGCGATGGCGCAGGTGTTCGTCGGGCAGACCGCGCCGACCACGACATACGACCTGCCTGCCGTCGGCCGCGTGCGATTCCAGCTGCTCACCGTCGGTGGTGGCCGCACGGCTGAGGCGGCCGAGGACGACCTCGGCCACGGGCGGCACCCGCTCTCGGCGCTGTTCCACGCCGGCCAGGACGTCATCACCCAGATCCGGCTGCTCAGCGAGCAACAGAGCAGCTGACTACGCGCCGCCGAGGCGCGCAACGATCGGCGCACAGCCCAGCACGGCAGCGCCGACCAACGCCAGACGGTCGAGAACGGTCCAGGGTGCCGGCTCGGCCCACGTACGATCGTGGGCCGTCGCGAAGCCGCGCGCGTCCATCGCGATCGACGTCGCCGAGGCCCCGCGCAGCGCCTGGACCAGCAGTGCGAACGACATGTTGGCGGCATAGCGACCGTTGGCCAGCGGGTTGCGCGAGGGCCCGAAGCCGCGCACCCGGCGTACGCGCTCGAGCTGCTGCCAAGCCAGGCCGAATCCCGTGAACTTCTGCAGCGCCGCCGCGAACGCCGCGATCAGCCGGGCCGGCAGGTGCAGGGTCTGCGCGAGGTAGTCGGCAAAGCGCGACGGGTCGACGTAGCCGGCCATGATCGACCCCGGCCCGGCCAGCACGACGATGCGCAGGCCCGCGGTGAACGCCTCCTCGACGTCGTGACCGCCGAGGCGCCACGTGGAGTAGACGATCGTCACCGCGGCGATCGCGGTGAAGCCCAGGCAGGCGAGCGGGTAGCGCCAACCGGGCAGGAGCAGCAGGCCGGCGACCGCGTACGCGCCGAGGGCGATCAGCGCGACCGGCAGGCTGCGGATCCAGAACGAGCCGAGCAGGGAGAACAGCCCGACCGACAGCTGGACGAGCGGGTTGATCCGCAGCACGACCGATCTCATGCGATGACCCCCGTGGAAGAGCAAAGATACGGAGGCCAACGCATGAACCCTGCCTCATGATTCACTCGCTGGCGCTCGCTCATGCGACCACCCCGTCGCGCATGAGGTACTCGACGTCGATCGGCAGGTCGGCGTCGTGGGTCGACAGCGCGACCGTCGCGCCGGCTGACCGAGCCGCACGGATCCAGCCCACCACGGCGGACCACGTGCTGGGGTCCTGGCCGACCGTCGGTTCGTCGAGCAGGACGACGCCCGGCCGGTGCGCCAGTGCGGCGGCGAGGGCGAGCCGGCGCTGCTCGCCACCCGACAGCCGGTACGGGTTGGAGGTCGCGAAGCGCGCGAGGCCGAACACCTCGAGCACCTGCTCCACGTCGACCGGCCGGCCCAGCCGGTGACCCGTGCGGCGGACCTCGTCGCCGACGGTCGTGGTGAGGAATCCGTGCTCGGGATTCTGCGGCACCCAGCCGACGGCTTCGGCGAGCCGGGCCGACTTCCACCTGCGGAGCTCCGGCGTCACTGAGCCGCTGCCGGGCTTGAGCAGCCCGCCCAGCACGGCCAACGCTGTCGACTTGCCGGCACCACTGGGCCCGGTGAACGCCGTCGTGGTGCCGGGGTCGATCGAGGCTGTCAGACCCGTGAGCGCCTGCGTGCGCTGCGTGCCTCGGAGCGTACGGGTGACGAGCTCCACCGACACGTCGGCGGCGGTGATCGACAGCGCCTCCTCCAGCGGGCGGACGAGGTCGGCCGGTACGTCCAACGGTGCCGGGGTCGCCATGCCCGGCATCCAGACGCCGGCCGGCGGTGGCCCGTCGAGGAACGCCTGCACGGTGCCGTCACTGACCACCTCACCGTCGGCGGACAGCACGACGACCCGGTCGACGTGCTTCAGCCACGCCCCGATGCGGTGCTCGACGACCAGCAACGTACGACCGTCGGCGGCCGTCAGGATCGAGTCGCGCACGCTGGCCGAGGTGTCGCTGTCGAGCATCGAGGTCGGCTCGTCGAGCAGCAGGATGTCCGGCCGCATCGCGAGCACGCCGGCAAGGGCGAGCCGCTGCTGCTCACCGCCGGACAGGGCAGCGCTGAAGTGGTCGCGCCCGTACGTCAGGCCCACCGACTCAAGCGCCTGGTCGACCCGCGGCCAGATCTCGTCACGGGGCATGGCGGCGTTCTCGGGACCGAACGCCACGTCGCGACCCATGCGCTCGGCCACGATCGCATCGGCGGGGTTCTGCAGGAGCAGGCCGAGCCGTCCGTCGACCTCGGCCGAGCCGCTCAGCTCGCCCGCGATCGTCGTGCCGAGGGCGCCGGCCAGGCCGTACAAGAGGGTCGACTTGCCCGCGCCGCTCGGGCCGACCAGCAGCACCCGCTCGCCGGGCTCGATCGTGAGATCCAGCCCGGCGACGACGGGGTTGCGCCGGCCCAGGGGGCGCCACGTGAAGCCCCTGAAGCGGGCCTCACCCAAGCTCACCTAGACCTCGGTGACCTGTTCGCGTCCTGCCGGGAACGCGTCGAGCACACCGGCCCTGGCCAGCGCCTTCACGAGGTAGAAGCCACCGAGACCGGCGACCACGACGCCCGAGACGACGAAGAAGCCGAGATGCGCGAGCTTGGAGCCGAAGCTGTAGTCGGGGACGTACGCGTGCCACTCGTAGAACGACTCGAGCGCACCCGCCAGCGCACCGGAGAGGGCTGCGACGACGACGCCGAACCGGCGGTAGAAGAACAGCAGGAAGATCAGCTCGGCGCCGAGGCCCTCCCAGAAGCCCGAGGCGAAGACGCTGAAGCCCCACTGCGTTCCGCCGGCGATGAACGTGGACACCGTTGCGGCGATGAACTCGGTCGCGAACGCGGCACCCGGCTTGCGGATGATCAGGCCTCCGACGACGCCGGCGGACAACCAGACTCCGCCGAGCAGGGCGCTGCTGGGCGGGTAGGAGAAGACCGCGAGGTCATGGAGCGGCTCGTAGAGCTTCCCCCAGCCCCAGAAGATGACGCCGAACGCGACTCCGAGCGTGGTGATGGTGACGAGGTCGATCGTGCGGTAATGCACGTCGAACCCGGTCCTGGACGTGGTTGCAGAACTCATCGTGACTCCCTTCGCCGGTACTAACCGGTGCAGGTTCAAGGGTCTGCGGCTGATCCGCACTCTCAGCGCCCTCTGCGTGGCGCTCCCCTGTCTTGGTGAATCGACTGTACCGCAGCCACACCGCTGGTTGAGGTGCGGAGGCCGCCCGCGGCCGAAGCCTCGAAACCAGCGGTGAGACTCATCTCCCGGTGAGCTTGTCGCCGATCCTCGCCAGGCGACTTGGCCGCGCCAGACCCTTGCCCTCACGCCGATCGGCCTCGCGATAGAGCCCGTACATCGCGCGCACGCCCAGCCAGCGCAGCGGCTCGGGCTCCCAGCGGCGCACGCCACGGTTGACCCACGGCAGGCGTACGAGGTCGGTGTCGCGACCCAGCACCAGGTCGGCGAGCGTCTGCCCCGCGAGGTTGGTCGTGGTCAGCCCGCTGCCGACGTATCCGCCGGCCCAGCCGAGCCCGGTCGAGGCGTCGAACGTGACGCTCGCGCTCCAGTCCCGCGGCACCCCGAGCACGCCGCACCACGCATGGTCGATCCGTGCCCCGCGAGCGGCCGGGAACATCCCGTGCAGGATCGAGGTGAGTGACTCGACCGTCCAGTCCTGCGTACGACCGTCGACGTCGGTGGCCGAGCCGAAGCGATAGGGGATGCCGCGACCGCCGAGCGCGATGCGACCGTCGGCGGTCCGCTGGGCGTAGCAGTACGCATTCGCGTTGTCGCCGAGGAGCTCGGCACCCCGCCAGCCGATCGAGTCCCAGACGGAGTCGGACAGCGGCTCGGTCACGATCATCGCCGAGTTCATCGGCAGCCACGTGCGCCGCTGTCCGCGGATGCCGGCGGTGTAGCCCTCGAGGCAGCGCAGGATGCGGCCCGCCCGCACGACGCCGCGATCGGTCGTCACGGCACCGGGCTCGATGCGCGTCGCGCGGGTCTGCTCGAGGATGCGTACGCCCCGGCGCTCCACCGCGGCGGCGATCCCGCTCACGAGCCTGGCCGGCTGCACGCGGGCGCAGTGCGGGCTGAACGTCGCTCCGAGCGCGCCCTCGACCTGCAGCCGGTCGCCGAGCTCTGCCGCCGTCAGCTCCCGCTGGTGGCCCTCGCCGATGCCCCACGCCTTGTCGCTCACCAGTCCCTCGTGCATACGAGCCAGCTGGGCGGCTGAGCGCGCGACGTAGAGGACGCCGTGCTTGACGATGTCGGCGTCGATGCCCTCGGTGCGGCACACCTCGATGACCTCGTCGACGGCCGACTCCATCGACGACACCAGGGCCTGCACGCCCGCCCGGCCGTGCGTCGCGGCATACCGTTCCTTGCTGCCCGACAGCTCGGCCGACAGCCAACCGCCGTTGCGGCCGGACGCGCCATATCCCGCGAACTCCGCCTCGAGCACCACGATGTCGAGGGTGGGGTCGAGGGCCGAGAGGTAGTACGCCGTCCAGAGGCCTGTGAGTCCCGCGCCGACGATGCAGACGTCGCAGTCGAGATCGCCGTCGAGACCGGGGCGCGGCTCCGGGATGCCGACCTGCTGCCACCAGAACGAGACGCCGCCGTTGATCACGGGTTCCATGCTCGCACCACGCATGGCTAGCGTGGTCGCATGACAACCGCGGAAGACCTCCTGCTGATCGTCACGGACCTCGAGAGCGGCAAGCCGCAGCTCGACTCGATGAAGGCCGATCCGGTCATCGGCGGCGCCCACCTGCTCGACCTCGTCGCCGCCGGCCCTCTCGCCCTCGAGGGTGCGGGTCGCAAGGCGCGGGTCGTCGTGTCGAGCCACGCAGCCGTCGCCAATCCGTTGCTCGAGCAGGCCTTCGCCCGCATACGCAACCGTGGTCGGCAGAGCCCGCAGAACGCCGTCACCAAGCTCGGCAAGCACGGCCGCAAGCACGTGTACGGAGCGCTCGTCGCCAAGGGGCAGATGCGTGAGCGGCCGGCGAAGGCGCTCGGGATCTTCCCCGTGAGTCGCTACGACGTCGTCGACACGGCCCGGCGCAACGACCTGGTCAACCGCATCCGGGCGAGCCTGCTCCACGACCAGCCCGCCGATGCCGAGACCGGCCCGCTGATCGGCCTGCTGTCGGCCGCCGACCTCACGAAGCTGCTGGTCGACAAGCCCGAGCGCAAGGCTGCCAAGGCTCGCGCCAAGGTCATCGCCGAGGGTGACTGGGCCAGTGAGGGCGTGCGCAAGGCGATCCAGGCGGCCCAGTCCGCGATCACCGCGGGCATCGTCGCGGCCACCGCTGCGGGTGCGGCCGGGTCGAGCTGACCCGCCGCCACCGGGCATACGACAGAATGTGCGCATGTCCGTGCGCACACCTGATCCCAATCCGGGCTGGCTCCCGGACTTCGCCCTGGACGAGACCCGGGCCCGCGTCCCGATCCTCTATGTCGAAGCCGTCCCCGTCCGCATCAACGCGCTCGGGCAGGTCGAGTCGATCGGCATCCTGCTGCGCGGCTCGTCGACGACCGGCGTCATGACCCGCACCCTCGTGTCGGGCCGGGTCATGCACGGTGAGTCCGTGCGCGAGGCGCTGCTGCGCAACCTCGCGAAGGACCTCGGCCCGACGGCGTTCCCGCAGCTGCCCCCCTCGACCGTGCCGTTCTCGGTCGCCGAGTACTTCCCGCTGCCGGGCGTCTCGACGCTCTACGACCCGAGGCAGCACGCGGTCTCCCTCGCGTACGTCGTGCCGGTCAGTGGTGAGTGCAACCCGCGCCAGGACGCGCTCGAGCTGACCTGGCTGACGCCTGAAGAGGCGGCCGAGCCGGAGGTGCTCAACGACATGGAGGGCGGCCGCGGCGCGCTGCTCAAGGAAGCCCTGGCGTCGGTCGGCGCCCTGCCTCAGTGAGCGCGCTGCTCATCCGCCCGGCCGTCGCCGAGGACCTCGAGGCGATCCTGGCGCTGACGGCAGAGGACTCGATGCACTACTTCGACGAGCCCGGCGCGGTGACCGACAACCAGCGGGCGGCGATCGAGGAGATCGTCTCGGACCAGCACCAGGACCTGCTCGTCGGCGAGATCGACGGCACTGTCGTGTGCACGGCGCAGGTCACCTGGATGCGGATGCTGAGCGCCGACGGTGGGCTCTACTGCCAGGTCGAGGCCGTACGGACCTCAGCGGCCCTGCGCGGGCAGGGCATCGGCGCGACCCTCATGGCATACATCGAGGACGAGGCCCGGCGTCGCGGAGCAGCGCGGATGCAGCTGACGACCAACCGCGAACGCGTGCGGGCCCATGCGTTCTACGAACGCCTCGGTTTCGTCGGCAGCCACGTCGGGATGAAGAAGTACCTCTGACCTATCGCGCACCTTGAGCTGGGGGTCCCCCACGAGCTCTGCGAGTAGGGGGAGCGAAAGGTCCTCTCGACAAGCTCAAGGGCCGAATACGATAGTCTGCATACTGAGACGATTCGTATCAGGATGTGGACATGGCCGAGCAGCGCACGCCCAACCGCTGGCTCATGCTCGCCGTCTCGATGGTCGGCCAGATCGCCGGCACGATCTATGTCAACGGCGCGCCGTTCCTGATCCCCTACCTGCACCTCGAGCGCGGGCTGAGCCTGGTCGAGGCCGGCACGATCGCCGCGGCGCCGCTCACCGGGACGATGTTCACGCTCGTCCTGTGGGGACTCGTCGTCGACCGCATCGGCGAGCGGGCGGCGATGACGGCCGGGCTGGCGATCGTCACGATCGGCGCCCTCGGTGCGAGCCAGAGCGACTCGTTGGTCGGCCTCGGGCTGTGGTTCCTCGTCGGCGGCATCGGCGCGGGCAGCACCAACTCGGCGAGCGGCCGCGTCGTCGTCGGCTGGTTCCCCGCACATCGCCGCGGCACGGCCATGGGCATCCGCCAGACCGGCCTGCCGCTCGGCGTCGGACTCGCGGCCCTGCTCGTGCCCAACGTCGTCAAGGCGCACGGCCTGTCCACGACGCTGCTGCTCATCACGGCGATCTGCGCCGCCGCCACCGTCCTCTGCGCCGTCCTGATCGTCGACCCGCCGAGACCGACCCGCAGCGAGGCGGCGGACCTCGGGCACCTCGACAACCCGTACACGCGCGACTCCCGCCTGTGGCGGATCCACCTCGCCTCGGCACTGCTCGTCGTCCCGCAGTTCACCGTCTGGACCTACATGCTGGTGTGGCTCATCGACGACAAGGGCTGGTCGACGTTCGCCGCCAGCGCCCTGGTCGCGTCGACGCAGCTGCTCGGCGCGGCGGGCCGTATCGGCGCCGGGTGGTGGTCCGACCGCGTCGGCAGCCGCCTCGGCCCCATGCGTACGGTCGCGATCGCGGCAGCCGCCACGATGCTGTCGCTGGGCCTGCTGTCCGGTACGCCGCTGGCGATCGCGCTCATCGTCATCGCGACGGCGGTGACCGTGGCGGACAACGGTCTCGCCTTCACCGCGGTCGCCGAGATCGGCGGGCCGTACTGGTCGGGCCGCGCGATGGGCCTGCAGAACACGGGGCAGTACGTCGCCTCCGCCCTGGTCCCGCCCGTCGTCGGCGCCCTGGTCTCGGGGCGCGGCTACGGCTTCGCGTTCGCGCTCGTCGCGGTGTTCCCGCTGGTCGCGATCCCGCTCGTCCCGGTGCGCGGAGAGCACCCCGAACACACCGTGTGACCTGCGCCGCACCGCTCTCGTTTGGCTGGCCTAACTGCGCATCATGGTTACTGACGGGTTAATGTCAGCCGTACTGTCACGGTCATTCCGTACTTCTGGGAAAGGGCTCCCATGCGTGTCGTCGCCATAGTCGTGTCGCTTGCCATCACCGCCGTCGCGGTCGCACTGGCGGTCAAGGCCGTCAGGGACATGGTCGCCGTGATCCGCAAGGGTCAGCCGGCGATCGGGCGCACGGACAACAAGGGCGCCCGCTGGGCCAACATGTTCAAGGAGACGCTGGGCCACACCCGCATGCTCCAGTGGCAGTGGATCGGCATCATGCACTGGTTCGTGTTCGCCGGCTTCATCTTCCTGAGCTCGATGGTCCTCGGCGCCTACTTCCAGGTCTTCGACGCGCACCAGGCGCTCCCGATCATCGGCCACTGGGTCGTCTACGAGTGGCCCGCAGAGGTCCTGTCGTGGCTGACCCTGATCGGCATCGTCTACCTCATCGCCGTACGCCAGAAGAACCACCCGCGCAGCCTCGGGCGCAAGTCGCGCTTCTTCGGCTCGACGTTCTGGCAGGCGTACTTCGTCGAGACCATCATCTTCGTCGTCGTGCTATGTGGCTTCACGCTGCGCACGCTCGAGTACGCCATGGAGAAGGCGCACGGCGCTGACGACCTCACGTTCCACTACCCGCTGACGTTCTTCCTCGGCGACCTGTGGGACGGCCTCTCGGTCGACACGATGGAGACCCTCGTCTACACGATCGCGATGATCAAGATCGTCGTGTCGATGACCTGGCTCATCACGATCGCCCGCAACATCACGATGGGTGTCGCCTGGCACCGGTTCACCGCGTGGTTCAACATCTGGTTCAAGCGCGAGTCGGACGGCTCGACCGCGCTGGGCGGCCTCGAGCCGATCTACATCAAGGGCAAGGCGCTCGACCTCGAGGACATGGACGACCTCGAGGAGGAGGACTTCGCCAAGCTCGGCGTCGGCAAGGTCGAGGACTTCACCTGGAAGGGCATCCTCGACTTCACGACGTGCACCGAGTGCGGCCGCTGCCAGAGCCAGTGCCCCGCGTGGAACACCGAGAAGCCGCTGTCGCCCAAGCTGCTCATGATGGGCCTGCGCGACCACGCGTACGCCAAGCTGCCGATCCTCGGCCAGGACGAGGAGACGCTGACCGACGAGCAGAAGACCGAGCTCGAGCGCCCGCTGATCGGCAACGCCGAGGCGTACGGCGTCATCGACCCCGACGTGCTCTGGTCCTGCACCAACTGCGGCGCCTGCGTGCAGCAGTGCCCCGTCGACATCGAGCACGTCGACCACATCGACGACATGCGCCGCTTCCAGGTGCTCGTCGAGTCCAACTTCCCGGCCGAGCTCAACAACATCTTCAAGGGCCTGGAGCGCAAGGGGAACCCGTGGGGCATGGACCCCAAGGGCCGCATGGACTGGGCCAAGAAGCTCGACTTTGAGGTCAAGCAGGTCGGCGTCGACGTCGAGGACCTCGACGAGGTCGAGTGGCTGTTCTGGGTCGGCTGCGCCGGCGCGTTCGAGGACCGCGCCAAGAAGACGACGCAGGCTGTCGCCGAGCTGCTCGACATGGCCGGCGTGACCTTCGCGGTCTTGGGTGATGGCGAGACCTGCACGGGCGACCCCGCGCGCCGCGCCGGCAACGAGATCGTCTTCCAGCAGCTCGCGATGCAGAACGCCGAGGTGTTCAAGGAGACCAAGGTCAAGAAGGTCGTCTCGACCTGCGCCCACTGCTTCAACACGCTCAAGAACGAGTACGCCGAGTTCGGCGTCGAGCTCGAGGTCGTGCACCACACCCAGCTGCTCAACCGGCTCGTTCGCGAGGGCAAGCTGACCCCGGTCGCGCCCACCGCGGAGACCGAGACCAAGAAGATCACCTACCACGACCCGTGCTTCCTGGGCCGTCACAACCAGGTCTACGAGCCGCCCCGCGAGCTGCTCAGCGTCATCCCCGGTGCCGAGTTCACCGAGATGCCGCGCAACTCCGAGAAGTCGTTCTGCTGCGGCGCCGGTGGCGCCCGTATGTGGATGGAGGAGACCCTCGGCTCGCGCATCAACGTCAACCGCACCGAGGAGGCCATCGCGACCGGCGCCGACCAGATCGCCGTCGGCTGCCCGTTCTGCCGCGTCATGCTCTCGGACGGCCTGACCCTCAAGCAGTCCGAGGGTGCCGCCCGCGAGGAGGTCGAGGTGCTCGACGTCGCGCAGATGCTGCTCGCCGGCGTCAAGCGTGCGCCGTCGGCCGAGGAGACGGCCGCGGTCGTCGCCGAGGCCGAGGCCGCCACGTCCGCCGAGGCTGAAGCCGCGACGGAGTCGCCCGCCGGGCCCTCATCGGGCTCCGGCGGACCCGACGAGGTCACGGACACCGACAAGGCCGCCGCAGCCGCGAGCAACATCGACGTCGACGACGCCGGATCGCGTACGGGCGACGCTCCAGAGGCTCGCTCCGACGAGACCGCGCCGCCTGCTCCGGAGCCGGTGAAGGCGGAGGCTCCCGACTCGGAGGCCAAGGCCGATCCGGCCGAGGAGGCCGAGCCCGACGCCGAGGACAAGGCCGACGAGTCGATCAGCAGGACCGAGGACGTCGGGCCGGCAGCCGAGGCCACCGCGACCGAGGACGAGAGCACGCCGGTTGAGCCTGTCGAAACCACCACCGAGGCTTCGACAGGCTCGACGTCCGACGACTCGGCGTCCGATGCCGAGCCGGCTGACGACCGCGACGCCAGCGAGAAGGAGAAGGCGGCCTGGGCCAATGTCGGGCCGGTCAACACCGACCTGACCCCCGACTCCTCCGGGAAGGATCCCGGCGACACGACCGATCCGGAGACCGAGTCGGTGCCCGAGGAGTCCGACAGCGAGCCGGAGATCCCCGCAACCAAGACGCCGGACGAGTCGCCGGCCGAAGAGGTCACCCACGTGCCAGACGAGACCGAGCCGGTCGAGGAGGACGCCCGCGAGGAGGAGGCCGGCATCATCCCGGTCGAGGACGCCGAGTCCACCGCAGATCCGGTCTCCGACGACGCCGCACCACTCAGCGACGCCAACCCCAGCGGCGCCGACCTGAGCAAGGCGGCCGGCGGCGCGACGGACGAGGCGGCCGACGAGGCCGACGGCGAGACCAAGTCCTAGCACGGTGAGTCGCTGCCCCTGCCTGAGCGGGATGACGTACGACGCGTGCTGCGGCCCGCTGCACGCGGGAGCCGCGGTCGCGCAGACGGCGGAGCAGCTGATGCGCTCGCGCTACAGCGCGTTCGCGGTCGGCGACCCCGACTACCTCCAGGCGACGTGGCACGCCAGCACCCGCCCGAAGACACTCGAGCTCGACAGCGATCGTCGCTGGTACCGCCTAGACATCCTCCGCACCGAGCGCGGCGGCCCGTTCGACACCGACGGGGTCGTGGAGTTCCGGGCGTACCACCGCTCCTCCGATGGCAAGGGCAGCCAGCACGAGGTCAGCCAGTTCGTCCGCGAGGACGGCCGCTGGTGGTACGTCGACGCGGTCGGCTGAGCCGCAGCTACTTCTGCTTGGTGTACGTCTGCTGGTTGCGGACGACGGCGATCTTGCGGGTCGCCGAGCGTCCGGACGCCGGCAGCGTGGCCTTGATCTCGTACTCACCGGGCGCGACCAGCGCGGCCAGCTTCAGGGTTGCCGTCACAGGTCCCGCGGCCGGAGCCGTCAGAGTCTGCGTGACCAGAGTGCCAATGGCGATGACGCACACCTCGCCCGACGGGACACCCGTGACGGTGACCTCCACGTCGGAGTCGGGGACCACGATGTCCGGTGCCGAGACGGACAACCCCCGGCCGGAGAACAGGTTCCCGATGATCGGGGACTTGGCCAGACCGCGCAGGAAACGGGACAGCGGAGACGAGCTCATGGCGCACCTTTCGTCGTCCCTCTTGGGTGCACAGTAGCGATTTTCGTTGGCGAGACAGGCTGATTTCGCAGCAAGGCACCCTCTGGCCCCCCTACCCTGAGGTCAGGAGGGGCAGTGCAGGAGGTTGCCCATGCCGGACGCGCCGCGACCCGCTTCGGTCCGCGACCTCCTCGGCGTGCACGGCGACGCCGAGCGCCTGCTGCAGGCCGTCGTCGGTCTCGGACCCCGAGCCATCGCGACGAGCACGGCCGACGACTGGGAGGCCGTGGCTGTCATCGTGCAGTCCGGTGACCGCTATCCGGCGGCGATGGCGTGGCGAGCCGGCTACGCGCTCTACCACCTGGGTCACACCGAACGGGCCGAGCACTTCTTCGGGCACGCCGACCGGGCAGAGCTCGACGACGCCGAGCGGGCCCAGTTCTGCGCGGCCTGGGCGTCGAGCGCGTGGGGCTGCGGGGACGCGGACCGCAGCGAGGCGCTGGGGCTCGAGGCGTTCGAGGCGGCTGAACGAAGCGGTGACGACACGGCGCTGACCTGGGCCTGGGAGAGCCGCGCCATGCTCGCGTCTATCCACGGCGAGCCGCGGGAGAACCTGCACGCGCACCAGCGCGCCCTCGACCATGCGGAGGCCGCCGGCGACATGCTGATGGAGTCCCGCATCCGCAACAATCTCGGCTCCGTGCTGTTCGACCAGGCCCGCTACGTCGAGTCCCTCGACCAGTTCGAGCACGCCCTTCGGCTGGCGAACGGCATCGGCCACCTGTCCTCCATCGCGCTCGTCCGGCACAACGTCGCCGACGTCATGCTCAACCTCGGCCGGATCGACGAGGCGCTCGTCGAGGTGGAGGCGGCCCGCGCGATCTGGGCGGGGCTCGAGTCGCCGATGGTGGGTGCGGCCTGGCAGCTGCTCGCCGACATCCAGCGGGCACGCGGCAACACGGCGCAGGCCGCGATGGCATACGGGGAGGCCGTCGCCGTCGCGGAGGAGTCCGGCGACACCCAGACCCTCGTACCTGCACTCACGGGTTCGGCGCTGATCCATGTCGCCACCGATCCAGCCGGTGCCGAGGAGACCGCACGCCGTCTGCTCTCCCTGCCGTCCGCAGTAGGTCTCCTGCCGGGCAACCTGACGGTCGGCTGGGTCGTGCTGCATGCGGGTGATGCCGAGGCGGCCGCCGCCTTCGCGAAGGAGGCCCTCGCGGAGGCCTCCCGGCGCCACGCCCGCGCCTGGCTGGCGGAGGCCCTCGAGCTGTCCGCCCTCTCGGCCAACGACAACCGGGAGGCGCAGCTGCAGGAAGCGGCCTCCATCTGGCAGGAGATCGGCAATCCCATCCGGCTGCAGGTCAACCGGATCGTGCAGGCGCACCTGTTCGGCAGCCCGTTCACCGAGCAGCTGGCCCGCTCGGGGCTGCGATCGCTCGGCGTCCAGGAGGACGCGTACGGCATCGCCGGCCCGCTGCACGCGATCTGGCCCCGGGCCGGGGAGCACCCGGTGCACGTCCACGTGCTCGGTACGTTCGTGCTGTCCCTGCACGGGCGCCCGGTGACCGGCTCGGAGTGGCCGTCGCGCAAGGCGCGCGACATCCTCAAGGTGCTCGCAGGGCGCGGCGCCAAGGGGATCCGGCGCGAGGCACTCGCCGACCTGCTGTGGCCCGACGACGCCGACCCCGGCAGCAAGCTCTCGGTCGCCCTGTCCCAGCTGCGCCGCGTCCTGGACCCCCACAAGTCGTACGGGACGGACCACTTCGTGCATGCCGACCGGGCCAGCGTGCGTCTCGTGACGGCCCACGTCGAGGTCGATGTCGCCGACTTCATCGTTGCCGCACACGAGTCGCTCGCCGTCGCGCGGGCCGGGAGCCCGGACGCCATCCAGATGCTGGAGGCCGCTGCGGCGATGCACACCGGAGAGTTCCTCGAGGAGGATCTTGCCGAGGACTGGCCCGGCGAGATCCGCGACGAGGTCGAGGCGCTCGGCAACGAGGTCATCCGGGTGCTCGCGTTCGCGCTGCAGGAGGGCCCCGATCCCACGCGTGCCGTCCCCTGGCTCGCGCGCCTGCTGACGTACGACCCGTTCGACGAGTCGATCTATGCCGCGCTGATGCGGATCCTCTCGGCAGCCGGCCGTCACGGCGAGGCACGGCGCCACCATCATGCGTACGTCCTGCGGATGCGCGAGATCGGCGTGCCCTCGATGAGCTGGGACGACATGGCGGCCTGACCCACGCGCGCCGGTCTCAAACCTTTCGCAACGTTCTCTCAAGGCCCGTCTCAGAAGGTGTCGACATCACTTCGACACCAGGAGATTCACATGGCCACCATCAACTACCCGTTCACCTCCGCCGCTGCTCACGCCGCCCACTCGCTCCCCCGCCTCGTCCGGGCGGTCCTCACCCGGCTCGCCGCGATCGCGGCACTCTGCGTCGGTGCCATGGCGGTCGCCGGCTTCGCCGACCGCGGACCTCTCGGCGACGCTCTTGACGGCTGGGCGGCGCTGTCCGTGATGGGTTCACTCATCGTCGTGGCCGTCCTGTCGATCGCCACGCTCGGCGCTGCTGACACGCACTCCGACTCGGACCTGTTTGACATCCGTTGAGAGCCACGTACGAGGAGCGCCGACGCAGGGGATCGGCGCTCCTCGTACGTCCTGGGGAGTACGGGAAGATACCCGCGCGAGTGGATGTGCCCGGCGTACGGGCGGGCGACGATGCAGGGGTAGGAACCGCCCGCACCGACAGGACCTCTCATGACCACGACGACCCCGCTCGACCGTCGCCCGCGCCGGCTGCCCCAGCGGTGGCGCAAGACCGTGCTGATCCTGCACATCGTCTCCGGCGTCGGCTGGATCGGCGTTGACTTCGCCCTGCTGCCGCTGGTCATCACCGGCCTCACGACAGATGACGGCGAGACAGCGGCCGCGAGCTACCGGGCGATCGCCACGCTCGTGCCGTGGACGATCCCGGCGCTGTCGCTGCTGATCCTGACCACCGGCGTCCTGCTCGGTCTCGGGACCAAGTGGGGACTGATCCGCTACTGGTGGGTCGCCACCAAGCTCGTGATCTCGCTGCTGCTGACCGTCCTGGTGTTCATCGCCCTGCTGCCGGCTGTGTCGTCGCTGGAGGTCACGAGCGCCACCACCGGTGACGACGTACGCGCCGCGCTCGACGATCCCGCGGTGTTCCTCTACCCGCCGGTCGCCTCGTGCACGCTGCTCGTCGTCTCGGCGATCCTTTCGGTCACCAAGCCCTGGGGTCGACGCGGGAAGCGTTGATCGCGGCGTCGCGCCTGCAGCCGCGGATCCTGCAGATACCGTGACGACATGTCCCAGACACCTCCGTTGCTCCGGGTCCGGGGGTTGCACCGCCGCTTCGGTGACCTGGACGTGATCGTCGACCTCGATCTCGAGGTCGACGCGGGCCGGGCCCTCGCGATCACGGGGCCGAACGGCTCCGGCAAGTCGACGGCATTGCGCTGCATCGCCGGGTCCGACGAGCCGACCGCAGGGACGGTCGAGCTCGACGGCAAGACGCTGGACGAGCGGTCGCCGGCCGTGCGACGTGACCTGGCCGTCGTGCTGGACGACATGAGCTTCTTCCCCGACCTCAGCGTGGTCGAGCACCTCGACCTGCTGGCGCGCGCTCACAGCATCGAGGACATCGAAGGCGTGGTCGACGCGGTGCTGACCGATGTGGGACTCCTGGGCCAGGCCGGTCGGCTGCCCGGCACCCTGTCGTCGGGGCAGCGACGGCGACTGGCCCTCGCCACGGCGTTCGTACGCCCGCGGCGCCTGCTGATCCTCGACGAGCCGGAGCAACGGCTCGACAGCGCCGGGCTCACCTGGCTCGCAGAGCGGCTCAATGCGGAGAAACGTGACGGCCTCGGCATCCTGCTGGTGAGTCACGACGCGGCGCTCGTCGAATCGGTGGCCGACGACGTCCTGGCCCTGGAGCCTCGGTGACCCGAGCCTCCCGGCGCGAGGTTCGCGAGCTGCGCCAGCAGGCGCGGGAGTGGCGCCGAGGGCGTGCCGACACGACGCTGATGGAGGTGCTGTCGGACGCCTACATCGCGCTGTTCGCGACCTGCATGCTGTCCGCGATGGCCGTCAGCGCGGTCCACCAGACCCGGCTCAGCATCTCCGCCAGCTGCACCACGACGGAGTGCACCGACGCGCGGTTCTCGTCCGCCTGGGTCTGCGTCACGGCCATGATCGCGGTGACGCTGGTGGCCGGGCGTGCCGTGGGCCCGGTCCAGGTGTCACCTGCGGAAGGTTCGTGGCTGCTCGCGACGCCCGTGGATCGCGCAGCAGTGCTGCGTCCGCGGCTGGGACTGGTGGCGGCGGTGACCGCGCTGTGTGCAGCGGTGGCCGGATCGGTCGCCTCCACCCTCGCAGGATTCGGCGCCCCCGCGATCGGCCTCGTCGCGGCTGCCGCGACGGCGAGCGGGATCGCCGCAGCCATGTTCGCCGCGCTGGTCCAGCCCCACGACGGGTGGGCCACGCGCCTCCTCACCTGGACCTTGGGTGTTGCCACGTGGATCGCGTTGGTGCTGATCGCTGCCGACGCCGTCCCGGCGGCGCCGACGTCCGCCCCGTGGGCCATCACGACCGGAGCAGCCGTCACGGGCGCGATCTGGATCGGCGCGGCGGTGCTGCTGGTCGCGAGCGCGCGGAACCTGTCCCGCCTCCACCACAACCGGCTCGTCCCAGGCGGCGCGCTGCTGGCCAGCCTGTCCGGTGCGCTCGCCGGTCTCGACCTCACGGTGATGTACGACATCCTGATCGCGCAGAAGTGGCTGACGAGGGCCACCGTCACGCCGGTCCGCAGCGGTCCGAAGGGCCCATGGGCTCTGGTGTGGCGGGACGTCATCAGGCTCCGCCGCTCGGTGCCCTCGCTGGTGATCCTGGCTGCGGCTGCGGTCGTGCCCTACCTCGTCGTGGCGGTCGACCTCGGCGCGCTCGCGGTGCTCGCCGGCGCCCTCACACTGTTCGTGACCGGCGTGCCTCTGTGCTCAGCCCTGCGTACGACGAACCGCAACCTCGGGCTCATGCGATGCTTCCCGATGCCGCCCGAGACGGTGCGCGCCGCGTGCCTCGTCGTGCCGGCCGCGCTCACCGGCGTCTGGTCACTCGCGACCCTTCCGGCCATGCACTCCGCGACCTCCGCGACGTGGGGTGCGAGCCTCATGATCGCGGCCGCCATGGCCGTGACGGCACTGGCCGCGATGGCCCGCTGGATCCTGGCACCACCGCCCAGCTACGCCCAAGGGCTCGTGGCCTCTCCTGCCGGCGGCATCCCGCCCGGGCTCGCGTTCAGCCTGCTCCGCGGGTTCGACGTGCTGATCCTGGCGACCGCGCCGATCCTGATCTCGCCCACCTCCACCGGAGCGGTGATCTCGCTGCTGCTCGCCACCGGTGTCCTGGGCATCGTCGTCAGGCGCAACTGAGCGGTCAGATCAGACAATTTTCTTGCTTGATTGGACGACCGGCCTGTTTGGATACATGTACGGGGCGTACGGATCATCCTCGTTCGTCAGGAGACGACATGCCATCCTCGCTCGACGACCTGCTCGCCAGCTCGACCCCGGCCACCACGCCACGCACGGCAGAGCTCGACCGAGAGCTCGCCGTAGTGGTCAGTGCTGCCGAGGTCGCAGCGACCGCACCGTCACGCCGCCGCAAGCGGATCGCGATCGTCAGCCTCGCCACGATCGGAATCCTCGGGGCCGGCGCCGCGGCCGGCGCCACCGGTCTGCTGCCGACGCCGTGGTTCGACGATCCAGCCGCTCGGACGACGCAGACCTCGCCAGATGGCAAGACCTGTGATCTCGCCTTCAGCGCCAAGGGGCTCCACGACCCGGCCCATCCCGTCAACGAGGCCACGCGCGCCGAGACGATCGCCGCCGCAGACGCGTTCCTCAAGGGCTTCGACTTCTCGACGATCGAGCAATACAAGGGCGACACCATGCGGGCCGAGCTCGCACGCCGCCTCAGCGCACATCTCGCCCAGCAGGGTCTGCCGCCGGAGGCAGTCAGCGTTGCCGCGATGGCCTCGTGCTTGGGCAGCGACCAGTGACGGCGAACGACCGGGCGAAGATCCGCTCCGCGTTCCGCGACACGGCTCCCGACCTTCTTGCGTACTTCGAGCGCCGGCTCACCGATCGCGAGGAGGCCGCAGACCTCCTGGGCCAGACGATGCTGACCGCCTGGCGCCGGGTCGACAAGCTGCCGGCCGATCCGGAGCGGCAGCGCATGTGGCTGTTCGTCATCGCGGCCAACACGCTGTCGAACCATCGGCGTACGTGGCAGCATCGCCTGGACCTCGCCGATCGGCTGCGCGAGCACCTCGCCACCACTGCTCCGGCACCTGCGGCAGGAGAGGCGCACGCCGTACGCGATGCCGTGCTGCGGCTCCGCGACGCGCAGCGTGAGCTCGTCATGCTCATCCACTGGGATGGCTTCACGATCGTCGAGGCAGCGGAGATCCTCGGCCTGAACGCGTCAACCGCCCGCAGCCGGTACGCGGCCGCCAAGGACGCCCTGCGGCGGGCGCTGGTCGAGGCGAGCGCTGGCTGACCGTCAGGCCGGCGGGGTCAGCATCGTCACGAGCGTGTCGACGAATGCTGGCCGCGGCTGGATGCCCTTGCGGCTGCCGATCAGCTTGGGCACGGCGGCGCGCTGGAACCCGTCGTTGACGATCATCGACGCGATGACCTTGGGGTCCACGTCGGCGCGGATGATGCCGGCTTTCTGCTTCATCGCGACGTACGCTCCGATGCCCGCAATGCCTCGATGGGGTCCGTAGTCGCTCTCGAGCATGTAGGCGTGCAGCGAGTCCCGGAGCCCGGCATCGGACTGCGCCGCCATCATGACGTCGAGGCTGGCGTTGAGGAATGTCTCGATCGACTCCGACATCCCGGTGATGGTCGTACGGAGGTCGTCATCGGCGCTGGGGTCGATCGCATCGAGGTGCAGCGGCCCCAGCGCTCGCTCGAAGACGGCCTTGAGCAGTCCGAACCTGTCCTCGAAGTGATAGAACACGCTGCCTTCCGAGACGCCGGCCCGCTCGGCGACCTCGCGGGTCGTCAGCTTGGCCATGCCGCGCTCGCGCAGCAGGTCGTGCGTGGCGCGGAGGATCTCCTCGCGCCCTCCTGAGGGCGGTCGGCCGCGACGCTTCCCGGTGGTTGTCATCCACGTCACCCTATCGGGCAACAGCAGTTTCTCCATCTTTATTGAGTTCTCACTCAGGATGTGTCACCTTTATCTGAGTAGCGACTCAATAAAGGGGAAGTCCATGTCATCCACCACCGCTGAACCCTCAGTCCTCGCGACGTCGCGGGGCAAGCTGATCCTCATCCTGTTGTGCGCGGTCGGGTTCCTCGACCTGATCGATGTCACGATCGTCAACGTCGCCCTGCCGGCCATCCGCGACGACCTCGGGTTCTCCGTCCAGGAGCTCCAGTGGGTGCCGAGCGCATACCTCCTGACGTACGGCGGCTTCATGCTGCTCGGCGGCCGGGCGGCAGATCTCCTGGGCCGCCGCCGCGTACTGGTCGCCGGCATCACGTTGTTCGGCATCGCGTCGCTCGTCGGCGGCTTCGCCGACACCTCCACCGTGCTGGTGGGTGCCCGGCTCGTGCAGGGCGTCGGCGCCGCGCTGACGATCCCCGCGACCCTGTCCATCATCACCACGACCTTCACCGACGGCCCGGACCGTCACAAGGCCTTCGGCGCCTGGGCCGCGGTCGGCGGTCTCGCCTCGGCCGTGGGCGTCCTGTTGGGCGGCGTGCTAACGGAGGGACCGGGATGGCGGTGGGTCATGTTCATCAACCCGGTCATCTGCGCGATCCTGCTACCAGCGATCTACGCACTGATCCCCGACGACCGCCCGGCCGAGCGCCGGCGGGGATTCGACCTGGTCGGCACGGTCCTGGCGACCGGAGCCATGCTGCTGCTGGTCTACACGCTCGTCGAGGCCCCGGATCGCGGCTGGGACGCGACCCGCACGATCGCCGGACTGGCCGGGACCGTGGCTCTGACGGCGTCGTTCATCTGGGTCGAGAGCCGCACCCGCAACCCGCTCGTCCCGTTCACGATCTTCCAGGTGCGCGGGCTCGCGGCCGCCAACATCACCCAGTTCGTCGCGTTCGCCGGGTTCATCTCGATGTTCTTCTTCCTTAGCCTCTACATGCAGGGCATCCTCGGTTTCTCGCCGATCCAGACGGGACTGGCCTATCTCCCGGTCTGCGTCGTGATCGGTGTCTCGGCCGGCATCGCGACAGCGTTGATCGCCAAAGTGGGCACCCGCGTCCTCGTGGTGACCGGTGGCCTGATCACGGCTGCCGGGGTCTACCTGTTCTCCTACATCCGGGTCGACGGCTCGTACGTCTCGGACCTGCTGCCGGGCATGATCGTGATGTCGCTCGGCATCGGGCTCGTCTTCGTGGCCCTGATCAACGCCGCCAACGCGGGGGTGCCGGAGGAGCAGGCCGGCCTCGCCGCTGCGCTGCTCAACTCGTCGCAGCAGGTCGGCGGCGCACTGGGTCTCGCCGTCCTGTCGGCGATCGCGACCTCGCGCACCAACAGCCTGCTCGAGGCTCACACGGTCGCACCCGACGCCATGGTCGAAGGATTCCAGCGCGGCCTGCTGGTCGGTGCGATCTTCCTCGCCGCCGGCGCCCTGATCGGCCTGCGTACGACCAACACCCACGAGCTGCAGGAAGCGGCGGCATGAGCGAGCGCCAGCGAGCGAAAAATCAGGACTTCATGCCGCGGCCTCCTTACCGTTGCTTCTCCGAGGAGGCGGCGGCATGATCGAGGCGGTCGCCAGGGTCGTCGGCCTGGTGTTCGGCGGCATCTTCACGGGCTTCCTGATCACGGTGATGGTGCTCGAGCTGTCCCTGCGGGACGCCGGCGCCTCGGTCTACACGCAGGTCCGGCAGGTCGAGCTCGACCACCTGGATGCACTCGCGACCGCGACCCTGCTGCCGACGGCCGTCGCCACGATCGTGCTGTTCTGCGTGGGATTGAAGTGGGGCAGACCCGGACTCGGCCTGCACTCGGTCGCGCTGGTGCTCCTGCTGGTCGTCTTCATCGTCACCGTCGTGATCAACCTGCCGATCAACGCCGACCAGCGTGACTGGTCGGTCGCCCACCCGCCGAGCGACTGGGCCAGCGACCGCGACCACTGGCAGGTCGCGCATGTCGTACGGACAGCGGCGACCGTGATTGCATACGGCTGCCTCATCGTCGCGTCGGGCGTGCACCGGCGGCGCCACGGGACCGAACCCGTCGCGGCCGAGTGGGATCAGCTGACGGCCGCCACCAGTGGGACGCCGGGACGGTAGGCCAGGTGGACGAAGGACGGGGCGTTGAGCACCGCATAGTCGGCCGTGGCGCCGACGGCGAGATGACCGACATCGTCGCGACGCAGAGACAGCGCCCCGCCCTTGGTCGCCGACCACAGGGCCTCACGCGGGCTCATGCCCATGTCGCGCACGGCGACGGCGACGCAGAACGGCATCGACGACGTGTAGGAGCTCCCGGGGTTGCAGTCGGTCGCGAGCGAGACCGTGACACCGGCATCGATCAGCCGGCGGGCGTCCGGGTACGGCTGCCGGGTCGAGAACTCGACGCCCGGCAGCAGCCCGGCGACCGTGCCCGAGCCGGCGAGGGCGTCCACGTCGGCATCGCTGAGGTACGTGCAGTGGTCGGCCGCGGCCGCGCCGACCTCGACCGCAAGCTGCACGCCGGGGCCGTGGCCGAGCTGGTTGGCGTGGATGCGCGGCAACAGCCCGGCGGCGATGCCAGCCTCGAGCACCGTCCTCGCCTCGTCCGCGCCGAACGCACCGTCCTCGCAGAACACGTCGATCCACCGGGCGTACGGTGCGCACTTCTCGAGCATCGCCCCGGTGACCAGGTCGACGTACGCCGCGACGTCGCCCCTTGAGCCTGTCGAAAGGTCGGGGACGACGTGGGCGCCGAGGAACGTGGTCTCCTCGGTGAACTCCTGCGCGATCGCGAGCGACCTCGCCTCATCGAGCACCGTGAGGCCGTAGCCGCTCTTGATCTCGGCGGTCGTAGTGCCCTGCGCCCGCATCTCCGCGAGGTGGCGCGCGACGTTGGCGCGGAGCTGCTCGTCGGGCGCGGCCCGCGTGGCGGCGACGGTCGTGCGGATGCCGCCGGCGGCGTACGGCTCGCCGGTCATCCGTGCCTCGAACTCCGCGGAGCGGTCGCCGGCGAACACGAGGTGCGTGTGCGAGTCGACGAACCCGGGGATCACGGCGGCACCGCCGACATCGTTCGAGGAGTCGGCTGCCGGCGCATCCACACGATGCCCGAACCAGGAGACGCGGCCGCCCTCGACGACGAGCGCGGCGTCGTGCAGGATCGGCCGGTCGGCGTCCCACGTGACGAGCTCGCCGATGTTGGTCACCAGGTGCGAGGTCATGTGCGACTCCAGCACGCGTCGATCGCCGCCGCTAGCCGATGCGCGACATCGCCGCGGTCCCCGACGACGTCCTCCGCACTCGCCGCCCACAGCAGCTCGTCCGCGCCGGCCGTGCGTACGGACTCGCCGACCTCTATCGGGTCCCCCGCAGCGAAGCCCAGCGACCCGTGACCCGTCGCACCCGCGGCCTGCCACAGCTGCTCTGCGGTCCAGGCGCCTCGCACACCCGAAGCCAGGCGCTGGTGCATCTCGACGGCGCGGGCCTCGGCGAACATGTCGATCACGGTATTGCTGTCCGAGCCCAGTGTCAGCCTCGCGCCGGCCTCGCGGAGCGCCACGCTCGGCCCGATGCCATCGGCGAGCTCGGCCTCGGTCGTCGGGCAGAAGCACGCGTACGCCCGGGCATCCCCCAGAGTCGCGATGTCGTCAGGCGTGAGGTGGGTGGCGTGCACGGCAGTCGTCCGCGGCGTCCACGCCCCGGCCTCCCCCAGCAGCGCGACCGGGGTCAGACCCGTGGCGGCGAGGCACTCGTCGTTCTCGGCGGGTTGCTCCGAGACGTGCACGTGCAGCGGCGCAAACGGGAACGCAAACGCCACGGTGGGCAGCTGGTCGCGGGGGACGGCGCGTACGGAGTGGATCGCGGCGCCGATCACGACGTCGTCCTCGCCGGCGTGCTTGCGGGCGAGATCCTCGACCCGCGTCGCCCAGCTGTCGGCATCGCCGTCGCTGAACCTCCGCTGCACGCCTTCGACTTCTCTGCTCCTTGAGCTTGTCGAAAGGCCGAACCCTGCCGCGAGGTAGCACGTGTCGAGCAGCGCGATGCGTACGCCGGCCTCGCGGGCGGCGGCGATCAGTGCCTCGCCCATCGCGTTCGGGTCGTCGTACGGCTGGCCGTCGGGGCCGTGGTGCAGGTAGTGGAACTCGCCGACGCTGCGGATGCCCGCGAGGTGCATCTCGGCGTACGTGGCCCGGGCCAGGTCGAACAGCAGGTCGGGGTCGAGCACCGCCGCCAAGGCATACATCTGGTCGCGCCACGTCCAGAACGAGTCGGCGCCGGTGACCCGGCCGCGGAGTGCCCGGTGGAACACATGGCTGTGGCAGTTGGCGAAGGCCGGGACGGTCGTCACGCGAGGGACCTCACGACCGCGGTCAGGGCATCGACGCCGGCCTCGCAGTCCGCCTCGTCGGCGAACTCTGCCGGCGAGTGCGAGACGCCGGTCGGGTTGCGGACGAACAGCATCGCGGTCGGCACGTACGGGCTGAGGACTCCCGCATCGTGGCCGGCGCCGGTCGGCAGGACGGGTGCGTCCAGCAAGCTGGCGAGCCGGTCGCGCAGCGGCACGTCGAACTCGACGGCCGGGCTGACCGACTCGGCCGTGAGCGTGACCGTCGTGCCGTCGCGGTCGGCCGCGGCGCGCGCCTGGCCAACGAGGTCGTCGACCATCCGGTCGAGCTCACCCTCGTCGGCTGCGCGGGCGTCGAGCCACGCCCGTACGCGTGACGGGATCGCGTTGGTGCCACCCGGCTCGACCTCGAGCCGTCCGAACGTCGCCCGCGCACCGGCGTCAGTGGCGAGCTGGCGGGAGGCCAGGACCGTCGCGGCGTACGCCTGCATCGGATCGTGTCGGTCCTGCATCAGCGTGGCCCCGGCGTGGTTGGCCTCACCACAGAAGTCGAGCCGCCAGCGGCCATGCGGCCAGATCGCGGTCGCGACGCCGACGGCCGCGTCTGAGTGGACCAGCGATCGGCCCTGCTCGACGTGGAGCTCGACGAACGTCCCGATGCTGTCGAGGAGGTCGGTACGCCCGACGTTGCGCGGGTCACGACCGCGGGCGGTCATGACCTCGGCCATCGTGAGGCCGTCGCGGTCCTTGAGGCCCAGGGCCTTGTCGGCGCTGAGCGCTCCGGTGACGAGCTGCGATCCGGCGCACGCGATGCCGAACCGGGCGCCCTCCTCGTCGGCGAAGTTGCCCACGACGACCGGCCGGCTCGGGGCGAGTCCGTCGGCGCGGAGCCGGTCAACGGCGGCGAACGACGAGACGACGCCGAGTGGTCCGTCGTACGCTCCGCCGTCGGGCACCGAGTCGAGGTGCGAACCGATCAGCAGCGCGTCGGTGCCTGAGCCCCACCACGCGAACTGGTTGCCGTTGCCGTCCTCGACGAGCTCCATGCCACGAGCCGCCGCCTCACCGGCGAACCACTCCCGCAGCTCCATGTCGGCATCGGTCCACGCGAACCGCCGATAGCCGCCGGTCCCCGCATCCCGCCCGATCGAGGCGATGTCGTCAAGGGTCATCGCGCGTCTCGTGGTTTCGAGGCTACGGCCGCAGGCGGCCTCCGCTCCTCAACCACCGGTCGGACCCTCCAGCATCGGGACGCGG
This sequence comes from Aeromicrobium sp. 9AM, assembly GCF_902506105.1. Lineage (GTDB taxonomy): Bacteria > Actinomycetota > Actinomycetes > Propionibacteriales > Nocardioidaceae > Aeromicrobium. Next base: position 2,576,792 of record NZ_LR733304.1, read on the forward strand.
AGACCGCGCTCCTCGGCGACCTCGGCGGCGCGGTCGTAGCCCGCATCGACGTGGCGCATGACACCGGTGCCCGGGTCGTTGACCAGGACGCGCTCGATCTTCTGAGCAGCGAGGTCCGTGCCGTCCGCGACGATGACCTGACCCGCGTGGATCGATCGGCCGATGCCGACGCCACCGCCGTGGTGGATCGACACCCATGTGGCACCCGACGCGGTGTTGAGCAGAGCGTTGAGCAGCGGCCAGTCGGCGATCGCGTCGGAGCCGTCGGCCATCGACTCGGTCTCGCGGTAGGGCGACGCGACCGATCCGGAGTCGAGGTGGTCGCGGCCGATCACGACCGGAGCGCTCAGCTCGCCGGAGGCCACCATCTCGTTGAAGCGCAGCCCGGCGAGGTGCCGCTCCTGGTAGCCGAGCCAGCAGATGCGCGCCGGCAGGCCCTCGAAGTGCACCTTCTCCTGCGCCTTGGTGATCCAGCGCGCCAGGTGCTCGTCCTCGGGGAACAGCTCGAGGATCGCGCGATCGGTCGCGGCGATGTCGGCCGGATCGCCCGACAGCGCGGCCCAGCGGAACGGGCCCTTGCCCTCGCAGAACAGCGGCCGGATGTACGCCGGCACGAAGCCGGGGAACTCGAAGGCGCGCTCGAACCCGCCGAGCCGGGCCTCCTCGCGGATCGAGTTGCCGTAGTCGAAGACCTCGGCGCCGGCATCCATGAAGCCGACCATCGCGCGTACGTGCTTGGCCATCGACGCGCGCGCCCGGTCGGTGAACCCGGCGGCGTCGCGCTCGGCCTCGGCGTGCCAGTCGGCGACCGAGATACCCTCGGGGAGATAGCTCAACGGGTCGTGCGCGCTGGTCTGGTCGGTGACGATGTCGACCGGCACGCCGCGCTCGAGCAGCTCGGTGAACACGGTCGCCGCGTTGCCGACGATGCCGACCGACAGGGCCCGGCGCTCGTTCTTGGCGGCCACCGCACGGTCGATCGCCTCATCGAGATCGGTCCAGTACTCGTCGAGGTAGCCGTGCTTGACCCGCCGCTCGAGCCGGGTCTCGTCGACGTCGACGACGATCACCGCGCCGTCGTTCATCGTCACGGCCAACGGCTGCGCGCCGCCCATGCCACCAGCGCCGCCGGTCAGCGTCAACGTGCCGGCGAGGGTGCCGCCGAACCGCTTGCGCGCCACTGCGCCGAACGTCTCGTACGTCCCCTGCAGGATGCCCTGCGTGCCGATGTAGATCCATGAGCCCGCGGTCATCTGGCCGTACATCGTGAGGCCCTCGGCCTCGAGCTTGCGGAACTCCGGCCACGTCGCCCAGTCGCCGACCAGGTTGGAGTTGGCGATCAGCACGCGCGGCGCCCACTCATGCGTGCGGAAGACGCCGACCGGCTTGCCGGACTGCACCAGCAGGGTCTCGTCGTCCTCGAGGGTCTCGAGGGTGCGGACGATCGCGTCGTACGCTTCCCAGCTCCGCGCCGCGCGACCCGTGCCGCCGTAGACGACCAGGTCCTCGGGGCGCTCGGCCACCTCAGGGTCGAGGTTGTTCATCAGCATGCGCATCGGCGCCTCGGTCTGCCACGACTTCGCGGTCAGGGTCGAGCCGTGGGCAGCACGAACTGTGGGTCGGGTCATCGGGAACTCCTTGAGTGAGCAGCGTCCAGAAGGGAGCCGTCGCGGACGAGCTCCGTGGCGGCTTCGAGGTCGGGTGACAGGTGGCGGTCAGGTCCGGGGCCGTCGACCCGCGTACGCAGCAGGGCGATCGCGGCACCGGTCGCGGCCGACGGCTCGAGCGGGGCCCGCAGGTCGATGCCACGGGCGGCCGTGATGATCTCGACCGCCAGCACCCGGGTCAGCAGGTCGACGGACGTCCGCAGCTTGCGGGCGGCGGACCAGCCGAGCGACACGTGGTCCTCCTGCATCGCGCTCGACGGGATCGAGTCGACGCTCGCCGGCACCGCGAGCCGCTTGAGCTCGGAGACCATCGCAGCCTGCGTGTACTGGGCGATCATGTGCCCCGAGTCGACGCCGGGGTCGTCGGCGAGGAACGGCGGCAGGCCCTGGCTGCGCGTCACGTCGAGGAACCGGTCCGTCCGTCGCTCGCTCATGCTCGCGACGTCGGCGACCGGGATCGCCAGGAAGTCCAGCACGTACGCCAGCGGTGCGCCGTGGAAGTTGCCGTGCGACTCGATGCGCCCGTCGTCGAGCACCGACGGGTTGTCGATCGCCGACGCGAGCTCGCGGCCCGCGACCGTCGCCGCGTGCTCGAGGGTGTCGCGGGCGGCGCCGTGCACCTGCGGGGCGCAGCGCAGCGAGTACGCGTCCTGCACCCGGCCGTCACCGTGCCGGTGGCTCGCGACGATCGGCGACCCAGCAAGCAACGCCGCCATGTGCGCCGCCGACTCGGCCTGACCCGGGTGCGGGCGCAGCGCCTGCAGGTCGGCCGCCAGCACGCGGTCCGTCGCCATGAGCCCCTCAATGCTCATCGCGGCAGCGAGGTCGGCGGTGTCGAGCAGCCGGCGCAGGTCGTGCAGCGCCAGGACGAGCATGCCGAGCATCCCGTCGGTGCCGTTGATCAGCGCGAGGCCCTCCTTCTCGGCGAGCTCGACCGGCTCGAGCCCGTGGGCTGCGAGCGCCTCGGCCGCAGGGCGTACGACGCCGTGGTCGTCGATCTCGCCCTCACCCATCACCGCCAGCGCGCAGTGCGACAGCGGCGCGAGGTCGCCGGAGCAGCCGAGGCTGCCGTACTCCCGCACGACCGGCGTCAGCCCGGCGTTGAGCATCGATGCGTACGCCTCGGCAGTCTCCAGGCGTACGCCCGTGTGCCCGCTCGCGAGGGTCGAGAGGCGCAGCAGCATCAGCGCCCGCACCACCTCGTCCTCGACGCGCGGTCCCGTGCCCGCGGCGTGCGACCGGATCAGGCTCTTCTGCAGCTGGGTGCGCAGGCCGGGCTCGATGTGCCGGGTCGCCAGCGCGCCGAAGCCGGTCGAGATCCCGTAGACCGGTACGTCCGACGCGGCGAGCTCGTCGACGTACGCCCGAGCGCGCTTGATCGCGTCACGGGCGTCCGGGCTCAGCTCGACCGTGGCACCCTCGCGCGCCACGCGCACGACATCCTCCGGCGCGATCGCGCCCACTCCCACCGTCACATGTGCCATGAGTCCATTGCACGCCTGCGGGACTCGCCCCGCCACACTCCACGGGCGGATCCTGTCTCGCATACAAGACACTGGTGCCATGTCCCGACCCGTGCCCGCCGCCACCGCCGCCCTGCGGGTGCTCCGCTTCCTGTCGGGGCAGCCGGTCCCGGTCTCGGCCACGCACATCGCCGGCGCGCTCGACCTGCCCCGGTCGTCGGCGTACCACCTGCTGACCGCGATGGCCGCCGAGGACTTCGTCGTCCACTACCCGGAGGACCGCACCTGGGGCATGGGCATCGCGGCATGGGAGGTCGGTCACGGCTTCGCCAGGCAGGAGCCGCTGGCCCGCCTCGCCCGTACGCCGCTGGCCCGGCTGGTCGACCGGGTCGGCCAGTCGGCACACCTCGTCGTCCTGCACGGCGCCGACGTCCTCTACGTCATCGAGGAGCGCGCCCCCGGACGGCCGCCCCTCGTCACGGATGTCGGCGTACGCCTGCCGGCGCACCTGACCGCCTCGGGGCGCGCGATCCTCGCCTCGCTTCCGGCCGCGCAGGTGACGGCGCTCTATCCCGGCAAGGCCGCGTTCACGTCGCGCACCGGTGCCGGTCCGCAGTCGCCGACCGAGCTGCGTCGGCTGCTCGTCACGACTCGACAACGCGGATACGCAACCGAGGACGGGGAGGTCACCGAGGGGTTCGCGTCGATCGCGGCGCCCATCGACGCCGGCACGATCCATGCTTCGGTCGCGGTCACCTGGGAGAGCCGCGCACCGGCCGGCGACATGGTCGCGGACGTACGCGCGACGGCCGCCGAGATCGCCCGCCGCCTCCGGCGTACGTGACCTGAGCCACACCTGGCTCGTTGGGTGACTGATCGGTAACACCCACTAGGAGTCACATGCGCACGAGCCGTCCCCTCCTCGCCCTCGCGGCCCTGGCGCTCGCCGCCGCGCCGCTCGTCGCCGCGCCGACCAGCGCCCAGGCCGCCGTGACTGTGAAGGTGACGCCGCTGCACTTCAAGGTCAACATCGGCCCGACCGGCTCCGAGGTGTGCGACATCGTCGGCGACCTCTACACCCCGTCGACCGCCACGTCGGCCCACCGCGTGCCCGCGCTCCTCACGACGAACGGCTTCGGCGGCTCCAAGGACGACCAGGCCGGCCTCGGCCAGCGATTCGCCAGCCGCGGATACGCCGTGCTGAGCTACTCGGGCCTCGGCTTCGGCGGTTCGGGCTGCAAGATCACCCTCGACGACCCGGACTGGGACGGCAAGGCCGCCAGCCAGCTCGTCAGCTATCTCGGCGGCAAGAGCGGCATCGCGTTCGCCGACGCCAAGCACACGATTCCGGCCCCCGTCCTCAACGTCGTGCAGCGCGACGCCAAGGACCACACGGGGCACGCCGCCGCCAACGACCCCCGCGTCGGCATGGTCGGCGGCTCGTACGGCGGCCAGGTGCAGTTCGCGGCCGCCGCCGTCGACAAGCGCGTCGACACGATCGTCCCGGTCATCACCTGGAGCGACCTGTCGTACTCCCTCTCGCCCAACAACACCTCGCAGACCACCGGCGTCCAGACCTCGACGCCCGGTGCCGCCAAGCTGGTGTGGGCCCTTGGTTTCTCGGGGATCGGGATCGCCGACGGTGTCACCAACGCCGCCGGCGATCCCGGGCGTCTCATCGGCTGCCCCAACTTCGCGTTCTTCGTCTGCCCGGCCCTGCTCGTCGCCGCCACGACCGGCACGGTCGACCCGTCCACGACGGCCTCCCTGCGGCACGCCTCGGTCAGCAGCTACGTCAAGAAGGTGACGATCCCGACGCTGGTGGTCCAGGGCCAGAACGACACCCTGTTCAACCTCAACGAGGGCGTCGCCAACTATCGCGCCCTCCAGGCCCAGGGCACCCCGACCAAGATGATCTGGTTCAGCGGCGGCCACTCCGGGCCCAACGCGCCGGGCGAGTTCAGCTTCGGAGCACCGAACCCGGCCACGGAGCACGTGACGCGCCGGGTCTCGGACTGGCTCGACCACTACCTCAAGGGGTCGTCCGCCAGCACCGGCCCGGAGTTCGCGTACTTCCGTGACTGGGTGCCCTACACCGGCATCGCGACCCCGGCATACGGCTCGGCGTCGACCTATCCGGTCGGCACCGCGACGAAGTATTACCTCTCCGGATCGGCCCTGACGACCAGCTCGTCGGCGCTCAAGGTCGCGACACAGAGCTTCCTGACGCCGATCGCCGGGCTCCCGACGTCGATCGATCCGCTGGACGTCGTCGGCAGCGCGCTGCCACTGCCCGAGCTCGACCTGCCCGGCACAGCGGCATCGTGGACGACGGCGGCGCTGACCAAGAACGTCGACGTGGTCGGCTCGCCGAGCCTTCGTCTGCAGGTCAGCTCGCCCACCGCGGCGCTCACGCAGGGCCTCGGCTCGACCGGCCAGCTCGTGGTGTTCGTCAAGGTGCTCGACGTCGACCCGGCCGGCAAGGCATCGCTGATCCACAACCTGATCGCGCCGGTACGCGTGCCGGACGTCACCAAGCCGTTCACCGTGACGCTGCCGGCCATCTCGCACCGGTTCGCGACCGGCCACCAGCTGCGGCTCACGGTTGCGGGTGGCTCGACCAACTACCGCGGCGGCCTGACGCTCAACACCGTCGGCATCACGAGCGGCAGCACGAGCCAGGCGCTGACCCTCCCGGTCGTGAAGTAACCCGTACGCACGAAGCCCCGCCACTCACACGAGTGGCGGGGCCTCGTTCTTCGCTCAGGCATCCCGCTTCTGGAACAGCGCGAACCCCACGAGGCTCAGCAGCGCGATCTCGCCGACGAACACCGCGAAGCCGGTCCACGGGGACAGCATGTTGTCGCCGAACGAGACCGGGACGACGATGCCGGGGCCGGCGTTGCCGGGCATGAGCTTCATGACCCACTCACCGAACGTGCCAGGGATGAGTGACACGACCTGGCCGATGATGAACACCAGCGCGAGGACGATCGAGATCGCCGCGGCCGTGTGACGGACGAGCAGTCCGACGGCGGCAGCGAGCAGTCCGAGGCCGGCCATGTAGAGCCCGGCGCCGAACATCGACCGCAGGATGTGCTCGTCACCCAAGGAGATGCCGATGCCCTTGTTGCTGAAGAACGCATTGCCGCCGAAGTAGCCCAGGAACGCCGTGACGGTGCCGACGACGAACAGGAAGCCGCTCAGGACGATCGCCTTGGCCGCCAGGACCCTCGAACGTACCGGGGTCGCCGCCAGCGTCGCGCGGATCAGCCCGGTGCCGTACTCGGAGGTGACCACCAGCGCACCGATCACGACGGCCGAGATCTGGCTGAAGATCAGGCCTTGGGTGATGTACTCACCGGGCGAGTCCCCGCTCTTGCCGCTGGCGATGTCACCGGCGACGACCCCGGAGATGATCGTGGTGAAGCCGGCGCCCAGGACGATCATCGCGAGCGTCGTCCACCAGGTCGACCGGATGCTGGCGACCTTGATCCACTCGGACCTGACGGTACGTCCGAGGGAGCCGCTCGTCGGCGGCGCAGCAAGCGTTGTCATGCCGCGACCTCCGTCCGGGCGTGGTACTCGACGCTGTCGGCGGTGAGCTCCATGAACGCGTCCTCGAGCGAGGAGCGTACGAGGGTCAGCTCGTGCAGGAGGAATCCGTGACTGCCGATGAGCTCGCCGATCGCGGGAGCGTCGAGGCCCTGGACCCGCAGCTCGTCGTCCGTGCGCGTGACGTCGAGTCCCCGGCCGACGAGGAGAGCCTCGACGTCGGTGGTCTGGGGAGCCTTCACGCGTACGTACGCCGAGGCGTGCTCGGCCATGAACTCCTGGATCGGGCTGTCCGCGAGGATCGCGCCGCGACCGATGACGATCAGGTGATCGGCCATCAGAGCCATCTCCGACATCAGGTGGCTCGACACGAAGACGGTCTTGCCGTCGTCCGCGAGCTGGCGGGCGAGCGATCGCACCCAGCGGACGCCTTCGGGGTCGAGGCCGTTGACCGGCTCGTCCAGCATCACGACCGGCGGATCGCCGATCAGTGCGGCCGCGATGCCGAGACGCTGGCCCATGCCGAGCGAGAAGCGCCCGGCCCGCTGCGCGGCCACCGAGTCGAGCCCGACGAGCTCGAGCACCTCGCCGACACGAGTCGTCGGGATGCCGTTGCTGGCGGCGAGCCAGCGCAGGTGGTTGCGGGCAGAGCGGCCGGGGTGCACGGCGTGCGCCTCGAGGAGCGCACCGACCTCACGGAGCGGCGCCGGTGACGCGGCATACCGGTGACCGTTGACGGACACCGTGCCCTTGGTCGGTGCGTCGAGGCCGAGGATCATGCGCATGGTCGTGGACTTCCCGGCGCCGTTGGGGCCGAGGAAGCCGGTGACGCGGCCTGGCTCGACGGTGAAGTCGATGCCGTTGACGGCCACCTTGCCGTCGTACGTCTTGGTGAGTCCCTGGGCGCGGATCATGCCGACCGCCGCCCCGTGCGTGCCGCAGCACTACGTGTCGATGTCATGACCTCAGCCTGCTGCCGGTGGCCCTTTCGCCACATCGGGGACCGACCCCCAGCGACCCCTGAGCACACCCTGATGGTCGTAGGTTGGAGCCATGAGCTGTGGCGAGGCCGAAGCATGAGTTATCCGGGGAGCGTCGCGTGGCGACACCGTGCGCGCAGGAAGCTGTTGGCGTTCGCCCGTCGGTCGTTGCGGCCGGAGGGCGGGTTCTACTGGCTCGACGACACCGGCGGCCCTGACCGCGACAAGGTCCTCGAGCTGTGGATCAACGCCCGCATGACGTACGTGTTCTCCCTCGCCTACCTCGCGGGTGACGACAAGGCACTGGAGCTGGCGACCCACGGCGTACGGGCGCTGGCCACGGTGTTCCACGACGATGTCAACGGAGGCTGGTACGACCGGGTCGGCTTCGACGGCGACGTCCCCGACCGGGCCAAGGGCTGCTACGGCCACGCCTTCGTGCTGCTCGCGGCGTCGAGCGCCAAGGCGGCCGGGGTCGAAGGGGCCGAGGAGCTCCTGACAGAGGCGGCCCTGGTGCACAGCCAGCGGTTCTGGGATCCCGACGAGGGCCGCTGCGTCGAGGAGCTCAGCGAGGACTGGTCACACGTCGACGCCTATCGCGGCGCCAACAGCAACATGCACTCCGTCGAGGCCTACCTGTTCGCCGCCGACGTCACCGGCGACGACATCTGGCGGCGCCGCGCGCTCGCGATCTGCGAGCGCATCATCGGCATCCACGCCCGGGCGCACGACTGGCGCATCCCCGAGCACTACGACCACGACTGGACGCCCGTCCCGACCTACAACGAGGACCAGCCCGCCGACCCGTTCCGGCCGTTCGGCGCGACCCCCGGGCACGCATTCGAGTGGTCCCGCCTGCTGCTGCAGCTCGCCGCCGGGATGGAGGACCCCCGCCCCTGGTTGGGCGAGGCTGCCGAGGCGCTGTTCGCGCGGGCGGTCGACGACGCCGTCAGCGACGACCAGCCGGGCCTGCCCTACACGACCGACTGGCACGGCGAGGCCATCGTCGAGGAGCGGTTCCACTGGGTCATGGCAGAGGCGGTCCTGGCAGCGGAGGCGTTGCACACGTGGTCCGCCAAGCCCGTCTATGCCGGGCTCGCCGAACGATGGTGGAACGAGATCGACGAGCACTACATCGACCCCGACACCGGTGCGTGGCACCACGAGATGTCCCCCGGCATGCAGCTCACGAGCCGCACGTGGCGGGGCAAGCCCGACGCCTATCACGCGTTCAACGCCCTGACGCTGCCCGACCTGCCGCTGGCACCCAGCGCGGCACTGTCGATCGGCGCGGACGCGTGACCGCCCTGATCGTCGGCGAGGCACTGGTCGACGTCGTCCAGCGTCCGGGCGCCGAGCCCGAGCCACACGCCGGCGGGTCGCCGTTCAACGTCGCTGTCGGCCTGGCCCGCCTCGACGTGCCGACGCACCTCGCGGCACAGCTCGCCGACGACGCGTACGGCGACCTGCTGCGCGACCGGCTCTACGAGTCCGACGTCGTGCTCGACGCCCTCGAACCCGCCCCGGCCCGGACGTCCAGCGCCCGGGCCACGCTCGCCGAGGACGGCAGCGCGACGTACGAGTTCGACCTGACCTGGGACCCCGCGGCGCTGCCCGATCCCGGCGCGTTCGAGGTCGTGCACGTGGGTTCGCTCGGCACGTCCCTCGAGCCGGGCGCGACCCTCGTGGCCGATCTGGTCGTGATGGCCGACGCCCTGGGCGTGCCGGTGTCCTTCGACCCCAACATCCGCCTCACGGTCGAGCCGGATCACGAGGCGTGGCGGCGTACGTTCGAGGCGATCGCCCCGCACGCCACCGTCATCAAGATGAGCGACGAGGACGCCGCCGTGCTGTTCCCCGGAGTTGAGCACGACGCGCTGGCCCAGAAGCTCGCCGCCGACGGCGCCCTCGTGGCGATCACCCTCGGCGGCGACGGCGCGGTCATCGCCAGCTCCGGGGTCGTCGCCCGCATCGAGGCACCGCGCATCACGGTCGCCGACACGATCGGCGCCGGCGACTCGTTCATGGCCGCCGTCCTGTCGTGGTGCGCCGCATACTCCTGGCCGGCAGCAGACGAGCTGGACGTCACCGAGCTCACGGATCTCGGCATGTACGCCTGCAGCGCCGCGGCGATCACGTGCTCGCGACCGGGCGCCGACCCGCCGCGCACCGTCGACCTCACGCCCTAGGGACGCTCGCGCTGCCACGATGGGGTGGTGCGTCGCGCCAAGGCTCCCCTGCTCATCCTGACGGTGGCGTTGGTGCTCGCGGACTCCGCGGTCGTGACGCTCGCACTGCCCGACATCCTCCGGCACCTGGACGCGTCCGTCGGCCAGGTCGCCTGGGTGCTGATCGCCTACAACCTCGTGCTGGGCCTCACGGCCGTGCCCGCGGCCATGGCGTTCACGCGTGCCCAGCCACGCATCTTCAGCGCGGCGGGCATCGCGGTGTTCGCCGGCTCGTCAGCCATGTGCGCCGTCGCCGGCTCGATCGACGTGCTGATCGCGGCCCGCTGCGTGCAGGCAGTCGGCGGGGCGTTGGCACTGGTCGGCTGCCTGGAGCTGCTGGTCGCGCAGCAAGGCGAGCGCCGCGGCGTCACGTCATGGGTCACCGCCGGGGTCGTCGGCACGGCGCTCGGCCCGGTCGCCGGGGGACTGCTCACCCAGGCGATCTCGTGGCAGGCCATCTTCGTCGTGCAGGTTCCGATCGCGGTGCTCGCCGTGCCCGCAGCGCTCGCCGTACGAGCCCTGCCGACGGTCGTACCGGACCGGCACCGCCCGGCGACACGCGCCAACCTGACCCTCGCGCTGATGTCGGCTGCGCTCACCGCCGCGTTGTTCCTGCTGGTCCTGCTGCTCGTGCAGGGGTGGGGACGGTCACCCGCGACGGCGGCTGTCACGGTCTCGGTCGTACCCGTCGCCGCCATCGCCGCACGTCCGCTCGCACGCCTTTTCCTTCCCCCGGCGGAGGTCGAGATCGCGGTGGGCTGCTTCCTCGTCGCCGGCGGACTGCTGGGGCTTGCCCTCCCGCCCTCGGCGTCGCTTGCCTGGACCATCGCACCCCAGGCGTTGGTGGGCCTTGGGCTCGGGCTGACCGTCGACCGGCTCACCTCGGCGGCGATGGAGATGCGCCTGCCTCGTGCCCACCACGCGGGCTGGACGATCGGGGCGCGACACGTCGGCGTCGTGGTGGGACTCGCGATCCTCACGCCGGTGTTCACCGCCGACCTCAGGGACGCCCAGGTGCCCGCCCAGCAGGCCATCACCTCCTTGGTGCTCGACGCTCCGTTGAAGCCCGAGGACAAGATCGCGGTCGCCGAGTCGCTCGGCAACGAGCTGTCCGGCCAGCGGGACCAGGTCCCCGACCTGCACAGCGCGTTCGCGACGTTGCGCCTCGACCCAGGGGAGCGCCCCGCCGCAGCGCGGCTCGAGCGAGATCTCAACGCACAGGTCGAGCGTGCCGCCACGCGGGCGTTCCGCGACTCGTTCCTCATTGGTGCCGGTCTCGCGCTCGCGGCTCTCCTCACCCTGGTGCCCCTCCGCCGCCGGCGGCCCTCATGAGCGCGCCTCGCTGGATCGCTATGCCGATCGCCGCGCTTGTCCTCGTCTGCGGTGTCGTCGGAGTGCAGCTCGCCAACGGCGGCGGGACGTACGAGCCGCTTCGGCCGGCCGACCCGTGCGTCGCGCGTCAGGTGACCTCACGCGCCGACGGCATCGACGGTCTCACCGAACGCCTGGTCCTGCTCGGCATCGACGGTGCGGCGTGCCGCCTGCACGTCAGCCGGGAGGCGCTGACCCTCGAGCTCGCGCAAGCCGATGAGCCCACCGATGCCCAGATCGACGCCCTGCGCAGCGGCCTGCACACCGCGGTTCGCCGGATGAAGGCCGACGGGTCGCTCCCGCCGGCATCCGCACTGGTCGACGAGGCGCTCGAGTCATCAGACCTGAACGACCTGCTCAAGACGCTGATCCGGGCGCTCCCGGACTCGGTGATCGACAGCGCGTTGAAGACTGATGACGTCCTCACGCGCGCCATCGACGACCTCGACCTGAGGGCCCTGCTCGCGGATGTCGACGACCAGCAGGCGCTGGAGAAGCGGGTCGAGGTCGCGGTCACCGGCGCCGTCAAGGACTCCCTCGAGGCGCGCGTCCGCGACCTCGCCTGAAGCTCTCGTCAGGCGACCGGGCGGGCGCCGCGTACGGCCACGCACCCGGCAGCCGATCGCGAACCACTGAGCAGGGCGGACTCGACGTCGCCCGTCCTGGTCCAATCGGCGAGGAAGCCGGCGCAGAACGCATCCCCGGCGCCGGTGGTGTCGACGACGTCCGTCGGCAGTGCCGGCACCTCGTGGCCGCGAAAGGCCGCCCCGGCACCCCCGCGGGTCAGCACGACCCGGTCGTCTTCCAGCACGAGGAAGCCCTGCTCGTCGTCGTTGGGGAACACCAGGTCAGCGTCCGCGAGCCAGCCCACGACGGTGTCCCGGCCGGCCGCCTCGAGGAAGCCGAGCGAGCTGGGGTCGATGCTGACTCCGATGTCGCGGCGCTTCGCCTCGGCGACGAGCTCCTGCACGACCGGGCGCACGCCGTCGTCGAAGAACGAGTAGCCGGTCAGGTGCAACCAGGTCACGTCGTCCCAGGCGTCGGCCGGGACGTCGGCGGCGGTCAGCATCGTGTTGGCGGCGCGGTCGACATACATCGTCCGGTCGGCCTCGTCGTCGAGCGTCAGCACGATCGTCGCGGTCGGCAGCTCGGGGTCGCCGGAGATGCGCGCGTCCACGCCGTACGCCTCGAGGGCCGCGCGGTGGCGGTCGACTCCGTCGGCGCCGCATCGACCGACAAAACGTACGTCGGCGCCGAGGTGTCCGAGCCACGCTGCGACGTTCGCCGCCGAGCCGCCCGCGGTCATCCGGATCTCCGAGACCGTGTCGCTCGCGGGGTTGACGGTGCCGAGCGGGCGTACGCCGATGTCGTCGACGAGGTCACCGACGACGAGGATCATCGCGAGGCCCAGGACCGGGCGATCTCGCCGGCGACCCGGATGTTGTTCTCGGCGATCTTGAGGTTGACCGCGAGGCTCTCGCCGCCGGTCAGGCCGACGATCGTCTGCAGCAGGAACGGCGTGACCTCCTTGCCCGACAACCCCTGCTCGTCGGCCATGCGGAGGGCGTCGGCGAGGGCCCGGTCGTGCACCTCGGGGTCGAGCTGCTCGGCGACCGGGAGCGGGTTGGCGACCAGGATCGCGGCCGGCTGACCCAGCTCGTCGCGAGACGCCATCACGCCGGCTACCGCCGCCGCGTCCGGGACCGACCAGTCGAGCTCGAAGCCGGAATCGGTCAGCCAGAAGCTGGGGAACTTGTCGGTGCCGAATCCCAGGACGATCACGCCGAGCGACTCCAGCCGCTCGAGCGTCGCCGGGATGTCGAGGATCGACTTCACGCCGGCCGAGACGACGGTGATCGGCACCTCGGACAGCACCTTGAGGTCGGCGGACTCGTCGAACGTCTCCGACGCGCCCCGGTGCACCCCGCCGAGACCGCCGGTGGCGAACACGCGGATGCCGGCGAGGTCGGCGATGTACGAGGTCGCGGCGACAGTCGTCGCGCCACTGCCGCCGCGGGCCAGCACGATCGGCAGGTCGCGGACGCTGAGCTTGGGGATGTCCTCACCGGCAATGCGTACGAGCTCGTCGTCGGTGAGCCCGGCCTTGAGCTGGCCGTCGAGCACCGCGATCGTCGCCGGAACAACACCCATCGCCGTCAGGATCGCCTCGAACCCTCGCGCCGCCTCAAGGTTGTCGGGCCGCGGCAGGCCGTGCGAGATGATCGTCGACTCGAGCGCGACGACGGGCGTACCGGCCTCGAGCGCAGCGGCGACGGCGGGCGAGATGCTGAGGGGAAGTGTCACCGCGCCACCCTATCCAGCACCCGGGCCTCCGGAGCGGTGACTTAGGGCCCAGTCGAGCCGCGGAGCGGTGACTTAGGGACCAGCGCGGCCGACCTCTTGGGCTCTAAGTCACCGCTGACGTACGCGGTGAAAAACGATTCCTGCGAAAAGTTGCAAGACCTGTCGGGCTCGATGCTCCTACCTCTGAGCAAGCAACAACCACCGACTTCGACAAGCAGCATCACACCCACAGGAGAACGACATGAAAAGCATCATCCGCAACCTGATCATCGCCGCCCCGCTGGCCACTGCCGCCCTGACGATGGTGCCGGCGAGCGCCATGGCCACCGACGGACCGGTCATCATCGCCCAGCCGCACACGGATCCCGATCCGATCGACGACATCGCGATCCCCAAGCCCAAGCCGCCGGTCGAGCCCAAGGACAAGATCGCCCTGCCCAAGCCGAAGCCCCCGGTCGGCCCCGACGACAAGGTCGGACCGAAGCCGAAGCCCACGCACCCTGACGGACCGGACGTCATCACCAACCCGCAGCCCTGCCCGACCCACGGCACCTGCGGCGACAACGACGACAAGGACGGCCCCAAGGGCGGCGGCGGCAAGGACGACAGCTCGGACGACACCAAGCCCGCTGCCGACGTCGCCGAGGTCGAGTCGACCGAGACCGTTGAGGTCCCCACCCGCATCGACGCGGGACTCGCCGACGAGCAGACCGAAGGCGGTCTCGACCTCGCCTGGCTGCTGGCCGGCGGCGCGCTCGTCACGGCTTCGGGCGCAGCGGTCGCGCTCCGTGCCCGCAAGCGTCACACTGCCTGACCCGCACGACGAAGGGCCCCACACCAACCGGTGCGGGGCCCTTCGGCGTACGTCAGATCTCGGTGCGGTGGAAGTTGGCGTGCGAGCGTGAGGCCGTCGGCCCGCGCTGGCCCTGGTAGCGGGAGCCGTACTTCGCCGAGCCGTACGGGTTCTCCGCCGGTGAGGTCAGCCGGAAGTAGCAGACCTGGCCGATCTTCATGCCGGGGTAGAGCTTGATCGGCAGCGTCGCCACGTTGGCGAGCTCGAGCGTCACGTGGCCCGAGAAGCCGGGGTCGATGAATCCGGCCGTCGAGTGCGTCATCAGCCCGAGGCGGCCGAGCGAGGACTTGCCCTCGAGGCGCGCGGCGATGTCGTCCGGCAGGGTCACCAGCTCGTACGTCGAACCGAGCACGAACTCGCCGGGGTGCAGGATGAACGCCTCGTCGTCGCCCACCTCGACCTCGCGGGTCAGGTCGGACTGGTCGGCGGCCGGGTCGATGTGCGGGTACTTGTGGTTGTCGAAGACCCGGAAGAACTTGTCGAGCCGCACATCGATGCTGGACGGCTGGATCATCTCGCGGTCGAACGGGTCGAGCGCCACGCGCCCGGCGTCGATCTCGGCGAGGATGTCGCGGTCGGAGAGGAGCACGAGTCGAAACTAACGCATGTGGCTTCGGTAGTCTGTGTTCGGTCGCAACTGACCGCGCCGATGTAGCTCAGTGGTAGAGCGCTTGCTTCCCAAGCAAGATATGCGGGTTCGATTCCCGTCATCGGCTCTCGGCACGAAGTGCCCACCCCCGATGACGGGAATCGAGTGGGCCCTCCCTCGAGCCACTGCCCCGCGGCGAAGCCGCCCCTCCAGTGGCTCCACCTAGGGATCCCGTCATCGGCTCTCTGCTCCGGTCCGGCGCGGAGCGGTGGCACTGGCGCTGGCGGTGATCTGGTCGCCCATCAGAGGGGCGGAAGGGCGACTAATCCACCGCCCACGTACGTTGCACGGTCGCCTTCGAGCCGGTCACCAGAGTCTGTGCCGGTACGTCGTCGGCCACCACAGCCCCCGCCGCGATCACGGAGTCGCGGCCGATCGTGACCCCCGGCAGGATCGTCGCACCCGCACCGATCCACACGTTCTCCTCCACGTCGATCGGCTCGCCGGTCAGCCACACGCGCCGATCCGCCGGGTCGACCGGATGACCGCCGGTGATGAACGTGACCTTCGGCGCGATCATCACCCGCTCGGCGAGCCGGATGCCGGCGTAGTCGAGGAACGTGCATCCCTGGTTGATGAACACCCGCTCGGCGATGTCCAGGTTGAGCCCGTGGTCGGTGTAGAACGGCGGATAGATCGTCACCCGCTGAGGCAGCGGCCGCCCGAGGATCTGCTCGAACAGGGCGGCCTTGCCGGCTTCGTCCTCGAACGGCAGCACGTTGAGGCGCGACGTCAGAGCCGTCACCTCGAGGACCCGCTCGGACATGGCCGTGAACTCGGCGCTGTCGATCCGCATCAGGAAGTCGTCGGGCATCCCACGATGATCTCCCGCTCACGACGCGCAGGGCAGCAGACACGCAAGACTCCGGGAAGTGCAGCCGCCCCCGGCTGGAGGAAGACCCGGGGGCGGCCACGTATGGGTGCTACGTACGAGCCCACTGCTGGTTGGACTCGCCGCTGCAGCTCGCGACGCCGACCGCCGAGCCGTTGTCGGCCCCGGCGGCCTCGAGGCAGAGGCCGGGGTGGCTCACACTGCTGACCGACAGGTCGGCGTTGACCTCCCACTGCTGGTCGACCGCACCGGTGCAGTCGGCGATCACAGCGGGACTGCCGGCGCTCGCACCGTCACCACCGATCGCGAGGCACTTGTTGGCATACACGGTGAGCTGCTTCTCAGCCGTCCAGTTCCACAGCTGGTTGCCGCCGGCGTTGCAGTCCCACAGGTCGAGCGCGGTGCCGTTCGTGGTCGAGAAGCCCGGCACGTCGGCGCAGCGATCGCTGGCCACGCCACGCAACACCTCACCCGGAGGCGCCGGCGGCAGGTTGTTGGTGGGCTCCCGCCGCAGCAGGCCCCAGCCCCACCACACCTGGGCGAGACCGCTCTCGCTGTTGACCTGCAGCTGGTTGCCGACCCTGGTCGTCATCGAGTACGCGTCGCCGTCCCGCAGGCCGGGCCAGTAGACGAGCCCCATGTGCTGCTCTCGAGCGGTCTGGGTCAGTGCTCCGAGGTATGACGTGTAGACGTTGCCCTCGTGGTTGCCGTAGTTGAGCCCCGTGGTCATCGGCGAGCCGGCCTCGTCGATGATCGTGCGCCAGCCGTACGAGCCGATGCGTGGCCGCAGGTTCGCCAGCCAGGCCGCCTCGGTCGTGTCGGATGCCCAGAAGCCGTAGAAGTGCAGCGACAGCAGCGTGCCCTTGAGCTCAGGTGCGGCACCGACGCCGGTGACGTCGTCGTTGTAGCCCGTGCCGGAGATGACGACGCGCTTCCGTGGGACGTCGACGTGCCGCTTGAGCCACGACGAGGTCAGCGAGACCCACTCGTCGAGCGAGTAGCCGAACGGCTCGTTCATCGGCTCGAAGTAGACGTGCGGGTTGTGGCGATACTTCCGCACCACGGTGTCCCACATCGTGTTGAACGCCTTCGGGTCGTCGACGCGACCGTCCTTGGCATCGTTGGCCTCCCAGTAGCTCACGATCACCTTGAAGCCGCTGTCGGCCGACGCGTCGATCGCGGCCTGGTACGACTTCCACCACTTCGTGCCCACGCTCGACGGGTTGATCGGCAGTCGAACCGTGTTGGCCTTCAGCTCGTGCCGGAACTCCGACACGGTCGTCCTGGCCTTGCGGTACGTCGTCGCGTAGCTGTCGGCGGTGCTCAGTCCGGAGGGCACCACCTCGTCAGCGGCGTAGTTGTCGCGCGGGTCCGCCCAGTTCACGCCGCGGAAGTCACTGGTGTTCGTACGGCCGTGGTGTGCCGGCGACGCCTCTGCGGGCGACGCCAGCGTGGCTGCCACCAGTGCACCGACAGCCAGGACGGTCGCCGCGATCGCCCCCGAGGCGATGCGGTGACGCAACCGTTGGCGAGACTGGGATTGGAGTGATGGTTGCGTAAACATCATCGAGGAGAGCCTTCCTTGTTTGCGTAAACATTAGGCGGTGTGACGACGGTCTCACTCGTCGATCGGATCCGTCAACCCCTCCCGCCGCCGGCCGCCTGGATGTGTCGGTCCCCGTCCGTAGGTTCAGGGGATGGCACTCACCGACTTCGACTTCGTCCTCGGCCGCTGGGGCGTGACCAACCGCAAGCGAGCCGACGCGCTCGACCCGGGCTGCACTGACTGGCTCGAGTTCGCCTCGACCGGCGAGCATCGCGCGCTGCCGGGCGGCGCGGGCAACATCGAGGCGTACGAGGCCCTCGAGATGCCCGGGATCGGCGAGTTCCACGGCCTGGCCCTGCGCCTCTACGAACCGGCGTCGGACACGTGGCGCATCTGGTGGTCCTCCAGCTCGACACCTGGTCGGCTCGATCCACCGATGGAGGGCCGCTTCGACGGCAACGTCGGCACGTTCGTGACCGACGACGTCATCGACGGCCGGCCGCTCAAGGTGCGTTTCGTGTGGACCGACTTCGGCGACGACCGGGCGCAGTGGGAGCAGGCGTTCTCCCACGACGGGGGCCACACGTGGGACACCAACTGGGTCATGAGCATGACCCGGGCCTAGCCACCGATCGTGCAACAGCCGGTCGTGAATTGTCTGAAACCGCACACAGCCGGCGCACGGTGTGGTTATCGTCAGGCGAGGGCAGTTGCGAGGTCTCCGACAGGTGCTGGGAGCCTTCACCCACCGAAATCTGGTGCGTGAGGATGTTCCTTTCGAGGGCTTCACCGATGTGTGGAGTATCAGTTGTCGACGTCCTGGCCGTCCTTGCGACGTGAACGTCTCCTGACCGCTGCGGTTGCGGCATTCGCTGATCGCCGCGGCGGGGTCGTCCTGCGCGGACAGACCGGTGCCGGCAAGAGCCATCTCCTGCGCGAGGTCCGCGCCGAGCTCAACCGTGTCGCACCCGAGCCGATCGTCTGGCTCTCCGTCGCCGGTACGCGCGAGGAGGAGGACAACGCACTCGCTGCTGCCGACACCCTGCTCGACGGGATCGATGCGCCCGCGATGCGGTCCGGGCGCAAGCTGGCCAAGGCTGCGCACGAAGCGATCCTCGAGACAGCCGCCGGCCGGCCCGTCGTCATCGAGGTCGAGAACGCCCAGCTCCTCGACTCCGACAGTGCGGAGCTCGTCGCCAGGATCGCCAGACTTGGCGGCATCAAGCTGCTCGTCGCGTCCCGTTCCACCGCACCACAACGTGCCGCCCTCGTGAGTCTGTGGACCGACGAGCTGGTCGGCCGGATCGACGTGCCCACCCTCGCGCCTGACGAGCTCGAGACGATCCTGTGGTCGGCGTTGGGCGGACCGGTGGAATCTGCCCTGACCCGCGACGTGCTCTACGCGACGGGCGGCAACGTCGGTCTCGCCCGCCAGCTCGTACGCGCCAATGTCGCCGCCGAGACCATCGTGCAGACCAACGGCACGTGGATCCGCCGGGGCCGCCTGGTTCCCGACGCGCACCTCATCGACGTGGTCACTGCCGAGCTGGGGCGCTACACGCCAGAGGATCGTCACGCGATCGAGCTGGTGGCACTCTCCGAACCCGTACCCCTCGCCATCGCGCGACCGTCCATCGGCGCCGACACCCTGGACCGTCTGACGACAGCCGGGGTGCTCCGGGTCACCCGCGGCAGGAGTGCCAACCGGGCCACGCTTCCGGTGCTGAGGTTGCCGCATCCCCTGTACGCCGACTGCATCCGCACCATGGTCACGCCGGCCCGTAGCCATGCCCTCCATCAGGAGGTCTACCCGGAGGCGCCCCGCGCGTCGCGCCAGACGCTGCACGGACTGGTGCGCTGGGCGGAGTGGACCCTCGAGTGCGGGCTCGACATCGACCCGGAGGCCCTGACCCTCGCCGCCGGCGCAGCGAGCAGCAACGGCGACTACGAGGCGGCGATCGACCTCGCGACTGCGGCTCTCGACGCCCGCCCGAGTCCCATCGTCCGCATCGACGCCCTCGCCATCCGGGCGCGAGAGCTTCGGTTCCGCGACCGGCCGGCCCAGGCGATCCGCGACGTCGAGGACGCCATCACCTTGCAGCGGGTCATCCCCACCGACCTGATGCACCCGGCCGACGACCGCATCCTCGACCTCCACGACCTGCGCGCCGACATCGAGCAGTACGGGCTCAACGAGGCGGCCCATGCGATCGAGCTGATGGGGCAGATCTACACCGAGATCATCCAGCGCGGCGGCAACATGGACCAGGTCCAGCGCTACCGCATGTCCCGCATCGCACGACATGGCTGGTCCGGCGACTTCCGCCCGGCCCTCGCAGCGGCCGAGGAGCTGGCGTCGGGCCCGGTGCCCGGCTCTAGCTGGACGCTGCAGGCCGTGGCACCAGTCATCCTCGCGCAGACCTGGCGTGGCCAGACCGCCCAGGCCGTCGCGATCTCCGAGCGCTATCGACCGGCCGCCTCCGCGTACGACGCTGCGCTGCCTCGTGTGGGTGCGGAGATCCACCTGTCGACGTTCCTGCTCCACGTGGTGTCCGGGCGCCTGGGCGAGGCCCGCCGGCTCGGGGCTGATCCCCGACCGCCCGGCGGCGCGACCCGGCTGGACTCGGCGCTGACGTTCGCCGGTGAGGCGCGCCTGCTGTCGGCAGAGGGTCGCTGGCACGAGGCCGACGAGAAGTTCCGCATCGCCCGCCAGCTGTTCGAGATCCGCGATCCGAGCGGGTTCTCGGCGTGGGCGTTCGCGAGCGAGGCACACTGCGCGTTGATGGTCGGTGACCACGAACGCGCCGAGGCGCTGTGCCGCCGGGTCGACCACACGCCCATGAGGGCCAGCCGCGCGTTCGAGGCCGACATCCGCGCGCAGGTCATCACGACGCTGTCGGGCCTGGGCCATCGTGACGCCCCGGGCCGCGCGATCGAGATGTCGTTGTGGGCGGAGGAGCGTGGCCACTACCTGGCCGAGCTGTGGGCCCTCGATCTCTTCGCGGTCACCAGCCCCCGGCTCGCCCGGGCGAGCGGCACGGCCGAGCGCGCACACGTCCTGCTCGAGCTCGTCGATGCCCCCGTGGCTCCGTCGCTCGTGAACCACATCGACGCGATCATCGAGACCGACTCAACCCTGGAGAAGGCCGCGACAGCCCAGCTGGCGCGCTTCGGCCGGTGGATCCCCAGCAGCATGCCGGTCCACGTCGACCTGTCGCCGCGGGAGCAGGAGGTCGCGTCGCTCGTCACCGCCGGCCTCAGCAGCGCGGCCATCGCCGAGCGCCTGCACGTGTCGACACGTACGGTCGAGACCCACCTCTCTCGGGTCTACGCCAAGCTCGGCGTCAACCGCCGCAGCCTGGTCGCCGAGGCGCTGCGCAAGCATTCCGCCTGAGCATCCAATCCATCTGACCACCCACCCACCCGAGACGACGCACTGCCCGGCCTCCGCAAGAGACCGGGCAGTGCGTGGTTTCTCGTCGACTACGGGATGTAGCGCCGCAGTGACTTGGCCTTGCCGACCTGGGTCAGCTTCCCCTGACCGTTGTAGACCGCCACGATCACCAGCTGCTCATCCGGCAGGCCCGAACGGACGTAGGTCGCCCGTCCGCTGCTGTTGAGCTTCAGCGACGTGATCTTCTGACCGTCGATGTAGAGGTGGACGTAGCCGGGTGCAGGCTTGCCGTTCAGCTTGCGCACCCAGACCTTGAACGAGCCCTTGTTGAGCGAGATCCGGTTCGTCGTGAGCTGGATCTTGTCGTTGGGCCGGCCCTTGTAGACCCGCTGGATCAGACCGTTGCTGACCTTGCTGTCGAACGGCGAGCTCGACGACGGGGTGAAGCGTGCCACGAACCGGTGCGTTCCCGGCTTCAGGCCCTTGAGGGTCCGCGAGCCGTGGTACGTGCCGGACACGGGGACCGGCGAACCGTACTTCTTGTCGTCGGCGTAGTACTGCAGCGTGCCGTCGATCTTGCCGACCGCGTCAGCGGCAGGTGTGATCCGCGCCTGGACCAGGATGTCGTCACCCTGGTAGGCCGGGATGCGGTTCGTCACCAGCTTGACCGAGAGCAGGTTCGGATGGATCGTCACCTGCAGGGTGTTGGACACCCCGTCCTCGGTCTTGCCGTCGCCCTCGAGGTCGTTGAAGTACTTCGCTGAGTACTGGTGAACGCCCTTACTGACCTTGTCCGAGCTGATGACGGCCAGGCCCTCACCATCGACCAGGACCGGATCCTTGACCGCGACGCCGTTGTCGTAGAACTGGACCCAGCCGACCGCGACGTCACCCTTTTCGGTTGCGACGTGTGCCGTCAGTGTCAGCGTCTCGCCGTACTGCAGGTCCGTGGCGTTCGACGTGAGGGTCACGGCCACGAGCTGCTTCTTGACGACCTGGATCAGCTCGCCACTCTCGGCTTCCTTGTACCGCTTGTCGCCGAGGTAGCGCGCCGTCACGTGGTTGTCGCCGACCGGCAGCTTGTCCGTCGTGATCTGCGCCTTGCCGTCACCGTCGATGCCGACCGGTCCGTCGAACGCCGAGCCGTTGACGTACAGCTGCACCTCGCCCGTGGGCTCGTACGGCTGCGTCGGCAGGTTGCCCGACACGTCGATGCTGAACGTCACGTCGTTGCCGACGTGCGACGGGTTGAGGTTGCTGCTGAGCGCGACCTTGGCCGAGCCGAAGTTGACGATCTGGTCGACGTAGTTGCTGGTCGCGGTGTGGAAGTTGTCGTCACCGCTGTAGACGGCCGTCACGTGGTGATGGGCGTCCGGGTTGGTGACCGGCAGCTCCAGCTCGAAGTGCACCTTGCCGGCGTAGTCGATCGGCAGGTCTCCACTGATCGGATCCTGGTCGATGTAGAACTTGACGGTTCCGGTCGGCTTGGCGGTCGTGGTCTTGTTCGATGTCACCTTGACGTCGAACTTCGACTTCTCGCCCGCGATCACCGGGTTGTGCACCGACGTGAGCTCGACCGAGACATCACCCTGGTTGACGGTGAAGCCCGACAGGCTCGTCTCGTCGACCGAACCGTTGAACTCCTTGTCGCCGGAGTACGTGGCGATGATGTCGTGCGTGCCGACGGGGAGTCGGTTCGTGGACAGGACGGCCTTGCCGCTGCCGTCGAGGACGACCGGCGCCCCGAGTGCCACGCCGTTCGAGCTGAACTTGACCGTGCCCGTCGGGACACCCTGAGCCGGATCGACCGGGGACACCGAGACGCCGAGATCGACGACGTCGCCGAAGTTCGGCGGGTCGAGAGGCCCGGAGACCAAGGTCGTCGTGTCACCCTTGCTGACCGTGAGGGGTTCCTTGCCGGTCGATGCCAGCGAGTCGCTGCCGGGCGCCGGGATGAACTCTGCGCTCAGCGTGTAGTTGCCGACCTTGAGCTTGTCGGAGTAGACGGTCGCGTCCTGGTTCTCGAGCGCTTCCGTGCCGAGGTTGGTGATGATGCCGTTGGCGAGGTTCTTGGCCGTGAGCTTCACCGAGCCGACCGGGGTCTGGCCGCCGTTGCCGGCGACGTGAATCGCGTAGCCCTTCATCTCCTGCGTGACGACGGTGCCCGGGTTGGTGATGCTGGTCGTCGTCGTGAACGCCTGGTTGTACGTGATGACGACGGAACCGTCGCCCTCGACGCTGGGGCTGAATGCCGAGTCGACCGTGGCGTTCAGCAACGGGTTGAGGTAGCTACGTCCACCGCCACCGCCCGCGCCGCTCGAGGACAGGAACGTGGCACCCTGGCTGCCGCCCTGGTAACCACCGCCGCCGCCACCCGCGCCGCCACCGGCGAGGAAGCCGTTGGCGCTGTCGCCGACTCCACCGGCCTGCGTCGCAGCGTCGCCGGGATGTCCGCCCTCAGACTGCGGAGCGGTGCCGTTCTGGCCGTCCTGGTCGCCGCCGCCACCGTTGCCGCCGGCGAGGTTGGGGCCGTTGTTGCCGCCACCACCGCCGCCGCCACCGGCGACGATCACGCGGTTGGTGTCGATCGCTGAGCCGAAGAAGACCTCGGTCGCACCGCCACCGCCACCGCCGGCACCGCCGAGCGGTGCGGCTTCGCCACCGGCGCCGCCGGCAGCAGCGCCGCCCGCGGCTCCGCCGCCACCTTCGAACGTGGGGTTGTCCGTGCCGGCGTCACCGCCACGCTTGCCCAGGTAGACGGAGATGAGCTGACCGGGTGTGACCGGCACGGTGACCGTGCCGCTCGCGCCACGACCTCCGGACCCGCCCTCGAGGCCACCGGCACCGCCGGCAGCTCCCTTGGTCGTGATCGTGATCGAGTGGACGTCCGACGGGACGTTCCAGTTCTGGCCGAGGCCTCCTGATACCAGGAAGGTCTTGGACCCCGGGGCGGCTTGAGCCGCCTGGGGGGCGATGGCAATCATGCCCGCGGCCAGCATGGCTGACGAGGCAAGAGTTGCGGTGGTCCGGGTCAAGACCCGACTGCGTGGACGCACGAGATTTCTCCTTGGGAGTGGGGTGCCACGAAGGCACCGAGAGAGACTCCCTCAGAGTCGCGCCAAAAGGTCTGGACCGAATCAGTAAGTACTACGTATTTCTTGCACGATTCGCCCGAAACGCCCGACCTCAGACCGCCTCGTGCGCATCGGCTACGGCCCGCGCCTCGTCACGAAGTGCCTGGACGACGAGGCGCACCGACGGCCGCTCGAAGCGGTCCGGCCGCAACAGGGCCGAGATCTCCCGCTTGGCCCGGATGCCGACCAAGGGGCGGGTGACCAGGCCGTTGCCGTGCTCGCGAGTCGTGAATCGCGGCAGGATCGCGATGCCGTGACCGGCCGCGACGAGCGCCTCGACGATTCCGTTGTCGGAGATGCGTTGGGCGATCCGCACCGGCTCGCCCGTCGCCGCGACGACCTGGCTGAGGACGCGGTCGAACGGATAGTCGTGGGGCACCCCGATCCAGGTCTCCCCCACGACGTCCTTGGGCGACAGGCTCGCCTTGCGTGCCAACGGGTGCCCCTCGGGCAGGGCGACGTCGAGCGGCTCGCTGATCAGCGGCACGACCTGGAGCCCCCGCTCGTGCCAGGTGGCCGACGTCGTCGGCGAGTCGGCCAGCACGATGTCGTGGTCCGGCGTGAGGTCCGCGAAGTCGGTCGTGATGCCGTCCTCGTCGGAACAGATCAGCTCGACCTCGGGCACCTCGGCCAGCCGGGTCAGCACGCCCGGGAACAGCATCTCGCCACCCGTCGGGAACGTGACCATCGTGACCTGTCCGGCCGGCCGGTGCATGAACTCGCGCCACCGGCCTTCGGCGCGTTCGATCGCGACCGCGATCTCCGTCGCTGTCTGCACCAATGCGCGTCCCGCCGGGGTCAGCGCCACGCCGCGGCCCGCGGGCTCCACGAGGGTGTAGCCGGCCTCCTTCTCGAGCACCTTCAGCTGCTGCGAGACCGCCGAGGGTGTGACCTTCATCGCGTCAGCGACGGCACCGACGGTGCCCCGTTCGGCCAGTTCCCGCAGCAGCGCAAGGCGATGTACGTCCATGTAGCAAGTCTACACGTTAGGTGTAGTTCTATTCGCTTGTGCTTGACGATCCGGGCTTCCATACTGGAAGTACGAACTGCCCACCAAAGCCTTGAAGGAGGCCACCATGATCGCCATCATCACCATCGCTGCCCTCTCCGTGATCGGGATCGGCCGCTCCATCCGCACCGTCGCCACCGACGGCTTCGGACGCGTGCCGACTCGCTCCATCTGACGCAGCACCAGACGCCAAAGCCCCCGCGAGGATCTCGCGGGGGCTTTCTTGTGGAGCGGGAGAGTCAGGCCACGTTGGCTCGATAGCCGGGCAGGAGCTCGTCGACCAGGCCGTCGGTCTCGGCCGATGAACCGACGACCGAGCCGTGCTCGGCGATCGCGGCATACATCTCGTCGGCGACCACCCGTACGTCCTCGCGATCACCGAAGTGCGTCGCGAGGCGGAGGCGGGATCGCCACAGCTCCTCGCTGGCGGGCAGCATCATCAGTCCTTGCGCCAGCACGGCGCGAGCGGCCGGCTCGTCGTTGCGGGCCGCCGCAGCCTCGGCGCAGGCCTGCACCGTCAGGCTGACGGCGATGACGATGTCGCCCTCGATCGTGGTGGACTCCAGCCACGCGTAACGGCCGGCCGGGATGTCACCGAACGGGAGACCCGCGACGAGGTCCAGTGCCGTGCGCATGTGCGTCTCCCGCCGCGTGCCGTCCTCGGCAGCGCGGTTGAGGGCTTCGCGGAAGGCGTCCCAGTCGAGGTCGACCGCACCGGGTGCGAACCGCCATACGCCGGACTCCGACTCGAGGACGGGGTTGCCCGATGCCGTCGTGCCGAACCAGTCGGCGACCTGTCGAAGGGCCGCGTCGCGCACCTGCGGGTCGACGCCTCGCGGCCACAGTGCGGCGCTGATGCGGTTGGCGTGCACGCCGGTCGGGTGCAGCGCCAGGAAGCACGCGAGCTCGGTGAGGAACTCGACGCGGTCGGCATCGACCTCGCCGGACGCCTCGGCCGTCACCGGCCCGAGGACCCGTATGCTCGCGACCGCCTCGTGGGCAGCGGTGACCTGCTGCTCGGACTCGAGCGTCTCGATGAGCTGGTCGATCGTGACCCGGCGCGCGGCGTGCACGGGTTCGTAGAGGTCCGCCAGCGCCTCGGCCGCAGCCGGGGTGATGACCTGAGCCGCCACGTCGACACTGTGCAGCGGCGACGAGATGCGGCCGTCGGGCCGAGCGGTCAGGCGTACGGCGGCGTCGCGAACCGTGCCGACGACGACAACGCCGAGGGCGACCTGCGGATCCGAGGCCAGCGCCTCCAGACGAGCCAGCTCGTCAGCGGTGGGTACGCCCGAGCAGACGACCAGGTGATAGGTCCAGTCGACGGCGTCGGGCGCGGCAGCGCGGGCCTGGCGTACGGTCCGGGCATCCGCGTCGCGGCACGCGGTCCGCTGGTAGCGGGCGACGTTGTCGAGGCTCTCGATGACCCGCTCGAGGTCGTCGGTGCGCCGGATCGCGCCTTCGCCGATGCCCGCGAGGTCACCCGCGAACCCGACGAGAGTGACCAGACGATCGTCCGCCCAGGCGTGCGTCGCGGTGTCGATCGCCATGCTGAGCGCCACGCCGCGGGCGGTCTCGCTGTCACCGTCGAGCGACAGCACACCGCTGATCGACTCGGGGTCGAGCATCAGGATGCTGCCGTCGTCACGGCGGCCGATGCTCGCCATGCCGGGCAGCGGGGACAGGCCCGAGGCCGTGGCCTCGACGTCACGGTCGACGGTCCACACCTTGGCGCGCGCCGACCAGCCGGCCGGCGGCGCGACCTCAGGCACCAGGTCGAACGCGATGGCCATGCCACCGCCGCTGACCGAGGCGCGCAGGGGCGCCGGCATGCCGGGCGCCCCGTTGAGGGAGCGCAGTGCACGGTTGAGCCAGCCGGCGGTGCCGAGGTCGGCCTCGTTGCGGAGCTTGGCACCGGGAGGCGGCGAGCCGGGATCGGGGTTGTGCGGGTCGGGATCCGTGGGCGTACGCGCGGACCACCACGCGGCTGCAGGTGCCGACGCCCGGCGACGGCGCAACGCGAGCGAAGCACCGGCGATGACGAGCCCGCCGGCGACGCCGAACAACGGAGACCAAGCACCGAGCTGAATGCCGCCGCCGGCATCCTCGCCGGCCGCGACGTCGGCCTGCTCAGCGGCGGCGGTGTCGACCTCGGCCGTGTCCACAGCGCCGGCCGTCTCGTCGGGCACGGGAGCGTCGGCGACCGGGGCGTCAGCCGCGTGGTCGATGACCTTGAGGCCGGGACCCTTGGCGTCGTTGGGCAGCTTCATGACCCAGCCCGGATAGATCAGGTCGGCCTTCTGCAGCACTCGCCCGTCGGGCTGGGTGATGCCCTTGTTGAGATCCCAGATCTCCTTGTAGCGGAAGCCGTCACCGAGGTAGCGGTCCGCGATGTCCCACAGCGTGTCGTAGTGGCGGCCGTGCGGGGGCTTCACGTCGTAGTAGGTCGTGACGCCCTCGGCGATGTCGACAGACGTGGCGTCGTCCAACGTGTTGACGGCGGGCAGGGTGCCATCGGGCAGCTCGGCGGCAGCGCTCTCCGCGACGGTCGGTGCGACCATGACCTGGCTGGCGAACTGGCTCTGGGCCGCGGACGTGGGAGCCGATGACTCGACCGCGGACGCCGACGACATGCCGACCGAGGTCGTCGCCGCGAGCAGCACGATCGCACTGACGAGCCGGCGGGCCAGGCCTTGGGTGCCGATGCCGCCGCCCGGGATCCGGGGAGCGAGACCACTCTTGCGGCGTTCGGCGACCGCCTCGACCACGAGACACACGACGAAGTGCGCCCACGCCAGCCAGACGACGACGGCCAGGACGCTCAGGACCGTCTCGCCCGTCGTCGGGGTGCTGAGCCATTCGACGCTCGGCCTCTGGTCGGGCCACGGCGTCCCGAAGGCGGCGAAGAGCGCGATCGGCACCCCCACGACGAGGGCGAGGGTGCCCAGCAGCGCGGCGGCGCCGGTGGCGACCTGCTTGAACCGGCTCGGCTCCTCAGTGATCGCGGGCAGGCGGTTCTGCGGAGATCGTTCGATGGTCGATGGCATCGTTCTCTCCTGTCGTGGGCTCAGTAGACGACGGCTGGGGGCTGGTTGGGGGCCTGGACCTCCTGGACCGGCAGGACCTGCCGCATCCGCATGGTGAAGTCGTTGCCGAGGGTGCGCATCGGACCGTTGACCGGGCCGTAGGTGACCTTCCACGTCACGATCACGTCGGCGTAGAACGCGTCCTTGATCCTGCCGGGAATCTCTCGGTTGGCGTACTTGCGGGCCGAGGCTGACGAACGCTTGAACGTGATCTTGCAGGCGTTGGCCGGCTGACTCCTGGGCAGGACACCCGGGAGGTAGGACGCCTCCGGGTCACAGGTCTCGGGCTTGATGTCGGTCTGCCGCGGATCGATCACGATCTTGGTGGCGCGGGCCTCCATGGCGACGTCGCCCTCGACGATACGCCGGAACGGCCCACCATTCTCCCGGTTGGCGTAGTCACCCTGGGCCACGACGTCCTTGGTGACGGGATCGAGCCAGCGGAAGGTGAAGAACGTCGGAGTGCCGACGATGGGTGTCACGTTGGGACGGGTCACCATGAATGGGACCGGCATGAGGGCGTCGGTCTTGAACCGGTTCCACAGGAAGTCGGTGATGCCGTTGTGGTGGTCGCTGATATCGGCGTCGAACGGGACGAACACGATCGAGATCGCCACCGTACGGTCGGGGCCGCCGCTGTAGGTGTCGAAGTCGATGCTGCCCAGGCACGTCATGAGCATGAATCGGCCCTTGTCGGGGTTCGCGTTGTATGGCGGCTCGACGGTTTTCGGCAGGTCGCTGTAGCGGCACTGCTGCAGCTTCTGGTCGCCGAACCGCTCGCGCAGCGTCTTCAGGTTGCCGCCGCCCAGCGTCACGCAGTACATCCCCATGCCGCCACCGTTGGCGTAGACCGAGCACGAGGAGCCGCCGGTGTTGATCGCGGCGTTCTTGTTGCCGCTGCTGGTGTCGTCGCCACCGTTGCCGCCGTTGTCGGTGTCGCCGGAGTCGCAGTCCTCTGTCGCCTGGTCGCACGCCACGGCAGACGTCGTTGTCACCGCGACAAGGCCTCCTGCGATGACGAACGCCATGATCGCGGCCGCTGCGAACGAGCGAATGGTTCGAGTCACTGGGGAGCACCTCCTGGGCACGTGCCGACGTGCTTGATGGGCTGCAGGACCCAGGCACCGGCTTTGAGCTTGAGCGTTATGGAGTATTTCCGCCACTCGCGTTTGACCTTGCCGAGCAGCTTGCCGTTGCGGTCGAGCACATCGGTGGACGGCGCCCACTGGCACGTCACGAGCCGCGCCTCGCTGCCGCGAGTGCGGGACGACACGATCTTGATGTGCGCCACGTCCGGGACGCTCCACCGCAGCTTCTTGCCACTGGCCACGTTGCCCGACACGAGACGCAGCACGGGCTTGGAGAGCAGCTTGGTGGCGTCGGGGACGAGCTTGTGCTGATTCATCGAGCCGCCGGACGCCTCGGACGCCCTCTTGTAGCCGAGCACAGCAGGGTCGGTGGCGTAGTCGTCCCAGTTCTGGATCTCGACCGTCATACCGAACGCGCCCTTGGGCTGGGCCGGGATGGTCGGGGTGGGCGACGGGGTCGTCTTCGTCGGCTTCGGGGCCGCTTTGTCGCCGTCACTGCCGCCGCACGCGGCCATGCCGACGAGGAGCGTCGCTGCGACGCCGATCATCAGCAGTTGCCGTCTCACGAAAGATCCCCCCGGACATCCTGTTGCAGAACCCCGCCAGCATACCGAGAAATGCGTACTGTCGGTAAACGAGGCCGATCGTTCTGGACAATTCGGAGCATGTTCGGCACGCGCCGTCGTCCTTCACGGTAGAGACGTCTCACCCGTCGATTCCTGACGCGGCTGTCTCGACGACGATGTGCGGCGCCTGCTGCGGCTCCGTGGCGGATTCCCTGCAACCGCTATACCGTCGGGGCACCGGCAGGTCGGGGGCGACGCATGGTGACGCGGACATCGGGACCGTTCGAGTACTGGGAGGTCACGGGCGATGCCGTGCGCGCAGCCGCTGCGGCGCCCGCGTCCAGCGCGACGGCGATCCAGTCGCTGGCCGGTGAGCTCGAGGGCGACCAGGTCAGGGTGGCCCAGGCCATCGAGGGCGACATCGTCGCCGGTGTCGTCGCCAACCCGCAGGCCGCTCGCGCCACCGCGCAGAAGCTCGCCGCCCAGGGTCAGTACGCCGTGGGCCTGCTGCGGATGTTCGCAGCCGACGTCGACGAGTTCGACACGACCGTTGACGGCATCAACCGCGACTACCACTCCCGCGTGAGCACCGCGCTCAGTGTGGCTCGTCACGATCCGGACCAGCAGGACAGCATGATCGACCCCGTCGCGGTCGGAACGGGGATCGAGGCGGACTTGAGAGCGCGCCACCTCAAGGCCCAAGGCGTCATCGACGACGCGGCCGACACGATCGCCTCGATGTTCCGGCAGGGGCCCACGGATGACAACGTCCGCGACCTGATCCGCGCTGGTCTCATCCCGCTGACCTCCGCGAGCCTCTACCCGACGCTGACCCTCACGGCGGACGACACGAGGCTCGCGCTCGACGCGGCGGTGCACGCGATAGTGCTCCGCATGATCGAGGCCGGGACGCTGCCGCCCGAGGTCGGCGCGATGTCGCCGGAGGACTTCCGGACGTTCCTGATCGACCACCCCGACCTGGCG
Source organism: Aeromicrobium sp. 9AM (assembly GCF_902506105.1). Taxonomy (GTDB): domain Bacteria; phylum Actinomycetota; class Actinomycetes; order Propionibacteriales; family Nocardioidaceae; genus Aeromicrobium. The sequence goes on from NZ_LR733304.1 coordinate 2,607,501, forward strand.
ACCCGGCTGTATGCCCAGGAACCACGGCCGGGCAGCGAGTGGCCCGAAGGTGCGCTGGCCGCGCTGACGATGCCGTTCATGACGTCTCCGGGCGGTGCTGCCGAGGTCCTCGAACAGCGCCGAGAGGACGCCCGTGCCCTGTTCGAGAGCCTCGCGCCCGCCGATGCCGCCATGCTGGCGATGCTGTTCCCCAGGACGGTCGGCAACCTGTCCGGTGTGCCGTTCGAGAACCGGGCCGACGCCAACGACGTCTCGGTCATCGCCGCGCTCGACGCCGAACGGGACGACCTCGCAGACCTCGAGAGCAGGCACGAGCACAACCAGCACGACTGGGACTTCCTGGGCCTCAACAACAACGACCTCGAGGGACCCATCGGCGACTCGAAGGACCGCATCGCGCTGTACGAGTCGATCCTCGGCAACCACCGGCAGATCCTGCTGTTCGACCCATCGGGCGACGGCGCGATAGCCGAGCTGCACGGCTCGATCGACGCATCGACCAAGAACGTGGGCGTGCTCGTGCCGGGCACCGGGACGGACCTGTCGAGCTTCCAGGGCACAGCGGACCGGGCCAACAACTTCGTCGAGAACAGCCGGCCGGGCGAGCTGGCGATGATCTCGTGGATGGGCGGTGACCTGCCCGACAGCATCGTCCAGGACGCACCGTTCGCCAACTACGCCCGCGATCTCGGCCCGCTGCTCGCCGGCTTCTCGCACGACGTACGCCAGGAGACGGCGCACTCCGCGGGTGCCGGCAACGACATCCAGACGACGTACGCCGGGCACTCGTACGGTGGTGCGGTCGTCGGGCGCTCCGAGCTCGCCGGACTCGACGCCGACCGGGTCCTGCACATCGAGTCGGCCGGCATGGGCCACGACGTCCAGGACCTCGACGATCTCCCGCCTAGCCAGCGGGACGTCGACCGCTACTCCATGACCGCCCCGGGCGACATCATCGGCGACATCCAGGGGATGCAGGTCGGCGACAACATCGGTCACGGCGCCGATCCCGACACGTTCGAGGGAACGCTTCGCCTCGACACCGGCGACAAGGCCGGCACCGACGAGCCCAACATCGGCGTCGGTTCGCACACCAACGTGTTCCAGGAACACTCGGACGCGTGGCGCAACATGCTCGAGGTGTTCAATGGCGGCACGGTCACCGGCTATCGCCAGCCCGAGTACTACCTCCCGCCCACGCCGTACGCCCAACCCGTGCAGACCGGGTGGGCCACACCGGGCGAGAGAATAGACATCCCATGAGACCAGCCCTCGTCACCACGATCATCGTGCTCGGCCTCGCCCTCGGGGCATGTGGCGACAACAAGGAGGACAAGATGCGGACCATCGACGAGGTCGCCTCGCAGGCGCGACGCGACATCGACGCGCTCGCGGCCCGGCTCGGCAGCGACCCGGAGGTACGCGAGGACGTCATCACCGACTGCACCCCCGGGCAGAAGGACTCGGGCAAGGACCTGATCTACACGATCCACGTGACGATCGAGCCCGGCGCCATGGACCGGCTCAAGGGCGAGATCGCCGACGACCTCAAGGCCGACGGATGGACCGTCAAGGAGGACGCCGGTTCAGACAGCGTGCGGTTCGCCAAGGGCGACGCGACGATGGGGGCGGAGGTCTGGGAGGACCTGGGCAAGGCCTCGGTCGGCGGCTCCGGCGGTTGCGTGAAGTAGCCGGACCCGGCGAGCACCGTCAGCCCGGGCCGTCCGGCTTCTTGCACTCCTTGGGCTTGTCCTTGTCGTCCTTGTCCTTGTCGTCGTCGCCCTTGTCGTCCTTGGGCTTGTCCGTCGGCTTCGGCGTGCACGGAGTCACCTCGATCTCCGGCGGCGTCGGCGGGGCGGTCGCCGTCGGGGTGCCGCCATCGGGCGGGGCGACTGACGGCGGGCCGACGGTCGGCCGCTTGCCGCTGTCGGGCTCCGAGATGCCACTGACCGGACGGGCCAGGGCCTGACCGCTGGCGTTGAGGACGGACTTGCGGATCATGCCGAGGAGGATCGCCTTGATCCTCACCTGCGTCGACACGGTGACCGCGTTGAACGTGCCGGCCGGATCGTCGATCTTGACGATGTCGGCGCGACACTTCACGAGCTGCGAGTCGGCCGCCATGGCCTGCTGGCAGTACTCGTTGGCCGCCTTGAGCGCGCTGTCCGGCTTGAGGTCCAGCCTCGGGTCCTCCACGTCGATCCCCTGGGCTCCGGCGCGCGCGGCCTCCTGGGCGTACGCGATGGCTCGGCCCTTGGCGTTGAGCTGACGGCCGCCGTCGACGACGAGCGCCGCCAGCAGGATGATCGCCAGGGAAACGATCACGACGAACGGGGTGATCGAGCCGGTCTCGTCGCGGCGCCTCATCGGTAACCCCGGTATCGGTCGAGCGGACTGGTGAACGTACGCGTGATGTGGACGGACTTGAGCGGCAGCGCGGCGAGGTCGCTGAGGTCGAGGGTGCAGTGCACCGTCACGGTGACGGTGTCGATCGCCAACGGGTCGTCCGGGTCGGGCAGGTCGAACGCGGTCTTGGAGAGCACGGGCGGATCGGCGACCGCGGTGTCGCGGCATGACGCCGGCGCGTCGGCCATCGCGTCCTTGATAACCTGGTTGACCGTCTTGGGGACGTCGCCCTTGACGTTCTGCGCGGTCGCCGATCGAGCGGCGTCGCGGGCCGCCTGGTCGACGAGGTTCTCGGTCTGCGCGTAGCGGCCGAAGGCAATGATCAGCATCATCAGCGCCAGGAGGAACGGCGCGACGATCACGAGCTCGAGGCTCGCGGAGCCCCGGTCGTCGCGCCTCATGGCGTGTCCCTGAGGTCGCCACGGAACTGCTCGAGGGTCGCCTCCGACGTCTGCTGGATCTCGACCGAGCCACCGAGCGGCAGGACCGCATCGCCGATGACGAGCATCGTCACGCGACCGGTCTTGGTGTTGATCGTGCCGACTGCCGTGACGTTCTTGAGCCGCCCGATCTTGGTGGCGTAGCCCTCGGTGACGTCCTCGGCGGCGGAGATGAACGCGTCAGGATCCGAGTTGTTGCCCGCCAGGCGCAGGTAGGACACGCCCTCGCGCGACGCCGACTGCGCCGTGTTGCGCGCGTACAGATAGAGCCCCGCCTGGATGATCGTGAAGATCAGCAGCAGGAAGACCGGCGCGATGATCGAGAACTCGAGCGCGCTGGTGCCACGCTCACGCCCGACCTTGCGCGCCGGCACGGTCACCTCAGGTGTTGGAACCCTGCTCGATCTTGTTGGAGTTGTCCTCGACGACTCCCTGGATGACGCGCGCGACCACGAGGGCCAGGACCACGACGACGGCCGAGATGATGGCCCATTCGATGGCCGAGGCGCCGCGCTCGTTGAAGCCTTCACGTCGCGCCCGATCTGCACGGGCGTGGACGTACGCGATGATCGCCCTGGCGTAGAACAGTTCAGCTGACACGAGATCTTCCCCCGACGCATGGAAACCGTCGCCTACCTGAGCTGGCTGACGGCTGGATAGGCCAAGAATACCAAGAACGCGACGCACATGAGCAGCTGTGCCATCAACATCGACTGGGAGCTCTCGCCGGCCGCTCCCTCGATATCGACCATCTCCTTGCGACGCATGCTCTCGGCGCGCGCCATGAGCGACAGACGGATCCTCGCGCCCTCGTCGCCGGCCAGCGCAAGAGCCGAGGCGAGGTCGCGCAGCTCGTCGACACCGAGGTCGCGGCCGAGCCTCGCGATGCCCTCCCACGGTGTCCAGCCCATGATGCGGGCGTTCGACAGGGCCTGCCGCATCCGCACCATGGCCCAGTGGTCGCCGAACGACGATGCCGCCATGAGCGCCTCGGGCAGGCCACGACCACCGGCGAGGTTCATCGCGACGAGGTCGAGGAACGCACCGGTCACGTGCCGGAAGTCGCGGCGGCGGGACTCGGCCTCGCGGTGGAGGGCCAGGTCGGGCAGGAAGAACCCGAAGACGCCGGCGATGAGGGCGAAGACGATCGGCAGCCCACCGTTGCCGCCGAAGCCGAACAGGTAGATCACGGCCGGGAACCAGATGAACGCCGCCAGTCCCAGCAAGGCCTTGGAGCCGAGGTGGGTCGTCATCGGCCGGTTCATGACGGCCAGGTCCTCGCGCGTACGCATGAGCTGCCAGCCACGAGCCGAGACCTCGGCCTCGATGCGCTCGCCCACGGTCTCGCGAAGGCGTTCGAGCCGGCCGTCGGCGCCCGTGCCGGCAGCGCTCGCCGTGAGCGACCGGCGGGGGTGACGCGTGCGGTCGAGGCGGCTGAGGGTCGCCGCGACGCCCGGCACCGGACGGCTGAGGACCAGGACGATGAGGAGGATGCCGGCGCCGACGCTGGCCCCTGCGAGCAGCTCGAGGATCATGCTTCCGGCACCTTCGTCGTGGGGGTGATGAGGAAGCGCTCGGGCTCGCTGACGCCGGACAGGCTGCGGAGCCAGAACACGCTGAGACCGAAGACCGCGAGCACCGAGGCCAGCACCATCTGCCCCTCGACCGTGCCGTAGGGCTTGACGTACTCGCGGTTGAACAGCACGAGCAGCGTCGCGACACCGGCGATGACGCCGACGACGACCTGCACGCTGCGACGGGTGCTGCGCCGGCTGGACTCGACCCGGCGGCGTACGTCGAGCTCGTCGCGGGCCGACGTGGCGAGCGCCGTCAGGACGTCACGCAGGCCGGGTCCGCGGAGGCGGGCGTTGAGGATCAGTGCGGCGACGACCAGGTCGGCCGACGGGTCGTCGAGGTCCTCGGAGAACTTCATGAGCGCGTCGGGCAACGGCTCACGTACGCGCAGCCGGTCGACGAGGAGGTTGAGCGAGGGGCGGATCGACGGTGCCGCGTTGACCGCGGTCGCCGGGATCGCCTGCTCGAGGCCGACCGCGCCGGCGATCGTGTCACGCAGGGCCTCGATCCAGCCGGCGAGCCCTTCGATGCGCGCGATCGCCGCCCGCTCGTGCCGGGCCCCGCCGAACACCCGGTCCCAGAACGCGACGAGCGCACCCAGGACGACGGCGAGCACGACCCACCGCGTGACGGCGAGGACCACGACACCCGTCAGCGCGCCGGCCAGGAGCTGCTGGCCGCGGCGGCGGGTCGTACGGGAGGACAGCTTGCGCTTCTGGGGCGTGGCGCCCTCGATCGTGGTGGACTCGCCGCCCCGCAGAGCGTGGATCAGCAGCACGCAGCCAAGCCCGAGCAACGCTCCGGTCGTGACCGCGAGCGGGATGCGGTAGTCCTCGAGCATGGCTAGGCCCACCGCCCGTGGACCTGCGGCTGGTAGCCGTGCTCCTGGAGATCGGCGATGCAGCCGATCGGGGAGTGCGGCACGGCCCGGCCGTCGCCGTCGGGCGCGAACACCTCGTTGGACAGCACCTGGCCGTCGTGTCCCACGACCTCGCGGATGCTCTCGACGACACGGATCTGGCCGCCGCCGGTCGCATGGTCGTTGTGCTTGCGGACGAACACGACGAAGTCGAGCGCGCCGGCGATCAGCATCGTCGTCGCCTCGAGCGGCAGGCGCTCGCGGCTCTGGATGGCGTAGGTGCCGATGCGGTTGAACACCTCGAGCGAGGAGTTGGCGTGGATCGTCGAGAGCGAGCCGTCGTTGCCCTGGCTCATGGCGTTGAGCATCGTGACGATCTCGTCACCCAGGACCTCACCGACGATGACCCGCGACGGGTTCATGCGCAGCGACCGGCGGACGAGCTCGGCCATCGAGACATGGCCGAGGCCCTCGGAGTTGCCGAGCCGCTCCTCGAACGACACGACGTTGGGGTGCAGGTCCTCGTACTCGCCGAGCCCGACCTCGAGGGCGCGCTCGACCGTGATGAGGCGCTCGGTCGGCGAGATGACGTTGGCCAGGGCGCGGAGCATCGTGGTCTTTCCGGCGTTGGTGGCGCCGGCGATCATGATGTTCTTGCGCGCCTTGACGGCCGCGGTCAGGAACGATCCGATCTCCGGCGACATCGTGCCGTTGGCGACGAGCTCGTGCAGGAAGACCCGGCCGAGACGCGCCTTGCGCACCGAGACCGACGGCCGCGCACACACGTTCATGACCGCGGACAGGCGCGAGCCGTCAGGCAGGCGCAGGTCGAGCTGCGGGTTGGCCGAGTCGAACGGACGGCTCGACAGGCCCGTGTGGGCGGCAAGCACCTGGATGAGCTCGATCAGCTCGTCATCGGTCTCGGCCACCGGCGGGTGCCGCTCCTCGCGGCCGTCGCCGTACTGCACGAACACGGCGTCGCAGCCGTTGATGTCGATGTTCTCGACCTCGGGGTCGGACAGCAGCGGCTCGAGCCGGCCGACGCCGAACAGCGCCGAGTGGATCGCCGTGGCGACCTGACCCTCGACGTCGGCGGGGATCGGCGAGCGACCCTCGGCGACCTCGTAGCGGGCGTGGTCCTCGAGGACCTGCACGATCAGCGAGCGGGCGTACTCGCGCTCGTCGTCGACGTTCATCGGCGTGACGCCGCTGATCTGGTCGCGGCGCCGCTGCTCGTTGAGCCGGTCGGCGACCTGCGTGCGGAGCGTACGTACGAGGTCGTGGTCGATCATGATGCGACCTCCGGGCTGGACTGCTCGACGGGACGGAACGCCCCGGTGGTGCGGGCGGCGAGCTCGTCGACGATCGGCTGCGCCGAGCGTACGAGCTGGGTGCGGGCCGGGTTGCCCACGACCTGCCCGAGGAAGAACCCGGCGCCGACGTCGTCGGCCGCCAGATGGAGCACGCCGGCGACCGGGGTCGCCGAACGCTCGATCGCGTCACGGATCTCGCTCACGGTCCGCGACCGCTTGGGCGGCGCCACCACGACGACGTAGAGCGGCGCGCCGCCGACCCCGCCGAGGCTGTCGCTGACCTTGCGGAGGCGCTCGCGCAGGTGCACGACGTTGCTCGGCACGGTGTCGACCATCATCACGACGGCCGACGCCGACGCCAGCAACGCGTTCTGCGGCGTCTCCGCACCGATGCGGCCCAGGTCGACGACCGAGTCGGTGCCGGGCAGGTGGGCGAACAGCAGGCCGAGCTGGCCCCACTGGCCCAGGCCCGCAGCCTGCTCGGGCGCCGTCATGCCGCTGATGACGTCGAGGCCGCCCACGATCTTCTCGGCGTGCTGCGAGACGAGCTCGGGATAGAGCGACTTGCGTCCGGCTGCGACGAGGTTGAGCAGGCCGGGGTTGGGGTCGAGCGGCTCACCGTCGATGCCCGGCATGCGCAGGGCCACGTCACCGCCGGACGGGTCGCACTCGACCATGACGCTGGGCCGCGGCCACAAGGCCGCGAACAGCAGCGCAGCGGTCGTGACGCCGGGCGAGCCCTTCGCCGAGGCAACGGCAATCATGCCCACGGCTCAACCCCCGCAGGTCTGCTGGACGAGGTCACTGTCGACGCCCCCGATGAGCGCAGGCGTGACGTCCTTGTCCTTGATGCCCTGCGACACGACCGACAGGCAGGACAGGTCGATCGACACGACGATCGGGATCTCGTCACCGCCCGACCCGGCGATCGCGCCGCCCTTCTGGTCACCGACCGAGATGAGCTCCGCGTGGACCGTCTGCGGGTCGCCACCGTCGGACGAGCCGACGGCGAGCGCGAGCTGGTCGCCGGACTGCAGGCCGCTGACGAACGGGGACGCGTCGACCGCCACGGTGAGCCGCGTCTGGTTCTCGGCCAGGCCCGACTTGTCGGACACCATCGACTTCATCAGCACGGTGCCGGGCAGCAGCCGGGCACCCGCGGACTTGCCCACGACGCTGTCGGAGTCAGAGGACGGGATGCCGCCCTTGAATCCTTCGGGCAGGCTGACCCGGCTCAGGTCGTCCTTGGAGATCGTGGCGCCCTGCGCCACCTCCTGGTCGATCTGCACGAAGTACGATCGGTTGCCGGACTGGATCGCCAGCCAGGCCGAGGCGAGGGCGCCGCCGAAGATCAGCAGGACGGCGAGTCCGATCAGGGCCGGACGGGACTCCCGGGTCGACGGGAGTCGCGAGGCGGTGGCCTGGTTCGCGCTCGATGTGGCCATGTGGTGCACCTCTCGGGGAAACGACGTAGGTCATCCGGGAGGGGAGCTGATCCGTCCCCCGACCTGGATCTCGGATCAAACGGTACACGGACTCACGATTGCTGCTCGACAGTGGCCGCAGGCCTCAGCGAGTGGCCGTCGGGCCCGGCGTTGCAGGGGCCGACGAGGTCGGCCGCTGCTGCTTCTGCTGTTCCTTCTTCTCGTTCTCCTCGGTCTTGCGGAATGCCTCGGTGACGGCGAGCGCGGCCACGATGACGGCGACCACGATCAACCCGACGACCAGCGCCGGCCAGATGCGTCGGTGCTCGCGCCACGTACGCCGACTGCCGTGCAGCAGCGCGGACCGCAGCTGGCGGCGGCGCATCGCGTCGGCCTCGAGGACGTAGCGCTCGGCGTTGGGGGTGTTCTGCATCGCCGTGCGCGGTCCCACTGGCGGCGGGCGGTGCCCGTCCTGCTCAGTCATGCCTGGGCCTTCGGCCCGCCACCAGGCCGGCCACCCGCAGGAGCGCCTCTCGTGTCGCCGGTGCCACGTGCGCCGGCTCGTACGCATGGCCGGACTGCAGGTAGGGATCCGGCGGCACCACGACGACGGAGACCCCGAGGGCGCCCGCGAACTCGCGCTGGGCCTCGCGGTACGCCTGCTCGTGCGGGCACACCACGACATGCACCGCGGAGGCGGTGGCCTGGGGATTGACGATCTTGATGCGGTCGAGCGCCGATCGCAGGGCGCCGATGCCGAGCTCGCCCGGGCTCGTCACGACGACGGCCTGGTCGGCCCTGGCCAGTGCCGCGTGGCCCGCCTCGCCGGCGTCGTCGCCGACGTCGAGCAGGTTGAACGTGTGGTCGGCGCGCAGCCGGTCGAGCACACCCGAGACATCGCTGCGGGTCAGCCCCTGGTCCCAGCCGGAGCCGTCGACCAGGCCGAGGCCCGTCGCCGCCGCGGGTGGTGTCGTGGCCTCGACCTCCGACAGCATCGATCCCACGGTGCGGGGCTCGGCAGCGCCGAACGTACGCCCGAGGGACGGCGAACCCTGCTGCACGTCGACGACGACGGTGTGGTCCTCGCGCATCGCCATGAAGGCCGTGCCGACGCCGACGGCGATCGTCGTGCACCCCACGCCGCCCTTGCCGGCGATGAAGGCCACGATGCGGCGGTCGGTCTGCCGGTGGCGGATCGCGTCGACGGCGTCGCGCTCGCCCTGGACGGCCAGAGCCGCGTCGGGAGTGGTGAGCCCGCGCGCGACGGTGCGCAGCATGCGGCCGGCCTGCCGCGGAGCCGGTTCGGGGTTGCTGGCCCGGGACAGCAGCTGCTCGGCGGGCGAGGGCGAACGTACGGAGTCGTCGGGCTCGGGTGCCGGCGCAGGCTCGGGGGACGGCGAGCTGAACTCCGGCCGGATGGGCACCACGCGGCCGTGCGACTCGTCGACCTCTTCGGGCTCGGCCTGAGGCGGTGGCGTGCGCGGCTCGGGATCGCCGAGACCGAGGCTGCGTGGGTCGATGCCCATGCGACTCAGGTCGCCGGCGGCCGACTGGGCCTGGCGGCGATCGCGAAGGGACTGGTCGGGCTGGTCCTGGTCGTCGTCGTCCATCAGAAGACCCCTCCCATCTTGTCGTAGACGCCGAGGGCACCGAAGAGGACGACCAACAGGTCGACCACGACGAGGAACTCGAGCACGTTGAGCCAGCGCTTGACCCGGGCCCGGGTGATGTCGGAGATCTGCAGCGTCGACGCGGCGACCGCGGCGACCAGGATCAGCGAGATCGCGACGACGAGCCATGGCGTCGCCGACTCCTCCTCGACCGCGAAGCGTCCCATGGCGAACACCACGACGGCGACGCCCGCGATCCGCAACGGCAGCATGTGCGGGGTGCGGGAGAACAGCCGCGACCTCAGGAGTGCGGCTGCGGCAAGGGTGAGGGCGAGCGTGCGGTCCCACGAGCTGCCGGCCAGGTCGAGCGCGGTGCCGCCCCAGGTGACGACCAGCGAGATGCCGACGAGCGAGCCGATCAGCACGGCGTTGCTGGCCCGGTAGCGAGCCCGCAGCGTGACCAGGTCGAGCCGGCCGACGTGGCGTACGCGGTAGTCCGCGCTGGCCAGGCCACCGACCGACAGCGACACCAGCGGGATGACCCCGACGACGAGCAGGACGGCGACCGGGAGGATGCGCCGGTACTGGTCGATCGGCGCGTCGGTCCAGCCGACGATCGCGTAGCTGAGTCCCGCGACCAGGATGACGGCAGCTGCGGCGAGGTGGCCAGTCGCTGCGGGTGTGAGCAGCCGAGCGATGCCGGCGACGACGGCCACCGAGACGACCGTGAACGCGACGGTCTCCCAGGTGTCGACGTCGGCCCGGTCGCCGGCCACCCAGCCGGCGAGCGCGGCCCACACCATGGCCCCGCCGGCCGCGACCTGGGCGTCGACGACGCGCGCGAACTGCGAGGACCACCAGGCGACGAACAGCAGGACCGCGGCCGTGATCAGGGTCGCCGCGGGCGTGATGACATCCGCGAGGCGGGCGCTGTCGGCGAGCTGCCCGGCGACCCACGAGACCACGCCGAGCGCGGTCAGGACCGCGACACCGAGGATGACGGAGAAGGAGCGGGTCGTGAGCGTCGACCACACTCCTCCGGACGCGTCGACGCTGTCCTCGACGGTGTCGCGCACGTCCTCGACGGCCACCGGGCGTACGTCGTCGTCCTGCGCCCGAAGCTCGAGGATGTCGCCGTCGAGCACCCCGGCGTCACCCAGCGTCTGCGCCAACGACAGCGACGCGCCGCCGAGGTGCGCGAGCGTCCAGCTCGTCGGCGAACCGTTGGTGTTGTCGGGCGCGGCGTAGCGCATGACCTGCGGCAGCACGTCGGCCAGCGGCAGGGCGTTGGGCAGGGCCAGATCGATCGTACGATCGGCCGTGACGACCGTGACCCGGCTGTATGCAGTCAGCAACGGTCAACCCCCTTGACGTCACGGTATGCCGGGTGGCCGCACCTTGCGGGCTCCAGATGGCGCTTGCGAGCATATCGTTGACCCACGCCACCACACATCCGCTCATCGAACCCGGGGACTCATGACGACCGCACTGGTGAAACGTCCGGCCCGCATCGAGCCGCCGAGCACGCAATCAGCGCCGCTGTCGATCGAGGCGCCACCCATGAAGGGCCAGGCCGCGCCCGCGATGGCCGGCGCCAGCATGATGATGATGCCGATCATGAGTGGCACGGGCTCCGTCACTGTCGCCATCACGCAGCGCGGCCGGCCCATCGTGGCGGTCGCCGCCCTCCTGGCCCTGATCGGCTCGATCGCCATCGGCGTCATGATGATGATCAGCCAGCGCAGCGGCACCAAGCGCCAGGTCCGCGAGGGACGTGAGCGCTACCTCGACTACATTGAGGCACTACGGCACACCGCTCGCGACCAGATCGCGAGCCAGCGTGCCGAGCAGGCGTGGCGCTACCCGCGCACCGACGAGCTCCTCGACATCTGCCGCGACGACACCCGGCGTTGGGAGCGGCGGCCGTCGCACGTCGACTTCCTGTCGGTCCGGCTGGGCACCGGCGAGGTGCCGCTGGCCTCCGGCCTGACGCTCGACGCCGACACCGGCCCGCTCAATGACTTCGACCCGGTATGTCTGCAGGCTGCACAGGAGCTGACCCAGCGCTACTCCTCGTTGCGGGCCCAGCCGATCACGCTGAACCTGCGCGAGATCGGCCAGACCAGTGTCATCGGCCAGCCGGCCCACCGCCGCGCACTGGCGACCAACATGGTCCTGCAGCTCGCAGCGCTGCAGAGCCCGCATGACGTGGAGATCGCCCTCGTACGCTCCGACGACGCGGCGGCGGCGTGGGACTGGATCAAGTGGCTGCCCCACCTGCAGTCGGCCAACGCGCTCGACGGCGACCTCCCGGCGCGGCGCGTCACCTCGGACGTACCCGCGATGACCGAGCTCCTGGCCGCGGAGCTCGAGGCCCGGCTCGATCGTGCGCAGCGCTCGCGTGGTGGGTCGTCCGGACCGACCTCCCACCTCGTCGTGATCGTCGACGGCGACGGCCTCCAGCCCGGACAGCACCTGACGTCGCCGGACCCGCAGGTCCCGCTCGCAGCTCTCGGCGTCCACGTCGTGTCGCTGCTCGACTCGGCCCGCCACGAGCCGGAGACTGTGAGCGAGCGCATCGAGCTCGGCACCGACGGCTCGGTCAAGCTCGACTCCCGCGAGGCCCCGTTCACCCTCGACATCGCCCCGGACGGTGTCGCCGCGGCCATCGCTCGCGTGCTCTCGGCCCTGCGGCTCACGATCGAGGACGCCAGCGACGACGGGCTCAGCGACACGGTCGGCCTGCCCGACATCCTCGGCGTCGCCGACCCGGCCAAGCTCGACCTCGTACGCACGTGGCGCGCCCGCGCCCTCCGTGACCTCCTGCGGGTGCCGATCGGCGTCGGCGCGACCGGCAACACCGTCGTGCTCGACCTCAAGGAGTCCGCGCACGGCGGCATGGGCCCGCACGGCCTGGTCGTCGGCGCGACCGGCTCGGGCAAGTCCGAGATGCTGCGTACGCTCGTCAGCTCGCTGGTCATCGGTCACGGACCGGACCGGCTCGCGCTGATGCTCGTCGACTTCAAGGGCGGTGCGACGTTCGCCGCGATGGACCAGATCCCGCACATCGCCGGCATGATCACCAACCTCCAGGACGACCTGACCCTCGTCGACCGCATGCGCGACGCGCTCTACGGCGAGATGCAGCGCCGGCAGGAGATCCTCAAGGACGCCGGCAACCTGCCCAACGTCACGGTCTACCAGGACCGCATCGACGCCGGCGAGGACCTCGAGCCGCTGCCGCACCTGCTCGTGATCGTCGACGAGTTCTCCGAGCTGCTGACGGCCAAGCCCGACTTCGCCGAGCTGTTCGTGGCGATCGGGCGCATCGGCCGATCGATCGGCGTGCACCTGCTGCTGGCGACCCAGAAGCTCGAGATGGGCAAGATCCGCGGCCTCGAGTCGCACCTGTCCTACCGCATCAGCCTGCGTACGTTCTCCGAGGGCGAGAGCCGCGACGCCATCGGCGTACCTGACGCGTTCCACCTGCCGCCTGAGCCGGGGTCGGGCTACCTCAAGGTCGACACGACGGTGTTCGACCGCTTCAAGGCCGCGCTCGTCTCGTCGCCGTACGTCCCGCCCAGCGACGGGCCCAAGACGTCGGTCCCGGTCGTCCCCTACCTCGCGGTCAACGGCCTCGGCGCCTGGCTCGCGGCCCAGCAGGCTGCGGCCGACGAGCTCGCGGGCGAGGTGCGCCTCGACAAGGCGGCATCCAACGCGACGGTCCTCGACGTGCTGTGCGACCAGATCGCGGCCTCGGGCTCGGCCCAGGTCAGGCCCGTCTGGCTCGAGCCGTTGCCGAGCAAGCTGGCCCTCGGCGAGCTGCTGTCGCTCGACGACACCTCCGACCCCACGACCTGCGCCGCGATCCTCGGCCTGGTCGACGACCCGGGCCACCAGAGCCAGTTCCCGCTGTCGTGGGACTTCACCGGCGGCGGCGCCAACCTGATCATCTCCGGCTCGCCGCAGACCGGGAAGTCGACGCTGATCCGTTCGCTGATCCTGTCGATGTCGATGACGTACGCGCCGGGCGACGTGGCGTTCTACTGCATCGACTACGGCGGAGGCTCGCTCAGCGCCCTGCAGCGGGTGCCGCACGTCGCGTCCGTCGCCGCCCGGGTCGACCCCGAGCGCATCAACCGCACGGTCAACGACGTACGCGCTGCCCTCAACCACCGCGAGGCGATGTTCCGCGAGCACGGGCTCGAGTCGATGGCCGCCTTCCGCCGCGCCCGGGCCGCCGGCACCCTCGGTGACGACGAGCCCGGCGACATCTTCCTGATCGTCGACGGCTGGGGCACGTTCCGCGACGAGTTCGACGACCTCGACTACGCGATCGCCGACATCGCCGCGCGCGGCTCCAACTTCGGCGTCCACGTCATCGTGACGGTCACCCAGAACATGCAGGTCCGCATGCGCATGGCCGGCTCGATGGGCGGCCGACTCGAGCTGCGCATCAACGATGCGTACGACTCGGAGTTCGACCGCAAGGTCATGGAGCAGATCCCCAAGGACGCCAACGGCCGCGGCATCACCGGCACGCGCAGCTCCGCGCTGCTGTTCCAGACCGCGCTGCCGGTGCTCGAGGTGCCCGACGCCGCGGCCGAGGACTCGGCCCAGCAGGCGCTCATCGACGCGGTCCTCACCAAGTGGGGCGACCGCAGCGTCACCAAGGTCGAGGTCCTCCCGCGCCTCGTGACACTCGCCGACCTGCCACCCATCGAGATGGGCGACAAGGGCGTCCTCGTCGGTCTCTCCGAGCTCAACCTCGGCCCGGCCGAGATCGACATCTTCGGCGCCGACCCGCACCTGCAGGTCTACGGCGACGGCGAGACCGGCAAGTCCAACCTGCTCAAGCTGCTGATCCACAACCTGGTCTCCAGCCACACGCCGGACGAGATCGGCATCGTCGTGGTCGACTACCGCCGCTCCCTGCTCGACGTCGTGCCCGAGGACTACCTGCTGACGTACGCCACGGGCATGGAGCAGGCAGCGACGATGGCTGCCGAGGTGTCCGGCGCGATCCGCGCCCGGGTGCCGGGTCCGGACGTCACGTCCGAGCAGCTGCGCAACCGCACCTGGTGGTCAGGCCTCGAGGTGTTCGTCATCGTCGACGACTACGACCTCGTCTCGACGTCGCAGGGCGATCCGCTCGCGGCGCTCGTCGACCTGCTGCCGCAGGGTCGCGACCTCGGCTTCCACCTCGTGTTGGCCCGGCGCACGGGCGGCATGTCACGTGCCGTGTTCGAGCCGATGATCCAGCGCCTGATCGACCTCAGCGCACCCGGATTCATGTTCTCCGGCGACCGGCTCGAGGGCCGGCTGATCGGCGGCCACCCGTCTCGCCGCCTGCCCAAGGGACGCGCCATGTACGTCACGCGGGACGGCGCGACCTCACTCGTCCAGACCGCGAGGGTCGACGACGACCAGGTGGGCGGTTGAATCGTTCACTATGCGCAAGGATGTCGCTATTCGCATTCATGCCATATCCTGACGGCACTGACTGAATCTCTACAGGGGGTATTTCACGATGACTTCAGATCGCGTATCACTGTCCGAGGGCTACGAAGGCGCTCTCCAGCAGAACAAGAACCTCGCCACCGAAGGCGAGAACGCGCACGGTCTCTCCAAGAAGCAGCACAACCACACGGCTGACCTGCTGGGCCAGAACAAGGGCGCGCTCGCGACCCAGGCCGGCAACGGTTCGACTGCAGCAGCCAACAGCCTCTCGGCCGGCGGCCTGATGCACACCAACAACGCTGCCGGTGGCGCCGACTACCTGCGCCGCACCGCCGGGCACGAAGACACGGCCTCGCACGACCAGGCCGGCGAGTCCCGCAACGTCGAGAACGCCGCATCCGACCTGACCGCCAAGATCAACCGGGCCTGAACGCCCCTTTCGACTTCAAGGAGACATCATGAGTGATCAGCTTCGCGTAGACCGTGGGTCCGTCCAGCAGCACGTCGACGACACCCGCTCCAACATGGCCAACTTCCGTGAGACCAACGAAGGCGCCGACCGCCAGCAGGCTCACCTCCAGAACCAGATGGAAGGCGGCGTCGGCTCCGACCTCCAGGCGCAGACGCGCTCGGTCAGCCGCCACCACGGCGACGAGATCGACACCAACGTCAACAAGCTCGCTGGCAAGACCTCGGAGAACACCGACGAGTTCATCGCCAACGTGCGCAGCGCGGCCAACAAGTCGCTCAACACGATCAACTGAGGCTGCCATGGGTGGATCCAGCGACGTCACAGGCGTCGAAGTCGGTCAGCTGCACAAGGTCGGGACGACAGTCTCGGGTCGCTCGACGTCGGGCAACGCCGCGGCCAAGGGACTCAAGGATGGTCTCGACTCCGCGTCGGGAAGCCTCGGGCACCCCATCGTGGGCACGGCTCTGACGAGCTTCGTCAACGACCATGTGCTCGACGACTCGGGCAAGCTGGGCAACCTGCTCACCGACGGAGGACACAACGTGTCCAACGTGGCCTCGACCGCTCGCAACAGCGACGAAGAGGGCGGGGCCAACCTCGCGGCGCCGATCAACACGACGTCCGAGGTCGGCGACCGCATCAACCGGCAGGTCTGACACCGGCTCCGGCCGGTCGGACGACCGCACACGTACGACACTGACGCCAACGGGACGCGAGTCTCGTTGGCGTCAGTTCTTTCGAAGACACACTGCTGAACCGGGGGCAACAACATGGTGACGAGAACTGACGGGCCGTTCGAGTACTGGAAGGTCACGGGAGACGCGATCCGTGCTGCCGGCGAGAAGCCCGGCTCCGACGCCGCCGTGATCCAGTCACTCGCCGGCGAGCTCGAGGGCGACGAGAAGAACGCCGCCGCGGCGATCGAGGGTGACATCGAGGCCGGGGTCAAGGCCAACACCACGGCAGCCAAGACTGCAGCGCAGAACCTCGCCGCCAAGGGCCAGTACGCGGTCGGCCTGCTCAACCAGTTCGCCGGTTTCGTCGACGACTTCGACCGCGAGGTCAACGAGATCAATGTCGAGTACAAGAAGCGCTACGACAGCACGATCTTCGGCATGCACCACATGCCCGAGTACCGCTCCGGCGAGGAGAAGATCGACTACAAGGGCATCGCCGCGTCGATTCAGGCCGATCTCAAGGGCCGCTACTCCAAGGCCGAGGCCACGATCGACGATGCCGCCGACGGCATCGCCTCGAAGTTCAAGCAGGGGCCGACAGACGCGAACGTCCGCGAGCTGATCCGCGCCGGCCTCATCCCGCTGACGTCGGCAGGACTGTGGCCAGGCCTCGCGCTGACCCCTGAGGACAAGTACGCGTACTACCGCTCCCGCATGGACGCCGGGCTCATGCCCGACTTCGCCCACATGACGGAGGAGCAGCGCACCGCATTCATCGACGAGAACCCGGGGCTGCTCGAAAGCTGGCTCCAGATCAAGGATCCGGGCAAGGGCCTCCAGGCCGACATCATCGCGCTCGCCCTGCCCCACGTGGACGGCGACGACGCCAAGGGCGACGTCTCCAAGATCCTCGGTGTGCTCGGCGACGACGCCAACGTCAGCCCGGCCGACTTCCTCAACGCATTCCACAACGTCAGTGGCATCAATGAGGGTCTTGCGCTGCTCGCACCATGGGCGGCCAAGAATGGCGTCGACCTCGCGTCGAACGCGACGGTGGGCAATGCCCAGTCCTATCTCAAGACCTTCGTCGAGGGCACGTACTCCAAGAAGGACGACATCCTCGATTACATCAACGCCAACGAGCACGAGTGGAAGACCGGTCAGCAGAGGGACTATCCCTACTCCCCGTACGGCGGCCCTTCTGGCAGCTACGACGTCACCGACAAGGTCGGCGGTTTCACCGACTCGTGGAAGGACATGCTGCAGGAGGACTACGCGAACAGCATCCTCAACCTGTCCAACACCGATGTCGGTGGCAGCTACGACGACCTGCCCGAGGACCTGCGCCACGACGCTCGCGAGATGTTCACGTCCGAGATGAAGGGCAGCATCGGCGGCGCCTACTGGACGTTCGACGACAACGAGCACTTCAAGTCCCTGGCCGAGCTGCTCGTGCACGGAGATGCGGAGCCCGGCGACGGCTTGGCCAAGCAGATGGCTTCCACGGCAATCGCCTCCACGGACGCGTACGAGACGTTCTGGGACA
Organism: Aeromicrobium sp. 9AM; assembly: GCF_902506105.1. Classification (GTDB taxonomy): domain Bacteria; phylum Actinomycetota; class Actinomycetes; order Propionibacteriales; family Nocardioidaceae; genus Aeromicrobium. The sequence goes on from NZ_LR733304.1 coordinate 2,625,283, forward strand.
AGCAGCCCGGTGGCGACCGGCAGGGCCAGTGGGACACCGGTCTGACCGCCGACATCCTCGACATGGTGAGCCGCAACCGCGACGCCACCGCCGACCTCGTCAGCGGGGTCGACGTGCCGGACAACTACCCGTCCAACTTCAACGCCACGATCCTCGACGAGCCGTGGGACCTCGAGAACGGCGAAGAGGCCAAGGCCGCCAAGATGTACTCGTGGATCCACGACGACGCCATCTCCGGCGATCCGGCGGCTGTCGCCCGTGCTGACCAGGCCTTCGACAAGCTGACCCAGGACATCACCGCGGTCGACGGCGACAACTTCAAGCACCTGATGGGCGAGGACGGCGACTCGGCCGCCTTCCGCAACACCCTCATCACCCGCGAGATCACCGACGCCCTGTCGGACCACCTCGGAGAGTTCGCTGCCGAGACCGGAACACCGGAGGCCAACAAGAGCCCCTTGTCCGAGGCCGACCGCATCCGCCTCATGACATACATCGCGAGCGACAACGTCCTCGGCAACGACCATCCCTCGCAATTCGACGCAGAGCGCGGCGCCAACCGGCTCGCGACGTACGTCAACGCGTACCAGCACGACCAGATCTTCAAGTGGGCGGCCAACCCGGACGACAACCCGCGCACGCTGGCCGACAGCAACGGGCGCCTCCAGGCCTACCTGGATGCCGGTCTGGTCAACGCGGCTCAGGAGCACGGTCTCAATGCCAACGACGCCGAGGCCGAGCGTGTGCGCAACCTCAAGATCGCGTCCGGCATCGTCTCCACCCTGGCCGGCAAGATCCCTGTTGCCGGCGACTTCCTGGGACCGGCCACCGGCATCGGCAACACCTTGCTCGCGAACCTCACGACCGCCGAGCACTTCCCCGCCCCCAATGCCGACCTCGGTTACGACTGGCAGCCCGACGGCTCCCACGTCACGACGCACAACACCGTGACGATGATCGATGCTCTCGTCGAGTCCGGAAAGCTCGATCCCGCGACCCTGCCGTCGGTCCTGAAGGACAACCCGGGCCATGCCTCCAATGCGGCGCTGCAGGATGCAGCCGACACGGTGCTGACCAAGTACTTCAGGGACAACCCGCCGCACGACGACACCTTCTACACCGACTTCTCGGAGCAGATCGGCGACGTCTACAAGTTCTACAGCGATCACTACTCGCTGACGGGCATGGACGACAACCACATCAAGGAGTTCTTGACCTCCAAGGGCTGGGGCCGTCCTTGATCGGGGTCCCTCGGCGACACCTTGCGGCGCTTGTCGTCATCGCTGGTCTGACGGCGACTCTCGGTGCCTGCAACGGGAGCGAATCGGACCCGTCGCCAACGGCATCCCCCACGATCAAGGTCGCCAGATCAGTTGGCTCTCTGCCGGCATACTGCGAGATCCAGGGACTGCGGCAGATGATCGCCGATGGCGACATCGACGTGTCAGCGCTGCCCGACTGGGCCGACAAGACCGAGGTCGAGGGCACACCGCTGATCGTCGACTTCAAGAAGCAACCGGCCGAGAGTCACGCGGCCACACTCGACCGGCTGTTCAACTCGCCGGGACTCAAGGACGTCAAGGTCAATCGCAGAGCCGAGCGCGAGTGCCTCAGCACCACGACCGAGGCGGACGTCGAACGTACGCAGGGCGGCCCTGGATACCTGGCAACGAAGTGACCAGCGTGGTCACTCTGCCGGCTGGTTCCAGTCGGCGATGAAGTCACGCGGCCACGACGTGCTCGGGCCGTCCGCCGGGTAGATCACCTTCGTCGCCTTGCCCGCGGCCGTCGCGGTGAACCCCAGCGTGCCCCCGGCGCGGCTCGAGATGCGGAACTGCACGGTACCGGGAAAGTCCGAGCCCTTGATCGCATCGATCATCGCGCGCCGGCCTTCCGTGGTGGTCACATCTGACGCGCTCGCCGCGTCGTCAGTGACAGTGAGCTGGTTCTTGAGGCTCGTTCGATCGGCTGAGGAGGCGACGAAGCCGGCCCGCCGGATGTCGGCCATCGCCCCACCCAAACGCTGCAAGACCGTGACCGGCTTGAACTCCAGTGCGTTCCAGTTCGTGCCGCCCCAACGGACGGTCATGACGGCATCGGCAGGTGCCGTCCAGCGCGACGGGTCGAGCGTGAGCTTTCGCAGGGCAGCGAGCCCTTCAGCGTCCGGGACCGACATGCCGATGAATCCCAGATCACTGTTGACCTGGGTGACCGTCGCGCCGATTCGCTCAAGATGCTTTCGCAGGGCCAGGGCCCGGTCGATGCCCGAACCGCGCGGTTGCAGGCGCAGCTCGAACGCGGTGTCGGACCCATCTCCAACCGTCAGCGTCACTCCGCATTGCGGCGCTTCGCGAGCCACGACCTGCGCAGCCGCACGGAGGCGACCCGCCGGCCCGACAGTGAGCTCCGCATCGCACTCAGCCGGCCGCCCGGAACGGGCGAAGGTCGCAACGCTCATGGTAGGAGACCGGACTGCCCGAAGCTTGGCACCCGACATGGTCACCGCGCGGTCGAGACCCTTGAGGAGGGACACCTGGCCGGAGGCCCCGGAGAGCGTCGACCGCAGCTGGCCGTTGCCCCGACGAGAGGTGATTCGGAGCACCGCGTCGCTCCCCGCGCCGATCTTCGCCGAGGTCAAGGCCTTGAGCGCCCGGGTCGCCACAGGGATGAGCGACTCGTTGTCGGCTGTCGACATCGTGACCTCGTAGTCGTCCACCTCGATGCCCTTCAGACCATCGACGTCTTGCAGCGCCACGACCGCACCCATGACGTCTCGGGACAGAGATCTTTCGCGAGGCGGCTCCAGCATGAAGTCGCCGACATGCATCTCGACACCCGCCCGGTCGCCGGCGATCTCGTGACGGTCCAGGGCTCGCTGGACGCTCTCGACGCCGCGACTCAAGTCATCTGCGGAGACGTCATTCGCGAACCTCACGGCGTACGGATGATCGTCGAACGTCCCATCGGGCATCGACTTCACGGACGCGACACCCGGTATGTCCTGCAATGCGTTCGTCAGGGCCCTGGTCTGCCACCACGGGCGACCCCAGATCCATCCGGCGGCGACCAGCAACACGACGCCTACCACCCCTGCGCCGATCATCCGGCGTCTCGCCACCATGTCATTTCCCCCTGTGACCGCCCCGAGTGACGGGGCCATCCTGTCAGATGCGACGGCGCGACCCGGCCTCGATCGACGCGTCGTTCCAAGGCGTCTAGACTGCCTGTCACATGCCAAGACGGGGGTAAGCCATGGTGACCAGGACCGACGGGCCGTTCGAATACTGGCAGGTCACGGGCGATGCCGTTCGAGCTGCTGCCGAGGCGCCCGGGACCAACGCAGGTGTGATCCAGTCCCTGGCCGGTGAGCTCGAGGGCGACGAGGTCAGGGCTGCCAACGCCATCGAGGGAGACATCGAGGCCGGCGTCAGGGCCAATCCGGCCGAGGCCAAGAAGGTCGCTCACAACCTCGCCGTCAAGGGGCAGTACGCCGTCGGTCTGCTGAAGTCGTTCGGGCAGATGGTCGACGAGTTCGACAACACCGTCAACCAGATCAACATCGACTACCACACCCGCTACCGCAGCACGATCTTCGGCCTGCAGCACCAGCCCGAGATCAGGTCTGGCGACGAGAAGATCGACTACAAGGGAATTGCGGCCGGCATCGAGGCCGATCTCAAGGGCCGCTACCACCAGGCACAGGCCACGATCGACGACTCTGCCGACGACATCGCCGCCCGGTTCAAGCAGGGTCCCACGGACGAGAACGTCCGCGAGCTGATCCGCGCCGGTCTCATCCCCCTGGCGGCCGCCACCCTCTTCCCCGACCTGAAGCTGACCGACGCCGACAAGATCGAGTACTACAAGAACGCCGTCGCCAACGGCGAGCTCCCCAACTTCGCCGACATGAGCGACGACGAGGTCAAGGACTACCTCGCGGACAACCCTCAGGTGTCTGACGACATCGTCGCCATCATGTCGGCATCGCAGCTGCCCGCTGCCCTCGTGAAGCTGGTCGACGTCCAGGCGAAGGTCGACGCGGCGCTGCTCAAAGACGCCCTCGACGACGAGAACCCCAGCAGCGAGACACTCGCCAAGATCGACAAGGCCAACGAGCGCCTCGCGGCGATCAACGCTTCCATCGCGGACAACAACGGAGACGGCAAGCCCGACAAGCTGATGACCGCCGCACAGGCGTCCTACATCACGAACTGGACCAACACGGTTGGGGCCGACAACCTCACGAAGGTCGCCGGCGTCGTCCGCGAGGCCGTCAGCTCCACTGCGGCGGGTGCGCCCGGCGACGTCATCACCCAGATGGTCAACAGCCATCTGCGCCCGATCTCCGATGCGATCCTCAACATCACCAACACCGACGTACAGGAGAAGGGCGCCACCCCACTGCCGCTCTGCACGGCGGACAACCCGTCCGGCCGCCCCTATCCGCAAGCGATCTGCGACCTGCTCGACCTGCGCGTCGGGGAGTCGCACGACGGCTACCGCTACGGGTCCGGCGAGGGCTTCGACTCGATCAAGGGCCTCGAAGGGGTCGAGGGCTGGGCGGACCTGCTCGGCTCGGCGTCAAAGGACGTCGAGGGTGGCGATCTGTTCAGCCAGCACCTCGGCGAGCAGGCCATCCACGTCAAGCAGGACCTCAACGCGATCCTTGCCTCGGCCAACGGGCTCAACCGCGAGGACCTGGGCGACTGGGACGGCGAGTACGACCCCATCCCGGAGCTCCGGGATCTTCCCGGCATCAAGGCGATGCTCGACGACGGCGCGGCAAGCGACCTCCTCAGCGTCGCGTCGCGCAACGAGGACGGCGCGTCCGCCCTGCTGCTCAACGACGGCGATCGCAAGGACCTCCTCGGGCTCAACTGGACCGACGACACGGGCGTCATCGACGTCATCCACTCCGGCACCGACCGCGACCCCGCGCACGGCGGTGGCGGCGAGATGCAGTCGCGGGCCGCGCTCGCGCTCATCAAGGACGTCGGCGACAACCAGGCCGGCTACCTGGGCGGGCGCTACGACAGCGACGGCGACGGCGACATCGACAAGAAGGACGCCGTCGCCGTGGGCCGCATGACGGAGGGCATCAGCGATGCGGTTGTCGATGCCGGCATCAACTGGGTCGATCAGTTCGGCGACGCGCACGACAGCTCGCAGGAGAACACGGCGGGCGAGCACGGCTTCGAGATGAACCCGTCGGTCGAGAGCAACTTCCTTCGCTTCGTGTCAGGCACCGGCGACGAAGATGCCGTGCGTTTCCACGCAGCGGCCACGTGGGACGCCCAGCAGCAGATCACCGACGCAATGAGGAACGGCGACGCAGGCGACGTCAAGGAGGCGATCGACCGCGCCGGCCGCCTCGAGGGACGCATCGTCGGCGCAGACATGGAGCACCAGATCGACGTGGCGGCGGGCAAGGACGCCGGCGACAACCAGGCGGCCGACGAAAAGTACTCCGCCAAGCAGCGCCAGATGGCGGCGCTCCGCATGGTCGCCGACATCGGAGTGTCGGTCATACCCGGCGCCAAGGCCGCCGAAGGTGCCGGCGCCCTCACGCAAGCCGGGATCTCGATGTTCAACGCGTCGTCCGGCAAGGTCCAGAGCGGCTTCCTCGATGCGCTCTTCAGCGCCGGGTCACCGCCCGAGGACTCGCACGCGCACGAGACCAAGGTGACCGGCGAATGGGCAGCTCAGGCCGCGAACGACTCGCAGACGATCCAGCGACGCATCGTGGTGCAGGCGGCCCTCGAGGCTGGCACGCTGTCTCCCGAGGGCTACGAGTCCCTTTACACGCAGAAGAACGGCCACTACGTGGTCAAGCCCGATCTCGATGCCGAGGCGCTCAAGGAGCCCTACTTCGACCTGGACCTCGACGAGGGTACGTACGAGAGTGGCTGGCAGAGCGGTTTCGACGGCCGCGACCACGATCGCGTCGCGGGATCCGGCGGCTGGCTCGACGAGAAGTCGGCGAAGTCCAACCTCTACGGCTCGACCGCCGACAGGTGGGAGGAGGACAAGGAAAAGCACTACACCAACGACTACACCGGCCCGGAGTCCGACGCCGATCCTTACAACGCGGACTCGTCGAAGAACGACGACTACGACGAGCTCGTCGACAAGTACGGCGTTCGATGAGCTCGAGGACGATTGCTGCGGCGGCTACCCTCCTCGCGCTGCTGGGGCTCGCGGGCTGCGACGACAGCGACCCACAACCACGGCCCGCACCTTCGAGGACCACCGCGACGCCACCGCCGGACGTACCGACCACCGGACCGGCCGACTCGCCCATCACGTGGGAGCTCGGCGACGGTGCGACCGCGAACGACCCGCCGGTCGCGGCGCTCCAGCGCTACATCGCGTTCGACACCTACCTCACCTCCCTCCCCGAGGACCAGCGCGACGGTGACGACGCAGCGGCCTTGGCCTCCGGCTACGACGCGCTGGCGACGGGCGAGCAGCTCACCGAGGTCGTCAACGCGACCAAGGGCTACGAGCGCGGTGCACGCAGGACGGGACCTCTGTGGATTCGACTGAGCGCGCACTCGGTCGGCGACAGCAGGGCGCAGCTCGTCGCCTGCACCGACGAACGCTTCCACCTGGCTGCCGGCAAGACCCCTGACGACGAACAGAAACCGTCCGTGACGCTCTACACGCTGCGCAGCACGGGAGGCGACTGGAAGGTCAGCCTCCGGCGATCGGCCTCCCGGCACGATCTGGCGCGCTGCCGATCGTGGAACATCTCCAGCCACACCCCGTGAGGTTGGCCGCGATAGGTTCGATCGCGTGATCACCGGCTTCGACCTCGACATGACCCTGATCGACTCCCGGCCCGGCATCAAGGCGGTCTACGACCAGCTCGTCGTCGAGACCGGCGCCCACATCGACACGGATCTGGTGGTCTCGCGGCTCGGCCCGCCGGTCGAGTGGGAGCTCGAGCACTGGTTGCCCGAGCCCGAGGTCAAGCACTGGGCCGACCGCTACCGCGAGCTCTATCCCGAGATCGCCATCGACCTGGTCATCGCGATGCCCGGGGCACATGACGCAGTCGAGGCGGCCAACCAGGTCGGCCGCACGATGCTCCTCACCGCGAAGCACGCGCCCAACGCCCGCCTGCACGTCGACCGCCTCGGCCTGCCCGTCGGCGAGGTCTTCGGCGGCGCCTGGCGCGAGGCCAAGGGCGTCGTGCTGCGCGAGCAGGGCGCCACGACGTACGTCGGCGACCACGTGCACGACATGGACGCCGCGACGTTCGCCGGCATCGTCGGAGTCGGTGTCGCGACCGGGCCGAGCACCGCGGACGAGCTCCGCGAGGCGGGCGCCGAGAGCGTGCTGACCACGCTCGAGGACTTCCCTGCGTGGCTCGAGAGCCGCTGACCTGCGACGACGGTGTGACAGGGCCGACAAGGCCGCATCCGGGGTTTGACTTGTTTTAAGCGCAGCGTGGACGGATACTTAAGTTACTACCCAGTAGCAAGCTGCCCCGGCGCAGCGCAAACCCCTCAAAGGATTGCTGGCATGAGCCATTACAAGAGCAACCTCCGTGATGTCGAGTTCAACATGTTCGAGCTCTTCAACCGGCAGGACATCCTCGGCACGGGACCCTTCGAAGAGGTCGACACCGACACCGCGAAGAGCATCCTGACCGAGATCGATCGCATCGCGCGCGAAGACCTCGCGGCATCGTTCGAGGACGCCGACCGCAACCCGCCGGTCTACGACCCGGCCGCCAAGACCGTGACGATGAACCCGGCCTTCGCCAAGTCGTACAAGGCCTGGATGGACGCCGAGTGGTGGCGCCTGCAGATCCCCGAGGAGCTCGGCGGCCAGGTGGCCCCCGCGTCCCTGATCTGGGGCAGCGCGGAGTTCGTGCTCGGCGCGAACCCGCCGATCTGGATGTATGCCTGCGGCCCCGCGTTCGCACGCATCGTCTTCGAGAACGGCATCGAGCGCGACAAGCTGATCGCGCAGCACATGGTCGACCGCAGCTGGGGCGCCACGATGGTGCTGACCGAGCCCGACGCGGGCTCCGACGTCGGCGCGGGCCGCACCAAGGCGTTCCCCAACGAGGACGGCTCGTGGAACATCGAGGGCGTCAAGCGCTTCATCACGTCGGCCGAGCACGACATGGCCGAGAACATCATGCACCTGGTCCTCGCCCGCCCCGTCGGCGTCGAGGGTGTCGGTGGACCCGGCACCAAGGGCCTCAGCCTGTTCCTCGTGCCCAAGTTCCACTTCGACCACGAGACCGGTGAGCTGACCGGCGAGCGCAACGGCGCGTACGTCACGAACGTCGAGAAGAAGATGGGCATCAAGGTGTCCACGACGTGCGAGGTCACCTTCGGCGACGGCGCACCGGCGCAGGGCTGGCTGCTCGGCGAGGTGCACGACGGCATCAACCAGATGTTCCGCGTCATCGAGAACGCCCGCATGATGGTCGGCCTCAAGGCCGCCGCCACCCTGTCGAGCGGCTACCTCAACGCGCTCGACTACGCCAAGGAGCGCGTCCAAGGCGCCGACCTGACGCAGGCGTCCGACAAGGCCGCCCCCCGCGTCACGATCACGCACCACCCCGACGTGCGTCGCTCGCTGCTGACCCAGAAGGCGTACGCCGAGGGCCTGCGCTCGCTCGCGATGTACGCCGCGACGTGGCAGGACGACGTCATCATCAAGGAAGCTGCCGGCGAGGACGCGTCGCTGTCCGAGTCGATCAACGACCTGCTGCTGCCGCTCGTCAAGGGCTACGGCTCAGAGCGCTCGTGGATCCTGCTGGGCACCGAGTCGCTTCAGACGTTCGGCGGATCGGGCTTCCTGCAGGACCACCCGATCGAGCAGTACGTCCGCGACGCCAAGATCGACACCCTCTACGAGGGGACCACGGCGATCCAGGGCCAGGACCTGTTCTTCCGCAAGATCGTGAAGAACAAGGGCGCTGCACTGGGCTACCTGTCCGAGCAGGTCAAGGCGTTCGCCGAGAGCGAGGCCGGCAACGGTCGCCTCAAGGTCGAGCGCGAGCTGCTCAAGCAGGGCCTCGACGACGCGACGGCGATCATCGGCGCGGTGTTCACCGACCTCATGTCGTCGAACCCCGCCGACGAGAAGGGCGACCTCAAGAACATCTACAAGGTCGGCCTCAACACGACCCGCCTCGTGTACGTCCTCGGTGACCTGACCGTCGCGTGGCTGCTGCTGCGTGGCGCCGAGGTCGCGCTCGAGAAGCTTGGCGGCGAGGTCTCGGCCGCCGACAAGAGCTTCTACGAGGGCAAGGTCGCCGCTGCGACATTCTTCGCCCGCAACGTGCTGCCGGGCCTTGCCGGTGAGCGCGCGATCGCGGAGAACATCGACGACTCGATCATGGAGCTCGACGAGTCCGCGTTCTAGTCCTTTTCACCGACGAAGGCCCTCACCGTGCGGTGGGGGCCTTCGTCATGCTCCACGTCACATTGATTAGTGCACTAATCATTCGTACACTTGCCATATGGACGACATCAATCCACTCGCGCTCGAGGAGCAGGTCTGCTTCGCCCTCGCCGTCGCGTCCCGCAGCGTCATCGCGAGCTATCGCTCCGTGCTGGAGCCGCTGGGCCTGACGCATCCGCAGTACCTCGCGATGCTGGCGCTGTGGGAGCACGGCACGCTGAGCGTCAAGGCATTGGGCGACCTGCTTCACCTCGAGCCGGCCACGATCTCTCCCTTGGTCAAGCGGCTCGAGCAGGCAGAGCTCGTGACGCGTACGCGGTCCAGCGCCGATGAGCGGCTGATCGACGTCGCGCTCACCTCTCAAGGTCGGGCGCTGCGCCGCAAGGCGCTCAAGGTGCCGGCCACGATGTTGACGCGGTTCGGCATGACTGTCGAGGACCTGCGCGCCACCAATGCGGTCCTGCACCGCATCATCGACGCAGCAGAAGCGGTGCCCGCATGACCGCCACCAAGGAGGCTGTGGCCCTCGACCGCGTACGCCGGAGAGTCACCGCGCTGGGCTTCCTGGCGGTCGCGATGCATGGCGTCTTCGGGCTGATCGGCGTCTCGTACGTCCTGCTGGACCAGGGCCGGCGCAGCGACGCCACCGCGCTGACACTCATGTCCGGCGTCGTGGCCCTCATCGTCTGCGCGGCGACGCGCGCGATCCTCGGGACACGCCCGTTCTCGATCCTGTGGTCCGTCCTGTCCCTCGTGCCGACCGTCGCAGCCTTCATCTGGCTCTTCTGACGAGCGACTCGGCCCAGCCGAAGTCGTGCCACGTGCGTCAAGGCGCGTTCCGAGCGCCGCCGTGTGGCAAGGTGACTCCGTGAAACCGGTCAATCCCCTCTGGTATCTCGCCGCCTTCGTCTTCGCACTCGGCAGCACGATGGTGGGGACCGCGGTCGCCGCGAGCTCATGGGATCCCCTGCGCGAGGTCACGGTCTCGCCCACGACGACGCGTGCAGACGCGCAGGCCAAGACGCTCGGGGTGTTCACCGACATCCTGCAGCCGGAGCGCCACATCACGTGCCGCGCGATCGGCCCGGACAAGAAGCCGGTCGCGATCCCCAAGGCCAAGATCGACATCACGGTTGACAACGAAGGCAACCAGTGGCACCTGATCGGCGTGCTCAACCAGGGCACGGACCGGATGCAGGTGCGGTGCACGCCTCGGGACCGGCGGGTCGACAATGCCTCGTACGGGTGGGCCACGGCCACCGGAGTCGAGTCCCGCGCCAACCGGGGCAATGACATCGGACTGGCCGGTGTGGCTGTGGGCATCGTGTTCGCGGGGTATGTCTTCTACTGCCGCCGTCAGCAACGCAAGGAGACCATCCGTGGACATGCTTGAGACGTACGTTCGGGGGTGGCACGAGTCGGCTCTGTCGATCCTGGCCCTGGCCGCCGACCTGGACGACGCCGACTGGGCTCGGCAGACCGACTGCGAGGAGTGGACCGTCAAGGACGTCGTCGCGCACCTGGCGCACCTCGAGTCCGAGCTGTGCCACACCGAGCAGAACGATCCGGAGCAGGCGGGTGGGACGGAGGTCGTCTCGGCCTACACCGCGAAGGGTGTCGAGGCACGCCGCCACGAGACGCCGGCCACCGTGGTCGCCGAGCTGGCCGCCGCCGTGGAGCTGCGCGCGAGTCGGCTCGCCGACCTGCCGGACGACCCGTCGGCACCTGCGCCGGTCACACCCGGCGGCGTGCAGTGGTCGTGGGACACCCTGCTGCGCAACCGCTCGGTCGACATGTGGGTGCACGAGCAGGACATCCGGCGGGCGGTCGGCCGGCCGGGCGGGCTCGACAGCACCGGCGCGCAGATCGCGGTCATGACGTTCTCGTTCGCCATGCCGTACGTCCTGGGCAAGCGGGTCAAGCCGCCCGCGATGTCGACCGTACGGTGGGAGGTCACGGGCGAGATGCCACTCGAGCTGGCCGTTCGGGTCGGCGAGGACGGTCGGGCCAGCGCGATTGAGAGCCTCGACGAACCGACGGCCACACTGACGATGAAGACCGAGGCGTTCACGGTGCTGTGTGCCGGCCGCCGGCGCCCCGACGACGTCAAGGTCGGGATCCACGGCGACGAGGACCTCGGACGAGCGATCCTCTCGGCCATGGCGATCATGCCCTGAACGGTGGATCCCCGGCAGGGGCCCTAGGCTGACGCGATGAGCTGGAGCACCCACGACATCCCCGACCTGTCGGGCAAGCGCGCCGTGATCACCGGAGTGACGGGCGGGCTGGGCCTGCACACGGCAATCGGCCTGGCCGGCAAGGGCGCCGAGGTCGTCGTCACCGCGCGTGACGAGGCCAAGGGCGAGACAGCCGTCAAGCAGATTCTCGACATGGTTCCCGGCGCCCGCGTCGAGGTCGTGTCGCTCGACCTCGCCGACCTGGCCGACGTGAGGCGGGCCGCAGCCGAGGTCTCCAAGACGTACGACCGCATCGACATGCTGGTCAACAACGCCGGCATCATGGTGCCGCCCAAGTACGCGGCCACGGCCGACGGCTTCGAGATGCAGATGGGCACCAACCACATCGGTCACTTCACCTGGACCGCCGAGCTGTGGCCTGCCCTCAAGGCCAGCGACGCGCGCATCATCACGGTCTCCTCACTCGCGCACTCGGCGGTCGGCAGCGTCGACCTGACGGCGCTCGAGCCGGGCGACTCCGGCCGGCCATACAAGCGCTGGCAGTCGTACGGGCAGTCCAAGCTGGCCAACCTGCTCTTCGCGCTCGAGCTGGACCGCCGCGTCAAGGCAGCCGGACTCGGCGTGATCAGCGTCGCCGCGCACCCCGGCTACGCCGCCACCAACATCACGAAGACCGGACCCACGGGCAGCGGCCTGTCCCTCTACGGCATCGGCATGCACCAGGTCAGCAAGATCCTGGCCCAGTCGGCCTCCGCGGGCGCCCAGCCGCTGCTGATGGCGGCCACCGACAGGTCGCTGAGTGGCGGCGAGTACGTCGGTCCGTCAGGCATCCGGGGGCTTCGCGGCCGGCCCAAGCTCGTCGGGATGACCCGGGCCGCCCGCGACGAAGAGTTCGCCAGTGACCTGTGGACAGCGACCGAGAGGGCCATCGGGGCGACATTCGAGGTCTGACGCCGAATCTCCCTGCGAGGTCAGCAGGAATCGCCGATTGAGCGTGGATTGGAGGCGTGTGGGATCGCCCACATGACCCCCCTTCTCGCGTGCCTTCGCCGCCAGGTTGACGTAACGTCGAATGCCTGATGATCCGAGAAATGACGCACAGCGACTTTGACAGCATCGTCCACCTCAACCAGAACGCCCTCGAGGGCGTCGGTCCACTCGACAACGAGAGCCTCTCGCTCCTCGTCAAGATGTCCGACCAGGCCCTCGTCGTGGAAGACGAAGGCGACATCGCCGGCTTCGTCATCACGCTGCCCCCGGGCGCCGAGTACGACTCGAGCCGCTATCGCTGGTTCGAGGACAAGCTCGTCGACAACTACGTCTACCTCGACCGCATCGTGGTCTCCGGAGACCACCGCCGCAAGGGCGTCGCCTCCAAGCTCTACGAGGAGATCGAGGGCGACGCCCCCGTCGCGCTCGAGGTCTACGAGACCAACGACGTCTCACTGGCCTTCCACGAGAGCCGCGGCTTCGAGGAGGTCGGCGCCCTCACCCATGACGGCAAGACCAACGTCATGATGGTGCGCGAGCCCGACGACGCCTGACCCACGACCTGCACCCGCGACGGGCCATCAACCGCATCCGGTTGGTGGCCCGTCGTCGTTGGTGAATCTCGCCGGTTTCTCGGCGGCAATGGCAGCGCGAGCCCTACTGTGATCGACATGTCTCACATCGAACCGCCGCGTCCCGAACGAGGACAGACCGGCGCCGAGCGCGGCCCCAACCTCACCAGCATCGAGCGCGAGGTGACCGACGCACGGACCATGCCGCAGAAGCTGCTGGCAGCCGCCAACCCGAAGAACTACTTCGGCATGGTCAAGCACTACCCCGCCGGGACCAAGCAGTTCCTCTGGCTGTGCCTGGGGATCCTCTACCCGTTCTGGCTGCTGGGCGTCCTGGTCGCCTGGCCCGTCATCATCGTCCTGAAGGCCGTCGGCTGGGTCCTGTTCCAGATCTGGTGGTTCTGCACGGGCTGGTTCTGGAAGCGCCTGGGCGGCGAGAAGCCGTCCAAGGAACGCCGCGCCGAGATCGACCAGGAACGCGCCGCCAAGCTCGCGGACAGCAACGCCCAGCAGTACGAATGAGGTTGCTGCCTCGGCGGCGCTCGGGAGCCACGATGACGGTGGCCCCGGACCGTCCGCTCCTGCCGACCGAGTCGGTCACCGCGACGCTGACCCTCGACGAGGCGCTGGACGACGTCACCGACGCGCGGATCGAGATCGGCTACCTCAACACGTTCAAGTACGAGTGGGCGCGCAACAGCACCACCGACCTGGTCGGTCCCACCAGCGCGGGCGGGCGCAGCGACGCGACGGAGTGGGTCGGTGCGGGAGACTCGCCGATCGTCTTCGCGGGCGGCACGCTCGCCGCCGGCACGCACACCGCGACCGTACGGCTGCCGTCGTGGTCCCCAGGCACGTCCGATCCCGCGGTCGCCTGGCAGGCCCGGCTCCGGGTCGAGCGCAAGGGCAGGACGCCCGAGGCCGAAGCATCGTTCACCGTGGTCGTGCCGGCGCCCGATCCCCTGCCGACCGAGTCCCGACTCGTTCAGGGCGAGCGCGCCATGGCCAACAGCATCCACTTCGACATCGTCACGGACTCGCTCGCATACCGGGCCGGTGACGTGGTCCGCGGCACGATCTCGGTGACGCCCACGGAACCGGTCTCGAAGTCGGCGACCGCCGACGTACGGTTCTACCGCCCGCAGGTCTCGCACCCGCTCGAGAAGCCGCCGTCGCCCGTCATCGAGTGGTTCAGCCGTCCGCACGTCACGGTGGCCAAGGACCTCATGCTCGCGCAGGGCGTCACGACCGAGATCCCGTTCGAGCTCACCCTCCCGGCCGATGCCTCACCGACCGTCGAGGCGGTCCACAACTCGATCCAGTGGTGGGTCATGGCCACGATCACGTACGCCGGCCTGACCGGCGCGATCGAACGCGCCCGCCGCGAGATCTTCGTCCACAACGCCTAGCGCGCTCGCCACTCCTCGGCGAGGAGCGCATAGACGTACCCGTCCTGCCAGCCGTGCTCGCGGTGGAGCGAGTCCTTCACGTGGTGCGCCTCGCGACGCATCCCGAGGCGCTCCATCAGGCGCCACGACGGCTCGTTGGCGGTGAAGCAGATCGCGATCACGCGCCGGAGCCCGAGGCCGTCGAAGCAGATCCGGAACAGTGCCTCGATCGCCTCCGTCGCGAAGCCCTGGCCATGGTGCGCGGGATCGACCACCCAGCCGATCTCGGCCTCGGTCCCCTTGGCGCCCTCAGCGACCTCGCGCTGCGCGTACGCGTCCTGCACCTTGACCATCAGGTCGCCGATCAGCCGGCCCTCGTGCTCGACGATCACGGCCATCCCGCCGTTGCCGAAGCGCTCGGCGAGCGACTCGACGTCCGTGGCAAATTCCGCCGATCCACTCCGCGACGTGCGGCTGCGACCGATAGGCGAAGATCTGTGCCACGTCGCCGTCGGCCAGGCGGCGGAGCACCAGCCGCTCGGTGCGCACCGGCCAGTCGACGACATCAAGGGGCGAAGCCATGACCTCATGTTGTCAGGTGCGGCTGGCTACCCCAGGTTGCGGGTGCGGCCGTACGCCTCGGGCTCCTCGGCCATGATCTTGGCCCGCGCCTTGACGCGATAGCGCCAGATCTGGACCATGCCCAGGAGCCACAGGACGTACTGGAACGACATCGCCCAGCGGAACGCCGAGGGCGTGTAGGCCGTCGACGCACCCGGCGTGCGCCAGTCGAGGATCAGGCCGATCGCGACCACCAGGACGAGGCTCGCGACGAAGCCGGCCTGATTGACGATCGCGGTGGCGCTGCCGAGACGGTCCGCGGGATTCGACGTGCGCGCGAGGTCGAAGCCGATCATGGCCGCTGGGCCGCCGATGCCCATGACGATGACCAGCACGACCAGGACACCCAGCGGCGCCGGACCGTGCCAGACGAGCACGGTCGTCCAGACCACGACGATCGAGCTGACGATACCGAGCACGATCGTGGAGCGATGCCACGGATGGCGCGTGATCACCCACCCGAGCAACGGCCCGGCCGCCATGACCGCGACCACCATCAGTGTCAGCAGCAGGCCGGCGACGTGGTCGGACTGCTCCTCACCCCGGACGAAGAACGGATAGCCCCACAGCAGGCCGAAAGTCGTGGCGCTGAACTGCGTCGTGAAGTGCATCCAGAAGCCGAGCCGCGTGCCGGGCTGCGCCCACGACGCACCGAGGGTCCGTCGTATGGCGCTGAGTGACAGCGCCGCGCCGCTCATCGATCTTGCAGCCGGTGCGTCCCGCACGAAGACCGCGAGCGCGATCGACAGCACGACCCCAAGCGAGGCGGCGATCAGGTACGACTTCGTCCAGCCGAGCTCACGCAGGGCCACCGTCATGGGCACGGCCGCGATGATCGCGCCGAGCTGGCCGGTGACGCCGGTCAGCTGCGTGATCACCGGCACTCGCCGGGGAGCGAACCAGGTGTTGACCAGCCGCAACACGCAGATGAACGTCATGGCATCGCCAACGCCGACGAAGACCCGCGCGACGAGCGCCCAGGCGTACGTGTCGGCGAACGCGAACCCGGCCTGCGCGAGCGTCAGGGTGATGGCGCCGGTCAGGAGCATGCGCCGCGGACCGAAGCGGTCCAGCAGCAGGCCGACCGGGATCTGCATGCCGGCGTAGACGAGGAGCTGCAGCATCGTGAACGTCGCGAGCTGCGCCGCCGAGATGTCGAACCGGTCGGACGCGGCGAGCCCGGCCACCGCGAGCGAGGAGCGGTGGAACACCGCGAGGAGGTAGACGAACAGGGCCACGACCCACACCGCGTACGCGCCGGGATGGCGGGTTTCGGCAGGCTGACTCACCGACCCAGTCTAGGTTGCGGTCGCGCTCGGCCCGCCGGGCTGTGAGGGTTGAGACATGATCACCTGCGTCGTGGACTACGTCATCGATCCGAGCAAGATCAGCGACTTCGAGGAGTTCGGCCGCCGCTGGATACAGCTCGTCAACCAGCACGGCGGGACCCACCACGGATACTTCCTGCCGTCCGAAGGAGCCAGCGACCGCGCGCTCGCGCTGTTCAGCTTCCCGAGCCTTGCGGCGTACGAGGAGTACCGCGCACTGTTCGGCAACGACCCGGACTTCGTCGAGGCCGACAGGATCCGGGACGAGAGCGGCTGCGTGCTGCGCTACGACCGGACGTTCATGCGGCCGCTCGAAGCCTGACCGCGGCTGTGCGACCGTGGACACCATGCCGAGCTCTTCGCTGACCCTCGTCGACTGGCGCCGTCGCGTCAACGAGATGTACGCCGACGTGCGCGCCGAACCCGACCACGCGGCGGGTCACGCGCGATGGCGCGCGGCGCGCGACGAGATGTTCCGCACCCATCCGCAGACGCCGCTGCTCGACGACGACCCGCTGCGCGAGACCGGTCTGCCCTACTGGCCGTACGACCCTGCACTGCGCTTCGAGGCCGAGCTGCTCGCCGTCGAGCCGACGGAGGATCGCCTCGTCGAGGCCGGCGGGGACGGCACGATCACCATGAAGCTCATCGGCCGCGTCGACCTGCCCGAGCACGTCGGCGGCAGCCTCGACGTGTGGTGGCTGCACCAGTACGGCGGTGGAATCTTCATCCCGCTGCGCGACGGGACATCAGGCGACGGCAGCTACGGCGGTGGTCGCTATCTGCTCGACACCGCCAAGGGCTCGTGGTTGGGCGGCGACGCGGACTCGTTGACGCTCGACCTCAACTACGCCTATCACCCGTCCTGCCGCTACAACCCACGCTGGCAGTGCCCGCTCGCGCCGGCGGGCAACACGATCACGTCGCGGGTCGAGGCCGGCGAGCGGCTGTAGGTCACTATGGCGCGGTTGCTGCATGCGGCACCACCGACCGCAGGACCCTGACCGCGGACGTGTCGATGCGCATGATGATGCGACGCGCATGGCGCTCGAGCGACGTCGACTCGCAGTCGACGATCACGTAGACACCCATGGCGTCCTGCGTGCCCAGCACCGCGACGCCTGGCCAGGCGATGCGGTGGAACGCCCTGAGGATGCGCTGCTGTCGGTCGGCATCACGAACGCGATAGATGAGGAGTGACCACTCGGAGGAGCTGGAGAGCGAGGACATGGCGACCCTTGGAGAGGAAGTTCGCCGCCTGCTGCTTAGCCGGTGACACCAGCGTAAGCCTGTTCACCGGGTACGTCGACCCGTGCGACCGGGTGCCGGACCCTGAGCACAGGTCCGGCACCCGGTCCGTCGGCGCGTCAGGCCGAGATCGACGTCTGCTCGGTCTTGTTGTCGAGGATGTCGATCTTGCGAGGCCTCGCGCGCTCGCTCACCGGGATCACGACGCTGAGGACGCCGTTGTCGTAGTGCGCCGAGATCCCCTCGGTGTCGATCCCGTCGCCCAGGCTGAACTGGCGTACGTAGCTGCCGTAGGCGCGCTCCCTCGCCAGCCACTTGGCGCCGTCGTGCGAAGCGGGCGTGCGCTCAGCCCTGATGGTCAGCATGTGCCCGTCGAGGTCGACGTCCACCGATCCGGGGTCGATGCCGGGCAGGTCGGCAGCCAGGACGTAGCGATCCCCCTCACGGAACAGGTCGACCGGCATCAGTCGAGTCGACCGTGAGGAGAGCTGCGAGGTCAGGCGATCGAAGTCGCCGAAAGGATCAAAGGACATGTTCATCATCGAGAGACTCCTTTCGAGACGTGAGTCCATCGGACTCAACTCGTTACGAGAGGAAAATAGATCGACAGCGTCGCCGGATCAAGTCGTGAAACCTGAAAAAAATCTGAAAAATGCGCTGGGGTTGCAGCGTTTTCGTCAGTACGTCAGCGCGAGCGCGGGATTGCCGAGGATCGCGGCGACGTCGGCCAGGAATCGCGATCCCTGCTCCCCGTCGACGACGCGATGATCGAAGCTCAGCGCCAGCGTCGTGACCCAGCGCGCCACGATCTCGTCGTCCTCGCCGACCCATGGCCGCTTGTTGATCGCGCCGACCGCCAGGATCCCGGACTCGCCCGGGTTGAGGATCGGCGTGCCGGCATCGATGCCGAACACCCCGATGTTGGTGATCGTGAATGATCCGCCGGCCATCTGCGCCGGCTGGGTCTTGCCGTCGCGGGCCGTGGCGATGAGCTCGCCGAATGCCTGCGCGAGCTCGGGCAGCGTCATCGAGTCAGCACCGACGATGTTGGGCACGACGAGTCCGCGCGGGGTCGCCGCGGCAATGCCGAGGTTGACCGAGCCCTTGAGCACGATCTCCTGCGCGGCGTCATCCCACGTCGAGTTGATCTCGGGGGTGCGGCGCATCGCCAGGCACACCGCACGGGCCACGATCAGGAGCGGCGAGACACGGACGCCGGCGAACCGGTCGTCGCTCTTGAGCTGGGCGACGAGCTCCATCGTCTTGGAGACGTCGACCGTGACCCACTCCGTGACGTGGGGCGCGGTGAACGCCGAGGCCACCATCGCCTCGGCCGTCATCTTGCGGACGCCCTTGATCGGGATGCGCTGGTCCTCCAGCGAGGTCGCGGGGGTCGCGGTCGGAGCGGGCTGGCTGTCGCGCAGGCCGGCGAACGCCTCGACGTCGGCTCGGGTGATGATGTCGCCGTCGGCGGGGACCGAGTCGAGATCGATGCCGAGGTCCTTGGCGAGCTTGCGCACCGGCGGCTTGGCCAGGGCACGGATCGAGCGCTGCGGCACCTTCTCGGTGTCGACCGACGCGACAGCGCCCTTGCGGGCACGGCGCTTGGTCGAGGTGGTGCGCGGACCGTAGCCGACGAGGACGGACTGCCGCTTCTCCTCGGCCTTGGGCGGCGCAGAGGCGGTGGGTGGCGCCTCGGTCAGCGCATCCGGGACCAGGTCGCCCGCGGCGGCGAACTGACCGGCCGTCGTGGCATGGGGCATGGTCGCGCGGGGCTCGTCCGTCGCCGGCGGTGCGGCGACGGGTTCGCCGGCCGGTTCGTCGGCCGAGACGATCCGGATGATCGGGGTGCCGACATCGACCGTCTGGCCCTCGTCGACGAGCAACGCATCGACCCGGCCCTCGTACGGGCTGGGCAGCTCGACGATCGACTTGGCGGTCTCGATGTCGACGATGATGTCGTTGACCTTGATCTCGTCGCCGACGGAGACCTTCCACGTCACGATCTCGGCCTCGGTCAGACCTTCGCCCACGTCGGGCAGCTTGAACTCACTCATCACAGACTCCTAGAACGCCAGCGAACGGTCGACCGCTTCGAGCACGCGGTCGAGACCGGGCAGGTACTCTTCCTCGACGCGGCTCGGCGGATAGGGCAGGTCGTAGCCCGTGACCCGGATGACCGGCGCCTCGAGGGAGTAGAAGCACTTCTCGGTGATCCGCGCCGAGATCTCGGCACCGAGCCCGAGCGTCTGCGCAGCCTCGTGCACGACGATCGCGCGGCCCGTGCGGCGTACGGACTCGAACACGGGGTCGAGGTCGAGCGGCGAGAGCGTGCGGAGGTCGATGACCTCGAGGCTCGTGCCCTCCTCCGCGGCAGCGTCGGCCGACTCGAGGCAGGTCTTGACCATCGGGCCGTACGCGATGACGGTCGCATCGGCGCCTTCGCGCACGACGCTCGAGGCATGCAGGGGCATCGGCTCCGACGTGGTGTCGACCTCGCCCTGGTCCCAGTAGCGCCGCTTGGGCTCCATGAACACGACCGGGTCGTCACTGGCGATGGCCTGCTGGATCATCCAGTAGGCGTCGTTGGCGTTGGAGCACGACACGACCTTGAGGCCCGCGGTCAGCGCGAACTGCCCCTCGGGGCTCTCCGAGTGGTGCTCGACAGCGCCGATGCCACCGCCGAACGGGATGCGGATGACGATCGGCATCTTGACCCGGCCCTGGCTGCGGAAGTGCAGCTTGGCGACCTGGCTGACGATCTGGTCGTACGCGGGGTAGACGAACCCGTCGAACTGGATCTCGAGGACGGGGCGGTAGCCGCGGTAGGCGAGACCGACGGCGGTGCCGACGATGCCGCTCTCGGCCAACGGCGCGTCGATGACACGGCTCTCGCCGAAGTCCTTCTGCAGGCCGTCGGTGATGCGGAAGACGCCGCCGAGCTTGCCGACGTCCTCACCCATGATCAGGACCTTGTCGTCCGCTTCCATGGCGGCGCGCAGGCCGGCGTTGAGACCCTTGCCGAGCGGCATCTTCGTCATGACTCGCTCCCCTCCGGCTCGAGGCTGTCTCTGTAGGCGACGTACTGCGCCTTCTGCTCCATAAGCTCGGGCGAGCCGTCGACGTAGACGTGGTCGAACAGGGCCGCCAGGTCGGGATCGGGCAGCGACTTGCAGGTCTCGCGCAGGTGCTTGCCGAGCTCGTCGGCCTCGGTGTCGAGGTCGTCGAAGAACGACTGGGGCGTGCCCTGCAGCAGGAGGTAGCGCTTGACCCGCTCGATGGGGTCCTTGAGCTTCCAGGTCTCGACCTCGGCGCTGTCGCGGTAGCGGCTCGGGTCGTCCGACGTCGTGTGAGCGCCCATGCGGTAGGTGTAGGCCTCGATGAGGCTCGGGCCCTCGCCGTTGCGTGCCTTCTCCATCGCCGCCGTCGTCACCGCGTGGCAGGCGAGGACGTCGTTGCCGTCGACGCGGATGCCGCTGAAGCCGAACCCGCCGGCGCGCTGGGCGATCGGTCCGCGGGTGTTGCGGTCGGTCGAGGCCGAGATGGCGTACTGGTTGTTCTGGCAGAAGAACACGACGGGCGCGTTGAACACCGCGGCCCAGTCGAACGCCTCGTTGACGTCGCCCTGGCTCGTGGCGCCGTCGCCAAAGTAGGCGATGACGGCGGCGTCGCGCTCAGGATCGTTGCGGCCGACCTCGCCGTCGAGCGTCAAGCCCATCGCGTAGCCGGTCGCGTGCAGCGTCTGGGCGCCGATGACGATGCTGTAGAGCGCGAAGCCCTGCTCAGCCGGGTCCCAGCCGCCGAGCTCGACGCCGCGGAACAGGCCGAGGAGCAGCGCGGGGTCGACGCCGCGGCACAGGGCGACGCCGTGCTCGCGGTAGGTCGGGAACGCGAAGTCCTGCGGGCGAAGGGCGCGGCCCGATCCGATCTGGGCGGCCTCTTGGCCGAGGGCGGGGGCCCACAGGCCGAGCTCGCCGTGGCGCTGCAGGGCGTGTGCCTCGAAGTCGATGCGCCGGCTCAGGACCAGGTCGCGGTAGAGGCCGCGGATGCTGTCATCATCCCCGTCGTAGGCGAAGTCCGCGTGAGGGACTCGCTCTCCCTCGGGGGTGAGGAGCTGGACGAGCGGGAAGGCTCCAGCTGGATCGTCCGCAACGTACGCGTCGGGCATGGTGGCACTCAATGCGACTCCCTCAATCGATCGGATCACGGGATTGCCGTTCCGATGTCGAAGATGCGAGACACCAGTGTCACAGGGGTGGCGGACATCGGTGGACTCACAGGACGTGACTGGCATCACATCTGATCCCACCGTATCCCGGCCATGTGCCTCGTGCCAAAACAACCCTCCGAGAGGGCGCCGGCTCAGTGCTCCTTGAGCCAGGTGGCCGCGCGATCGAGGAAGGTCGCGTTGACCGCCGGCGTGCCGACGCTGACACGTACGCCGTCTCCGGCGAACGGGCGTACGGAGACCGGGTCGCACCAGGCGGCGAACTCCAGGGCGTCGTCGCCGAGCGGCAGCCACACGAAGTTGGCCTGCGTCTCGGGCAGCTCCCAGCCCTGCTCGCGCAGAGCCGCGACCATCGCGCCACGCTCCTGCACGATCCCCTCGACCCTCTCCGCGAGCGCCGCCTCGGAGTCGAGCGATGCGACGGCTGCGGCCTGCGAGAGGTCCGTGACGGCGAAGGGCGGCGTCGCCTTGCGGATCGCTACGGCGACCGGTGGCTGGGCGATCGCGTAGCCGACCCGCAGGCCCGCCAGGCCGTACGCCTTGGAGAACGTACGGAGCACGACGACGTTGGGATGGCCCGCAAGAGCCGCCAGACCTTCGGCGGCATCGGGGTCGCGGACGAACTCGACGTACGCCTCGTCGACCACGACGAGCACGTGCTCGGGCACCGCGGCGAGGAAGCGGTCGAGGTCGGCAGCCTTGACGACGGGGCCGGTCGGGTTGTTGGGCGTGCAGACCAGCACGACGCGGGTGCGGTCGGTGACGGCGGCCGCCATCGCGTCGAGGTCGTGCGTGGCGTCGGGCCGCAGCGGCACACGCACCGTCGTGGCACCGGTCAGGTCGGCAGCAATCGGGTAGGCCTCGAACGACCGCCACGCATAGATGACCTCGTCACCGGCCTCGAGGTGGGCGCTGAGCAGGGCGTACAGGACCGCCACGGACCCCGTGCTGGCGGCGAAGTGGTCCGGCGCGAGCCCGAACTTCGCCGACAGCGCGTCGTACAACGCGGTGGTGCCGGCGTCGGGGTAGCGGTTGATGCGGCCGAGCTCCGTGGCGGCCCGCTCCATGACACCGGGCAGCGGGTCGTACGGGTTCTCGTTGCTCGACAGCTTGTGGTCCTCGCTGGCGGCGGCCTTGCCGGGCCGGTAGACCGGGATGTCGTCCAGGGCTCGACGGGCACGCGGGGTTGTCATGCCCCCGAGCGTAATACCTGAACGATCGGTCAGGTGAGCTGCTCCTCGAGCGCAGGCAGCAGCTCGGCGCGGGCGGCATCGAGGAAGGACTCCTGCTGATCGCCGCCGATCTGCACCAGGGCGACGTCGGTGAAGCCGGCGTCGACGAACGGCTTGACCGCCTTGACGATCGCGTCGACGTCCGAGCCGCAGGGGATCTGCTCCGCGACGTCCTCCGGGCGTACGAACTGCGACGCCGCCGCGAAGCCCGACGGACCGGGGAGCTCGGCGTTGACCTTCCAGCCACCGGCGAACCAGCGGAACTGCTCGTGCGCCCGGGTGCGCGCCGCGTCGGCGTCGGTGTCCCAGCTGATCGGCAGCTGGCCGACCTTGCGCGCCGGCGACGACGCACGGGTCTTGGCATCGAACGCCGGGCCGAGCTCAGGATCGGGCTCGACCGCGATCAAGACGTCGGCTCGCGGGGCGCCGATGTCGATCGACTGGTCGCCGCTCACCGCGACGCCGATCGGCACCCGGTCCTCGGGCAGGTCCCAGAGCTTCGCGGAGTCGACGCGATAGTGCTCGCCGGCGTAGTTGACGTAGCCGCCGTCGAACAGCGCGTTGATGATGTCCAGCGCCTCGGCGAAGCGTTCGTGCCGCACGTTGGCCGGCGGCCAGCCCGCGCCGATGACGTGCTCGTTGAGGTTCTCCCCGGCGCCCAGTCCCAACGTGAAGCGGCCCTCGCTGAGCAGCCCGACGGTCGCGGCCTGCTGCGCGATGACGGCCGGGTGATAGCGGGCGATGGGACACGTCACGTACGTCATCAGCTCGATCGACCCCGTCGCCTGCGCGACGGCGCCCAGAGTGGGCCAGGCGGCGGGACTGTGCCCCTGCTCCTCGAGCCACGGGTTGAAGTGGTCGCTCATCACGGCAAGCTCGAAACCTGCCTGCTCGGCTGCGACGGCATTGCGTACGAGCGAGCGGGGGTCGGTCTGTTCACACATGAGGGTGTAGCCGAATCTGGTCATGCCGGACCCGTACCCAACGCCCTCCAACGAACACGTCCGGGATCGCTGACATGATCGTGCGTGTGACCACTCGCAATGCCCGACTCGGCTACGTGCTGGTCATCACCGCCGCGATCCTCTTCGGCCTCAACGGCGGCCTCTCCCGGGTCGCGATGGGGTCCGGACTGAGCCCCGAGTCGTTCACGACGGTGCGCGTCACCGGCGCGACTCTGGTGTTCCTCGCGTACGCCGTGTGCTTCCGGCGGTCGGCGCTGCGTCGCCCCAAGGGCACCGCCATGCTGCTCGTCGCCGCGATGGGTCTCGTCGGCGTCGCGGCCCTGCAGCTGACCTACAACGTCGCGATCGACCGGCTGCCGCTCGGCATCGCCCTGCTGATCGAGTACCTCGCTCCCGTCCTCGTCGTCCTGTGGGTGCGCTTCGTGCGCAAGGAGCCCGTGCACGGCCGGATGTGGCTCGCGGTGGGCCTGGCGCTCGTCGGGCTCGCGGTGGTCAGCCGGGTCTGGAACGGCCTGACGTTCGACGGGCTCGGCGTGATCATGGCGCTACTGGCGGCCGTGAGCTTCGCAACGTACTTCCTGCTGGGTGAGCACAACGTCGGTCTCCACGATCCGCTGCGCATCATCTTGTGGGCCTTCATCGTGGCGACCGTCGCGATGAACCTGATCGAGCCGATCTGGGCCATGCCGACGATGGACAGCTCGGCTTCGCTGCTCGGCCGGCTCGACGACCACTCCGCGAACCCGTGGCTCGTCATCGCGGTGATCGTCGTGCTGGGCACCGTGGTGCCGTTCTTCCTCGAGATGGTCGCGCTGCGCCATCTCCCGGCGACGATCGTGACGGTCATCGCGATGCTCGAGCCGGTCATCGCGAACGTGCTCGGCTGGGCCTGGTTCCGGGAGTCGCTGACCCCGGTCCAGGCGCTCGGCGCGGTCGCGGTGCTCGCCGGCATCGTCCTGGCGCAAACCTCGCGCAGGGTGGAAACGGTCCTCCCGCAACCGTAGGGTGAAGCCACTCACGCCACGGTGACGGCCTGTCCGTCGGGACAGGAGGAGTGCGCGGTGCGACCTGGAGGCCTGGCGTACGCCCGCGCGCGGGCTCAGTCGGCTCTCCTCCTCGCCCTCGCCGGCATCGTGCTCGTGGCGACGTTCTCCATCGTCGGACTCGACGCGCTGCACCGCACGACCGACCGCCACGCCGAGGACGCCGCCCTCCGTGCCGGGCCCGCCACGGCAGCAGCCCTCCAGCTCGAGGTGCAGGCCGACCGGGCACCCGACCTCGATCGCCTGCTCGCCCGCGCGCGGTTCGGGATCACCCGCGCGACGTACACCGAGGGATTTCCAGCAGTCCACGACGGATCGACGGTCATGGTCACCGCGCGGGCGGACGAGGGTCTGCGCAAGCGGTCGGTCCTGGTCGACGGCGGGTGGCCGATGGCTCGCTCCGGAGCCGAGATCCACGCGGCCCTGCAGGACCGCGCCGCGTCGGCACTGGGAGTCGGGGTCGGCGACCGCCTGCTCGCCGGCATCGGGCGCGACCGGGTCGAGATCGTCGTCGACGGGACGTGGCGACCCAAGGATCCGGGCGCCACGGCATGGTTCGGCGATCCGGCCTCGGCGTCAGGTCGCGGACCCGGCGGCGCCGGGCCGCTCGTGGTCCCGCAGGCTGACATCGCCCGTATGCCTGCCCCCGCCACGGCGTCGTACGTCCTCACGCCTTTGGCCCCGACCGACGTGTCGCAGTCGCGCCGCGACCTGCGCACCGTGCTGTCGGCCATCGACGACAGCGACGTCTCGGCGACCGTGACGGGAGGACTGCCCGATCGCCTCGCGGACCTCGAAGCCACCCGAGCGGCGGCCGACGGCCTGCTCGCTGTCGCCTATGCGCTGCTGGCCGTGGCGGCGGTCGTGGCCTGCCGACAGGTCATCGCACTCCTGGTCGAGGCCCGGCGCGCGGAGACGGCGCTGCTGCGATCGCGTGGCGGGAGCACACCGGCGATGACTGCGGCAGCTGCAGTCGAAGGCGGCGTCGCGGCGGTCGCCGGCGCGACGATCGGCGCGGGCAGTGCGATCGCCGTGTTCACCGGTGCCGACCGATCGCCTGACACCGGTCTCGCGGTGCTCGCAGCAGCGGCCTGCGTCGTGGTGACGGTCGCGCTCGTCGTCGTGGCGACGGTGACGGCGGTCAGGCAGTCCGCAACACAGCGCGGATCGCGCGACCACCGCGGTGCCCGCAAGGCCCTCTTGATCGTGGTGCTGGCGGCCGCCGGCCTGTCGATCGGGCAGTTCATGGCGTACGGCGGCCCGGTGAGCGTCGGTGCCGACGGAGGCACACGGGTCGACGCGATCACGTCACTCGCGCCGGCTGCCGCGCTCGCGGCCACGGCCCTCCTGGGCATGGCCGCCGCGGCGCCCCTGCTCCGAAGTCTCGAGCGACGCGCAGCCGAGAGCCCGGGGATCACGCCGGTCGTGCCCGCCCGGCAGCTCGCCCGCCGGTTGCCGACCTTCGGCGTCACGATCGCGCTGACGTCCCTGGCGGTCGGGTTCGCGATCCTCGTCTCGACGGTGGATGCCACGCAGGCGTCCCTCGACGCCACGTCTGCCAGCGTCCGCAGCGGAGCCGACACCCGCCTCGACCTGGCCGTCGAGCCCACGGCCGACGTCGGTGTCGAGTCGACGACGGCCCCGCTCATGGGGCTCGGCCGCGATGCCGCGGCGGTCGTGTCGGTGGCAGGGCGGGTCGACCAGGGCCAGGACGAGGTCTCCTTCCTCGCGTCGAGCCGCGGGATCGCGGACGTCGCACACGACCCTCGAGTCAGCAAGGACACCGCCCGCATGGTGTCGGCCCTGGACGCCGGCCGGCGCGGCGTGCCGATCGAGCCCGGCCGGATCGACGTCACCGTCACGGTGAGCGGCGCCCCGATCACCGGTGATGTCAAGACCACGATCTGGCTCGTGGACAGCGCCGGGCAGATCGCCGTCCGCCCGATCGGGCTGGTGCGAGGCCCAGGGGCTGATCCGGCACAGCGGACCGTCACGATCCCCCGCAACTCCCGCGGCTGGCGGCTGCTCGCGCTCCACGCGGATGCGACCGGGGTCGCCGGCGACGCGACGATCAGCGTGCGCGGGCTGGCCGGCGCGAACCCGTACGACATCGAGCTCGTCGACGACAAGAGCAGCGGCGGCACGGTGGTGGGCCGCGCGCCCAAGCGGCTTCCCGTTGTCATCACGTCTGCTACCGCTGCGTTGGTCCAGGCCAAGACGGGCGACACGTTCGACCTGCTGCTGCCCGAGTCGGGGTTCCAGGGCACGGTCGTGGTGGCCGGCGTCGTCGACACGATCCCGGGGGTAACCGCCGCGCGCGGCATCGCGGCGGACCTGCCGACCATGGTGTCGTACGCCCTCGGCAGCGGAGCCTCCGTCCCGGCACCGGACTCGGTGTGGGTCGTGTCCGCACACCCGGACCGGGTGGCCCGCGCGGCGACCGCGGCCAGCGTCGTACGGACCACCGCCACCAACAGCAGCCCGGGCCCCGGAGCCCGGATCGTCTCGTCCGCCCTCGACACCTGGTGGTGGGCGGCCGGCGCCGTGATCGTCTTCGCAGCTCTCGCCACGGCGGCCATGACGGCCAGTCTCGGCCGGCGGCGCCGCGATGAGCTGCGGGTGCTCCGCGCGCTCGGCCTCACACCCCGCCAGCAGGCGCGCATCCGGTCGACGGAGCTGGCCGGGGCGGTGGCCGCGGGGGGCGTCATCGGCCTCGTCAGCGGAGCGATCGCCGTCCTCTTGACGGCCGGCGACCTCGCCCGCAGCGCGACTCCCGGACGCCCAGCCGCCGTCGAGCCGGCGATGTCGTTGGCACTGCCCGGCCTCGCGCTGCTCGTCATCCTCCTCGGCATCGCCGTGGTCGCCGTGTCCGTACGCCAGGCCCGGCACATCCGCCGGGACGCGACGCGCACCGCACGGGAGGGGGACTGATGACGACCTTCCGGCTCTTCCGGATCCACGTGGCCCACCATGCCCGCTCGATGTCGGTCATGGCCGTGATCGTGGTGTTGCTGTCGACACTCACGGCGCTGATGCCTCGCGCGGCCAACCACCTGCTCACGGACTCCCTGCGGCACCAGGTAGACGACCTCTCGGTCGTGCAGCGAGACCTGTCCGCGCGCGAACAAGGGACCCCGACGCCGACCGCGGCCACCGACCCCAAGAGCAACACCCTGCCGAGCGCGTCCGACCCGGTCTGGGGCGGGCTCGACGACACCATGACCGAGATTCGTGGAGAGATGCCGCCGCGGCTGCGATCGGTCTTCGGGCCTGGAGGCTTCGCCCTGACCCTCCCGACCGCACCGGCATCGCCCGTCGACCCGACCACGCTCACCAAGGCGAACGTGATCCTCAGCATCGGATTCGACCCCCGCCTGTCCGATCACGTCCGGATCACCAAGGGACGGGCGCCGTCCGCGGTGACCGCCGACCAACCCGCCAAGGGTCACCCGGTCGACGTCGTGCTGTCGGAGGCCACCGCAGACGCCATGCACTGGCCGGTCGGCCAACGCCGGACAAGTCCGGTCAACGGCGGCCCGCCCATCGACGTACAGCTGTCGGGCACCTATGTGGCCAAGGACAGGCAGGACCCGATCTGGGCGCAGGTCTCACCCACGTTGGTCCCATCGGTGTTCGAGCCCGACGGTGGGAAACCGATCGTGACGGGAGTCGGGTGGGCCGAGCCCGGGTCGCTCCCGCAGCTCGTCCATCTGAGCTCCAACGCGGACCTGCGTACGTGGTTCCCGCTCGACTCCTCGGCTCTCACGGCCGGCAACGCCGACGAGTTCGTGAACGAGCTGCGCCGGTTCAGCCGCGGTACGCACCTCCTGCCCGGTGACGGCTACCTCAACGACGCCCAAGGTGAACCGACGATCGTGGGCGCCACCCAGCTGGCGTTCAGCTCCGAGGCCCCCAATGCGATCGACCAGGCCACCAGGTCCGGCTCCTCGGCACGCGCCATGATGGCCCTTTTCGCCTCCGGGCCCTTGGGCGTCTCGGCCGTGGTGCTCGCGCTCACCGCAGGACTCGTCCTCCGGAAGCAACGCCGCTCACTGGCCCTCATCGCCGCCCGCGGCACGTCCGGCATCCAGCTGCGAGCGTTGGTGGGGGTGGAGGGACTCGCGGCAGGCCTGCCCATGGCCGTCGCCGGAGCACTCATCGGTGCAGCCGTGCTCCCCCACGACGGCAGCGCAGCGGCGTGGTGGTGGCCGGCGGTCGTCGGGGTCGCACCGGCCCTCCTGATGGGCGCGATGTCGCCGGCGGAGGCGCACGCGGGACGCGCCGACCTGACGTCAGGAGGAACCGGCGGGCAGCGATGGATCGTCGACGTGCTCGTCCTGCTCGGTGCCGTCGCCGCAGTCGTGGCGCTGCGCAACCGAGGCCTGGCCACCCCGGACGGCGGGGTCGATCCGTTGCTCGCCGCCACACCACTCCTGCTGAGCCTCGCCGGCTGCCTCCTCGTCATGCGGGCCTATCCATGGGTGCTCGGCCGCGTGCTGGCCCGGGCTTCGCGCTGGCGTGGTCCCACGGCCCTGCTCGGCACGGCGCGCGCACTGCGCGATCCAGCGGCCGGCCTCGCGGCGGCCCTCGCACTGGTGACCAGCGTCAGCCTGGCGGTCTTCTCGGGTGTCGCCACCACGACGCTGCAGCACGGACTCGAGGATGCGGCCGAGGCGACCGTCGGTGCCGACGTCGTGGTGGAGGGCCAGCCGTTGAATCCCCGGATCCAGGCCATGCTGTCGGATCGCGCAGACGTACGCGCGACAGTCGGGATCACCGAGCAGTCCGGCGTGCCGCTGTTCGCGGCCAACCGGCCAGCCTTCACCCGGGTCCTGTTCGTCGACGTCGCCGCCCTGCGCAAGGTCCAGAAGGGCGTGCCGGGCGCACTGCGGCTGCCGCGGGCCCTCGAACGTACGAGCGGGGACCGGGCGTCGATCCTGGTGTCGAAGGACTTCGGCAAGGATCGGGCGGCGCTGCGCATCGACGACCTGCCGGTGGACGTCGTGGGCACGGCGCGGGTGCCCTCTCCGCTCAGCCCCCTGAGCTCATGGATCCTGATGGACCGTGCCGTGGCGAAGCACTTCGGCTTCGACCCCGGACCACCCGACCGGCTCCTGGTCAGCACCACCGGCGCGAGCGAGACGGTCCGCGACGCCATACGCGCAGTTCCGGGAGACGCCGAGGCCAGGACGACGGACGACGTCGCCCGCAGGATCGAGGATCTCCCGCTGGTCCCCGGCATACGTCACGCGGCACAGATCATGCTCGGCGCACTGGTCGCCATGTGTCTTGCCGTCATCGCGCTGGCCCTCGTACGCGGTGAGGCCAACCGGTCGCGGCAGGCTGCGCAGCTCGATGCGATGGGTGAGCCTCGCCGGCGATCCCGCTGGCTCGTCGCATGGGAGATCGGGCCGCTCGCGATCGTCGCGATCGTGTCCGGCGTGCTGATCGGGCTCGTGCTCCCTGCGGTCGTGCTGGATGCCATCGACGTGAGGGCGTTCACGACAGGCACCACGCAACCGGCTGTCCACATCGACCCCGTGCCGACGATCGTGATCGCGGCCGGCGTGCTCGTCGCCGTCGCGGTCGGCGCACTCCTGGCCGCAACGGCCACCCGACGGCAGGACCTGTCCAGGCTCCTGCGGATGACGGAGGATTGACCAGATGACGATCACCGAGACCGAGGCCGACATCAGGTGCAACGACCTGGTGCGCATCTTCACCGCCGTCGGCGTGGAGGTGCAGGCCCTCCAAGGCCTCAACCTGACGGTCGAGGCGGGATCCATGGTCGCGCTCGTCGGTGCCTCCGGCTCCGGAAAGTCGACGCTGCTGACGATCCTGTCGGGGCTCGACACCCCGACCGCCGGGGTGGCGCACGTCGCCGGCCACGACCTGCTGACGATGGACCGCCAGGAGCGCATCGAGTTCCGCAGGCGCAGCGTCGGCTTCGTGTGGCAGCAGACGGCCCGCAACCTGCTGCCCTACCTCACCGCGGTCGACAACGTCGAGCTCGCGATGACGATCGGCCGCAGCCACCCCCGCCGCGATCGCCCGCGCCGCTCCCTCGACCTGCTCGACCTGCTGGGCGTCGCCGACGTGGCTCACCGGCTGCCGGCCGAGCTGTCCGGTGGCCAGCAGCAGCGCGTGGCGATCGCCGTCGCGATCGCCAACTCGCCGCGGGTGCTCCTCGCCGACGAGCCCACCGGCGAGCTCGACGACGCCGCGAGCGCAGACGTGCTCGAGGCGATGCAACGGGTCAACGGCGAGCACCGGACGACCGTCCTCATCGTGACCCACGACGCGACGGTGTCGAGCCACGTGCAGCGCACGGTCCAGATCCGCGACGGCCGCACCGCGACCGAGACTCTCCGGCGTACGCGCGTCGACCAGCACGGCCAGGAGCACAGCATCGCCGAGGAGTTCGCCGTGCTGGACCGCGTCGGGCGGCTCCAGCTGCCGGACGACTTCACGTCGCGCCTCGGCATGCGCGAGCGCGTACGCCTGGCGCTGGAGACCGACCACGTCGGCGTCTGGCCGGACGCGCCGCACGACGAGGAGGAGCAGTCATGACCTCGGTGCTGCGAGCGGACGGGCTGACCCGCACCTTCGGTACGCCTGCCGGTGAGGTCACCGCGTGCGAGGACATCTCGCTCCACCTCGAGCCAGGGGAGCTGCTCGTCGTGCGCGGTCCGTCCGGCTCGGGCAAGACCACGTTGCTCAACCTGCTCGGAGGGCTGGACCGACCGACCTCCGGCACCGTCATGATCGACGGCCACGACCTGGGCCCGCTCGGGGAGGACAAGCTCGCCGAGCTGCGCCAGCGGTCGATCGGGTTCGTGTTCCAGTCGTTCGGCCTGCTCCCCGTCCTCACCGCGGCGGAGAACGTCGAGGTCCCCTTGCGCATTCGCCGGATGGCGCCTGCCGAACGCGACGCCAGGGTCGTGGAGCTCCTGGACATGGTCGGCCTCGCCGAGCACGGGGCTCAGCGGCCCGACGAGCTGTCGGGCGGCCAGCAGCAACGGGTCGGCATCGCGCGGGCGCTCGCCGTGACTCCCCAGGTGCTGCTCGCGGACGAGCCGACCGGTCAGCTCGACAGCCGTACGGCCGGTTCGGTCATGGACCTGATCGTCGACGTGGTCCACCGGTCGGGCGTCGCCGCCGTCGTCGCCACGCACGACCAGCAGCTCGTCGAGCGCGCCGACAAGGTGCTGACGCTGCACGACGGACGCGTCGTCCAGGGCCCCTGAGGGCATCAGTGCAACAATCGGGCATGCCCAGATTCGTGACTGCTTGGATCCTCAGCGGACTCGCCCTCGCGGCGGCCGCCGGCCTGCTCGGCGACCACATGAACATCGGTGTCGCCGACGACTCGACCGGCGAGCGTGTCGTGGCGATCGCCCTCGTGGCGCTCGTCTTCACGGCGATCAACGCCTTCGTGGCACCGGTCATCAAGACCCTGTCCCTGCCGTTCATCATCATCACGCTGGGCTTCGCGCTGCTCGTGATCAATGCGCTGCTGCTCCTGCTGACCGAGTGGGTCACCGATAAGTTCGGCGTCGCGTTCCACGTCGACGGGTTCTGGTGGGCCGTGCTCGGCTCGATCGTCATCTCGATCGTCAACGCCGTCCTCAGCGGCTTCACCAACAAGAACCACGCGCGCTCCGCACGGTGACCTACCGCGTCGCCCTCGTCTGCCTCGGCAACATCTGCCGCTCGCCGATGGCGCACGTCGTCCTCGAGCGCCGGCTGGCCGAGGCTGGTCTCGACGACCGGGTCGAGGTCGCCTCGTCCGGCACGGGCGACTGGCACGTCGGTCACCCGATGGATCCGCGAGCCGCGGCGACGCTGTCGGCCGCGGGATATGACCCGACCCGGCACCGCGCGCGTACGTTCTCCACGGACTGGTACGCCGAGAACGACCTGCTGCTGACGATGGATGCCAGCAACTACGCCGATGTCGTCGACCAGGCGCCGACCGTCGAGCAGGCCCGACAGGTCCGCATGTTCCGGGAGTTCGACCCCGCGGCGGGCGACGATCACGACGTGCCCGACCCCTACTACGGCGGCGACGACGGATTCGCCGAGGTCCTCGCGATGATCGAGCGTACGACCGAAGAGCTCGTCGCCCGGCTGCCGGACCTCATGGACCGCTGAACGCAGGGTCCTCCACGGGGTAACGTCGTGGTCATGGCACGCATGGCAGGAACCGCCGCACGGGCGGAGGCACTCCTTGGCCTCGGTGTCGTCTCCACCACCCCGGTCGCCGGCGGTGACATCTGCACATCGACCCGGCTCCGGCTCACCGACGGGCGCGGCGCCATCATCAAGACCCGTCCGCACCCGCCTGAGGGCTTCTTCGAGCGTGAGGCAGAGGGACTCCGCTGGCTGCGTGAGGCCGACGGCGCCCACGTCCCCAACGTGCTCGCGGTCGCCGACGACTGCCTCGTGCTCGACTGGATCGAGCCCGGCAAGCCCACGACCGATGTGGCCGAGCGGTTCGGCCGAGCCCTCGCCGCGACCCACCAGGCCGGAGCCGACGCGTTCGGCGGCCCCAAGGACGGCTTCGTCGGACTCGCTCCCCTGCCCAACCGCTCGCTGCCGGCCTGGCCGGAGTTCTTCGCCTCGCGCAGGGTCATGCCCTACGTACGCGCCTCCGTCGACCGGCAGGCGCTGACCGCCGACGAGGCGGCCACGATCGAGGCCGCGATGCGTCGCATCCACGACTTCGCCGGTCCCGAGGAGCCGCCGTCGCGCATCCACGGCGACCTCTGGTCCGGCAACATCGTCTGGGGCTCCGACGGCAACGTCTGGCTCATCGACCCGGCGGCGCACGGCGGACACCGCGAGACCGACCTGGCGATGCTGGCGCTGTTCGGCATACCCCACCTGCAACGCGTGATCGACGCCTACGACGAAGCCGCACCCCTGGCCGACGGGTGGAGAGATCGCGTCGGCCTGCACCAGCTCCACCCGCTGCTCGTGCACGCGACGCTGTTCGGCGGCACGTACGGCGCGAGGGCCGCTGCCGCGGCTCAGGGCCTTCTCGACTCGTAGTTCAGCCAAGTCTCAGGGATCCGGGGCAGACTGATGCCCATGCGCATCCTTGTCGTCGACGATGACCGTGCTGTGCGCGACTCACTGCGACGGTCCCTCGAGTTCAACGGCTACACGGTCGAGCTGGCCTCCGACGGCGCCGAGGCGCTGGCACGTGTCCCCCAGATCAACCCCGACGCGATCATCATGGACGTCATGATGCCGCGGCTCGACGGGCTCGAGGCCACGCGCGCCCTCCGCAGCGCGGGCAACGACGTGCCGATCCTCGTCCTGACCGCGCGCGACGCCGTCTCCGACCGCGTCGACGGCCTCGACGCCGGGGCCGACGACTACCTGACCAAGCCGTTCGCCCTCGAGGAGCTCCTCGCCCGCGTACGTTCGCTGCTGCGTCGCTCAAGCCGGGCAGCCGCTGTCGAGCCCGACGAGGCACCCCTGGAGTTCGCCGACCTGTCGCTCGACCCGGTGACCCGCGACGTCAAGCGGGGCAACCGCTCGCTGTCCCTCACGCGTACGGAGTTCGCGCTGCTCGAGCTGTTCCTCCAGCGGCCCAAGCGCGTGCTCGAGCGGTCGTTCATCCTCGAGGAGGTCTGGGGCTTCGACTTCCCCACGACCGCCAACTCGCTCGAGGTCTATGTCGGTTACGTCCGCCGCAAGCTCGAGGCCGAGGGCGAGTCGCGCCTGCTGCACACCGTGCGGGGCGTCGGATACGTCCTGCGCGAGACGCCTCCGTGATCGATCTCCTGCACCGCTCGCTGCAGCCGTTCACGCAGCGGATGACGCTCGCCCTGCGGGTCGCGGTGCTCACCACGATGGCCGTCGCCGCAACGCTGGGCGTGGTCAGCGCGATCGTGTTCGTCGTCGTCCGCGCGGAGTTCGAGCGGTCGCTCGACGACTCGATGCTGCGTCGAGCTCACGCGGCGGTTGACGCCGATCTCGCAAACCCCGCGGTTTTCAACCAGCTCAATCCCCAGCTGCAGCGTATCGCGGATGTCCAGATTTTCGTCGTCAACAGCGGAGAGCTGTTCTCGCCGACCACCCCGGTCAACGCGCTGACCAAGCCGTTCAAGAGCATCAAGGAGATCGAGGTCTCCAACGGCGAGGCGTCGCAGTCCATGCGCACCGTTCGCATCCAGGGGACTCCCTACCGCGTGGTCGCCGTCCAGGGCGGCAGCGGCACCGCGCTCGTCATGACGCAGTCGATGGAGTCGATCGACTACGCCCTCGAGCGCCTCAAGGTCATCCTGCTGCTGTGCAGCGCGGCGGGTGTCGCCCTGGCGGGCATGGCTGGGTGGGCGGTCGCCGCCAACGGCCTGCGACCGGTCCGCCGACTGACGGCCGCGACCGAGCGCGTGGCGCGCACCTCGGATCTGACCCCGATCGAGGTCACCGGGCACGACGAGCTGGCTCGCCTGACGACCTCGTTCAACGCGATGCTCCAGGCGCTCGACGCATCGCAGACCCGACAGCGACAGCTCGTCGCCGATGCGGGACACGAGCTGCGTACGCCACTCACGAGCCTGCGCACCAACATCGAGCTGATCGGCCAGGCCGCCGACAACGCCGAGCGCTCCCTGACCGACGACCAGCGGCACGAGATCATGGGCGACGTACGGTCCCAGCTCGAGGAGCTGACGACCCTGGTCGGCGATCTCGTCGAGCTCGCCCGCGACGAGCCGCTCACCCGCGACCCCGAACCGCTCGACGTGTCAGACGTGGTGACCCAGGCGATCGACCGCGTACGCCTGCGCGCCCACACCGTCACGTTCGACGTCGAGCTCGAGTCGTGGATGGCGTTCGGTGAGCCGCAGCTGCTCGAGCGGGCCGTCACCAACCTGCTCGACAACGCGGCCAAGTGGAGCCCGCCCGACGGCACCGTCACCGTACGACTCGCCGACGGCGCATTGACCGTGACGGACGAGGGACCCGGCATCGACCCGGCCGACCTGCCGCACATCTTCGACCGGTTCTACCGCTCGAGCGAGGCGCGTACGCTGCCCGGCTCGGGGCTCGGGCTCTCGATCGTCAAGCGCGCGGCCGAGCGCCACGGCGGCACCGTCGACGTCGAGTCGGCCCCCGGCGGCGGCACCACGTTCACGCTCGTTCTGCCCAGCTCGGACCAGCTCTGACCTGCAGCTTTCTTCGATCGCTCACACGCCGCTCTTAGATCCGTCTCAGCGATGCGCGAGAATCTACTTCCATGACCGATTCGAACGACCCGTTCGCCGAGCGCCCGTACGTCCCGCCGACCGAGCGCGACTCCGGCGCCAGCACCACCCCCGCCGCCTCTGAACCCGCATCGCCGGACAGCACTCCGTCGAACGAGGCGCCCGCGCCCGCTCCGGAGCCCGCACCGGAGGCGCCCACGGTCGAGGCGCCGGCGGCTCAGTCCGAAGGGGACGCCGAGCCGACGATCCCGCTGGCTCCCACGTCGGCCGCCCCGTCGGACCCCGCGACGGTCGAGCAGCCCGCTGCCACCACGTCCGACCCGCCCGCCGCCGCACCGCAGCCGCCCGTCGAGACCTACACCCACCGCTACGCGGACGCGCCGTCCGAGCCGGCGTCGGCCACCACGCAGACCGACTCGTTCCCGCCGTTCGCCGCACCTCCCGCCGCGTTCCCGGCCGACGCCGGCCACGGCGGCGGTGAGCCACCGGCCAAGAAGCGGCGCGGTCGCTTCCTGGCCGGAGCGCTCGCCATGGTCCTGCTCGCCGGTGGTGCGGGCTTCGGCGGCGCCTGGCTCCAGGACAAGCTGCAGGACGATGACGACAACGGCACGACCGTCAGCTCGCTCGACCCCGGCAACAAGGTCACCGACACCAACGTGCCGGCCGGTGCGGTCGAGCAGGTCGCCAAGAAGGTCCTGCCTTCCGTCGTCCAGATCAACGTCAAGGGTGACGAGGAGTCCGGCTCCGGCACGGGCATCATCATCAGCAGTGACGGTGAGATCCTCACCAACAACCACGTCACCGCGGTGGCCGGCAAGGACGGCATCATCACGGTCGCGTTCAGCGACGGCTCCAACGCCAAGGCAACCGTGGTCGGTGCCGATCCCAAGACCGACCTCGCGGTGATCAAGGCCAGCGGCAAGTCCGGCCTGACCCCGGCGACGCTCGGCAGCTCCAAGGACCTCGAGGTCGGCCAGGAGGTCGTGGCGATCGGTTCGCCCTTCGGCCTGGAGAGCACCGTGACGCAGGGCATCATCTCGGCACTCAACCGCCCGGTGACGTCGTCGGACGGCAGCAACGACCCTGGCGCCTCCAACACGTTCCCGGCGATCCAGACCGACGCGGCGATCAACCCCGGCAACTCCGGCGGCCCGCTGGTCGACATCGACGGCAACGTCATCGGCATCAACTCCGCGATCAAGGCCTCCGGCGGCGCAGAGGGCGGATCGATCGGCCTCGGCTTCGCGATCCCGATCGACCTGGCCAAGAACGTGTCGAAGCACCTCGTCAAGGGTGAGAAGGTCGAGCACGCCCAGATCGGCGTCACCGTCAAGGCGGCCGTCTCGAGCGACGGCATCACCGGCACGGGCGCAGAGGTCGCGGGCGTCACGACCGGCGGCGCCGGCGACAAGGCCGGCCTCAAGAAGGGCGACATCATCACCGCGGTCAACGGAGATCTGGTCGCCAGCAACGACGCACTCGTGGCCTCCGTGCGCGGCTTCCGTCCGGGCGAGAAGATCACGCTGACCTACACCCGCGGCGGTGAGAAGCGCGACGTCGAGGTGACCCTCGGCTCCGACGGCGGCGCCACCAGCTGACGTCTCGCAGAGCCCTGAGACCGGGCGCCATCTCGTCACCCACACGCGGACGAGGTGGCGCCCACCAGGTTCGGCCGGATCGTTCGCGAGGATGGCTGATTTTCGCTCGTGAAGTGTCCGTGTCGTTCACTACCGTGGAGTGGTGAAGATCGATCGCGACCTCTCGCTGCCGGCACTGCTCGTCACCGTGGTCGTCTGGGC
The DNA here is from genome assembly GCF_902506105.1 of Aeromicrobium sp. 9AM. Taxonomy (GTDB): domain Bacteria; phylum Actinomycetota; class Actinomycetes; order Propionibacteriales; family Nocardioidaceae; genus Aeromicrobium. The sequence continues at coordinate 2,663,543 of NZ_LR733304.1, forward strand.
CTCGGCATTCGTCGCGATCCGGGCGGTCGGCGACACGTTCTCGCCGGGTTCACTGACGCTCGGCCGGCTCGTCGTCGGCGTGGTCGCCCTCACGTTCTTCGCCCGACCCCGCATCTCCGCCCTGCCCACGGGTCAACCGCTCCTGCTGGTCGTGCTCTACGGAGTCGTGTGGTTCGGCGCCTACAACATCGCGCTCAACGCCGCTGAGCGCGATCTCGACGCCGGCACGACAGCCCTGATCGTCAACGTCGGGCCGATCTTCGCCGCGGTCATCGCCGGGTTCATCTACAAGGAGGGCTTCCCCAAGCCCCTCATGATCGGCATGAGTATCGCGTTCGCCGGTGTCGTGCTCATCGCGCTCAGCACCAAGAGCGACTCCACGGCCGTCGACAGCGCCAGCACCACCGGCGTCCTGTTGTGCGTCGCCGCGGCGGCGTTCTACGCGTTCGGCGCCCTCGCGCAGAAGCCCGCACTCAAGCACATGGAGCCGGTCATGTCCGTGTGGCTCGGCTGCCTCGTCGGCGTCGTCGTCTGCCTGCCGTTCGCACCGACCCTGATCGACGAGCTCGGCCGCGCCTCGAGCGAGGACATCTGGTGGGTCGTCTACCTCGGGGTCTTCCCGACGGCGATCGGCTTCAGCACGTGGTCCTACGCGCTCAAGCGCATCTCGACCGGCAAGGCCGCCTCGACGACCTATCTCGCGCCGGCGACCGCGACGCTCATCTCCTGGGCCATCCTCGATGAGGTCCCCGCCGCGCTGGCATTCGTCGGCGGTGCGATGTGCCTCATCGGCGTCGCGATCACCCGCCTCAAGTCGACGCCCAAGGCGACCCCGGCCAGCGAGCAGGCCCCCGCCAGCTGACCCCAGCCTCGCTGGGAGTGACGTTCCGGTCGGGGGTGCACGGCGAGTCGCGACCCGAACGTCACTCCCAGCGCGAGCTCAGCTCGGGCCAGGCGACGGGAATCCCCACGCCCGGCTGCCACTCGGGATCGCGCTCATGGCGTCACGCGATAGGTCGCGGTCCTCAGTGACCTGACTCAGACTGGAAAGCATGAAGATCGGGGACAAGGTCAGCTGGGACACCTCCCAAGGTCGTACGCGCGGCAGGATCGTCGAGAAGAAGACCAAGGACTTCCAGCTCGCCAAGCAGAAGTTCACGGCCTCGGAGGATTCTCCCAAGTACGTCGTGCAGAGCGACAAGACCGGAGCCAAGGCCGCTCACGACCCGTCAGCGCTACGCGTCCTCAAGGGCTGAACCCTCGCTGCGCGTGGGTGCCCCCAACTACCAGCGAGGTCTAGCCGATGAGGTCCGTGACGAGGTCGCGCAGGATGCCGAAGCCGTTCTGCGTCAGGATCGACTCGGCGTGGAACTGCACGCCGCGGTAGTGCGGCCCGGCGACGTGATGGATGTCGCCGGTGGCAGGATCGGTCTCGACCGTGACACCCTCGGGCAGCCCTGACGCCGGCACCCGCGCGACGAACGTGTTGTAGAAGCCGACCGTCTCGGGCCGACCCAGCACCTCGAGCCGGCTCTGCGTGCCCTGGAACACGATGTCCTTGAACGCCAGGTCGAGTCCGATGTTGTGGCTCAGCACCTGGTGCCCGAGGCACACCGCGAGGAACGGCCGCCGGGTCTCGAGCAATCCCGTGACGAGACCGTGCAGCACGGCCATCTTGGGATCCGCGAGATCGCGAGGGTCACCGGGCCCGGGGCCGACGACGACGAGGTCGTAGCCGTCGAGGTCGCCATCGGCGTACGCGTCGTGCCGGATGATGTCGGTCGTCATGCCGAGCACGCCGAAGACGTGGGACAGCATGTTGACGAAGTCGTCCTCGCCGTCGACGATCACGACCCGCTTGCCGGTCAGCGACGTCACGGGCGCAGCGCCGGACTGGTCGGTGAGCCAGAACTGGCTGAGTCGCTGGTTGCGGGAGCCCAGCGCGATCAGCACCTCGTCCTCGCGGGTGAACGCGTCGAACCCCTCGACCGGCTCGGGTGCCGCCTCCACCAGCCCGAACGCACTGAGGATGCCGGAGGCCTTGGCCCACGTCTCCTTGGTCTCGTACATCGCGTCGGAGTCGCGCACGAGGGTCGCGCCCGCGGTGACCTTGAGGTTGCCCTCGAGGTCGACATCGGCCGTACGGATGAGGATCGGCGCGTCTGCGAGCGGGTTGCCGTCGTCGTCGCGGCCGATCAGTGCGGCGACCGCGGCGTAGTAGCCGCGGCCCTCCGGCTCGTACTTCTTGATCAAGCGGCAGGCGTTCTCGACCGGGCTGCCGGTGACGGTGGCGGCGAACATCGAGTCGCGCAGCACCTCGCGCACGTCGCGGTTGGTGCGGCCGGCGAGGAGGTACTCGGTGTGCACGAGGTGCGTCATCGGCTTGAGGTAGGGGCCGAGCACGAGTCCACCCTCGTGGCAGATGTCGCACATCATCTTGAGCTCTTCGTCGACGACCATGAAGAGCTCGTAGATCTCCTTCTCGTCCTTGAGGAACCGCAGCAGCTCACGCTTGCGGTCGGCATGCGTCTCCAGGCCGCGCATGCGGAACGTGCCGCTGATGGGGTTCATCCGCACCTGGCCGTCCTCGACGCTGACGTGGCGCTCAGGGCTCGCGCCGATCAGGTAGCGATCGCCGGTGAAGATGCAGAACGTCCAGAACGCGCCACGCTCCCGCTCCAGCAGTCTGCGGAACACCGTCAGCGCGCGATCGTGGCCCCAGTCGGCGACCTGCGCCCGGTAGTGCCGGCCGATCACCAGGTTGGCACCCTCGCCTTGGCCGATCTCCTCGTCGATGATCGTGCGGACGATGCTGGCATACGCCTCGTCGGAAGACTCGAACCCGCCACGGTCGGCGAACTCGATCGGAGCATCGGGCAAGAGACCGAGCAGATCCTTGATCTGCACCTCGGCGCTGTAGGCCGCCGTAATCGCCGACAGCGGTGTGCCGTCCTGGTGCGCCTCGAACCCGCGCTCGCGCACCTGCGCGTACGGCACGAGCACCAGGTGGTCCCAGGCCCGTTCGCTGCCGGGCACCAGCGGGATCTCCGAAAGCGTGTCGAGGTCCGTGCGGGGACCGCCGATGAGCGTCACGGTGTCGGAGTCGCGTACGCGGATCAGCGCGAATGCCGGTTGAGCGAGAAGGTCGTCGAGCTGGGTCATGAAGGTTCCTTGGGAAAGTCTCGACCGGCTGAGACACGAAGTGCCCAGAGCCGGCCATGAGGCGGTCTGGGCACGAGTCGACAGTCCACCTACAGGTGGAGCCACCAGCTTGAGGGCTGAACTGTCATGGCACGAGCCTAGCGCAGGGACAGTCGCGGTCGTGAGACCGAGCCTCGGCGATACGGTCTGAGCATGAGCTCCGCACCGGACATCGACGTCGACCTGATCCGGCGTGACCTCGCGCAGATCGTCAACATCCCCAGTGTCGGCGGCTCGGACGCAGAGGTCGCGGTCCAGCGCTGGTGCGCCGCGACCCTGACGGGCCTCGGCCTCGAGGTCGACCAGTGGAACCTCGACCTCGACGAGCTGCGCGCCACAGTCGACTATCCGGGCGAAGAGGTCGAGCGCGAGGAAGCTCTCGGCTGCGTCGGCGTCTCCGGTCCCGGGACCCCCGCGCTGATCCTCAACGGCCACGTCGACGTCGTGCCGCCGGGCGACCCTGAGACCTGGAGCAACGCCGACCCGTGGCTGATCCGCGAGGACGACGACACCTGGTACGGCCGGGGGGTCTGCGACATGAAGGGCGGCGTCGTCGCGATCATCGCGGCCGCCCGTGCGGTCAGCGGCATCCAGCTCAGCCGTCCGTTCGCCGTGCACACCGTGATCGGCGAGGAGGACGGCGGCCTGGGGACGTACGCGACTCTGCGCCGCGGACACCTCGGCGAGGCCTGCGTCATCGCCGAGCCGACCGATGGTCAGGTCGTGGCCGCCAATGCCGGCTCGTTGACGTTCCGGATCGAGGTCGTCGGCCGGGCGACTCACGGGTCGATGCGGGCGACCGGTCGCAGCGCGATCACCGCGTTCGAGCTCCTGCACCACGCCCTGGCCGAGCTGGAGAGCGTACGCAACGCGGCTCCGCCGTTCCCGTTCGGCGAGCTGCCGTGGCCCATCAGCGTCGGCATCATCCACGCCGGTGACTGGGCGAGCACCGTCCCCGACCTCCTCGTCGCCGAGGGTCGGTACGGCGTCATGCCGAGCGAGTCGTTCGCCGAGGCCAAGGCGGCGTTCGAGAACGCTCTCGCCCACGCAGCTGCCCAGGACTCGTGGCTCGCGGACAACCCGCCGACCGTCACCTGGCCCGGCGGGCACTTCGCTGCGGGCCGGCTGCCCGAGGGCGACCCCTTCGGCGCCCAGGTCGTCGACGCCGTCGTCGCCGCAGGCGATCCGCGCCCTCACCTGACGGGGGCGCCCTATGGCTCGGACCTGCGGCAGTACGCGGCAGCCGACATCCCGACGGTGCAGTACGGCCCGGGTCGCATCGCCAACGCGCACGCCGTCGACGAGCAGGTCGCGATCTCCGAGGTCGTCACGTGCGCGCGGGCGTACGCCGAGCTGATCCTCACCCGCTGCCGCTAGCGCGGCGACGTCGTGATCGGCGTGTAGTCCTGGACCTGGATGATGCCGCCCGGCTCGAAGCTGACCGGCTGCAGCCCGACCGGCTTGCCGTCGGCGAACGTCACGATCGTCACCTGCGCCTCGCGCCGGAGCTTGCTGCCGAGCGCGAACGCATACACGGCGCCGCCGGTCGTGCCGGTCGTCATCGTCGTGGTCGAACGACCGTTGGCACCGGTCACCCTGGACGGCCCGACCTGCCGGTGGAGGTGACCCGACAGCACCAGGTCGACGCACCCTGACGCAGCAGTGCGGCTCGCCGACGACGGCGAGTGCACCGCGACGACGCCGACCTCGCCGTCATCGCACGCAGCCTTCTCGAGCTCCTCGTCCTGCTGGCGCAGCGCCAGGGAATTGTCCGAAGCGTTGCCGTCGTAGCCCGCCGTGAGCCCTGAGCTGCGGGGGTCGCTGCTGCCGAGGAACCGCACGCCGCCGACCGTGACGGGCTTGCCGTCCAGCACGGTGAAGCCCTTGTCCTCCATCTGCTTGCGCACCGTCGACCCGGTGTCGTGGTTGCCGGCGACCGACACGATGTCGAAGTCGCGGAACTCCCGGGCCAGCGAGTTGATGCTGAACGTCTCCCAGCTGCCGCCGTTGGACGTGTCGTCGCCGAGGTCGATCAACATGCGGGCCCCAGCACGGTCGGCGATCGCGCGGGCCACCGGATCCATGCCGATGTTGTCGTGCCGGTCCGTCACGACCAACGCCGTCGTCTCGCCGTCGGACGGGGTGCGCACGTCGGCGGTCGAGGCGCTGACCGCGAGCCGACCATAGAACGACACCGAGGTGCGGTACGTCGAGAGGGCACCCTCGACGAGCGCCTTGCTACCGCTGGTCGACGCGCCTTCGACGATCTGCACCTTGTCGAGCACCTCGTCGGAGGGCAGCTCGGGGAACACCGAGTCGATCGGCACCCATGCCTGGTCCTCCGCTCGGGGTCGCTCAGGGGCGGCCACCAGGACCATCGCGGCGATCGTGACGACCCCGACGCCGGCGGCGGCCAGCGCCTGGCGCCGGTTCGGATGGTGAGCGCCCGCCCAGATCGCCCGCCGCCGCGGCTGCCCGATCGCGCGCCAGGCGAGCACCGCGACGAGCACGGCCAGCAACGCGGCGCCGAGGGCCCGCATCGCTGCGTCGATCAGCATCGAGATGAGCACCGAGCGTACGGACGCGATCTCACCTTGCGGCTGTGCCGCGATGGCGGCGTCCCGCGCGACCAGCTGGTCGAGGTTGGTGATCTCGCTGTCACCCAGGCGGATGTCGACGCCCAGGCCGAGGGGTGCCTCGGCCGGGACGCGGATCTGCGGGATCAGCGTGCCGAAGTCGATGCGGGCGTACCCGCTGAAGGTCGGCTGCACCGTCGCGTCGTGGGCGCCGATGACCACCTCACGCTCGCTGTGGATGAACGTCGAGTAGCCGGTCGGCAGCGCCACGCCCACCGCAAGGAGGACGAGCAGCAGGACCTTGAGAGTCCGGGTCATACGATGCGCGACAACCAGCGGTCTGTCGTGCCGACCGTGGTCAGCAGCTGCGTCGCGCGGGTCAGCACGACGTAGAGGGTGCGCCAGCCGGCGCTGGACTCGGCCGCGATCGCGTCGGGCTCGACCACGACGACACCGTCGAACTCCAGGCCCTTGGTGTCGAGGCCGTCGAGGAGCCGCAGCCGGTCGGGGTGCCGCTCGAGCAGGTCGGCGAGCTGGTCACCGAGCTCGGCCAGCTGTGCGGTCGGCGCGACGATCGCGACGGTGCCGTCGACCCGGTCGAGGACCTCCTCGGCACTGCGGCTCACCGTCTCGACGATCTCAACCGCCCCGACCGTGAGGTGGACGGGCTGCTCACCGGTGCGACGAACCGCGTCGGCAAGGTCAGGGTGCGGCACGCCGATCGCCGCGACCTTGGCAGCGAGGTCATAGATCTCGGCGGAGTTGCGGTAGTTGGTCGACAGCCGGAACGCGTGCTCGGGCTTGCCCTCGAGCGCAGCCTTGCGCGCAGCCGCCGACTCCTTGGGGTGCGGCCACGACGACTGGGCCTCGTCGCCGACGATCGTCCAGCTCGCGTAGCGGCCGCGACGGCCCAGCATGCGCCACTGCATCGGCGAGAGGTCCTGTGCCTCGTCGACCAGCACGTGGGCGAAGCCGTCGTCCTCGATGCTCTGGGTCGAGCGAAACCTGTCGTTGCGGTCCTCGCGCTCGCGTCGCTCGAAGCTCATGAGCTGCTTGGGCGCGTCGTCGTCATCGCCGCCCGTTGCCGGCACCTCGCCGATGACGTAGCGGAGCTCGTCGATCAACGGCACGTCCTCGATGCTGGGCTCGCCGACCGTCCACGACGCCTTGAGCGCGGCGAGCTCCTCGCCGCTGAAGGCGCCGCGCGCGAGCGAGTCGATCACGTCGGGCAGCGTCCGCCAGACGTCGATCGGCTCGACGGGTGGCCACCAGTCCTCGACGAAGTCGACGAAGCGGTCGTCCGTCGTGATGGTCTCGACGAACTCCTCCTCGCCCTTCTCCAGCGCGCGCTCGCCGGCGACCTGGGCCCACAGTGCCGAGACGATGGCCTCCGGAGCCTTGAGGTAGGCACGGTTGCGCTTGCCGCCCGACAGCAGGTTGCGGCGAATGCGCTCGAGCTGCTCGGCGTCGAGCCGCAGCACGTCGTCCTTGTAGAAGTAGCGGAACTCCGTCGGCGATCCAGGCATCGGCGCCGCCGCCGCGCGGCCCAGGAACGCCGTCATCCGCGACGAGCCCTTGGCCGCAGCGGCGACCGGCTCGTCGTGACGCATGGCGCGCAGCCCGTCGACGACCTCGCCCAGCGATCGCAGCGTCACGCTGGTCTCGCCGAGGCTCGGCAGGACGCGCTCGATGTAGTTCATGAAGACCGTCGAAGGTCCGACGACCAGCACACCGCCGGACTCGAAACGACGCCGGTCGGTGTAGAGCAGGTAGGCAGCGCGGTGCAGCGCGACGACGGTCTTGCCGGTGCCCGGTCCGCCGCCGATCGTCGTGGCGCCACGGCTCGGCGCGCGGATCGCCTCGTCCTGCTCCTTCTGGATCGTGGCGACGACGGAGTGCATCGAGCTGTCACGCGCGCGGGTCAGACTCGCCAGCAGGGCACCCTCGCCGATGATGACCAGGTCGTCGGGTGCATTGTCGGCATCGAGCAGATCGTCCTCGATGCCGATGACCTTGTCGTTGGCGCACCGCAGGACCCGGCGACGTACGACTCCGGCGGGCTCCTGGGCCGTCGCCTGGTAGAAGATCGCGGCCGCGGGAGCGCGCCAGTCGATGAGCAGGATCTCGCGGTCGGCATCGCGTACGCCGATGCGGCCGATGTAGCGCGAGTCGCCGTCGAGCATGTTGAGCCGGCCGAACACGAGCCCGTCGTGCGCGGCGTTGAGGGCCGAGAGCCGCAGCGACGCCTGGTAGACCATCGCGTCGCGCTCGACCAGTCCACCTTCGTTGCCGACGTGGCCGCGAGCCATGCCCTCGACGACCAGGGACTGGGCGACCTTGGCGGACGCGTCGAGCCGCTCGTAGACGGCGTCGACGTACGCCTGCTCCGAGTCGATCTCGCGCTGTTCCGCGTTGTCTGAGCTCACCAGACCCCTTTTCGTCCTAGAGAACTCACAAGTCTATTGCGTACGGGAAATATTCCGCAGGCAGTTGCCCGCTCAGCGGGATTTCACCCGGTTGTCACGACCGACCTGCCGACGTACATTAGTGACAAGCGTTCACATTCCGATCACAACGCCGAGGCCCCCATGACCACACGCCGTCCCACCACCGCGATCGTCGCGCTCATCCTCACCAGCTTCGCCCTGGTGCTCTCGGGCCTGGCGCCGGCGACCGCTGCAACGACCGGCGCCGTCAAGGGGGTCGTGATCTCGGCGGGCCAGCCGATCGCCGGGCTCACGGTGCAGCTGATGCGTTCCGACACCGAGGGCGAGACGTGGACCCGCGTCGCGACCGACACGACGGACGCCAAGGGTGCCTATGCGTTCACCGGGGTCAAGATCTCCGAGGTCTACCACCACCTGGTACGCATCAGTGACTCACACGGCAGGTACGTCACCACCGATCGCAGCTTCACCCCACGCTCCGGCAGGACAGTCACCCGCAACGCGACGGTCAAGCCCGCGGGATTCCTGACCGGCAAGGTCTTCCGCGCCGACGGCGCCTCACCGACCACGACTCGCGTGCACCTGATTGGTCCGGACGTCACGATCGGCGACCCCGACCAGAACATCAAGGCGTATGACACCGACCGCGGCGTCAAGGCCGATGGCACCTATCGGTTCGCCGGGCTGCCGGCTGGCGACTACACGGTCCGCTACACCGACACCTCCAGGAAGTACCTCGACCAGTGCTACGACGGCGTCCTCGCCAAGCTGGGCAGCGACCCCACCTGCGACAGCACCGAGGTGCCGGCCGCCAAGGTCGTCACCGTCGCGGCGAAGGCGACCAGCACCCTCACGGACCAGACGCTGACGCACGCGGGCGCGCGGCTCAGCGGCACCGTCACGAGCACCGCCGGGTCGATCCTGAAGGGCATCGACGTCACGCCCGTTCCCCAGGGCTCGGACTCGCGCGACTGGTATGACTACGCGAAGGCCACCGGGTCGGCCGGCACCTTCTCGCGTGGATCCCTGTCCAGTGGTCAGTGGCAGCTGTACGCCGAGGACTCCAACGGCGTCTGGGCGTCGCAGTGGGTCGGCGGCACCAACCAGGCCACCGCTCAGGTCTTCGACCTCAGCGCCGGCGAGACCATCGACAACATCGCGATCAAGCTCAAGTCGCGCGCCGTACTCAGCGTCAAGACCACCACCGGCTCGACCAGGGCGACGTTCGTCGTCTCGGTGAGCCGCAAGGTCACCGGCAGCGCGGTCAGCGGCAAGGTCAGCGCAGCCCTCGCCGGCAACACCAAGACCGCGACGCTCTCGGGCGGCAAGGCCACGATCACGCTCACCGGCCTCACGGCCGGCAAGCACACGTTCCGGATCCACTTCGAGGGCAACGGCAACACCTCCACCGGTACCAAGAACGTCACCGCCACCGTGGGCTGAACCCGGCCGCGGATGGTGTCGGGTTGATTCTGCCGAACCCTCGGCGTACGTTTGTGACAGCATGTTCGCATCACGTCCGTCTCACGGAGGATCCATGACACCACGCCGTTCCATCGCCGCCGTCCTCACGCTGGCCCTCGCAAGCCTTGCCTTGGTCGCCGGGGTCTCCTCACCGGCCACGGCCGCAGCGACCAGCAGCGTCACAGGCACCATCACCTCCGGCGGGAAGACGTTGCCCGGACTCAAGGTCGAGCTGCTGCGCATGGAGTCCGACGAGGACAACTACTACCCCGTGACGAGCGCGACCACGACGACGAGCTCCACCGGCACCTACAAGATCTCCGGGTTCCGGACCAAGGATCCGTACGACGAGTACTACCGGTTCCGCATCCGGGTCAGCGACCCACACGGGGCGTACGTCACCGGCGTCCGCAACTTCGCCAACGCTCCGGGCAAGACCGTCACCCGCAACGCGACGATCCAGCCTGCGGGCTTCCTGACCGGCAAGGTGCTTCGCGCGGACGGCGCCTCACCGACCACGACGCGCGTGCACCTGATCGGCCCCAACGTCGACATCGGCACACCCGACAAGCCAGCACTCGCGTACGACGACGACCGCGGCGTCAAGGCCGACGGCACCTATCGGTTCGCGGGGTTGCCAGCGGGCGACTACACCGTCCGCTACACCGACACCTCCGGGAAGTACCTCGACCAGTGCTACGACGGCGTCCTCGCCAAGCAGGGCACCGAGGCGACGTGCGACCCCGCCGAGGTGCCGGCTGCCACGAAGGTCACGGTCGCGGCCAAGGCGACCAGCACCCTCACCGACCAGCAGCTCACGAATGTCGGCGGCCACCTCAGCGGAACGGTGACGAGCACCGCCGGCTCGATCCTGAAGGACATCGACGTCACACCCGTGCCCCAGGGCTCCGCCTCGCGCGACTGGTACGACTACGCCAAGGCCACCGGGGTGGCCGGCACCTTTTCGCGCGGACCGCTGGCCAGTGGTCAGTGGCAGCTGTACGCCGAGGACTCCAACGGCGTCTGGGCCTCCCAGTGGGTCGGCGGCACCAACCAGGCGACAGGCCAGGTCTTCGACCTCAGCCCCGGCGAGACCATCGACGACATCGCAGTCAAGCTCAAGTCGCGTGCCGTCCTCAGCGTCAAGACGACCACCGGCTCGACCACGGCGACGTTCGTGATCTCGGTGAGCCGCAAGGTCACCGGCAGCGCAGTCAGCGGCAAGGTCAGCGCAGCCCTCGGCGGCAACACCAAGACCGCGACGCTGTCCGGAGGCAAGGCCACGATCAAGCTGACGGGCCTCTCGGCCGGCAAGCACACGTTCCGGATCCACTTCGAGGGCAACGGCAACACGTCCACGGGGACCAAGAACGTCACCACGACCGTGGGCTGACCGACACGCGGCGATTCCGCGCCTTGCGCTCGCAGGACAGGCCATACTGAGGGCCAACACACAGCGTGAGGAATGACGAGATGGCTGGCGGCTGGCGCGTGACGGCTCGGATGGTGGCCACGGCCGTTGCGGCGAAGGCAGTGACGCGCGCCGCCGAGTCCGTACGCAAGCTGCTCGACGAAGCCGCTCCGCAGGCCCAGCTGGCTGCTGCCCCTGCCGCGCCCGAGCCGTATCCGCCCGTCGCGCACCTGACGGCGACGGCGGGGCTGCATCCCGCACCCTCGAGCGAGGATCGGGTCATCGCGGCACAGGTGGTCCCGCCTCACGAGTTCGGCCCCATCCCGCTCGTCGCGCCGTCACACGGCATCGGCTTCCGCTCCGAGCCCAGGCGCCGTCAACCGGCCGGCGAGATGCCCGTCATCTCGCGGCCGCCGAGCGAGGAGCCTGGCGGCCGGAAGGACGTGGCCCCCGCCGCTCCGGTGATCCTGCCCAAGTCCGTCACCACGGCTGCCGCCTTCGTACAGGATCTCGATGACACCGACGACGACGGCGAGCCGCCGGTCGACGCATTGGACGAGGCTCCGCCGGCGGAGCCCGACGCCGCGCCCGAAGCTGTCGCAGAGGCTGAGCCCGTTGCCCAGGAAGAGGACGAGGCAGAGGACGTCGCGGAACCGGTTGCGGACGTGCCGGACGAGCCGGTGGTGGAACCCGTCGCCGAGGAGCCGGTCGCCGAACCAGAGCCTGAGCCGGAACCCGTACGCACGCTGCGGCTGACCGATCCGCCCTACGACGACGCGCCGATCAGCCCCGAGCCGGCACCCGTCGTCGATGAGCCCGTCGAGCCTCTCGCGGTGGTTCCCGAACCGGCCGTGATCGAGGAGCCCGCGAGCTCGCGGTACTCATTCGGGAAGCCCGGCAAGGCCAAGGGCAAGCACCGTCGTCGCACCAGTGCCATCAGTGGCACGGTCCAGAGCTCGCGTGGCCGTGGCCTGCGCGGCATACGGGTCACCGCCCTCGACGACCAGGACAACGTCGTCGGAAGTGCGGTGTCGGGAGCAGGTGGCGCGTTCGTCGTCGAGGACCTGCCCGCCGGCTCCTACCGGCTGACCGCGAGCGACGAGGCGCGAGGCGACTTCGCGATGGGACCCGACCCGGACGCCGACACCATCAAGGTCAAGCACGCCAAGACCCGCCGCAACGCCGGTGTCACTCTGGTCGCGGCCTCCGTGGTCAGCCTCGCCGTCGAGATGCGCAAGAAGAAGGCCGTCGTCGAGGTCACCGTGACCGAGCGCGCCACCGGCATACGGGCCAAGGGCTCGGTGCGGGTGACGACCAAGCGCTTCGCCGCCGAGCTGCCGCTGTCGAAGGGCCGCACGGCGGTCACGCTGATCGGCTCGGCCGACGGCTCGCCGAAGCTGGCCAAGAAGATCAAGGTCGACTATCGCGGCACCCGGCACGTCCTGCCCGGGTCGGCGACGGTCAGGCTCCGCTGACTCTGCTCACGCCGGATCGAGGATCCGCTGGAGGAACTGCCTCGTACGCTCCTCGCGCGGGTCGGCGATGACCTGCGAGCTGGGGCCACGTTCGACGACCACCCCCTCGTCGAGGAACAGCACCTGGTCGGCGACGTGCTCGGCGAAGCGGATCTCGTGCGTGACGAGCACCGTGGTCCATCCCTCGGCGGCCAGGTCCTTGATGACTGAGAGCACCTCGCCGACGAGCTCAGGGTCGAGCGCGGACGTCGGCTCGTCGAACAACATGACCCGCGGCTTGAGGGCCAGGGCGCGGGCGATGCCGACCCGCTGCTGCTGACCACCGGACAGCTCGAACGGGTGCTGATCGGCCTTGTCACTCAGACCGACCTGGTCGAGGAGCGCCTTGGCCTCGTCGACCACCTCGTCGAGTGGACGCTTCTGCACCTGGACGGGTCCCTCGATGACGTTGCCGAGCACGGTCTTGTGGGGGAACAGGTTGTGTGCCTGGAACACCATGCCGCTCTGCGCCCGCAGCGCCGCCATCTGCTGGCGCGCCGAGCTGCCCTTGTCTGGCAGGGTGCCGAAGTCCACCTCGACGTGGTCGATGCGGATCGTGCCGGCATCGGGTCGCTCAAGGACGTTGAGCGACCGCAGGATCGTGGTCTTGCCCGAGCCGGACGGCCCGATCAGGACCGATGTCGTGCCGGCCTTGACGTCGAGGTCGATGCCGCGGAGGACGTGGTTGTCGCCGAACGACTTCTGCAGTCCCCGCGCGCGTACGCGGAGATCGCCCATGTCGTTGCTGGGCTGCTGGATGTCGGTCATCTGGCCACGAACCTGTTCAGTCGGGTCTCGAGTCTGCCTTGGAAGGTCGCCATGCCCACGCACACGAACCAGTAGTAGAAGCCCGCGACCACGTAGATCGGGAGGTAGATCTGGGCGTTGGCGCCGGCCAGCTGGGCCTGCCGGAACATGTCGGTCAGCAGCACCACGGAGACCAGCGACGTGTCCTTGAGCAGCGAGATCGCGGTGTTGGACAGGGGCGGCACGGCCGTGCGTGCGGCCTGCGGGAACACGATCCGGCGCAGCGACTGCCAATAGCCCATGCCGATGGTGGAGGCGGCCTCGAACTGGCCTTTCGGGACCGACAGGATGGCGGACCGTACGACCTCAGCGGCGTACCCACCGACGTTGAAGCTCAGCGCGAGGATCGCCGATGGCCACGGGTCGAGGTCGATCCCGATCTCGGGGAGCCCGTAGAACACGATGAACAGCTGCAGCAGCAGTGGTGTTCCGCGGATGATCGAGATGTAGGCCCGGGCGATGGCGCTCAGCACTCGACTGCCGGAGATCCGGGCCAGGGCCGCGCCGATCGCGAGCACGAGCCCGATGGCGAAGCTGACGATGGTCAGGGGGATCGTCACGATCAGCAGCTTCTTGAGCATCGGCCATGCGGCGTCCTTGACGACCTGGGTGTCGCTGCGGACCTCGCGTCCGCCGGACACGTCGACCTTGCCGGTGTTCTCCACCGTGACGTCGGTCTTGAAGTACTTCTCCGAGATCTTCTTGAGGGTGCCGTCAGCCTTGAGCGCTGCCAGCGCCTTGTTGGACTCCTCGAGGCGAGGATCTCCCTTGCGGAACGCCAGCACCTGCTTGCTGACCTCGTCTCCCGCGTTGCCGACGATCTGGATGTCGTCGCGACCCGTGGTGTTGAGGTAGTCCAGGGCGGCGATGTTGTCGTTGATCAGCAGGTCCGCGCGACCCTGGACCACCAGAGCAGCAGCCTGCGAGAACCCCTCGACGGCCTGGATCTTGGCACCGGCCTTGCGCGCGACGTCGGCCCAGCTCGTCGTGGTGGACTCAGCGGCGGTCTTGCCCTTGACGTCCTTCAGGGTCTTGATGCCCTTGGTGCCCTTCTTGACCACGATGACGCCACGCGAGTACGTGTACGTCGTACCGAGGCCGTACTTGGCATCGCGTTCAGGATTGAAGGTGACCTGGTTGGCGATGACGTCGATACGCTTGGCCTCGAGTGCGGCGAAGATCGCGTCGAACTGCGTCTCGACGAACTTCAGGCGCCAGCCGGCCTTCTTGGCGACCGCCTTGATGACCTCGATGTCGAAGCCCGTGAGCTTGTTGGACTTGGCGTCGTGGAACGAGAACGGCGGATAGACGCCCTCGGTGCCGACACGCACGACGGGACGGTCATCGGCCTGGGCCAGATGTGTCGCGGTCGCGGAGGCGCTGCCGACCGGCAGCACGACCAACCCCACGAACGCCAGGACGAGCAGCCTCACGGCATGGCGCATTGCGTCTCCTCTGTGGTGGTCCACCGAGGGTTTCCCCGATAGACGTGACAGTAGCCCTGAAACGACGAGCCTGCCGATGTCTCGCCGGTCGGACTACTTCTTCCGCCGCTCGAGGAAGGCGCTCATGGCCTCACGCGCCTCGTCGCTCGCGAACAGCTCGGCCGACAGGGCGGCGACCTCGTCGCCGCGCTCGTCGATGCGGGCCACGAGATCGCGGTTGAGGATCCGCTTGCTCTCGCGCAGGCCCTGCGGGTACGCCTTGCAGAGGTCCGCGAGGACGCGCGCGATCTCCGCCTCCAGCTCGTTGTCGGGCACCGCGCGCGTGATGAGGCCGACCTGGGCCGCCTCCGCAGCGTCGAACGTACGGGCGGTCAGGAACAGGTCGCCGGCCGCACGGTCGCTGAACCGCGGGATGAGGCTCAGCGAGATGATCGCCGCCGCCAGTCCCAGACGTACCTCGGTCAGCTGGAACGACACCGACTCCGCGGCGATGACGATGTCGGCCGCGCCGACGATGCCGAGGCCCCCGGCTCGTACCGGTCCACCCAGCTCGACGACGACGGGCTTGGCCGCCGTGGCGATCTGGCGCTGCAGCGTGACGATGGCCTTGGCGCCCTCGGCCATGCCGCCAGCGACCGCCTCGGTCATGTCCGCGCCGGAGCAGAAGACCGTGCCGGCCGAGCGGATCAGGATCGCCTTGGCCTGCGGATCGGCGTCGGCCGTTGCGAGGTGCGCGGCGAGCTCGCTGACGAGCTGCTTGCTCAGCGCGTTGCGGTTGCGCTCGCTGTCGAGCGTGATCGTCGCAACCTGGTCGGCCACCTCGAGGTGCACCAGCTCAGTCATGTTCTGCCTTTCAGATCCCGCTGGCAGTGACGTTTCGGTCGCGAATCGCCGTATGAGGCCGACGCAAACGTCACTCCCAGCGGGGTTTCTTCTTAGTAGGACTTCGGGAGGCCCAGGGAGAACTGGGCGATGAAGTTGAGCACCATCTCCTTGCTGACCGGTGCGATGCGGGACAGGCGCGAGCCCGCGAGCATCTGCACCAGACCGTACTCGTTGGCCAGGCCGTTGCCGCCATGCGTCTGGATCGCCCGGTCGACGGCGTTGCACACGGCCTCGCCCGCGGCGTACTTCGCCATGTTGGCCGCCTCGCCGGCCGCCATGAAGTCACCGGCGACATACAGGGCCGCCGCCTTCTGGGTCATGAGCCGGGCCATCTCGATCTCGATGAACGTCTGCGCGAGCGGGTGCGCGATCGCCTGGTGCGAGCCGATCGGCGCCTTCCAGACCTGGCGCTGCTTGGCGTACTCGCACGCCTTGGCCAGGGCGAGCCGGGCGGTGCCGGTCGCGAACGCCGCGCCCATGATCCGCTCGGGGTTGAGCCCGGCGAAGAGCTGGTCGATGCCGGCGTCCTCGCTGCCGATCAGGGTGTCGGCCGGCACGCGTACGTCGTCGAAGAACAGCGTGAACTGCTTCTCCGGCGACGTGATGCCCATGTCGATCTGCTGGTACGTGAAGCCCTCGACATCGGTCGGCACGAGGAACAGCGCCGGCTTGAGGTTGCCGGTCCTGGCGTCCTCCGTGCGCGCGACGACGAGCACGTGGCTGGCCTCGTCGACGCCGGAGATGTACGTCTTGGTGCCCTTGAGGCGCCAGCCGTCGTCCTCGCGGTACGCCGTGGTGATGATCTGGTGGGAGTTGGATCCGGCGTCGGGCTCGGTGATCGAGAACGCGAACGTCGAGGTGCCGTCGGCGAGACCGGGCAGCCAGCGCTCCTTCTGCGCCTGAGTGCCGTACTGCGTGATGATCGTGCCGACGATCGCCGGGGAGACGACCATCAGCAGCAACGGACTGCCGGCCGCGGCCAGCTCCTCGCAGACCGCGGCGAGGTCGCCGATGTCGCCGCCACCACCGCCGAACTCCTCCGGCACGGCGACGCCGAGATAGCCGAGCTTGCCGGCTTCGGCCCACAGCTCGGTCGTCTTGCGGCCTTCCTTAGCGGCCTGCTCGAAGTAGTCGCGGCCGTACTTCGCGCCGAGGTCGGCCACGGCCTTGCGCAGCGCGAGGCGCTCGTCGGACTCGGTGAAGTTGTTCATGATGTTCCTTCGTTCGTTGAGCTCGTCGACACGTGGATGACTGCGAGGACTGCGCCGGACTCGACCTGGCTGCCCGGCGTGACCGACAGCTCGGACACGACGCCGTCGGTTGGTGCGGTGATGGTGTGTTGCATCTTCATGGCCTCGAGGACGACGACCACGTCGCCCTTGCTGACGTGTTGCCCGTCGGCGACGGCGACGCTGATGACGGCTGCGGGCATCGGCGCGAGCAGCGACCCCTCGGCGACGACGTCCGCAGGGTCGACGAATCTCGGCGCGGGCGTGAGGGTGATCGAGCCGTCCGGCCCGTCGACGTCGACCCACCCGTCACCGACCAGGACCTCGTACGTCTCGGTGATGCCGTCGACATCGAGCACGACGCGGGTCGGGCTCGCCTCGACGACGGTGACTCCCTCGAGGTCGTGCTGCACGAACCCAGCCGAGTAGGAGACGGTGAGCTCATCGGTCCTTGAGCTTGTCGAAAGGACGTACGTCCGGGTGCGGGGTTGGCTCGGGACGTTGCGGAACGCTGTGGGGATCCGGCCGAGGACCGTCGCGTTCGCGGTTGCCGTCGTGGCCTCGGCCAGTGCCGCAGCGAGTGCCGTCAGACGTACGGCCCGCTCGTCGAGCGACGGCTTGGTCCACTCAGCGAGTCGTTCGTCGAGCAACGCCGTATGAATGCGTGCAGCGGCGAACTCCTCGTCGGCGAGGATCGACCGGAGGAAGTCGAGGTTGGTCGAGACGCCGTGGATGCGCGTACGCCTGAGGGCGTCACCAAGCTTCCGCAGCGCGGTGGCCCGGTCGGCACCGTGGGCCACGACCTTCGCGAGCATCGCGTCGTAGTGGATGCCGACGACCGAACCTGACTCGACGCCGGAGTCGACGCGCACATCGTGCGGGACCTCGAACGTACGGACCGTGCCGGTCTGCGGCTGCCAGTCGTCAGCCGGGTCCTCGGCGTAGAGCCGCACCTCGATCGAATGCCCGCGGGGACCAGCCGGCTCCTCGCCGAGCTGCGCGCCCTCGGCGACCCGGATCTGCTCGGCGACGAGGTCGATGCCGAACACCTCCTCGGTCACCGGGTGCTCCACCTGGAGCCGGGTGTTCATCTCGAGGAAGTACGCCTTGCCGGTGTCGAGGTGCGCGTCGGCGACGAGGAACTCGACAGTGCCGGCGCCGACATAGTCGACCGCCTTGACCGCGGCGCGGGCCGCGTCGTGGAGCGCCGTGCGTACGGGATCGCTGACGGCAGGCGCGGGTGCCTCCTCGACGACCTTCTGGTGGCGGCGCTGGATCGAGCAGTCGCGGTCGCCGACGACCCAGCACGTGCCGTGGGTGTCGGCCATGACCTGCACCTCGATGTGGCGCGCGGTCGGCAGGTAGGGCTCGACGAACACCGTGGCGTCGCCGAACGTCGACAGCGCCTCGGCACCAGCAGCGGCGAGCTCACCCTCGAGGTCGGCTGGGTCGGTCACGACGCGCATGCCCCGGCCGCCACCTCCGGCCGACGCCTTGACGAGGAGCGGAAAGTCTTCGGCTCTCGCGGCCTCCGCGTCGACCGACAGGATCGGCACGCCGCCGGCAGCCATCAGCTCCTTGGCGCGGATCTTCGAACCCATCGCGTCGATCGTCTCCGGCGCGGGGCCGATCCAGGTGAGTCCCGCGTCGATCACGGCGCGGGCGAAGTCGGCGTTCTCGGACAGGAAGCCGTAGCCGGGGTGGATCGCGTCGGCGCCGGCCTTGAGCGCGGCGGCGATGACCAGGTCACCCCGCAAGTAGGTGTCCGTGGGGGCGTTGCCGGGCAGACGTACGGCGAGGTCGGCCTCCCGGACGAAGGGGGCACCGGCGTCGGCGTCGGAGTGCACCGCGACGGTGCGGATGCCGAGCTCGCGGCACGTCCGGAAGACGCGCCTGGCGATCTCGCCACGGTTGGCGACCAGGATGGACGTGATCATGCGGGATCTCCTCTTCGGTCCCCAATGAGGCCGCCAGCGGCCGAATGTGAGCGAAGCGAGGGGACGTCACGTGAGATCGCCTCGGTCGCTGGCGCTCCCTCACGGTCGGCCGCGGACGGCCTCCCTGGCGGACGATTGATTGCGCTCACGTTCTGAACACCCCGTATCCCTCGGCACCCTTGACCGGGCGGGTGTTGATCGCCGACAGGCAGATGCCGAGGATCGTGCGGGTGTCCCGCGGGTCGATGACGCCGTCGTCGTAGAGCATCCCCGAGGTGAAGTAGGCCAACGACTCCTTCTCGATCTGCTCCTCGACGTACGCCCGCATGGCCTTGTCGCCCTCTTCGTCGTACGGCTGGCACTTCGCCTCGGCGGCTCCCCGCGCGACGATCGAGATGACTCCGGCGAGCTGCGCCGGGCCCATGACGGCCGACTTCGCGTTGGGCCAGCTGAACATGAACCGCGGGTCGTACGCTCGACCGCTCATCCCGTAGTGCCCGGCGCCGTACGACGCGCCGATCACGACCGAGAGGTGCGGGACCGTCGAGTTGGACACCGCGTTGATCATCTGTGCGCCGTACTTGATGATGCCGCCCTGCTCGTATTCCGCGCCGACCATGTAGCCGGTCGTGTTGTGCAGGAACAGCAGCGGCGTGTCGGTCTGGTTGGCGAGCTGGATGAACTGCGTCGCCTTCTGCGCCTCCTCGCTGAACAGCACGCCCTGGGCATTGGCGAGGATGCCGATCGGGTAGCCGTGCAGCTGGGCGAAGCCCGTCACGAGCGATGACCCGTAGAGCGGTTTGAACTCGTCGAACTCCGAGGCGTCGACGATCCGCGCGATGACCTCGCGGGGGTCGAACGGGATCTTGAGGTCGGTCGGCACGATGCCGAGCAGCTCCTCCGGGTCGAGCACGGGCTCGGCGTACGTCGGTTCGGGCGTGAAGCCCTGCTTGCGCCAGTTGAGCCGCCTGACGATCGATCGGCCGATGCGGATGGCGTCCTCCTCGTCGACCGCGAGGTAGTCGGCGAGCCCGGACGTACGCGCGTGCATCTCGGCGCCGCCGAGCGACTCGTCGTCGGACTCCTCACCGGTCGCCATCTTGACCAGGGGCGGCCCCCCGAGGAACACCTTGGCGCCGCCCTTGACCATCACGACGTAGTCACTCATGCCCGGGATGTACGCGCCGCCGGCCGTCGAGTTGCCGAACACGAGGGCAACCGTCGGCCGGCGATCCGCACTGGCCCTGGTGATGCTGCGGAACGAGCCGCCACCGGGGATGAAGATGTCCTTCTGCGTCGGCAGGTCGGCACCGCCGGACTCGACGAGGTTGATCGTCGGCAGGCCGCACTCGGCGGCGATCTGCGCGGCGCGGTGACCCTTCTTGAGCGTGCTGGGGTTGGACGAGCCACCCTTCACCGTCGGGTCGTTGGCCACGATCATGCACTCGACGCCCTCG
Organism: Aeromicrobium sp. 9AM; assembly: GCF_902506105.1. Classification (GTDB taxonomy): domain Bacteria; phylum Actinomycetota; class Actinomycetes; order Propionibacteriales; family Nocardioidaceae; genus Aeromicrobium. The sequence goes on from NZ_LR733304.1 coordinate 2,683,916, forward strand.
ACCACGCCGATGCCCGTCACCAGGGACGCGCCGACGGCGAAGTCGGTGCCCCACGCGGCAAGCGTCGACAGCTCGAGGAACGGCGAGTCGGGGTCGATCAGCAGCTCGATGCGCTCGCGGGCGGTGAGCTTGCCGCGCTCGTGGTGGCGCTGGACGTACCGCTCACCACCACCGGCCAGCGCCTGGGCGTGCTGCTCGGCGAGGTCGGCGAGCCGCTCGAGCATCAAGGCCCGGTTGGTCTCGTACGTCTCGGTGGTCGGGTCGACAGTTGTCTTCATACGACTACCCCTCGCGACGGTGCTGGTTTCGAGGCTTCGCTCGCAGAGCTCGCTACGCACCTCAACCAGCGGGCTCCGGTGGTTGAGGTGCGAGGCCGCCCGCGGCCGAGCCTCGAAACCACGTCTGTATGGCTCATCTCAATATCCCAACAGCTTGGCGGCCAGGTCGTTCAGGACTTCGGTGGCGCCGCCGCCGATGCCGAGGATGCGGGCATCGCGGTAGTGCCGGTCGATCTCGGACTCGCGCATGTAGCCCATGCCGCCGAATATCTGCACGGCCTCGGAGACGACCCACTCGCACGCCTCGACCGACTGGTTCTTGGCGAGCACGGCATCGAGGATGACGGCCGGATCGGTCGGGTCCGCTGCGACTGCCCTCTCGACGGCCTGCCGGGTCAGCGCCCGGGCAGCAGCCGTACGCCGGTGCATGTCGACGAGCTTGTGGCGGATGACCTGGCGCGAGATCAGCGGCTTGCCGAACGTCTCGCGCTCGCGGGCGTACCCCACGGCGAGGTCGAGCGAGCGCTGCGCGGTCGCGTACGCCTGCACCGCCAGGCTGAGCCGCTCGCTGACGAACTGCTGCATCACCAGCACGAACCCGCCGTCGACCTCGCCCACGATGTTGCCGGCCGGTACACGTACGTCGTCGAAGCTCAGCTCGGCGGTGTCGGAGCAGTGCCAGCCCATCTTCTTGAGCGGCCGGGCGACGGTGAACCCGGGTGTGCCCTTGTCGATGACCAGCAGGCTGATGCCGCCATAGCCCTCGCCGCCGGTGCGCACGGCCGTCGTCACGAAGTCGGCGCGCACGCCCGAGGTGATGAACGTCTTGGCGCCGTTGACGACGAAGTCGTCGCCATCGCGGACCGCACGCGTACGGATGTTGGCGACGTCCGAGCCGCCGCCGGGCTCAGTGATGCCGAGCGAGCCGATCAGCTCACCCGCGAGCGTCGGGCGTACGTAACGGTCGATCAAGTCAGCGTTGCCCGACGCGACGATGTGCGGCAGCGCGATGCCGTGGGTGAACAGCGCGGCAATGAGCCCCGTCGACCCGCCGGCCTCGAGCACGGCCTCGCTGACGATCGCGGAGTCGATCAGGTCGCCGCCCTGGCCGCCGACCTCCTCGGGGAACGCGACACCGAGCAGTCCCGCGTCGGCTGCCTTCTGGTGCAGCTCGCGCGGCACCTCGCAGGCGTCCTCCCATGCCGGCAGGTGCGGGACGACTTCCTTCTCGGCGAACGAGGTGACCATGTCGCGCAGCGCCCGGCGCTCCGGCGTGTCCCAGGCACTCACAGTGCGGCCTCGGCGATCGCGTCCGGCAGCAGCGACGCTGGGATCGCGCAGTCGCGGGCCCGCAACCACTCGCCGACGCCCTTGGCCTGAGGGTCGAGGCGGGTCGACGAGGCGACGCCCTCGCCGAGCAGTCCGTGGATCACGATGTTGACCGCGGCGAGGTTGGGCAGCGGGTGGATCTCGAGGTCGAGAGTGGCTGCCTCGCGGATCAGCTCGCGCACCGTCGCCTCGTCGAGGAACCCGGCCAGCCACGCGTACGCATCATCTCGAGCCGGGTGGCCGGCGGGGATCCACACGCCGACGTTGGCGTCGCCGCCCTTGTCGCCGGAGCGCGCGTGGGCGAGTCGGCCGAGCGGTGCTCGTACGGTCTCGGCCACCCAGTCGCCGACCGGCGCCGGCGACTCCTGCACGGCAGCCTCCGGCCAGGCGGTGTCGTCCTCAGGGCTGCTGACGGTCGATGGCGGGTCGATGTCCTCGCGGCGGCCGGCGGCGTGCACGACGACGTGGGGCACCTCGGACTGTGGGACGTACGCGGGACGGTAGATCCCATAAGGCGTACCGGCCGAAGGTGGTCGCGTGACGCTGAAGCCGGGGTACGACGCGAGGGCCAGCTGGATCGCGGCATCGCTGAAGGCCCGGCCGACCGGGTCCGGCGACGCACTCTTGACGTGGCATCGCAGCAGTGAGGTGCCCTGCGCCTCGGTCGCCGGGTCGGGAGTGTCGGTGCGGTCGAGCTGCCACTCGACCGTCTCCGGCACCGTGCCGGCGGCCAGCGCGGCCTCCAGCTGGCGCTGGATCAGCTCGGCCTTCTCGGGGATGTCGAGCCCCGTGAGCAGGAACTCGACGCTGTTGCGGAACCCACCGAAGGCGTTGAGGCAGACCTTCGTCGTCGCCGGAGGCGGCTCGCCGACGACACCGGAGATGGCGACCCGATCGGGTCCCTCCTGGGTCAAGGTCATGGTGTCGAGCCGGGTCGACACATCGGGGCCGAGATAGGTGGGGCCGCCGATCTCGTAGACCAGCTGCGCCGTGACGGTGTCGATCGTGACCGCGCCGCCGGTGCCGTCATGCTTCGTGATGACGACCGATCCGTCCTCCGCGATCTCGGCGATGGGGAACCCCAGTGGACGGGACGTGTCGATGTCGCGGAACCCGGAGAAGTTGCCACCCGTCGCCTGCGTGCCGCACTCGATGACGTGGCCTGCGACGACCGCGCCGGCGAGCTGGTCGAGGTCGTCGCGCCCCCAGCCGAAGTGCGCGATCGCCGGGCCGACGACGACCGACGCGTCAGTGACCCGGCCGGTGACCACCACGTCGGCCCCTCCCTCCACGGCCGACGCGATGCCGAACGCACCGAGGTACGCGTTCGCGGTCATCACCTCACCGAACGAGAACTCGTCGGCGCGAGCCAGCAGGTCGTCACCCTCGACGTGCGCGATCGCGATGTCGAGGCCTTGCGACTCGGCGATCTCGCGCAGCTTGGCGGCGAGTCCCGCGGGGTTGAGCCCGCCGGCGTTGGCGACGATCCTGACGCCGCGCTCCTTGGCGAGGGCCATGGACTCGGTCATCTGCCTGACGAACGTCTTGGCGTAGCCCAGCGACTCGTCCTTCACGCGGTCGCGACCGAGGATCAGCATCGTGAGCTCGGCGAGGTAGTCGCCGGTCAGGTAGTCCAGGTCGCCGCCCTCGAGCATCTCGCGCATCGCCGAGATGCGGTCGCCGTAGTAGCCGGAGCAGTTGCCGACGCGGATCATCGGTCCGCCAGCCTGACCGGATCGTTGCCGGGCAGGCCGGCGAACGCCTGCACGATCGTCAGCCAGTGGGCCGCATTCTCACCCTCGGCTCGTACGTCGACATCGTCGACGTGCCGGCGGCGGGTCGCCAGCAGTGCGAAGTCGTAGCCTGAGCCAGTCACCCGCTCCCCGGCGTCCTCCGGACCCCAGGCCCACAGGTCACCGTCGGGCCCGGTCAGCTCCACACGTACGTCACCATGGGGCACCTGCTCGCCGCGCACCAGGTAGGCATAGCCGCGCGCGCGTACGCCGATGTGGCACACGTGCTTGGCTCGCGAGGTCTGCGGGATCGTCAGGCCGAGGGCCTCACCGACGTCGTGGCTGTGCGCCCAGGTCTCCATGATCCGCGCCGTCGCCATCGAGGCCGGGCTCATGGGCGGACCGAACCACGGGATCTTCTCGCCGTCAGGGACGCTGCGCAGCGCGGCGTCGAGCGCGACCCGGCCCTCACGCCACGTCGCGAGCAGCTCCTCGGGCGGCAGCATCGCCATCTCCTCGGCGCCGTCGTCGACATAGCCCTCGGGATTGGCGGCGGCCCGCTTCAAGCCGCGGCCGAACTCGTCCTGGTCGGTGATCGCTGCCAGGGAGGCCGCGTCGGTCCAGTGCAGGTGGCCGATCTGGTGCCCCACCGTCCAGCCCTCGGGCGTCGTGACAGCCGCCCAGCCATCGGCAGGCAGTCCGGCCACCCACGTGTCGAGCTGCAGGCTCTCGTCCACGAGGTCCGACAGCAGTCCTTCCAGAATCGTCATGCGTACTCCAGCTCGTCGTCGAGGACGACGGCCCACGAGTCGAGCACGGCGGCCCGGCGCTTGGCGTCGTCACTGAGGGAGGCTGCGAGGCCGAGGCCGCGCAGCAGGTCGAGGGTCGCCTGGACGAGCCGGCGGTTGTCGCCGCGGGTCTCGTCGATCGCGAGCAGCTCGACGGCGTACGCATGCGTCTCGCGGCCGACCCGCCGCTCGAGGGGTGCGACCTCGGCTCGCAGGGTCGCATCGGTGCGGGCCGCGACCCACAGCTCGAGCGCCGCGAAGAAGACCGGAGAGACGAACTGCTGGCTGAGGATCTCCAGCACGGCTCGAGTGCGCCCGGTCTCGGGGAGCTCAGCCGCGGCAGCCCGCATGTCGTCGCGGCGGCGTTCGGTCAGGTGCCCGACGGCCGCCACGACGAGGTCCTGCTTGCTCGGGAAGTGGTGCAGCTGCGCACCGCGACTCACGCCGGCCCGCTTGCTCACGACCGTCGTCGTGGTGCCGGCCCAGCCGAGCTCGACGAGGCAGTCGACCGTGGCCTCCATCAGCCGCAGCCGCATCGCGCGGGTGCGCTCGCCCTGCGGCGTACGCATCGTGGTGCCCGAGTCGTTCGTCACGCACCCCAGCATGCGGACATTCTCACAAACAGTCAAGCCTGATTGTTTGTGACTTGTGATTCCGGCCCGTCATCCCGGGGGCATGCCCTAGAGTTGGCGACTCGTGCGAACAGCGCGTCTGATTCCTCGGAGGGTCACTCCCATGCCCACGCTCACCACGCGGCGCCTCGGTTCGTTCGCGGCTGCGCTCGCCCTGACCGTCAGCGGTCTCGCACTCGCCAGCCCCGCCCAGGCAGCCGTTGGCGTCGACCTCAGCGTCAACGACACCACGATCACCGAGGGCGAGAGCGTCACGCTGTCGTGGACCAGCACCGAGGCGATCGACCTGGTCGCATCCGGCGGCGGCTGGTCCGGCAACAAGGCCAACCCCGCCGGCAGCGAGAGCGTCACCCCGACCGGCACCGGTGACGTCACCTACACCCTGACAGCCACCGACGAGAACGGCCGCGACGCCACCGACTCGGTCACCGTCACCGTGGCTCCCGCCGCGCCCGCAGGCATCACGCCCAACCCCGTGACGTTCCCGGACCCGTGCACCGTCGTGGTCCCCGAGACGCTCCACGTCACCTACTACGTCGACTACGGCGACGACGACGTCGAAGAGGTCGACGCCGACACCTACGACGGCACCGACTTCTCCGAGCCCGACTTCCCGGTGCGGTTCTACGCGGAGGCCGACCCCGGCTTCTCGCTGGCCGACGGCGCGCCCGCGGAGTGGGAGTACACGGCGCCCGAGAGCTGCTTCGGCGAGAGCGCGACGCTGGTCAAGGCCGTCGCCTCGTGCGGCAAGGTGACGTTCAACAGCGTGTCCGACGAGACCGTCACGGTCCTCTACGGCAGTGAGGACGAGGACCAGCCCGACGGCGAGATCACCCTCGAGGCCGGCGACTCGCGCACCGTCAAGACCAAGCGCCGCGAGCTCCTCTTCATCGCCTACACCGACGACACCGACGTGCAGCTGGACAGCATCAAGGTCCGGCAGAACTGCGGCGACACCAGCCCCGGCGGATCGGGGCATCCGACCGTTGCCCCCGCAGCCGGGTTGTAGGTGTCCCGCGGCACCCGGCGCGGCCCCGGCAGGCACCGGAGACTCGCGTACGTCCTGGCGGTGACCGTTGCGGTTGTCGCCGCGGTCGCGGCGTACGTCGTGCTGCGGCCGAGCGATGACCAGCCCGAGCCGAAGGCCCGGCCGACCGCGACGAGAACCAATCCGACCGCGTGGCCCAGCACCGCAACGCCCAAGGTCGTCAAGCCCATCGGCGAGCCGACTCAGCTGGTCATCCGTGGCATCGGGGTCGACGCGAAGGTGCTCCCCGTCGGGACGACGGCCAAGGGGGCCCAAGAAGTTCCAGCGAGCCTGCACGACACCGGCTGGTGGAAGGACGGCCAGCAGCCCGGGCAGCCCGGCAACGCCGTGATCGTGGGCCACACCGCCTCCAAGGCCGATGGCGTGTTCGACGAGCTCTCCGACCTCGGCAAGGGCGACCGGCTCACCGTGAAGGGTCGAGACGGCACCCTGACCTACCGGATCACCTCCGAGAAGGAGATCAAGGTGGCGGACTTCGCTGCCGAGTCCGACCAGATCTATCGCGAGACCGGCGCCAGCGGCCTCGTCCTGATGACGTGCGGCGACTGGAACGGCAGCCGGTTCGAGACCACCGTCATCGCGTACGCCGAAGCCGTCGGCCGCTCCTAGCGCGGCTCCATGAGAGATCTCTCACCCGTCCCTCACCGGCCCCTCACGCTGCACCGCTGTGCTGTAGGCAACTGATCATCTACTGCACAGGAGTGACATGCGTACCCCTCGCGCCATCATCGGACTGACCCTCGTCGCGGCCCTCGGCCTCAGCGCCTGCGGAGGCGGCGACAACGACGAGAAGCTTTCCAGCGGCGACCGTGCCAAGGCATCCGCCGCAGCCCTGAAGTACGTCGGCGGCGGTGCCGTCACCGACGCTGAGCGCGGCGACGGCGATGACGCCTACGCGTACGGGGTCGAGGTCACGCTGCCCGGCGGGACCGATATCGACGTCGAGGTCGACAAGGCGTTCAAGGTCACGAACAGCCCGGCCAAGGCGTCGGACCTCGAGCCCTCAGCGGCACCCAGCGAGCCGGCGGCGACCCCGTCGCCCAGCGTGACGGCCGACGACGATCGCGCCCTCACCGGCACAACCCTGAAGAAGGCGTCCGCAGCCGCGCTCAGGGCCACGGACGGCGGCAAGATCACCGAGACCAGCGGCAGCGACGACGCCGACCACGTCTACGAGGTCGACGTGCTGCTGCCCAGCGGCGAGGACGTCACCGTGGAGCTCGACAAGGCTTTCAAGGTCACCAAGATCGATCGCTGACCCCCACGACGGCATGCCGTGTGCCCGACACCACGAGACAGGGCGTACCGATTGGTTCGGATTCGGGCTCGGGCAGGCGGGGATTCCGGTAGTCTCCTCTGACTCCCCCGACCTTTTTCTGAAGGAACACGCATGACCGAGCAGCCCCCGATCACGTACGAGCTTTCGACCCCGGACGAGGCGCCCGCCGGCGGCCGCAACACCAAGGCGCTGGTCGTCGCGGCTATCGCTGTCGTCGTGGTCCTCGCCCTCGCCGGTGGCGCGTTCGCCGTGATCAAGAAGCTCGACGGCGGCGGCCCCCAGCCGCACGACGTGCTGCCGGCCTCGGTCATCGCGTACGCCCGCGTCGACGTCGACCCGTCGGCGAGCCAGAAGATCGCGCTGTTCAAGCTGATCCGCAAGTTCCCCGAAGCGGCCGACCAGATCGGGATCAAGAGCGCCGACCAGGACGTCCGCAAGCTGCTGGTCGAGGGTGCGCTCGACGAGGCCGACTGCGACCTGACGTACGACAAGGACGTCAAGCCGTGGCTGGGCAGCCGCATCGGCGTCGCCCTCGACACGAAGCAGACCCCGCTCGTCGCGATCCAGATCTCGGACGAGAAGAAGGCCAAGGCCGGCATCAAGGCCCTGTTCGCCTGCGGTGACGAGAAGGCGTCGGTCGCCTACCTCGACGGCTACGCGATCGTCGCCGAGACGCAGAAGCAGGCCGATGCCGCCGTCAAGGCGGCCGAGGCGAAGCCCCTGGCCGACAACAAGGCGTTCGCCAAGGACTTCGACGACCTCGGGGAGCAGGGCATCGCCTCGGCGTGGGTCAACCCCAGCAAGCTCATCGACGCCTTCCCAGAGCTCAAGGACATGATGGGGAGCACCGCGGGGACTGACCTGGAGCGGCTCGAGCAGTCGGGGACGACGGCCGTCACGCTGCGGGCCGACGGCTCGTCCCTCGAGCTGGCTGGCCTCTCCGGCCTGACCGACTCGGTCGCAAAGCAGAAGGCCGCCCACATGGGCAAGCTGCCCGCCGACACCGTGGCCGCCCTGTCGGTCGGCGGTCTCGGCGACCAGGTCGCCGCGCAGTACAACACGATCCTCGAGGAGTTCAGCAAGGGATTCGCACCCAGCTCGGACGACGTCGACACCTCCGGCATGAGTCCCGAGGAGAAGGCGGCCTACCAGACGTACCTCGAGAACGCCCCGATCGGCCTCTTCGACCCCGAGGACCTCATCAAGGAGTTCGAGAACTCGACGGGTCTCAAGCTGCCGGCGGACCTCGAGACGCTGTTCGGCGACGAGCTCACGTTCGCGGTCGGCTCCAAGAACCTCGAGAAGCTGCCGGAGCTCGCCGGTCCCGAGGACGTCGCCGGACTCGACGTGGCGCTCAAGATGACGACCGATCCGGCCAAAGCGTACGACCTGGCCAAGCGGCTGGCCGCCCTGGCCGGCCAGGCGGGCATCGAGCTGCCGACCAAGCAGACCGCCGACGGCGCAGTCATCGCCACCAACCAAGGTGCCGCCGACGCGATCGACGCGTCCGGCGGCAAGCTCGGCGACGACGACACGTTCAAGTCCGTCATGCCGTACGGCGACGACACGCTCTACGGCCTCTTCGTCGATGTCGGCACGGTGCTCGACAAGCTCAGCGACGCCAACCCGCCGGACGATGTCGCCAAGGACATCGAGGAGGCCAAGGCCCTCAAGGCCGTCGGCTTCTCGTACGCCACGAAGGGCAAGCACACGGTCTTCAGCCTGCGCGTGGCGTTCTCGAAGTAGTCGCTCAGGCTGCGGAGTCGTCCTGGTCCGGCACGAGCTCGCCGGTCAGGACCTCTTCGTGGCTGTTCGGGTCCTCGACCGGGGCGCGGTCGAGCTCGCCGATCACGCGGCGGGCGAAGTCGGCCGCCAGCTGGATCGCCATCTCGCTCTCGGGCACGACGTCGACCAGGACCGGGAAGGCATGCACCTGCTTGCGCCAGAGGTGCGTCTCGACCTCGACGCCGCGCTCGGACAGCGACAGCGCCATGGCCTCGACCTCGGGCCGCAGCAGCTCGTCCTCGACTGCGACGAAGAACGTGGGCGACGTGATGTAGGCCGCGGCGTGCAGCGGTGAGGCGTACCCCTCGATCGGTGCACCGTCCTCGGGCAGCCAACGCTCCCGGATGCGGGCGATGCGCTGGATCGGCAGGTACGCGTCACGGGCCGGCGCGATCCGCTCGACCGCCTTGTCCTCGCGGTCGGGGTCGACGCTCAGGAGCGGTGAGAACCCGAGAAGCGCGGCCGGCGCCTGCAGGCCACGGCGGGTGGCGAGCTCGGCGACCTTCATCGTGAGGTAGCCGCCGGCCGAGTCGCCGGCGACGACGATCTTGTCGGGATGGTTGCTCTCCGCGACCAAGGCGGCGTACGCCGAGATGGCGTCATCGACCGACTCGGCGATCGTGCCCTCGGGCAGCTGGACGTAGTCGACCGAGATGACCTCGGCGCCGGTCTTGAGCGCCAGTCGCTCGCAGATGCGGCGATGCGTCGCGACGCTGCCGGAGAAGAATCCGCCGCCGTGGAGGTAGAGCAGGGTCATCTCGCTGTCGGGACCGTGGCGGTGCCGCATGCGCTCGACCCGGACGCCGCCGAGCTCGGAGACCTCGAACGTGATGTGGGGTGACCTCTTGCGGTGGACCTGCAGGCCGTCGATCGCACGGATCGCGGCGAACGTCCGCTCGCTGATCGGGGTGAAGCGGAGCACCGGCTTGAACACCAGGCGGATCGTGCGCTGCAGCACCCTCGACCGGAAGCTGTAGGTCTCGTGGACGACGGCCTTGTCGTAGACGACCCGCATCGGACCGCGCCCGGGCAGCACCAGACGGACGCGTCTGCGCGGCATCCGGGCAGCGCTCCGGAGCGCCGTCAGCCGGTCGAAGAACGAGGTCCACATACGTCGAGCGTACGCTCGGTATGTCGGCCACTCAAATCGGCCGCTCACGTTTGCGCAGGTCAGGGGCGGTTTGCCGGAGCCGGTGACCGCCGCCCGAGGCGATGGGTGACACTCGAACAGACAGCACGTCGACGGGAGGGGCGATCTCATGCTGGAGGCCATCGCCATCTTCGCGGCCGGCATGTGGGCCGGCATGATCAACGTCATCGTCGGCTCGGGCACCCTCATCACGTTCCCCACGCTCCTGCTGTTCGGCTATCCGGCGATCACCGCCAACGTGTCCAACAACATCGGCCTGGTGGCCGGCGGGCTGTCCGGCGTCCACGGCTACCGCAAGGAGGCCCTGCGCCATCGCGCCCTCCTGCTGCGACTCGCACCGGCGTCAGTCCTCGGCGCGCTGACCGGCGCCATCCTGCTGCTGGTCCTGCCGGCCGACTCGTTCAAGTCGGTCGTCCCGGTCCTCATCACTATCGGGTTGATCATGGTCATGATCGGGCCGGCGATGCAGCGTCGTACGGCCCGGCGGCATGCCACGCTCGACAGCGAGCCACGGACGGCGCAGTGGGCACTGCCGGTCGGCGTCTTCTTCGCCGGCGCGTACGGCGGCTACTTCGGTGCGGCGCAGGGCGTGATCCTGGTCGGGCTCATGGGCGTCTTCCTGACGATCGGCCTCCAGGACATCAACGGCGTCAAGAACGTGCTGGCGACGATCGTCAACGCGGTGGCCGCCGTGGCGTTCATGGTCGTCGCATGGGACCGGATCGACTGGAAGATCGTGGCGCTGATCGGTGGCGGCAGCCTGATCGGCGGTCAGTTCGGCGCCCGCATCGGCCGGCGCCTCCCGCCGGCAGTGCTGCGCGGGGTGATCCTGGTCATCGGCGCCCTCGCGCTCGTCAAGATCCTGTTCTTCGACTAGCCCCGACTCACTCCGCGACGAAGCGGGCGTCCACGTCGACGTGGATCACGATCTCGGCCGGGGTGAGGTCGAGCATCGGGCCACCGTCCGACATGTCCGCGAATCCGGACTTGGCCAGCATCGGCAGGCTCCCGGCACTCTCGATGTGGTGCGTCAACATGCCCGGGTCGGCGAGCTGCACCGCCACGACCTTGCCCCGACGCACCGCGTTCGCGTACGACTGCGCCTTGGCGACGGCGTCGTCGACCGCCGCCTTGCGGACCTCGGCCTCGTACGCCCGACGGCTCTTGACCCCGACGTCCCAGGCGATGCCGCCGACCTCGACACCCTCGGTGCCTGACCAGAAGTCGAGGAAGCCGCTGAGCCGTTCGAAGTCGGTGAACTCCGCGCCGACCTGCACCCGGGCGACGTGCACCATGGCGCCGCGCCTGCCCTCGGCGTCCCACGGGCGGTGGCTGAACACCCGCACCTGATCGCTCGACCACGGGCCGACGGCACGAAGCTCGACCAGCTCGCGGAGCTGGGAGGTCAGCGGGTCGTGGATCGCGACGGCGTCCTGGAAGACCTGCTTGCGATCCGGGCCTTCGACAGCTGCCGCGAGCGACACGATGGCACGTTCGGCCTGGTAGTGCTGCTCGGCGGAGCCGCGCACGGTGATGTCGAGCGTCATGCTGGCATCTTGCCGCATCAATTGCCGTACGACGATGACATCGGGGTTGTCACATAGCCCGGTCCCTGCTTTACTGGTTTCAGATATTCGCATTATCTGAAACCGACGGGAAGATCCCATGGCCCAGACCATCCACGACGCCGCGATCATCGGCGCCGGCTTCGGCGGCATCGGCGCCGCGATCCAGCTCCGGCAGCTCGGCTACGACGACCTCGTGATCCTCGATCGCGAGAGCGACCTCGGCGGCACCTGGCACGTCAACCGCTATCCCGGCCTCGCCGTCGACATCCCGTCGTCGACCTACTCCTACTCGTTCGAGCCCAACCCCTACTGGTCGCGGCTCTACGCGCCCGGCGCGGAGCTCAAGGGATACGCCGCTCATGTCGCCACGAAGTACGACGTGCGCCGGCACATGCGGTTCGACACCGTCGTCGAGGGCGCGGTGTGGGACGAGGACGAGCAGCACTGGACCGTCAACATCGCCGGCGGCGAGCGCCTGCACGCCCGCCTGCTGCTGACCGCGACCGGATTCCTGTCCCAGCCCGCATTCCCCGACATCGAGGGCATCGAGTCGTTCGCCGGCACGGTCATCCACACGACGCGGTGGGACGACTCGGTCGACCTGGCCGGGCGACGCGCGGCGGTCATCGGCACGGGGGCGACGGCCGTGCAGCTGATCCCCGAGATCGCGCCCCGGCTCGCGGAGCTCACGGTCTATCAGCGCACCGCGATCTGGGTGACGCCGAAGTGGGACGGTGCGGTGCCCAAGCGCGTGCAGAAGCTGTACGCCCGGGTGCCCCTGGCCCAGCGCGCCGTCCGCACGGTCGGCAACGGCATCCTCGAGCTCATCATGGTCGCCGGCGTGCTGAAGTACCGCCGCACCAAGCTGCTCAACCGAGCCGTGGAGAAGATGGCGCTGCGACACCTGGCGCGACAGGTCGACGACCCGGAGACGCGCAAGAAGCTCACGCCCGACTACACGTTCGGCTGCAAGCGCCCCACGTTCTCCAACACGTACTTCCGCACCTTCAACCGCGACAACGTGCACCTCGAGACGTCGCCCATCACGCGCATCGAGCCCGACGGCATCGTGACCGCCGACGGCACGAAGACCCCGATCGACACCCTCGTGCTCGCCACGGGCTTCAACCTCTGGGACACCAACTTCCCGGCGTTCGAGGTCATCGGGCGGGACGGCAAGGATCTCGGCAAGTTCTGGCGCGCCCGGCAATTCCAGGCGTACGAGGGCGTCACGGTGCCGGGGTTCCCCAACTTCATCTCGCTCAACAGCCCCTACTCCTACTCAGGCCTGTCGTACTTCACGACGATCGAGTCGCAGATGCGGCACATGAAGCGCCTGCTCGGCGAGGTCGAGAAGCGCCGGGCGTCGACGTTCGAGGTCACCGAGGAGGCCAACGCCGAGTTCCTCGGGCGGATGACCGACCTCGTCGAGGACTCGGTGTTCGTCAACGGCAGCTGCGCGACCTCGCGGTCGTACTACTTCAACCAGCACGGCATGGCGACGCTGCTGCGGCCGACGTCGACGCTCAACGCGTTCCGCGAGGCCGGCAGCTTCCCGCTGGACGACTACTCGTACGCCTGATCGATCTGGTCCTTTCGACAAGCTCAAGGAACGTCACTCGAGTCGCGAGCACCGCTCCTTGAGCTTGTCGAAAGGAAATCAGCCGGCCAGCTTGGCTCCGGCCAGAGGGACGAGCTCGGCGCGCGTCGCCGTCTCGATCTCGTGACCCGCAGCGCAGGTGAGGTGCGCATGGATCTCGGCACCGCAGTCACGGTGCCGCAGTGACATCGGCGGACCGTCCTGGCCCGGGCGGTGGACGTCGCCCCAGTCCATCAACGCGACCATGACCGTACGCAGGTCCCGCCCGGCCGGCGTGAGGACGTACTCGTGACGGAGGCGCTCGCCCTCTGGCTGGTACGGCCGACGCTCGACGATCCCCTCGTCAACCAGCAGCGCGAGGCGCTTGGTCAGCACGTCACGGGCGATGCCGAGGTGCTGCTGCAGCGCGTCGAAGCGGCGCATCCCGTTGAACAGGTTGCGGACCACCAGGACGGACCAGCGATCGCCGAGGATCTGCGCCGTCCTGGCGATCGAGCAGGCGGCCGAGTCGTAGTCGGTCAGCGGCATGTGTTCTCCCTCATGCTGAGTCTGGAATCCCAACTCAGATGCTACGCTCTTCTTCTTCGTACGAGAAGAGGCGCGACATGACCGAGCTCGACCAGGCCCAGCAGAAGACCATCACGTGGGTCGACCCGCGGCCCCAGGCCGCCGCAGCCCTGACGATGTCCGGGCTCGACTACCTGCAGGCGATGATCGATGGAACGTTTCCCGCGCCGCCGATCGCGAGCCACATCAACCTCGAGCTCGTGACCGTCTCGCCCGGTGTCGCCGAGATGGCAGCCACCCCCGACGAGTCGCACTACAACCCGATCGGGTCGGTGCACGGCGGCTTCGCCGCGACGCTGCTCGACTCGGTGTGCGGCTGTGCGGTGCAGACGACGCTGCCGGCCGGCAAGGCGTACACGTCCCTCGACCTCAGCGTCAGCTTCCTGCGCGGGATGACCAGCGAGACCGGTCGCGTCACGGCTCAGGGCCGGGTCACCAAGCCCGGGTCGCGGGCCGCGTTCGTCGAGGCGGACATCAAGGATGCGGCCGGGCGCGTGCTGGCGACCGCGACGTCAACCTGTCTGGTGTTCACGCCCTGACGCTTCGACAAGCTCAACGACCCATGGGCTGGAATTGCGGTCAAACGTGAGGATTTCCTCGGATACCATTGTCGGGTGGTTTCCCTCTCCGACCTCCAGGTCCGCTCGCTCGGCGCATGCGCCGTCGACTCGCCTCTCGCGCTCTATGTCGAGGGGCGTACGACCAACGAGTACTACGTCGGCGAGACCGATCGCATCCTCTACGACGACACGCTCGAGCTGATCGCATCGCGCGGCGTGCCGCTCGAGGAGCTGCCGACCTTCGAGTCCGGCGGTCCGCGCCAGAAGATCTTCTTCGACCCCGCCACGACCAAGGTCGGCGTCGTCACCTGCGGCGGCCTGTGCCCCGGCCTCAACGACGTCATCCGCGCGATCGTGCTCGAGCTCAACACGCACTACGGCGTGCGCGACGTGGTCGGGTTCCAGCACGGCTATGCGGGACTCATCGAGTCCAACGGCCACGACGTCGTGCAGCTGACCCCGGAGTTCGTGTCACGCATCACCGAGCGCGGCGGCACGATCCTCGGCTCGTCGCGCGGCGCCCAGGACCCGGTCGCGATCGTCGACCGCCTGGTCGAGCTCGACATCGACATCCTCATGGTCATCGGCGGCGACGGCTCGATGCGCGGCGCCCACAACATCGGCGCCGAGATCGCCGCGCGAGGACTCACGATCGGCGTCGTGGGCGTGCCCAAGACGATCGACAACGACATCCCGCACATCGGCCAGAGCTTCGGCTTCTCCACGGCGTTCGCCAAGGCCGCCGAGTCCATCAAGGCCGCACGTGTCGAGGTCGAGGCAGCCGTCGGCGGCGTCGGCATCGTCAAGGTCATGGGCCGTCACGCCGGGTTCATCGCCTGCTACGCCGCCCTGGCCAACCACGACGCCGACTTCGTCCTGATCCCCGAGGTCGGATTCTCGCTCGACGGCGACAACGGCTTGCTCGCCCTGCTGGAGCGCCGCGTCGCCGAGCGCGGCAGCGCCGTGATCGTGCTCGCCGAGGGTGCCGGCCAGGACCTCATCCCGGCCAGCGACCGTCGCGATGCGAGCGGCAACGCGGTCCTCGGCGACATCGCGGGCTTCCTGCGCGAGCAGATCACCAAGGACTTTGCCAACCGCAACCAGCCGCTGACGATGCGCTACTTCAACCCCGGCTACGCGATTCGCTCGGTGCCGGCAGATGCCTCGGACTCGGTCTACTGCGCGCGCCTCGCCCAGACCGCCGTGCACGCCGCGATGGCCGGGCGTACGGACATGGTCGTCGGCCGTCGCCGCCACCGCTTCGTGCACGTGCCGATCCCGTTCGTCACCTCCGGCTCGCACAGCGTCTCCCCCGACGGCGACCTGTGGCTGTCGGTGCTCGAAAGCACCGCGCAACCCTTCAGCATGTGCTGACCACCGGCCCCTAGCGGCGAGCTCTGCGAGCCGCGGGAGGGAGCGCCAGCGACCGAAGGGGCGTACGACGACTGACTCGCTCGAGCCTCTCGTCTCACCACCCTTCGCTCGCTCGTTCCTCGCTCGCTCCCAGTCGGCCGCGGGCGGCCTCCTTAGGGAGCGGTGGGTCGCGGCCGCGGGCGGCCTCCTTAGGGAACGGTGAGTCGCGGCCACAGGCAAGGAGTCGGTCGCTGGCGCCCTCCGAGGGGGGAATGGGGGAAGCGCCAGCGACCGAGTGCGGGGCTTACCGGAGCCGCACCTTCACCAGCTTTCCGATCGGTTGCGGTCCCATGTCGCCAAGCACGAACGCGTCGGTCGTCACGTAGAGGGAGCTCGAGTGCCGGTCGCCGACCCACTCGACTGCGGCGGGCGACGTCAGCGGCAGGTACGAGCGATGGTGCGACCCGCGCTTCAGCAGGGTGACCTGTCCCGTTCCATCACTGCCGCCGAACAGCTCCGCCACGGCGATCTGGCCCTTGGGACCAATGGCGAGGTTGGTGGCACCGACGAATCCGGCGGCCACCAGCTCGGTCCGGCCGTTGTGCGGGTTGACTCGGTGGACCGAGCCGCGCGCACCGAGACTCGCGTCCTCGGGCCCGCCCGGCAGCGACGTCACGTAGAGCCAGCCGTCGCGCCCCATCTCGACGTCGGTCGGCACGAACTCGAAGCGGTACTTGTATCCGACGGTGCACTCCGGCAGGCCGATGGCCTCGTAGTTGTCGGCCGTGATGCGGACGGGCTTCGCGGTCGGCATCACGGCGACGGTGTGCACCTTGCCGTGGCGCACCCAGAGGATCGCATTCGCCGCCGCGTCGGCTACATAGACGCCGCGCCGGGTCGGCAGCGATGCGTACGGGTGGCTGTCGACGAGACCCTGGTACGTCGCCGGTCCCACCTCGTCCGGAAGCTGGCTCGCGCACGACTGGGGCAGGCCCTTGAACCCGTAGGTCCTGATGCGATCGGGGTTCTTGGTGTTCTCGTGCTCGTACAGATCACCGATCTCCTTGGGCGCATGGCCCTTGCGGAGCGCCCAGAGGTTTGCCGACGGGTGCTCCGGGTCCTGGCCCGTCGTGGCGTAGTAGATCGTGTCGCCGCGCTTCGACACCGCACCGAGCTCATCGCCTCCGGTGCTGGCGATCGTCGTCTTCGTGCCGTCTCTGGTGATCTTCAGGAGCTCGCCGGTGAAGTTCTGCGAGACGTACGCGGTGCCGTGATGTCCGATCTCGAGGCTCAACGGTGTGACGAGATCGGTGGCGACCGTGCGCGGCGGACCTGCGTGTGGGCCGTGTCCGCCGGCAAAGGCGGGAGGCGTGGTGAGACCGACGGCCGCGATGACTATCGCGGAGGACGCCAGGACAGCTGAGCGTTTCATGGGGGCTCCCTCGTGCATCGTGATGTGTGGAGAGGCATCACGTCTGCGCACCCGAGAGTCCCTCTGAACGTTGCAATCGCAGCCGTTCGTGTCTCTTCCGCTTGACCATCGGACCGTAACGCGGACGGTCTCGGATGTGAATCCCGCAGAGCCGCCAACCTGTTGCGGCATCGCGCCATGCCGCAGCGATCTTGCGGGGTCATCTCGCATCTTGAGAAGGTGTCTCACGGTCCGGTCGCGGTGGCACGGTGGAGGCAGACCTTCGACAGGAGACACCATGAGCGACCAGTGGTCATTCGAGACCAAGCAGATCCATGCGGGTCAGACGCCTGATCCGACGACCGGCGCCCGCGCGCTGCCGATCTACCAGACGACGTCCTACCAGTTCCGCGACACCCAGCACGCGGCCGACCTCTTCGGACTGGCCGAGCCCGGCAACATCTACACGCGGATCATGAACCCGACGCAGGACGTCGTGGAGCAGCGGCTCGCGGCGCTCGAGGGCGGCGTCGGCGCGCTGCTGCTGGCATCGGGCCAGTCGGCGACGACTGCGGCGCTGACCAATGTCGCCGAGGCAGGCGACCACATCGTGGCATCAGCCAGCCTCTACGGCGGCACCGACAGCCTCCTGCGCCACAGCTTCCCCAAGCTCGGCATCCAGGTCACGTTCGTCGAGGACTCGAACAATCCCGACGCGTGGCGCGCTGCCGTGAAGGACAACACGAAGGCGTTCTTCGGCGAGACGATCGGCAACCCCAAGGGCGACATCCTCGACCTCGAGGCGATCTCCGCCGTGGCCAAGGACGTCGCGGTGCCGTTCATCGTCGACAACACGATCGCGACGCCGTACCTCCTCAACCCGTTCAAGCACGGCGTCGACACCGTCGTCCACTCCGCGACCAAGTACATCGGCGGACACGGCACCGCGATCGGCGGCGTCGTGATCGACGCCGGGACGTTCGACTACGGCGCGCACGGCGACAAGTTCCCCGGATTCACCGAGCCGGACGCCAGCTATCACGGGCTCAAGTTCGCCGAGGCCCTCGGACCGGCCGCCTACATCGCCAAGCTCCGCGTGCAGTTCCTGCGCAACATCGGGCCGGCGATCAGCCCGTTCAACGCGTTCCTCCTGGCGCAGGGCCTGGAGACGTTGAGCCTGCGCCTGGATCGGCACCTGGAGAACGCCCGGCGCGTGGCCGAGTGGCTCGAGAGCCGCGAGGACGTCAGCCAGGTCACCTGGGCGAGCCTCGACAGCAGCCCCTACAAGGCACTCGCCGACAAGTACGTCCCCAAGGGTGCGGGCGCGGTGCTGACGTTCGAGCTGCCCGGCGGACTGGAGGCCGGCAAGGCGTTCATCGACTCGCTGGAGCTATTCAGCCACGTCGCCAACATCGGCGACGTGCGCAGCCTCGCGATCCACCCCGCCAGCACGACGCACTCGCAGCTGTCGGCCGACGAGCAGGCCGCCACCGGCGTCACCCCGGGACTCGTACGTCTTGCGGTCGGCCTCGAGGGCATCGACGACATCCTCGCCGATCTCGACGCCGGCTTCCGCGCAGCGAAGTGACGATCAGTCCCGGCATAGATCCCTCTCTCGTCACCGGTGCGTGGCGAGAGGGGGATCCGCCGGGCGCCCGGAAGTTCGCCGACGTCGGCGACCTCGTCCTCGACTCGGGCACAACGCTGCCGGACGTACGCCTGGCGTACGAGACGTGGGGTCGCTACGACGGGTCGAACGCCGTCCTCGTCCTGCACGCTCTCACCGGCGACAGCCACGTCGCCGGCGGGGCCCGAGCGGGCCATCCCACGCCGGGATGGTGGGACGCGGTGGTCGGGCCGGGCAAGGCGATCGACACCGATCGGCTGTTCGTGGTGGCGGCCAACATCCTGGGCGGTTGCCAAGGCTCGACCGGTCCGTCGTCCCGTGATCCTGACGGCCTGCCATGGGGTGGGTCGTTCCCGGCGTTGACGGTCCGCGACCAGGTGCGCGCCGAGGTCGCACTCGCCGACCGGCTCGGCATCCCGCGCTGGCGCGGCGTCATCGGCGGGTCCGCCGGCGGCATGCGCGCCCTGGAGTGGGCGGTCGAGCATCCCGAGAGGGTCGAGCGGCTCTTCCTGCTCGCCACCTCGGCGGCGGCGTCGGCGGAGCAGGTCGCGCTCTCGGCGACGCAGATCGACGCGATCCGCGCCGACCCCGCGTACTTCGACGGCGACTACTACGACGGGCCGCAGGGTCCGCTGCAGGGCCTCGACCTGGCCCGGCGGATCGCCCACATCAGCTACCGGAGCGAGTACGAGCTCGCCGAGCGGTTCGGCCGCGCGGTGCAGGACGACGGTCGCTTCGCCGTCGAGTCCTACCTGCAGCACCACGGTGCCAAGCTCGCCGGCCGGTTCGACGCCAACTCGTACGTCGTGCTGAGCGCGGCGATGAACAGCCACGACGTCGGCCGCGACCGCGGCGGGATCACGGCGGCGCTCGGCCGGATTACCGCCCGGACGGTCGTCGCCGGCATCAGCTCGGACCGGCTCTATCCGCTGCACCAGCAGCAGGAGCTCGCCGACGGGATCCCCGGCTCCGGGTCGCTCGAGATCGTGAAGTCCGATCACGGCCACGACGGGTTCCTCGTCGAGTCCGAGCAGGTGGGCGAGCTGGCGCGTCAGCTGTTGGGGTGAGCCGATCACCTTGGGGAGTCATCTCACCTGCCCTTCGCTCGCAGAGCTCGCTCCCGCTCGGCCGCGGGCGGCCTCCCTAGGGAGCGGATGCGAGAGACCAGTCTTCTTCGACGAGGGTGCCGTTGATCATGGCGCCGACCTTGGCGCCCTGGGCTGCGGCCGAGATGACCTGAGAGCCTGCGTCGGCGACGTTGCCGGCAGCCCAGAGTCCGGGCACGTTCGTGGCGCCCATCGGGTCGGCTGCGACGACAGGTCCCATCGGGGTGTCGGTCATCTCCAGCTCGAAGCCGGCGAGCGCATCGAGGTTGAGCACCATCGTGGGCGCCACGAACACCGCGTCGACCTCGTGAACGGCCTCCCCCGCGCGTACGCCTCGCAGTGCGCCGTCTCGACGGACGATCTCGTTGACCGGCCCGTCGACGACCTCCACACCACGGGCGGCGAACACCCGGCGCTCTTCAGCACCGAGCTCGATGGTGTCGTTGAGGAAGAACACCACGTCGTCGGACCACTGCCGCACCATGCGTACCTGGTGACCTGACATCGGCTGCGTCGCCACGACGGCGAGGCGTTCGCCGGCGACCTCGTAGCCGTGACAGTACGGGCAGTGGAAGATGTCGACGCCAAAGCCTTCGCTGAGCCCGCCGAGGCCGGGCAGCGAGTCGGTGATGCCTGCGGCGACGACCACGTGCTTCGTGCGGAGAGTGTCGCTGCCCACGTGCACGGCGAACCCGCCATCAGCGGCCTCGACGTGTGAGGCGATGCCCTCGCGGACCGCGACCCCGAGCTTCTCGACCTGCGTACGTCCGACAGCGAGCAGCTCGAGTGGGCTGAGCCCGTCGATGCCGAGGTAGCCGTTGACGTGCGCCGCGGCAGCGTTGCGCGGAGGCCCGCCGTCCAGCACCAGCACGCGGCGCCGCGCACGACCGAGCACGAGAGCGGCGGACAGGCCGGCTGCACCGGCTCCGATGACGATGGCGTCGTACGCGTCTGAGTTCATGTCCCTCAGTGTTCGTCGACATGTACAGATTCGCAAATGCCTTTGCCACTATGGCAAGATGCCGGTATGACCGATGATCTCGGCGAAGCCCTCACCTCTGTCGGGCCGCGCCTGCGGGCGCTGCGCCAGCGCGGCGAGGCGACCCTCGCCCAGCTCTCCGCCACGACCGGCATCTCCGTCAGCACGCTCTCCCGCCTCGAGGCCGGGCAGCGCAAGCCGACGCTGGAGCTGTTGCTGCCGCTGGCCAAGGCGCACGGTGTGACCCTCGACGAGCTCGTCGAGACACCTCCCAGCGAGGATCCGCGCGTCCAGGCCGAGCCGATCCACCGGCACGGCCGGACGTACGTGCCACTGACCCGCTCGGCCGGCGGCCCGCAGGCCTACAAGGTGGTCATGCCACCCGGCCAGACGCCCGAGGACACCGGGGGCCTCAAGACGCACGAGGGCTACGAGTGGCTGTACGTCCTGTCCGGGCGCCTGCGGCTCGTGATCGGCGAGCACGACCTCGTGCTGGGCCCGGGCGAGGCCGCCGAGTTCGACACCCGGCTGCCGCACTGGCTGGGCTCTGCCGGCAAGGGCGCGACTGAGGTCCTGTCGCTGTTCGGGCCGCAGGGCGAACGGATGCACGTACGCGCGAAGCCCCGCTCCAAGGACTAGATTGCCAGACCAGCAAACTCATTTGTCAAGCGCCGATCACCGGCGCACGATGGGTTCATGACGCATCAGCACACCGAACGGCCAGAGGATCACTTCACCCGCGAGTTCTGGGACGAGCGGTACGTCGGCGAGCAGGTGTGGAGCGGCAATCCCAATCCGCACCTCGTGACGTACGGCTCGGAGCTCCGGCCCGGCACCGCGCTCGACTTCGGCAGCGGCGAGGGTGCGGACGCGATCTGGCTCGCCCAACAGGGTTGGCAGGTCACCGCGATCGACATCTCCGTGGTGGCCCTCGAAGGAGTCGCCGCTCGTGCCGCCGAGCTTGACCTCGAGCTGATCTGCCTGCAGGCTGACGCGTTCTCGTGGTCCGCCGACACGACGTACGACCTGGTGTCGGCCCAGTTCATGCACCTGCCACGACCTGCGTTCGTCCGCCTCCATCGTGAGCTGGCCGCATCGGTCGCGCCCGGCGGCACCCTGCTGATCGTCGGTCACCACCCCGAGGACATCGGTCACGCGCCCGAGGGCACGACGTTCGAGGACGTCCGCTTCACCGCCGAGGAGACCGCCTCGACGCTGGACCCGGCGGAGTGGGACACGATCGATGCGCTGCGACTCGAGCGGGAATGGATCGACCGCGACGGGCGTCCTGCCGTCGCGGTCGATGCCGTGCTGCGTGCCGTGCGTCGCGGCTGAGCTCAGCGCTCTTCGCGGAACTCCACGTGGCGCTGCGCCACGGGGTCGTACTTGCGCAGCCCCATGCGCTCGGGATCGTTCCGGCGGCTCTTGCGGGTCACGTACGTGTATCCCGTGCCGGCGGTCGAGCGCAGCTTGATGATGGGCCTGAGATCCGTGTGTCGAGCCATGGTGGCCACCTCTCCTTGATTGACAATGAATGTCAACAAGGCTCATGCGTTCGGCATTCCCAGCTGCGCGACGTCGGCAGGAACGTACCGGACGTCGGCTCGGCTCATCGGATCGAACCTGGCGGCGAAGTCCCTGTCGTTCGGCAGCCATACGTCGATCCAGAGCTCGTCGTGCTGACTGCCGTTGCGCCGGTCGCGCTCCCGGCCCCGTTCGCCCGCCGTCTCCAGGTCGACATCGACCCAGACGGACAGGTCGAAGCAGCCCTCGAGCTCGGGGTGCAGGATGCCGATGGCGTCGACGAGGAGCGCCTCCGTGTCGGGCAGCTCCGTGACCGACCCCAACCTGCCGGTGCTCCAGTCGAACGGCCGGAAGCGCACCTGCTCACCCCTCCTGAACGGCGCGAGCACCTCGTCACGAAGGCGCGTACGTTCGACGCCGTCCCAGTCCGTCGAGCGCAGGTGCGAACGCATCGGGTCGAGGAAGTCGTCGCCGCGCAGGCGCGTCCAGCCCGGTTCCGCGGCGAGCGTCTTGGTGAGCGTCGACTTCCCGGCGCCTCCGTACCCGCTGATCGCCACGACCGTACGTGCCTGGCTACGCCTCAGGGCCGCGATACGTACCGCGAGCTCCTCGATGCCGGCCAACGGGACGGGCTCGTTCAGCCCCACTGGGGGCGGGACCGAGCTGCGTAGAACTCGCTCGACTCCTTGCGCCACAGCAACGACAGGATCACGAGGGCGAGCACGAGGCCCACGACGGAGACGGCGATCGAGGCGCCGGTCGTGTTGCCGAGGGAGACGGCCGACAGCGTCGACAGCAGGTTGAGGCCACCGAGCACCGAGGCCACGATGCGCGCCCACGGGCGGCCCTGACCGTTCTTCCACGCCATCCAGGCCCACAGGCTCACGCCGATGAGAGCCGCGACGACCGCGATGCCCACCGAGATCCCGTAGAGCGCATCGAAGTCGGACTGGGTGTAGTTGGGGTCGCTCTTCTCGAGCGAGTCGCGCAGCTGCGACTTCAGCGAGTCGAGCGTGAGGAAGGTGACGACGAGGCCCGCCAGGCTCAGCGCAGCGCCGACCCACATCAGCCGGACCGCGAGCCGGATCGGCGCGGGCTGCTCGACGGCGGCTGCAGCCCGGGGCTGCTCGGCCGGCGTGCCGGGATGGACGGGATAGCCGTCCGGACCGATCGGTCCGCCGGGCGGTGGTGTGCTGCTCATGAGGACTCCCTGGTTCGCGTGAATTCGGGTCCCACCGTGTCATGGAGACACACCCTGTCGCATCCTGACCTCGATGTGAGGTTCGCCAGACCCGCGCCGATACGTGCGTCACCCACGTAAAGTAGCCACATGCTGGAGTGGATCCTGATCGGAATCGTGGTGCTGGGCGGCGCCGTGCTGGCCGCTCATGCGGCGGCTGTCGCGTTCGTGGTCAGCCGGATCGTGTTCTCCGGCCGGCCCAAGCAGAAGCAGTTCAGCCCGAGGTCCTAGTCAGACCATCCGGCGCACGATGCTGAGCGGTGCGTGCTTCATGACCTGGCCGAGCGGTGCCCAGGGCCAGGCCGGCACGGCCGCGTCGACGACTTCCTTCTCGATGTTCTTGACCAGTGCTCGGCAGCCGGTCTCGGTGTCGACCATCATCTTGGCCTCCTGCTGGACGCCCTCGTTCATCTCCGAGGCGATGTAGCCGGGGTAGAGCGTGGTGACCTTGATGTCGAGACCCTTGCGGCCGATCAGGTCCGAGCGGATGCCCTCGGCGATCGCCGCGATGCCGGCCTTGGTCGCCGCGTACGTCGTCATGGACGACGGCATGCCCCGCATCGCCGACATCGAGGAGATCACGACGAGGTGCCCGGCCTTGCGCTCGTAGAAGTGCTCCATCGCGGCCTCGCACTGCGCGATCGCGGCGATGAAGTTGGTCTCGGCGGTCTGCTTGTTGGCGTGGAACTTGCCCGTGCCGATGCGGCCACCCTTGCCGAGGCCGGCGTTGACGATGACCCGGTCGAGTCCGCCGAGGTCCGTGATCGCCTGCTTGAACACCTCGAAGACTCGCTCGTGGTCGTTGACGTCGAGCTCGTGGACGACGACCTCGATCCCGGGGTGGGCGGCGAGCAGCTCGTCCCGCAGCGCCTCGAGCCGGTCGACCCGGCGGGCGGTGAGGGCGAGGTGGTGACCCTTGGCGGCCAGGATGCGGGCCATCCCGGCGCCGAGCCCGGAGCTCGCGCCGGTGATGAGAACGTTCTTGCGCATGTCAGTCCTTCTTCGACATCTGGACGGAGGCCTTGGCCATCATCGAGTAGTAGAGCGGGCGGGCGAAGCGCTTGGCGGCGTACGCGATCCGGCCGTCGCGATCGGTCAGGATGATGTGCTTGCCCTTCTCGACGCCCGCGACCACCCGGCCCGCGATGACGTCCGCGCTGACCTTGGAGCCGTCGATCAGCTTGGCCGCCGACCTGTTGGCCGCCTCGTCCTTGCCGCGGAGCGACTCGGTGAGGTTGGTCTTGAAGAACGTCGGACAGATCACCGACACCTTGACCCCGTACGGCTTGAGCTCGTGGAGCAGCGTCTCGCTCAGCGCCACGACGCCGGCCTTGACCGCGTTGTACTCGCTCATCCGCGGCGGGTGGACCAGTCCGGCCGCCGACGCGGTGTTGACGATGTGCCCGCTGCCTTGCTCCTTGAGCAGGGGCGCGAACGTACGGCAGCCGCGTGCGACGCCGAGCAGGTTGATGTCGACGATCCACTGCCACTGGTCCATCTCGGACAGCTCGATGCGCCCGCCCGCGGCGACGCCGGCGTTGTTGAACAGGTAGTCGAGACCGTCCCACTGCTCGACGACCCAGTCGTGTGCCGTGGCCCAGTCGACGTCCTGGGTGACGTCGAGCTTCAGGTACGAGACGCCGTCGAGGTTGCGCAGCACGTCGGGCAGCTCGGTGTGCACGTCGGTGGCGAGCACGCGGCAGCGCCGTTCGGCGAGCCGGCGCACGAGCGCGAGCCCGAGACCGGAGGCCGCTCCGGTGACGAGGACTCGGGAATGGGAGGGGATGGCCATGTTCAGATACTAGCGGTATCTCAATGTTGCCTCGCGCAGTTGTCTCGCCACGCCTCGCAGCTGGCGGCTTCGCCGCGAACGCTCACGCTCCGCTGGCGCGCTTCGGAGCTCGTCGCTGCACTCCTCGTCCTCAGCGGTACGTGACGAGGTCGCGCGGGAGGTGCGTGCTCTCGTTGAGCGCGAGCAGCCGGGGACCCGTCGAGCCGACGATGACCGTCGTGACCGCCGCGTTGAGCATGACGTCGTTGATCCGCTGGAACGCCGACGCGTCACCCGTCAGCAGGTGGGACGCCACGATCGCGATCGGGCCGCCGGAGGTGAACACCGCGATCGACTGGCCAGACCCCGCATCGGCCACGCCCTTGCCGAACGACGTCATGACCCGGTCCACGAAGTGCCGGTACGTCTCGGCGTGCTCGCCCTCGCCGGCGATCCATGCGTCGAGGGCGGCGTTGAGATGCCGCTGGAACTCCTTGGCGTCCTTGCTCCGGGCGGCCGGGTCGTGCGCGTTGGCGATCGCCAGGTGGTCGTACTCGTTCCAGCCGTCGTCGATGTCGTAGCCGTCGCCCTGCCCGCACGCGTCGATCGCCGCGATGGCGGTCTGGGCGTGACGCTTCATCGACCCCGCGACAGCGGCGGTGGGTGCCCACCCCGACGCCTCCCACGACATGCCGAGAGCCGTCGACTGCTGCATGCCAACGGGCGAGAGCTGGTCGTAGTCGTCGGACCCGAATGACGCCTGGCCGTGGCGGATGAGGTGGACGGATCCCATGCCGGGAGCCTAGCGACCCTGCTCGAGGCGGGTCTTCCGCAGTCTTGTGGAACTCCGCAGGGTCTGTGCAGCTCCCCGCATTCCGCGTCCATTCGACCCACGCGTCCCCTTGGGAAAGCCGAATGTGGATTTCTCGCGGGAATCGCACCAGGGGTATGAGAGATGAGCACGCAGACACCAACGCAGACCGAGCACCACCAACGCCCGAGACGAGTCCGAGCGCGGGTGTCGTGGTGCGCCGCGATGATCCTGGCACTCCTGCCCGGCGTGATCGTGATGTCTCCCGGCCAGGCCGCTGACGGTCCACCGACCGTCGTGAGCCTCACGTTCGACGACGGCAGCACGACCCAGCTGCTGGCCGCCGGTCTCATGACGAACCACGGGATGCCCGGCACGTTCTACGTCAACTCGGGCAACGTCGGCAAGAACGGCTATGCGACGAGGGCCGAGCTCACACAGCTCGCCGCGGACGGCCACGAGATCGGCGGCCACACGCTCCATCACGCGAACCTCACGACCCTGCCGTCCACCGAGGCCAAGAGGCAGATCTGCCTCGACCGGGCCAATCTCACCGAGTGGGGCTTCACGGTGCGCAGCTTCGCGTTCCCGTTCGCGGAGGGATCGACCGCGATCGGCGACCTGGTGCGCGACTGCGGCTATAACAGCGCTCGCAACGTCGGTGACATGAGGTCGCGCTTCGGCTGCGACGACTGCACCTACACCGAGTCGACCCCGCCCGGCCAGCCGTACTCGCTCAAGGCGCACGACGTCGTCAACGAGTGGACCCTCCAGGACCTCCAGGACGCCGTGACGAACGCCGAGTCGAGCGGAGGCGGCTGGGTGCCGCTGACCTTCCACAACTTCTGCGAGGACGTGTGTGGCGCGTTGTCGACCGACACGGCGCTCTTCGAGCAGTTCCTCACCTGGCTCGAACCCCGGGCGGCATCGAACAACACGGTCGTCAAGACCGTCGGTGATGTCGTCGGCGGTGTCGCCCAGCCGGTCGTGTCGGTCGACGACGTGCCGACCCAGGACGAGAGCGGGGTCAACAACCCGAGTCTCGAGAGCATCGCACCCTCGGGACTGCCCGCGTGCTGGCAGGCCGGGACGCAGGGCGCGATCACCGCGGCGGTCGACACCGTCGCGCCCGGACGCACGGGGCAGGTCGCCGGTCGGGTGACGGTCTCGAGCTTCACCAGCGGCGACGCCAAGCTCGTCATCACCCGCGACCTCGGCACGTGCGCGCCCGCGGTGACACCGGGCAAGGCTTACGTGCTGCGCGGCTGGTACACGTCGACGGCCCAGACGCAGTTCGTCGTGCATCGGCGGAACGCGGCCGGCACCTGGTCCTACTGGACCTCGAGCCCGTTCTTCGGACCTTCCTCGACGTATGCCCCGGCGACGTGGACAACCGGGCAGGTGCCGCCCGGCACGACCGGCATCAGCTTCGGCCTGAACCTCGTCGCCGTCGGCACGCTCACGGTCGACGACTTCACCCTCTCGGCGACCGACTCGGTCCCCCGGACGATCGCCGCGGTCGCGCCGACCGCGCCCGACGGTACGGCCGGCTGGTACAGGACGCGCCCCGAGGTGACCTTGAGTGTGGACCGTGGCAGTCCCGCCGCCACGACCGAGTACTCCGTCGACGACGGCGCGACGTGGCACGCGTACACGGGTCCGTTCGATGCGCCGGACAGCTACACGCTGAGCTACCGCTCCAAGTTCGGCACCATCGTCGAACCCACGCGCACGATCGACCTCAAGGTCGACACGACCGCGCCCTCGATGGCCCCGGCACTCGACCCCTCGAACCGGACGCTCAACGTGAACGCGGCCGACAACGGATCAGGCATCGCCTTGGTCGAGAAGCGCGATGTCGGCAGCTCCGACTGGACGCCGGTCACAGGACCGGAGGTGCTGGGCGACGACGCCGCGCACCTGGATCTGCGCGCGACCGACCACGCCGGCCACGAGTCGACCAAGACGGTGCACGTCCTGGCGAGGGCCGAGGCGGGCGTCTCCCTCAGCCTCGGTTCGAGCCTGACGTACGGCAAAGGGAACACAGCGACCGTCGCGGTCACGGCGCCACTCGGCTGGCCCCCGCCGACCGGCACCGTCACGATCAAGGACGGCACCAAGGTCATCGCGACGGGGCCGCTGTCGGGCGGCACGGCTGCGATCCCATTGCCCACCCTCGGCGCGGGCAGCCACGGACTCACGGCGAGCTATTCGGGCGACAGCCGGACCAAGGCCGGCACGTCGGCCATCACGACCGTGACGGTCAATAAGGCCACGCCGACCGTGACGTTCACGCTGAGCACGTCCAAACCCAAGGTGAGCTCCACCAAGGTCAAGATCACGGTCAATCTCCGCATCGCGGGATCGTCGATCAGGCCGGCCAACTATGTGTACATCCGGCTCGACGGCAGGACGATCAAGACCATGTTGATCTCGTCGGCGTACGCAGGGACCCGCAGCGTGAGCCTGCCGGTGTTCAGGAAGAAGGGGACGTTCAAGCTCAGCGTGAAGTACCAGGGCTCGTCGAACGTCTACTCCGGGACCAGCAGCAGCAAGACGATCACCGTTCGCTGAGACCGCACGCACGTACGGGCCGAACCCTGGAGGAGGTCCGGCCCGTACGTGTGGTGCTTTCCTCGTGTGATCAGGCGGCGGGCGGCATCAGCACGGTGTCGATGAGGTAGACCGTCGCGTTGGCGGTCTTGACGCCGCCACAGATGACGCTGGCCTGGTCGCCTACGCGGATGTCGTCGCCCGAGCCGGTGATCTTCAGGTCCGCACCGTTGACCGTCTTCTGCGTGCCGTCGATGTCAGCAGGCGCGATCTGGCCGGCGATGACGTGGTAGGTCAGCACGCTCTCGAGCGTCTTGGCGCCCGCGGGGGTGCCGAGCGTCGCGAGCGTCTTCTTGTCGAGCTTGGCGAACGCCGTGTCGACCGGGGCGAAGACCGTGAACTCGCCGCCGTTCAGCGTGTCGACCAGGTTGACGTCCTTGTTGACCTTGCCCGAGACCGCGGCGACGAGCGTCTTGAGGAGCGGGTTGTTGCTCGCAGCCGTGGCGACCGGGTCCTTGGACATACCGCTGACCGAGCCCTTGCCCTCCGGCACGGCCTTGGCGTAGTCGGCGCAGCCCGGACCCACGAGGTCGGATCCCGCGTCGTCCGCCGGGGCGGCCGACGTGGAGGTGTCGTCCTTGGGCGCGGCCGCGCCGTCGCTGCCGTCGCTCGAGCCACCGCAGGCCGCGGTGAACAGGGACAGCGAGGCAACCGCCGCGATGGCGAAGCTCTTGGTGGATGTACGCATGTCATTTCTCCTTGGGTTGGGGTGCTGCATCTACTCGACGCGGAACTGGACGCTGTGCCAGCCGGTCGTACCGTTCGGGCGAATGCGTGCCCGATCGGAGGTCTGGGTCTCGCCGTTCTTGTTGGTGGCGCGGATCGTGAGCTTGTGGGTGCCTTCGGTCGCGTCGTCCCACTGCCAGCTCCACTGGCGCCAGGTCTCGACGGTGTCCTGCGTGGCCAGGGTCGCTTGCTGCCAGTCACCGTCGTCGACCTTGACCTCGACGCGTTCGATGCCGACCGTCTGCGCCCAGGCGACGCCACCGACGCGGACCTTGTCCCTGGGGAAGGTCTGGAACGACTTGGGCACGTCGATGCGTGACGAGAACTTGATCGGCGCCTCGGCGTCGTAGTCACGGGTCGTCCAGTACGCCTTGAAGTCCGCGAAGCGGGACACCTCGATCTCGGTGAGCCACTTGGTCGCCGAGACGTAGCCGTAGAGGCCCGGCACGACCATGCGCGCAGGGAATCCGTGGGCCAGCGGCAGCGGCTCGCCGTTCATACCGATCGCGACCATCGAGCTGCGGTCGTCGGTGACCGCCTCGAGCGGCGTGCCTGCGGACCACTTGTCGGCGCTGGTCGTCTTGATCGCGTCGGCTCCGGCCTTGACGCCGGCCATCGCCAAGAGGTCCTTGACCAGCACGCCGGTCCAGACCGCATTGCCGACGTACGGGCCGCCGACCTCGTTGGAGACGCAGGTCAACGTGACCCGGTGATCGACGAGCGGCATGCCGAGCAGGTCGCGGAACGAGAGGTTGAGCTCCTTGTCGACCATGCCGTGGATGCGGAGGTTCCAGCCCTCGGCCGGTACGTCCGGGATCCGCAGCGCGGTGTCGACGCGGTAGAAGTCGCGGTTGGGTGTCACGAACCTGCTGACGCCGTCGATGTCGACCTGCGCGCCGGCCGGGACCGCCGGCGCAGGGTTGGCCCGCCGAGGGAGCTTGATGCCGGCCCGTGATGCGGCCGCGGCGGCGTTGCCGAAGACCTGGCCGACGACTCCGCCGACCACGACGAGGGCGCCGAGCCCGGCAGCGACGCCCAGGAAGCGCCGGCGCTGGAAGCCCATGGGGTGCTCGGCGGCCCGCTTGCCGGTCGGCACGAGGGCCGAGAGCAGCAGCACCAGGGCTGCGAGACTCACGAGGAGAGTCAGGACGGACGGGACGAGGGTCAGCGCGCGGCTTGCCGTCGTGGTGCGGTCCGAGGCCGCCGCGGCGACCGCGACCAGCCCGATGACACCGACGAGGATGACGGCGACGCGCGGCCTGCGGCGGCCGATGATCCCGGCGATCATCGCGATCACGGCGAGGCCGGCCACGACGCTGCCGATCAGGATCGGCTTGTCGTTGGTGCCGAACTGCTTGACCGCGAACTCCTTGAGGAACGGCGGCGCGTAGTCGATCGCGCGGTTGCCGACCGACTCGATCGGCGACGGCACACCCTGCAGAAGGGCGGCGACTGCGGTGCCCACCGCGACGCCGGATGCGGCGGCGAGCAGGCCCGAGAGGGCACCGGCCCACCAGGGGGCTGCTGCTCGGGGTGCCGCCGTCGTGGTCATGCCCGTGGTTCGCCACGCTCGGACGTACTGATTGGTCGCAGCTGGAAAAAGATTCGGTCACATGACTCGTCAGTAACCGATATCCGCTCCTAGTCTGAGCCGATGGGACTTGAGGGAGTGTCGTTTCCGTCCGAGAGCACGTCCGCAGCCGCGCGCACGATCCTGTCCGATGCGCTGCGCAAGGCCGATCCGGTGGGCGCCCGCGCGGTCGAGAACGAGACCAACTGGCGGCGTCACTATCTCGACCACTTCCGCCGGGCGCTCGAGGCCGGTATCGGCGAGGCGACCGCGGCCCAGTCGATCGCCGCCGACGGGTTGCGCAGCGCGCACGGACTAATGCGGTACGGCGACGTGCCGCTCGATGATGCGATCACCGGCACGGCGCTCTCGCAGGTCTTCCACACCCGGACGGTCACCGGCGACGCCGAACCGGAGACCGAGCTGTCGGTGCCCTATCGCAGTGAGCGGCTCCGCGGCAAGGCGTTGCTGGACCAGCTCGACACCTGGGTCGAGGGCGGGGTCATCACGCAGTCGTGCTCCGAGGCGATCCAGACCGTCCAGGAGAACCCCGAGTGGCTGCGGCTCGAGGGCGACACAATCGTCGTGCTCGGCGCCGGCGCCGAGATGGCCCCCTACCGGGCCCTCCTGCACTGGGGCGCAGAGGTCGTTGCGATCGACCTGCCGCGGCCCGACGTGCAGGAACGCGTGCGGACGTACGCCGAGCAGTCGGCCAGCCGTGTGCACGTGCCGGCCCGCATCGTGACCAACGGCGACGACGACTCCGGCGCCGACCTCGTCACGGAGCTGTCTGCCGTGGCGCACTGGCTCGACGGCTTCGAGGGCCGGCTGGTGCTCGGCAACTACTGCTACGCCGACGGCGCGTCACACGTCCGCGTGTCGATGGCGGCCGACGCCCTGGCGGCGCACCTGACGCGGCAACGGCACGACACAGCGTTGGCCTTCCTCGCGACGCCGACCGACACGTTCGCCGTGCCGGCGGCCGAGGTCGCGTACGCCAACCGGGCTTACGCCGAGTCGTCCAGGATGCTCCGGGCGCCCCTGCGGATGATCAGTGGCGGCCGCCTGCTGCAGCGCAACTACCCGCCCGGCGCCGACCCCGGCGTGTGCGACGCCCTTGTGCCGCAGCAGGGCCCCAACTACGCGCTCGCCAAGCGGCTCCAGCGCTGGCGCGCGACCGCGGCCCGCCACGAGGGCACGATGGTGTCGCTCAACGTCGCGCCGGCGACGCGCACCCGTTCGGTCGTCAAGAACAAGGCGCTCGCCGCCGCGTACGCGGGCGCGCACCGGTTCGGCGTCGAGGTCTTCGAACCGGCCACGAGCAACACGCTCATGGCCGCCCTCATGGCGTACGACCTGCGCTCCGGGGCGCAACCGCAGGCGGAGCCGTGGCAGGACGAGGCCGTCAACGCCGCGCACGGCGGGCTGTGGACGACGGCCTACCACCCACGCAGCGCCCTGGGTCTCGCCGCGGTCCTCGGCATCGGCGCCCTCCGGGGCTGAGATCAGCCCCGCTGGTTGAGGTGCGAAGGCCGCCCGCCTCGAAACCAGTGGTGGTTTCGAGGCTGCGCTCGCAGGGCTCGCTTCGCACCTCAACCACCGATTAGGCGCCTCTGAAGTCTGCCTTGCGCTTCTCGACGAACGCCTGCCCACCTTCGGCGAAGTCGGCCGTCGAGAAGAGGGCGACCTGACCCTCACGCTCACGGTCGAGCGCCTCGTCGAGGTGGCTCAGCGTGGTGGCGGTGATCGCGGCCTTCATGGTCCCGAGGGCGACGGTCGGCCCGTTGCCGAGCTTGTCGATCAGCGTCGCGAGCTCGGCGTCGTACGCCTCGTCGTCGAGGGACTTGTGGATCAGGCCGATCTCCGCCGCGACAGCTGCCGGGAGTCGCTCGCCCAGCATCGCCATGCGGCTGGCGCGAGCCCGGCCGATCGACGCGGCGACGAGCTCGGTCGCTCCGCCGTCGGGCATCAGGCCGACGTTGACGAACGCCAGCAGGAAGTAGCTCGAGCTCTTCGCGATCGTGATGTCCGCCGCGATCGCGATCGAGACGCCGACACCGGCGGCGATGCCGTTGACCGCGCTGACGACCGGGACCTGAGCACGCGTGATGGCGCGGATCAGGCGGTTCGCGCCGTCGATCGTCGCGGCGCCGTCGAAGCCGGGACCGAGCGCGGCGCCTGAGCTGAACGCGCGCCCGTTGCCCGTGATGACGATCAGGCGTACGTCCGACGCCTCCTCGATTGCAGTGGCCGCAGCGTTGAGCATGTCGGCGTCGAAGGCGTTCAGGCGGTCGGGCTCGTTCCAGGTGATCGTCAGCACACCGTCGGTGGTGTCGACCAGCACGGACGTTGTCATGGGTTCCTCCATTGGCCGAGCAGGGTCTGCAGCACCGCGATGAGCGCGATGGGCTGGTCGAGCATGATGTGGTGGCCCGCGTCGCGGATGACCGTGACCGGGACATTGCGCCCGAGTCGTTGGGCGACGACGTCGGTGATGTCGGTCGTCGCCATGCCGCGCTCGCCACGGATCAAGGCGATCTCGCAGGTTGCCGCGGCCAGGTCCTCAGGCTCCATCTGGGCCCGCAGGAAGATGCGGGGGTCGAACTTCCACGTCCAGCCGCCGTCGGCCTCGCGGATCGACCCCTCGGCGAGGTGCCTTCGCACGTACGGGAGCGAGGCGTCGTCGGCCGGCAGCGTACGGAAGCGACCGAGGATCGTGTCGCGGTCGGGATAGACCCAGTTGCCGGGCACGTGCTCCTTCGCGACCCATGCTCGCGCCTCGGGCGACATCTCTCGGACCGGCGAGTCGATCGCCGCAGCTCCGCGGATCGCGTCGCCATGGCGTTGCGCGGCCGTCAGCACGACGAACCCGCCCATGCTGTGACCCAACAGGACCGGAGGTAGATCGGACTCCGCCGCCGCCACCGCCATGACCTCGTCGGCCCATGTCTCCAGGGAGTACGCCTGACGGTGCCCGCTGTCGCCGTGACCGCTCAGGTCGATCGCGATGACGCGATGACCCGCGGCGAGGTGCGGCGCGACGTGATCCCACCAGCCGGCGTGGGCAGCCCCGCCATGCACGAGGACCGCCACCGGATCGCCGCTCTTGCCCCACGCGCGGTAGACGATGCGTGCGCCGTCGACCTCGACGTCACCGGAGTCGTACGACTGGCCGAGCGCGTCGGCGAACCATGCCGGGACCTCTTGGCTCATCGCGATCCTCCTCGTCCGTCACAGCTACTTGGACTTTAGGCGACCGCATCAGCCGAACTGCGTTCAGGTCCGACGCCCATTGCGGCAGGATGTCTCCGATTCGAGGACGTGGGCCCGTCCGCTGAGGCACGATGTCCCGGTGACTATTCGGGGTCGGCGCCACGCAGCGCCTGTCAGCTTCCTGCTCATGGCCATGACGATCGGCGCGGGGACGCTCGCCGCCATGCCTGCCGAGGCTGCGACCGCGCCTGTCGCTCACGGCACCGTGACGGCTGCCGAGGGATCCGGTCCGATCGTGGGGATCACGGTGTGCGCGACCCACCGCAACGCCCGCGGCGACTACGGCGCCCAGCGCTGCACCGAGACCGCGGCGGATGGGACGTACACGATCCCGGTCACGAGCAGCCTGTGGTCGATCAGCGCCGAGCAGCGCAACCTCTACGGGGCGTGGCTCCCTCAGGACTACAACAACCGCAAGGCGTACTCCTTCGCCACGAGCCCGAGCCGGACCTTCAACTTCGCGCTGGTGCGCGGCGCCACGATCTCGGGCTACCTCAGCCCGCCCGAGAGCGGGCCGCGCATCGACTACACCCACGTCGGAGCCCATCGGGTGGGTTCGACCGGCAAGGTCGACAAGACGGCAACGAGCTTCTCCAACGTCAGCTCGGACGGCTACTACCGCGTGGCGAAGCTGCCGGCCGGCACCTACAAGCTCCTGGTCGACGACGGCTACTCGCCCGTGGGTTATGCCAACCAGTGGTATCCCGATGCGGCGGCGGCGAGCGGTGGTGAGCGTGTGACGGTCGGGACCGGGCAGTCGGTCACCGGGCGGGACATCTCCCTGAGCCTTGCCGGATCACTCACGATCGCCCTGCACTCACCCAAGGGATCGTCGCTCAAGGGCGACCTGAGGGTCTACGACGTCGACGGACGCGTGGTGTATGTCGGCGACGGTGACTACACGACAGCTCACACCATCGTCGGCCTTCACCC
The DNA here is from genome assembly GCF_902506105.1 of Aeromicrobium sp. 9AM. Classification (GTDB taxonomy): domain Bacteria; phylum Actinomycetota; class Actinomycetes; order Propionibacteriales; family Nocardioidaceae; genus Aeromicrobium. The sequence goes on from NZ_LR733304.1 coordinate 2,719,170, forward strand.
GGGCGTCTACAAGGTTCGGGCGTCGCCCTACGACGTCTCGGGATATCAGGAGTGGTTCTCCTGGAAGCGCACCTTCGGCACGGCCAACCCGATCACGGTGACGTCCGGCGGGACGACGTCGAGGACCCTGACGTTCCACTACCCGACGATCAAGGCCACGAAGCGGCCCGTCGTGCGGCTGGACGCGAACTCGATCGTGACCAGTCACGCGAAGTGGAACGTCAAGCCGAGGTACGTCCGCTACGAGTGGTGGCGCGACGGCAAGCGGATCGAGTACGAGGGCTGGGACTGGCGACTCGCCCGCAAGAGCGACGTGGGCCACCGCTTCAAGGTGTGCCAGTTCGCGGACCGCTCCGGTTATGCCGACGGCAGGACGTGCTCGGACTACTCCAAGAAGGTCACGACGTACTGAGGGCGACGTCACTTACGGTCAGGCTTGACCGTAAGTGAGGTGGGCGGCAGGATCGGACGATGGCCCCTCCGAGCGTGATCGTGGTCGGCGGCGGCGCGATGGGGTCGAGCGCCGCCTGCGAGCTGGCCCGGCGGGGGCACCCGGTGACAGTCCTCGAACAGCACGACATGCAGCACGCTCGCGGCAGCTCCCACGGCTCGTCGCGCATCGTGCGCCTCGCGTATGCCGACCCGTTCTACGTACGCCTCGCGATGACGGCGCGACCCGACTGGGACGAGCTGCAGCGGCACAACGATGTCGAGGTGTTCCGGCGCACCGGCGGTGTCGACCACGGCCCCCGTGAGCTGCTGGAGCCGTTCGCCGCCGCGATGGACGCGGCCGGCGCCGCGTACGAGTGGCTCACACCCGGCGAGGCGAGCCGCCGATGGCCGGGGCTCCGCTTCGACGAGGCAGTCCTCTTCCAGCCCGATGCCGGTGTCGCCCATCCCGACAACACCCTCGCGATCCTGCAGCGCGACGCCAGGGCTCATGGCGCCCAGTGGCATCCGCACACTCGCGTGGACGGCATCAACCAATCAACCGATGGCGTGAGCGTCGTCGCGGGCGATCGTACGTTCACCGCTGACCAGGTCGTGGTCACCGCAGGCGTGTGGAGCCATCGCCTCGCGGGCCTGCCCGCCGACGACGCGATCCAGGTGCAACCGGCGCACTTCGTGCCGGTCGACTCCGAGTCGCCCTGGCCGACGTTCATCCATCGCCGCACCGACGAGCGGGGCCGCGAGCTCCCGGAGGCGTACGGGCTGCCGTCACCCGATGGCGTCAAGGTCGGCTTCCACGGGGGCGGCAAGCTGGTCGATCCCGATGACCGGGACTTCGCCGTCGTCGACGAGGAGGTCGCCGACCTGCGGGCGTACGTCGGCCAGTGGCTGCCCGGCCTCGACCCGGCGACTCTCGAACCCGGCACGTGTCTGTATGGCGGCCTGGCGGAGGACGACTTCATCATCGACCGCACCGACCGGCTCACCGTCGCGGCCGGGTTCTCCGGTCATGGCTTCAAGTTCGTGCCGCTCGTCGGCCGCATGGTCGCCGACCTCGTCGCCGGCACTGCGCAACCCGAACCACGCTTCACCATCTCAGCCCACCGCACGACTACCTAAGGTGTGACCATGTCCCTTGCAGGAAAGACCATCATCATGTCCGGCGGATCCCGTGGGATCGGCGAGGCGATCGCGGTGCGCGCGGCCAAGGACGGCGCCAACGTCGCGCTGCTGGCCAAGACGACCGAACCGCACCCCAAGCTGCCCGGCACGATCTACACCGCCGCGGCGGCGATCGAGGAGGCCGGCGGCAATGCCCTGCCGCTCGTCGGCGACATCCGCGACGACGAGTTCGTCATCGACGCCGTCGCCAAGACCGCTGAGGCGTTCGGCGGCATCGACATCGTCGTCAACAACGCGAGCGCGATCGACCTGACCGACACGGCAGACGTGTCGATGAAGAAGTACGACCTGATGAACGACATCAACACACGCGGGTCGTTCCTGCTCGCCAAGTCCTCGATCGAGTGGCTCAAGCAGTCCGACAACGCGCACATCCTGACCCTGTCGCCGCCCATGAGCCTCGACCCCAAGTGGTTCAACAAGCACACGGCGTACACGATCGCGAAGTACGGCATGAGCCTCGTGACGCTCGGCCTGAGCGAGGAGCTGCGCCCGTTCGGCATCGCCGCCAACTCGCTGTGGCCCCGCACGGCGATCGACACCGCGGCCGTCCGCAACGTCGTAGGTGCCGGGCTCGTCAGCCACTCCCGTACGCCCGCGATCATGGCCGACGCGGCATACGAGATCCTCACCAAGCCGAGCCGGGAGTTCACCGGCCAGTTCGTGATCGACGACGACGTGCTCGAGGACGCCGGCGTCACGGACTTCTCGATCTACCTCAACGGCGGCACCGAGGAGGAGCTCGCGCTCGACTTCTGGGTCGAGCCCAAGGGCCCGCACAACCCTGAGCTCACGCTGCACTGAGTCCGCCCGCCACACCCCGTTCGAGATTTCTTCGCGCTCGTACTTGACGTACTGGTTAATTAACCTTTACGTTAAATGCATGGCAACCGATCAGCTCAGCAAGGTGTTCTCGGCACTCGCTGACCCGACGCGGCGTGACATCCTCACGCGGCTCGGGCAGGGCGATGCCACCGTCACCGAGCTCGCCGACCCGTTCCCGATCAGCCTCCCGGCGATCTCACGACACCTCAAGGTGCTCGAGACCGCCGGCCTGATCAGCCGGGACAAGCGAGCGCAGTGGCGGACGAACAGCCTCGAGGCTGCGCCGCTCAAGGAGGCGACAACGTGGATGGAACATCTCAGCCACCTGTGGGACGACCGCTTCTCTCGTCTCGACGCGCATCTCGCCGCCATGAAGGCACTGCAGGACAACCCCACGGACACCGACAAGGAAGAGGAATCGACCGATGACTGAAACGACTTACGAGGTCAACATCTCGCGCTACTTCGACGCCGCCCCCGAGCTCGTCTATCGCGCATTCACCGATCCCGAGCAGCTGGCCCAGTGGTTCGGACCGCTGATGTTCGTGGTCCCGATCGACACCGTCGACGTCGACGTACGGCCCGGTGGTCACTGGAAGCTGACGATGGTCGGCAAGGACAACCCCGAGTGGCGGGCGCCGATCAACGCGACGTTCACCGAGGTCGTGGAGAACCAGCTCATCGTCGGCTACGAGACGGCCGAGTCGATCCCCGGCATCGAGGACGGCACGCAGATGTCGCTGTCGATCGAGTTCATCCCCGAGGGCGACGGCACCCGCCTCGAGCTCCGCCAGGGACCGTTCCCCGAGCAGATGCGCGAGATGAGCGAGCTGGGCTGGAGCCAGTCGTTCTACAAGCTCGACGCCCTGCTCGCCACGCCGGCGCACTTCCGCAACACGCCCACCGACGGTGACGCGTCATGACCACGATCACCCCGTTCCTGTGGTTCGACGACAACGCCGAACAGGCCATCGAGCGCTACCTCAAGGTGTTCGACGACGCCGAGCTCGTCGACGAGAACCGGCTGCACGACGGCAACCTGTTCATCGCGACGATCCGCCTCCAGGGCACGACGTTGACGCTCATGAACGGCGGGCCCGACCACAAGCTCACCGAGGCGTTCTCATTGGCGGTCAGCGTCGAGACGCAGGACGAGGTCGACCAGATCTCCGACGCGCTGATCCAGGGTGGCGGCGAGCAGGGTCCGTGCGGCTGGCTCGTCGACGCATTCGGCCTCTCCTGGCAGATCGTCCCGACGCTGCTGATGCAGCTCCTGGGCGATCCCGACCGCGAGAAGGCCGGCCGGGCCCAGGCCGCCATGATGCAGATGAAGCGCCTCGACCTGCAGGCTCTTCAGGATGCCTTCGACGGCAGGTGAGTCGTACGCTGGCCGCATGATCGGCCGGCTCCACCACATCATCCTGGACGCCGCCGACCCTCAGGGTTCGGCGGCGTTCTGGTCTGCGCTGCTGGGCCAGCCGGTCACGTACGACGACGGTGACTTCGTCGTGGTGTCGGTCGACGACACGACGTCCGGCATCGCGTTCCAACGGGCACCCAACCACGTGGAACCGACGTGGCCCGACCCGATCGTCGGTCAGCAGGTGCACGTCGACGTCGCGGTCGACGATCCCTCAGCCTCCGGCCCGGAGGTCGTGGCGTTGGGCGCCCGGCACCTCGAGGGTGACGTGTACGCCGATCCGGCCGGTCACCCGTTCTGCCTGATCCGCCGGCCGTCGTGGATGTCGGCCGTCAGCTCAGTGCGCGACGACCTCTGACTCCACGGGCGTACCGACGATGACCGTGCGGGTGACGGTGCACAACCGGTCGTGCGACTGGGCGACGGCCCGCGGCAGGCTCTCCTTGGCCCGGTCGCCGTCGTCACCCTCGGGGAACGTCACGTCGAACGACACCCGGATGTTGGTCAGCCGGTTGCCGAGGTCGTCGCGGATCTTGTCGGCACGGATTGAGACATCGAACGACTCGGGGTCGACCCGCTTGCCGACGAGGTAGTCGACGTCGATCGCGCTGCACCCGGCGATGCCCGCCAGCAGCAGCTCGATCGGCGTGAAGTCATCGTCATTGCCCTCGCCGAAGTCCAACGTCTTGCCCCGGACGTTGGTCGCCCGGAACCGGGCCTTGCCGGTGCGGGTCAGCTCAACGGATCGCTCGGTCTCAGTAGCCATACCCCGACGCTACTCCCGGCCCTCCGCACCCTTGGCAATCACGTGATGCCAGTGGTCAGGTCCTGTCCCTGCGGCTTCTCGCCCTCGCCCTCCTCGATCGAGCGGGTCTCGGGACGCGAGCCGCCCGGCGCCATCAGCTCGGTGATCTGGTCGGCGAGCGAGCTGCCCAGCTCACCCCAGCCGTCCTTGTAGCCGTACACCGAGCGCAGCGATCGTGCCTCGTAGTCGCCGCACATGATGTCGACGTCGTCAGCGGTGATCAGCCCGGGGTGCGCGACGCCGACCGACTCGGAGACCTTGACCATCTCCTTGCGGAACGTACGAATGTATTGCGCGCACCGCTCCGACTTCAGCGTCGGATCGAGCCCGTGCGCCAGCCACGGATCCTGGGTCGCCACGCCGGTGGGGCACCTGTCGGTGTGGCACTTCTGCGACTGGATGCAGCCGATCGACATCATCGCCTCGCGCGCGACGTTGACCATGTCGGCGCCGAGGGCGAACGCGACGATCGCGTTGTCGATCAGACCGAGCTTGCCCGAGCCGATGAACGTGACGTCGTCGGTCAGCCCGGCCTCGGCGAACGTCCCGTAGACGCGGGAGAAGCCCATGCGGAACGGCAGCGCGATCGAGTCGGCGAAGATCGGCGGCGACGCACCCGTGCCGCCTTCGCCGCCGTCGACGGTCACGAAGTCGACGCCGCGGTCGCCCTTGGCCATGAGCCTGACCAGCTCGTACCAGAACTCCATCTCCCCCACGGCGCTCTTGATGCCGACCGGCACACCCGTCTCGGTCGCGGCGAGCTCGACGAAGTCGAGGAGGCTGTCGACGTCGGTGAATGCCGTGTGGCGCGACGGGCTCGCGCAGTCCTTGCCCATCGGGATGCCACGGATCTCGCTGATCTCCTGGGTCACCTTGGCCGCCGGCAGGAGTCCACCGAGCCCGGGCTTGGCGCCCTGCGAGAGCTTGATCTCGATCGCCCTGACCGGCGCCGACCCGACGACGTCCTTGAGCCGGTCGAGCGAGAAGGTGCCGTCCTCGTTGCGGCAGCCGAAGTACGCCGTGCCCACCTGGAGCACGATGTCGCCGCCTTGCCGGTGATGCGGTGAGAGGCCACCCTCACCGGTGTTGTGCATGCAGCCGGCCAGCTTGGCGCCCTGGTTGAGCGCCTGGATCGCGTTGCCCGACATCGAGCCGAAGCTCATCCCCGAGACGTTGATCAGCGACTCGGGGCGGAAGGCCTTGGCTCGCCCGCGCGGACCACCGATCACCTTGGCGCTCGGCAGCCCGACCTTCTCGGCGTGGTCGTGCGGCAACGAGTCGGCGAACGTGCGGTGCTTGATGATCGCGTAGCCCGGCGTGTGCTCGATGTCGTTGTCGGTGCCGAAGCCGGAGTAGTTGTTCTCCTGCTTCGACGACGCGTAGATCCACGTGCGCTGGTCGCGGCTGAACGGCCGCTCCTCGTCGTTGCCGGTGACGATGTACTGGCGCAGCTCCGGGCCGATCGTCTCCAGCAGGTAGCGCGCGTGCGCCACCACCGGATAGTTGCGCAGCAACGCGTGTCGTTTCTGGGTCAGGTCGCGCACCGCGACTGCCCCGACAGCAAGACCGACCCCACCGAGCACGCGGCTGAGCTTCATGTCCAAGTCCTACCCCGCACCGGTGAACGTTGTCCATCGGGACGGCGACGAGCGGCTTCGGGCGTACCTAGTCCTTTCGAGTCATTTTTTCCCGGCACGCAACAAATGCCCGCAATTGCAGGCGCACAGTCGTACGGTCGAAGGAGAAGCACTGGAAGGACTATCTCGGATGAGCGTCTATCTGTTCGACATGGACGGCGAGCCCATCGCGTTCCGACGGACCTGGACAGACCCCTACGTCTTCGACCTGCATGGCCGCTGGATCGGCTGGTTCCCCTGGGAGGACCACGACGCGGTCGATCGTGACGGTCGCTACCTCGGCACGGTCGTCGACGACCGCCTGGTGCGGCGCAACGACTGGTACGAACGCCCGTGCCCGGCCGGCCCGGGCGACCCCGGCGAGGCCCGACCCACCGGACATCCGCTGGCACCGCACGCGTTCCCCAACCGGTTCGCGTACGAGGATGCCGGCATCCGCCTGCTGACCTAGCTTTTCGGCGTGCAGCATCGCGCCATCCCCCGAAGACTGGAGGGGTGTCCGCCACCCGCAGTCTCGTCACCGGAGCCACCGGCTATGTCGGCGGCCGCCTCGTCCCGCAGCTCCTCGAAGCAGGTCATGACGTACGCGTGATGGTCCGCGACGAGCGCAAGGCCCAGGCGCACGACTGGGCCGCCGACGTCGAGATCGCCACCGCAGATGCCACCGACGCAGGTCAGGTCGCGGCAGCGCTCGAAGGCGTCGATGTCGCCTACTATCTGCTGCACTCGATCGGGACCGGCACCGACTTCGCCGCGACCGAGAGCCGGATCGCCCAGACATTCGCCACCGAGGCCAAGCGGGCCGGCGTTCGCCGCATCGTCTTCCTCGGCGGCATGTCGCCCAAGGACGAAGAGCTGTCGGAGCACCTGCGATCCCGCGAGGAGGTCGGCGAGATCCTGCTCGGCTCCGGCGTGCCCACCGCCGTGCTGCAGGCCGGCGTCGTCATCGGCTCGGGCTCCGCGTCGTTCGAGATGCTGCGCTACCTCACCGAACGACTGCCGGTCATGGTGACGCCGAAGTGGGTGCACACCCGCATCCAGCCCATCGCGATCCGCGACGTCCTGCGCTACCTCGTCGCGTGCGCCGACCTGCCCGCCGACGTCAACCGGCGCTTCGACATCGGCGGGCCCGACGTGCTGACGTACTTCGACATGATGCAGCGGTACGCCGCGGTGGCCGGCCTGCCGAGGCGCCGCGTGCTGCCGGTGCCGGTGCTGTCACCAGGACTCTCGAGCCACTGGGTCGGCCTCATCACGCCAGTGCCGGCGAACCTGGCGCGGCCGCTCGTCGAGTCGCTCCGCAACACCGTCGTCGCAGGTGAGACCGACATCAAGACGTACGTGCCCGACCCGCCGGAGGGCCTCATCGGCTTCGACCGCTCGGTGGAGCTCGCCCTCACGAAGATCCAGGACCTCGACGTGCCGACCCGCTGGTCGTCCGCCGCGACAGCCGGCGCGCCGGCCGAGGGGCTGCCGACCGACCCGGACTGGGCCGGCGGGTCGCTCTACACCGACGAGCGCACGCGCGAGGTCCACGCCAGCCCGGAGCACCTCTGGACAATCATCGAAGGCATCGGCGGCCGCAACGGCTGGTACTCATGGGCGCTCGCCTGGTGGATCCGCGGTCTGCTCGACCGGGCCGTCGGCGGGCCGGGCCTGCGCCGCGGCCGGCGCAACGACCGGGACCTCGTGGTGGGTGACGCACTCGACTTCTGGCGGGTCGAGGACACCGACGACCGTACGTTCCTGCGCCTCCGCGCCGAGATGAAGCTGCCCGGCCTCGCCTGGCTCGAGCTGCAGGTCGGCTCGACCGATGGGGGGACGACGACGTTCCACCACCGGGCCCTGTTCCACCCCAAGGGCCTGTTGGGACACCTCTACTGGTGGTCGATCTACCCGTTCCACGGGATCATCTTCGGCTCGATGCAGAAGAACATCGCCAAGGCGGCCGAGGCGCTCGAGCGTGACGACGTCGCTCAACGCGCGGAACCCCGGGAGCTCTGAGACGATCCTCTCGGGGAGAGGGAGCGACATGGGAGACGTCGAAGCAGCCGGCGAACAGGCGCGGCACAGCGACACGTTGCGCGCAGCGGCGCGGGTCGGCCTGGCCGCGTTCGGCCTGGTCCACTTGTTGATCGCGTGGCTCGCGCTGCAGGTCGCGTGGAGCAGCGGCGGGAAGGCCGACAGCCAGGGCGCCCTGCAGACCGTGGCCAAGGAGCCGTTCGGCGAGGCCCTGCTCTGGGTCGTCGCGGCCGGGCTGGTCGCGCTGACGATCTGGCAGGTCATGACCGCGATGTGGGGGTTTCAGACCGAGTCCGACGACAAGAAGCGGGCGGCCAAGCGTCTCGCCGCCGTCGGTCGCGCCGTCGTCTACGCCGCCATCGGGTTCTCCGCGGCCCGCACTGCTGGCGGCTCGGGCGGCGGCAAGAGCCAGGACGCCAAGGGCGAGGGCTTCACGGCCGACCTGCTGTCAGCACCGGCCGGCCGGGTCCTCGTCGCGGCGATCGGGATCACGATCCTGGTCATCGCCGCGCGGCACGTGCATCGCGGGCTCAGCGACAACTTCACGCACGACCTCGAAGGAGGGGCCACGACCGGCTCCACGGGTTCGGCGGTGCTGCTGTTCGGACGAGTCGGGTACGTCGGCAAGGGCGCCGCGATCGGCGTCGTCGGCGTGCTGTTCGGCTGGGCTGCGCTCTCGTACGACCCGGACAAGGCCGGCGGCCTCGACGACGCGCTCAAGACCGTACGCGACCAGCCTTACGGTCCCTATCTGCTGACGCTGGTCGCCATCGGCTTCGCGGCGTTCGGGCTGTTCTGCTTCGCCTGGGCCCGGTACGTGCGTACGCGCTGAGCGCCTGCCGCGGTTGCGCGACCCAACCGTCGACAACAGGATGGTGGCCATGGACCTCTTCCGCACCAAGTCCGTGGAACGCTCGATCGAGGAGACCGACGAGCCGGAGCACAAGCTCCGCAAGGAGCTCTCGGCCTGGGACCTGACGTTCTTCGGCGTCGGCGTGGTCATCGGCACCGGCATCTTCGTGCTGACCGGCCAGCAGGCACACCTCAACGCCGGTCCGTCGATCGTCATCTCGTTCATCGTGGCCGGCATCGCGTGCGGGCTCGCTGGGCTCTGCTATGCCGAGTTCGCCTCGACCGTGCCGGTGGCCGGCAGCGCGTACACGTTCTCGTACGCGACGCTCGGTGAGTTCATCGCCTGGATCATCGGCTGGGACCTCGTGCTCGAGCTCGCGCTGGGTGCCGCTGTGGTGGCCCGCGGCTGGTCGGCCTACCTGCAGGACCTGTTCGACCTGCCGACCTGGCTGGCCGGCGATGACGCCAAGCCCGACATCGGTGCGATCGCGATCGTGCTGGCACTGACGGTCATCGGCGTGCTGGGCACCAAGCTGTCGGGCCGGTTCACCGGCGCCCTCGTGATCATCAAGGTCACGGTGGTCTCGTTCGTCGTGATCGCCGGGTTGTTCTTCATCAAGTGGTCCAACTACAAGCCCTTCGTCCCTGACTCCGAGCCCGCCGCCGGCGGCAAGGGCGCGGACCAGACCCTGCTGCAGGGCATCTTCGGCGTCGACCCCACGGCCTTCGGCGCGTACGGCATCATCGCCGCGGCGTCGGTCGTGTTCTTCGCCTACATCGGGTTCGACATCGTCGCGACGTCGGCCGAGGAGACCAAGAACCCGCAGCGCGACGTCCCCCGCGGCATCCTCGGGTCGCTGGCGATCTGCACAGCGCTCTACGTCGCGGTGTCGTTCGTCATCACCGGGATGCTGAAGTACAGCGACAAGCGCATGAACACCGCCGCCCCCTTGGCCGAGGCGTTCGACGCCAACGGCGCCGGCTGGGCGTCCAAGATCATCTCGACCGGAGCCGTCGCCGGTCTCACCACGGTCGTCCTCGTGCTGATGCTCGGCCAGGCACGGGTGCTGTTCGCGATGTCCCGCGACGGCCTGCTGCCGATCGGCCTCGCCAAGGTGCATCCGCGGTTCGGCACGCCGTACCGGATCACGATCATCACCGGCGTCTTCGTGGCCGTGCTCGCCGGCGTCGTGCCGCTGTCTGAGCTGTCCAAGCTCGTCAGCATCGGCACCCTGTTCGCGTTCGTCCTCGTGTCAGCCGGCGTCATCATCCTGCGGCGTACGCGCGGCGACCTGCATCGCCCGTTCCGCGTACCGGCCGTCCCGTGGGTCCCGGCCCTGTCGATCCTGTCGTGCGCGTGGCTCATGGTGAACCTGTCGATCGAGACCTGGGTGCGATTCGTCATCTGGCTGCTGATCGGGTTCGTCGTCTACTTCCTGTACGGCTATCGCAGCTCTCGCCTCGGAAGAGGCCTGAAGCAGGCGCCGACCGACGGCGGCACCGTACCGTCGGTGGAATGAGCACACCCACCGTCACGGAGGTCGCCGACGGGGTCCACTTCGTGCAGAGCAAGGCCGTCAACTGGACCCTGCTCACCGACGGCGATGCGTTGACGTTGGTCGACGGCGGCTACCCGGGAGACCACGACGCAGTCCTGTCGTCGATCGAGCAGGTCGGTCGTACGCTCGACGACCTCGCCGCGGTGCTGGTGACGCACGCGCACGTCGACCACATCGGCTCGTTGCCGAAGCTGCTGAGCGGCCGCGACGTCCCGGTGCTGACGTCGGAGACCGAGGCCCGCCACGCCCATCGGGACTTCCTCGAGCAGGCGACCCCGCTGCAGGTCGTCGCCGCGTCGTGGCGCCCGCGCGTGCTCGGTTGGTCGCTGTACGTCATGTCGGCCGGTGGCATGACGAAGGCCGGGGTGCCCGAGGCGAGGCCGTTCGCCGCTGGCCCGCTCGACGTGCCGGGCCGCCCGGTCCCGATCGTGACGCCGGGGCACACCAGCGGCCACACCTGCTACCACCTGCCGGACGCCGGCGTGCTGATCACCGGCGACGCGCTGATCACGGGTCACCTCATCGTCGCGCGTACCGGGCCGCAGATGGTCGCCCCGATGTTCCAGCACGACGCTGGGGCCAACCGGCAGTCGCTCGAGGCGCTGCGATCATTGAGTGGCGAGGTGCTCCTGCCGGGCCACGGATCGGCATGGCACGGCTCGTACGCCGACGCGGTCGACCAGGCGCTCGCCTAGGACGCCGCGGAGACCGTCTCCCTTGCGGCGTGATGACGACCGCGCGGGACGATCATCGGGGTGCCGCTGACCGGATCCGGTACGACCTCGCAGGCCAGGCCGAAAACCTCGGTCACGACCGCCGAGTCGATGACGTCGATGGGTGGGCCCTCCGCGAGGATCGCGCCCTGCTTCATCGCGATGATGTGGTCGGCATAGCGGCAGGCGAGGTTGAGGTCGTGCAGCACGATGACGATCGTCTTGCCCGACTCGCGGTTGAGGTCCGTCAGCAGGTCGAGCAGCTCGACCTGGTGGTTGATGTCGAGGAAGGTCGTCGGCTCGTCCAGCAGCAGCAGGTCGGTGTCCTGCGCGAGGGCCATCGCGACCCACACCCGTTGGCGCTGGCCTCCGGAGAGCTCGGCGATGTTGCGGTCCGCCAGGTCTGCCGTGCCGGTGGCCTCCAGCGCGGCGGCGACCGCGCGGTCGTCCTCGGAGCTCCACTGACGGAACCAGCCCTGGTGCGGGTAGCGGCCGCGGCCCACGAGGTCACCGACCGTGATGCCGTCCGGTGCGACCGGAGACTGCGGCAACAGGCCGAGCACCTTGGCGACCTCGACGCTCTTGAGGTCGTGCACGGAGGTGCCGTCGAGGATCACCTGGCCGCTGCGTGGCCGCAGCAGGCGAGCCAGCCCGCGCAGCAACGTGGACTTGCCGCACGCGTTCGCGCCGACGATCACGGTGATCCGGCCGTCAGGGATCACCACGTCGAGGTCGCGGACGATGTCGACGTCCGAATAGCCGAGCGTGAGGTTCTTGGCACGCAGGTCGTGAGTCATCCGCCGCGTCCTTCCCGGTTGACGGTGGCGAGGAGCCAGATCAGATAGGGGGCACCGATGATGCCCGTGATGACACCCGTGGGCAGGGCCACGGGTACGACGTGCTGGGCCACCAGGTCGGCGCCCAGCACGATGATCGAGCCGACCAGTCCGGCCGCGATGATGCCGCCACCGCTGTGGCCGACCATCCGCTGGGCGATCGGGCCGGCGATGAGTGCGACGAACATGACCGGACCCGCTACCGCCGTGGCGAAGCCGATCAGGACGATCGAGACCGCGATCAACGCCAGTCGGCTCAGCTCGACGCGCGCACCCAGCGCGTTGGCGGTGTCGTCACCCAGCTCGAGGACGCGGAGCGGTCGTTGCAGCAGCAGCGCGACCGGCACGAGCACCACCAGCGCGACGAGCAGCGTGCGCAGCTCGGTCGAACCGGCCTGGCCGACCGTGCCGACGAGCCAGGTCATGGCCTGCCGCGCCTCGTACAGCTCGGCATGCGCCACGAGGTAGCCGATGATCGAGAGCATGAACTCCGACAGTCCGATACCGATCAGGATGAACCGGTAGCCCGAGATGCCGTCGCGCCAGGCCAGCAGGTAGATCAGGACGGCACTGACCAGTGCACCGGCGAGCGCCGAGGCGGACACCATCGCGCTGCCCGCGCCGAGCAGGATGATCGACGACACGGCGAACAGGCTCGCGCCCGAGGAGATGCCCACGAAGTCCGGCGACGCGAGGGGGTTGCCGAGCAGCTTCTGGAACAGCATCCCCGACACCCCCAGCGCGAACCCGACCGCCAGCGCCGCCGTGGCGGTGGGCAGCCGCAGGTCGCGCACGATGAAGTCGACCGACGGCTCGTCGCGCAGGTGGAACGCCGAGGTGATGACGTCCCACGCCGACACGTAGAAGCTGCCGACCATCATCGTGAGGACGAAGAGCGCGAACGCGACGACCGCGAGCGCGACCGTCACCGTGCCTGCGCGGCGCCGGCGCGTACGACGTCCGGCAACGACCGCCGTCACAGCTCCGCCAGGCTTCGGTAGCGCACCAGCGCGATGAAGGCCGGTGCGCCGAGGACGCCCAGCACGACGCCGACCTGCAGCTCACCGGGCGACACCACGAGGCGGCCGATGATGTCGGCGCCGAGCAGCACGATCGGCGTCAGCACCAGGGAGTAGGGCAGGATCCAGCGATAGTCGGGGCCGCAGATGAACCGGGCGAGGTGCGGCACCACGAGGCCGACGAAGACGATGGGCCCGCAGGCGGCGGTGGCGGCTCCGCACAGCACCGCGACCGTCACGAACATGACGAGCCGCGTACGCCGGAGCCGCTGCCCGAGCGCCAGCGCGAGATCCTCGCCGAGCGCGAGACCGTTGAGCGCACGCCCGGTGAGCATCGCCACGAACAGGCCCAGCACGATGAAGGGCGCCGTCTGCCAGAACACCGGCATGTAGCGGCCGGCCAGTGAGCCCACCTGCCAGAAGCGCAGCTCGTTGAGCGCGTCGGCGTTGGTCATGACGATCGCCGAGGTGAGCGACGACAGGATCGCCGTGACCGCAGCGCCGGCGAGGGCCAGCTTGACCGGCGTCGCCCCTTCACGCCCGAACGAGGCGATGCCGTAGACCGTGACGGTCGCGACGCCCGCGCCGAGGAAGGCCAGCCAGACGTACCCGCCGATGCCCTGGACACCGACGACCATGATGCCGAACACGATGAACGCCGCCGCGCCGGCGTTGATGCCCATGATGCCCGGATCCGCGAGCGGGTTGCGGGTCACTCCCTGGAGGATCGCGCCGCTGACGCCCAACGCCGCGCCGGCGAGGATGCCGATGAGCGTGCGCGGCACCCGCATCTCGCGGATGACCGTCTCGGAGGCCGACGCAGGGTCGAAGTCGGTGAACGCCTTCCAGATCGTCGGCACGCCGACACCGCGCGAGCCGAGCGTGATGCTGAAGAAGCAGACCACCAGGAGGACGCCGATCAGCACGACCAGTCCCGCGACCAGCCCGGCGCCGGGGCGGTGCCGGGGCGCGGTCTCCAGCCGGGGCGCGGACGTCTCGAGCAGCGTCATGTCAGGTCGGGGTCGGCCTTCTGGATCGCCGCGGTGAGCTGGGTCAGCTGGTCGGCGTACTCACCGTAGGTGTGCATCCAGTAGGCCGGCCACGGCACGTACGCCTTGGCCTTGGCCGCCTTGATGTTGTTCCAGGTCGGCTGCTTCTCACCCTGCTTGAGGGTCGACGCGTATGCCCGGTCGTCGATCAGCAGCAGGTCGGGCTGGTACTTGTCGGCGTTCTCCCAGCTGAGGTTCTCCCAGTAGGGGAAGCCCTTGTCCGGCTTGTCCGGGTTGATGACGTCCAGGCCCCAGCGCTGGAAGTCGAGCAGCTCGGGCGCGTACTTCGGGTTGGCGACATACAGCAGGTCATCGGACGGCGACACGGCCAGCACCGTCAGGCCGGGCTTGGCCTTGACGGCCTTCTCGAACGCGGCCTTAGCGGACTCGAAGGACTTCTTGTCGGCGGCGATCTTGGGATCCTTGACGTCGGCGCCGAGCGAGACTGCCAGCTTCTCGTAGCCCTGCGCCAGCTTCTCGATCGAGTCACCCTGGGCGATGCCGACGACCGGTGCGAGGTCGAGCAGCTTCTTGCTCGACGCCTTCACGCCCGACTCGAATCCGCTGTAGGCCTTCTCGGCCGGCCACCAGTCGGCGACGATCAGGTCGGGCTTGAGCGACGCGGCCTTCTCCACATCGATCTGACCCCACGTCTGGCCCAGGATCGTGATGCCTGACAGGTCGAGATCCTTGAGGTTGGGATCGTCCTTGACCGGCCCCGTCGCATAGATGCCGACCGGCTTGATGCCGAAGGAGATCAGTGCCGCGGCCTCGGCGCCGCTGGCGATGATGCGTTTGGGGGTGGCGTCGAGCGTGACGGTCTTGCCGTTGCCGGACACGAAGGACCAGGGCCCACTCTTCGCGGCATCGTCATTCGGCTCGCTCGTGCCGCAGGCGGCGAGAAGTGTGGTGGCGAGCAGAGCGGCGATCGCTCCGCCCGCCACACGACGTACGTAGGACACGGACAGGCCTTTCGTCAGGGGGACCTCAGGTCACCCTAACTTAGGCATGGCTTACCTCGCCACGTGGGCAAGGTCACGGGCCGGGGTCAGTCCTTGGAGCGCTGCTTGAACGCCCGCAGGGCCAGTGGCGCGAAGATCGCAGTGAGCACGATCGACCAGGCGATCGACACCCCCACCGGGTGGTGCAGCGGCCAGGCCGCGCTCGCCGCGGCAGGATCTCCGTTGCCCCAGAGGTTGCGGCAGGCCTGGGTCAGCGAAGAGATGGGATTCCACTCGGCGATGAAGCGCAACCACGACGGCATCTTGGCCGTGGGCGCGAACGTGTTGGCGAGGAAGGTCAGCGGGAACATGACGGTGAACATGACCCCTTGAACGGCCTCGGTCGTCTTGAGCAGCGAGCCGACCAAGATGCCGAGCCAGATCATCGCGAAGCCGAACAGCAGGATCAGCAGGAAGGCCATGACGCCGTCGACCACGCCGTTGCGGATACGCCAGCCGATCAACAGGCCGGTGACCGCCATGACCGCGATGCCGATGCTCGAGTGGATGAGGCTTGCGATGCTCCGGCCGATCAGCACCGACGCCCGTGAGATCGGCAGCGACTTGAACCGGTCGACGATGCCCTTCTCGAGGTCGTTCGTCAGGCCGATCGCCACGATCATCGCGGAGAACACGATCGTCTGCGCCATGATGCCGGGCAACAGGAACTCGCGGTAGTTGGAGCCCGGAATCGCGATCGAGGCGCCGAAGACATAGGCGAAGAGGAGCACGAACATGATCGGCTGGACCGTGACGTCCATGAGCATCTCGGGCATGCGCTTGATGTGGATGAGGTTGCGCCAGACCACGACCATCGAGGCCCGGGCGAGCGATGGCGGGTTGATCGTCGGTCGGACGGTCTCGGTCGTCATGAGCGCGCCTCTTCCATGGTCTCGGTCTCGTCGGTGGACTCGGCCTTGTGGCCGGTGAGGTGCAGGAACACGTCGTCAAGGCTCGGTCTCTTCAGTCCCAGGTCGTCGACGGGGATCCCGCTCTCCTCGAAGACCTGGCCGATCCGTGACATGTCGCCGAGGCCGGCCGCCTTGGCGGTGAGACGCCGCGCGATCGGATCGACGTGGACCTCGTCCGAACACGTACGGATGAGTCGCTCGGCCGCGTCGAGGTCGGAGGCGTTGGTCAACGTCACCACTACGCTGGCCGCTCCGGCCTGATCCTTCAGCTGCGTCGGGGTGCCGGCCGCGATGATCCTGCCCTTGTCGATCACGATGATCTCGTCGGCCAGGTTGTCGGCCTCCTCGAGGTATTGCGTCGTCAGGAGCAGCGTCGTCCCATCCCGGACCAGTCCTCGCAGGACCTCCCACAGCTCCGACCGGCTGCGCGGGTCGAGACCCGTCGTCGGCTCGTCGAGGAACAGCACGGGCGGGGCGGCGATCAGGCTGACCGCCAGGTCGAGCCGTCGCCGCATGCCACCCGAGTAGGTCTTGGCCGTGCGGTCAGCGGCCTCGGTCAGCGAGAACCGCTCGAGCAGCTCGTCGGAGGTCTCGGCAATGTACTTCTTCGGCAGGCCGTAGAGGCTGCCGATCAGCTTGAGGTTCTCGCGGGCCGTCAGGAACTCGTCGACCGTCGCAGCCTGTCCCGTCAGACCCATGCTGCGGCGCACGGCGTCTGGCTCCTTGCGGATGTCGTGGCCGGCCACGCGGCCCGTGCCGCTCGTGGGGACGCTCAGGGTCGTGAGCATGCGCACTGTCGTGGTCTTGCCGGCACCGTTGGGGCCCAACAACCCGAGCACACTGCCCTCGGGCACGACGAAACTGACGCCGTCGACGGCGGCGTTGTCGCCGAATCGTTTGACGAGGTCTATTGCCTCGACTGCCGGAGCAGACATGGTGTTCCTTCCACAGAAAGTGAGGTTCGAGCCTATCGCGTTGTTCCTACTAGGAATAGCAGGGACGACCGACACTTTTCGCCGAATTCCTGCCGCGCCGCCCGACCCATGCTCCAACCTCAATTGCGGTTGATGTCAAACCTCGTCCGCAGACAGCAGAACACCCCGGTCGGTGACCGGGGTGTTCTGTGGTGCTCCAGCGCTGCGTTGTCGGCTCGCGACCCTTCGCTCGCAGAGCTCGCTCGACCTCAGGCGAATCGCTCGCCGTTCTTGGCCTTGTCCAGCAGCAGCGCGGGGGGCTCGAAGCGCTCGCCGTACTTCGCGGCCAGCTCCTGCGCCCGCTCGGTGAACGCCTCGATGCCGATGCGGCCGTCGGGGGCCTCGTAGCCGTTGATGTACTGCAGCGCGCCACCCAGCAGGGGCGGGAAGCCGATGCCGAAGATCGAGCCGATGTTGGCGTCCGCGACCGTACGCAGCACGCCCTCCTCGAGGCAGCGCACGGTGTCGAGCGACATGACGAACACCAGACGGTCCTTGAGGTCCTGGAAGTCAGGCTGCTCGGCGGCGACGGGGAAGTGCTCGGCGAGTCCCGGCCACAGGGCCGCGCGCTTGCCGTTCTCGTCGTAGTCGAAGAAGCCCTTGCCGACGAGACGGCTCGTCCGGCCCAGCTCGATCATGGTGTCGATGACGTCCTCGGATGCCGTACGCACCCAGGTGCCGCCCTCGTCCTCGACGGCCTTCTGCGACGCGACACGGATCTTCTTCATCAGCTCGAGGTTGAGCTCGTCGCTGATCTGGATCGGTCCGGTCGGGTAGCCCGACTGGGTCGCGGCACGGTCGATCGAGACCGGGTTGACGCCCTCGGCGAGCATGCCGAGACCCTCGTTGATGTAGTGCCCGATGACGCGGCTGGTGAAGAAGCCGCGGCTGTCGTTGACGACGATCGGCGTCTTCTTGATCGCCTGGACGTAGTCGAGCGCGTGCGCGATCGTCTCGTCGTTGGTCTTGGCACCGGCGATGATCTCGACCAGCGGCATCTTGTCGACCGGCGAGAAGAAGTGGATGCCGATGAAGTCCTCGGGACGCGTGACACCCTCGGCGAGGCCCGTGATCGGCAGCGTCGAGGTGTTGGAGCCGAGCAGCGCGTCGGGGTTGACGACGGGCTCGAGCTCGGCGAACACCGAGTGCTTGAGCTCGACCGACTCGAACACCGCCTCTACGACCAGGTCGCAGCCCTTGAGGTCGGCGTAGTCGGCGGTCGGCGTGATGCGAGCCAGGAAGGCGTCCTTCTTCTCCTGCGTGATGCGGCCCTTCTCGAGCTGCTTGTCGAGGAGCTTCTCGCTGTACGCCTTGCCCTTCTCCGCGGCCTCGAGGCTGACGTCCTTGAGGACGACCTCCATGCCGGCCTTGGCCGAGACGTACGCGATGCCGGCGCCCATCATGCCGGCGCCGAGCACGGCGACCTTGGTGAACTTCTTGGGCTCGATGCCCGCAGGACGCGACCCACCGGCGTTGATCGCGCCGAGGTCGAAGAAGAACGCCTGCGTCATGTTCTTGAACTGCTGGCCGACGAGGAGCTCGACGAGGTAGCGCGACTCGATGCGCGACGCCGTGTCGAAGTCGACCTGGGCGCCCTCGATCGCGGCGCTCATGATGTTGCGCGGAGCCTTGTAGTCAGCGCCCTTGATCTGCTTGCGCAGGTTGGCGGGGAACGCCGGCAGGAACGCGGCGAGCTTGGGCGTCGACGGGGTGCCGCCGGGCAGGCGGTAGCCCTTGCGGTCCCACGGCTGCGTGGCAGCCTCCTCGTTGCCGGCGTTGGCCTCGATCCATGCCTTCGCGGCAGGGATGAGCTCGTCCTGCGTCGGCACGATCTCGTCGACGAGGCCCTTGTCCTTGGCCTGCGCCGGCTTCATGCGCGGACCCTGGAGCAGGATGCCCATCAGCGCGTCCTGGATGCCGAACATGCGGACCGTACGCGTGACGCCACCGCCGCCGGGCAGCAGGCCGAGGGTCACCTCGGGCAGGCCGATCTCGTAGCCGCCGTCGACCGCGATGCGGTGGTGCGTCGCCAGCGCGATCTCGAGGCCGCCGCCGAGGGCAGCGCCGTTGATGGCAGCGACGACGGGCTTGCCGATCGTCTCGAGCTTGCGCAGCGTCGCCTTGATGCGCTCGACGTTCTCGAACAACGCGGGGGCGTCCTCGGGCTTGGACTGCGTCATGAGCTTGAGGTCACCGCCGGCGAAGAAGGTCTTCTTCGCCGAGGAGACGATGACGCCGTTGATCGCATCGGCGTCGGCCGCGATGTCGGTGGCGAGCTGGTCGACGGCCTTGGCCATCGAGTCGGCGTACGCCTGGTTCATCGTGTTGGCGCCCTGGCTGGGGTCGTCGAGGATCAGGTTGACGATCCCGTCGACGAGCTCGTAGCGGACGGCTTCAGTGGTGCTGGTCATGTAGGTGTCCTAGTCCGTTTCAGATTCGTTCGACGACGGTCGCGATGCCCATGCCGCCGCCGACGCAGAGCGTGGCGAGGCCGTAGCGCAGGTCGCGGCGCTCGAGCTCGTCGATGAGGGTGCCGAGGATCATGGCGCCGGTCGCGCCGAGCGGGTGGCCCATCGCGATCGAGCCGCCGTTGACGTTGGTGCGTTCGTGCGGGAAGTCGAGGTCCTTCATGAGTCGCATCGCGACGGCGGCAAAGGCCTCGTTGATCTCGAGCAGGTCGACGTCGTCGACCGTGAGGCCGGCCTTGTCGAGCGCCTTGCGGCACGCCGGCGCGGGACCGGTCAGCATGATCGTCGGGTCGGCACCAGAGACCGCCGCCGAGACGATGCGCGCTCGCGGCGTCAGGCCGTGGCGCTTGCCGGCCGCCTCGCTGCCGATCGCGACGAGCGCGGCGCCGTCGACGATGCCCGAGGAGTTGCCGGCGTGGTGGACGTGGTTGATGCGCTCGATGTCGTGGTACTTCTCCAGCGCTACCGAGTCGAAGCCACCCATGTCGCCGATCTGCGCGAACGAGGCGGGCAGGCCGGCGAGGCTCTCGGCCGTCGTGCCCTCGCGGACGAACTCGTCGTGGTCGAGGATCGTCAGGCCGTTGGCGTCCTTGACCGGGATGACCGACTTGGCGAAGTAGCCGTTGGCGATCGCCTTGGCGGCACGCGCCTGCGACTCGGCGGCGAACGTGTCGACGTCCGTACGGCTGTAGCCCTCGATCGTCGCGATCAGGTCGGCGCCGATGCCCTGCGGAACGAACGCGGTGTCGAACGCCGTACGCGGGTCCATCGCCCAGGCGCCACCGTCGGTGCCCATCGGCACGCGGCTCATCGACTCGACGCCACCGGCGAAGATCAGGTCCTCCCAGCCGGAGCGGATGCGACCGGCGGCCTGGTTGACCGCCTCGAGACCCGAGGCGCAGAAGCGGTTGAGCTGGACGCCGGCGACCGTGTCGGGCAGTCCCGCGGCGAGCGCGGCGGTCTTGGCGATGTCGGCGCCCTGGTCGCCGACCGGCGAGACGACACCGAGGACGACGTCGTCGACGCCCTGGGGATCCAGCGAGGGGTTGCGCTTCTGGATCTCCTCGATCAGGCCCGTGATCAGCGAGATCGGCTTGACCTCGTGCAGCGATCCGGTCTTCTTGCCGCGCCCTCGCGGGGTGCGGATGGCGTCGTAGACATAAGCCTCGGTCATAGCGGGTCCTCGCAGAATTCAGGTGAAAGACGTGTCAGCAGCGTGACAACCTCGATTGTGACACCAGCACTGTCAAAGTTCTAGCGACGGTCCTGTGGGCCGCATCACGTCCGGTTTCCGTGGCATAGTCTCTGCACCATGGACACCGCACCCGCCGAGATGAGCGTCGAGCAGCTCTCGTCACGGGTGGGCATGTCGGTGCGGACCGTACGTTTCTACGCCGGCCGCGGGCTCATCCCGCCGCCCCGTCGCGAGGGTCGCAACGGCTACTACGGCCCCGACCACCTCGCCCGGCTCGAGCTCGTCCGCGAGCTGCAGGCGCACGGATTCACCCTCTCCGCGATCGAGGGCTATCTCGAGAACATCCCGTCGGACGCGACCCCCGAGCAGGTGGCGCTGCACCGCACGTTGCTCGCGCCCTGGATGGCCGACCGGCCCGAGGAGCTCAGCCGCGAGGCGCTCGAGCTGCGGGCGGGCCGCGAGCTCGACGACCACGCCCTCGAAATGCTGATCGCCCTCGGCGTGCTCGAGCCGACGCCGACCGAGGACGTCTTCCGCGTCGCACCGGCGCACCTCGCGGTCGGCATCCAGTTCATCGAGACGGACATGCCGATCGAGGTCGCACACGCCTCGCGGCGCATCTTCGACGCCGCCGGCAAGGCCGTGGCCGAGGAGATCACCGAGGTCTTCCGCACCCTGTGGTGGCCGCAGCTGCGGTCCTCAGGGCGTACGGCCGAGGACATCACGGCCCTCGTCGAGCGCTTCAAGCCGCTCACGATCCAGGCGCTCGTCACGGCGTACGAGACCGCAGTCGACGAGGCCAAGCGCGAGACGATCCGCCGCCGCACCGAAGGCAGCTGAGACTCCGTAGGTGGTTGAGGTGCGGAGCGAGCTCTGCGAGCGCAGCCTCGAAACCAGGCGGGCTCGCTAAAGCCCCATCGTGCGGCCGATGATCTCCTTCATGATCTCGGTCGTGCCGCCGTAGATCGTCTGGATCCGGCTGTCGGTGTACGCCTTGGAGATCGGGTACTCGGTCATGTAGCCGTAGCCGCCGTGCAGCTGCAGGCACTTGGCCGCCGCCTTGTTCTGCAGCTCGGTGGTCCACCACTTGCCCATCGCGGCTTCCTCGATCGTCAGCTCGCCCTTGCTCAGCGCGACGATGCTCTTGTCGACGAACGCCTGGCCGATCTGCATCTCAGTCTCGAGCTCGGCGAGCACGAAGCGCGAGTTCTGGAACGAGCCGATGGGCTTGCCGAACGCCTTGCGCTCCTTGACGTAGTCGAGCGTCATGTCGAGGATCGCGCGGGTCGCGGCCATCGCGCCGACGGAGATCGCGAGGCGCTCCTGCGGCAGCTTCTCCATGAGGTAGATGAAGCCCTGGCCCTCCTCGCCGAGGAGGTTGGTCACCGGCACGCGTACGTCGTCGAAGAACAGCTCGGCGGTGTCCTGCGCCTTGAGCCCCATCTTGTCGAGGTTGCGGCCCCGCTCGAAGCCCTCCATGCCGCGCTCCAGCACGATCAGCGAGACGCCCATCGCGCCGGCGTCGGGGTCCGTCTTGACCGCGACTATCACGAGGTCCGCGAGGATGCCGTTGGAGATGAACGTCTTGGCGCCGTTGACGACGTAGTGGTCGCCGTCGCGCACCGCCGTGGTCTGGATGTTCTGCAGGTCCGAGCCTGTGCCGGGCTCGGTCATCGCGATCGCCGTGATCATCTCGCCGCTGCAGAACTTCGGCAGCCAGCGCTGCTTCTGCTCCTCCGTCGCGTACGACAGGAGGTAGCCCGACACGAGATCGGTGTGCAGGACGAAGCCGACGCCGCTGGCGCCGATGCGGATGATCTCCTCGTCGAGCACCGCGTTGAAGCGGAAGTCGTTGATCCCGCCGCCGCCGTACTCCTCGGGCATCATGAAGCCGAGCAGGCCGAGCTCGCCCGCCTTGGTCCAGAGCTCGCGCGGCACGATGCCGTCCTTCTCCCACTGGTCGTGGTGAGGAGCGATCTCCTTCTCGCAGAACGTCCGCACGGTCTCGCGGAACGCCTCGTGGTCGGCCTCGAAAATGTCTCGTTGCATGATTCCCTCTGGTCAGTCGGCCTGGACGGCGACGCCGTCGGCGATGAGCTGGTCGATGTCGTTGATGCCCCAGGCGGCGAGCGCCTCGGTGGTGTTGGCGCCCGGCCTAGCCGGGGGTGTGGTCAGCGTCGTGGGGGTCCCGGAGAACCGGGGCGCCGGAGCGGGCTGGGTCACGCCGCCTTCCTCGACGTACGTCCCACGGGCGGCGTTGTGCGGGTGCTCGGCCGCCTCGTGCATCGGGATGACGGGGGCGACGCATGCGTCGGTCCCGTCGAAGAGCGCGGCCCACTCGGCCTGCGTCCTCGAGGCGAATGTCTCGGCCAGCACCTTGCGGAGCTCGGGCCACTGGCCGATGTCGTTGCGATCGGGCGGGTCGTCGAGTCCCAGGACGCCGACGAGAACCTCGTAGAACCGTGGCTCGAGGGCGCCGACCGACATCCACCGGCCGTCCGAGGTCTCGTAGACGTCGTAGTAGGGCGCGCCCGTGTCGAGCAGGTTGGTGCCGCGCTCGGTGGTCCAGAGGCCCGCTGCCTGCATCGACAGCTGCATCGCGAGCAGGTGGGCCGCGCCGTCGGTGATGGCCGCGTCGACGACCTGCCCCTCGCCCGTCGTACGCGCGTGGGTCAGGGCCGCGAGCACGCCGGTGACGAGGTACATCGAGCCGCCGGCGAAGTCGCCGAGCAGGTTGAGCGGGATCTGCGGGGGTCCGCCGGCCCGGCCGATCGGGTCCAGCGCGCCGGCGACGGAGATGTAGTTGACGTCGTGGCCGGCGGTCTGCGACAGCGGCCCGTCCTGGCCCCAGCCGGTGATGCGTCCGTAGACGAGCTTCGGGTTGCGCGCGTGGCAGGCCTCCGGCCCGAGTCCGAGCCGCTCGGTCACCCCCGGCCGGAATCCCTCGATCAGGATGTCGGCCCGCTCGACGAGCTCGAGCACGACCTCGACAGCGCGGGGGTCCTTGAGGTTGAGCGCGACGGACGGCCGGCCGCGGCTCAGCACGTCCTGCGCAGTCGGCACCACCAGTCCGGCGCCGCCGGGCCGGTCGATGCGGATCACCTCGGCGCCGAGGTCGGCGAGCAGCATGCCGGCGAACGGTCCGGGACCGATGCCGACGAGCTCGACGACACGTACGCCGTGCAGCGGGCCGGAGCGTGGGTTGGTCACACGGCCGATTGTGACAGTGGCACTGTCACGGTTGCAAGTGACCCCCGTTACATACCGGAGGTATGGGTATGTGTCATCATCAATGTCACGTTCGTGAAAGGACTGCTGCATGACGACTCGTCTCGCGTACACCCGCAAGGGATCCGGTGAACCCCTTCTGCTGATCCATGGCATCGGGCACCGGCGACAGGCCTGGGACCCGGTCATCGACCGCCTCGCCGAGTCGTACGACGTCATCGCGATCGACCTCGCCGGGTTCGGCGAGTCCGAGCCCTATCCGGACGGCACCGCCTACAACATGGACAACGCGTGCCGCATCATCGGCGAGAACCTCGAGGAGTGGGGCGTCTCCCAGCCGCACGTCGTCGGCAACTCGCTCGGCGGCGCGATCGCACTCGAGATGGGCGCCCGCGGGATGGCCCGTTCGGTCACCGCGCTGAGCCCGGCAGGATTCTTCCGCAACGTCGGCGACCGGCTCATCGCCCTGTTCGCCCTGATCCTGCTCAAGCTGTCGTCGTACCTGCCGCTCGCGGTCGTCCGCCCGGCGCTCCGCAGCGCAGCGGGCCGGCGCCTCATCGGACGCACCCTGTACGTCAACGGTGACCGGATCACGGTCGAGGACTTCGTCGGCGACGCGCTGGCGCTGCGCAACGGCTCGGCGTTCTTCCCGACGTTCAAGGCCGGGTTCACCTATCAGTTCACGAGCACGGTCGACGTCCCGACGACCGTCGCGTGGGCCACCCGCGACCAGGTGCTGGTCTATGGCCAGTCGGGTCTCGCGCAGGAGCGCCTCCCGGACGCGCGGCACGTCGCACTGCCGCACTGCGGTCACGTGCCGATGGTCGACGACCCGGAGCTGATCGTCCGCGTCATCGACAACACGATCGACGAGGCGTCGGCGTCCGAGGAGCAAGCCGCATAGGACGCCGCTGGTTGAGGTGGTTTCGAGGCTGCGCTCGCAGAACTCGCTCCGCACCTCAACCACCGGAGTCGGCCTGCTGGTTGAGGTGCGAAGGCCGTCCGCGGCCGGAGCCTCGAAACCAGTTCTCGAGGTGGGCATACCTGTTCGGTCCTGGGCGTTCTGCATGGTGTGGAGATCTTTGACTCGGTGGTGATCGGTGGCGGGCAGGCCGGCCTGTCGTCGTCGTACCACCTCAAGAAGCGCGGCATCGCGCACGTGCTCCTCGACTCCAACGCGCACCCGGGCGGCGCGTGGCAGCACCGTTGGGACGCGCTCACGATGAGCGACGTGCATCGCGTCTCGGACCTGCCTGACGACCCGATCCCCGACGCCGCCGACACGGAGCGGGCCAACGCGTTCGTGCCGGCGTACTTCGCGGACTACGAACGTACGCACGACCTGCCCGTCGTCCGGCCTGTGAAGGTCCAGCGAGTCGGCGATCACGACGGGCTGCTCCGGGTCGAGAGCGCCAACGGCACGTGGCTCAGCCGTACGCTCGTCAACGCGACCGGCACCTGGACGAGGCCGTTCATCCCGTACTACCCGGGCGCCGAGACCTTCGCCGGCGAGCAGCTGCACACCGTCGACTACCCCGGACCGGAGCACTTCCGGGGCAAGCGGGTGCTCGTCGTCGGTGGTGGCGCGTCGGCGGTGCAGTTCCTCGGCGCGCTCCGGCCGCTGACCGACACGATCTGGGTCACCCGGCGCGAGCCGGTGTGGCGCACAGACGAGTTCACCCCCGAGATCGGCCGCGAGGTCGTGGCTCGGGTCGAGGAGCGCGTACGCCAGGGGCTGCCGCCCCGCAGCGTCGTGAGCGTGACCGGGCTGATGCTCCGGCCGCAGGAACGCGAGGCCGAGCGCCTCGGTGCGTACGAGCGCAGGCCCATGTTCAGCCGCATCGAGCCCGACGGCGTGCGCTGGGCCAGCGGGGAGTTCGAGCACGTCGACGTGATCCTTTGGGCGACCGGCTTCAGGCCGGCGATCGAGCACCTCGGACCCCTGCAGCTGCGCAGCCCACGCGGCGGCATCCAGCTCGACGGGACCACCGCGGTCGCCGATCCCCGCATCCAGCTGGTCGGCTACGGGCCGTCCGCGAGCACGATCGGCGCCAATCGCGCCGGCCGCTCTGCCGCGCGAGGCGTCGCCGCCTGGCTGGCGTCAGAAGTGGTCGAGCAGACCGCCTGACACCGGCTGCCACTCCCGCACGGTGCGGTCCGTTCCGGGCTAAGGTGTCGTCACCGGCAGGGCGTCTGAGGGGGCGAAGACATGGTGGCTCGTACGCCAGGACCGTTTGCGTACTACGGCGACACGTATGCCGGTGTCACCGGCGACTCGATCCGCGCGGCGGTCGACCCCGTCGACACCCACGCGTCACAGCTCGGCGTGCTGGCCGAGGACCTCAAGGGCGACGAGAAGCAGATCCTCGAGTCGACCGAGGGCGACATCACGACCGACATCGCGGCCAGCCCGCACGTCCCGTACGAGGTGGCGATCCGGCTCGGCGGCAAGGCGCAGTTCGCTGCGGCGTGCACACGCGAGTTCGCCGGCGACGTCGACACGTTCGACGCCGCGGTCAACGAGATCAACGAGTCCTACCGGTCGTCGGTCTTCGCCGCGCAGCACGACCCCGACGTCCGCAGCGGCGACATCAAGCTGGCCGACCTGCAGTCGGGGTTCAAGGCCAACCTGCAGCCGCGCTACGCCAAGGCCGAGGAGGCTCTCGACACGGCCGCCGACGAGGTCGCCGCCAAGCTCAAGACCGGGCCGACCGACGAGGAGGTCCGCCAGTTCATCCGGCAGGGCCTGATGCCGCTGGCCGCCGCGTCGTTCTTCCCGACGCTCGTGCTGACGGAGTCCGACAAGCAGGCCGCGTACGTGTTCATCGTCAAGGACACGATCGCCCGGCTGCGCGAGGAGGGTCTGCTCACGGGACCGGACCCTGGCGGCTACTACCTGAAGTGGCTGCAGAACGCGACGGCCCGAGGCGTCTCGATCGACGACATCGTCGAGATCGCCCGCGAGCACGACATCCGGCCGGACGACTTCGAGGTGCTGGACGGGCTCGAGGAGGTCAAGGACCGCGACGGCAAGTCATTCTTCATCCTGCCGACCGACATCAGCGGCGACGACGCCCGCAAGGCCGTGCTCATGACGTACATCCTCAATGCCGGCACCGACTACGGCACGGCCGACAGCTCACGCGACTTCGCCGAGACGCCGTACTCCTCCGACGAGATCCAGCGCATCAAGGACCGGCAGGGCGAGAACGACTGGTTCAGCTACGGCCAGGACGTCGGGTTCGTCAACGGCAACGGCGGCCGGCTCGCCACCACGCCGAACGGCATGCTGATGGGCCTGGGCGGCAACGGCCTGCAGGACGTCTACAGCTCCAACGGCGGCACGACGTTCGGCGACATCTTCATGCTGAACATCGACGACCCGGACGACAGCCACGAGGCGCTCCGGTCGGTCATCCAGTCCGGGCTGGCCAACTACGCGGACAGCGACGGCGAGCCGTACTCCGACAGCAGCCTCGACCTCGACCGGCTGCTGCACCACGAGGAGCGGCACTCCCAGCAGTGGGCCCGCGAGGGGTACGCCGGGTTCATCGCGAGCTATCTCAACGAGTCGGTCGACTGGGACATGAAGGGGTGGGGCCCGTTCCAGGCACCCATCCCGCACACCGCCGAGGGCAAGGACAACGCGTACGAGTCAGACGCCGGCCTGACCGACGGCGGGTACTGACCCAGATGCGGCGCCGCCCCATCCGCGCGGCGGTGACCGTCGCCGCACTCGGCCTGCTCCTGGGACTCGGGGCGTGCGATCCCAAGAGCGATCCGATCACCCCGCGGGGCGCCGGGTTCCAGCAGTCCGCCGAGGGCGACCTGGACATCTGGTTCGGCGGGCCGTGCCGCGACGTCGTCGAGATCGAGCTGGGATTCGTCAAGGACGAGGACGACGAGGACCCCCTCCGGCTCGTGCTGCGGGCGCCTGGTTTCACCCCCTCGGCGGAGCTGCCCGCCAAGCCTCCCAAACCGGGGTCAGGCATCCCGTCGCTCGACGAGCTGAGCGTCGGTACGACCCCGGACGGCCTGCAGGCGACATCGCCGCTCCCCAAGGGATTCGACTGGCGCGACTACCGCACGGTCCGCCTGCTTGTGAAGACCTCACGCGGCCAGGCCGCCACGTACCTCAGCACCAAAAGACTGAAGGACGAGTCCGGCGACCACGCCGACGAGTTCTACGTGCAGGACCAGGGCTGGTTCGACAAGAGCGCGTTCAGCAAGGCCGAGGGTGACGACTTCAAGGCGCTCTGCAGCAGCATCAACCCGTGACGGCTAGGACGGGAGGTTGGCGAGGTCGAGCACCTCGTCGGCGGACGGTGCCTGCGCCTCGGAGACCTTGTCGTACGAGAAGTCGAAGCTGCCGGCACCACTCGTTGCCACGAGACTGATCGGCCTGGCGTTGCTCTTGTCGAAGTAGAACGTGCCCTGCTTGTCCTTGAGCGCGATGCAGTCGACGCCGTTGACCTTCTTCTCCGTGCCCTTCGTGACCTTGCTCTCCGGATCGAGCAACGAGTCGAAGAACTCCTTCTTCGAGACGAAGCTGCCGATCTCCGCGAAGTTCTGGTTGCCCGGATCGATCGCGACCCACTTGTCGCCGATCAGGTCCATGGTCTCGGCCGGCGCGCCGCTCGACTCGAAGAACTCCTTGTCGGCCTTGAAGTAGGACTTGCCGTCGGCCTTGAGGACCTTGAGCGTCATGCCGCTGAACTCGACGGTTCCCGATGCGGTCTTGCCCGCGAACGACATGTCGACCGCGATCTCGGCCCCTTCGTCCTCGTCCTTGCCCTGCCCCTTGACCGCGATGAATTCCTCCTGGGCCAGCTGCTTCTCGGCCTTGGCGAGGATCTTGGTGGCCGAGAGGTCGGCGATTCCGTCGTCCGAATCGCTGCCCGAGCCGCAGCCGACCAGGACGAGTGCCGAAGCGACGACGAGAGTGAGAGTGCGTGCGCGAGTGATCATCGGTCATCCCCTGTGTGCCCGGCGCCCCCTGCTGGTCACCGGTGATCGAATGGACACACCCTCTCGTGGATCACGCGGACGCGCCAGTCGGCTCCGCCCGCCGCACCACGGCGTGGACCACGCTGATCACGACCGCGACCAGTGCCGCGACGAAGGGCACGAGGAGCGCGGCCCGATAGTCCTCCAGCGTGTACGTCGCACCGTCCGCGACCGCGACGAGGACGGCGGAGACCACCGCGAGGCCGACCGCGCCGCCGATCTGGAAGGACGTGTAGAGCAGGCCGCCCGCCAGGCCGTGCTCCGCCTCCTCGACACCGTCGGTCGCGCCGATCGCGAGCGTTCCGTAGGCGAGGGTGAACGCGAAGCCCATCGCGACGAGGCTGGGGAGCATCGCGAAGTACGACCAGTCGGCGGTCATCGGCAGGAACAGGGCGAAGGCCAGGAGCTGTGCGCCGACACCTGCCGCGAGGACCGGAGCATGCCCGAACCGGGTGACCAGCCTGGGGGTCAGCGTGGGTGCCAGGATGCCGTCGATCGCCATGATGACGAGGGTCAGGCTCGTCTCGAGCGTCGACCAGCCGCGCAGCTCCTGCAGATAGAGCACCACGACGAACTGGAAGCTGAAGAACGCACCCATGAACAGCAGTCCCACCGCGTTGACCCGCACGACCGTCCCCGTTCGGAGGATGCCGAGTCGTACGAGCGGCTCGGGCGTCCGGCGCTCGATCCACACGAAGCCGGCCAGCGCGGCCACCGCTGCGAGACCCGTGGTGGCCGTCGTGAGCAGGGAGCTGTGCGAGGCCCGCTCGAGTGTGTAGACGAGCAGGAGCAGACCGGCGGCCAGGGCCGCTGCGCCTCCCAGGTCGAGCTCGCGGACCCGACGGCGGACCGCGACGGTGTCCACCGGGACGAGCCGGAGTGCGGCCGCCAGGATCAGGCCCGACATGATGACCGGGGCGAAGAAGACCCAACGCCAGTCGGCCAGGGTCAGGAAGCCACCCATCACGAGTCCCAGACTGAACCCGGCCGCGCCCGCCGCGCCATAGATCAGCAAAGCCTTCTCGCGTGCGGCACCCTCGGCGTACGTGGTCGTGATGATCGACAGGCCGGCGGGCGTCATGAACGCGGCCGCCACACCCGTGACGAAGCGCGCCACGACCAGCATCCAGGACTCCGTGGCCAGACCGCCGACGCCGGAGAAGACGACGAACACCGCGAGCGAGATCAGGAACATCTTGCGGCGGCCGAGGAGGTCGGCGGCCCGGCCACCCAGCAGCAGGAAGCCGCCGTAGCCCAGGACGTACGCGCTCATGACCCACTGCAGGCCGCCGGCAGCCAGGTCGAACTCCGCCCCGATCGATGGCAACGCGACAGCAAGCATCGCGATGTCGGCACCCTCGAGGAACAGCGCACCGCTGAGCACGAGCAGCAGCCCGAGCCCTTGCCCGTCGAGGCGTCTGATCTCCGTCCGAGTCGCCGTGCTCATGAGCTGTCCTCCCGAATTCGTGGTTCCCTCTTGTAACTGACCCCATCTTGCGTCACCATGAGGAACTATGGAAGAAGGCACTTCAACCTCACCCGGTTCCTGCGACGTAACCGGCGAGACCGACGCGTTCCAGTGGGACACCCGCGAGGGCTGCGAGGTCAGGCAGATCCTCGACCGTATCGCCGACAAGTGGTCGCTCATGGTGATCTCACTGCTCGGGCACCGGACCCTGCGGTTCACCGAGCTCAAGCGCGAGATCGACGGCGTCAGCCAGCGCATGCTGACTGTCACGCTGCGCCACCTCGAGCGCGACGGACTGATCGAGCGCACGGTGCACCCCGTGGTCCCTCCGCGTGTCGACTACGCGCTGACCGACCTCGGCTGCGGGCTCATCGAGACGATCCAGTCGCTGGTTCGGTGGACCGAGGGCAACCAGGAAGCCATCATCCGGGCCCGGGTCGCGTTCGACCAGCGGCAGAACGAGACTGTGCCTGCGTGATAGGCACCACGTTGCACTGCAACTAGTTGCATAGTACGGTCGCGGGCATGGCGCTCGAGCACGCGATCCTGGTGTCCCTCGCGGAGAAGTCCGCGTCGGGCTACGACCTCGCGCGCCGCTTCGACGCCTCGATCGGGCACTTCTGGAAGGCCAGCCACCAGCAGATCTACAAGGTGCTGGGCCGCATGGAGTCCGACAAGTGGGTCGAGGCTCACCTGGTCGAGCAGAGCGGACGACCGGACAAGAAGGTGTACGCCATCACGTCCGAGGGCAGCGACGAGCTCATGCGCTGGTCGTCGACCCCGACGCCGATCGAGGCCTACCGCAGCGAGTTCGCCGTCAAGCTGCGCGGGCTGCGGTTCGGCGATCGCGACGCGGTGCTGTCGGACGTGACCACCCGCCGCGCGGCGCACGTGGCGCAGCTGGCGTACTACGAGGCCAGCGCTGCCAAGCACTATCCCGATCCGTCGGCGATCGGCGAGGACGAGCTCGGTGCCTATCTCGTGCTGCGGGGCGGGCTGATGCAGGAGCAGGCCGCGATCGCGTGGTGCGACGAGATTCTTCAGGCCCTCGGTGCGGACGGCGAGCGATGAGCCCGTACGCCGATCAACAGCACACCGAGGCCGATCACGATCGCCGTCGTGATGAGCACCGCGTGCACCCAGAAGAACGCCGTCGGAGCGCTGTGCCAGTGCTCGCCGTCCCACGCCCGGTCGTCGTCGACGATCGCCTTGGCGAACCGCGGCCAGATCACGACGTTGAAAACACCCGCGACGATCAGGAACCGGGCTGCCAGCCGGTCCCGGTTCCTAGGGAGGCCGTCCGCGGCCGACCGGGAGCGAGCTCTGCGAGCGAAGGACACCAGGCCATCCCATCACAGGAGTCCTCATGAACGAGTTCCGCGCTGCCGTCGAGGCGGGTGACTTCGCCGCGCTGGGCGACCTGCTCGCCGACGACGTCGTGTTCCGCAGCCCCGTGGCCTTCAGGCCGTACGAGGGCAAGCCGATCGTCGCTGCCATCCTCCGCGGCGTCGGCCGGGTGTTCACCGAGTTCCGGTACGTCCGGGAGCTCGCCGATGACGACGGACGCGGCTCGGCGCTGGTCTTCGAGACCGTCGTCGACGGGGTGAGCGTCAACGGCATCGACCTCATTCGTACCAATGACGACGGCCTGATCAGTGAGCTGACCGTGATGGTCCGCCCCCTCTCAGCCGCCAACGCCCTCGCCGCCGCGATGGCAGCACAGTTCGACCAGATCGTCGCCGAAGCCTCAGGAGCCAGCTCATGACCAGTCCTTATCCGCATCTGCTCGAGCCGCTCGACCTCGGCCACACGACCCTGCGCAACCGCGTGATCATGGGCTCGATGCACACGGGCATGGAGGACCGCGCCAAGCACCTGCCAGAGCTCGCGGCCTACTTCGCCGAGCGCGCCAAGGGCGGCGTCGCGATGTCGGTGACCGGCGGGTACGCACCCAACTGGCGCGGCTGGCTGTCGCCGTTCGGCTCGGTCATGACGTCGAAGCGGTTCGCCGACAAGCACCGCATCGTCACCGACGCGGTGCACGAGCACGACGGCAAGATCGTGATGCAGCTGCTGCACGCAGGCCGCTACGGCTACCACCCGTTCAAGCGGGCCGCATCGACGAAGCCGTCGCCGATCACGCCGTTCGGCAAGCCCAAGGCGATGTCGGCCAAGGAGGTCGACCGCACAATCACGGACTTCGCGAACTCGGCCACGCTCGCCCGGCGGGCCGGCTACGACGGCGTCGAGATCATGGGCTCCGAGGGCTACCTGATCAACCAGTTCCTGACGGCACGCACCAACGACCGCGCGGACAAGTGGGGCGGCAGCGCCGAGAACCGGATGCGCTTCCCGGTCGAGATCGTCGAGCGCGTACGCGAGGCAGTGGGCGACGACTTCATCGTGATGTACCGGATGTCGTTGCTCGACCTCGTCGACGACGCGCAGAGCTGGGAGGAGACCGTCACGCTGGCCAAGAAGATCGACGCGGCCGGCGTCTCGATCATCAACACCGGCATCGGCTGGCACGAGGCCCGCATCCCGACGATCGTCACGTCGGTGCCGCGCGGCGCGTTCTCGTGGGTCACCGGCAAGCTGCGGCCCGAGGTGTCGGTGCCGGTCGTGGCGTCCAACCGCATCAACACCCCCGAGATCGCCGAGGAGATCATCGCCTCCGGGCAGGCCGACCTGGTGTCGATGGCGCGGCCGCTGCTCTCGGATCCGTACTTCGTCGCCAAGGCCGCGGAGGACCGGGCCGACGAGATCAACACCTGCATCGCGTGCAACCAGGCATGCCTCGACCACACGTTCAAGAACCAGCGGGCGAGCTGCATGATCAACCCGCGAGCCGGACACGAGACGTCGCTCGTGCTGTCGCCCACGCGTACGTCCAAGCGGATCGCGGTCGTCGGCGCTGGCCCCGCGGGGCTCGCGGCGGCCACCGAGCTGTCGGGCCGCGGTCACACCGTGGAGCTGTTCGAGGCGTTGCCTGAGGTCGGCGGGCAGTTCCGCCTCGCGATGCAGATCCCCGGCAAGGAGGAGTTCAAGGAGACGATCCGCTACTACTCGCGGCGCCTCGAGCTCGGCGGGGTCAAGATCCACCTCGACACCAAGGCCACGGTCGACGACCTGGCGAGCTTCGACGAGGTCGTCGTGGCCACCGGCGTCGAGCCCCGCATCCCGTCGATCCCCGGCGTCGACCACCCCAAGGTCGTCAACTACCAGGACGTCATCCGGCACCGCGCGCCCGTCGGTCGCCGCGTCGCGGTCATGGGCGCCGGCGGCATCGGGTTCGACATCTCGGAGTTCCTGCTGCACGACCCCGACGAGTCGGCCGAGCACTGGATGCAGCGCTGGGGCGTGACCGATCCTGAGCTCGAGCGCGGCGGTCTCGCGACCAAGCTCAAGGCGCCGCCCAGGCGCGAGGTCGTCCTGCTCCAGCGCAAGGCCACCGACCTCGGCAAGGGTCTCGGCAAGACCACCGGCTGGGTGCACCGCCAGACCCTCAAGGACTCCGGCGTCGAGATGGTCAAGGGCGTCACGTACGACCGCATCGACGACGACGGCCTGCACATCACGGTCGCCACGGGCAAGGACACCTCGGAGTCACGGGTCCTCGACGTCGACACGATCGTCCTGTGCACGGGTCAGGAGTCCGTACGCGACCTCATCGAGCCCCTGGAGTCGCTCGGCAAGCCGGTGCACGTCATCGGTGGTGCCGACGTCGCCGCCGAGCTCGACGCCAAGCGCGCCATCAAGCAGGCCACCGAGCTCGCGGCGAGGTTGTGAGCGGGCTCCATCGTCTTCCCCGGGGGAATGGTTGCCGGGTGCACCGGGTTGAACCATTGACGTGACGACCCCTGGACCTACTCGCGCCTCCATCGGACTGCGGTCCGAACGCGGCCCGGTGCTGCTGGGGGTCATGCTGTCGGTCGGCCTGGTCGCGATCGACGCGACGATCCTGGCGACAGCGGTGCCATCGGTCGTCGAGGACCTCGGCGGTTTCTCGCAGTTCCCGTGGTTGTTCTCGATCTACCTCCTCGCCCAGGCGATCTCGGTGCCGCTGTACGGCAAGTTCTCCGACATCCTCGGCCGCAAGCCGGTCATGCTGTTCGGCATCGCGCTGTTCCTCCTCGGCTCCGTGCTGTGCGGCGCTGCGTGGAGCATGCCGTCGCTGATCGTCTTCCGAGCCGTCCAGGGTCTCGGCGCCGGCGCCGTCCTGCCGATGAGCATGACGATCATCGGTGACCTGTACTCGATCGAGGAGCGGTCGAAGGTCCAGGGCTACGTCGCGAGCGTATGGGGTGCGTCCTCGGTCATCGGCCCGACGCTCGGCGGGGTGTTCTCGGACTACCTGTCCTGGCGCTGGATCTTCTTCGTGAACGTGCCGATCGCGATCGGCGCCGCCTACATGTTGATCCGCCGCTTCCGCGAGGACGTCACGCGCACCCGGCACCGGATCGACCACGCCGGTGCCATCACCCTCGCGATCGGTGGCTCGCTGCTGATCCTCGGCCTGCTCGAGGGCGGCGTCGAGTGGGCGTGGGGCTCGACGGCCAGCATCTCGGTGCTCGCCACCGCTGCCGTGCTGCTCACCGCGTTCGTCCTGATCGAGCGCCGTGCCACCGAGCCCATCCTGCCGCTGTGGGTCTTCCATCGTCGGGTGCTGGTGGGCGCGAACGCGTCGAGCCTGGTCGTCGGTGTCCTGCTGATCGGCCTCACCTCGTACGTCCCGCTGTACGCCCAAGGGGTGCTCGGCACCAACGCCCTGGTGGGCGGATTCGTCGTCGCCGCGATGACGATCGGTTGGCCCATCTCGGCCGCGATCGCCGGCCGCTTCTACCTCCGCATCGGCTTCCGCGACACGGCGTTCATGGGCTCGGTGTTCGTCCTGACCGGTGCCGTGCTGCTGCTCACCGTGACCGGCGAGAGCTCGATCTACCTGCTCGCGGGCGCCTGCTTCGTGTTCGGTGTCGGTCTCGGCTTCATCGCCGCACCAATCCTCGTCGCCGCCCAGTCGTCGGTCGACTGGTCAACCCGCGGCGTCGTCACGGGCACCACGATGTTCGCCCGCTCGGTGGGGAGCGCCCTCGGCATCGCGGTGTTCGGCGCGATCGCCAACGCGGCCGTCGCCCGACGTGTGGGTGGATCACACCCCGACCTCGAGCACCTCCCCGCTCACGTGCTCGAGCCGTCGATCCACGAGGTGTACGTCGGCGCAGGAATTGCGGCGATCGTCATGATCGGCGCGATTGCGCTGCTCCCTCGCCGCGTCACGACGGTCGACTGAGTCCGAAACCGCACCACGGGCCAGCCGTACGCGCTAGCGTTCGCGGGTGACCACGCCCCCGGAACCGCAGCTTCCGCCGTTCGGTACGCCGCCAACACCGCAACCCCCGCACCCGCCGGCGTACGCACCGCAGCCGTACCCACAGGCGTACGCACCCCGGCCGCCGAGCAACAACGGTCGCACGGTCGATCGCACACTGTCGTGGATCCTGTTCGTGCTGCAGGTCCTCGGCACGCTGGTGCTGGGGATCGTGTCGATCTTCACGATCTTCACGACGGACTCGTGCGGCACCTCCACCAGCGCCACCGTCCCGGCGGTCTGCGACTCCGACTACTTCGGTGGCGTGCTGATCGGCTACTGGATCTCGTTGGTCGTGCTCGTCGTTGTCACCCTGATCGCGATCATCGTCGCCACCGCTCGGTCGGCGGCCGTGTGGCCGTGGTCCGTCGGTGGCGTCGTGCTCACGTTCGTCGCGACGATCGTGTTCTTCGTGCTCATCAGTCGCTGAACGACATACTGGATCGGTGAGCACCCGGATCGTCCTCCTCCGTGCCGTCAACGTCGGCGGCACCCAGCTGCCCATGGCTGAGCTCCGCGAGATCGCGGGCGATCTCGGAGCGACCGACGTGCAGACGTACATCGCCTCCGGCAACCTCATCGCGGACGTGCCCGGCAAGGGCGCCGACTTCGACCGCGCGCTCGAGAAGGCGCTCGAGAAGCGCTACGGCTGGTTCCGCGACGTCATCTCGCGCACGCCGGCGCAGGTCCGCAAGGCGCTCGACGTGCATCCGTTCGACGTCGAGCAGCCGAAGTACTCGTACGTCTCCTTCCTCACCGGCAAGCCCACCGCAGCGGCGATCACGAAGGCTGAGACGTACGAGACCGGCGAGGACCAGTGGAAGGTCATCGGCACCGAGCTGCACATCCGGTACGCCAACGGTGCGGGCAGGCCGCAGATGAAGGCCGACTCGATCGGCCGCGCGCTCAAGGTGCCCGGCACGGCCCGCAACCTCAACACCGTCAAGAAGCTCATCGAGCTGGCCGACTGACCCACAACATGGAACGGGGCCGCCACCCGAAGGTGACGGCCCCGCCTGTTCAGAAGTAGTGTCTTCGACCGCCGATGCCGCGGTCCATCGAACCCAGGATCCACAAGATCGCACCGACCACGATCAAGATGATGCCGATCGTGTAGAGGATGGCGACATTGAGCACTGCTCCCAGGATCAGCAGGATGATTCCGAGAATGATCACAGCTATTCCTATCTCCCAACGAGCCGGCGAGTACCGACCCGTTCCGCCTCTGGGACTACCCCGATTCGTGGCGCGCACGCACCAGCGGGCCGGAATCACTGAGATTGCAGGTTGTCTCAATGGGTACAGCCGCCCGCATGAGCCAGCTGATCTTCCCCTACTGCCTGGGTGTCTTCTGCGTGCTTCTCCCGCTGCTGGGCAGGCGTCGGATGGAGCGCATGATCGAATCGGCGGACGAAGAGCAGCTCAAGGGCTTCCGCCAGCTCGCCGAGTCGCGGTGGATGGAGAACACCCTTGGCGTGTGGGGTCTGTTGGCCTTTGTGGGAGCGACGTTCGCGGTCGTCCGCGGCCATGCCATCGGGTGGGCCTGGTACGGAGCCGCGGCGCTGTACTTCCTCGGCATCTTCACGGGTCGGCTGCGTCGCGCGCGCCTGCTGGAAGCACTCGGCGATCGCGGGCGGCAGGAGCGACCCGAGCGCTACAAGCAACGCGCCGCCACGTCGTACCGATTCATCCCTGTGGGTGTCAGCGCCTACGTCGGGATGAGGGTCGTTGAGTACGCCTACCCCGACGAGATGCCGACGTGGGCACAAACCGTTCGGGTCGCCTTCGCCCTGGTCCTGATCGTCTGTGTCATCGGCTTCCTTGTGGTTCGCGCGCGCATGTACTGGTCCGGCGACGATCTCGAGCCCGTCGCCGACAAGGAGCCGGACCCACATTGATACCCGGCGGCATACTTGCCTTATGAGCACGGTCCAGAGCGTCCTCGGCGATCGCCGTTGGCTCGTGCTCACGGGCGCCGGGGTGTCGACCGACTCCGGGATCCCCGACTACCGCGGGCCGGGCTCGCCGGTGCGGACGCCGATGACGTACCAGGAGTTCGTGCGTACGCCTGAGGGTCGGCAGCGCTACTGGGCCCGGGCTCACGTCGGATGGAGTCGCATGCGCACGGCGCAACCCAACGCGACGCATCACGCCTTGGCGGAGCTGGAGCGCGACGGACGGCTGACCGGCCTGATCACCCAGAACGTCGACGGGTTGCACGAGCGCGCAGGTCATCGCGACCTGATCGACCTGCACGGCCGGATCGACCGGGTGATCTGCCTCCAGTGCCGCGAGCTGACTCCACGATCCGCGTTGCACGCCCGGCTCTCGCTGCTCAATCCCGGCTACGAGGCGCGCGTCGGCGAGGTGGCGCCCGACGGCGACGTCGTGCTGGACGAGACCGCCGACTTCCGGGTCGCCGAGTGCACGACGTGCGGCGGCGACCTGAAGCCGGACGTCGTGTTCTTCGGCGAGAACGTGCCGAAGGACCGGGTCGAGCGCAGCTACGCGCTGGTCGAGGAGGCCGAAGCTCTGGTTGTGCTGGGGTCGTCGTTGCAGGTGATGTCCGGGCTGCGCTTCGTACGAGCGGCGCACAAACGAGGCATTCCGATCGCGATCATCAACCGCGGGACGACACGGGGCGACGAGCTCGCGACGATCAAGGTCGAGGCCGGCTGCGCCGAGACGCTCGCACTCCTGACCCATGTCGATGCGTCGTTGCCCCTGCAACGGCAGACTGAACTGGCAGCCCAGGACTAACCTCCAAATGCGAGCGCCTGTCGCGTGGGTGCCCTAATGTGTCAATCGGTCTGCAACCATCACACATCGGAGGACTCCCATGAGCGCAGGAGCCACGTCTGGATATCCCGTCACCTTCGAGTTCGACCCGCCGGAGAAGATCGCGCGTTGGCGACCGCTCGTCCACTGGCTGCTGGTGATCCCGCACCTGATCGTCGGGTACGTCCTGACGTTCGTCGCCGAGATCCTGGCATTCGTCGGCTGGATCCTCGGGATCGCCACCGGCAAGATCCCCGAGGGCATCCAGACCCTGATCGCGCTCTCGATCCGCTACAACGCGCGCGCCATGACGTACGCGCTGTTCATGCGCGAGGAGTACCCACCGTTCTCGTTCGACACGACGTTCGACGACCCGGGTGACGACCCACGGGTGCGCGTCTCGTTCGTGCCGGAGATCGAGGGCCGCAACCGCCTCACGATCTTCTTCCGGCTCCTGCTGGTGATCCCGCACTTCATCGTGCTGATGCTCGTGTTCATCGTGTTCTACTTCGTCGTCATCATCGCGTGGTTCGCGGTCATCATCACCGGCAACTGGCCCGCTGGACTGCGCAACTTCGCGGTCGGCCTGATGCGCTGGAACAACCGGCTCAACGGCTACATGTTCCTGTTGACCGACAAGTACCCGCCGTTCGGCTTCCAGTAGCCGAACGACAGAACGCCCCGATCCGCAGCGCGGGTCGGGGCGTTCGTACGTCTGGATCAGCTCAGCTGGCGAAGGCGTACGGTCTCGGGCAGGCCGGCGAGCTCCTTGAGCACGTCGGGACCGACCTCGGCAGCCACGTCGGTCAGCACGTAACCCAGCTCGCCACGCGTCGACAGCGACTGCGCCTCGATGTTGACCTCGTGCTCACCCAGCAGGCCGTTGATCCGGGCCAGCACACCCGGGTGGTTGCGGTGCACCAGCGCCAGCCGGTGCTTCGTCGCGTCGGACGGCAGGTTGATCTCCGGCAGGTTGACGCTGAGCGAGGTGCCACCGGCCGAGGCGTACGAGCGCAGCTTGGAGGCCACGAACCGGCCGATGTCCTGCTGCGCCTCCTCGGTGGAGCCGCCGACGTGCGGCGTGAGGATCACGTTGGGCAGGCCGCGCAGGTCCGACTCGAACGGGTCACCCTGGCGCTTGGGCTCGACCGGGAAGACGTCGAGGGCGGCGCCGGCGATGTGGCCCGACTCGATGTGCTGGCGCAGGGCCGCGGTGTCGACCGCGATGCCGCGCGACAGGTTGAGGAACAGCGAGCGCGGCTTCATCTGCGCCATCTCCTCGGCACCGAACAGGCCGGCGTTGCCGGGACGGCCGTCGACGTGCAGCGTCACGACGTCGGAGATCTGCAGCAGCTCCTCGATCGTCGAGCACCGCTTGGCGTTGCCGAGGGCGAGCTTGTCGTCGATGTCGTAGAACACGACCTTGAAGCCCAGCGCCTCGGCGATCACCGAGAGCTGGCTGCCGATGTTGCCGTAGCCGACGATGCCGAGCGTACGGCCGCGGACCTCGTGGCTGCCGGCGGCGGACTTGTTCCACACGCCGTTGTGCATGTCGGTCGACTTCTCGTGCAACCGGCGGGCGAGCGAGATGATCTCGGCGATCGCGAGCTCCACGACGCTGCGGGTGTTGGAGTAGGGCGCGTTGAACACCGCGATGCCGCGCTCGGTCGCCGCGGGCAGGTCGATCTGGTTGGTGCCGATGCAGAACGCGCCGATCGCGATCAGGTCGGGGGCGGCGTCGAGGACCTTCTCGGTGATGTACGTCGTCGAGCGGATCCCGAGCAGGTGCACACCCTGGATCGCCTCGATCAGCTCGTCCTCGCCGAGCGCACCGTCGCGCGTCTCGACCTGGTAGCCCTTGCCACGCAGGAAGTCGGCGCCATCGATGTGGATGTTCTCGAGCAGCAGGACGCGTACGTCCTCGTCGCCCAGCAGCGAGGTCGGGAAAGGATCAGTGGTCGTCATGGTCATCATCATCTCTGTTGCCTCCAGTCAGCAATGCACGGCTGACGTGGGGCCCAGGCGAACGGTCCCGATGTCCGGTGTTGCAGTCGCTCCCCGGTGGTACCCACCTCAACGCCAGTCGCGACCGACTGCCTCGAGTCTACCGTGTACCCGCCGGCGCCTCGTCACCATGCATGTCTGCTGAGACGACTCAGAGTCCCGTCAGCGACTCGAGCAGCAGACCGAAGAATCGCTCCGCGTCGGGATCCGTGGCCACGTGGACGGCGCCGGCCGGGTCGAAGGCGATGTCGGTACGCCCGCGGGTCGGCGAGTCGCCGGTGTGGACCCGTATGGTTGCGGGCCTCAGCGTGACCAAGGTCGGGTCGACGAGGTAGGCGACGGTCAGCGCGTCGTGCACGGGCGCCGCGGCTCGACCCTCCATCGCCGGCAGCGTGCGGTAGCGCTCGATGCGCTGCTCGATGAAGTCGGCCGCGACACCGGCCGCTGCACCGCCGGCTTTGCGTAGGGTGGCGCACTGTTCGGATGTGACGATCGTGCGATAGGTGGCGTCCAGTGGCACGAGCACCAGCCGTTCGAAGCCGGCATCCAGGACGACCTGCGCTGCCTCGGGGTCGTAGCCGACGTTCGTCTCGATGTCGGGCAGCAGGCCGCCTCGTTCGGTGACACCACCCATGATGACGATCTCCTCGACTGCGTCCAGGAAGGCCGGATCCTCAGCCACTGCGGCGGCGACGTTGGACAGCGATCCGGTCGGCACGAGGGTGAACCGCTGGGTCGCGGCACGGGCCGTCTCGATGAGCCACCCGACGGCGTCACGGTCCTCAAGGGGAGCTGTCGCCGGCGGGATCGGCAGGGTGTCGGGCTCTGTGCTGCCGATGGCCGCGGGCGCGCCCGGTGGTGGTGCGACCGGTGCGCTGCGCCCGGCGTACACGGGCACCTCGCTGCGGCCGATCAGGTCGAGTGTGCGGCGGGAGTTGTCCGCGGTGTGCTCGACGGCATGGTTGCCCCAGACGGCGGTCACCGCCATCAGGTCGAGCTCTGGTCTCGTCGCCGCGAGCATGATCGCGATGGCGTCGTCAGTCCCGGTGTCGCAGTCGAGGATCACGCGCCGTGCCACGGCCTACTCCGCGGGCGTCGACCCGATGAAGTTGGCGAGCATCTCGGGCGGCATCTGCTGGTCGAGGTTGGCCAGCCGGACCTGGCCCTGGGCGATGAGCCGGCCGTCCTGGTCGACCGAGTCGAGGTGCCACAGCTGCTGGCTCCGACCTCGGTGGATCGGTGTCGCGGTCGTGGTGATCGTGTCGCCGACCTTGGCCTGGCGGAGGAAGTCCGTCGAGTTGTTGGTGCCCACCACGATGCCCTTGTCGCCCAGCCAGATCTGCCCGGCGATGCTGGCAGTCGACTCGTGCACCGCACAGTACGCGCCGCCGTGCGGGATGCCGAACGGCTGCATGTGCTGCTCGCCGATCGTGAAGCGCACGACGACCTTGTCGGCGTTGGTCTCCAGGTGCTCGACACCGAGCAGGCCGTCCAGGCCGGGGATCTGGGTCATAGGGCGAGCCTAGGTCAGTGGTAGTCGTGCATGACGGCGTGGCCCTTGCCGCGGCCGATCAGCCAGCGGTTGACCGGAACGGTCACGAGGAACGCGATCACGAGGGAGAACGCGAGGCTGGCCCAGAACAGGACGCTGCCGAGACCGGCGTCCATCGCGCCGGGCACCGCCACGAGCACGGTGTTGTCGATCAGCTCCATCGTCAGGATCGAGAGCGTGTCGGCCGCGAGCGCCACCTTGATCGCGCCGGCGAACGGGATGCCCGCCGCGAGGACCGGCCGGATCGTCAGCGCGTAGCCGAAGAAGAACGCGAGGACGATCGACAGGATGATCGTGGTGACGTTGTGCAGGCCGAACGCCGTGCCGATGACCATGCCCAGGACCTCGCCGATCGCACAGCCGGTGAGGCAGTGCAGGGTCGCCGAGATCGCGCTTCGGGTTAGCTCACGACCCGTCATCGCCATGTCGTGGTGATGCTCGTGCTCGGTCATGAGGCTGCTCCCTCGTTGAGGGTCTTGAAGCC
Source organism: Aeromicrobium sp. 9AM (assembly GCF_902506105.1). GTDB lineage: Bacteria > Actinomycetota > Actinomycetes > Propionibacteriales > Nocardioidaceae > Aeromicrobium. Next base: position 2,761,977 of record NZ_LR733304.1, read on the forward strand.
GCGGAGCCGCAGGCTGTTGGTGACGACGAAGACCGACGAGAACGCCATCGCGGCCCCGGCCAGCATGGGGTTGAGCAGGCCCGCAGCGGCCAGTGGGATGCCGACGACGTTGTAGGCGAAGGCCCAGAACAGGTTGCCCTTGATCGTGCCCAGGGTGCGGCGGGACAGCCGGATCGCGTCGGGCACGGCGAGCAGATCGCCGCGTACAAGGGTCAGGTCGGACGCCTCGATCGCGGCGTCGGTGCCGGTGCCCATCGCGAGACCGAGGTCGGACTGCGCGAGCGCGGCCGCGTCGTTGACGCCGTCGCCGACCATCGCCACGGTGCGGCCCTCGGCCTGGAGCCTGCGGATGACGTCGACCTTGTCGCCGGGTCGTACCTCCGCATGCACTTCGTCGATGCCGACGGTTGCGGCGACCGCGTGGGCGGCGCGTTCGTTGTCGCCGGTCAGCAGGACCGGGCGCAGGCCCAGCTCCCGGATCTGGCGTACGGCCTCGGCGCTCGACTCCTTGATCGTGTCGGCCACGACCAGGACGCCGCGCACGGCACCGTCCCAGCCGATGACCACGGGCGTACGTCCTTGCGCCTCGGCCTCGCCCTTGGGGCCGGCAAGATCGCCCAGTCGCTGCGACCAGTCGGCCAGGAAGGCCTCTCTGCCGATGACGACCGCCCGGCCCTCCACGACTCCGTGGACACCGAGTCCTTCGGTGTTGCTGAAGCCCTCGACCGACGGCAGCGCTCCCAGCTCGGTGCGAGCGGCGTCGGCGATGGCGCGGGCGATCGGGTGCTCCGATGCGTCCTCGAGCGCACCGGCGATGCGGAGCACCGTCGCGCGGTCCTCGCCCTCGGCGACGATCACGTCGTGCAGCGTCATGCGGCCCGTCGTCACCGTGCCGGTCTTGTCGAGCACGACGGTGTCGATCGTGCGGGTGGACTCGAGCACTTCGGGGCCCTTGATCAGGATGCCGAGCTGGGCGCCACGCCCGGTGCCGACCATCAGCGCGGTCGGTGTCGCGAGGCCCAGCGCGCACGGGCACGCGATGATCAGCACCGCCACCGCAGCGGTGAAGGCCGCCGAGGCACCCTCACCCGTGCCGAGCCAGAAGCCGAGCGTGCCGACCGCCAGCGCAATGACGATCGGGACGAAGATGCCCGAGATCGAGTCGGCCAGCCGCTGCGCCTGCGCCTTGCCGCTCTGTGCGTCCTCGACCATCCGCGCCATCTGCGCGATCTGGGTCTCCGCACCGACGCGGGTCGCCCGCACGGTCAGCCGGCCGCTCGTGTTGAGCGTGCCGCCGACGACGGCATCGCCGGCAACGACCTCAGCCGGCACGGACTCGCCCGTCACCATCGACGCGTCGACCGCAGACGTGCCGTCCTCGATCACGCCGTCGGTGGCGATCTTCTCGCCCGGACGGACGACGAACAGGTCGCCGGCATGCAGGTCCTCGGTGGGGATGCGCACCTCGGCGCCGTCACGTACGACCGACACCTCCTTGGCGCCGAGCGCGAGCAGCGCGCGCAACGCAGAGCCCGACCGCCGCTTGGCACGGGCCTCGAAATAGCGCCCAGCGAGGATGAACGTGGTGACCCCGGCGGCCGCCTCTAAGTAGATGTTGCCGCTGCCGTCCATGCGAGAGATCGTCAGCTCGAACGGGTGCTTCATGCCGGGCTCGCCCGCTGTGCCCCAGAACAACGCGTAGATCGACCAGCCGAAAGCCGCGAGCGTGCCGACCGAGATCAGCGTGTCCATCGTCGCGGCACCGTGGCGCAGGTTGGTCCATGCCGCGAGGTGGAACGGCAGGGCGGCCCAGACGACGACCGGAGCCGCGAGGGTCAGCGACAGCCACTGCCAGTTGGTGAACTGCAGCGCCGGGATCATCGCCATCGCGATAACGGGCACGGTCAGGACGATCGAGACGAGCAGGCGATCCCGCAAGGGGCGCGACGGATCGTCGTCGACCTCGGCAGGCTGCTCCGTGCTGGGTGGCTGGGGAAGCTCTGCGGTGTAGCCGGCCTTCTCGACCTCGGCGATCAGCAGCTCGGGATCGATCGGACCGGAGGCGTCGACCCGCGCCTTCTCGGTCGCGTAGTTGACCGAGGCGGTCACCCCGTCGAGCTTGTTGAGCCGCTTCTCGATGCGCATGGCGCACGACGCGCAGGTCATGCCGCCGATCGTCAGGTCGATGCGGTCGGTCGTGTTCTCCTGGTCGATGAGTGCCATGTCAGTGCTCGTGCTCGGAGTCGTCGTGGTTGTCGTCGCTGCCCGTGCCGCTCGCCGCGCCGGCGGCCTCGACGGTGAACTCGGCCGTACGCACGACACCGTCGTGCTTGAAGTCGAGGTAGAGCCGGTAGCTGCCCTCGGACGGGAACGCGGTGTGGAACGTGATGCCGGGCCCGGGCTCGGTCCTGCCGTCGCCGGGCTCGCCGTCGGGGTGGACGTGCAGGTAGGCGAGGTCGCCCTCGCGCAGGGCCACCAAGTGGCCGTACGCGGCGAGGTAGGGCTGCAGGTCGGTCACCGGCCTGCCGTCCTTGGCGACCGTCAGCGTCAGCTTGGCGTCGGCGCCGGTCACGGCATCGCCGGCGAGCGTCACGGTGTAGTCGCCGACCGTCGCCGTGCGCGAGGGCTTCGGCAGCGGCTCGGGGGTGAACTCACCGGCAACGGTCAGGTCGGCGCCGAGCGTGAGCTGCGGATCCTTGCCAGCCGGGTCGAAGTCGGCAAACGTACGCCACTGGCCGGGCTCGAGTGCGAGCTTCGCAGTCCAGGTGCCGTGCTCGTCGATCGTCGGATGGACGTGCTGAAAGCCCGTCAGGTCACGCTTGGCGACGATGAAGTGCAGCTGCTTGTCGTGCAGCGTCGCGTAGTCGGTGAGCGGGTCGCCGTCCGGACCGAGCACCCGGAAGGTCACCGCGGCATCCTTCGCCGGTTGTTGCCGGGGATCGTCGAGCACCAGGCGATAGCCACCCTGGGCGACCTGCAGACCGCCGGGAATCGTGGCGGCCGACTTGGACATGCCGGGCATGTCCGTCATCTCGTCGTCGCCGTGCTCCATCGCCGCCGGCTCGCTGTCGACCGGGCCGACGGCGTTGCCGATCGCGATGGCGGCGCCGAACACCACGCACAGCCCCGCCGCGAAGATCCCGACCTTGCCTGCACTGTTCATGCGAGCTGGTAGCCGGCTTCGGCGACGGCCTCGCGTACGGCCTCGTCGGCCACGGGCTCGGCCACGGTCGTGACGGACAGGGCGCCGGAGGCCAGGTCGACGCTGAGGTCGCTGACGCCGGGGATCGCGCCGACCTCCTCGCTGACCGAGCGGACGCAGTGCTCGCAGGTCATGCCGACGACGGTGTAGGTGCTGGTGCTCATGGGGATTCCTCTCGTGTGACGTCTGCTCAGCTGCGGACGAGGCGGGCGATGGCGTCGGAGGCCTCGCGGATCTTGGCCTCGGACTCGGCGCCACCGGCGCGTGCGGCATCGACGACGCAGTGGTTGAGGTGGTCGTCGAGCAGGCCGAGGGACACCGACTGCAGCGCCTTGGTCATCGCGGACACCTGGGTCAGGATGTCGATGCAGTACTGGTCCTCCTCGACCATCCGCTGCAGGCCTCGCGCCTGGCCCTCGATGCGGCGCAGGCGCTTGAGGTAGTCGTCCTTCTTGGCGTCGTATCCGCGCGCCTCGTGATCGTGTGCCATGCTGACTCCTCGTCCGTACCCCTAGGGGGTATGTGTTGATGATCCCGACCATATACCCCTGGGGGGTAGGACGCAAGAGGGTCCACGAGGGTGAATGACTTTCGCCTCGTCGGGTAGGCACAGGGTGTCGGCGTCGTTGAGCACACAGCGACCCGACAGCGATGCCCCACCCGCATCACCGGGGGTGGGGCATACGCACGCTTGGGCCGGCGGGGTCAGGCTTCGGTGGTGGCGCTGACCGGACCGGCGTCGACGCGTTGAGCCAGGCCGTCGAGCCACGTGTTGAGGTGACGCCGGTACCAGCCTCGGCCGGCCCACTTCTCCGGATCGGCGAACCCCGGGATGCTGTGGTCCGTCAGGTCGGTGCGGTCGGCGATCGACGCGAGCCGCGCGGCCTCCATCGACGACGTGAGCACGAGCGTACGGACGAACTCGATGGCCGCGGTGGCGTCGACGACGTCGAAGCCCTCGCGCTGCAGGGACTCGACGTGGGGCGTCATCATCGCAAGGAAGCCCGGCGACACGTTGCGCGCCCGCAGCGCGGTGACGTCATAACCGGGATAGGTGGAACAGATCGTCCAGAACGCCTCACCGAGCTGCTCCAGGTGCTCCCGCCACGGCAGGTCCGGCGACGGCCACGTCGCTGACCGAGCGACCCGGTCGAGGACCTGCACGACCAGGTCCTCCCGATCGGTGAAGTAGCGGTAGAGCCCCGAGTGGGCCACCCCGAGCCGGGCCGCGATCGAAGGCATGCTGAACGTGTCGAGTCCGTCAGCCACCACCGCATCGATGATCTGGTCGACCGTCAGGGTGCGTGGTCTTCCCGGCTTTGCGTTCATCTCTGCAGGCTACGCGCGTCCGCAGGTCACCGCCGAGTGATATTCGAAGTGGGGCCGAAGGTCCCGGTCAGGATTGGCCACGCAGCTCCGTGAGCAGGGCCAGCTCGTCCTCGCGGCTCAGTCCGGCCCTGCGCTCGCGGCCGAGCCCTCGCCCGCGCTCGTCGTCGAGCGTCGCGGCGATGGTGTCGCTCAACGGGCGACGCTCCAGGCCGTACTGCAGCGACAGCGCGTCGGACATCAGTCCCATGCCGTGATGGCTGTGCGGCAGCCACAGAGGCAACGATCGCGGGCCCATCCACTCCTCGACGTCATGGTCATGCAGCCACGACTCGTCGGCCAGCACCTGTTCGCCCGAGAAGCCCGCGACCTCAGCCGACGACGCGACGAGCTCACCCACGGTCGTACGCTCGCCGGCGCCGTGCACGACGCCGGTGAGTCCGGCCTCGGCGGAGGCGACGATCCACTCCGCCAGGTCGCGGACGTCGATGACCTGCATCGGCTGGTCCGCGACCGCCGGCACCAGCACCGGCTCGTCGCCCGCGAGCGCGAACCGGGCGACGTAGTGACCGAGCCGGTCCGAGCGGTCACCCGGACCGCCGATCAGGCCGGCTCGCACGATCAGGTGCCGGGGCAGGTGGCGTACGGCGTCCTCGCACGCGACCTTGCCCTCGCCGTACTGCTCCGGCTCGGCGGTCTCCCCGTCGAGCGGCTCGAGCACCGGCGACTCCTCGGTCAACGGTCCGCTCTGGTCGGCGTACACCGATCCGGTCGAGACGAATGTCCAATGGGCCGCGCCGTTGCCGAGTGCCGCGATCGCCGACCGCACCTGACCCGGCTGACGGGCCAGGTCGATCACCAGGTTCCACGACCGGCCACTGACCTGGTCGTACGCGCGGGGATCCGAGCGATCGGCCTGCACGAAAGCAGCCCCTGCCGGCGCATCGCCGGACTCGCCGCGGGCCAGGCACGTGACGTCGTGCCCGCGACGGAGGGCTTCGTGTGCGATCTGCCCGCCGACCCACGAGGTGCCACCAAGGACGAGTACAGAGCTCATCTCCTCAACCAACCACGCGACGACGCCTGGCGGACAGGCCTGTTCACTCCCGGCAGAACGTACGCTCGTCGCATGCCGCTGACCCTGAGCCACCCGGCGGCGGTGCTGCCGCTGCGGCGGCTCGGCCTGCCCATGGCGGCCCTGGTCATCGGCAGCATGGTGCCCGACATCCCGCTCTACCTGGGGTCGCGGCGTGGCTACACCCTCGCCCACAGCCCGGTCGGCGTCCCGACCGTCGACGTCGTCGGCGCGCTGCTGGTCGTGGCGGTCTGGTTCGCGCTGCTGCGTGACCCGCTGGTCGACCTTTCGCCGGCGGCGATCCGAAACCGCCTCGCTCCACGCGCCCGGCTGACCCGCCGCCAGTGGTTGCTCGCACCCGTCGGCGCGCTGATCGGCGCCATCACTCACGCGGGGTGGGACTCCTTCACCCACTACGACCGCTGGGGTTCCGACCACGTCGGATGGCTGCGCGCGGACCACCTCGGGATGGCCGGGCTGAAGTGGGCGCAGTACGCCTCGGGCGTGCTGGGGCTGCTCGTCGTCGCGTGGTTCGCGATCGCTCATCTGCGCTCGTTGCCCACGCTCGACGTACCTCGCCCGGACCGGGTCCTGTCGCCCGCGGCTCTGGCGGCGGTGTTCGTCGCGTCCGGGCTCACGGGTCTCGCGTCCGCCGCGGCGACGGCTTCCACCGGCCTGCAGTCCATGGCGTTCCACGGAGTCGTCAGCTCGATCATCGTCTTCGCCGTCGGCGGCGTGCTCGTGTGCGTCGCGTGGCAGGTGCGCCGCTTTCGCCGAGAGGAGTCTGTGCGCGAGGCATAGCATTCAGGACATGGCCTCCGAACACGTTCTCACCATCACCGGCACCGTCTTCTTCCGTGAACGCATCGCCGTGCCCCCGGGCGCCGTCGCCACGATCAAGCTCGTCGACACCGAAGGAGAGGTCCTGGCCGCGACCGCGATCGACGCGCCGGGCGTACCCGCCGAGTTCACCCTCAGCGTCGACCCGACTCTGGTCGCCGATCCCGCCAAGCTGCTGATCTGGGCGATGCTGCGCACCGACGTCGGCGTCTGGGGCACGACGGAGCTCGTACCGGTGGAGGGTGGCGCCACGGACGTCATGCTGACGAAGATCGACGAATGACGATGGGGGGCGGCAGGCCGGGGCCCGCCATCAGCCACATCCCCGACGATGAGCTCGGCGGCGGCCGGCCGATCCTCAAGCGCATCGCCAGGATGCTCCGGCCCTATCGGACCAAGATGGCGTACGTCGCGGTGGCCGTCGTCACGTCCGCCGCCCTGGCGTCCGTCGCACCGTTCTTCACCAAGGCGGTGTTCGACAAGGCGCTGTTCCCGACGGACGGCAGCGGGGTCGACATCGGCCTGCTGGGCTGGCTCGTCGGTGCCCTGTGCGCGATCCCCGTCGTGACGGCATTGATCGGCATCGTGCAGAACTGGCTGACGTCCACGATCGGCAACTCGGCGATGGCCGACCTCCGCAGCGACCTGTTCGCGCACCTGCAGAAGATGGAGCTCGCGTTCTTCACCGCGACCAAGACCGGAGCGATCCAGTCGCGCCTGGCCAACGACGTCGCCGGCGTACGCACGGTGCTGACCGACACCGCGACCTCGATCCTGCAGAACAGTGTGACCGTCGCGGCGGCGTTCATCTCGATGGTGATCCTGTCGTGGCAGCTGACCTTGCTGACGTTGATCGTCATGCCGCTGTTCGTCTGGATCCAGCTGCAGGTCGGCAAGCGGCGCCAGCGGCTCGCCCGCAAGACGCAGGAGTCGCTCTCGGAGATGACCGCCATCACCGAGGAGGCGCTCAGCGTCTCGGGCATCCTGCTGTCCAAGGTGTTCAACCGGGCCGACTCCGAGGTCGAGCGCTATCGCGAGGCCAACCGCAACCAGACCCGCCTCCAGGTCGAGCAGGCCATGACCGGCCGGGCGTTCTTCGCGACGGTGCAGACGTTCTTCGCGATCACACCTGCCCTGATCTATCTCGTCTCGGGCTACATGCTCAACGGCGGCACCGCGTTGACCGCCGGCACGCTCGTCGCGTTCACGACGCTGCAGGCCCGGCTGCAGATGCCGCTGCTGCAGCTCATGCGCGTGTCGCTCGACGTGCAGACGTCGCTCGCGCTGTTCCGCCGGCTGTTCGAGTACCTCGACCTTGAGCCGGCCATCACCGAGCGGCCGGGCGCCGTCGCGCTCAACCCCAAGGACCTGCGCGGCGAGATCGAGTTCCGCGACGTGCACTTCCGCTACCCCGAGCCGCGTTCACTGTCGGGCGGGTCGTCGGGCGACCGGTTCGGTGAGAGCGGCGTACGCATCGACCGTGCCGAGCCCGCACCCGAGCAGGGCTGGGCGCTCGACGGCGTCTCGCTGCGGGTCCAGCCGGGTCAGCTCGCCGCGATCGTCGGGCCGTCGGGGTCGGGCAAGACGACCATGACGTACCTCATCCCGCGGTTCTACGACGTCAGCTCCGGAGCCGTCCTGATCGACGGGACCGACGTCCGCGACCTGACGATGGGCTCGGTCGCCGATGCCGTCGGCATGGTCACGCAGGAGCCCTACCTCTTCCACGGCACGATCCGCGACAACATCGCGTACGCCAAGCCCAATGCCACCGCCGACGAGATCGAGCAGGCGGCGCGCGACGCCAACATCCACGACCGCATCGTGTCGTTCGCCGACGGCTACGAGACGATCACCGGCGAACGCGGCTATCGGCTCAGCGGCGGTGAGAAGCAGCGACTCGCGATCGCCCGCGTCCTGCTGATGGACCCTCGCATCCTGATCCTCGACGAGGCGACCTCGGCACTCGACACCGAGACCGAGCGCCTCGTGCAGGACGCGCTGGAGCGGGCGACCCACAACCGCACGACGATCGCCATCGCGCACCGGCTCTCCACGATCCACAACGCCGACGTGATCTTCGGCCTCGAGGAGGGACGCCTCGTCGAGCAGGGCACACACGACGAGCTGCTAGCGCTCGGCGGCCTCTACTCACGCCTGTACGTCGAGCAGTTCGGCTCGGGGCAGATCGAGGCGCGGTTCACCGACGGCGTCCGGTTCACGGACGGTCAGACGTACTGCGACAAGCCCGGCGCCGACGAGCGCCGAGCCGACGTCTCGTTCTAGTCGGCGGCGGTTTACCAGGAGAACCTGGTAAACCGACAGTTCACCGGGCAAATTCGCCTGAAGAAGTGGCCCGTTGCGCGGAGAAGCAGCAATAACAAGGTGGACGTCAACGTGGCAGCGCCTTGACGCCTTTCGCGTGCACCGTCGCGAGTGTCTTCTCGGCACGTGCGCGGCCGGCCCGGGAGTCTGCGTCCGAGGCGACCACCATGACATCGGCGAAGACCCCGTCGGAGCAGGTCGTCGCGCGTGCGTAGTGGTAGTCGTACTTGTCGTCGCTGCCGGACCAGGACGACACGCCGTGGACGAGCTTGGCGTTGATCGTCACCTGCATCGCGATCCACAGGTCGCAGGCCGCGTCGCCGTCCAGCAGGCCGAGCTCGTCCTCGGACATGTCGGCTGCCGCCAACACTGCAGCGAGCAACTTCCGGGGCTTCTCCTTCGCCGGTGTCGTGTCGATGACGTACGGGAGCTTCTCCGCCCACACCTGAGCACGCATGGCCCCGTACAGCACGGAGCTCGTCGCCGTCTGAGCAGGCGCATCCCCGAACTCGCACATCCACTCGGGGAAGTAGAAGTCCGCCCTGCCGGGATAGTCGACCGCGGCGTCGGCCGCGGCGTCACGTTGCTTCTGCGTCAGCAGGTCGCAAGCGACGAAGCGCTCCGGCGTACGCGGAGCCGACTTCGTGATCCTGGCCTTGGCATCGCCGTCGCCAGCACCGCACGCCGTGAGGGTTCCCAGCAGAACGAGAGCGATGCCCCCGAGAATCAATCGCATCGGACAACCCTTCCGTCAACGGGGCAGACGCTCGGCGGCGTTCGCATAGATCGTCGACAGGGCGGTCTCCGCGCGCTTGCGACCCGCCGCCGAGTCGGCGTCAGAACCGATCGCCAGTACGTCGGCGTAGATGCCTTGGGAACAGGTCGACGCCCGCGCGACCTGTGCATCGATCTCGTCAACGGTCTGCGTTGCCGAAGTCGTGTCGCCGTCCACGGTCGCGCCCGTGGCGTCCTGCAGCACATTCCAGAGATCGCACGCGGCGTCGTCGTCGATCAAGGCGAGATCGCTCTCGGTCAGCCCGGCGCGCTTCAGGACGTCGGCGAGGAACTTCTTCGCCTGGGGGCTCGCTGGCTCCCTTGCCACGAGCTCCGGGACCTTCTGCGCCCAGACCCGGGCTCGCATACCGCGGTAGGTCACCTGGTTCGGCGCCGATGGCTCCGGAGTGTCACCGAAGGTGCAGGCCCACGACGGGAAGTCGTTCTCGGGCCTGCCCTGAACGTCGACCTTGGCCCCGACGACCACGTCACGTTGCTTCTGCGTCAGCAGGTCGCAGGCGATGAAGCGGTCCGGCGTACGCGGTGCCGACTTCGTGGTCTTGGCCCCGCCGCCATCGTCACCACCACCGCACGCCGTGAGGGTTCCCAGCAGAACGAGAGCGATGCCCCCGAGAATCAATCGCATCGGGCAACCCTAAGCGTCAGCGTGTCGCGACCGCTCGCTTTTGGACAGCTGCCAGCGCTTTGGTCACGGCCGAATCGACGGCCTTCGTCTTCCTGAGGTCCGGCACCGAGAAGATGAGCGACGTCATCTCGCCCGAGGTGCACATCTGTGCCGAGACGCCGGACTCGGACTCCGTGATCGGCACCTGCGAGATCGTGGTCGTCGCGCCCTTCTTGGCCCCGTTGATCTCGGCCAGCGTGGTGAAGGCGGCGCAGGCCTGCTTGCCGGTGAAGGATGATGCGCCCGACAGCAGCTTCTTGGCCCGCGCGAGCTCCTTCTTGTCGGCCGCCGTCTTGACCCCACCGGAGGACTCCAGCTGCTTCACGACCTGGGGCAGGGTCTTGGCCCAGGCCTGCGCCGGCAGGGTCGTGACCTGGATCAACCCGGTGCTGCCCTGCCATCGGCACTGGCTGCTCTGGTCGGTGCCGTTGGTCGCCACCACCGTGTCGATCGCCGAACCGGCGAGCTCCTTGCGCTCACCCGCCGTCAGGAACGAGCAGGCCGGCTCCTTGGGATCGACGGTCGCCTGCGACGCCGACGGGTTGGGTGCCGGGTCCGCATTCTTGCCGTCGCTGCCACCACTGCACGCCGCCAGGAGGAGTCCGGCTGCCACCGTCAGCGCCAGCCTGCGCAGCATCACAGGGCGAGGCCGACGTACTTGGTCTCGAGGTACTCCTCGATGCCCTCGGCGCCACCTTCGCGACCGAAGCCGGACGCCTTCACCCCGCCGAACGGGGCCGCAGGGTTGGACACGATGCCCTGGTTGATCCCGACCATGCCGGTCTCGAGCCCCTCGTAGACCCGCACGGCGCGGGAGAGGTCCGACGTGAAGGCGTACGCGACCAGGCCGAACTCGGTGTCGTTCGCCATCCGCAGGGCGTCGGCCTCGTCGGTGAACGTGAAGATCGGCGCAACCGGGCCGAAGATCTCCTCCTTCGCGAGCCGTGCACCCAGAGGTACGTCCGACAGCACGGTCGGCGAGTAGTAGTAGCCCTCGCCGTCGGGCGCGGAGCCGCCCGTCAGGACCGTCGCACCCTTGCCGACCGCATCGTCGACGAGCTCGGCGACCTTGTCGCGCTGCTTGGCCTCGACGAGGGGGCCGACGTCGATGCCGTCCTCGGTGCCACGGCCGACCGACAGGGCCTGCATCTTCTCGGTGAGCTTCGTGCCGAACTCCTCGGCGACGGACTCGTGCACGATGAACCGGTTGGCGGCCGTGCAGGCCTCACCGATGTTGCGCATCTTGGCGAGCATCGCGCCCTCGACCGCCTTGTCGATGTCGGCGTCGTCGAACACCAGGAACGGCGCGTTGCCGCCCAGCTCCATCGACACCCGGAGCAGTCCCTCGGCGCTCTGCTCGACCAGTGAACGGCCGACCTCGGTCGACCCGGTGAACGTGAGCTTGCGCAGCCGCGGGTCGCGGATGATCGGCTCCATGACCTCGCCGGTGCTCTTGGTCGTGACGATGTTGAGGATGCCGTCGGGCAGCCCGGCCTCGGTGAGGATGTCGCCGAGGCGCAGCATCGACAGCGGCGTGAGCGCGGCCGGCTTGACCACCATGGTGCAGCCGGCAGCGATCGCCGGACCGATCTTGCGGGTGCCCATCGCCAGCGGGAAGTTCCACGGCGTGATCATGAGGCACGGGCCGACCGGCTGCTTGAGCGTCAGGAGCCGCGTCGCCCCGTTGGGCGCGACGCTGTAGCGGCCGGCGATGCGTACGGCCTCCTCGGAGAACCAGCGGAAGAACTCCGAGCCGTACGCGATCTCGGCCTTGGCCTCCTTGATCGGCTTGCCCATCTCGAGCGTCATCAGCAGGGCGAGCTCGTCGGCGCGCTCGGTGATGATCTCGAATGCCTTGCGCAGGATCTCTCCGCGGTCGCGGGGCGGCGTCGCAGCCCAGTCGGCCTGCGCGGCGACGGCTGCGTCGAGGGCGGCCTTGCCGTCGGCGACGCTCGCGTCAGCGACTTCGACGAGGGTCTGCCCGTTGGACGGATCCTCGACGGCGAACGTCTTGCCACCCTCGGCGGCGCGCCACTGCCCACCGATGAACAGCTGCGGGTGAACGGCAGCGACGACTTCCTTCTCGCGTGACTCAGTCATGAAGCCAGCGTAGGACGGTGGTCCAGCCCGCGCCGCTCAGGCGACGCGGCGGCTGCGGAGCTTGTAGACGACGAACCATGCCAGGCCGACGACGACCGCGACCACGAGCGCGTACTTGAGGTAGTTCCCGTACTTCTCGACGCTCTCCCAGTTGTTGCCGAGCTGGTAGCCGGCGACGATCCAGATCGTGTTCCAGATCAGGCTGCCGGCGGTCGTGTAGAGGAGGAACCGCGGGACCGACATCTGCTCGACGCCCGCGGGGATCGACACCAGGCTGCGGATCGCCGGCACCATGCGGCCGAAGAACACCGCCGCGGCGTCGTTGCGGGCGAACCAGGCCACGCCCTTGTCGATGTCGCGCGCGGTGACGAGCGGGATCTTGGCCAGCACGTGGCGCGTACGTTCGAGGCCGAAGACGCGGGAGATCCAGTAGAGGATCAACGCCCCGCCGACCGAGCCGATCGTCGCGGCGATGATGACCGCGACCAGCCCGAAGTCGCCGCGTTCGGCGCTGAATCCGGCCAGGGGCAGTGCGACCTCACTCGGCAGGAACGGCAGGATCGTCTCGATCGCCAGCACCAGGCCGACGCCCAGGAGACCGACCGAGCCCATGATGTCGGCGACCAGACCCGCAAGTCCGGAGTCGGGGACACTCGACGACTCGGTCATCAGGGTGGTCAGTAGGGTCACGGGCATGAGCGTATCGGCAAGGCTCAACCCACTCATGGTGATCGGCTGTGCAGTGGCTGTGGCTCTCGTGGCGGGCGTCGTCGCGTATGCGGACGACGACGCGCTGCAGCCTGGTACGTCTGCAGCAGGCACACGGATCCACACCCCGACCAGGTCTCTCGACATCGTGCGCTCGGCAACCCCGGCCGCCTCCGCGCTCGGCGTCTCGCGGCGCTTGTACGACGCCTCGCCGATTGCCGTGGTCACCGCGGCACATGACCCGAAGGCGCAGCGGACCGCGATTGCGTCGGCGACGCGCCTGGGCGTGCCGGTGCTGATCGACGGGCCGGCCGTCCCCGCCGAGCTCAAGCGGCTCGGCGCCCGACGCGTGCTGACATTCGGCAAGACCCGCAAGGTCCCGGGCGGCCAGCCGGTGCCCGTCGACGCAGCGTCAGCGGGCAAGGCCGTCGCCAAGCTCGGTGGTGTGGCCACCAGAAGCGCGCGACACCTCGACGCGATCGTGGTGACCCGGTCGCGTACGGCGAACGCCGCTGCCGTCGCCACGGCTCGCAATGCCGGTGCCGACGTGTTCCAGCTCCGGACGGCCGACCCTCGTCGTACGCGAACGGTGGCCAAGGCGCTCGCAGCGCGACCGGACACCCCGGTCATCGCCCTCGGCACTCCGTTCACGCACGGTTTCGCGTACTCACTCGCCGTCGTGCGCCGGCACATCGTCCAGCCGACCGGCGGCTATCTCGCGCTGCCCGGCAAGCACTACACCGCGATGTACGGCCACCCGGGCGCGCCGTCCCTGGGTGTCCTGGGCGAGCAGGGCGTCAAGGCGTCGGTCAAACGGGTCGAGCGGCTCGCCCGGAAGTACCGCCGGGTCAGCAAGGCCGAGTTCGTCCCGACGTTCGAGATCATCGCGACGGTCGCGTCGGGATCAGCGGGCAAGGACAAGAACTACTCGCAGGAGGTGTCGATCAAGACCCTGACGCCGCTGGTCAACGCGGCGCGGAAGGCCGGCGTCTACGTGATCCTCGACCTGCAGCCCGGACGTACGGACTTCCTCACGCAGGCCAAGCGCTATCGCTCACTGCTGGAGCGGCCCAATGTCGGGCTCGCGCTCGATCCCGAGTGGCGGCTCAAGAAGAAGCAGAAGCACCTGCGCCAGATCGGCTCGGTCAAGGTCGCCGAGATCAACCGGGTCAGCCACTGGCTGGCCCGCCTGACCCGGGAGAAGGCGCTGCCGCAGAAGCTCTTCGTCCTGCACCAGTTCTCGCTCTCGATGATCAAGCACCGCGGTCGGCTGGAGACGCGACACCCTGAGCTCGCGACGGTGATCCACGTCGACGGCTCCGGCCCGCAAGGTGCCAAGCGCGGAACGTGGAAGGCGCTGCGCCGCAACGCCCCGGACGGCGTCTACTGGGGCTGGAAGAACTTCGTCGACGAGGACCCGCACATGCTGACGGCCGAGGACACCTGGACCCGCGTCAGGCCCCACCCCTCGCTGATCTCGTACCAGTGAGGTCTTCCGCCGCTTGATGCAGTTGGACTTCCGGAGCTATCATCGTCCTGCGCGTCACCGTAGTGATGCGAAGTGAGCTCGGTAGCCTTCCGGACGGTCGGCGTGCCGGGCTTCGCGCGTTATGGAACAACTTTGATCGATGTGCACAAGGGATCAATCCGGTCTCGCCACTCCCCGCCGCGCCCGTAGCTCCACGCGATCGCATCCGATATCCAAAGAAGAGGCTCATCCCGCGAGCGCTCGTGCGAGTACTGGATAGCCGAGGGTCCCAGTCCTTGAGCAGCGATTTCGCGGAAAAGGATCCGACGATCAAACTTGACGATCGAGTCATCGCGCTCGAGCACGATGTGAGTCACACCCAGCCGGGAGACATCGCCAATCAGGGCGGACAGGCACTCGTCTCGCGCCACTTCATCGTGCTTCGCCGATGAGACGTACACGTGCGAACGGACGCCGGTGCGAATCAGCTCAGAAAGGATCACGCGGCGTCGGCGGTCGCTTTCCTTGGTGAAGTGGATGCGACTCTGGCCCTTCATACGAAGGCTCATCACATCTCGCCGGACGGATGTCACGTCCGCGTCCGCAACCTCGGTTGCAACCACGATGTATCCACGAGCCTTGTGCTCATCCAGATAGAGACGGCTCATCTCGCCGGCCCTTCCACTCGCTCAACCAAAGAAGTCGCCGGCGGCTGCTCCGGGGGGTTCAGCGTCGCGGGCCATCGGGGTGAAACGCGAGTAGTGGCCCTGGAAGCTGACGGCGACCTTGTTGACCGGGCCGGAACGGTTCTTGGCGATGATGATGTCGGCCTCGCCGGGTCGCTCGGACTCGCCGGCGCCGTGCGCGTCGGGACGGTTGAGCAGGAGCACGATGTCGGCGTCCTGCTCGATCGATCCGGACTCACGGAGGTCGGACAGCTGCGGGGTCTTGTCGGTGCGCTGCTCCGACCCACGGTTGAGCTGGCTGATCGCGACCACCGGGAGCTCGAGCTCCTTGGCCAGCAGCTTGATCTGACGGGAGAACTCCGAGACCTCGACCTGGCGGTTCTCGACTCGCTTGCCCGACGTCATGAGCTGCAGGTAGTCGATGACGATCATGCCGAGGCCGTACTGCTTCTTGATGCGGCGCGCCTTGGAGCGGATCTCGGGCATCGTCATGTTGGGGCTGTCGTCGATGACGATCGGCGCACTCTGCACCCTGGGCATCGCCTTGCTGATGGCATCCCAGTCGCGCTGGTGCATGCCGCCACCACGCATGTGGGAGATGCTGACGCGGGCCTCTGCCGAGAGCATGCGCATGGCGATCTCGGCGCCCGTCATCTCGAGCGAGAAGATCGCGCTCGGGATGCCGTGGCGGATCGAGGCCGACCGGCAGAAGTCGAGGCCGAGCGTCGACTTGCCGACACCGGGCCGGGCCGCGACGACGATCATCTGGCCGGACCGGAATCCGGTGGTGAGCTTGTCGAGGTCGGGGAAGCCGGACGGCACGCCGGTCATCTGGCCGTCGCGACCCTGGATCTCCTCGATCTCGTCGATCGTGAGGCTCATGAGCGCGGCGACGGACTGGTAGTCCTCGGCCTGACTCGTGCCGTCGACATCCAGCACCTCGGCCTGCGCGCGATCGACGATCTCGGCGACATCGCCCTGACCAGCCTGGCCGAGCTGGGCGATGCGCTGACCGACCTCGACGAGCCGCCGCAGCACGGCCTTCTCGCGGACGATGTCGGCGTAGAAGTCGACGTTGGAGGCGATCGGGACGCCCGCGACCAGGGTGTGGAGGTAGGGGGCTCCGCCGATGCGGCCGACCTCGCCGCGACGGTGCAGCTCGGCGGCGACCGTGATGGCGTCGGCCGGCTCACCGCGGTTGGCCAGGTCGACGATCGTGTCGAAGATCAGCTCGTGGGCGGGCCGGTAGAAGTCGCGGCCCTGCAGGATGTCGGACGCCGGGTCGATGGCCTGCTTGCTGATGAGCATCGCGCCGAGCACGCTCTGCTCGGCGGCCAGGTCCTGTGGCGGAACACGTCCGGAGCCGGGGTCCTCGCTGGGCCCTGGCGCAGCCTCGTAGAGGTCCGTCACGCTCACAGAAATGTTCCCCTTTCGCCCTACTTCACGTTAACGGTCAGCACTGCCAATTCCTGGGAGCACGTGGTGCCGACCCGTCACAGTAGGCCTGTCCGGGGCGCAAGCACAGACAGCGCCACACAGGGGGTGTGCGCAACCTCGCCGAACGTGTGGAAAACGCCGACAACCATGTGCACAGCCCGTGGACGAAGGTGTGGACAAACGTCCGGCTCGTACGTCGTGCAGGCTTCTGACCTGCGTAAACACGTGTGCACCCGTGTGGAGACAAAATAGTTCGGGCCGGTTCGTCATCCACGGGTGCCTGTTCATACACTTGTCGACAAAACCCGTCACTTTGCCCCCACGACACCGTCCCGTCACGTTGAGAGGGGCTTGCGATGCGCCTCCTGCATGACGTCGACCGGCAGATCTTCCGCGTCGCGGTGCCGGCATTCTTCGCGCTGATCACCGAGCCGCTCATGCTGCTCGCGGACACCTCGATCATCGGTCATCTCGGCACGCCCGAGCTGGGCGGCCTCGCCGCCGCATCGGTCGTCCTGGGCACCGCCGTCGGGCTGTGCATCTTCCTCGCGTACGGCAGCACCGCGACCGTCTCACGGCACCACGGCGCGGGCGACGAGCGCACGGCGATGGGTCTCGCGGTCAGCAGCCTGTGGCTCGCCGCCGGCCTCGGCTTGGTCCTGGCGGCGGTCACCGCCATCACCAGCGGTGCGCTCACCGACGTGCTGTCGAGCTCGTCTGCCGTCGCCGGGTTCGCGCACGACTACCTCCTCGTCTCCGCGCTCGCGCTGCCGGCGATGCTGCTGATCCTGGCCGCGACCGGCGCGATGCGGGGAGTCCTCGACCTGCGCACGCCACTGATCGCGACGATCGTGGCGAATGTCCTCAACGTCGTGCTCAACCTGACCTTCGTCTACGGGTTCGACTGGGGCGTGCGCGGGGCCGCAGCAGGCACCGTGATCGCCCAGTGGTTCGCCGCTGCGTGGCTCGTGACGGTCGTCGTGCGCCGGGCCAGGCGCGTACGCGCGTCGACCCGTCCGCGTACGGCCGAGATCGTCGGCGCGGCCCGCCTCGGCGTTCCACTGCTGGTGCGCACGATCACGCTGCGCGCCTCGCTCGTGCTGGCGACCCTCGTCGCTGCGCAGCTCGGCGACGTCCCGCTCGCCGCCAATCAGGTGGCGGCCGCCGTGGTGACGTTCCTGGCGTTCGGGCTCGATGCCATCGCGATCGCCGGGCAGACCCTGACCGGCCGCACCCTGGGCGCCGGTGACGCCGACGGCACCCGTGCGTTGACCAACCGGATGGTCGCCTGGGGCGTCGCGACGGGCATCGTGGCTGCCGTGGTGCTGGCGGCGGCAGCCCCCTGGTTGCCGCGGCTCTTCAGCTCCGATCCGGCCGTGCAGGACGCGCTCGTGCCGGCGCTCCTCGTGGTCGCCGCGATCCAGCCGCTCTCCGGGATCGTCTTCGTGCTCGACGGCGTGCTGATCGGTGCGGGCGACGGCGCCTACCTGGCCAAGGCGGGCGTGCTGGTCCTCGCGGCGTACGCGCCGTTGGTCCTGGCCGTCGGGTGGACCGACAGCGGCTTCACGTGGCTGTGGGTCGCGTACGGCGGGTTCATCGCGGCCCGCCTCGTGACGCTGTGGCGTCGGCAGAGGGGGACCGCGTGGATGGTGCTCGGCGCGACCCGTTCGGCAGACTGAGGTCATGATCACCGAGGAGTACGCACCCGGCCGGCTCGCCGACGTCCATGGTGACGGGACGGATCTGGTCGTCCTGCTGTGGCACGGGCGTGGCGCCGACTCCCGCACGGTCGTCGCCGACCTGGCTCACGAGATCGCACGGCACGGCGCCCGGGTCGTCGTCCCCGACTGGAGGTCGGATGCGCCCGACGGCGGCCGGTCGGACCTGCTCGCGTCGCTCGACCACGCCCGCGGGGTCGCTCGGAGCCTCGACCTCGATCCCGACGGCTTGACCGTCGTCGGCTGGTCGCTCGGCGGCACGGCGGCCGTCGGCCTGGCCATGCAGGCGCCGGCCCTCGGCGTCGCCCTCGCTGCGGCGGTGCTGCTCTCTCCCGGCGACGGCCCGCGAGCGCTCGACCCTTTCACGGGCGAACCCCTGCCTGCTCCGATGCCGGAAGCCCCGCACGCGTGCCCGGTCCACGTCGTCTGCGCAACCCGGGACGAGATCGCCACGCCCCAGCTCGTACGCGGCTTGGCTGACCGTCTCGCAGCGGCGGGCTGGCCGATCACCTGGACGGAGGTCGATGCCGACCACGGGTCCATCGCGATGACCCGTTATGACGCCGAGCTGGACCGTTTCGTGCCGGCCGATGACGAGAGCACCCGTTTGGCCGGTCGCCGGGTCGCAGAGCTCGTCGTCACTTCTTCTTCGTGAAGCCGACCATCGTCCAGTCGGGCTGCTCGAACTGGGCAGCGCCGTAGTTGACCAGGCCCTTGCGGACCACCACCGCGATGGGGGTCACGGCGAGAGGGACGACCGTCGGGCTGTCGAGGACCCACTCGTCGAGCTTGGCCACCCGCTTGTCGCGGAGCTTGTCGTCGAGCGTGCCCATCGTGACGTCCCAGCCCTTGCCGAACCGGTCCTCGGTGACGCCCGTGTAGTTCTGCGCCGAGTCCACCGGGTAGAAGAGCGACTCCGCCGCGCCGATCGGGAACGGCGAGCCGCGGCGAACGAACGTCACGATGTCGAAGTCGAGCGGGATGACGAACAGGCTGAAGAATCGCTCGGCCGGAACGCTGCGGAGCCTCACCTGGACGCCGATCTTGCTGAGGTCCTGGACGATCCGCGACGCCCGATGCCGGTTGGTCGGGGTGTTGGACGGTATCGGCATCGACAGGGTGAGCTGTTTGCCGTCACGCGTACGTTTGCCGTCCGTGCCGACAACCCAGCCGGCCTTGGTCAGCAGCTGCTTGGCGGTGTCCAGGTCGAAGTCGAGCTTGGCCGAGGAGTCGACATAGCCCTGCTGGCCGGGCAACCGCATGACGCTGCCGAGTGGGCTGGGCGGTGCGCCCAGCGCGGACGACGCCTGGACCGCGATGGCCTTGCGGTCGATCGCATGGGCGATGGCCCGGCGCACGTCCGGATCCTTGAGCGGTCCGCGGGCGCCGTTGAGCGTGACCTGTGACCACTCGATGCCGGCCGCGCGCTGGATCGCCGCGCCCTTGACGTTCTTGGCGATCTTGTAGGTGTTGGCCTCGATGTCGACCGCGTCGAGCTCACCGGCGGCGAGGGCCTTGGCCAGGACTTCCGGCGTGGCGACCTGGAACGTGATCCGGGACAGCTTGGGCTTCTCACCCCACCAGCGGGGGTTGGGCAGCTCGACGACGGTGCCCCTGCGGGTGTCGATCGACTTGACGATGAAGGGGCCGTTGGACGAGATCGCCCGGGTCCGGAAGCCGCGGTTGAACAGCTTGGGCGACTTCGAGACGTTGGCGGCGAGGTGCGGATAGACGTAGAGCGGCCACTCGGCGTTGGGGGTCTTGAACGTGACGGTGTAGTCGAACTTCGTGTCGCCCTGCTCGACCGACTCGATGTCGTCGTAGCCGTCGGTCGAGGCGACCTCGTAGTCGTCGTCGGACCCGTTCTGGGCCTTCCAGTAGGCGACCATGTCGGCGGCCGTGATCGACGTGCCGCCCTGCCAGACCGCTCGAGGGTTGAGCTTGACCTCGATCTTCAACGGGTCGGTGTCGGCGACCTCGACGGACTCGGCGTAGTCGTGATCGACCCGCCAACCGCCGGTCGAGGTGATCCGGATCGCGCCACCACCGGTCGGGGCGAGGATGCGTGCGGCATCACTGTTGACCGCGTCGGGATGCGCCGGATTGAAGTTGTTGGGGATCGCGGTGGCGCCGAGGCGCAGGGTGCGACCCTGGGCGACATCGGCACGATCGGCCTTGGTCCACGACGTGTTCTTGAGGTTGGTCGCGGCCTTGCTGGTGCTGGTCGACGACGGCTTGTCATCGCCGGACACCAGCGAACAACCGGAGAGCACCAGGCTTCCGGCGAGGAGGAGTGCAGCGGGGGCTGCGAACGTACGCATGGTCGAGTAGCCGACCACCCGTGGCGGGCCAGGGAACCCCCGGCCTGACCCGCCAGAGGTGGACTACTTGGAGGCGACCACGTTGAGCTTGACCTGCGCGCTCACGTCGGGGTGGACGCGAACGGAGACCGTGTGGGCTCCGAGCGACTTGATCGGGTTGCCGACCTCGATGCGACGCTTGTCGACCTTGGCACCAGCGACGCCGAGGGCGTCGGCGATGTCGGAGACCGTGACGGCGCCGAACAGGCGGCCGCCGGCACCGGCGCGAACCGGCACGTTGATCGGGTTGGCCTCGAGGTTGCCCTTGATGCTCTGGGCCTCCTCGAGGTCGTGCACGGCGTGCGCCTCACGGGCGGCACGGATCGACTCGACCTGCTTGGCAGCGCCCTTCGACCAACGGATGGCGAAGTTGCGCGGCAGCAGGAAGTTGCGGCCGTAGCCGTCCTTGACCTCGACGATGTCGCCGGGGGTTCCGAGGTTGGTGACCTCGTGGGTGAGGATGAGCTTCATCAGAGACCTCCTTTAGCGGCTGGTCGAGGTGTAGGGCAGCAGTGCCATCTCGCGGGCGTTCTTGATGGCCTTGGCGATGAGACGCTGCTCCTGGACGGTGACACCCGTGACCCGGCGCGCGCGGATCTTGCCGCGGTCCGAGATGAACTTGCGCAGAAGCGCGGTGTCCTTGTAGTTGATTTCGGTGACCTTGGCCGCGGTGAGCGGGTTGCTCTTCTTCTTCGGCTTCCGGACTACTGGCTTTGCCATGTTGCTCCTGAACTTGATGCTGACGTGTGTTTAGAAGGGGGGCTCGTCGGTCGTGCCGGCGTTGCCGCCCCAGGCGTCAGACCCACCCTGTGCCGCGGGCTGCGTCGACCACGGGTTGCTCTGCGCAGCTCCGCCGCCACCAGCGTTGCCGGCGTTGCCGCCGCCACCCTGGCCGCCACCGAAGTCGCCGCCGCCGGAGCGGTTGGCCTTGGTGACCTTGGCCGTGGCGTAGCGCAGCGAAGGACCGATCTCGTCGACGTTGATCTCGACGCTCGTGCCCTTCGATCCGTCCTGGCGTTCGAAGTTGCGGATGCGCAGGGCGCCCGTCACGATGACGCGCTGACCCTTCTGCAGTGACTCCGCGACGTTCTCAGCCAGCTGACGCCATGCGGCGCAGCGGATGAACAGCGCATCGCCGTCCTTCCACTCGTTGGTCTGGCGGTCGAACGTACGAGGCGTCGACGCAACGGTGAAGTTGGCAACTGCGGCGCCCGAAGGAGTGAACTTGAGCTCCGGGTCGTCGGTGAGGTTGCCGATGACGGTGATGACGGTTTCGCCTGCCATGGCTCAGCCTTTCGGGTTTGGGGTGTCTGACTCCAGTGAACCGCAGTGGTGCGACACCTCGCGAGGGTCACGTGCGGTCCTTGTGGACATCTCTGTCCGAGGGTCGGGCTACTTCACGTCGGGACGTGTGACCTTCGTACGCACAACGGACTCGTTGAGCGTGAGCTGACGATCGAGCTCCTTGACCGTGGCCGGCTCCGCCTGGAGCTGGACGACGGCGTAGATGCCCTCGTTCTTCTTGTTGATCTCGTAGGCGAGGCGACGCTTGCCCCACACGTCGACGTTGTCGACTGAGCCGCCGTCCTGGCGCACGACGTTGAGGTACGTGTCCAGGCTGGGGGCGACGGTACGTTCTTCGAGATCAGGATCGAGGATGATCATGACTTCGTACGGGCGCAATGACATTCAGTCTCCTTCGGACTAAACGGCTACGGGGCCTCCGTAGCAGGAGTGGGCTGCCAATTGGCAACCGCAGAAGTCTACGGGAACACCCGTGCGCGAGGCGAATCGTCCTGCGATCTCAGATGTTGCGCCGCCACACGACCTCTTCGCGCAGGGCACGGCTGCGCCAGCCGTCGGGCGTACGGGTCATGGCGTGCCGGTAGAGGCCGCCGATCTCGACGATCTTCTCGCCGCCCTGCCCGTCGTCCATCGTCATGGGGTTGTGGAAGTACGCCGTCACGTCGGCCTCGTCGCCCCGGAGCTCCACCTCCACCTGGCCGAGCGTGTGCATCATCGTCCGGAAGAACGCGGGCAGGACCTCGGCGAGCCAGGGCTTGACCTCCGCGTACGCCCCGGCGATGCCGCCGGACTCGGTGTAGTCGATCCGGGCATCGGGCGTGAAGACCGTGTCGAGCCGGTCCCACTCGTGCGAGTCGATGGCTCGCGTGTAGCGGGTGAGCACGTCGCCGATCTCGATGCGGTCGCTGATCTGCTGAAGGTCCATCCCCGCACTCTGGCAGAAAACTGAAACACGTTCTATATTTCGACAAGCTCAATAACCAAAATCCAGCCATGACCGGAAGGTCACCCATGCGATTCACGTATGCCGAGGCCATGACCCAGGCGACGTTCTATGCCCCGTTGGCCCAAGCCGCCGAGGCGGCCGGCTACACCTCGATGACGGTGGCCGACTCCCTGATCTATCCCAAGGAGTCGGACTCGAAGTATCCCTACACCGACACCGGGGACCGCGAGTTCCTCGAGGGCAAGGAGTTCGTCGAGGCGATGATCCTCTGCGCGCACCTGTTCGCCCTGACCACGACGCTGCGCCTGACCCCGTTCGTGCTCAAGCTGCCCGTACGCCCGCCGGTGCTGGTCGCCAAGCAGGCGTCTTCGCTGGCCTTCCTGTCCGGCAACCGTCTCGGGCTCGGCGTCGGCATCTCGCCGTGGCCGGAGGACTTCGCCAACCTGCAGGTCGACTGGGCCCGCCGCGGCAAGCGGATGGACGAGTGCATGGACATCCTCCGTGGGCTGACGACCGGGGAGTTCTTCGGCTATCACGGCGAGTTCTACGACATCGACGAGATCAAGCAGAGCCCCGCGCCCACTGAGACGATCCCCCTGCTCGTGGGTGGCCATGTCGACAAGGCGCTGCGCCGGGCCGTCGTCAAGGGCGACGGCTGGATGCACGCCGGCGGCGACGGCGAGGAGCTCGACCGGCTGCTCGTACGCCTGGCGGAGATCCGCAAGGAGGAGGGCGACACCCGCGACGACTTCGAGGTGCACGTCATCTCCTACGACGCATACGACCTCGACGGCATCAAACGCCTGGAGGACAAGGGCGTCACCGACTGCATCGTCGGCTTCCGCATCCCCTACATCAAGGGTCCCGACACCGAGCCGCTCGAGACCAAGATCAAGCACCTCGAGCAGTATGCGGAGAACATCATCCACAAGGTGTGACGTGGATCACACCAGGCGATGTCCGATCGGGGCTGTTTCGGTCGTCCCCTGGGTGAGACGTTCACAGGGAACGTACGACACCCGAAAGGCTCTGCCATGACCCAGTACGCAGCCATCATCTACAGCCACGACGGCGACTGGACCTCACCCGAAGAGGCCGAGACGACCAAGGCGTACGCCGAGTTCAGCGAGAACCAGGCCGCGGTGATCCGCGGCGGCGCAGCCCTCCACCCGACCTCCACCGCGACCGTCGTGCGGGTCGAGGGTGGCCGCGGCGGCGACGTCCTCACGACCGACGGCCCGTTCGTCGAGGCACGCGAGATCCTGTCCGGCTTCTACCTCATCGAGGCCGACGATCTCGACAGCGCCGTGGCGATCGCCGCCCAGATCCCGGGCGCGTGGGACGGCGCGGTCGAGCTGCGGCCCGTCGTCCAGTTCGGCTGAACGTGCCCGACGCCTCGGCGGTCCTGGCCGAGCTCGTACGCGATGAGGGTCGCCGTGTCCTGGCGACCCTCATCCGTACGACCGGCAGCATGACGATCGCCGAGGACGCCGTGCAGGAGGCGGCCATCTCCGCGCTGGAGCACTGGCCCCGCGACGGCATACCCGACAACCCCCGCGCCTGGCTGACCACGGTCGCGCGGCGCAAGGCCGTCGACGCCATCCGACGCGAGGCGGCACGCGGCGACAAGGAGGTGCGCGCGATGGACCTGACGGGCGGTCCGGCCGACGTGCCCGACTCGGTGGTGCGCGACGACGAGCTCCGACTGGTGTTCACGTGCTGCCACCCCGCCCTGTCGCTGGCGACGCAGACCACCTTGAGCCTGACGACGCTCTGCGGCCTCACCGTCGCGGACGCGGCACGTCTGATGCTGACGAGCGAGACCGCGATGGCGCGGCGGCTCACCCGGGCCAAGCACAAGATCGCCGTCGCCGGCATCCCCTACCGGATCCCGCCGGACCCGGACCTGCCCGAACGCCTCGGCGCCGTCGCGACCACGGTCTACCTGCTGTTCACCGCCGGGGTGGCCGGCGGCGACGCGCCCGTACGCCCGCAGCTCTGCGACGAGGCGATCCGGCTCGGCCGGCTCCTCGTCGACCTCATGCCGGACGAGTCATCGCTGCAGGGCCTGCTCGCCCTGATGCTGCTCACCGATGCCCGGCGGGAGACCCGGGCCGACGCGGAGGGCGAGCTCGTGCTGATCGTCGACCAGGACCGGTCGCGCTGGGACCCCGCGCTCATCGCCGAGGGCGCGGCGCTGGTCGACGGCGCGCTCCGCCGGTCGCGCCACCGCGCGGGCCGGTTCGAGCTCGAGGCGGCGATCGCGGCGTGCCATGCGACCGCGAAGACGTACGCGGAGACGGACTGGACCGACATCATCGCGCTCTACGACCGGCTGCTCGAGGTGACGCCGACCGACGTCGTCCGGCTCAACCGCGCCGTCGCGATCGGCGAGCGGGACGGAGCGAGGGCCGGACTCGACGAGCTCGACCGGCTCTCCGGCCTGGACCGTTTCCACCTGTGGCACGCCTGCCGCGCCGAGCTGCTCGTACGCCTGGGCCACGACCGCGAGGCCGCCAGCGCGTACGCCCGCGCGAAGGCGTGCGACCCGCCGGCCGCCGAACGACGATTCATCGAACGGCGGCTCGGCGAGCTCACCGCTTAGCCGACCTTCACCGGGACGCTGCTGGGCTGGATGCCCCCGACGCCCAGCTCGCCGTCGTTGTTCTCGCCCCAGCAGTACGCCGCTCCGGACGTGTGCGTGGAGCAGGAGTGGACGCCGCCGGAGCTGACCGTCCCCCACTTCTTGGAGGTGCCCACCTTGGTGGGGGACGGATGGTCGTTGCCGTCGCCCACCCCGAGTCGCCCGCCGGAACCTTCTCCCCAGCAGTAGAGCGACCCGGACGTGTGCTTGGCACACGTGTGGACGTCGCCGGCGCTGACCCTGACCCAGCTGGTGGAGGTGCCCACCTTCTGGGGGGTGTACTTCGAGCTGAACCCGCCGCCACCCGTCCCGAGCTGTCCACTGAAGTTGTAGCCCCAGCAGTAGAGGTTGCCGCTGGTGTGCCGGGCGCAGGTGTGGACGCCGCCGGCGCTGACACTGCTCCACTTGGTGGAGGTGCCGACCTTGGTCGGCACGGCCTTGCCGCCCACGTTGCCGATTCCGAGCTGGCCCTGACCGTTGGACCCCCAGCAGTACAAGGAGCCCGAAGCGTGGCGAGCGCACGTGAAGTATCCACCGGCGCTGACGCTCGTCCAGCTCGTCGAGGTCCCGACCTTGGCCGGGGTGTCACGACCGAGGTAGTCGCCATTGCCGAGCTCGCCGGAGCTGCCCGAGCCCCAGCAGTACAACGCACCCGTGGAGTGCTTGGCACACGTATGGGCCGTGCCGGTGTCGACGCTCACCCACTTCTTGGAGGTGCCGACCTGCTTCGGTGTGAGCCTGTCCTCGTGATTGGCGCCCTGGCCCAGCTGTCCCGAGACGTTCTCGCCCCAGCAGTACAACGCACCGGACGAGTGGCGTGCGCAGGTGTAGTCGCCGCCCGCACTCACGCTCGACCAGCTCGTCGAGGTTCCCACCCTCACGGGGGTGCCGCGGTCGTTCTTGTCGCCGACACCGAGCTGACCATCTGAGTTGTTGCCCCAGCAATAGAGCGAATGATTGGTCGCGACAGCGCATGTGTGCGCATAGCCGGTGGAGACCGACAACCACGACGGTGTTGCCGCCGTGGCGGAGCCGGCCGCCACCCATGTGGTCCCGGCCGTCAACAAGGTGACGGCCAGGATGCGCCAGAAGTTCTTCATGATTTCCCCTCGGATCATGGCGAGCAGCCCCGCCTGCCTTTGCGCCGAGGATGGCCATGACCCGAGAGAGCCTGTCGCCCGACCGCGTGTTGACAGATTGTCCACCTGACCGTGGTCCCCGGCAACGATCGATGAACCTTGCAACCACTTCAGCGCCGGGCGGTGGCTCACCACACCTCCCGCCGCCGGGACAAGTACCGTCGGGGGCGTGGAGTTCGAGATCGTGTCGCTGCTGGTGTCGCGGGTCCGCCGCTACGAGGGCCGGCCGTCCGAGGGGACCGCGCCGTACGACATCCGCGACGAGCTCGTCGACTCCGCACGGGTTCGCGCCCACAAGGGGCTGGTCGGCGATCGCTACTTCGGGTCGCGATTCGCGTTCGCCACGATGACGCTGATCGCCGCGGAGAGCATCGAGCAGCTCGAACGCGAGATTGCCGGCGACGGGCTCTTCCCGGCCGCCAACGTGCCGTTCGACCCGGCGCTGGCGCGGCGCAACCTCGTCACCCGGGGGCTCGACGTCGACTCCCTCGCGCGTACGACCTTCACCCTCGACGCCGGGCGCGGGCCGATCCGGTTCCGTTCGATGACCCCGGCGAACCCGTGCGCGTGGATGAACACGGTCTATGCCCCCGGCGCGCACCAGGCGCTGCGCGGGCACGGCGGCATTCGGTGCGAGCCCCTCGACGACGGCGAGCTCTCGGTCGGCTCGGCCACGATCACCGACATCGTGCCGATCCCGCCCGAGGAGCTGACCCGCCGCATCAAGGCCGCCCCGACGAGCTAGGCGGGTCCTCGGGCCACGCGTGCTTGGGATAGCGGCCGCGCAGCTCGGCGCGCACCTGGCGATAGGGGCCGGCCCAGAACGACTCGAGGTCGGCGGTGACGGCGGCCGGCCGGCGGGCCGGGGTCAGCAGGTGCAGCAACAACGGCACCCGGCCGTCGGCGATCCGTGGCGTCGTGGTCCAGCCGAACGCATCCTGCAGCCGCAGCGCGAGGACGGGCTGCTCCGTGCCGGACGGCCCGTACTCGACGCGCACTGCCACACCGGTCGGCACGGTCACCTGTTCTGGCGCCAGCTCGTCGAGGCGGCCGGCGGCGGGCCACGGGAGCAGCCGGCGCAACGCTCCCAGGACGTCGAGGCGGGCGAGATCCCGGCCGCCGCGCACGCGGGCGAGGTCGGCTCCGAGCCAGGCGTCGATGCCCGTCACCAGCGCGTCGTCACTGACGTCGGGCCACGGGTCGCCGAGCGTGTGGTGGAGGAAGGCCAGCCGGCGGCGCAGCGCTACGGCCGATTCGCTCCACGGCAGCAGGGCCAGGCCGTCACGCGAGAGTCCTTGGGCAACCGCTGCTGCGACAGCCTCCGGGGAGGGATCGGACAGCGGGACGGCGGACAGCTCGATCGCACCGAGACGGGTGACCCTGCGGGCCACGATCCGGCCGCCCGTCCAGGTGACCTCGTCGGCCTCGTGCCACGAGCCGGACGCCGCATCGAGGGCGATGTCTTCATCGACAGGCGCGGCCGAGCGGATCGTCGCATCACGCGCGCCTGGCCGTCGCTCGGCGTCGGCGATCGCGATCCACCGGATGCCCGCGAGTGCCGGGTCGGCGGCGCGGAACGATGCGCCGGTCCCCGACACCATGAGGTAAGACGTGCCGCCCGCCCGTCGCCGCGCGATGCGTCCAGGGTGCGCGAGGGCCACGACCGTACCGACCGCGAGGTCGTCGGTCAGCCCGGTCCGAGGTGGGCGTTCTGGCAGCAGTGACTCCAGCCGCTTCGCGGTGTCCGACCATGACCGGGTGGTCGGGCCGCCCCGCCGCAGCGTGCGCAGGGCCGCCACCAGGTCGCCGCCCGGGACGCGTACGTCGTCTGCGAGGAGGGCGACGACCTCCGCGGCGCGGCGGGCGCCCACCGCTTCAGCGCCGTCGAGCAACGCGCGGGCCAGCCGTGGGTCGGCCGGAACCTGCGTCATCGCGCGGCCGCGGTCGGTGATCGCGCCGGCCTCGTCGATCGCACCGAGCTCGACCAGGGTGTGTCGAGCCGTCTCGACCGCCGCCACGGGTGGCCGGTCGAGCAGCGCCAGGCTCCCACCTCCGACGTCACCCCACGCGGCGAGCTCGAGACAGAAGCCGGTGAGGTCGGCGACCGCGATCTCCGGGGCTGGGTGCGCGTCCAGGTGACCGTGATCGGCGCGGGACCAGCATCGGTGCACCGCGCCGGGAGCCTCGCGCCCCGCGCGACCCGCCCGTTGCTCAGCCGCGGACCGGCTGACCCGCACCGTCACGAGCGCGGGGAGCCCGCGCACCTGATCGGTGCGGGGCTCACGGGACAGTCCGGCGTCGACCACGATGCGTACCCCCGGGACCGTCAGCGACGACTCGGCCACCGCGGTCGACACCACGACACGTCGTCGAGGACCCGGCGCGAGAGCGAGGTCCTGCTCGCGGGCAGGAAGTCGGCCGTGGAGCGCCAGCACGTCGACGTCCGTGAGACCGGACAACCGGCGCATGACCCCGTCCACCTCGCCGACACCGGGCACGAACACCAGCACGTCGCCGGGGTCGACCGACAACGCGTGGCGGACCCTGGCCGCGACGTGGTCGAGGAAGCGCGGCGGGACCCCGCGTTCGTCCGTCGGCAGCACGCCCGGCGGTGGGGGCGCCCAGTGCTCGCTCACCGGGTGAAGGGCGCCCGGGACGTCGATGATCGGGGCGGGCCGCTCGTCGATCGTCGCGGCGGTGCGCTCGGCCTCGATCGTCGCCGACATCGCGACCAGCAACAGGTCCTCGCGCACCGTGGCGCGTACGTCTGCCAGGAAGGCGAGCGTCAGGTCGGCGTCGAGCTGGCGCTCGTGCACCTCGTCGAGGATGACCGCCGCGACCCCCGGCAGCTCGGGATCGCGCTGGAGCCGTCGCAGCAGGACGCCGGTCGTCACGAACTCGATCCGCGTACCGGGCCCGACAGCCCGATCGCCGCGCACCGTGTGGCCCACGGTTTCTCCGACCCGCTCACCCAACAGACCCGCGAGCCTCCGCGCCGCCGCACGTGCAGCGATGCGGCGCGGCTGGGTCACCACGACCAGACCGTCGCCGGCGACCATCGCGGCCACCGCGGGCGGCACCAACGTCGTCTTGCCGGTGCCCGGGGGCGCCTGCACGACCGCTACCCCGCGGTCGCGCAGCGCGGCGGTCAGTTCCGGCAACCCGCCCAGGACCGGCAGGTCGGGTGGGCTGTCCAGCAGGCGCTGGATCGGATCGGGGTGCACGCTCCCAGTGTCGCGCCCCCCACGTGACCCTGGCGCTCAGACCTCGGAGCTGGCGGCCCAGATGTTGATGCCGGCCTCACCGGCGTACGAGTCGATTTCGGCGAGCTCGTCGTCGGTGAAGTCGATGCGCTGGGCGGCCTTGAGGTTCTCGTCGAGCTGCTCGACCGACGAGACGCCGATCAGCGCCGACGTGACGCCGCCGGGTCGCAGCGTCCAGGAGATCGCCATCTGCGCCAGCGTCTGACCGCGCTTCTTGGCGATCGCGGCGAGTCCCTTGAGTCGTTTGCGGTTGTCCTCGCTGGCCATCGACTGGTCGAACGAGCCGCGCTTCTGCGAACGCTCCGGATCGGCGCTCTCGACGTACCGGTCGGACAGCAGGCCCTGCGCCAGCGAGCCGAAGCCGATCGAGCCGACGCCGTGCTCGTCGAGCACCGTCGTGAGTCCCTGCTCGATCCAGCGGTTGATCATCGAGTACGACGGCTGGTGGATCACGATCGGGGTGCCGAGGCTGTTGGCGATCGCGACCGCCTCGGAGGTGCGCTCCGGCGAGTACGACGAGATGCCCGCATAGCGCGCCTTGCCCTGGCGGACGATCGCGTCGAGCGCGCCGATCGTCTCCTCCAGCGGCGTGCCCGGATCGGCGCGGTGCGAGTAGAAGATGTCGACGTGGTCGACCGACATCCGCGCCAGTGACTCGTCGAGGCTCGCGAAGAGGTACTTCCGCGAGCCGAAGTTGCCGTACGGCCCTGGCCACATGTCGTAGCCGGCCTTGGTCGAGAGGATCAGCTCGTTGCGGTACGCCTTGAAGTCGGTGCGCATCATGCGGCCGAAGTTCTCCTCGGCCGAGCCATAGGGCGGACCGTAGTTGTTGGCGAGGTCGAAGTGCGTGATGCCGTTGTCGAACGCGTGCCGCAGGACTGCGCGCTGGTTGTCGAACGGGAAGTTGTCGCCGAAGTTCCACCACAGGCCCAGCGACAGCGGAGGCAGGAACAGGCCTGACCGGCCGACCCGGCGATAGTCCCAATGCGTGTAGCGATCCTCCGCGGCGACGTATGGACGGTGGAGCTCGGGCACGGGGTCGGCGTACGAGGCGCTGTCGGTCATGAGGTCCACGCTAGTCCCGTGGCCCGAACCTCACCCGTCGGCGTCGCGTCGTGCGATCGCCTCGGCCAGCGCGGCGTCGAGCGCCTCGAGTCCGGCACGTCGCACCGGGTCGTACGTCATCCCGTGCCGCAGCCCGCGGGCCGTCGTGATCTCGAGGCGCGGCCGGTTGCCGTCGACGAGCACGAGCCGTGGACGCTGCCAGACGTGCGTGCGATGCACGTCGGTGTAGCCGAACAGCTCGAGCACGCTGCCGTCGAACACCAGCAGCGTGCTGTCGTCCACCAGGGCCTCGATGGTGTCGGCGCTCATGGCGACGACCCTAGAACGCGCGAACGACTGTCCGGCCTCCGGCGTACGGTCGGCACATGAACGATCAGGTCATCGAGCTCCGGCAGTACACCCTCAAGCCCGGCACCCGCGACGGCTTCATCGAGCGCTTCGAGCGGGAGTTCCAGGACACCCAGGAGGCCGTCGGCATCCACGTGCTCGGCACCTTCGTCGACCTCGACGATGCCGATCGGTTCGTGTGGTTCCGCGGCTTCCCGACGCTGGAGGAGCACGCCACATCGCTGGCGGCGTTCTATGGCGGGCCGGCCTGGGCCGCATGGGGCGCCGACGCCAATGCCGACCTGATCGACTCCGACGACGTGCTGCTGCTGCGACCGCGGCAAGGCAAGCCGGGCCTGCCGGTGTCGGTCTACGGCGAGCTCGCCGTCAGGGTGTGGGCCATCGGCTCCGACGCCGACGAGTCGTCGCTGGTCTCGGCGATCGATGCGGGGGGCGGCGACGTGCTGCTGACTCACCCCGGACCCAACAACTTCCGGCTGCCGGTCCGTGATGACCGCGTCGTCGTGGCGCTCGGTGGCGACGGCTTGCCGGCCGGCGAGCTCCAGCCCCTGCGGCTCGCGCCGACGCCACGGTCGGTGTTGCGCTGATCAGCGCAGGCGCACGACCGCCAGCACGACCGGATCGCTGACACCGGCCCACGTCCCGGTCAGCACGTCATCGCCCTCGGGGACGGTGCCGTCGAGCACACGGAGGACCTCGACATCGGCCGGCGCCGCGTCCGAGGCGCTGCCGCTGCCGTGCACCCGGACGCTCGGTTCCATGACTTCGACGTGGCCGTCGGCGAACTCGCGCTCGAGCTCAGCGTGGGTGCCGCCGGTCAGGATGGTCGTTGCCAGCACCGCCTGATAGACCGGGTCGGCGATCGCGTCATAGATCCAGCGGGATCCGAGCACGGTGTGCTCCATCGTGCCGACCAGGTGGGACTCGGCACCGTCGAGCGGCGCACCGCGATAGGTCCACGGCACCTGCAGGATCGGCCCGCCGCCGGCGCGCACGAGATGCGTCTCCATGCCGACCTCGCCGTCCGGGTCGTCGAAGCGGTAGGCGCCGACGTGCTCCAGCTCGGTTGCGTCGCCGACGAACCACGGCTGGGCCGGCACCCAGGCGGCCAGCAGCTCGGGCTTGGTGGGCGTGATGTCAGCGTCGGCGTGCAGGATGGCCATGCCCCGAACCTAGCGGAGCCGAGTGACACGATGGGTGCATGCAGATCGTCGTGCTCGATGACTACCAGCAGGTCGCGGCCAACCACGCAGACTGGGACGCCCTCGACGAGGACGTGATCTTCCTCGACCGTCACCTCGAGGGTGCCGAGCTGGTCGCCGCGCTTCGGCAGGCTCGCGTCATCGTCGCGATGCGCGAGCGTACGCCGATCGGCGAGGATCTCCTGGCCCAGCTGCCGGAGCTGCGCCTCATCGTGACGACCGGACGGCGCAACCCGTCGATCGACGTTGCTGCGGCCCGCGATCGGGGCATCCCGGTGTGCGGCACCGCCGGCCTCGCCGCTTCGACCGTCGAGCACACCTGGGCACTGATCCTCGCGGCGGTGCGGCACATCCCCGCCGAGGACCGCTCCGTTCGCGACGGCGGCTGGCAGACGACGGTCGGCACCGGACTCGCCGGTCGCACCCTCGGTGTCATGGGACTCGGCCGCCTCGGTGCGCAGGTCGCGGCGATCGGTCAGGCGTTCGGCATGGATGTCGTCGCCTGGTCGCAGAACCTCGACCCGGAGCACGCCACGTCCCTCGGCGTGCGCCCGGTGACCAAGGCCGAGCTGATGGCCGAGTCCGACATCGTGACGATCCACCTGGTCTCGAGCGCCCGCACGCATCACCTCGTCGGCGAGGCCGAGATCGCCGCGATGCGGCCCACGGCGTACCTGGTCAACACTTCACGCGCACCGATCGTCGACACCGCGGCCCTGCTCGACGCGCTGCACGCCGGGCGCATCGCCGGCGCCGCGCTCGACGTCTACGACACCGAGCCACTGCCGGCGGACGATCCGCTGCGCTCTGCGCCGCGCACGGTGCTGACGCCTCATCTCGGCTACGTCACCGACGACGGGTACGACCTGTTCTTCCGCGAGGCGGTCGAGGACATCGCGGCGTGGCGCGGCGGGACGCCGATCCGCGTGCTCGACTAGCGAAGGCGCGTGATCTCGACCGCGACGAACAGCTCCGAGCCGCCCGACGTCGAGAAGATCCCGCGCAACGGCGGGCTGTCGCCGTAGTCGCGGCCCTTGGCCACCACGACGTGCCGCGGGCCCGGGGCGATGCCGTTGGTCGGGTCCCAGCCCACCCATTCGCCGTCCCACCACTCGATCCACGCGTGCGACTCGCCCTCGACCGCCTCGCCGATGACCGGGTCGGGCGACGGGTGGAGGTAGCCGGAGACGTACCGCGCCGGGATGCGGGCCTCGCGCAGCACGCCGAGCGTCAGGTGCGCGAAGTCCTGGCACACACCGTTCTTGCTGTCCCATGCGTCGGCTGCGGTCGTGGTGACCTCGGTGCTGCCGGTCAGGTACTTCACCCGGTCGTGCAGGAAGGACGCCGCCGCGAGGGCGTAGTCGCCCGGCGTCGCGGCGTCGGCGCGGATCGGCGCCAGCTCGGTCAGCAGCGAAGGCGACGGCGCGACCCACGAGGACAGCTCGAGGAACTCGCAGTACTCGTCCTGCACCGCGAGCAGGTCGTCCCACGCGACCGAGTGCGGCCGGACCGGTACGTCCTGGGTCTCGACCGTGGCGGTTGCGACGACCGTCAGGTCGGTGTGCGGGTCGTGCACCTCGAACGACGTCACGGTCGTGCCCCAGAAGTCGCGGTACTCGTAGCTCCACGGGGTCGGGCTGATCTCAAGGCGGGAACGCAGGACGTACTGCTCCGACGTCGTCATCGGTGTCATGCGGGCCTCGTTGAACGACGCGGCCGCGCCCCGCTCGTAGTGATAGCCGGTCGTGTGCCGGATCCGCATCTGCATGCTCATGAGTCGCTCACAGCAGGACGCCTCCGCTCCAGGTGTGCTCCTCGTACTCGGCGAAGTAGCGCGCCGTCACCGCGTCGCTCGCGGCGGCGCAGCTGCGCTGCAGGCGCTCCATCTCGACCGGCAGGTCGAACACGATGTCGGCGAGCGGCCGGTACTCCAGCTCGGTGCGGGCCCGGCCGAGCAGGCGCTGGGCCTCGTCGCTGAATCCCGTACGTTGGCCGCTGCGCTCGAGCTTGGTCAGGGCCTTCTCCGCCTGGGCGAGCGACGAGACGATCGAGCGCGGGAACCAGCGGTCGAGCAGCAGGAACTCGGCGGCCTGCCGGTCGGCCTCGATGCCGCGGTAGGCGCGGATGAAGGACTCGTACGCTCCGCAGGCCCGCAGCGTCGTGGGCCAGGCGACCTGCGGGCCTGACGCCAGCGCGGCGGTCGACAGCAGCCGGGCGGTCATGTCGACCCGCTCGATGCTGCGGCCGAGCATGTAGAACTGCCAGCCCTCGTCGCGGGTCATGGTCGAGTCGGCGATGCCGGAGATCATCGCGGTGCGGTTGCGGACCCACGCGAACATGTCCGGTGACCGCATCGCGCGGGCGGTCGGCAGGCCGCGCCACGTCGTGTTGATCGCGGCCCAGATGTCGGTCGAGAGGGTCTCGCGAGCGCGGCGGGCGCTCTCGCGGGCGGCGCCGATCGCAGCGGCGATCGAGACCGGCGAGTCGGCGTTGTGGGCCAGCAGGTCGAGGATCATCCAGCGGTTGGGGTTGCCGGAGTAGTCCTCGACGCCCATGACCGAGAGCAGCTGCTCGCACGACGTGCGCTCGTCCATGCCGGGGTCCTCGATCAGGACCTGCATCTGGACGTCGAGGATGCGGGCGGTGTCGTCGGCGCGCTCGAGGTAGCGGCCG
Source organism: Aeromicrobium sp. 9AM (assembly GCF_902506105.1). GTDB lineage: Bacteria > Actinomycetota > Actinomycetes > Propionibacteriales > Nocardioidaceae > Aeromicrobium. Next base: position 2,797,266 of record NZ_LR733304.1, read on the forward strand.
ATCCAGAACAGCGACTGCGCGATGCGGCTCAGCATGGTGAGTCCCCGGCTTCGTGTCCTTTCGACAGGCTCAAGGAGCGGTGCTCGGGTCGCGACCACTCGTCCCTTGAGCCTGTCGAAAGGTCCTTGCCTTGTTGCTGTTCTTGTTCCTGCACGTGGACATCCGCGGTCCCGCCGTCGATCGCCGGGCCGGCGGACTGCGGCGTGCCGGCGACGCGGCTGGCGGCGGGTGCGCCCTCGCCCTCGTCCTCCGGGTCGGTCGGACTGGCCAGGACCCAGGTGTCCTTGGATCCGCCGCCCCGGCTCGAGTTGACGATCAGCTCGCCCTCGGGGAGCGCGACGCGGGTCAGGCCGCCGGGCAGGACGAACACGTCGTCGCCGTCGTGGACCGCGAACGGTCGCAGGTCGACGTGCCTCGGGCGTACGCCGTCCTCGACCAGCGTCGGCACGGTCGACAGGGAGACGACCGGCTGCGCGATCCACGCCCGCGGGTCGAGCAGGATCTTGCCGCGCAGCTCGTCGAGCTCCTCGCGCGACGCGGCCGGGCCGATCACGATGCCCTTGCCGCCCGAGCCGTCGACCGGCTTGAGGACGAGCTCGTCGAGCCGGTCGAGCACCTCCTCGCGCTGCTCCGGCTCGCCCATCCGCCAGGTGTCGACGTTGCGCAGGATCGGCTCCTCCGACAGGTAGTAGCGGATGAGGTCGGGCACGTAGGTGTAGAGCAGCTTGTCGTCGGCCACCCCGTTGCCGACGGCGTTGGCGATCGTCACGTGACCGGCGCGAGCGGCGTTGATGATGCCGGGCACGCCGAGCGCGGAGTCGGAGCGGAACTGCACCGGGTCGAGGAAGTCGTCGTCGATCCGGCGGTAGATAACGTCGACCGGCTCGAGACCGTTGGTCGTCCGCATCATGACCCGGCCGGAGCGGCACACCAGGTCTCGGCCCTCCACGAGCTCGACGCCCATCGTGCGGGCCAGCAGGGTGTGCTCGAAGTAGGCCGAGTTGTAGACGCCCGGGGTCAGCACGACGACGGTCGGGTCGTTGACGCCGGCCGGCGCGGCCTTGCGGAGCGCGGCGAGCAGCTGCTGGGAGTACTGCGACACCGGCCGGATGCGGTGGTCGGCGAACACCTCAGGGAGGGCGGCGGACAGGGCCCGGCGGTTCGTCATGACGTACGAGACGCCGGACGGCACCCGCACGTTGTCCTCGAGCACCCGGAAGTCACCGTTGCCGTCACGGATAAGGTCGACGCCGGCGACATGCACGCGTACGCCGTTGGCCGGCTCGAGCCCCGCGACGACGCGGTGGAAGTGCGGGGATGTCATGACCGTGGCGCGCGGCACGACACCGTCGGCGAACAGCTCGCCGGATCCGTACGCATCCGCGAGGAACGCCTCGAGGGCGAGCACCCGCTGGCGTACGCCACGCTCGACGTGGTCCCAGTCAGCAGCCTCGATCAGGCGAGGGACGATGTCGAGCGGGAACGGGCGCTCCTCGCCGGCGACCCCGAACGTGACGCCCTGCTCGAGGTAGGACGACGCGAGGGAATCCGCCCGCAGCCGGATCTCTTCGGCACCCATCTTCTGGAATGACTCGTGCACCTGGGCGTAGTTGGACCGCACCTCGGCGTCCGCGAACATTTCATCGAACCCGACGACAGGTCCGTAGCCGTCGAAGAGCTCGGGGGTGTCCACGCCGTCCACCGTAGGACAGATTTGCTAACGGCGTGTTTCGGGGGCTGGCCGTTGCCCAGCCAGCCCCCGTTTGTCCTAGTGCGTCGCGCCCGCGGGCTGGTCGGCCTTGGCCGGCAGCAGCAACGAGAGCGCGATGACGACCGCCCCGAACACCGAGCCGGCGACGAACGCCCACTGCAAGCCTCCGATGAACGCTTCGTTCGCCGTCGATCCACCGGACACGAGGCTCTCCGAGCGGTTCTCGAGGATCACCACGAGGGCGGCGGTCCCAACTGCCCCGGCGACCTGCTGCAGGGTGCCGAGGATCGAGCTGCCGTGCGAGTAGAGCTCAGGCGGCAGCGCACCGAGTCCCAGGGTGAACACCGGGGTGAAGATCGACGCCAGGCTCACCATCAGCAGGATGTGCAGGCCGAGCAGCACGGCGTACGGGGTGTCGGCGTCGATGACGCGGCTCATCGTGAACAACGCGACGACCATGAGCACCGAGCCGGGGATCACCAACGGCCGCGCACCGAGCTTGTCGTAGAGCGCGCCGACACGCGGGCCGAGCAGGCCCATCGCCAGTCCACCCGGCATGACGAGCAGGCCGGTCTGGATCGCCGACAGTCCGCGCAGGTCCTGCAGGTAGAGCGGCAGCAGGATCATCGAGCCGAGGAACGCCATGAACGCGGTCGCCATCAGCACCAGGGTCACGGTGAAGGTGCGGTGCTTGAACGCCCGCAGGTCGAGGAGCGGGCTGCCGACGCGCTGCAGGCGCAGCTGCCAGAACGTGAACAGTGCCACCAGAGCGGCGCCGAATCCGATCAGCAAGGTCAGCTGGCCGGTGCTGCGGGCGCCGACCTCGCTGAGGCCGTAGACCAACGCGCCGAAGCCGAGCGCGGCGACGACCACGCTGAACCAGCTGACCGGTGCCGTGTTGGTCTCGCCGACGTTCTCGAGGTGGCGCAGGCTGAGCACCGAGACGACCGCCGCGACGGGGAGCACGAAGGCGAAGATCAGCCTCCACGAACCGAGCTGCAGGATGAGTCCGGAGAGAGCCGGACCCATGGCCGGCGCGACCGAGATCGCGAGCATCATGTTGCCCATGACGCGGCCCCTGGCCTGCTCGGGCACGACCGTCATGACGGTGGTCATCAGGAGCGGCATCATCACCGCGGTGCCCGCGGCCTGGACGGCGCGCCCGACGAGCAGCATCTCGAAGATCGGCGCCGTGCCGCAGATGATCGTGCCGATCCCGAACGTCGTCATAGCGATCGTGTAGGCGGCGCGGGTCGTCACGCGCTGCAGGAACCAGCCCGTCACGGGGATCACTGCGGCCATCGTGAGCATGAAGATCGACGAGATCCACTGCGCGGTGCGCGCTGTCACGTCGAAGTCGCCCATGAGACGCGGCATCGCGTTGATCATGATCGTCTCGTTGAGGATCACCACGAACGTCGCGGCGACCAGGAGTGTGATGACGAGCGGGGTCTTGCCCGTGTCGACGGGCTCATCAGGAGTTGCGGTGAACTCGGCCTCGAAATCGTCGAGCTCGGTGGTTGTCGACGTCTCGGGAGCGTTGTCGCTGTGCGCGGTCATGGGTGGTCCTCTGGTTCGGTGTGCCGGGGGCCTGTCGACCACCCTCATCTATACGACGAACGCGTAGGCACCATTTCGACATGAGGGTCGGACATTTTTTCTGATCGACGTATGTCTGGGGCCAACCCACGCGGCGCCGCACCTATTCCGAGATCCGACATGGGTTGAGATTCGGCTTCTTTTGGGGCATTTGCCGCTGCCGACGGATACGCTTTCGCTCAGAAAGGGGCCGGCCGATGGCGGATGCATACGTCCTGGTGCTCAACGCGAGCTACGAGCCCCTGCAGCGCGTCTCGATGCGGCACGCGATCAAGATGCTCGTGCGCGAGGTCGCGGTCATCGAGGAAGAGGCCGGCGGCTCGTTCGGGCCGTTCCCCGTGCCCAAGGTGCTGCGGCTCGTCCGCTATGTCGTGACACGCTGGATGCATCGGCGCTCCAACCTGTGCACCAAGAGTGCGATCAAGGCCCGCGACAAGATGTGCGCCTACTGCGGCGGACGGGCCGAGACCGTCGACCACGTCGTGCCGCGCAGTCGCGGCGGGACACTCACCTGGGAGAACGCGGTTGCCGCGTGCGTGCGGTGCAACCACCGCAAGGCTGATCGCACGCCCGCCGAAGCCGGCATGACCCTGCTCGTCACCCCAAGACAACCCCAGTTCGTCGTGGTCGCGTAGCGAAGGCAGGGCTGAGTCTCGCGGAGAACCCGGCGTACGCGCGAAGCGCGACGCCGGCTGAGGGGTCCGTTTTGGCCCGTCGAGGGGTGCACAAGGACGACGCAAGTGGGACGAAAACTGACCCCTCGATGGGCCAAAACTGACCCCTCAGCGTACGTAAGGCCGCAGGTCTTGGAGGTCCAGGCCCTACCTACAAGCCCACGCTTTCGTAGATGTCGTCGAGCGCGTCGAGGTATGCGCCTTGGTCGTCGCCGACCTTCGCCTCGACCTCCCTGGCCTTCGCCGTCACCTCGTCGGCGACCTGCTCATAGCGCGCGTTCCACTTCTCGGCCTCGATCTGCCAGTAGCCGCACGTGTAGAAGTCGGCCTGCGGCCAGCCCAGCTCGCGGCGCAGGTGGCGCCGGACCGCCCGGCTCGCCCGCGCCTCGCCGGCCAGCCAGACGTACCGGTCCTCGACGGGCAGGTCGCGGGACGTCACAGCCTCGGCGAGCGCGTCGCAGATGTCGGTGTCCTTGGCGACGACCTGCCAGGTGACGTCCACGTCGGCCGGGCTCGGCAGCGGGATCTCGTCAGCGGGATCGGTCAGCACGATGACGACCTTGACCTTCTGGTGCGACTCGAGTCCTCGCAGGATCCGCGCCACGGCGGGTACCCCGGTGATGTCGGCGACCAGCAGCTGCCAGCCCACGCCGGCCGGAGCGGCGTACAGGCCATGGGGCTCGATCAGCCCGACCCGGTCGCCCGGACGGCACGAGCGCGCCCAGTCGGACCCGAGGCCCTCGTCGTGCAGCGCGATGTCGAGGTCGATCACGATGTCACCGTCGACGACCCGGTGGTCCGACACCGTGTAGACCCGTGGCTCCGGCGCGGCCGCACCCTCGGGATAGGTGATGTTCCAGTCGTCGTCGATCTCGGGGATCGCGAGCTCCGCGCCGGCCGGCGGGATCAGCACGCGTACGTACTCGTCAGGGATGCCGGTCGACGCGAACCCGTCGAGCTCGCCGAGCGTCACCGTGACCAGATGGGCCGAGAGCCGGCGGCGTCCCAGCACCGTGGCGGCGTACGTCTTCACTGTCGGATTCCCCTCGATCGGCTACAACTTAGGTCAGCCTAACTTACCCCCGGTTGGTAGCGTGGCCCGGTGACGTCACCTTCCCGCTCAGGGCCCCTCAGTGTCCGGCCCATCAGCGCTTCGGAGCACCTCGACTTCGTACGCAGCCGGCCGTCGGTGAGTTTCCTGCAGACCCCGGCTTGGGCGACGGTCAAGAACGAGTGGCGGGGTGAGTCGGTCGGCTGGTTCGACGGCGCGACCCTGGTCGGCGCTGCACTGGTGCTCTATCGCCAGCTCCCGCGGCTCAAGCGCTACCTCGCCTATCTGCCCGAGGGCCCGGACATCGACTGGACGGACCCGGACCTCGGCCGTTGGCTGACGCCGCTCGCCGCCCACCTCAAGAGCCAGGGCGCGTTCGGCATCCGCATGGGCCCGCCGGTCGTCACCCGTCGCTGGCACGCCGCGACGATCAAGCAGGCCATCGCCGACCCGGTGCTCACGACACTGTCGGACGTACCCGCCGACGTACGCGACGACGATGCGCTCAAGGTCGCCACGACATTGACCCAGCTCGGCTGGAAGGAGATCCCCACCGAGAACGGGTTCTCCGCCGGGCAGCCGAAGTTCAACTTCCAGATCCCACTCGCCGGCCGGTCCGAGGCCGACATCCTCGCCGGCATGAACCAGCAGTGGCGCCGCAACATCAAGAAGGCCGCCAAGGCCGGCGTGGAGGTCGTCCGTGGAGAGCGCGGCGACCTGCCCGAGTTCCACCGCGTGTACGCCGAGACCGCCGAGCGTGATCACTTCACCCCGCGACCGCTGTCGTACTTCGAGCGCATGTGGGACGCCCTGACCGCCGAGGAGCCCGACCGCCTCGTGCTCTACCTGGCCCGGCACGAGGGTGACCTCGTCGCGTCGACCACGATGGTGCGCGTCGGCGAGCACGCCTGGTACTCCTACGGCGCCTCGACCACGGCCAAGCGCGATGTGCGCGGCTCCAACGCGATCCAGTGGCAGATGATCCGCGACGCGATGACGGCCGGCGCCACGGCGTACGACATGCGCGGCATCACCGAGACGCTCGACCCCGACGACTCGCACGTCGGCCTGATCCAGTTCAAGGTCGGCACCGGCGGCGAGGCCGTCGAGTACCTCGGCGAGTGGGACCTGCCGCTCAACCGCGCCCTGCACCTCGGCTTCACGCAATATATGAGGAGACGAGGATGAGCCGCGACAAGCGCCGACTCTCGAAACCGCATCTGACCGGCTCGACTGCGCTTGTCGCGGTGCATCCGAGCGACGAAAGCGGCGCCGAAGGTGCCCCCGCAACCGAGCCTGGAAGCACAGGCGCCGACATGAAGAGGCGATGACGTGAGCTTCGAGCTGGACATCGATGCCGACCGCTGGCGACGAGGCGTGCGCGCCGTCGTCGAGAGCACGCCCGGCATCGTCCCGGTCATCAAGGGCAACGGGTACGGGCTCGGCCGCGACCTGCTCGCCGCCGAGGCCAAGGAGCTCGGCCTCGACGTGATCGCGGTCGGCACGTACGCCGAGGTGCCCGGCGCCCTCGCGGCGTTCGGCGGCGACGTCATGGTGTTGACGCCGTGGCGCCCGTTCTTCACCGACGTCATCCACGACGAGCGGGTCATCCACACGGTCGGACGGGTCGACGACATCGCGGCGCTCGCCTCGGGCCCGGACCCCACCGCGCGCGTGCTCGTCGAGGGCGAGACGTCGATGGCCCGGCACGGGCTCGACCGGCATGAGCTCGCCGCCGCCGTCGCCGCTCTCGGTGACCTGCGTGTCGAGGGCTTCGCGATCCACCTGCCGATGGCCGGTGGCAACCTCCGCGAGGCCGAGAACTGGGCCGCCGCGCTCGAGGCCTCACAGGTCGAGACCACCACGTTCTATGCCTCCCACCTGACCCCGGCGGAGGTGACGATCCTGCGTGAGCGCCGCCCGCAGCTCGACATCCGCCCCCGCATCGGCACCTCGCTGTGGCTCGGCGACCTCGGTGCCTTGTCCGTACGCGCGACGGTCCTCGACAGCCACCTCGTCGCGCGCGGCGAGCGGGTCGGCTACCGCCAGCGCCCCATGCCCCGCGACGGCTATCTGCTGATCGTCGCCGGCGGCACCAGCAACGGCATCGCTCTCGAGGCGCCCAAGGCGTCCGCCGGCGTGGTGCAACGCGGCAAGTCACTCGCCAAGGGCGGGCTCGAGGCCGCAGGCTTCTCGCTGTCGCCCTACACGATCGACGGCAAGCAGCGCTGGTTCGCCGAGCCGCCGCACATGCAGGCCAGCATGATCTTCCTGCCGTCCACGGCACAGGCACCGCAGGTCGGTGACCGCGTCGACGTGGCGGTGCGGTTCACCACCGCCACGTTCGACGCCATCAACGTTGCCTGAGGTCGAGCGAGCTCTGCGAGCGAGCGCCGAGGGCAGGTTGAGCGATCACGCCGAAGGCGTCAGGTGACGAAACCCTCTAGCTTTCGTCCGACTCGTCTTCGTCTTCGGGTCGGCGCAGCCCGAGGATCCCGGCGAACGGAAGCATGAACACCCAGCCGCCGTTGTTGCCGCCGACTCCCGTGCAGTTGCCCGGCAGCGGGAGGTCGTGCCACGTGCCGCCCTGCGCCTCACACTCAGCTTGAGTCGTCGGCGGCGGCGGGTTCACGCAGTTGGGCGGTGTACCCGTCTGCGGGGGCGGGCAGGTCTCCACGGGCTTGGGCTCGCAGCCGAGGTTGCCGTCGGGCTGCTGGTTGGGCCCACAGTTCTTCTGCGTCGGCTTGGGATCGTCGATGCACTTGGTCTTGCTGCCGTTGAGATGCTGGTCGCTGTCGCACTTGGGCGCGGGCTTCTTGTAGGTCGTGCCCTTCGTGCCCTTGATGTTCGCGGGCTTCGGGAACGTGCCGCACTCCGAGCCCTCGAGCGCGGCGTTCATGTACGTCTGGAACGTCTTCGCCGGGATCTGGCCGCCGAAGAACGGCACCATGTAGCCCTCGAGATCACCGTTGCCGAGCTTGCCGCGGTTGTACATCACAGCCGTCGCGAGCTTGGGTGAGTAGCCGGCGAACCACGACGACGACACGTGCTGGTCGTTGTCGGGGCCGAACGTCGCCGTGCCGGTCTTGCCCGCGGTCGGGCAGATCGTCTTGGCGTTGGAACCGGTGCCGGCCGCGCCGGAGTTGACGACCTTCTGCATCGCCGCGATGGTGTCGGCGGCGACGTCCTTGGGGATCGACTGCTCACTCTTGACCTTGTGCTTGTACTGCGTCTTGCCGCGGAAGTCCTTGACCGACTGGACGACGTACCAGTCAGCGCGCTTGCCATCGGCCGCGAGCGTCGCATAGGCGTTGGCCATGTCGACCGGTGCCACCGGGAAGTAGCCGAGCGGAGTCACCAGAGGTGGTCCACCCGCCTGGTCCTGGATGGGCTTGATGATCGAGGTCGGGATACCGGCCTGCTCCGCTGCCTCGAGGGTCTTGGTCGGCCCGTCCTTCATCTGGTCCATCAGGTCGACGAAGGCGGTGTTGATCGACTTCTGTGCCGCGAACTCGAGCGGGACGTTGCCGAACGACTCACCGCCGCTGTCGCCCTGGTTCTCGGTGACCGCCTTGCCGTCGATCATGAGTGGCGAGGCGCCGTTGAGCTTGGTCTTGAGGCTGTAGCCGTTCTCCAGCGCGGCGACCACGGCGAACGCCTTGAACGTCGAGCCCGGCTGCGTCCCCTCGGTCGCCCAGTTGAACTGGTTCTTGAGATAGTCCCGGCCGCCGTACATCGCCTGCACCGCACCTGTGCCGGGCTTGATCGAGACCAGCGCCTGGTGGAGCTCCTTGTGGCCTGAAGGACGGTGGGCCTTGATCGCCGCGATCGCGTCCTTCTGCTTCTTGTAGTTGAACGTCGTGACGATCCGCAGACCACCGCCGTCGATGTCCTGGTCCAGGAAGTCGAGCTTGTAGCGCATCTGCTTCTTGACGAGGTCGAGCAGATAGCCCTTCGAGCCGCTGAACCGGTTGATCTCGCGCTTGGGCTCGACCTTGGGGATGCGGTCGGAGAACTTCGCCGCCTGGTCGGCCGTGATCGCGCCGTCCTTGACCATGCCGTTGAGCACGTAGCGGAAGCGCGGTCCGATCCGGTCCGTGGCGCCCTCGGCGTACGGGTCGTAGTAGGTCGGGCTGTTGATGATCGTCGCGAGCATCGCCGACTGGGCGTAGTTGAGCTCGGCGGCCGGCTTGTCGAAGTATGTCTTGGAGGCGACCTCGATGCCGTAGGCGCCGTTGCCGAAGTAGATCGTGTTGAGGTAGCCCTCGAGGATCTGCTTCTTGCTCAGCTGGTTGTGGATCTTGATCGACAGGATCGCTTCCTTGACCTTGCGCTTGTAGGACTGCTCCTGCGTCAGGTAGAGGATCTTGACGTACTGCTGCGTGATCGTGGAGCCGCCGCCCTGGATCTGTCCGCTGGTCGCGTTGTTGCGCGCGGCGCGGATGATGCCCTTGATGTCGATGCCGCGGTTGGTGTAGAACGAGCGGTCCTCAGCGGCGATCGCTGCGGCCTGCATCGAGGCCGGGATCTTGTCGATCGAGATGCTCTCGCGGTCCTGCGTCGCGAACGTGCCGAGCTCGTGCTTGCCGTCGGAGTAGTAGACCTTGGTCGTCTGGGTCTTGAACGCCGCGTTCTCGCTCGGGATGCTGATGGACTGGTAGAGGATGAAGAACGTCCCGGCCGCGGCCAGCACGCCGAGCACACCGAGCAGGGCTCCCCAGCGGATCGTCTTGAGCCACCAAGGACCGCGGCCGCCGATCTTCCGGGTGATGGCTTTGAGCCGTCCGCCGTCTGCGTCAGGGCGCGGTGCTTTCTTTCGCTGTGCTGCCAAGGGTCCGTCTACCTCCATGGGGATCCGGATTCGGATCCGTCAACGACCAAGTGTGCCGAACCTACCTGAGGAATGGTTAATCGCCCGGGGCCCGCGTGTGCTGGGTCACGAACACCGGGGTGTTGCCGATACACCGAATAGATGTATCGTTCCGATATACGAACAAATGACGGACTTTGTCAGGACGGGTAGATGACACGACGCGGCGCGGCACTCGAGGTGGCGGTCCTTGGACTGCTCCACGATGCCCCGATGCACGGCTATGAGCTGCGCAAGCAGGTCAACGCCCTGCTCGGCTGGGGTCGCATCCTGTCCTACGGCACGCTCTATCCCGCACTGAAGGCACTCACCAAGGACGGCTACATCGTGGCCGACGAAACCGTGGTGCCCGAGGCGCGGGGCCGGCGGGCCAAGATCGTCTACAAGCTCACGGCCGAGGGCAAGGAACACTTCGCCCAGGCGCTCGAGGACTCCGGTCCGTCGACGTGGGACGACGAGACGTTCGGCGTACGGTTCGCGTTCTTCGCGCGCACCGACGCCGCCTCGAGGGTTCGCATCCTCGAGGGACGACGAAGCCGACTGGAGGAGCGCCTCGACAACGTCCGCAAGGCAGGACAGCGGAAGCGGGACCGGGTCGACTCCTACACGTTGGAGCTGCAGAGGCATGGGCTGGAGTCGGTCGAGCGCGAGGTCAAGTGGTTGACCGAGCTGATCGACCGCGAACGCTCCGGCGGCTATCCCGATGCTGACAGCACGACCAGCACAGACCTCAACACGACCGAGAAGTGAACAACAATGAAGGAGAACCCATGGGTTCGGTACGCGTAGCAATTGTGGGTGTGGGCAACTGCGCCACGTCCCTGATCCAGGGCGTCGAGTACTACAAGGACGCTGACCCCGCCGGCAACGTCCCCGGGCTCATGCACGTCGAGTTCGGCCAGTACCACGTCAAGGACATCGAGTTCGTCGCCGCGTTCGACGTCGACGCCAAGAAGGTCGGCTTCGACCTCTCCGAGGCGACGCAGGCCAGCGAGAACAACACGATCAAGATCGCCGACGTGGCGCCGACCGGCGTCATCGTCCAGAAGGGCAACACGCTCGACGGACTCGGCAAGTACTACCGCGAGACGATCGAGGAGTCGGACGCTCCGGCCGTCGACGTCGTGCAGGTCCTCAAGGACACGCAGGCCGACGTCCTCGTCTCCTACCTCCCGGTGGGCTCCGAAGAGGCCGACAAGTTCTACGCGCAGTGCGCCATCGATGCCAAGGTCGCGTTCGTCAACGCGCTGCCGGTGTTCATCGCCTCCGACCCCGAGTGGGCCAAGAAGTTCGAGGACGCCGGCGTCCCGATCATCGGCGACGACATCAAGAGCCAGGTCGGCGCGACCATCACGCACCGCGTCATGGCCAAGCTGTTCCAGGACCGCGGCGTCGTCCTCGACCGGACGTACCAGCTCAACGTCGGCGGCAACATGGACTTCAAGAACATGCTCGAGCGTGACCGTCTCGAGTCCAAGAAGATCTCCAAGACGCAGGCCGTGACGTCCAACATCGACCACGACCTCGGCGCCAAGAACGTGCACATCGGCCCGTCGGACTACGTCCAGTGGCTCGACGACCGCAAGTGGGCGTACGTACGCCTCGAGGGTCGCGCGTTCGGTGACGTTCCCCTCAACCTCGAGTACAAGCTCGAGGTCTGGGACTCGCCCAACTCGGCCGGCATCATCATCGACGCCATCCGTGCGGCGAAGATCGCCAAGGACCGCAACATCGGCGGCGCCCTGCTGTCGGCGTCGTCCTACCTGATGAAGTCGCCCCCGGAGCAGCGTCCCGACGACCTCGGTCGCGAGATGCTCGAGAAGTACATTGCGGGTGAAGTAGAGCGCTAAGCACCACCTGTACGTCGAGGGGCCGGTCCCGTTGGGGCCGGCCCTTCGTCATGCCCGGAGCAAGCGAGTGAACGTGTCGCGCATGATCGCCGCTGCCTCGTCGATGCCGAGGCCGAGATCGTCGCGCAGGCTGGACCAGGCAGGCCAGCTCGAGGCGGCGTAGAGCTCATTGGTGAGTGCCTGCCGATCATCGCCTGCGGCCGTGAGCTCCGGTCCGAAGGCCGCGGCGAGATCCTGCAGCGACCGCTCGACGTGCTCGTGACGGCTGCGCTGCAGGGCGACCGAGAACGGCTCACCCAGCGCCGACGAGCGGGCGGCGGGCGTGATGTGCTCGTGGCGGCGTACGCGCTGGGCGCAGTAGAGCTCGATCCGCTGCGGCAGCGGGAGTCCCGCGTCGATCGGCTGCCGCAGGGCGGAGTCCGCGTCGAGCCAGTAGGCCGTCGTGGCCTCGAGCAGCGTCTCGAGGTCCTTGAAGTTGAGCCACAACGTACGCAGCGAGACCCCGGCGCGCTCGGCGATGACTTTTGCGGTCGGCTTGAGCACACCCTCCCGCAGGAGCCCGGCGTGCGCCTCGACGATCGCATCGCGCGTACGCTCCCCGCGCGCGATCCGCCCGTCACTGTGCCGCTCGGTCATCAGCTTCGGGCGGCCCAGAAGGCCTTGAGGGCCTCGGTCGCGTCAGCCTCGCTCAGCGGGCCGCGATCCATCCGCAGGTCGAGCAGGAACCGGTAGGCCTCGCCGACCTCGGGCCCGGGCGCGATGCCGAGGATCTCCATGATCTGCGCACCGTCGAGGTCGGGTCGGATCGAGCTGAGCTCCTCCTGCTCGGCCAGCACCGCGATCCGCTCCTCCAGCTCGTCGTATGTCCGCTGGAGGCGCAGGGCCTTCTTCTGGTTGCGGGTCGTCGAGTCCGCGCGGGTCAGGATGTGCAGGCGCTCGAGCTGCTCGCCGGCGTCGCGGACATAGCGGCGTACGGCGGAGTCGGTCCACTCACCGGAGCCGTAGCCGTGGAACCGCAGGTGCAGCTCGACGAGCTTGGCGACCTGGTCGATGAGGTCGTTGCTGTAGCGCAAGGCCCGCATGCGCTTGCGCACGAGCTTGGCGCCGACGACGTCGTGGTGGTGGAACGTGACGGTGCCACCCTCGGCGAACCTGCGCGTCTTGGGCTTGCCGATGTCGTGCAGCAGCGCGGCGAGTCGGATCACGAGGTCGGGCTGGGTCTCGAGGCGGCCCTCGAGCTCGATCGCCTGCTCGAGGACCGTCAGCGAGTGCTCGTAGACGTCCTTGTGCCGGTGGTGCTCGTCGCGCTCGAGGATCAGGGCGGGCAGCTCAGGCAACATCTGCTCGGCCAGCCCCGTCTCGACCAGCAGCCTGAGGCCGGCGACGGGGTACGTGCCCGTGATCAGCTTGTTGAGCTCGTCGCGGATGCGCTCGGCCGACACGATCTCGAGCCGGCTCGCCATGTCGGTCATCGCGGCCACCACGTCCGGCGCCGCGGCGAAGCCCAGCTGCGAGACGAAGCGGGCAGCGCGCATCATCCGCAGGGGATCGTCGCTGAACGACTGCTCGGGCGTCACCGGTGTGCGCAGGAGGCGGTCGTCGAGATCGTCCTGACCTCCGAACAGGTCGACGAACTCCGCTGACGGCAGCCGGATCGCCATGGCGTTGACCGCGAAGTCGCGCCGCGACAGGTCGCCCTCGATCGTGTCGCCGAACTGCACCTCGGGCTTGCGAGAGCCGGCGTCGTACTCGTCGGCGCGGTATGTCGTGATCTCGAGGTCGTGCCGACCCTTGCGGAGCCCGATCGTGCCGAACTCGCGGCCGACGTCCCACATCGCGTCGGCCCAGGAGCCGGCGATGCGCTCGATGTCGGCGGGGCGCGCGGAGGTCGAGAAGTCCCAGTCGTTGCCCGGCCGGCCGAGGAGCGCGTCGCGCACGGGGCCGCCGACGATCGCCAGCTCGTGACCCGCCGCCTCGAACAGCGCACCGAGCTCGGCCAGGAACGGGTTGGCGGCGAGCGTGGCGTCGATCCTGGCCCGGCGATCCGGGTTCAGCGTGGACGTGGGCACGAGGACATACTCTATCGGCGATCGTCGGCGCCCCTGGAGACTGTCGGGGCCACGTGCTTCCACGGACTCAGGAACCACAGGGCGTACGTCTAGCATGTTCGGGTGAGCAGCCGTCGTCCCGTCCTTGTCGCGCTGCTCGCGACAATCGTCGCGGCGTTCCTCGTGCCTGCCCTCGTGGTTGGCACCCCGGCGCACGCGGCCGACAAGGATCCCGACCTCTCGGTCAGCATCCAGTCGCTCAACCCCAGCCGCCTCGGTCCCGGTTCCACGGTCACGATGACCGGGCTCGTGACCAACCACGACGCCCATGCCTGGGCCAAGGTCCAGGCTTACCTCGTGATCCCTCCGGTCCCGTTCACGACCCGTTCGCAGGTCGAGGACGCCATCGACAACGGCGACGCGTACACCGGCGAGCGGGTCATCGAGACGGGCATGTTCGACGACATGGGTGATCTCGCGCCCAAGCAGACCCGGCGCTTCTCGATCAAGGTCCCCTACGCGCAGCTCGGCATCAGCGGGGCCGAAGGCGTCTATCCGGTGGGCGTGCAGATCCTCGGCACCGACACCGACGGCAAGCGCAGTGGCGACGCGATCGCCCGGGCGACGACGTTCCTGCCGCTGGTGTCACCTGGTCACCCGCGGGTGCCGGCGACCGTCGTCTGGCCGTTCCTCATGCCGGACGATCGCGGGTACGGCGGCGACTACACGGATGCCGCGGGGCTGCTCAAGGCCATCTCCGCCGGCGGACGCCTCCGCAACCTGCTCGACCTCGCGTCGAGCACCGACCGCAACGCGTCCACCGCACTGATCGATCCGGCCCTGCTCGTCGGCGTCGACGACATCGTCAACGATCGGCGCATGCCCGAGGACCTCGACCTCACCGACGCGCAGAAGGCCGACGCCCAGCTCTTCCTCGACGACCTGCTGACGTTCGCCCGCCAGCAGGGCTCCTGGGTGCTGGGCTTCGACCGTCCCGACGTGCTCGCGCTGTCGCAGAGCGGCGACCTCTCGGGCCCGCTGACGGCGGCCATCGACCGCGCGACCGACGCGGCCCTCACGAAGTTCCAGCTCACCGGGCGCAAGGCCTCGTGGCCCAGCATGCACGGCGTGACGTCCCGGCTCCTCCGCGACCTGCGTGGCACCGGCGACAGTCCCGCGATCGTCTCGTCGGCCTCGTTGCCGGGCTGGGACCGTCGCCAGGGCTCGGTCGTGCAGTACGCGACGCCGAACGGGCCGATGCCGCTGCTGGTCACCGATTCGCTGGATGCCGGGGTGCCCGGACAGGACTCGGTGGTGACGCTGCGCCAGCGCATCCTGAGCGAGGCGGCCCTCGCGACGCTGCAGCGTGAGATCGACCCCAAGTCCCGCGCCGATGCCATCACGATGGTCGACCCGCGGTGGAATCCCGGCACGCGTTGGTCGTCCGGCCGCCTCTCCGACGCGTTCGCGGCGCCATTCACGACCGGCACCAACCTCGAGTCGGTGCTGACCCGGCCCCTGACGACGTACGGCGGCAAGGTCGCCGCCGCCACGGATCGTCCGCTGAGCCGGGCACAGCTCAAGGCGGCCGCTCGGATCGTGGCCAGGGGCAGCGCGCTGAGCTCGGTGATCCCCCAGAGCGACTCGGTCGACGACGCGCTCGCGCAGGACGTGGCGAGCGTCCTCGGGATCCGCTGGCGTACGAACTCCAGCACCGGCACGGCGATCGCCAGGAAGCTCGCCCGCGAGGCCGGTGCCGAGCTCGGCAAGATCACGATCAAGGCCCCGCCCTCTGTCACGCTGTCGAGCTCCAAGGGCGGCTTCCCCATCACGATCCGCAACGACACGGACGAGGCGATCCGCGTCGGCGTCTCGCTCGACTCCAGCAACCCCGCGCTGAGTGTCCCCGACGTCAAGCCCGTCGACATCGGCGCCGGCGAGCGCCGCACGCTCACGGTCGACATCGACCTGGGACGGCAGAACACCACGTCCCTCACGGCCCGCCTCAAGTCGACCGACGGCAAGGCGATCGGTCAGCCGGAGGAGTTCAACGTCCGGTCGTCCAAGATCGGCGTGGTGCTGTGGGTCGCGATGGGACTCGCCGCGTTGCTGGTGCTCGCCGCGCTCGTACGCCGGTTCAGCCGCCGACGCTCGCGTTCGCGGGTCGCGTCCGAGCGGCTGGCGGACGACGATGACTGACCAGACGATCGCCAGAGCCAGCGCCTGGATGGCGCTCGGCACGATCGTCTCCCGCGTCACCGGGCTCCTGCGGGCCGTCCTGCTCGCCGCCGCGATCGGCACCCAGGCCAATGCCGACCTGTTCGACATCGCCAACACGATCCCCAACTCGCTCTACATCCTGCTCGCGGGCGGCGTGTTCAACGTCGTGCTGGTCCCGCAGCTCGTCCGGGCCATGAAGAACGACGAGGACGGCGGCACGGCGTACGCCAACCGGGTCATCACGCTCGGGCTCCTCGTCCTCGCCGCCGGCACCGCTGTGCTCCTCGTGCTCGTGCCCCAGCTGCTGCACGTCGTCTACGACTCGAGCCTGTTCGAGCCCGGCCTGGCGCAGCAGCGCGAGTCAGCGCGCCTGTTGATGCTGCTGTGCCTGCCGCAGGTGTTCTTCTACGGCGCGTTCGTGCTCACCGGCCAGGTGCTCAACGCGCGCGGCCGGTTCGGCCCCATGATGTGGGCGCCGATCGTCAACAACGTCGTCGCATGTGCCGTGATCATCGTGTACGTCTTCGTGTTCGGCGCCGGCGCAGGTGTCGGAGGCTTCTCGACCTCGCAGGCTCTCCTGCTCGGACTCGGCTCCACCTCAGCAATCGTCCTGCAGGCCCTCGTGCTGGTGCCCTACCTCCGCCGGGCGGGCTTCCGCTTCCGCCCGCGCTTCGACTTCCGCGGCGTCGGCCTCGGCAAGACGCTCAAGCTCGGCGCCTGGACCCTCGCGTTCATCATCGCCAATCAGATCGCGTTCATCACGATCAACAAGATCGCCACGAAGGGCACGCTCGAAGGTGCCACCGACGGCAAGTCCGCCACCGGCTCCACCGTGTACGGCTTGGGGTTCCTCATCAGCCAGTTCCCACACGGAGTGATCACCGTGTCGCTGGCGACGGCGGTGATCCCGACGCTCGCCGGGCTGGCGGCCGACCGTCACTACCGGCGGTTCCGGATCGAGCTGGGCCGCACCGTACGCATTGCCCTGTCGATCGTGGCGCCTATCGCCGTGGCGCTGCTCTGCCTGGGTCAGCCGGCCACCGCGGTCGCCGGTGGCATCGGCTCCCTCGGCGGACAGACGATCCCGATCGGCCACACGATCCAGGCGTTCTCGCTGGCCATGGTCACGTTCACGGTGCATTACCTGATGCTGCGCGGCTTCTACGCGAACGAGGACAACCGCACGCCGTTCTTCATCCAGGTCGTGATCGCGACGGTCAACATCGGCGTCGCCTACAAGCTGGCGATCAGTGTCGAGCCGGACCGGGTCGCGATGATGCTCGCACTGTCGTACGGCATCGCCTACCTCGTCGGCTCGATCCTTTCCGCGTCCCTGCTGGCCTTCGCCGTCGGCAACGTCTTCGACTGGGAGATGCTCGTCTTCTTCCTCCGGCTGGTCGTCGCCTGCGCCCTGGCGGCCTTCGTCACGATGGGCTTCGCGCACGGCCTCGACACCGTCGGCATCGAGCCCGCGCGGGCGGTCGGCGGCGCGATCACGACCGCGGTCGCCGGCCTCGCCGGCGCCGTCACGTACGTCATCTCGGCCCGCGCTCTCGGTATGGACCAGCTGACGTACGTCGTCGACACCCTGCGCCGGCGAGGCTGAATCGCCTGTCTCGAATCCACCCGCGGACTAGCATGGGAACCAGTCCGGGAAAGGGTGTTGATGAGCGAGAGGCGGCTGCTGGCCTCCGGTGATGTGCTCGCGCACCGCTACGAACTCCAGGACCTCGTCAACGAGAAGCTCGGGTCCACGACGTGGCGGGCCCATGATCAGGTGCTCAACCGCAACGTCGGCATCGAGATGCTGTCGAGCTCAGACCCCCGTGCCGACCACTTCCTGCAGGCCGCTCGCGAGTCGACGTCGGTCACGGACCCCCGTTTCCTGCGCGTCCTCGACCTCATCGAGGACGAGCAGCACCATCACCTGGTGGTCCGCGAGTGGGCGCGGGCGTTCCCCCTCGACCAGCTCCTGGCCCAGTCGCCGCTGCCCAACCGCCGCGCCGCCACGGTCATCGCGGAGGTCGCCGAGGCGCTGTCGCACGCGCACGAGCACGGCGTCTACCACCGCCGGCTGACCCCGCACCAGGTGCTGCTCAAGCAGTCGGGCGCCGTGCGGGTCGTCGGCCTCGGCGTCACGACCGCGCTGTCCCCGGTCGGCCGACAGGACTCGCTCGCCGACCTCCAGGCGTACGAGCAGCTCGACGTCCAGGCGATCGGCAAGCTGCTCTATGCCTGCCTCACGAGCCGCTGGCCGGGTGCGCACGTCGACGGCCTCAATGCCGCGCCGACCGAGCACGGCCGGCTCCTGCGTCCGCGCCAGGTACGGGCCGGTGTGTCCCGCGACGTCGACACCACCTGCGACCGCATCCTCGGCACGCCGCCACGCAATCATGCGACGCCACTGCGCAAGGCCGCCGACATCGCTCGTACGCTCCGGCTGTCCGGCGAGGACGACGACCTGCACGACGACCAGCCGAGCCTCGCGAGCATGTCGTCGCCCGATCTCCTGCGCCTCGACCCGGTGATCGTGCCCGAGGGGCCTCCGCCCGGGCTCGAACCGCCGCGACGCCGCCCCAAGGCGTACGAACCGGCGCCTCCGACGACACTCGAGCGAGGCAAGCTCCGGGCCCGGCGCGCCGCCAAGGGTGATCGCGGCCTGGTGCTGCTCGGCATCGTGGGCGCGCTCGTGATCGCGTCGGTGCTCGCGTTCCTCGTCGGCCGCTCGACCAATGACGACAAGGGCGGTGACCCCATCGAGCAGACCAGCCCGCTCCGGGTGCTGCCGATCCAGCGCGCGGGCGACTTCGACCCGCAGGGCGACGACACCAGCGAGAACCCCGAAGAGGCCAGGCTCGCCATCGACGACAAGCTCTCGACCGGCTGGCAGACGTCGAAGTATCTCGGCTCGCCGGAGATGGGCGGCCTCAAGGACGGCGTCGGCATCGTGCTCGACCTCGGCGGTCCGCGCGAGGTCGACTCCTTGCGCGTACGCCTGGCCGGCGAACCGACGAGCTTCTCGATCTACGCCTCGTCCTCGACAGCGGCCAATGCCCCGACGACGCTGCGCGGCCTGCGTCGCGTCGCCGTGCTCAACGACGCAGGCACCGACGCCACCGTGTCGCTGGAGTCGGGCATCCTGACGCGGTACGTGGTCGTGTGGCTGCGATCACTGCCCGAGGTCGACGACGACGGCTTCCGTGGCGAGATCCGCGAGGTCGTCATCCGCGGGCGGTCCTGACGTGCCGGGACGGTGTGCCGCGCGGGAATGCACAACACCTACTATTCGTTGATACCCGTACCACGATCAGAAGGCTTTTCATGAGCGACTCAGTCCGCAATCTCATCATCATCGGTTCGGGACCCTCCGGCTACACCGCGGCCGTCTATGCCGCGCGCGCCAACCTCGAGCCCCTGGTCTTCGAGGGCTCGGTGACCGCCGGCGGTGCGTTGATGAACACGACCGACGTCGAGAACTTCCCGGGCTTCCCCGACGGCATCATGGGCCCCGACCTGATGGACAAGCTGCGTGCACAGTCCGAGCGGTTCGGTGCCGAGCTCATCAGTGACGACGTCACGGCTGTCGACCTCACGGGCGACATCAAGACCGTCTCGCTCGCCGACGGTACGACCTACCGTGCTCGCGCCGTCGTGCTGGCGATGGGCTCGGGCTACCGCAAGCTCGAGGTGGAGGGCGAGGACCGGCTCTCGGGCCACGGTGTGTCCTGGTGCGCGACGTGCGACGGCTTCTTCTTCCGCGAGCAGAACATCGTCGTGGTCGGCGGTGGCGACTCCGCCCTCGAGGAGGCCACGTTCCTGACGCGTTTCGCGTCCAAGGTCACGATGGTCCACCGCCGCGACCAGCTGCGTGGCTCCAAGATCATGCAGGACCGTGCGTTCGCCAACGACAAGATCGCGTTCGAGTGGAACGCCGAGGTCGCGGAGCTGCACGGTGAGGACAAGCTCGAGGGCATCACGCTGCGCGACACCGTCACCGGTGAGCTGCGCCGGATCGACGCCACCGGATTGTTCATCGCGATCGGCCACGACCCCCGCTCGGAGCTGCTCAAGGGCCAGGTCGAGCTCGACGACGAGGGCTACGTCCTGGTCCAGCCCGGCTCCACCGCGACCAACCTGCCCGGCGTCTTCGCCTCCGGCGACCTCGTCGACCACACTTACCGCCAGGCCGTCACCGCGGCCGGCACCGGCTGCGCCGCGTCTCTCGATGCCGAGCGCTACCTCGCCGATCTGGAGCACGCCGGCGCCCCGGCTCCGGCCGCCGCCCTGGTGGAATAACCACCGCCCCACGACGTTGAACCCAGCACAGACCTGAAGGAGAACCCATGGCAGACATCACCGCCGTCACCGACGCCGACTTCGACGAGAAGGTGCTCAAGGCCGACGGCCCCGTGCTCGTCGACTTCTGGGCCAGCTGGTGCGGCCCGTGCCGCCAGCTCGCTCCGATCCTCGAGGAGATCGCCAAGGAGAAGGGCGAGAAGCTGACCATCGTCAAGATGGACGCCGACGCGAACCCCGTCACTCCGGCGCAGTACCGCGTCACCGGCCTCCCGACGATGAACCTCTATTACAAGGGCGAAGTCGTGCGGTCGATCGTGGGCGTACGCCCCAAGAGCGCGATCCTCAGCGAGCTCGAGGAGCACGCGAGCTAAGCGTCAACAGCCTCAGACAAGAAGCCCCGGTGATCACTCACCGGGGCTTCTTATTGCTTTATAGATTTGTCGACTTGTTGCTTTAGCTCTTCTTGGGGTCCATCAGATCGACGATCCGTTCGAGGTCGTCGAGGGTCGCGAACTCCACCGTGACCTTGCCCTTGGAGCGGCCGAGGTCCACCTTGACCCTGGTGTCGTAGCGCTCGGAGAGCCGGGCCGCGAGGTCGGCCAGGCGGGGCGCCGAGACCTTGGGCGACTGCCGGACGGAGGGCCGCTTGGTCGACTCCGGGCCGACCGTGACGATCTCCTCGAGGGCTCGCACCGACAGGCCCTCGGCGACCACGCGGGTCGCGAGCCGGTCCTGGATCTCCGGGTTGGCGACACTGACCAGGGCACGGGCATGACCGGCCGAGAGCACCCCGGCGGCGACCCGTCGCTGGACGGCCGGCGACAGCTTGAGGAGCCGCAGCGTGTTGCTGATCTGCGGACGCGACCGGCCGATGCGATCGGCCAGCTCCTCGTGCGTGCAGCCGAAGTCCTCCAGCAGCTGCTGGTAGGCCGACGCCTCTTCCAACGGGTTGAGGTTGGATCGGTGGAGGTTCTCCAGGAGGGCGTCGCGCAGCAGGTCCTCGTCCGAGGTGTCCCGCACGATCGCACCGATCGTGTCGAGCCCGGCCTTGCCACTGGCCCGCCAGCGCCGCTCCCCCATGATGAGCTCGTAGCGGTCCTTGGCGACCTCACGCACCACGATGGGCTGGAGCAGTCCGACCTCCTTGATGGAGTGGACCAGCTCGGCCATGTGGTCCTCGTCGAACACATGGCGGGGCTGCCGCGGGTTCGCGACGATCTGGTCGAGGGGGATCTCGGCGAACCGCGCGCCCTCGATCTCCTGCAGCCCGGCGGCCTTGGCCTCGGCCGGGCCCGACGGGATGAGCGACTCCAGCCCTCGTCCCAGTCCGCGTCTCTGGCTCATGCCGTTGCCCCCTGCCGACCGGCCACGGCAATCTCCCGCGCGGCCTCGAGATAGGACAGCGCGCCGGATGACGCGCCGTCGTACGTGATGACGGACTGCTGATAGCTCGGTGCCTCGGAAATGCGGACGGACCGGGGTATCGCGGTCTTGAGCACCTTGTCGTCGAAGTGGCTGCGGACCTCCTCGGCGACACCGGCCGAGAGCCGGGTGCGCGCGTCGTACATCGTCAGTAGGATCGTCGAGATCTCGAGCTTCGGGTTGAGGTGTGACCGGATCAGCTCGATGTTGCGGACCAGCTGGCCGAGTCCTTCCAGCGCGTAGTACTCGCACTGGATCGGGATCAGGACCTCACGGCCGGCGACCATCGCATTGACGGTCAGCAGGCCGAGCGACGGTGGGCAGTCGATGAGCACGTAGTCGATGCGGTCGCCCGCGTCGGCACAGTCCGTCAGGTAGGTCTGCAGGGCGCGGTCCAGGCGCGACTCACGCGCGACCAGCGACACCAGCTCGATCTCGGCGCCGGCCAGGTCGATCGACGCCGGCAGGACCGTGAGTCCCTCGATGTCGGGGCACGGCTTGATCAGCTCATCGAGGTCGGTGCCGTCGACGATCGCCTCGTAGACCCCCGGCGTCCCCTCGGCGTGCGGGACGTTGAGCGCGGTCGAGGCGTTGCCCTGCGGGTCGAGGTCGATCACCAGGACGCGCAGACCCTTCATCGCCAGGGCAGCGGCGATGTTGACTGTTGTCGTGGTCTTGCCGACGCCGCCCTTCTGGTTGGCGACGACGAACACCCGGGTCTCGGCCGGCGGGTCGAACCGCGGCGTGGCGGTGGCCCGCTGCACCAGCGCGATGTGCTGCTCGACCTCCGAGGCCAACGGCGTCGAGTCGTCGTGTGACGGCACCGGGACGCGATAGTTGGATGCTGTGCTCGGACCCGGTGGGGGTGAGGTGCTGCTCATGCGGTCCACCTCGACTCGCGCTCGCTCATGAATTCCCCTCGTTGGTTTCACGTGAAACATGCAGATGGCGGGGCGTCGGGGTGCTCACTTGCTGACCTCCACGACCGTCGTCGGAACGTCGCCGTTCTCGTACGTCGTCACCACGATAGTCGTCGCGCCGAGCCTGTGAAGGGTCGCGGTTGCCGCGGTGACCTCCTCCTGCGCCGTACGACCCTTGAGCGCGAGCAGCACGCCACCCTTCGTCACCAGAGGGAGGCACCAGCGACCCAGCTTGTCGAGCGCCGCCACGGCGCGAGCGGTCACCACCTCGTACGTCTCGTCAACCTCCTCGGCCCGGGCGCGCAGCACTGTCACGTTGTCGAGGCCGAGGTTGGCCACGGCCTCGTCGAGGAACCTGGTGCGGCGCAGCAGCGGCTCGACCAACGTCACGTGGAGATCGGGGCGGGCGATGGCCCAGACGAGCCCCGGCAGCCCGGCGCCCGTCCCGATGTCGGCGACGGACGCGCCCTGGGGAACCCGAGGCGCCACGACCGCCGAGTTCATGATGTGCCGGTCCCAGAGGCGCGGGACCTCCCGCGGCCCGATCAAGCCCTTGACCACGCCATCGGTCGCCAGGATCTGGGCGTACTCCTCAGCCAGCGGCAGGCGGGAAGCGAACACCCCCGCCGCGTGCGACGGGGGTGTTTCACGTGAAACATCCGGGCGGCTCGCGCCGCCGGGATCTGATTCAGGCCCTGTCATCGAGGCACTACTCGGCCGCCGTGTGCACGACGACGTAGCGGTGCGGCTCGGTGCCCTCGGACGAGCTCACCAGGCCGTTGTCAGCGACCGCGTCATGGACGACCTTGCGCTCGAACGGCGTCATCGGGTCGAGCGACACCGACGGCTCGCCGGCCTTGACCTTGTCGATCGCACCCTGGGCGATGGTGACGAGTTCCGCGCGACGCGCGGCGCGGAAGCCGGCCACGTCGAGCATCAGACGGCTGCGCTCGCCGGTCTCGCGATAGACGGCCAGACGAGTGAGCTCCTGCAGCGCATCGAGCACCTCACCGTCGCGACCGACGATGTGGTCGAGGTTGCCCCCGACGATCTCCACGGCGGCGCGGTCGCCGTCGACGTCCATGTCGATGTCGCCATCGAGGTCCGCGATGTCCAGCAGCCCCTCGAGGAAGTCTGCGGCGATGTCGCCTTCCTTCTCCAACTTCTTCGCCAGGTCACTCACTTGGTGCCGTCCTTCTCGTCGTCGTTCTTGCTCGTGATGTCAGGCTTGCGCTTCGGCGGCGCCGGCGGCTTCTTCTTGCGCTGGCTACGAGCCTGGTTCTTGGGCTGCTGCCTCGGCGGCGGCTTGGGCGCCTCCTCCTCGACAGGCTTCAAGGGATCCTCGGTGACGGTCTTGCCGTGCTTGGCGTCGCGCTCCTGCTTCGCCTTGAATGCCGGAGTGCCGGGCGCCGGGTTGTTGCGGATGACGTAGAACTGCTGACCCATGGTCCAGAAGTTCGACGTGGTCCAGTAGAAGAGGACACCGAGGGGGAACGCCACACCGCCGACCGCGAACACGATCGGGAGGATGTAGAGGAGCAGCTTCTGCTGCTGCGCGTACTGACCCGTCATCGCATCGGCCGGCATGTTCTTGGACATCAGCTGACGCTGCGTCGTGAACTGCGTGATGCACATGATGACGACGAGCGACATCGTGATGATCTTGGTCTCGGTCGCCGTCGAGTTCACGAACGTGTCAGCGATGCGCGCACCGAGGAGCACGGCGTTGTGGAGCGACGTGGCGTTCTCGGAATTCATGAACCCCTTGTGGAACTCACCGTCCTTGGCGACGCCCTCGTACTTGGACGCGTGATCGATCACGCGGAACAGCGCGAAGAAGATCGGCATCTGCAGGATCAGCGGCAGGCACGAGGCGAACGGGTTGGTGCCCGTCTCCTTCCACAGCTTCATCTGCTCCTGCGTCAGGCGCTCACGGTCGTGCTTGTACTTCTGCTGGAGCGCCTTGATCTGCGGTTGCAGGAGCTGCATGTTGCGGCTCGACTTGATCTGCTTGACGAACAACGGGATGAGGAGTGTACGGATCGTGACCGTCAGACCGACGATCGACAGCGCCCACGTCCAGCCATTGTTCTCGGGCAGCACTGTCGCGAAGATCTTGTGCCAGACCAGCAGGATCCCCGACACCGCGTAGTAGAGCGGCGTCATGATCGCCGATCCGATGTCGCCTAGGAAGCCGAACATTGTTCTCCTCTATGTGACTGTGGCACCGGGTCGTAGCCTCCGGCGCTCCAGGGGTGGCAGCGCAGGACACGACGTCCGGCGAGCCAGGTTCCGCGCACCGCACCATGAGTCTCCACGGCCTGCAAAGCGTAGGCGGAGCAGGTGGGGTGATAGCGGCAGACCTGACCATAAAGCGGGCTGATGGCGAACCGGTACGCCTTCAGCAACCAGATCAAGGGGTGTTTCATCGAGCACCGGCTCGCGCCAGTGCCGCATCGAGATGCTCCGCGAGCGTCGTGGCGCGCACGCCGTGAGCCGCGGGAAGTGCCCGCACCACGACACGGCTGCCCTCTGGCAGCGCGCCGACGCGATCGCGCATCAAGTGCCGGAGCTGCCGCTTGACCCGGTTGCGGTCGACGGCAGAACCCACGGCCTTGCTCACGACGAAACCGACGGACGTGGGTCCGCCGGTTCCCGGAACGACATGTGTGACGAGGGTTGGTTGTACGCCTTTGGCCCCACGACGAATCGTGTGCCGGAAGTCATCCCCGCTGCGCATGCGTTGACTGCGCGCGAGCAAGGGCTCAGGCAGACAGCTTGGCGCGGCCCTTGCGGCGACGGTCCGCGAGGATCGCGCGGCCGGCGCGGGTGCGCATGCGGAGGCGGAAGCCGTGCTTCTTGGCACGACGACGGTTGTTCGGCTGGAAAGTACGCTTGCTCACGATGTGTTCCTCACGGATCTCAGTCTGGGCCGGTCGACGGCCACCGCTCGCCCACGACCGAGAACTGCAGTTGTCGTGGGCATGCGGCGGAAGTCGTTCTAGGACGACTAGACAACGGTACGGGCGCCCCGGACCCCGGTCAAACTGATCCCCATACGCGTCCAGCCCGCTCTCGTCCACACGACACGCCGATTGCTGGGGACGGGCTGGGGAATTCCGCTTGTACGCGTCCCCCATGGCTGCTAGCGTCACCGCGGTATCGACCTTTTCCACAAGGACGCCTCAACTCTCGAGTTCGCATTCACACCATGTGGAAAACCATGTGGACGTGTCGGGAGGCATTGGATGAATGACGGCCAGGAAACCAGCCCGGAAGAGCATCTCAACCGAGTCTGGCAAGGAGCCGTCGACACGCTTTCCCCCGGCGCCAAGGTGTGGGTCTACTCCGCCAAGCCGCTGACGCTGCACAACAACATCCTCATCGTCGCCGTCCAGGACGACCTCACCCGCGCGCAGCTCGAGTCGCGCGTCAGACCGGCGCTGGAGCACGCGATCAGCACGACGCTGCAGCAGGAGACTCGCCTCGTCGTGACGATCGAGCCTTCCTTGATCGAGACACACCAAAGTCGACAAGACGACATGTCGACAAACACCCACAACGCGTACGGGCAGGACAACGACCTCGATGACGAGGACGATGACGACCAGGACGAGTTCGTGCCGACCTGGGCCGAGCGCAAGACCACGCCGCCGCGCATCGGCAGCGTCGCCGAGGCCAGGCTCAATCCGCGCTACCTCTTCGAGAACTTCGTCATCGGCTCGTCCAACCGCTTCGCACACGCCGCCGCAGTCGCTGTGGCGGAGGCACCGGGCAAGGCCTACAACCCGCTCGTGATCCACGGTGAGTCCGGACTCGGCAAGACGCACCTCCTGCACGCAATCGGCCACTACGTCCTCAACCTCTATCCCTCGTCCCGCGTGCGCTACGTCAACAGCGAAGAGTTCACCAACGACGTCATCAACGCGATCCGCGAGAACCGCACCGCCGCCCTCAAGCGCAAGTACCGCGAGATCGACGTGCTCCTCGTCGACGACATCCAGTTCTTGGAGGGCAAGGAGTCGACCCAGACCGAGTTCTTCCACACGTTCAACGCGCTGCACAACGAGAACAAGCAGATCGTGATGACGTCGGACCGGCCGCCCAAGAACCTCACGACGCTGGAGGACCGGCTGCGCAACAGGTTCGAGTGGGGACTAACGACCGACGTCCAGCCGCCCGACCTCGAGACGCGCATCGCGATCCTCCGCAAGAAGGCCGCCAACGAGAAGCTCACGGCGCCGGCCGATGTGCTCGAGTTCATCGCGAGCAAGGTGCAGACCAACATCCGCGAGCTCGAAGGGGCGCTCATCCGCGCCACCGCGTTCGCCAACCTCAACGGCACGACAGTCGACCTGCAGCTCGCACAGATCGTGCTCAAGGACCTCATCGCCGAAGGTGAGGAGCCCGACATCACCGTCGGCATGATCATGGCGCAGACCGCCGCCTACTCAGAGTTCTCGATCGACGACCTCTGCAGCACCAACCGGAGCCGCAACCTCGTGCTCGCCCGGCAGATCGCGATGTACCTGTGCCGTGAGCTCACCGAGATGTCGCTGCCCAAGATCGGCCAGGAGTTCGGCAACCGCGACCACACCACGGTGATGCACGCCGACCGCAAGATCCGCAAGCTGATGGCCGAGAAGCACGCGGTCTACAACCAGGTCACGGAGCTCACGGCGCGCATCAAGCAGCAGGCCCGCCAGTCATGACCCGTGAATGGCCCGACGGGACCATTCGCACCTGGGACATACACAGCTGGGGATGGCGCTGTGGGAAAACCCACGAGTCACGTGGACATCATCGGTCGCTGTGTGAACACCGTGTGAACGCAGAACCGACATCCACAGAAACGTGTAGTTTCGTCGTCCGGCCGGACACAGGTTGTCCACCGGCCCTCGCGCTCTCTCGCCAGCGCAAATGCGGGTTGTCCACCGAATCCACAGACGCTACTACGACTACTACTCTTCTTTACTTCGGCAACCCCCGCGGAAGTCACGTCACGAGCTGTGTGTGGATGACATCTTCCGCACTTCCCCTGAGTACCCCCGGTCACGGATACCGTGGCAGGATTCATCCCGACGGCTCCCGTCCTCGGAAAGGCCCCATCACGTGAAATTCCGCATCGACCGCGACACGCTCGCCGACGCCGTCGCCTGGACAGCCCGCAGCCTGCCCAACCGCCCGAGCGTTCCTGTGCTCGCCGGCCTGCTCATCGAGACCGCCGCGGACGGGCTCACCCTCTCGGGGTTCGACTACGAGACCTCGACGCGCGCCACCCTGCCGGCCGAGGTCAGCGCCGACGGTCGCGCCCTCGTGTCAGGTCGCCTGCTCGCCGAGATCGTCAAGGCGTTGCCGGCCAAGCCCGTCGACATCGCGCTCGACGGCACCAAGGTCCAGGTCAACTGCGGCAATGCCCGGTTCAGCCTCCAGACCATGCCGGTCGAGGAATACCCGCAGCTGCCCGAGATGCCGACGGCTTCGGGCACCATCAAGGCCGACGACTTCGCCACCGCCGTGTCCCAGGCCAGCGCGGCGGCCGGTCGTGACGAGATGCTCCCGCTGCTGACCGGCGTGCGCCTCGAGCTCGAGGGCTCGACGATCTCACTGATGGCGACCGACCGCTTCCGGGCCAGCCTCCGCGATCTCGAGTGGTACCCCGAGGCCAGCGACCTCTCCGCCCAGGCACTCGTGCCGGCGCGGGTCCTCAACGAGACCGCCCGCTCGCTCACCAACGGTGGCGACGTCACGATCGCGGTGTCGTCGGGCGAGTCCGGTGACGGGCTGATCGGCTTCGAGGGCGTCGTCGGCAAGGGCACCCGCCGCACCACGACCCGCCTGCTCGAGGGCGACTTCCCGCGCGTACGCCAGCTGTTCCAGGCGCAGGCCGAGACTGTCGCCTACGTCGAGACCCAGGCGTTCGTCGACTCGGTCAAGCGCGTGGCGCTCGTCGCCGAGCGCAACACCCCCGTACGCCTGTCGTTCTCCGAGGGCCAGCTGCTCCTCGAGGCCGGCAGCGGTGACGAGGCCCAGGCTTCTGAGTCGATCGAGGCCACGGTCAACGGAGCGGACATCTCGATCGGGTTCAACCCGACCTACCTGCTCGAGGGGCTCGCCGTCATGTCAGACCCCGTCGTGCACCTCTCGTTCACGCAGCACACCAAGCCCGCGGCAATCTCGGGTGTCCAGGAGATCGGGGCCGACCCAGACGTCGCGTTCCGCTACCTGATCATGCCCGTACGCCTGCAGAACTGACTCTCGGAGGGATCTCGCACATGGACATCGGACTCGTCGGACTCGGCAAGATGGGTGGCAACATGCGCACCCGTATGCGTAACGGCGGCGTCACCGTCGTCGGCTACGACCGCAATCCCGATGTCTCGGACGTGTCCGGTCTTGAGGAGCTCGTGAGCAAGCTCCCCTCGCCCAAGGTCGTGTGGGTCATGGTGCCGGCCGGCGACATCACCCGGTCGACCGTCGAGGAGCTCATCGGGCTGCTCGGTGAAGGCGATGTCATCGTCGACGGCGGCAACTCCCGATGGACCGACGACGAGAAGCACGCAGCCCTGGCTGCCGAGAAGGGCATCGGCTACGTCGACTGCGGCGTCAGCGGCGGCGTCTGGGGCCTCGACAACGGCTACGCGCTGATGGCCGGCGGCACCGCAGAGGACATCGCCAAGGTGCAGCCCGCGTTCGACGCGCTCAAGCCCGAGGGCGAGTCCGGGTTCGTCCACGCCGGCCGCGTCGGCGCCGGCCACTTCTCCAAGATGGTCCACAACGGCATCGAGTACGCCATGATGCAGGCCTACGCCGAGGGCTTCGAGCTGCTCGAGAAGGTCGACATGGTCGACAACGTCACCGAGGTGTTCGACTCGTGGCGCGAGGGCACGGTCGTACGTTCGTGGCTCCTCGACCTCCTGGTCAAGGCGCTCGAGGAGGACCCGGGTCTGTCCAAGGTCCGCGGCTACGCCGAGGACTCCGGCGAGGGCCGGTGGACCGTCGAGGCCGCGATCGACAACGCCGTCCCGATGCACACGATCGCGGCGTCGCTGTTCGCGCGATTCACCTCCCGCCAGGACGAGTCCCCGGCGATGCAGGCCGTTGCCGCGATGCGTCAGCAGTTCGGTGGCCACGCGGTCAAGGCTGCCGAGGAAAAGGGTCTCGACCCCGCGGCACCGGACCACTCCGATCCCGTTTAGTCAGTGCACGTCAGTCGCCTGACCCTGCACGACTTCCGGTCGTACGACACCGTCGAGATCGACCTGGAGCCCGGAGCGACCGCGTTCATCGGGTCCAACGGGCAGGGCAAGACCAATCTGGTCGAGGCGATCGACTACCTGTCGCGGCTCGACTCGCACCGGGTGTCAGGCGACGCACCCCTGGTGCGATCCGGTGCGGAGCGGGCGGTCGTACGCGCTGACGTCGTCCGCGGCGACCGGAGCGCCCTGCTCGAGCTGGAGATCACGCCGGGCAAGTCCAACCGGGCCCGCATCAATCGCGGGGCCCTCCCGCGGACCCGCGACCTCATCGGCGTGCTGCGCACCGTGATGTTCTCGCCCGAGGACCTCGCTCTCGTCAAGGGCGACCCGTCCGATCGCCGCAGGTTCCTCGACTCGCTCCTGGTGCTCCGCACTCCGCGGCTCGCCGGAGTGCGCGCCGACTACGACCGGGTGCTCAAGCAGCGCAACACGCTCCTCAAGTCGGCGCGCGGCCGGCGCAACGTCGAGATCGCCACCCTCGACATCTGGGACGAGAACCTCGCGCGTACGGGTGCCGAGCTCGTGTCGACGCGGCTGCTCCTCCTCGACGCGCTCGCGCCGCACCTCGCCGAGGCGTACGTCCGGGTCGCCGCTGCGGCCGCGCCCGATCGCCGCGTCGTCACCGCGACCTACAAGCCGTCGCTGGATCTCGACGCCGACCAACGCGACCAGGAGGCGATCCGGCAGGCCCTGCTCGACGAGATCGCGCGGCGCCGCAACGACGAGATGGACCGGGGCATCAGCCTGGTGGGTCCGCACCGCGACGACGTGACCCTGATGATCGGCGAGCTGCCGGCCAAGGGATACGCCAGCCACGGCGAGGCCTGGTCGCTGGCGCTCGCGCTGAGGCTGGCCTCGTTCGAGCTGCTGCGCGAGGATGAGGACGATCCCGTGCTGATCCTCGACGACGTGTTCGCCGAGCTCGACCAGGGCCGCCGCCAGCAGCTCGCCGAGCTCGTCGGCGACGCCGAGCAGGTGCTGGTCACTGCCGCGGTCGCCGATGACGTGCCCGAGGCACTCAAGGGTCACCGCTTCAACGTCGCCGGAGGTGAGGTCGTCCGTGACTGAGCCCACCGAGCCCACACCCGACGACGGACTCGGGCTGGCCCGCGACATCGCCAAGTCCTACCGCGGCAAGGGCTCACCCGTCCCTCCGTCGGCGAAGCGCCGCGTGCGACCGGCCAAGCCGGCGCGCGCTGGCCGCGACGAGCCGAGCCTGCTCGCCGACCTGCTGGGCGAGGTCGTCAACGACCAGGGGTGGGACGAGAGGTTGGCCGCGCAGCGCGTCTTCACCGACTGGGCCGGGATCGTCGGGCCCGAGGTCGCGCAGCACTCCGAGGTCATCTCCTTCGACGACGGCGAGGTCGAGGTGCGTACGGACTCGACGGCGTGGGCCACCCAGCTGCGGTTGCTGGCACCGCGCATCGTCGCCAAGCTCAACGAGCTGATGGGCGACGGCTCGGTGCTCCGCATCGTCGTACGTGGACCGCAGGCACCGTCATGGAAGAAGGGTCCCCGCTCGATCCGGGGCGCCAGGGGCCCGAGGGACACCTACGGATAAGCCGTCGGCTACTCAGCGGGTGAGACTGCGGCGGCGGCCACGACGAAGGCCGCTGTCACGGCGGTGACTGCTCCGAGCACGAGAGACGCCTGGGTGAACCCGACCCAGCCGTACGCCGGGCGCACCCCGATCGCGACGAGGAACGCCAGCGCGGCGCCGCACCCCAGCAGAGCGCTGACGAACGTACCGGTCACCGGTGTGCGAGGGCCGTGCATGCACCACGCGACGAGTCCGGTCCAGAGCAGGCTGACCGCGAGCGCCGCGACCACGTCGGCGGGCCGGTGCCAGCCGGCGACGACGGTCGACGCGCCGGTGAGCGTCGTCGCGAACCCGCCGGCAGCTGCGACCAGTGGACGTATGCCACCGGGTGCCACGAGGAGCGCTGCGCCGACAGCGCTCGCGACGACGGTGGTGTGACCGCTCGGGAGGCTGTTGAGCACGCCCAGGCCGAAGTCGGGCCGGTCGAACACGCGCTTGAGCACCTGCGTCGTGATGTCCGCACCGCCGATGATGACGGCTGCGCCGATCGCGAGCCGGGCCTTGCCCCGCAACAGGGCGACCGCACCACAGGCGATCGCGACCAGGACGATCGCACCGATCGAGACATAGCCGAGTCCGCTCAGCAGGGTGAGCTGGGTGTCGCGACCCGCGACGACGGTGCCCATCGCGTCGTCGTCCCACTGCTGACCTTGCGACGACTGCACGGCGATCCGCACCATGAGGAACAGCGTCACCGCCGCCACGACAGCAACCGACAACGCCGGCAGGGCGGTGTCTCGGCGGGTGGCTGTCGTGGTCATCCCTCTACGATGCCCGATGGGACCCAAGCCCCGCTCGGCGCGTTCACACGGCACGGCCGCATGGGCGACTCGGCGGCCCTTCAGACATACCGGTGATCGGTGGAGGGTCTCCGCCGTCGTCACAGCCGCCGTTTTGTCGCTCTCAGGGGCAACTGACGGTCGCGACGCGCCACCCGGGAACTGTGGGTAAGCGCTGAGACGCACAGAACGGCCCGTATACTGGATAGGTGAGCCAAACTCCAGATCCTGAAGCCTCGTACGACGCCAGCAACATTCAGGTCCTCGAAGGTCTGGAGGCGGTTCGCAAGCGCCCCGGCATGTACATCGGCTCGACCGGTGAACGCGGACTCCATCACCTCGTCTACGAGGTCGTCGACAACTCGGTCGACGAAGCGCTCGCGGGTTACGCCTCCCACATCGCGGTGACCCTCCAGGCCGATGGCGGTGTCCGGGTCGTCGATGACGGCCGTGGCATCCCGGTCGACGAGCACCCGACCGAGAAGATGCCGGCCGTCACGCTGGTCCTCACCTCGCTGCACGCCGGCGGCAAGTTCGGCGGCGGAGGCTACAAGGTCTCCGGTGGTCTGCACGGCGTCGGCGTCTCGGTCGTCAACGCGTTGTCCACCAAGCTGCACGTCGAGATCAAGCGCGACGGCTATCGCTGGACCCAGTCGTTCACCTACGGCGTGCCCGATGCTCCGCTCGAGCGGCACGAGAAGACCGACGAGACCGGCACCACCACGACGTTCTACGCCAGCGCCGACATCTTCGAGAGCGTCGTCTACAGCTACGAGACGCTCAAGACGCGGTTCCGCGAGATGGCGTTCCTCAACAAGGGCCTCGAGCTCGTGCTGCGCGACGACCGCGAGGAGGCCCAGGAGGCCACCGAGGGCGACACCGCGGTCGACGAGATCGAGCGTGACTGCCGCTTCCGGTTCGACAAGGGCCTGGTCGACTACGTCGAGCACATCAACGTCGGCAGCAAGTCACCGATCCACCGCGAGGTCATCTCGATCGAGTCCGAGGACGAGTCCAAGGGGCTGTCCCTCGAGATCGCGATGCAGTGGAACGACAGCTTCATCGAGTCGGTCCACACGTTCGCCAACACGATCAACACGCACGAGGGCGGCACGCACGAAGAAGGCTTCCGCGCGGCCCTGACCTCGACGGTCAACAAGTTCGCGACCGCGCAGGGCCTGATCAAGAAGGCCGCCGACAACCTCTCAGGTGAGGACATCCGCGAGGGGCTCACCGCGATCGTCTCGATCAAGCTCGAGGAGCCG
Organism: Aeromicrobium sp. 9AM; assembly: GCF_902506105.1. Taxonomy (GTDB): domain Bacteria; phylum Actinomycetota; class Actinomycetes; order Propionibacteriales; family Nocardioidaceae; genus Aeromicrobium. Next base: position 2,830,833 of record NZ_LR733304.1, read on the forward strand.
CAGTTCGAGGGACAGACCAAGACCAAGCTCGGCAACAGCGAGGCCAAGTCGTACGTCCAGACGGTCCTCTACGACGAGCTCGGCGCCTGGTTCGAGCAGCACCCGACCGAGGGCAAGACGATCGTCCGCAAGTCGATCGACGCCGCGACGGCCCGCATGGCCGCCCGCAAGGCCCGCGACCTGGCCCGCAACCGCAAGGGCTTCCTGGGTGGTGGAGGCCTGCCCGGCAAGCTCGCCGACTGCTCCTCGCGCAATCCCGAGGAGTGCGAGGTCTTCATCGTCGAGGGCAACTCGGCCGGCGGCTCGGCCAAGGGTGGTCGTGACCCCCGCACGCAGGCGATCCTCCCGCTGCGCGGCAAGATCCTCAACGTCGAGAAGGCCCGCATCGACAAGATCCTGCAGAACGCCGAGGTCCAGGCGATCATCTCGGCGCTCGGCACCGGCGTGCACGACGACTTCGACATCGACAAGCTGCGCTATCACAAGATCGTGCTGATGGCCGATGCCGACGTCGACGGCCAGCACATATCGACACTGCTGCTCACACTGCTGTTCCGGTTCATGAAGCCGCTGATCGACGGCGGCCACGTCTACCTCGCGCAGCCGCCGCTCTACAAGATCAAGTGGAGCAACTCCGCCGACGAGCTGGCCTACTCCGACGCCGAGCGCGACGCGATGCTCAAGGCCGGTGCGGCCGACGGCAAGCGCCTGCCCAAGGAGCTCGGCCAGCAGATCCAGCGCTACAAGGGTCTTGGCGAGATGAACGACAGCGAGCTGTGGGACACCACGATGGACCCGGCCAACCGGATCCTGCGCCAGGTGACGCTCGAGGACGCCGCGATGGCCGACGAGATGTTCACGATCCTGATGGGCGAGGACGTCGAGCAGCGGCGCTCGTTCATCCAGCGCAACGCCAAAGACGTCCGCTTCCTCGACATCTGACCTGACAGGACACTTCAGTGACTGAGACGACACCTCCCGAGCACGACCGGATCGAAGCGGTCGAGCTGCAGGACGAGATGCAGCGCTCCTACATCGACTACGCCATGAGCGTGATCGTGTCCCGCGCACTGCCGGACGTACGCGACGGGCTCAAGCCCGTGCACCGGCGCGTGCTCTACGCGATGTTCGACGGCGGCTACCGCCCGGACCGCGGCTTCTCCAAGTGCTCGCGCATCGTGGGTGACGTCATGGGTCAGTACCACCCGCACGGCGACACCGCGATCTACGACACTCTCGTACGTCTGGCGCAGCCGTGGGTCATGCGCGCGCCGATGATCGACGGGCAGGGCAACTTCGGCTCACCGGGTGACGACGGCGCCGCCGCGATGCGTTACACCGAGTGCCGGCTCGCGCCGATCGCCATGGAGATGGTGCGCGACATCGACAAGAACACCGTCGACTTCCGCCCCAACTATGACGGACGCTCGCAGGAGCCCACCGTTCTGCCGTCGCGCATCCCCAACCTGCTGGTCAACGGCTCGGCCGGCATCGCGGTCGGCATGGCGACCAACATCCCGCCGCACAACCTGCGTGAGGTCGCCGAGGGTGCCCAGTGGGCGCTGGCCAACCCCGACGCGAGCAAGGAAGAGCTGCTCGAGGCGCTGATCGAGCGGGTCAAGGGCCCCGACTTCCCGTCCGACGCGCTGATCGTCGGCACCAAGGGCATCGAGGACATGTACCGCACGGGCCGCGGCTCGATCATGATGCGTGCGATCGTGTCGATCGAGGAGGACACCAAGGGCCGCATCCAGCTCGTCGTCACGGGCCTGCCCTACCAGGTCAACCCCGACAACCTCATGCGCAAGATCGCCGACCTGGTCAACGCGGGTCGCCTCCAGGGCATCTCCGACCTGCGTGACGAGTCGTCGTCGCGCGTCGGACGCCGCATCGTGATCGAGATCCGCAAGGATGCCGTCGCGCGCGTCGTGCTCAACAACCTCTACAAGCACACCGAGCTGCAGACCAACTTCAGCGCCAACATGCTGGCGCTCGTCGACGAGGTCCCGCGCACCCTGACGCTCGACGGCTTCGTCAGCAACTGGATCAACCACCAGGTCGAGGTCATCCAGCGCCGCACCCAGTACCTCCTCGACGAGGCCGAGGCCAAGGCGCACATCTTCCGCGGCTACGCCAAGGCGCTCGACGCCCTCGACGAGGTCATCGCGCTGATCCGTCGCAGCCCGACGGTCGACGAGGCGCGCCAGGGCCTCATCACGTTGCTCGACATCGACGAGCTGCAGGCCAACGCGATCCTGGAGATGCAGCTTCGCCGGCTCGCGGCCCTCGAGCGGCAGAAGATCATGGACACCCTCGCGGAGCTCGAGCGCGAGATCGCCGACTACAAGGACATCCTCGCCAAGCCCGAACGGCAGCGGCAGATCGTGTCGGACGAGCTCGCGGCGATCGTCGACAAGTTCGGCACGGACCGGCGTTCCAACATCATCCCGGCCGACGGCGACCTGTCCGACGAGGACCTGATCCCCGACGAGGAGGTCGTGGTCACGATCACCAAGGGTGGCTACGCCAAGCGCACCAAGACCGACCTCTACCGCGTCCAGAACCGCGGCGGCAAGGGCGTACGCGGTGCGGCGCTGCGCGGTGACGACCTCGTCGAGCACATGTTCCCGACGACGAGCCATCACTGGATCCTGTTCTTCACGACGGCCGGTCGGGTCTATCGCGCCAAGGCGTACCAGCTCCCCGAGGCAGGACGCGACGCCAAGGGCGGGCACGTCGCCGGCCTCCTGTCGTTCCAGCCGGACGAGGAGATTGCGCAGGTCCTCGCGATCCGCGACTATGAGCAGGCGCCCTACCTGGTGCTGGCGACCAAGAAGGGCCTGGTCAAGAAGACCCGGCTCGGCGACTACAACAGCCCCCGCCAGGCCGGAGTCATCGCGATCAACTTCCGCGACGAGGACGACGAGCTGATCGGCGCCGAGCTGGTCACCCCCGAGGACGACCTGATCCTCATCTCGCGCAAGGCGCAGGCGATCCGCTTCCGCGCCGACGACGAGCAGCTTCGTCCGATGGGACGCGCCACCTCGGGTGTCACGGGCATGAAGTTCCGCGAAGAGGACTCGATGCTCTCGATGTCCGTCATCCGCCGATCTGCCGGCGCGTTGGAGTCCGAAGAGGTGCCCGAGGAGGACCAGCTCTACGTCTTCACGGTCACCGACGGCGGCTTCGCCAAGAAGACACCCGTCGAGCAGTACCGCCTGCAAGGCCGGGGCGGTCTGGGCATCAAGGCCATGCAGATCACTGAGAATCGCGGCGAGCTCGTCGGTGGCCTCGTGCTGGTCGACACCGACGACGTCATCTCCGTGACGGCCATGGGTCAGGTCACGCGGAGCCTTGTCTCGGGGGTCAATCCGACAGGCCGTGGCACGATGGGGGTGAGCTTCGTGAAGTTCAAGGGGGATGACCGGGTCGTGACCATCGCGCGCAACACCGAGCTCCCTCAGGACGAGGCGCAGGCCGAACAGACGTCGACCGACGAGGACCAGGATCAGTGACCGAAGACGACAAGCAGGACTCGACCTCAGCGCCGGGCTCCAGTGCGGGAGACGCGGCGCCGACCCAGCAGATCCCCCGCATCCCCAAACCGGTGACCTCACCCGCCAAGAGCTCGACGGGCACCAAGGGTGCGGCGGGCGGCCCCACCAAGAAGGCCGCGGCTGGCAAGTCGGCATCCTCCGGCGGGCCGCAGACCGACAAGGGCCGGCCCCGTCCGGCGCAGCCGGCGAAGGCTGAGCCCGAGGCAGAGGACAAGAAGTCGTCCGAAGGCGACGACACGTCGTCCGACAGCCGCCCCCTCACCGCGGCCGACTACGCGCGTACGACCAAGCCCTCGCCGTCGACCACCGCGGTGATCCCGGCGGTCAAGGACAAGGTCGGCAACGACCGCGAACAGGTCAAGACCAAGTCTGGCGCGACCCTCACGCGCTCGCCCGAGCCGGAGTCGACACGGCGCGCCAGCCTGCGCCTGACCCACATCGAGCCCTGGTCGGTCACCCGCCTGGCCTTCGCGATCTCGGTCGCGATGATGATCGTGGCAGTGGTCGCGGTCTCGATCTTCTGGGTCGTGATGGAGGCGACCGGGGTCTGGGACCAGATCAACGGCAGTGTCACCTCCGTGCTCAGCGATGACTCCTCGAGCTTCAACATCACGGACTACCTCGGCTTCGGCCGCATGGTCGGACTGACCCTCGTGCTGTCGGCGATCAACGTCATCCTGACCACGGCGCTGGCCACGATCGGTGCGCATCTCTACAACTTGGCGGCGCAACTGCTCGGTGGTGTGGACGTCACGTTCGCCGAAGAAAAGTAGGGCGCGCGGCTCGTTCCTCGCCGCCTCAGCGACTTCGTCGCTGCCGGGCTGCGCCCGGGCGCCTGGCCTCGCTGGCGCTCGGCCCTATGGTCGGGGTCCCGATTGGTACTTGGAGAAGTGGTTGAGGTAAAGTTCACCGCTGTTGCGGGCGTATAGCTCAGCTTGGTTAGAGCGCATCCCTGATAAGGATGAGGTCCGAGGTTCAAGTCCTCGTACGCCCACTCGCACAGGAGGTTCCATGAAGAAGATCATCGCCCTCGGGCTCGCTGCGGCCGGTGTCTTCTGGGCCGTGTCGAAGTCCAAGCAGGGCAAGCCCGCCGACACGTGGGCCGCCGCCAGCGACAAGGTCTGACCCGGGACCAGCACGATCACGGGGCCGTGGCGCAATTGGTAGCGCACCTGCTTTGCAAGCAGGGGGTTAGGGGTTCGAGTCCCCTCGGCTCCACTGAATGAGAGACGCCCTCCCACTTGAGTCCAAGTGGGAGGGCGCCTTTTCATGCGGGCCGGGTGGGAGGGCGTCTCTCATTCAGTGAATCCAAGCGAGTGACTCGAGTCGGGCCCCATCAACGCGGACGCCCTTCCGCGCCGAAGGCGCCACCGGTGTTCGCCCGACAAGGGATCCCCGAGGCCCCGAGTCGACCGCTCGCGCGGGTACGTCGCCCTCACCGGCTACCGTGACGTGAACCACGCCATATGAGGGAGCCCGCATGCCGCAGACCGTACGAGGGGTGATCGCCCGCGCCAAAGGTGCGCCGGTCACCGTCGAGAACATCGTGATCCCTGACCCGGGCCCTGGCGAGGCCGTGGTCGACATCGCTGCGTGCGGGGTCTGCCACACCGATCTGCACTACCGCGAGGGCGGCATCAACGACGAGTTCCCGTTCCTGCTGGGCCACGAGGCCGCTGGTGTGGTCGAGTCGGTCGGCGAGGGCGTCACGGACGTGGCGCCGGGCGACTTCGTGGTGCTCAACTGGCGTGCGGTGTGCGGCCAGTGCCGGGCCTGTCTGCGGGGACGGCCCTGGTACTGCTTCAACACGCACAACGCCACGCAGAAGATGACACTGGAGGACGGCACTGAGCTCTCCCCGGCACTGGGCATAGGGGCGTTCGCCGACAAGACGCTGGTCGCGGCCGGCCAGTGCACCAAGGTTGACCCGTCGGCCTCGCCGGCAGCCGTCGGCCTGCTGGGCTGCGGTGTCATGGCCGGACTCGGAGCGGCCATCAACACCGGCAACGTGCAGCGCGGCGACTCCGTCGCCGTCATCGGCTGCGGTGGGGTCGGCAGTGCCGCGATCGCGGGCGCACGCCTGGCCAACGCGGGCACGATCATCGCGATCGACGTCGACGACCGCAAGCTGGAGTGGGCGCGCGGCATGGGCGCGACGCACACGATCAACGCCACCGAGGGCGACGTGGTCGAGGCGGTGCAGGCGTTGACGGGCGGCTTCGGGGCCGATGTCGTGATCGACGCGGTCGGCCGACCGGAGACGTGGAAGCAGGCGTTCTACGCCCGCGACCTGGCCGGGACCGTCGTGCTGGTCGGCGTGCCGACGCCCGACATGCATCTGGAGATCCCCTTGCTCGACGTCTTCGGCCGCGGCGGCTCGCTCAAGTCGTCCTGGTACGGCGACTGTCTGCCGAGCCGCGACTTTCCGATGCTGGTCGACCTCTACCTGCAGGGCCGCCTGGATCTGGACGCGTTCGTGACCGAGACGATCGGCATCGACGACGTCGAGGCGGCCTTCACCAAGATGCACGAGGGCGGCGTCCTGCGATCGGTGGTCGAACTGTGACCTCGGCGCGCATCGACAAGGTCGTGACGTCCGGCCAGTTCGCGCTCGACGGTGCAGCTGGGACGTCGACAACAACGTGTGGCTGATCGGCGACGATGCCGAGGTCATCGTGATCGACGCCGCGCATGACGCCGACGCGATCCTGGACGCCATCGACGGCCGTACGGTGCTGGCGATCGTCCTGACACACGGGCACAACGACCACATCAACGCCGCCGTGGAGCTCGGCCGCGAGTCCGGCGCGCAGGTATGGTTCCCGGCGGCCGATCGCATGCTGTGGGACGCGGAGCACGACACAGCGCCGGACCGGGCGCTGCAGCCCGACGCGACGTTCGAGGTCGCCGGAACCACGCTGCGGGCCATCCCCACGCCCGGCCACTCCCCGGGCAGCACGTCCCTGTACGCCGAGGAGCTCGGCGCGATCTTCACCGGCGACACGCTCTTTGCGGGTGGCCCCGGCGCCACGGGCCGCTCCTACTCGGATTTCGACACGATCATCGCGTCGATCCGAGACCGTCTGCTGACGTTGCCGGGCGAGACTGTCGTGCATACGGGGCACGGTGACGACACCACGATCGGCGCCGAAGCACCCCACCTCGACGAGTGGATCACCCGGGGCAGCTGAACCGGTCACCTCAGCCGAAGCGACGCCAGAGCACGAAGGCGGCCACCGCAGCGACGCCGACCAGAGCCACGATGCCGGCGCGGTGCTTGCCGGTCTCGGCCTTGGCCGCCAGCGCATCAACGGTCTGACCGAGGTGCTCGCGGGTCTGCTCGATGTCGCGCTCGATCGTGCTCATGACGTTGCTCCGTGTCGGGCCGCGGCAACATCGGCCTTGACGCTCTCGACCCGTTCGCGCGGGGCCTCCGCGACCTTGCTGACGCGCATCTTGCCGATGAGAGCGGCCAGGCCGGCGAGGACGAACAGTCCGCCGCCGACGATCAGCGCGGCGAGCCAGGCGTCGAGCGCCTCCGCGATGCCGAGGATCCCAGCCGCGACGAGGGCGCCCAAGCCGTACAGCGCCAGGGTGCCGGCGACGCCGAACAGACCGGCCCCGACGCCGAGCCGCTTGCCGCTCGCGGCCAGGTCCTTCTTGGCCAGCTGGATCTCGTTGCGGATCAGCGTGGAGACGTCCTCGGTGGCCTGGGCGATCAGCTGTCCGGTCGAGGCCTGGGACGTCTGGACGTCGGGACCCGTCATGACATGCCCTGTCGGTGGGCATCCGCAATGGGAGACTCACCCGGGACCGGTGGTGGGCCGATGACCTCGTCGCCCGGACGGTAGTTGTCTGAGGCGGGATCGGTGTCGTGACCCTTGACCTTGTCGGCGATCTTGGACTTGGCTTCGCCGGCAACATCGGCGACCTTGGCGCCGACCTTCGACCCGACCTCGGAGCCGGTGTGCTTGGCCTGGGTCTGGACGTCGTCGACGGCGCTCTGCACCTTGGGATTGTTCCAGACCTTGTCGGCCTGGCGCTTGATCTGCTCGTACCGTTCGCGTCCGGCGCGGGCACCGAGGACGTACCCGGCTGCACCGATCGCGAGCACTGACAACTTCTTCACATTGACCACTCCTTCGAGGCGGGCTTACCCCGTTGAGCAGTGGTCACACATGACGGTGCGCCGGGCCGGGGAGACCTGGCCTCCCCGGCCCGCGGGGGTCAGGCTGCCGAACGGAGCTTGATCGTGACCGACCGGCCGCTCTGGCGCGCCGACTCGTGCGACTCGGCGAGCTGCTCGCGCGCGAGGTCGCGCAGCTCGGCCATCTGCGGCGTGACCTCCGCCAGCGTCAGCTCGGTCTCGATGACGTCGAGGTCGAGACCCCAGACGTCCTCGAGGATGCGGCGCATCCACGCCGTGGCGTGGTCCCAGCCCTCCCGCGGAGTGCCGGCTCCGTATCCGCCTCCACGCGCGGTCACGAGGAAGGCGGGCTTGCCGGTGACCTGGCTCTGGCCGACCGCCAGCCGAGGATCCGTCGCGACGACGTCGTACCAGGTCTTGAAGTGCTGGGACACCCCGAAGTTGTACATCGGCACGGCGAAGATCAGCACATCAGCGGCGACCACCTCGTCGGCGAGTGCAGCCGCGGTCCGCTGCGCGTCCAGCTGAACAGGCGTCCGCTGCTCCTCCGGCGTGAAGCCGGCGAACGCTGCCGCTCCCCAGACGGCGGGATCCACCGGGTCGAGCCCGAGATCACGACGTACGACGGCGGGACTGCCGAGCTCCTCGGCGATCGCGGACTGCAGGGTGTCGGCGACGGCGCGGGTCACCGAGCCCTGCTGGCGGATGCTGGCGTCCAATCGGAAGATCGTGCTCATGCGTGCTCCTTGAACTAGATGGTCTGTCAAAAAGATCATATGCTACCCAGACGATCTAGAAACGTGACGATCGGCACAACGTACGACTGGCTACACTTGCGGCATGACCGAGACAGCTGCGACGCCGACGGAGCAGGCCTCCATCGACTTCGGCCAAGCCCTCGGGAGCATCCTCCGGAGCTATCTCGACAACGCGCGCGACGCCGTCAGTGACCTCCCTGGCGGCCCGCGTGCCTATCAGGTCATGTCGGTCGCCAACGGCGACGAGTGCAGCAACCAGGTCACGATCGCCACACGCCTTGGCATCGATCGCACCGTCATGACATATCTCGTGGACGACCTCGAGAAGGCCGGCCTCGTCACCCGCCGTCCGGACCCGGCGGACCGGCGATCGCGCCAGGTGGTGCTGACCGCCAAGGGCACCAAGACGTTCGCCGCCGCATCCAAGCGGATCGCCGACGTCGAGCGGGCCGTGCTCGGGAACCTGCCCGACGAGGATGCCGACACGTTCCGCCAGCTGCTCCTGCGCGTCGCCGCTGCCGGACCCGTCGTCGAAGCGTGCGACGTGCCCGGCGTCGCCGACTGCTAGTCGCGCTGCGGAGGGCCTGAGCCCATCGCCCAGCGGATCGCCTCGGTGATCACCACTCCGCTCGTACGCACGGCAGTCGCCTCCACGAGCGGCAGGTAGGGCAGCCGCAGCGGCCACCGCGTCCAACGCGGCATCATGCCGACGGCGGCCGCCGACAGCAAACCGTACGGAGCGCGCAGGGTCAGGGGCACCGGTGGGTGCACGAGGATGAACCGGGCTGCGCGTCGCGCCGCCGGGGTCCCGTCGAGCTCAGGGCGATAGTCCGCGAGGACCCGGTCGAGCTCGGCGACGGTCTCCGGCACGTTGACCGCCCCCAGGGCGCGCGCGACGTGCGCGGTCTGTGCGACGTACGCATCACACCCATCGGCGTCGAGCGGCTGCGAGCCGTAGCGGTCATGGGCCTTCAGGAAGCTGTCGATCTCCGCAACATGCACCCACCGCACCAGATGTGGGTCCGAGGCCGCGTACGCCCGCCCGTCCGGCGCCGTCCCCCGCACCCGGTCGTGCACCGCGCGGACGACGGCCACGGCCCGGTCGGCATCCTCGATCGTGCCGAACGTGGTCTCGGCGAGGAAGGTGCTGGTGCGCTGCAGCCGTCCCCACGGATCGCCCCGGAAGCCGGAGTGCGCATCGACGGCGGCCATCGCGAGCGGGTGCATCGACTGCAGCAGCAGCGCTCTGATCCCGCCGACGAACATCGATGCGTCCGAGTGCACGCGGTGGATCGCCGAGCCCGGTTCGAACCGCCGCGGTCCCTCGCTGAAGTGGATGCGGTCGCGGCGGGCCGGTCCCTCTTCACCGGCGACGCGCGAGAAGATCGTCTCGCCCACGCGCCGGCGTACGAGCTCGAGGGGATTCATACCTCGAACGTACGCCGGGCGGCGTGGGTCCGCTTGGTCAGGAGATGTCGGTCAGCAGGTGCCCGCGTGCCTCGCGGCGGCGACGCTGCTCGTCGGGGTCCGGCACCGGCACGGCCGCGATGAGCCGCTTGGTGTAGTCCTCCTGCGGGTTGCCGAGGACCTGGTCGCGCGGGCCGATCTCGACGAGCTTGCCGTGCTGCATCACCGCGACCCGGTTGGCCAGGGTGTCGACGACCGCGAGGTCGTGGCTGATGAACAGGCATGCGAACTGCAGTCGCTGCTGCAGCTCGGTGAACAGCTCGAGCACCCGCGCCTGCACCGACACGTCGAGCGCCGAGGTCGGCTCGTCCGCGATCAGCAGGTCGGGATCGAGGGCCAGGGCGCGGGCCAGGCTGACGCGCTGGCGCTGGCCACCCGACAGCTCGTGCGGGAACCGTTCGACGTACGAGCCGCCGAGCTCGACGCTGTCGAGGAGCGACCGCACCTTGGCGTCGATCTCCGACTGCTTGAGGTCGGTCTGGACGTGCAGCGGCTCGGCGACGCACTGCCCGATCGACATACGTGGGTTGAGTGATGACGCCGGGTCCTGGAACACGAACCCGAATCGCGAGCGGAACGGCCGCAGCTGCCGGTCGGAGAGTCCGGAGATCGTGTTGCCGGAGACGTGGATCGTGCCGCTCGTCGGCTGCTGGAGCCCCACGGTCGTACGCCCGACAGTCGACTTGCCCGAGCCGGACTCGCCGACGAGGCCGAGGACCTCGCCCTTGCGGATCTCCAGCGTCACGTGGTCGACCGCGCGGAAGGCCGGCTGGCCCAGGCCGCCGGGGAACTCGACGACCAGGTCCTCGACCTTGAGCACGAGGTCGTTCTCGTCGACCAGGCCCGGGCCGTTCTCGCGGCCGAGGTGCGGGACGGCGTCGAGGAGCGCGCGGGTGTAGGGGTGCTTCGGCTCGGCGAAGAGCTCGCCCGCCGGTGCCTGCTCGACGATGTTGCCGCGATACATCACGACGACTCGGTCGGCCATGTCGGCGACGACGCCCATGTTGTGGGTGATCAGCACGATCGCCGTGCCGAGCCGGTCACGCAGTGACAGCAGCAGCTCGAGGATCGCGGCCTGGACCGTGACGTCGAGGGCGGTCGTGGGCTCGTCCGCGATGATGACGTCGGGATCGCAGGCGATCGCCATCGCGATGACGACGCGCTGCTTCTGCCCGCCCGAGAGCTGGTGCGGGTAGTAGTCGACGCGGTGCTCGGGATCGGGCATGCCGACCAGCTCGAGCAGCTCGATCGCACGCTTGCGGGCGTCCTTCTTGGACACGTCCTTGTGCGCCTGGATGCCCTCGATGATCTGCCAGCCGACGGTGTAGACCGGGTTGAGGGCCGTCGACGGCTCCTGGAACACCATGGAGACCTGGTCGCCGCGGATCGGCCGGATGTCGTTGTTGGACATGCCGAGCAGCTCGCGGTCGCCGAGTCGGGCCGATCCGGTGACCGCGGCGGTCGACGGCAGCAGGCCCAGGACCGCGCGGGAGCTGACCGACTTGCCGGAGCCGGACTCGCCGACGACGGCGACGACCTCACCGGGCGCGACGTCGAAGCTGATGCCGTTGACGGCATGGATCTGCCCTGCGTCGGTCCGGAACGTCACCGCTAGATCCGTGAGGGCCAACGCGGCGACGCGCTTCTCGGCGTTCGCGGCCTCGTTGCGGACCTCGACGGACGGTTCAATGTCGCCGGTGAGCTCTTCGAACTCGTGGGTGATCTCGGCCTCGTCGGCCGACGTCGTGTCGGCGCCGCGGGTGCGCAGGAGGGGGTTGAGGATGTCGTTGAGGCTCTCGCCGACCAGCGTCACGCCCAGCACGATCAGGACGATCGCGGTGCCGGGGAAGACGCTGGTCCACCAGATGCCGTTGGACGCGTCCGGCAGTGCCTTGTTGAGGTCGAAGCCCCACTCGGCGGCCGCGGACGGCTCGATGCCGAAGCCGAGGAAGCCCAGGCCGGCCAGGGTGAGGATCGCCTCGGACGCGTTGAGCGTGCCGATGACCGGCAGGTTCTGCGCGACGTTGGAGAAGATGTGGCGGCCGAGGATGCGCGGCGTGCGCACGCCGACGACGCGGGCCGAGTCGACGTACGGCTCGACCTTGACGGCGAGCGTCGCGCTGCGGATCACGCGGTAGTACTGCGGCACGAACACCACGGTGATCGATATGGCCGCGGCGAGGATGCCACCGACCGCCCCGCTGGACCCGCCGGTGAGGACGATCGAGACGACGATCGCGAGCAGCAGCGACGGGAAGGCGTACAGGGCGTCCATGACCAGCACGAGGACGCGATCGAGCCAACCGCCGAGGAAGCCGGACAGCAGGCCCAGCGGCACGCCGACCAGGCTCGACAGCACGACCGCGAGGATGATGACCTCGATCGCGGTCCGGGTGCCGTAGACGACGCGGGACAGCACGTCGGTGCCACCGACCGTCGTGCCGAACCAGTGATCGGCCGACGGCGCCTGCTGGGTGCCGAAGAGGACACCGCCCGAACGGTCGTCGTTGAATCCGTAGGGCGCGATCCACGGCGCGAAGATCGCGATGATCAAGAAGGCGGCGATGATCGCGAAGCCCAGGAGCAGCATGAAGCGCTGCAGGCCGTGGGACTGGCGGACGACGGCGGGTACGGCTTTCGACAAGCTCAAGCGGCGGGTAGGCATCAGAACCTCACTCGGGGGTCGACGAGGGCGACGATGGCATCGATCAGGAGACTCGCGACGCAGACGATGACGGCGATCGCGGTGACGATGCCCTGCACGGCGAGGAAGTCGCGGGCCTTGAGGTACTGCGTCAGCTCGTAGCCGATGCCCTTCCACTCGAACGTCGTCTCGGTCAGGACGGCGCCGGCCAGGAGCAGCGCGATCTGCATGCCCATGACCGTGACCACCGGGACGAGCGCGTTGCGGAACGCATGCTTGCGCACGACCCTCCGCTCGGACACTCCGCGAGCTCTCGCCGCGGTGACGTAGTCCATGCGCAGGGTCTGCAGGAGGTTGATGCGTACGAGGCGCAGGAAGACGCCACCAGTCAGCAGGCCCAGCGCGACCGCGGGCAGCAGGGCGTACTGGAGGACCTCGAGGATGATCTTGGGGTCTCCCCACAGGAGCGCGTCCACGATCATGATGTTGGTGTGCGGGTGGACGTTGTCGAGGGTCAGCTCGGTCTGGGTCGAGGAGCGACCTGACGACGGCCAGCCGAACGGCGTGAAGGCCAGCTTGAGGAGCAGGCCGACGAAGAAGACGGGCGCGGCGTAGATGAGGATCGCGAACAGCCGCAGCACGACGTCGGGCAGCCGGTCGCGGTAGCGGGCGGCGAGCCGGCCCAGCGGGATGCCGACGGCGAACGCCACGAGGAGCGCCCAGAACGACAGCTCGAGCGTGGCCGCGCCGTAGTGGGTCAGGATCCCGGAGATCTCACGGTGATCCGTCAGGGTCGTGCCGAAGTCGCCGTGGAGCAGCCCGGTGATGTACTCCCAGTACTGCGTCAGCATCGGCCGGTCGAGCCCGGCTGCGTGCTTGCGCTCGGCGATCTGCTCGGCGTTGAGGCGGCCGCCCTGGGCCGCGGTCACGGGATCGCCGATGACGCGCATCAGCAGGAACACCATCGTGACGAGCACCCAGAGCATCGGGATGATCAGCGCGACACGTACGAGCATGTAGCGGGCGAGTGGGCTGAGGGGGCCACGCCTCTTGCGGGACGGCTGGGCGGGCGTCGGTTCGAGCGGCGCGAGGACTTCGGCGGTCATGAGTTCCTCAATTTCGGTTCTTGAGAGGGTCGGGTCCCTTCGACAGGCTCAAGGACCCTGGAAACAACATACGGAAGGGGCGGGTCCAGTGGACCCGCCCCTCCTTCGTGATTACTTCGACAGTGACGTGAAGCGGAACTTGAACGCGGGGTCGAGAGTCTCCTCGACGCCCTTGACGTCCGTGCCCGCCACCGCGACCTGTGCGCCGGTGAGCAGCGGCAGGATCGGCACCTGGTCAGCGACCAGGTCCTGGATCTTGCCGAGCGTCGCGACACGCGAGGTCTTGTCGGCGTCCGTGGCTTCCGACTTCAGCAGCTTCGTCATCTCCGGCACCGGGTTGTCCTTGGCCGAGAAGTTGTAGTGCGACTGCAGGAAGTTGTTCTCACCGAAGAACGGCGTGACGTAGTTGTCAGCGTCCGGGAAGTCCGGGAACCAGCCGAGCTGGAACATCGGGTAGGCATCCTTGACGCGCTCCTCGGAGTACGTGACGTACTCCGTGGACTGCAGGTCGACCTTGAACAGGCCGGTGTCCTCGAGCTGACGCTTGACCATGTTGTACTCCTCGGTCGACGAGGAACCGTAGTGGTCGGTGTTGTACTGCAGCTTCAGCGTGACCGGGGTCTTGACTCCGGCGTCGTCGAGGAACTTCTTGGCCTCGTCCTTGTTGGGCTTGTCGCCATACTTGTCCTTGAACGGCTCCGTGGCGCCGACCTGGCCCTGCGGGACGGCCGAGTACGCCGGCGTGTAGGTGCCCTTGTAGACCTGCGTCGAGAGCTCGTCGCGGTCCAGCGAGGACGCCATCGCCTGGCGGATCGCCAGCTTCTGGTCGTCGTCGTCGCCGGGCATCGTCTTCATGTTGAAGACGATGTAGCGCAGCTCGCCACCGGCACCCTTGTGGACCTTGACCTTGTCGTCCTTGCTGAGGCTGGCGATGTCGGTCGGGGTCAGCGAGCGCCACGCGACGTCGATCTTGCCGTTCTGGACGTCGAGTTTCAGGTTGTTGGCGTCGGCGTACGTCGACAGCGTGATCGTCTTGGTCTTCGGCTTGTTGTAGGCACCGTCGTAGGTGTCGTTGGCCTTGAACTCGGCGATCTGGCCCTTGGTGTACTTGCCGATCGTGTAGGGACCGGAGAAGCCCTGCGCCTTGACCGCGGCGTCATCGTCCAGGACCTTGTCGGCCGGGTAGGTCTCCTCGTCGACGATCGGTCCGGCGGAGGTGACGAGCACCTGGCCGAACGTCTGGTCGTTGGGCGAGTTGAGGGTGAACGTGACCGTCTTGTCGTCCGTGGCCTTGACCGACTTCATGTTGCCGAGCAGCGAAGCCGGGCCGTTGGGGTCGTTGATCTTGACGATGCGGTTGAAGGAGAACGCGACGTCGGACGCCGTCAGGGCGTGGCCGTTGGCGAACTTCAGCCCGTCCTTGATCGTGCAGACGTACTCGGTCGGCTGCGCGAAGTCACACTTCGACGCGGCGTCGGGCGTGAGCGTCGTGCTGCCGGCCGGGAAGTTGAGGAGGTACTGGTAGACCTGCGTCTGCACCGTCAGCGAGCCGTTGTCGTACGAGCCGGCCGGGTCGATCGAGACGACCTTGTCGGTCGTGCCGACGACGAGGTTCGAGCCACCCGCGTCCTTGTTGTCGTCGTCCTTGCTTTGTCCACACGCGGCCAGCGCAAGGCCGGCGAGCGCAGACACCGCGATGATCGCGGTACCACGACGGAAGTTCTTCATTGCTCTCCTACGAGTCGAGCCGCAACGCGTGGTTGCGGCGGGATTGTCCACATGATGGGACTGAGCCTTCCCGCACGCTACACGCGCCCGTGGTGGCTGAACCGACCTGCCAGATTGCATTTTGGTTACTGATTCGCAGGCCGCGACGGCGGCGCGGGGCGAAAGGAAGAGGCAGGGCGGGCCCTGTGCGGCGGTCGGTGCGACGGCAGCTCAGTCGACGCCCGAGGATGTTGAGAACTTGGGAGTTCCTCGGAGCGAGTACGCGGGAGGGAGATCCCACGGCTGCAGGGCCCTGCCCTGACCCTGCAATCCTTCCGTACGGATCGGCGGATGGGTGAGGGACCTAAGTCCCGAATGCTGTCGGCGTACGGCCCCGCACGCCATCGAAAGGACTAGACCGGACTAGTCATTCCGACGGAATTCGCAGGATCGCCTGGCCCGAACGAGTGGATTCTGCGAGCCGGCGCCCGAATTCGTGACGTTGCCTTCACGCAGGTCGTTAATCTGCGCATCGGAAGGATCCCATGCACGTCACTCCCACGATCGTGGTCGTTGAACCATCGGGTCCGCTTCCGTACGCCCCTCGCCATGCGCTGATGCCCAGGGGCACGCCGTGATCAGGGTCTTCGTGCTCGACGACCACGAGGTCGTGCGTCGCGGCCTGCGGGACCTCCTCGAGGAGGACGGTGACGTCGAGATCGTCGGCGAGGCCGCTCTGGCTGCCGACGCCCTGCTCCGCATCCCGGTCGTCAACCCCGACGTCGCGGTGCTGGAGGCCCGTCTCCCCGACGGGTCGGGCATCGACGTGTGCCGTGCGGTTCGCGCCGCCCACCCCGACATCGCGGTCCTGATCCTGACGGCGTACGACGATGACGAGGCGCTGTTCGCGGCGATCATGGCCGGCGCCGCGGGCTACCTGCTCAAGCAGGCGCGTGCGCCAGAGCTCGTCGCGGCAGTACGTCAGGTGGCGAGCGGCAAGTCGTTGCTGGACCCTGGCGTGACCCAGAAGGTCCTGGCCAGGATTCGCGACGGTGAACCACCCGCCGACCCCCTCGACCTGCTGACTCCGCAGGAGAGCCGCATCCTCGAGCTGATCGGTGAGGGCATGACCAACCGGCAGATCGCCGACGAGATGTTCCTGGCGGAGAAGACGGTCAAGAACTACGTCACGCACCTCCTCGCCAAGCTCGGACTCAAGCGCCGCACCCAGGCCGCCGTGCTCGCAGCGAAGCGGCGCCGGTCCTAGGCCGGCGGCACGGGCGGCCCGATACCCTTGGGTCATGAGCCACAACCAGCATCTCTCCGAGTTCGACCCTGACATCGCCGCGCTCCTCGACGCCGAGCTGCACCGTCAGCAGTCGACGCTCGAGATGATCGCGTCGGAGAACTTCGCGCCCGTCGCCTCGCTCGAGGCACAGGGCAGCGTCCTGACCAACAAGTACGCCGAGGGCTACCCCGGCAAGCGCTACTACGGTGGTTGCGAGTTCGTCGACCAGGTCGAGACCATCGCGATCGACCGGCTCAAGGAGCTGTTCGACGCGGGCTACGCCAACGTGCAGCCGCACTCGGGCGCCACCGCCAACGCCGCAGCGCTGCACGCGATCGCCACTGCCGGCGACACGATCCTGGGCCTCGACCTCGCCAACGGCGGTCACCTGACCCACGGCATGAAGCTCAACTTCTCCGGCAAGCTCTACAAGCCCGTCGCCTATCACGTCGTGCCGGAGACCGGCCTCGTCGACATGGACGAGGTGCGCACCCTCGCGCACGAGCACCAGCCGACCGTCATCATCGCCGGCTGGTCGGCGTACCCCCGCCAGCTCGACTTCGCGCTGTTCCGCGAGATCGCCGACGAGGTCGGTGCCAAGCTGTGGGTCGACATGGCGCACTTCGCCGGACTGGTCGCCGCCGGCCTGCACCCGAGCCCGCTGCCGCACGCGCACATCGTCACGACCACGACGCACAAGACACTCGGCGGACCCCGTGGCGGTGCGATCCTGACCAACGACGAGGACATCGCCAAGAAGATGCGCTCCGCGGTGTTCCCCGGCCAGCAGGGTGGTCCGCTCGAGCACGTCATCGCCGCCAAGGCCGTGGCGTTCAAGATGGCCCTCGAGCCGGAGTTCAAGGAGCGCCAGGAGCGGACGATCGAGGGCGCCAAGATCCTCGCCGAGCGCCTGGTCGCTGCCGACACGCGCGCCGCGGGCGTCAACGTGCTGACCGGCGGCACCGACGTGCACCTCGTGCTGGTCGACCTCCGCGAGTCCGAGCTCGACGGTCAGCAGGCCGAGGACCGGCTCCACGAGGTGGGCATCACGGTCAACCGCAACGCCGTGCCCAACGACCCCCGCCCGCCGATGGTGACCTCGGGTCTCCGCATCGGCACGCCGGCACTCGCCACGCGCGGGTTCGGCGCCGAGGAGTTCACCGAGGTCGCCGAGATCATCGCCGCTGCACTGCTGCCCGGCGACGTCGACATCGAGGGACTGCGCAAGCGGGTGACCGTGCTGGCCGAGCGCTTCCCGCTCTACCCGGACGTCGCGCCCTTCATCAAGTGAGCGAGCGCTAGCGAGTGAACCATCAGGCACTCGCGACGACGCCTTTGTATCGTTGGTCTTCTTCGAAGGCGTCGGAGTGAATCGAGGCACGGCGAGGCTCTGGCTCCGGCCGGGCCTCGTCGGTCTGCACGTCTTCGCCGTCGTCGCTGTGGCGTTCTGCGTGTTCATGGGGCTGTGGCAGCTCGGGGTCTACGACTCCCGCCAGGAGCACGAGCGCGCCGACAAGCAGCACGTGCCCCGTGTCGCGCTGGCCGGGCTGTGGGGTCCGGACCAACCGTTCGAGGCGACACTCAACTACCGCCCGGTGACGGCGACGGGCACGTTCGCGCCGGCGGCGCAGCAGGTGTGGGTGACCGACAAGCAGCAGGACGGCCGCACCGGTGCATGGCTGCTCGCCCCACTGCTCGTCGACGGTGACGACCACGCACTGCTCGTCGTACGCGGGTGGGCACCGTCGGCGACCGATGACCGGCCGCCCGTGCCAGCCGGCGAGGTCACGATCAACGCCGTGCTCCAGCCCGGCGAGGCGGGCGGTGCCGCGTACGACCCGGACCGTCGCGAGATCGGCTCGGTCCGCATCCCGGCGCTGACCAACGAGCTGCCGTACGACCTCTACTCCGGGTTCGCGATCAGCACCAGCAAGGCAGCCGCCGGCGGCCTGGCACTCGTGCCGCCACCCAAGCCGGGTGACGTGTCGTGGACCGTCGGTCTGCGCAACCTTGCGTACGCCTTCCAGTGGTGGATCTTCGGCGCCTTCGCGGTGTTCATGTGGTGGCGGATGGCGACCGAGAGCGTGGCGGCTTCGCGGCCGAAGGTAGCCTGACGAGGTGAGTGGAGTAGCCAAGGCATACCGTGTCGTCGCCTACATCGTGGGCATCAACCTGATCTTCGTGATCGGCGCGTGGCTCGCGCAGCTGAGCACGGACGACTCGTCGTGGTGGAACCGCAACTCAGGCGCGATCGGGATCGTCGACATGATCCACGGTTACCTCTTCATGGCGTTGCTCGTGTTGATCGCCGTGCTTGCCCGTCGGCACCGCTGGAAGCCGGCGTTCATCGTCACCACGATGTTGTTCGCGACGATTCCCTTCGTCAGCTTCTGGGCGGAGCACCGCGCGACCAAAGCAGTACGCGAGGCAGAGTCCGCCACAGTGTGAGTGGGGCCGACTTCAGCGACCCGTGAAGGTGGCCTTGCCGGGGCCGTCGCGCAGGAACGACTCCATGCCGTGCTGCAGGTCCTGGGTGTCGAACAGCCCGGCGGCGATAGCCGTCACATGAGCGTTGGCCTCGGGCACTCCCCCGGCCTCGAAGTGCCGCAGGATGTCCTTGGCAGCGCCGAAGGCCTTGGTCGGCCCGGTAGCGATCTGGTCGACGAACGCCAGCACCGCGGCGTCGAACCCCTCGACCGGCAGGACGCGGTTGACGACGTTCCACCGCTCGAGCGTCGCGGCGCCGTAGAGGTCACCGGTGAACACGAACTCCTTGGCGCGACCCACGCCCGCGCGAGCGGCGAGCCGCTGCGTGCCACCCATCGTCGGGGTGAGCCCGATGACGCGCTCGACCAGGCCGAACTTCGCCTTCTCGGACGCCAGGATGAGGTCGCAGGCGACGGCGACCTCGAACGCCCAGGTCAGGGTCAGCGCATGCGCGGCGAACACCGTCGGGAACGGCAGTGCGTCGATGCGGTTCGGGAGCTCGATCATCCGGTCGTACAGCTGCTGGGTGTCGGCTTGGGTCGTGCGGGCGTGGAACTGCGCGACGTCGACGCCGCCAGAGACGATCTTGCCCTCGGCGCGGATGACGAGTGCGCGCGGCGCGGCCGCCTCGATCTCGTCGAGTGCGCCGTCGAGCTCGTCGTGCAGCTCGAGGGAGTAGAGGTTGACCGGTGGTGCGCTGAACGTGAGGATCGCGACGTCTGAGTCGGTACGTTCGACAGTGACCGGCATCAGCGCTCGTTCGCCTCGTTGGGGTCGTACGAGCCGCCCTTGTCGGAGACCGCGTTGCGGACCGCGACGACTGCGCCGGCGATCAGGGCGAACAGGAAGAACTTACGGACGGGATGTCTGCTTTCCGACTTCGACATGCGGGTCACGATAGCCCTCGAACCCGGCCGTCCCGCGCCCGACCGCCGTCCCTGATCTCTTGGCGTCTCATGAAAAGATGGGCGCAGCAACCGAAAGGAATCCCCCTGTGGCCTCGCAGCTCATCGCGACCTTCACGACCAACCACGGCGCCATCGTCGTGGAGCTCTTCCCCAACCACGCCCCCAAGACCGTCGACAACTTCGTCGGCCTGGCTGAGGGCACCAAGGACTGGATCGACCCGGCCACCGGCCAGATCTCGAACAAGCCGTTCTATGACGGCATCGGGTTCCACCGCATCATCCCCAACTTCATGCTGCAGGGCGGCGACCCGCTCGGCACCGGCACCGGCGGACCGGGCTACGAGTTCGAGGACGAGTTCCACCCCGACCTCCGCTTCGACAAGCCCTACCTGCTCGCGATGGCCAACGCCGGACCCGGCACCAACGGCTCGCAGTTCTTCATCACGCTCGTGCCGACCGACTGGCTCAACCGCAAGCACACGATCTTCGGTGAGGTCGTCGATGCCGACAGCAAGGCCGTGGTCGACGCCATCGGCGCGACGGCGACGGACGGCTTCGACCGCCCGATCGAGCCGGTCGTCATCGAGAAGCTGACGATCGAGCGACGCGAGGCGTGAACCTCCCGGCTTCGGACTATCGCTGCTACCGGCACCCTGACCGCGAGGCGTACATCTCGTGTCAGCGGTGTGAGCGGCTGATCTGTCCGGAGTGCATGAACGACGCGTCGGTCGGGTTCCAGTGCCCGTCGTGCATCGCCGAGGGTGCCAAGTCCGTCAGGGCTCCCCGGACGATGGCCGGCGGCCTGGTCTCGGCCAACACGGCCGTCGTGTCGATGACGCTCATCGGCATCAACGTCGTCGCCTTCGTGCTGCAGCTGGCGTCCGACGACCGGTCGGGCGACATCTACCAGCAGGGCGCGATGCAGGGCTACGCCGTCGCCGACGGCGACTACTGGCGCCTGCTGACCGCCGCGTTCCTGCACGCCAGCATCCCGCACCTCTTCTTCAACATGCTGACGTTGTACTTCTTCGGCCCGTTCGTCGAGCAGGTCCTCGGCGTGTGGCGCTATGTCGTCGCCTACCTGACGATGGCGGTGTTCTCGTCGGTGTTCGTCTACGTCATCAACGACCCGTTGACGGTTACCGTCGGCGCCTCAGGTGCGATCTTCGGCCTCATGGGCATTGCGCTGGTCGTCCTGCTGAAGGCGAAGCAGGACGTGCGGACGCTGCTGGTGCTGCTCGCGATCAACGCCGTGATCAGCACGCAGGGCAACATCAGCTGGGAGGGTCACCTGGGCGGGTTCATCGGCGGCCTGATCCTGGGTGCCGCGTTCGCGTTCGCCCCGCGCGACCGCAAGCTCATCACGCAGGTCGCCGTCATCGCGGCCATGTGGATCGGCATCGCCGTCGCGGTCGTCGTACGGACCGGACAACTCACCGGTTAGTCCACAGATGTGAATGACACGGGTGTGATTATCAACAGCTGTGCACACAGGTGTGGATAACTACAAGGGTGTAACTAGAGGTGTTGTCGGCACGGGCGCCGATGAAGCGAGCGGACCGAAGGTGCCGTCACGGCAAGGCAGAGGAGGGAGACGCACCGGGGTTGTGCGGCGACCGACGATAACGCCGCCGGGGCGGTGCATGCGGTCCGCGAGTCAGGCGACATCCGTGCCGACGAGACCTCTTACTCCCACTTCATGGCGAAGCCGAAGGCCGCCACGATGAAGCCCATGCCGACCACGAGGTTCCAGCTGCCGAGGTCGTCGTACCACTTGAGGAACGACGGATAGTCGATCGTCTGGTTGCTCAGCGTGTAGAACACGACGATCCACACCAGCCCGATGATGCCCGAGGTGACCATCGCCGGACCTGCCCAGCGGTTGCCGATCTTCTGGGTCTTCGGGCCCTTGGGGGCCTTGTCTTTCGCCACGACGTCTCCGGATGGTTGCTGCGGCGGGGCCGCATCGATAGGTGCTCTCGGATAGCCTAGGCCATCGATCTACAAGGAGTTCGGCGTGGCAAAGGCGGGGTCGCACGTACGTCAGCGGTGGCCGCTTGCCGTGCTCGTGATCTTCGCCGTCGCCGGGTTCCTCTTCGTCGCCGCATCGGTCAGTGCGGACGGGGGTGATCTCCGCCCGGCCGGTGGAGATCCCAGCTCGTTGGCCAAGGAACGGGCCGACCGGATCAAGGACCGCCGGGCGGACGCCCGCCAGCTCCGCGACGACATCGACGAGCTGACCGCGAGTGTCTCCAACGCGAAGCTCAAGAAGCTGCGCGCCGAGGCCAAGGACCTCGAGGAGCCGACCGGGCTCACCCCGCTCGAGGGACCGGGCGTCCGGGTGACGCTCAACGATGCCCCGCCGACGGTCAAGCTGCCCGACGGCGAGAATCCCAACCTGCTGTTCGTGCACCAGCAGGACATCCAGGCGTACGTCAACGCGCTGTGGGCCGGCGGGGCCGAAGCCGTCACGCTGCAGGGGCAGCGGCTCATCTCGACAACCGGCATCAAGTGCGTCGGACCGACCGTGGTGCTCGACGGCGTGCCCTACTCACCGCCGTACGTCATCGAGGCGATCGGAGATGTCGGCGCCATGAACACCTCGCTCGCGACGTCGCCGACCACTGTGACGTTCGCCAGCTACGCCGCTGACCCCGAGTTCCAGCTCGGCCTCAAGATCGAGAACGTCGACAACGTCAAGGCACCGGCCTACACCGCTGCCGTCAGCCTCAGCTACGCCAAGGCCACGAGCTAGCCGTACGCCTAGCCGTCCGTGTCGGTGCCGAGCACGTCGGCACCATCGGCACCGCCATCGGTGTCGCCCGGATCGGTGTCCTGACCCGGGTTGGCCGAGACGGTCAGCTGGATCGTCGTGCCGGGTGCGACCTTCTCGTTGGGCGCGATCGTCTGCGCCGTCACGGTGCCGTCAGGTGCCGTGGCCGCTGGATCGTCCTTGGTCGTCACCTTGAGACCGAGGTCCTCCAGTGTCTTGGTGGCCTCGTCGATGGTCTGTCCGACGACGTTGGGGACTGTGACCTGACCCTTGGACACGAACAACGTCACCGAGGATCCGACATCGACCTGCTCGTCGGCGAACGGGGTGCTGTTGATGACGACCCCGCGGTCGGCGCTGTTGTCGACCCATTCGCGCTTGACCTTGAACTTGCCCTCGCCGTTCTCGAGCTGTTCCTTGGCGACCTTGAACTGCAGCTGTCGCACGTCAGGCATCGAGACCTGCTGGGGACCGGCACTGACGATCAACGTGACGGTGCTGCCCTCGTCCTGGCTCTCGCCGGCGGGCGGATCGGTCTCGATGACGAGTCCCTTGTCGACCTTGCTGCTGGCCTGCTCCTGCGTCTTGGGGCTGACGACGAACTTCTTGTTCTCGAGGGCTCGCGTCGCCGTGTCGACGTCCTTGCCGGCGACGTCAGGAACCGTGACCTGCGTCGGCGGCGCGGGCGACTCGGTCGCCTTCCAGATCGCGAACGCGATCCCGGCGAGCAGCAGGACGGCGATCGCGCCGATGATCCACCACTTGGCGCGGCTCTCGGGCTCGTCGTCCTCTTCGTCGGGATCGGGCTCCGCACGGCGGGCACCGCCGGCGACCGGCAGCACGGGTGCCGCCGGAGCGACCGCCGTACCGCCCACGATCGCGGTGGCAGCAGCCGGCGCCTCGACGGCCTGGCCGGCGAGCACACGCTCGATGTCCTTGCGCATGTCGGCGGCGCTCTGGTAGCGGTCCTCGACACGCTTGGCCAGCGACTTCGCGACGATGTTGTCGATCGCGGCGCTGACGTCGGGGTTGAGCTGCGACGGGGGCCGGGCCTCCTCGCGTACGTGCTGGTAGGCCACCGACACCGGGCTGTCGCCGACGAACGGCGGGCGACCGGTGAGCAGCTCGTAGAGCAGGCAGCCGGTGGAGTAGATGTCGCTGCGGGCGTCGACGGTCTCGCCGCGCGCCTGCTCAGGCGAGAGGTACTGGGCCGTGCCGATCACCGCGGCGGTCTGCGTCATGGCCGATGAGGTATCGGCGATGGCCCGGGCGATGCCGAAGTCCATGACCTTGACCTGGCCCGACGGGGTCAGCATGACGTTGGCCGGCTTGATGTCGCGGTGGATGATGCCGGAACGGTGGCTGTAGTCGAGGGCGCTCAGGACGTCGGCCGTGATCGACAGGGCCCGCTCGGGCAGGATCTTGCGACCGTTCTCGGCGCCGCGCAGGATGTCGCGCAGGGTCTGGCCCTCGACGTACTCCATGACGATGTAGGGCACGTGGCTGCCGTGCTTGTCGATCGACTCGCCGGTGTCGTAGACCGCGACGATCGACGGGTGGTTGAGCGCTGCGGACGACTGGGCCTCACGACGGAAGCGGGCCTGGAACGTGTCGTCGGCTGCGAGGTCGCCGCGGAGCTGCTTGACCGCGACGGTGCGGCCGAGGCGGAGGTCGCGGCCCACACGCACATCGGCCATGCCGCCACGTCCGAGCAGACCGCCGAGTTCGTAGCGGTCGCCCAGGCGGATGGTCTCGTCGCCGGATTCGGTCATGGTGTCAGTCTCCCAGACTCATTGGTGCAGTAGTTTTGCCACCCGCGCATAGGCATATCGTCGCCAAGCTCGCTCGTGGACTCACGAAGTTCGTACTCACTTTCCGAGCACCGCTTCCATGACGGACCTCGCGATGGGTCCGGCCAGGCGGCCGCCGGCGATCTCGTCGCGCGCGGTGTCGCTCGACTCGACCAGCACCGCGACCGCGACCTTGGGGTCCTTGGCGGGGGCGAACGACACGAACCAGGCGTACGGCGGACGGTCAGCGGTCGACTGGGCGGTGCCGGTCTTGGCACCGACCTCGACTCCGGCGATCTTCGCCGACGTCGCGGTGCCGACGTTGACCGTGCTGATCATCATCTCGCGGAGCTTTGCGGCGTTGGAGCTGCTCATGGCCTGGCTGAGTCGCTCGGGGTTGCCCCGCTCGAGGACGCGGAGGTTGGGCGACCGGACGGTCTTGACGACGTACGGCTTCATGACGTCGCCCCCGTTGGCGATGCCGGCTGCCACCATCGCCATCTGCAGGGGCGTCGCGGCGACCTCGTACTGGCCGATGCCGGACTGGGCGAGCTGCGGCGCCTCGAGCTTGTTGTCGCCGACGGTGAACCGGCTGGCGTTGGCGGCCAGGCCGTCGAGCGGGTCGGTGCCGAAGCCGAACTTGGCGGCCTGCTCGGCGAGCCTCTTCTGACCGATCTTGCCGGCGAGCGCGCCGAAGGCGACGTTGCACGAGACGTTGAGCGCGCGCTCGAACGTGATGCGGTCACCGCCGCAGTTGCCACCGTTCTCGTTGGGCAGCGTGTACTGGATGCCCGGGAACGTCAGCCGGGAGCCGGCCTTGATCTGGTCGTCGATGTTGTCGACGACGCCGTCCTCGAGGGCCGCTGCGGCCGTGACGAGCTTGAACGTCGAACCGGGGGGCAGCGTCTGCTGGGTCCCGCGGTTGATCATCGGCTGGTTCTTGTCCTTGGTCAGCGCGTCCCACGACTTCTGGACGGCGCTGAAGTCGTGGCTGGCCAGACGGTTGGGGTTGTACGACGGCTGGTTGACCATCGCGAGGATCGCGCCGGTCTGCGGGTCGAGCGCCACGACGGAGCCCTTGGTGTTCTTGCCGAGCCGTTCGAGTCCCTCGGCGGCGGCCTTCTGCGCGAGGGGGTCGATCGTGAGCTCGACGCTGCCGCCCTTGGGCTGCTTGTTGGACACGAGGTCGACGACGCGGTTGACGAAGAGCCGGTTGTCGCTGCCCGACAGGACGCTGTTCTGCGAGTTCTCGAGACCGCCACGCCCATAGACGTACGAGAAGAAGCCGGTGAGGGGCGCGTAGAGGCCGCCGTCGGGGTAGCGCCGCTGGAACTTGTAGTCGTCCTTGGACTTGACGCTCTCGGCGACAGGCTGGCCGTCGACGAGGATCGCGCCGCGGTCGCGGGAGAACTCCTCGTTGATGACGCGCTTGTTGCCGTTCTTGGCGTTGAGGCTGTCGGCCTCGACGAACTGCACGTAGTTGATGTTGACCAGCAGCGCGACGAACAGCACGAGGCAGGCGATGGCGATGTTGCGGATCGGGCGGTTCACGACAGCTTCACCACCTGTGTCTCCTCGTCACTGTCGAACGTGGAGATCTCGGGAGCGGGGCGACGCGTCTGGTCGCTGATGCGCAGGAGCAGGCCGATGATCGCCCAGTTCATCACGACGGACGACCCCCCTTGGGCCATGAACGGGGTGGTCAGGCCCGTCAGCGGAATGAGCCGGGTGACGCCGCCGACCACGACGAAGACCTGCAGCGCGAACGAGAACGCGAGGCCGGCGGCGAGCAGCTTGCCGAACGCGTCGCGGCAGGTCAGCGAGATGCGCAGGCCGCGCTCGACGATAAGGCCGTAGATCACGATGATCGCCATGAGGCCGGTGAGCCCGAGCTCCTCGCCCATCGACGCGGCGATGAAGTCGGAGTAGGAGAACGGGGTGAGCTGCGGACTGCCCTGACCGAGGCCCTGCCCGAGGACACCGCCGTGCGCCATGCCGAACAGGCCGGTCACGAGCTGATAGCCCTTGGGCTGGTTGAACGGGTCCTGCCACGTGTCGAAGCGTTCCTGCACGTGGCCGAACGCGAGGTAGCCGAACCAGGTGCCGGCGGCGAACAGCAGCGAGCCGACGACGAGCCAGCCGGGACGCTCCGTGGCGACGTAGAGCATCACGACGAACAGGCCGAAGAACAGCAGGGACGAGCCGAGGTCGCGCTGGAACACGAGGATGCCGACGCTGATCAACCAGCCGGCCAAGATGGGTCCGAGGTCGCGGCCGCGCGGCAGGTCGATGCCGATGATGCGCCGGCCGGCCAGCGCCAGGGCATCACGCTTGACGACGAGATAGCCCGCGAAGAAGATCGCCAGGCAGATCTTGGCCGCCTCACCCGGCTGGAAGTTGAACGGGCCGATCGCGATCCAGATGCGGGCGCCGTAGAAGTTGCGGCCGATGACCGGCATGAGCGGGAGCACCAGCAGGGCGATCGCGGCGAACCCGAACGTGTAGGTGAACGCCTGGAGCCGGCGGTGATCGCGGATCAGGACCAGGATGCCGGTGAAGGCGACGATGCCGAGCCCGGTCCACATCAGCTGGGCGTTGGCGTGGGGCGAATAGGTGCCGCACCCGCCCTCTTCGCAACCCAGGTCGATCCGGTAGATCATCGCCAGGCCGAGGCCGTTGAGCGCGATGACCAGCGGCAGCAGCACCGGATCGGCGTACGGGGCGACCCGGCGCACGATGAGGTGTGTCGCGATGGCCACGACGATCAGCGCGCCGCCGAGCTTGTAGGTGTCGGCCGGGATCGTGCCCTCAGCGCCGAGGCCCACTGCTGCGTACGCCGCGATGCCGATGAAGACCGCGAGCACGGTCAGGAAGAACTCGGCTCCCCGCCGTTTGCGAGGAACCCATGCGGGTGTGGTCATCGCTGCCATACCGTGTTGGACGCCGTCGACTTGGTGGACTTGGTCGGCGTCTTCTTGGTGGGCGTCTTGCTGGGTGTCGGCGTCGGCTCGACGGCCAGGTCGTCGAGCTCGGCAACGGTCTTCTCGGCGTCGGCCTTGCTGGACGCCTCGATGCCGGCCTCGACCTGCTGGCGCCGGAATGTCGGGAGGCTCGTGAGCTCGACGTCGGTCACCTGCTCGACGTGCTGCAGCGTGATGCCCGGGATGTCGGCCTGCACGCCCTTGAAGATCGCCACCTTGCCGTCCTCGGCGGCGACGAAGTACTGCGTCTGCGACCACTTGTAGGCCCAGGTGCCACCCGCGGCGAGGATCAGGGCGAGCACGACGGCCACGGCGGCCCAGCGCAGCCAGCGCATGCGGCTCGGCGGGCGGGGGGCGTATCGGAGCTCTTCGGGGTCGTACGCGGACGGGGTCGTGGTGGCGGAGTCGCTGCCGCTGGTGCCCTCACCCGTACGCGGGCGGGCCTGTCCTGCAGCAGCGCCGACGAGCTGGGGCTGGCCGTCGGACGACGACAGCCGCTCGTCGGGCTCGGTGCCGGCCTCGACGAACTCGCCGATGACGACCGTGACGTTGTCGTAGCCGCCGGCCTCCAGCGCCAGGCGTACGAGCTCGGTCGCGGCCATGTCGATCGTCTCGGCGAGCAGGGCGCCGCGGATCACCTCGTCGGTGACCATGTCGGTGAGACCGTCGCTGCACAGCAGGTAGCGATCGCCGAGCATGGGCTGGACCCAGCTGAGGTCGGCGCCGTTGTCGTCGCGGCCCAGCATGGCTCGCAGGATCAGGGAGCGGTGCGGGTGGACGCGTGCCTCGGCCGGGGTGAGCCGGCCCTCGTCGATGAGGCTCTGGACGAACGTGTGGTCCTTGCTGATCTGGGTGAGCTCCCCGCCGCGCAGGCGGTAGACGCGCGAGTCGCCGATGTGCGCGAACGCGAACTTCTCACCGTCCCACAGCAGGGCGTCGAGGGTCGTGCCCATGCCCTCGACCGCAGGGTCGTCGGCGATGAGCTGGCCCAGCCGGGTGTTGGCCTTGGTGACGGCCTGCTCCAACGCGGCGACGGCGTCGGCATCGACCGTGTCGGTGTCGAGCTCGCGGATGATGTGCATGACCTCGGACGACGCCAGGTCACCCGCTGCCGCTCCGCCCATGCCGTCGGCGATCACCAGTAGGCGCGGGCTCGCATAGCCGGAGTCCTGGTTGGCGGATCGGCGCAGACCGGTGTCGGTGTGCGCGACGTAGCGAAAGGTCAGAGCGGTCATGGACTACTTCTGCAGCTCGACGATGGTCTTGCCGAGTCGGACGGCGATGCCGAGGCCGATCGGGACGGGTGAGGTGATGCGCTGGCTGCCGAGGTAGGTGCCGTTGGTCGAGCCGAGATCCTCGACGAACCACTGCTCGCCGTTGGTCGCGAAGCGGGCGTGCCGCGTCGAGACGTAGTCGTCGTCGAGCCGGATGGCGGCGTCGGTGCCGCGGCCCAGCAGGATCGGCTTGTCGCCGAGCGGCACGCTCTGCCCGGCGTTGGGACCCGACACGACCTGGAGCTTGGTGGGTACGCCGCGGGGTGCCTTGCGGCTCTTGGCCTTGGACTTCGCGGGGGCCTTCTGCTTGTTCTTGGCCGGGCGCGGTGCGGCCGGTGCCTTGGTGCCGAAGATGTCGGACCGGATGACCGACACCGCCGACAGCACGAACAGCCACAGCACGGCCAGGAAGCCGAGCTTGATCAGCGTGAGAGTGAGCTCAGACATCTAGACGCCGGCCTCGGTCATGCGGATCACGATGACGGTGTTGCCCAGGCGGATCTCGGATCCGTCGGTGACGACCCCCGTCGCGACCTTGTGACCGTTGAGCACGACGCCGTTGGTCGAGTTGAGGTCGACGACCGTCACGGTCGTCTCGGCCCCGCTCTGGTGGATCTTGATCTCGGCGTGGCGCCGAGAGATGCCCGGATCGTCGATCTTGAGGTCTGCCTCGTTGCCACGCCCGATCACGACGCCGGGAGCGTCGATCGGGTGCTTCATGCCGTTGACCTCGAGCAGCACGTTGGAGCTGCGGATCGCCGTCTCGGTCATCCGCTGCCCGGCCACCGGCGTGACGGAGGCGTTGGTCTTGCTGCGTACGCGGAAGCGGCCCGTGCTGAGCTCACCGGTCTTGGTGAACGCGATCTCGAGCGGGCCGGCCATCGTGTAGCGCTGCTCGGACACGTGCTCCTTTACGAGCGTCGCGAGCTCGTCGGCCAGCGTCGTGCTGAACGGGTTGAGCCGGTCGAAGTCGGGCGGCGACAGCTCAACGGTGAAGACGTTCGGCACCAGCATGCGCTCGCGGGACAGGATGTGGGCCGAGTTGTCGACCTCGCGCTGCAGGGCAGCGGCGATCTCGACTGGCTGCACGGCGCTGCGGAACGCCCGCGCGAACGCGCTCGTCACGGCGCCCTCGAGGCGTTGTTCGAATCGCTGGAGCACCCCCGCCATCAGCCTCCACCTTTCCTGTCATCGTGGTTCTACCCTGCGATCGTATCGGGAGTGCCCATCCTCGCTACTTCGCGCAGGGGCGGGCGTGAGGAATAGCACCTGAATCCGCCTGTTAGACTTGCGAACCGGTCCTGCGGGACCACGCGCGGGTGGCGGAATGGTAGACGCGCTGGCTTCAGGTGCCAGTGTCCGCAAGGGCGTGGGGGTTCAAATCCCCCCTCGCGCACAGAATGACAACGGGGCTCCGACATGGTTTTCGTCGGAGCCCCGTTGTCATCTGTAATTGATTGGTGGATTTGGGAGGAGCCGAGAGCGGAGCGGCTGCTCGTTCCTCCAGCCGGTTGGTTGAGTGTGCCGCGTAGCGAAGGCGACGGCTCCCCCCTCGCGCACAGAACGACAGCAGGGCCTCGACATGGTTTTCGTCGAGGCCCTGCTGTCATTCTGTGTCTGATTGGTGACGGGCGAAGCACTATCGGCGCTTGAGGCGGTTCAGCAGGCGGCGCAACCGGCCGACGTGCGGCTGGAACTGGGAGTCCCGTTCGAGCGCGTCCTGCCGGTGCGCGGTGGTCTCACCGACCTGGACCGGGTCGTACGGGTTGTCCGTGCGTCGCGGGTCGGAGTAGCCGAACTCTGACATGGTGCCCCCTCGAGTCGTCGTCCCATCATGCACTGGTTGGAAGCGACCAAGCCGTCTCGAGATGACCCACACAGAAGACACGACCCCCGGACCGCAAGGGTCCGGGGGTCTGTCGTTCCTCGTGGCTACGCCTGATCGGCGTCCAGGGCGGCGGACACGCGACGGTGCGCCTCCCAGATCTCTTCGGGCATGTTGTCGAACTGCTTGAGGTGCTCCTCGCGGAACCCCATCTCCTGGCGCCAGCGCTCGTTGTCGATCGACAGGATCGTCTCGAGGTCCTCGGGCGTGATGTCGACGCCGTCGAGGTTGAGCTCCTCGGCGGTCGGGATGATGCCGACCGGTGTCTGGCGACCGGTGACTTCGCCGGCCTTGAGCTGCAGGAGCCACAGGAGCGGCCGCAGGTTGTCGCGGTAGCCGGGCCACAGGTAGTGACCGTCCCCCGGATCCTTCTGGAACCAGTTGACGTGCGCGAAGATCGGCAGGTCCTTGGCGGCCCCGACGATGTTGAGGTAGTGCTGGGCGTAGTCACCCTCGCCGTACGCCATGAACGGGCGGTTGGACATCGGGTCGTAGCGCAGCATGCCCTCCTTGCCCTCGGCCGCAGACGTGGCCTCGGCACCCAGCGTCAGGCCGTCGTAGACGCCCTCGGCCAGGTCGGTGATGGCGCGGATCAGCGGCTCACGGTCGCGCGTACGGCCACCGAAGATGATCGCGTCGATCGGCACCCCGGCCGCTGCGTTGTAGTCGTCGGCGATGTTGGGCACGTTGTCGAGCTGCGTCGTGAAGCGGCTGTTGGGGTGCGCCCACGGGCTCTCGTCGCCGTACTCGCGATCGGCGATCGGTGAGCCGGTCCAGTCGAGCCAGCCGTGCTTCTCAGCCGGCGGGTGCGGCGTACGTCCCTCCCACCACACCTCGTGCGTCTCGACGTTGTAGGCGATGTTGGTGAAGATCGCGTGCGTGCCCTCGGCGATCGACGCGAGCGCCGTCGGGTTGGTGCCCTCGTTGGTGTCCTTGGCGACGCCGAAGACCCCGTACTCGGGGTTCATGCCGTAGAGCTTGCCGCTCTCCTCGTCGACCCACAGCCACGCGATGTCGTCGCCATAGAACGACACGTGATAGCGGTCGCCGAGCACGTCGGGCGCCAGCATCATGGCCAGGTTGGTCTTGCCCGAGGCACTCGGGAAGCCGCCGCAGATGTGGTAAGTCTTGCCGGTCTGCTTGTCCTTGATGCCGATCAACATGTACTGCTCGGCGAGGAACTTGCGCGACGCCCAGCCGTCGTACGCACCCTGGCGAAGGCCATGGGCGATCTTGCCGAGCAGGGCGTTGCCGCCGTAGGACGAGCCGAAGTGCAGGATCGTACGTTCGTCGGCGACCGTCACGAAGTAGCGCTGGTCGTTGGGTGTGCCTTGGCCAAGGTTCTCCAGGTCGCCGGTCACGTGCACGGCGCGCACGAACTGCTCGGGGTCCTCCAGGGCCTCGAGGAACTCGGCGCCGACGCGGGCCATACGGATCATATGAAGCACAACCGTGCGGGTGTCGGTCACCTGCACGCCGGCCGCCCACGGTGCGAGAGCGTTGCCGGGAGGCGACATCAGGTAGGGGATGACGTACATCGTCTTGCCCGCGGACGCGCCGCGCATGCGGTCCTCGAGCATGGGCCGCATCTCCGACGCCGGGCGCCAGTTGTTGTAGACGCCCTTGTCCTTGGGGTCGTTGGTGGCGACGATCGTGCGCTCCTCGGAGCGCGCGGTGTCCTTCACATAGCTGCGGGAGTAGTAGAGCCCTTCGCCCGCGGGCTCCAGCTCACCCGCCTCCAGAGCCTCGGCGATGAGCCGGGCGTCATCGGCGGCGCTGACCACCTCGACCCGCTCCGCTCCGGTCAGTTCGGCCCAGTGATGCACGTACTCGCGCACGTGTGGGTTCTTGATTCCTGCTTCGTCCAGTGCTGCGTCGACATCAACCATCGCTCGATCATGCCCTCTCGAGCGGCGGAACGCACGGGTCTATTTCACACGTGGCATATGTCTCGTAATTTGTCTTTGCGGACTGCAAATTCGGGTCAGAGCAGACCGCGTACGTACTCGGCCTGGCCGAGGTGTTTCAGGTCGTCTCCGATGACGCTGACGAGGCGAACGGCGAGGGTCACCGGCGGGTCCCACGAGTCGTCGACGACGCGATCGAGGTCGGCGTCGGTGAGGCCCTCGACGTACCGGAGCGTCACGTCGGTGACGGCTTGCGCGTATCCGACGAGCAGCTCGGCCTGGACGTGCACCGTGTCGACGTCGTCCCGGCTGTGGCCGTAGCCGGTCGCCCGCTCGCTGAAGGGCAGGCCGAAGCGCTTGTACCAACCGGCCGAGCTCCAGACCTCGTCCGAGCCGGCGGCGTCGGCGATGTGGTTGTCCTGCACCCGCATGAGGTGCCAGACGAGCCAGCCGATCGTGTTGGCGCCGGGCGCCACGCGCTGGCTGAGCTCAGCGGGTGAGAGGCCGTCGACGACCAGCGCCGAGCCCTCGTTGATGCGACCGAACGCATCGACCATCAGGTCGGCTGGCGACGTCATGAGCCCGGCCACTCACCGGTGGCGCGTTGGAACCCGCGCGCGCCCTGTCGCTGGATGATCGCCTTGACGCCCGAGAAGATCGCGCCCTGCAGGAGCGCCGCGATCAGGATCTCCTTGAACGCGTACTCCGACTGCAACGGCGTGGGCGGGTCAGAGTTGTCGCCGCGGCTCACGCGCTTCCAGATCTGCTTGAACAGCAGCGAGGCGATCAGGCCGCCGACGATCGAGCTGACGATGCCGACCGGGCGGTAGAGCAGCTTGGCGGACGTGCTGGGCTGTTGTGCGGCTGGCATACGCATCAGACCTTCGCGAAGACGTGTCGGGATGTCGGTGTGGTCGTGTCATTCCTTTGTACACCGGGCGCGGCAACCCGGCGGGTGCGTCCGGAGTCGTCAGCTGGCGACCTTGTGACCCGTCAGGGCCGCGCGTTCGCCCTCGGTCATGCCTCCCCAGACGCCGTACGGCTCCTGCACCGTCAGTGCGTGCTCGCGGCAGCGATCGATGACGGGGCACGTGAAGCACACCTTCTTGGCGTTCTGCTCCCGGCGCTCGCGCTTGGCGCCGCGCTCGGCCTCAGGCGAGAAGAACACCTCGCTGTCGGCTCCCATGCAGGCACCTTGGTACTGCCACTCGTACGTCTCCATGAGCGGGAGGGGGAGTCTCTTGACGTTGACCATGCGGGGGTATTGCCCCCAGGTTGCATTTTCAAACATCTGTGGGTGAGGTCTTTCTGCGCTGGTCAGACCGTTGCCGGGCGTACGGGCCGGATAGCCTGACCGGCATGACAGAACCCCGTGTCCTCACTGAGATCGACGGCCCGATCGCGTACGTCTGGCTCAACCGCCCGGACAAGCTCAACGGCGTCGACCTCGAGCTCATCACCGAGCTGATCGCCGCCGCGGAGGCGCTCAGGGGCAACCGCGACATTCGCGCCGTGGTGCTGCAGGGCAAGGGTCGCTCGTTCTGCGCCGGCCTCGACTTCGCCGCGGCGTTCAAGGACAAGCGGCGGGTCGCCAGGTTCTTCTTCGCCGGGCCACGGACCGTCAACCAGTTCCAGAAGGTCACCCAGATCTGGCGGACCCTTCCGGTGCCGGTCATCGCGGTCGTCCAGGGGCATTGCTACGGGGCCGGCCTGCAGCTCGCGGCGGGCGCGGACTTCCGGTTCACGACGCCGGACGCCACGTGGTCGATCCTCGAGGCGAAGTGGGGCCTCGTGCCTGACATGGCGGGCACCGTCCCGTTCGGCGAGCTGCTCCCGGCCGACGTCGCGATGCGGCTGTCGATGACCGGCGAGTCCTTCACGGGCGAACGGGCCGCCGAGCTCGGCCTGGCGACGGAGGTCAGCGACGAGCCCCTGAAGGCAGCCCTCGCCCTCGTCGACCAGATCATCGAACGTTCGCCGGACTCGGTCGCGGCGACCAAGCAGCTGATCTACGGCAACCGTCATCGCGGCCTCCGCGGGGCGTACCGGCTCGAGCGCAAGCTGCAGGCGGCGATGTTCAAGTCGAAGAACACCACGATCGCCCGCAAGGCCGGCACGGCCAAGGAGACCCCGGTCTTCGGGCCCCGTACTTTCGGTTCCTAGCGACGATTTATAGGAGTGCGTGGGTCGTTGTTACTGTGGTCGGCGTGAGTGAAAAAGAGCCTTCCAAGAAGGTCGCCAACCAGTACGAGCGCAACTACGACTACACCAAGTACTGGGACAACCGCGACTACGAGAACGCCGCCGAGCACATCGCGATCCGGCGACTGCTGAAGGGCAACCACTTCCGCAAGGCCGCCGACATCGGTGGCGGCTTCGGGCGCCTGTGCATCCTGCTGCGTACGTTCTCCGACGAGGTCACGCTGGCCGAGCCGGCCGCGACCCAGCTCGAGGCGGCCAAGAAGGTGCTCGAGGGCACGGACATCAAGCAGGTCCAGATGCAGGCCGACGACCTCAAGTTCGAGGACGGCGAGCTCGACCTCATCACGATGGTCCGGGTCATGCACCACCTGCCTGACCCGACGGCGGAGTTCGCCGAGATCTCGCGCGTGCTCGCGCCGGGTGGCACCGCGATCATCGAGGTCGCCAACTACGGCCACTTCAAGAACCGTCGCCGGCACAAGAAGGAAGGCACCCCGCTGCCGACCGAGCCGGTCAACATCCGCAAGACCAAGGCCGATGAGCCCGACGCGATCGCGTTCGTCAACCACAACATCGACACCGTCGTGGGTCAGCTCGGCGCCGC
Organism: Aeromicrobium sp. 9AM; assembly: GCF_902506105.1. GTDB lineage: Bacteria > Actinomycetota > Actinomycetes > Propionibacteriales > Nocardioidaceae > Aeromicrobium. The sequence continues at coordinate 2,866,318 of NZ_LR733304.1, forward strand.
CGGGCTCAAGCTCGAGAACAAGCTCTCAGTGTCCAACCTGCGCAGCCAGACCCTCAAGCGGGCCTTGCCGACCAGCGCGATGCTGGCGGCCGAGCGTCTCACACAGCGTCGTCTGGCGCGCAGCAACTTCGGGCCGAGCATCTTCCTCAAGCTCCGCAAGCCCTGACGCAGTCGGCTGGCTCCTAGGCGGAGGCGAAGCGGGCGGCGGAACGCGCCTTGGCCTTGGCGGCCTCGACCTCGCGGTCCTTGGGTGGCGCGGTCGTCACCAGGTCCTCGAGGAGATGCCCCGTGATGTGGGCGATCTCCGCGACGGCGCGGTTGAACGCCTCCTCATTGGCCTTGGAGGGCTTGGACGCCCCGCTGATCTTGCGTACGTACTGCAGCGCGGCGGCCTGCACCTCGTCGTTGGTGGCGGCGGGCTCGAAGTTGTGCAGGGTACGAATGTTGCGGCACATGCCTCAACCCTAGAACTCCGAGCCCGCCTCCGACAGTCCTGCTAGCTCTCTTCCCACCAGTCGCGCGCGGCGTCGGCGCTGTCGGTGTAGTCGGCGAAGACGCCGTCGAGGCCGGCCTCGAAGAACGTCTTGAGCTCGCCGAAGATGTCGCCCTTGGTGTTCGGATCGGTCCCGTCGCGGAAGTCGGCCGGCAGGAACTGGTTCTCGTCGCGGAACGTGTAGGCGACGACCTTGAGCCCGGCCCGGTGCGCATCCTTGACCAACGGAGTCGGTGTCGTCAGGAACCCCTGGGCGTCACGCGGGATGATGCTGTTCTTCTCCGGACCGAGCCAGCTGGCGTACGTCGCCACGTCGCGCAGACCGGCCGGCGTCATCAGGTCGGCGTACGTGCGGGGGTTGCCGGCGGCGGTGAAGTCGTACGGCGCGCCCGTTGCCGAGGTCAGCTGGACGAGCGGGACGCGGGTCTGCCGGGCGAGCTGTCGCAGGTTCGACACCTCGAACGACTGGATGACGACCTTGCCGTGCCGTGAGTTGCGCCCGGCCTTGGTCAGCGACCGCAGGAGCGGCTTCTCCAGCGGGAGGCCGATCGACCGGAAGTAGGTCGGGTGCTTGGTCTCCGGCGCGACACCGATCGCCCGGCCGCGCTTGTGGCTCTCGGAGTTGGCGAGCGCGAGGACCTCGTCGAACGTCGGGATCTCGTAGCGGCCGTCGTACCGGGTGTTGCCGGGGCGCACGGCTGGCAGTCGCTCCTTGGCGCGCAGCGTCTTGAGCTCCTTGAGGGTGAAGTCCTCGGTGAACCAGCCGGTCTCGGCGATGCCGTCGACGGTCTTGGTCGTCTTGCGCTGCGCGAACTCCGGGTGGTCGGCGACGTCCGTCGTGCCGCTGATCTCGTTCTCGTGCCGGGCGACCAGCACGCCGTCCTTGGTGCTGACGAGGTCGGGCTCGATGTAGTCGGCGCCGAGCTTGATCGCCAGGGCGTACGCGGCGAGGGTGTGCTCGGGCCGGTAGCCGGAGGCGCCGCGGTGCGCGAACACCGTGACGGCCTGGTGATGTGTCTTGGCGGGTGCCTTCTCGGCGGCGGTCGCGGGTACGGCGACGGCTCCGGTGGCGATGGCGGCGACGCCGAAGGCGTGCGCCGTGCGGCGGACGTACGGATGAAGTGTCATGCCACCGAGTCCAGGGGCGGCGAGTGACGTACGCGTGCACGTGGTGCCGCCGGCCGGTGAACGTCTAGGGCATGTCTGCCAATTCACGGCCGGGGTGCGCGGCCCCGCATCCCGCCCGGCGGCGTTATCGTCGGTCGCCGCACAACCCCGGTGCGCCTCCCCCCTCTGCCTTGCCGGATCGGGCCCGGATGCCACGCACCCTCATCGACCGCCAATTGGCAGACATGCCCTAGAGGACGTCGAGGCGTTTCAGCACGGCGCGGACGTGCTTGAGGGCATTCTTCTCGGTTAGCCCCGTGGTGTCGTCGAAGTAGAGGCCGTCGCCGATCAGCTGGATCGTGCGGGCGAGCGACTCGTCACCGAGGTGCTCGCGCAGCACCGTGAACCAGCCCTCGCGGAGATCAGCCAGCGCCGCGGCTGCGCGGGAGTCGTTCTCCTGGGCGATGCGGCCGGCCGCGATGAGCGCCCGGTCGAAGTTGCTGCCGGTGTTGACCGAGGTCGCGAGATAGAACTCGACCGGACCCTTCTTGGCGGTACGCATCTTGGCCACGTCGGCCTCGCCCTGCTCACGGAGCCGGGTCAGCATGCCCTCGACGAGCTCGTCCTTGCTGTGGAAGTGATAGAGGAGTCCGCCCTTGGACACCTCGGCCTCCGCGGCCACCGCATCGAGGGTTGCCGCGCGGCTGCCGGCCGTCACGAGAAGGGTCTCGAAAGCATCGAGCAGACGATCGCGCGTCGAACGCTCGGTGGCCACCATGCGCACACCTTAACGGAGAGGAATATCACGGCCTCTCGGCTCGTTGACTGTACCGTCTGGACGGTATAGTTGGACCGTTCCGAAACGAGAGGAGGCCCCCATGACCACGATCGACCCGCGCTACCGCGCCGAGCAGCTGGATGCGCCCCGAGCAGGACTGCGTGAGTGGTTGGCTCTGGGCGTCCTCATGCTGCCGGTTCTCCTGACCTCGATCGACAACACCGTGCTGAGCTTCGCGCTCCCGCAGGTCAGCACGGCGCTGCACCCGACCGGCGAGCAGCTGCTCTGGCTCGTCGACATCTATCCCCTGATGCTGGCCGGCCTGCTGGTCGCGATGGGCAGCCTCGGCGACCGCATCGGCCGCCGCCGGTTGCTCCTGATCGGTGCCGTCGGGTTCGGTGTCGCATCGGTGTGCGCCGCGTTCAGTCCGAGCGCCGAGGCGCTGTTCGCCTCGCGCGCGCTGCTCGGTGTGTTCGGCGCGACCCTGATGCCGTCGACGCTGTCGCTGATCCGCAACATCTTCACGCACGGCGACGACCGCCGGCTCGCGATCGCGACCTGGGCGGCCATGTTCGCCGGCGGCGCCGCACTTGGCCCGGTCGTGGGCGGCTGGCTGCTCGAGCACTTCTGGTGGGGCTCGGTGTTCTTCATCAACGTCCCGATCATCGCTATCTTCCTGGTCGCCGCGGTCCTGCTGCTGCCGGAGTCGCGCGACCCACGGCCCGGACGCATCGACCTGATCAGCATCGTGCTGTCGATGACGGCGATGCTGCCATTCGTGTTCGGCATCAAGCAGGCCGCCGAGCACGGCCTGAGCGACCCGGCGATGATCGGATTCGGCATCGGCATCGCCAGCGGTGTGCTGTTCGTACGACGGCAGCATCGCCTCGTCGACCCGTTGATCGACATGACCCTGTTCTCCGACCGGGTCTTCAGCGGCGCGATCGTCGCCAACCTGTTGAGCCTCATGGGCTATGCCGGCTTCGTCTACTTCGCTGCGCAGTTCCTGCAGCTCGTGGTCGGCCTCTCCCCGTTGTCGGCGGCGACGGTCCTGCTGCCGGGCCTGCTGGTCACGGTCATCGCAGGCTTCGCGGCGGTCCGCCTCGTGCGGCACTTCCCGGCGCGGGTACTGGTGGCCGGCAGCTTCGGCCTGTCCGCGGCCGGCTATGCCATCGCGGCGTTCATCGGCACGCCGTCGACGATGTCGATCATGATCGCCTTCGCCGTGCTGGGCCTCGGCATCGGCCTGGCCGAGACCCTGACCAACGACCTCATGCTGTCGAGCGTCCCGCCCTACAAGGCCGGTGCCGCCTCGGCGATCTCCGAGACCGCGTACGAGGTGGGTGCCGTGCTGGGCACGGCGGTGCTCGGCAGCATCCTGACCTCGACCTATCGCTCGCACCTGACGATCCCGGCGGTTGCCCAGTGGGGCGAGAACGACTCGTCGTTCGAGACCTTGGGCGGGACCGTGGAGTACGCGAAGTTCTATCCCAACGGTGTCGGTGAGTCGATGCTGCGCTCGGCGCACGAGGCCTTCGACCTCGGCGTGCAGCTCACCTCAGCGACCGCGATCGTCGTCGCCCTCGCCGCTGCCCTGGTGTCCTGGCGGACTCTCAAGGGTGCCTGACCTCTGATCGGTGGTTGACGTGCGGAGGCCGTCCGCGGCCGATGGGGGCACCTCCCGCGAGCGCTAGCGAGTGGGGACTCGAAACCACAGTGGTTTCGAGGCTTCGCTCGCAGAGCTCGCTACGCACCTCAACCACCGGTGGCGACGAAGCCTTGCGCCTTGCTCGCTGAGGTGTCGAGGCTGTCGCCGAGCTTGCCGAGGGCGGCGCCGACGTTGCCGAGGATCTCGGCGAGGCCGACCAGGTCGTCCGCGAGGCCGCCGAGACCCGAGGTCGTCTCGCGGATGGTCTTGGCGGCGCCCCCGAGCTGCTTCGCCGGGCCGCCCATCATCGGGACCTTCTCGACGTCGTCAGCGGCATCGGCGACGAACTTCGCGACGCTCGTGAGGTTGTCGGCGATCGAGCCCAAGGTCGTGGCGCTGCTGCCCAGTCGCGTCGTGGCGCCCGACTTGCCGTCCTCGCCGATCAAGGCGAGCCCGGCGGCTCGAGCCTGGTTGCCGGCCTCGGAGAGGCCACTGGCGAGCGTACGGATGAAGTCGGGGATCTCCTTGGCGAGCTTGGCGCTGTTGGCCAGGTCATCCTTGTTGTCCCACACCAGGTCGACGACCTGTTGCACCTTCTTGATGTCGAGGCTGCCGCCGAGCAGCTTGCCGAGGTTGACCATGGTGCACTCCTGTCAGTCGCCGTGACAGCACCCTAGGCGACGGGCGGGAACAGGTCCTCGAGCTCGCGGTGCACGTGCAGGCGAGCCGGGTTCTCCCGGCTGGAGGCCCGCCAGAGCGAGGCGACCCGGCGCGTCGGTGTGGGGTCGACGACTGGCACGGCCCGGACGCGCGGCGACAGCGACTCCCGGCCGAGTCGCGGGACCAGCGCCACCGCGACGCCGTGCTCGACCATCGCTGCGTGCGTCGAGTAGGACCCGTCGAAGTAGCGCATGTCGGGCCGGACCCCGTGCATCGCGAACATGTGCACGAGCCAGTCGTGGCAGATCGTGCCCGCCGGGGTCGTGATCCAGCGCTCGTGCACCAGGTCCATCGGGGTGACCGAGTCGCGCAGGCTCAAGGGGTGGTTCCACGGCAGCAGCACGTCGGCACGGTCGACGTGCACCTCGTGCTGCTCGAGGGTCGTCGGCACCTCGAGCGGCATCGTGCTCCAGTCGTGCACGATCGACAGGTCGGTGCCGCCGCGTTCGACCAGCGTGACGGCCTCGCGCGGGTCGACCTCGAGCACCGTGACGTCGAGGTCGGGAGCGGTCGCCCGCACCCGCGCCACCAGGGGCGCCACGATGCCACGCGATGCCGTCGAGAACGAGGCGATCCGGAACGTGCCGCGCAGCTCCTCGGCGCCACCGACGGCGATGTTCTCGACCTGCTCCAGATCGGCGAGCAGGAGCCTCCCCCGCTCGGCGAGCAACCGGCCGCGCTCGGTGAGTATGACGCTGCGGCCGACGCGCTCCAGCATCGGCGACCGGCTCTGCCGCTCGAGCTTCTTGATCTGCTGCGAGACCGCCGATGGCGTGAAGTCGAGCGCTGATGCCGCCGACACGATGCTCCCGTGGTCGCGTACGGCGATCAGTGCACGCAGCGCGCCCAGGTCGATCATGAAGCAACTGTACGCTGTTTCATGCAGAGACCGTCGTTGGTGCTTCATGGTTGAGCGAGAGACACTGAGGACATGTCCCCCAAGCACAGCATGCTCGCCGTCCTCGCCATGCTGATCTGGGGCGCCAACTTCGTGGTCATCGACGAAGGTCTCGCCGACGTGCCGCCGCTGCTGTTCCTCGCGATGCGCTTCACCTTCGTCGCCCTGCCGCTCGTGTTCTTCGTGCCGCCGCCTCGCGCCGGCTGGCGCACCGTCGTCGCAGTGGGCACGTTCATGAGTCTTGGCCAGTTCGGCCTGCTCTACCTCGCACTGGACCTCGGCATGCCCGCGGGGCTGGCGTCGTTGGTGCTGCAGGCGCAGGTCATCTTCACGATCGTCATCGCCGCGATCGTGATCAAGGAGGTGCCGAGCCGCCGCCAGGTCGTCGGCGCGACGATCGGCACGGCGGGCCTGGTGCTGGTCGTGGTCGCACACGGCGCGTCAGCGCCGGTCGTGCCGCTGCTCGTGCTGCTGGGAGCGGCGACCTCCTGGGCGATCGGCAACGTCATCGCCCGCCAGGCCGGCGTCTCCTCCGGCTTCTCGCTGGTGGTGTGGTCCGCCCTCGTCGTGCCGCTTCCGGCGCTCGTCCTCTCGTTGCTGGTCGACGGTGGCGGCGAGGTGGGCCGGGCACTGACGCACCTGTCCGGCGTCGCGATCGCCAGCACGGCGTTCACCGCGATCGGTGCCTCGCTCGTGGGCTACGGCATCTTCAACTCGCTGCTCGCCCGCTATCCCGCCAGCGCCGTCGTGCCGTTCGTGCTGCTGGTCCCGGTCATCGGCATTCTCACCGCCTGGATCGTGCAGGACGAGGTGCCGACCGTGCTCGAGCTGGTGGGCGGGACCGTGATGCTGGTCGGTGTTGCGGCAGCGACCATCAGTCGGCGACTCGCGGGCGGCTCTACGCGAGGAGAGCCGATCTCGCCATCAGAGCCAGTCGGGTCCGCATCGCCGACTCGCTGATGCGAGCACTGTGGGGCGTGGAGTTGAGCAGGCCGAAGGTCGCCTGCACCACGGCACGCGCCTCGGCGGGACCGAGGTCGTGGCGCAGCAGGCGTACGACGTCGACCCACACGTCGATGTAGGCCAACTGCAGTGAGCGGACCTCCTTGCGTCCTGCGGCGTTGAGGTTGGCCCACTCGCGTTCCTGGATGACGATGAGCGCGGGGTGGCCCAGGGCGAAGTCGATGTGCCACTCGATGAGGGCATCGAGCGCCGCCGCCGGGTCGGTGGCAGCAGTGGCTCGGGCGGTGCCTTCGGCCAGGAGCTCCTCGCTGATGGCGGTGAGCGCCTGCGTGAGGATGTCGTCCTTGCCGGCGAAGTGCTTGTAGAGCGCCGGGCCCGAGATGCCGCACGCCCCGCCGATGTCGTGGACCGAGACGCCGTGGAACCCCCGCTCGGCGAAGAGTGTCGCGGCAGTGTCGAGGATCTGCTGGCGACGGGTCGTGGTCACCACGACACTCTAAGGCCAGTGGCGCGAAGTGGTTAACAACTGTTAACCTCACGTCATGCGTGAACTCGTCGAGGAGCTGCGTGCGCGGCTCGAAGTCGCCCGTATGGGCGGGAGCCAGGCAGCCCGCGACCGCCACGTCGCGCGAGGCAAGCTGCTGCCGCGCGATCGCATCGAGCACCTCCTCGACCCCGGGTCACCCTTCCTCGAGATCGCTCCGCTTGCCGCCGACGGCGTGTATGACGACGACGTGCCGAGCGCCGGGATCATCGTCGGGATCGGGCGGATCAGCGGGCACGACTGCGTCATCGTGGTCAACGACGCGACGGTCAAGGGCGGCACCTACTTCCCGCTGACGGTCAAGAAGCACCTGCGAGCCCAGACGATCGCGGAGGAGAACAACCTGCCGTGCGTCTACCTCGTCGAGTCGGGCGGCGCGTTCATCCCGATGCAGGACGAGGTGTTCCCCGACCGCGAGCACTTCGGCCGCATCTTCTTCAACCAGGCCCGCATGTCGGCCAAGCAGATCCCGCAGATCGCAGCGGTGCTGGGCTCGTGCACGGCCGGCGGGGCGTACGTCCCGGCGATGAGCGACGAGACCGTCATCGTCAAGGAGCAGGGCACGATCTTCCTGGCCGGCCCGCCGCTGGTGAAGGCCGCGACCGGTGAGGTCGTGACGGCCGAGGCCTTGGGTGGCGGCGACGTGCACGCCCGTGTCTCCGGGGTTGTCGATCACCTGGCCGACGACGACGCGCACGCGCTGCAGATCGTACGGTCGATCGTCGGCACGCTCGAGCGACCGCCGAGCCCTGAGCCGCCGCACGATCCGGTGCCGCCGGCCGAGGACCCCGAAGGCCTGTACGACGTCGTGCCGATCGACTCCCGCACGCCGTATGACGTGCGCGAGGTCATCCGCCGGGTCGTCGACGCGTCCCGGCTCCACGAGTTCAAGCCGCTCTACGGCGAGACGCTGGTCTGCGGCTTCGCCCGGATCTGGGGCTACCCGGTGGCGATCCTCGCCAACAACGGCATCCTGTTCGGTGAGTCGGCGCTCAAGGGCGCGCACTTCGTCCAGCTGGCCAACCAGCGCGGCATCCCCCTGGTGTTCCTGCAGAACATCACCGGCTTCATGGTCGGCCAGGAGTACGAGAACCGCGGCATCGCCAAGGACGGCGCCAAGCTCGTCACGGCCGTCGCCTCGTCGGTCGTGCCGAAGTTCACCGTGGTGATCGGCGGCTCGTACGGCGCCGGCAACTACGGCATGTGCGGGCGGGCGTACGACCCGCGGTTCCTGTGGATGTGGCCCAACGCGCGCATCTCGGTCATGGGTGGCGAGCAGGCGTCGGCGGTCCTGGCCACGGTCAAGCGCGACGGCATCGAGGCTCGCGGCGGTGAGTGGTCGGCCGAGGACGAGGCCGCGTTCCGTGAGCCCATCCGCGAGAAGTTCGAGCACCAGGGCTCGCCCTACTACTCCACCGCACGGCTGTGGGATGACGGGATCATCGACCCGGTCGACACCCGGCGCGTCCTCGGGATGGGCCTCCAGCTCGCCGCCGCCACACCGACCCCCGCGCCGCAGTTCGGCCTCTTCAGGATGTAGTCGCCGAAATGGTTACGTCGCGTTGTTTCTTCCGAACTGAGCTCGTGGTCTCACCACGAGGAGGTGAGATCGCATGAAATTCTCGAGTGTGTTGGTCGCCAACCGGGGCGAGATCGCCCGGCGGGTCATCCTCGCGTGCCGCGAGGCCGGGCTGCGCAGCATCGCGGTCTACTCCGATGCCGACGCGGATGCCCCATACGTACGCTTCGCCGACGACGCGGTGCGCCTCGGGCCGACGCCGGCGACGGAGTCCTATCTCTCGATCGAGCGGGTCCTGGCCGCCGCGAAGGAGTCCGGCGCCGAAGCGATCCATCCCGGGTACGGCTTCCTGTCTGAGCGTGCCGAGTTCGCCCGCGCGGTCACCGAGGCCGGGCTGGTCTTCATCGGGCCGACCGCCGAGGTCATGGACGCGATGGGCCGCAAGGACCGCGCGCGGGCCATCGCGGAGCGAGCGGGCGTACCGGTGACGCCGCAGTTCGACGCCCTCGCCGTGCCGGCCGACGCCTACCCGGTCCTCGTCAAGGCGGCAGCCGGCGGCGGCGGCAAGGGCATGCGCATCGTGCGCGAGGCCGCGGGACTGGCCGCAGCCATCGAGGCCGCAGGGCGTGAGGCGGCCGCGGCGTTCGGCGACGACACGTTGCTGGTGGAGAAGTACGTCGAGGCCGGCCGGCACGTCGAGGTCCAGGTCTTCGGCGACACCGCGGGCAACGTCGTGCACCTCTTCGAGCGCGACTGCTCGGTGCAGCGCCGGCACCAGAAGGTCGTCGAGGAGGCGCCCGCGTACGGACTGACGGACGAGCTGCGCCATACGTTGCACGAGTCGTCCGTCGCGCTGTGCCGCGAGGTCGGCTACACCGGGGCCGGCACGGTCGAGTTCCTCGTCGCCGACGGCCGGGCGTACTTCCTCGAGATGAACACCCGCCTGCAGGTCGAGCACCCCGTCACCGAGGAGATCACCGGGCTCGACCTGGTGCAGTGGCAGCTGCTCGTCGCGGCCGGCGAGCCGTTGCCGTTGACCCAGGACGAGATCACCGCGACGGGTCACGCGATGGAGGTCCGGGTGTACGCAGAGGATCCGTATGCCGGGTTCCTGCCGCAGGCCGGCCACGTGCTCGACGCCGCCTGGCCCCTCGGAGCCCGCGTCGAGACCGATCTCGGCGCCGACCAGGAGGTCTCCACGGCGTACGACCCCATGCTCGGCAAGATCGTCGTCGCCGGCGCCGACCGCGAGGATGCGCGCCGCCTGATGGTCGAGGCCCTGGACGACACCGGGATCTTCGGGGTGACCACCAACCTCGGCTTCGTACGCCGACTGGTCGCGAGCCCCGACTTCGCCGACGGCGACGTGCACACCGCGTGGCTCGACAGCGACGCGTCGATCGACCTGCTGACTCCGCCGAACCTGCCGGCCGAGGCGGCGCGCACCGCGGCGCTGCTGTGGGCGGGCTTCACCGTCTCGGCGGGAGACTCTCCGTGGTCGGCCGGTGACGGCTGGCGCTCGGCGGCGGACCCCGCGCCGACCCGCATCGCGTTGATCGACGAGTCCGGCGCGGCGTGGGAGTTCGGCTTCACCGACGACGACGAGCTCGAGGACGGGCTGTTGGCGATCGCCGACGACGACAGCGTGACGATCGCGTGGCAGGGGCAGAACTGGCGGCTCGAGGCGCCCGATCCCATGCGTGGCGGCCACCGCGCCGGAGCGGCGACGGACGCCGATCTCGTGTCGCCGATGCCCGGCACGGTCCTGCGGATCGACGTGGCGGAGGGCGAGACGGTGGCTCTCGGCCAGCAGCTCGGCGTCGTCGAGGCGATGAAGATGGAGCTCGCGATGCTGGCCCCGTACGACGGTGTGGTCTCCCACGTCGGCGCTGCAGTCGGCGAGCAGGTGCCGATCAAGCACCTCCTCTTCACGGTGGACCCGGCATGACCACGGCAGCGGTTGTCCGCGACCCGGCGTTGCCGGAAGCCGTCACGATCTATGAGGTCGGGCCGCGCGACGGGCTGCAGAACGAGTCCGCGATCGTCATGCTGGACGACAAGGCGGAGTTCATCGGCCGGCTCGTCGCGGCGGGGTTGCCGATCGTCGAGGCCACGAGCTTCGTGCACCCGAAGTGGGTGCCCCAGCTCGCCGACGCCGCCGAGCTCGTCGCCAAGCTGCCGCTCGACGGCCCGACCCCGCTGCCGGTGCTGGTGCCCAACGAGCGCGGCCTCGACCGCGCGCTCGAGGCCGGGTGCAGCCACATCGCGATCTTCGGCAGCGCCACGGAGACGTTCGCCCAGAAGAACCTCAACGCGTCGCTCGACTCGCAGTTCGCGATGTTCGAGCCCGTTGTGAGCCGGGCGCGTGACGCCGGCCTCGACGTCCGGGCATACGTGTCGATGTGCTTCGGCGACCCGTGGGAGGGCGAGGTGCCGATCGACCAGGTCGTGACGACCGGCAAACGACTGCTCGACCTCGGCGCCACCCAGCTGTCGATCGGCGACACGATCGGGGTCGGCACCGCTGCGCACGTCGGCGCGCTGATCGACGCGTTCGGTGCCGCCGGCGTCGGGGTCGACCGGCTGGCGATGCACTTCCACGACACGTATGGGCAGGCGCTCGCCAATGCGTACGCGGCGCTGCAGCACGGCATCACGACGTTCGACGCGTCGGCCGGCGGCCTCGGCGGCTGCCCGTACGCCGAGAGCGCGACTGGCAACCTCGCGACCGAGGACCTGGTGTGGATGCTGACCGGCCTGGGCATCGAGCACGGCGTCGACCTCGAGGCGCTGGTGCGCACCAGCGTGTGGATGTCGGGTGTGCTCGGAAAGGAGCCGGCCAGCGCCGTCGTGCGCGCGCTGGGCTCTCAGGCCGACTGAGCCAGCCGGGCCGAGACCCGGGACGACAGCAGCGTGTATTGCCGGTCGAGCCGCGTCGGACCCGTCGGGCGCACGACGTCGATGCTGCCGACGACATGCTCGTCGGGGCCGAACTGGTCGAGGGTGATGTCGACTTGCTCACCGTCGGGCAGCCGGTTCCACCAGTGGAAGTCGGTGCGCTCACCAGCCGTGAAGACCTCACCGGTGACGAGCGAGCCGCCGAAGAAGTCGTGGATGACCAGGGCCGTCGTGGCGCACTGACCGCGGGCCGGGTTGTCGGGCGTCCAGTCGGCGACGTCCTCCGGCGCGCAGGTGTCTGGTCCCCAGGACTCGCGCAGCGCGAGGATCACGGCTTCGAGCGTCATGCGTACGACGGTAGGTGCCGGGTGTGACATCCTTCGCTCGCTCGTTCCTCGCTCGTTCCTCGCTCGCTCCCGGTCGGCCGCGGGCGGCCTCCCTAGGAACCGGCAGCTCAAGTCACCTTGCGCCGGTCGCGGAGCTCGTCGGCGGCGTACTGGCCGATGTGCCACGTCGCCAGCGCGTCGCTGGAGCCGCCGACGGCACCTCCGAGCAGCGGGACGCGCCGGCCGATCAGCGTGATGGCCCGCCGGCCGGCCGTGCGTGCGACGAGCTCGGCGGTCACCTCGCGCGACAACGTCGCATCGAGCTCGGGGTCGTGCACCGGCGAGGTGGCCAGCGTCATCGGCGAGGACGGCAGCCGGTGCCGCTTGACGAGCGCCTTCACGGCATCCTCGCCGAGCATGCAGGCGAGGATCGCGTTGCGGACGCGCGGGTCCTCCAGGTCGTAGCCGCGCAGGTGCGCGATGCCGGCGACCAAGTGGCACTGCACGAGCGTCACGCCGACGACGTTGGCCGGCACCGACAGCGCAAGAGTCGAGAAGCCGCCCAGGTTGGTGACGAATCCCTGCACCCCGGCGAGGCTCGTGTGCATCCGGACGAGGCCGCGAATGGCCTTCTCGACGTCACCACCGTGGTCGACGAGCTTGGTGTCGGCCGACGAGGCGGCCGACCGCAGCGGGCCGAGGCCGTCGATCGCGTGATCGAGGACCGTGCGCACATGGCCGGAGGCGATCGCAGGAGCCAGCTTGGCGCCCGCGGTGACAGCGACGGTGCGGCGAACTCCCATCCGTCCAGCATAGGTCGGTGCCGCCGGTCGGCATCCTCTGGAGCCGCGTGCGCTGGCCTACGCTGTGGACATGGGCCGCCCCTTCTCCGCGCGCGTGGTGGACGGTGACTGGCGGCAGGCGGCCGAGGCCTGGATCCACGACCGGCTGGACCAGCACGGTGACGTGCTCGACGGTCCGATCGAGCAGCCGCGCGTACGCCCGTGGTCGACGCAGCTCACGGTCCCGACCACTGCCGGGCGGCTGTGGTTCAAGGCGAACGCGGCAGCGCTGGCGTTCGAGCCGGCGCTCCAGCTCGAGCTCGCCGGCCTGGTGCCCGATGCCGTCGATCCGCCCTACGCCATCGACGCGGCACGCGGCTGGATGCTGACGCGCGACCGGGGCGTGACCCTCCGCGAGACCCGGGAGCCGACCCTCGCCGACTGGCAGCGGATCGTGGTCGAGGTTGCCACGATCCAGCAGGCGGCGGCTCCGCACCGCGACCGGCTGCTGGCGATCGGGCTGCCGGACTACTCCCCGGCGACGGTGCTGGGCCGGTTCGACCGCGTCGTCGAGATCTTCTCGCACCATCCCGCCGACCATCCGGCCCACGTCGATGCCGAGCTGCGGCGCCGGCTGGCTGACGCTCGTCCGGTCCTCGCGGATGCCGTCGAGGTGTTGTCGCAGGGCCCGCTGCCGACCACATGGCAGCACGGTGACGTGCATCCCAACAATGTCTTCGCACTCGAGGACGGGTCGATGCGGGTCTTCGACTTCGGCGACGGGCAGTGGGCCAACGCAGCGGAGGCGATGTGCGTGCCGTTCGGCTGGATCACCTCGCTCACCTCGCTGCCGTGGGATCCCGTCCTCGAGGCGTACGCCGACGCCTGGGACCTCGAACCGCGCGTCATGCGAGAGGTGCTCGTCTCGGCGGAGCTGACCCAGGCCGTCAACCGCGCCGCGAGCTGGTCCACCTTCCTCGACGAGGCGACGGCTGCCGAGTGGCAGACGTGGGGCGACGGCCCGGTGCGCCACCTGTCCCGCGTCCTCGATGCGCCATGACCCGCGCCGCACTGCCGCCGACACCGTGGCTGTTCGACCCCGAGGGCTGGCCGGCCGAGGACTGCATCGCCGTCGGCGCCGACCTCGAGCCCGGCACGCTGCTGGAGGCATACCGGCAGGGCGCCTTCCCGATGCCGCACGACGGGATGCTGCTGTGGTGGTCGCCGATGCAGCGCGGCGTGCTCGTCCCCTCCGAGCTCCGCGTCAGTCGATCCCTGGCGAGGTCGCGCCGACGCTTCTCGGTGACGATCGACGAGTCGTTCGAGGAGGTCATCGACGCGTGCGCCGATCCCTCGCGGCCCGGCGCCTGGATCGACTCGTCGATCCGTGAGGCGTACGTGCGGATGCACCACCTCGGCTGGGCCCACTCGATCGAGGTGCGCGACGCGGAGGGGCAGCTCGTCGGCGGCTTGTACGGACTCAGCGTCGGGCGGCTGTTCGCCGGTGAGTCCATGTTCCACTGGGCATCGGACGCCTCGAAGGTCGCGCTCATGGGGCTCGTCGAGGTGGTCGGCGATGAAGGGTTGATCGACACGCAGTGGCGCACCGAGCACCTCGCGTCCTTGGGCGTGACGGAGTGGCCGAGGGACCGCTACCTGCGGGAGATCGCGACGCTCGTCGACAGCGAACCGCCCACGATCTGGGGTTGATAGCAGGTGAACGATCCGGGCTGCTGTGGGGGCGCGATTGAATCGTTGCCGTGACTTCATAGACTGTCGAACACACCCATTCACTCACAAGGAGCTTTTGTGGCTATCTCACGCAACGACCTCGTCGCTGCCCTCGCTTCGAAGGCCGGCACCAGCAAGGCCGAGGCTGACGCAGTTCTCTCGTCCTTCAGCGAGATCCTGCTCGACTCCGTCAGCAATGGCGAGAAGGTCTCGATCCCCGGCATCCTGTCCGTCGAGCGCGTCGCACGTGCCGCTCGCACGGGTCGCAACCCCTCGACCGGCGAGACGATCGACATCCCCGCCGGCTTCGGCGTCAAGGTGAGCGTCGGCTCGCGCCTCAAGGCCGCCGCCAAGTAGGACCGCACGAACCGCGCAGCGCCATCGGGATCTTCCCGGTGGCGCTGTTTCATGTCTGGTGTGAGGATGACGCCCATGTCCACGCGCTATCACCGCCTCGCGCGCGAGACACCCGCGTACGCCTGGTGGAAGCTCCCGCTCGCCGGCCTGCTCGCCGTGCCGATCTACTTCGGCGCGATCATGGTGCTGCTGGTGGTCGCCCTCATTGTGTTCGCCGCGGGTCCGGGGGTCGACCAGCTGGATGCCTGGACCGACGCGTCGGGCGACCTGGACCTGCAGCACCTCGACTTCTTCGCGCTCGACATGGTCGGGCTGGCGCTGATGATCCCGGCGGTGCTGGTCGCGATCCTCATCACCGGACCGCGCCCGATCGGCTACCTCTCGTCCGTCGCCGGCCGTCTGCGCTGGCGCTGGCTGGCCCGCACCGCCGTGATGGCGTTCGTGGTGTTCATCCTGACGATCGGCGGCTCGGTCGCGCTGGGCGAGGTGACGGATCCGTCGGAGGTCAGCTCACCCGACGTCAGCACGCGGGCGCTCGTCGCGATCGGCCTCGTCCTGCTGCTGACGCCGTTCCAGGCCGCCGCGGAGGAGTACGTCTTCCGCGGCTACATCCTGCAGCTCGTCGGCTCGTGGACCCGCTTCGCGATCATCCCGGTCGTCGTCTCGGTGCCGCTGTTCGTCGCCGGTCACACGTACGAGCTGTGGGGCCTCGTCGACGTCGGCATCTTCGGTCTCACGGCGGCGGTCCTCACGATCCGCACCGGCGGGCTCGAGGCCGGCATCGCCGCGCACACCGCCAACAACGTCGTGCTGTTCGTGCTGGATGCCTTCGGCATGATCTCCGCGACGGACGACAGCGGAGCCGGTCCGCTGGACCTCATTCCGACGATCATCTCGAGCGCCCTGTTCCTGGCCTGGGTCGAGTGGGCCGCACGACGTCAGGGGCTGGAGCGGACCCGGCCGCCGATCACACCGCCGCCGACGCCACCGGCACCGATGTGGCCGCCGCCTCCGTACGCCTACTGGTGGCCTCCGGTCCAGCAAGCTCCACCGCAGTGGCAGCCGCCGTCGGCACCCCAGCAGGCGTGGCCACCGCCGCACGTACCCGCGGCACCGCCGACCGCACCTGCTCCTCTGCCGCACATACCCGCTGGCTCCGGGATGCACCCCGAGACGCCGCCCTACCCGGGCGACCTGCCGCCCGACTGGAACTGACGGACAGCTAGTGGGCGACGGGCCTGCCGGCCTGCTCCCAGGCGTCCATGCCGCCCTCGAGGTTGGTCACGTCGTAACCCTGTGCGTGCAACCAGGCCGTCACGCGGGCGGACCGGCCACCGACGTGGCACACGACGAGCGTCGGTGCGGACGGATCGAGCTCGCCCACGCGTGCCGGGATCTCGCCCATCGGGATGTGGACGGCACCTTCGATGTGCCCGGCCGCCCATTCGTGGGGCTCGCGCACGTCGAGCACGACGAGATCGGTCGGAATCACCTCTGGGATGACGGTGATGTCAGTGGTCGGGATGGCCGAATCGCTCATACGACCATGGTCCCTCGCGCCGTGTGATGGGACACGTACGGGGGTCTTCTTTGCCCAGGGAGTAGCGATGAACCCCCTCGAGTAGTTACTTTGGGCTATGTACGTGTCGCTTTCCGAACCTTCGGAACCAGCGGCACCTCCTGTTGATCGGCAGATTGGTGGTGTCATGAAGGCTCATGACACGATTCGTCTGCCCTTCGCGTTCTCGACGCCGGGCATCGCCCGCACCCGTCTCGCGGCGTTCCTGACGGTCAACCGGGCGTCCAACGACGTCATCGACGACGCCCTGATCGTCATCAGCGAGATGATCGCCAACGCGGTCAGCCACGGTGTCCCGACGTCCGACGGCACGATCGAGATCTCGTGGGCCATCAACGGCACGTTGCTCGAGCTCAGCGTCTACGACGCCGGACAGGGCGGATCGCTCAAGCCGATCGACTTCGACGAGGACTCGCTCAGTGGTCGCGGACTCTCGATCATCAACCGCGTCGCCGACCGCTGGTGGGTCGACATGTCGACGGGCACCCGGGTCAACGCCGAGCTCGGCCTCAGCCCCCACTGATCCTCCTTCGGCTCGCTGGCGCTCGCCTCCCGGTCGGCCGCGGCCGGCCTCCCTAGGATCTGGATGACCGCTCCGCGGTGAAGAGACCTCGGACTGGTCGCCTAGACTCGCCCGTCATGGGCAAGAAGTCGCGAATCAAGAACAAGGCCGCCAAGAAGGAACGCATGCCGTTCGTGGCGCGCACCTTCGAAGGGCTCCCCCACGAGGCTGACTGGATCGCCTTGCGGGAGTTCGTGCCCTCAGCAACCGCCACCATCACGCTCGCCTCGGGCGAGACGGTCAAGGTGTGCTCGCTGCTGCCCGGCAACGGCGCCGGCATCGTGCGCCCGGACGGCGAGATCTGGGTCGGCCTGCAGGTCGCCCACAACTTCGGCGACATCAGCCGCGACCTCGCGTACGTCGTGGAGACCGCCCGCGAGATGGAGCCCGGTCAGCCCGTCCCGATGGGCGAGCCCGGGGTCGGCCCGCGCCTGCAGGACCTGATCGACCCGTCGAGCGGTTTCGACGTGACGGTGCACGAGGGCTTCGACTTCTGGGTCGAGGGCACCGATGAGCGTCCCGAGACGGCTGACCTCCTGGCCGAGGCCAACCAGACGATCGCCCCGACGATCAAGCTCGACTCGGTCGAGTCGGCGTACTGGACCGAGATGGGGTCCCAGCGGTTCCTCCGCTGGGTCATGACCGACGACGAGGCGCCGCTGCTCGATGCGCTGGCCCGTCTGCGAGCGCGTGGCGAGGAGACGCTGGGTGAGGGCACCAAGCTGATCGGTCACTTCCGCACTCACGGCCGGCTCGTGCCGGTGTGGGAGTTCCCTTCGACAAGCTCAGGACAAGCGAATGTCGGAGACCTGGAGAAGCCGGCTCAGGAGTTCCGCGCCCGGCTCGACAAGGCACTCGCCGAGGACGCCCCGCTGACGCCGGAGCAGCGCTCGGCCCGCAACGCGATCGTCAGCGGCCAGGTCCCCATCCGCTGAGACGGATCCCCGGGAATCCCGGCCTTCCTCACGCGGTTGAATGAGGTATGACGAGTTCTTTTGACGTGGTCGTGCTCGGCGCCGGCCCCGGTGGTTATGTCGCGGCCGTTCGCGCCGCCCAGCTCGGCCTGAGCGTAGCCGTGGTGGAGGAGAAGTACTGGGGCGGCGTGTGCCTCAATGTCGGGTGCATCCCGTCCAAGGCGCTGCTGCGCAACGCGGAGCTGGCGCAGATCTTCACACACCAAGCCGACACGTTCGGCATCCGCGGCGACGTCAGCTTCGACTACGGCGTCGCGTTCGACCGCAGCCGTGGGGTCGCCGACGGCCGGGTCAAGGGCGTGCACTACCTGATGAAGAAGAACGGCATCACCGAGTTCGACGGCCGCGGGACGTTCACCGGCCCGAACTCGCTCGACGTCGCCCTGACAGCCGGCGGCACCGAGACCGTCGAGTTCGCCAACGCGATCATCGCGACGGGCTCGACCGTGCGCATGCTGCCCGGCGTGAAGCGCAGCGCCAACGTCGTGACGTACGAGGAGCAGATCCTCAACCGCGACCTGCCCCGCACGATGCTCGTGGTCGGTGCCGGTGCGATCGGCATGGAGTTCGCGTACGTGCTCAAGAGCTACGGCGTCGACGTGACCATCGTGGAGTTCCTCGACCGGGCGCTGCCCAACGAGGACGTCGAGGTCTCCAAGGAGATCACCAAGGCCTATCGCAAGCTCGGCATCCCGATCCTGACGTCGACCAAGGTCGAGTACGTGACCGATCACCGTGACGGCGTGACGGTGACCTACACCGGCAAGGACGGCACCAGCACCACGATCGAGACCGACCGCGTGCTCGTGTCGGTGGGCTTCGCGCCACGCGTCGAGGGCTTCGGGCTGGAGACGACCGGCGTGGAGCTGACCGAGCGCGGCGCCATCGCGATCGACGGGCGGATGCGCACCACCGTGCCGCACATCTACGCGATCGGTGACGTCACCGCCAAGCTGCAGCTCGCCCACGTCGCCGAGGCGCAAGGCGTCGTCGCCGCCGAGACGATCGGCAACGCCGAGACCCAGGAGCTGGGTGACTACCGCATGATGCCGCGGGCGACGTTCAGCCAGCCGCAGGTGGCGAGCTTCGGGTTGACCGAGCAGCAGGCACGCGACGAGGGGTATGACGTCAAGGTCGCCAAGTTCCCGTTCACGGCGAACGGCAAGGCGCAGGGTCTCGGCGAGCCGGGCGGGTTCATCAAGCTCATCGCCGACGGCGAGCACCTGGAGCTGCTGGGCGGGCACCTGATCGGCGCCGACGTCGCCGAGCTGCTGCCCGAGCTGACGCTGGCGCAGAAGTGGGACCTCGGAGCGCTCGAGCTGGCCCGCAACGTGCACACGCACCCGACGCTCAGCGAAGCGCTGCAGGAAGGCTTCCACGGCCTCGCCGGCCACATGATCAACCTGTGACCGGAGTTCCCGACCCCTAGGGAGGCCGCCCGCGGCCGACCGGGAGCGAGCTCTGCGAGCGAAGGGTGGCGAGTGACATGCTCGCCCGACCCTTTCGTCGTACGCCCCTTCGGTCGCTAGCTGTGATGTCCGGGCAGGTTGTTGAGTCTGCTGATGGGTGTGCCGCCGATGGCGGAGTGGATCCTGTGGTGATTGTAGAAGTGGATCCAGCCCGGGAGCGCTGTTCGGCGGGCGGTTTCTGAGTCGTAGAAGCGGGCGTATGCCCAGCCGTCGGCCAGGGTGCGGTGGAATCTCTCGATTTTCCCGTTGGTTTGGGGTCGGTAGGGCCGGGTTCGTTTGTGGGTGATGCCGAGCTCGGCGCAGGCGTCTCGCCAGGCGTGGGAGCGGTAGCAGCCTCCGTTGTCGGACAGGACGCGTTCGACGGTGACGCCATGGTCGGCGAACCATTCGATGGCGCGATGGAGCACTCCGACCGCGGTGTCGGCCTTCTCATCGGCGCAGATCTCGACGTAGGCGACGCGCGAGTGGTCATCGATCACGGTGTGCACGAACGCTCTGCCGATCACCGGTTCATATGTTCTGCTTCGCGGAGCTCCGGTGCGCACGATCGTCGCCACGCGGTTCCGGTCTCCCTGCTGTTTGCCGACGTAGCGCCACCCACCACCGTCAGGGATGTTGCCGAACTTGGTGACATCGACATGGATCATCGACCCGGGATGGGGGTGTTCGTAGCGGCGGATCGGTTCACCGGTGACCCTGTCGATGCGGCTGAGCCGGTTCATCCGACACCGCACCAGCACCGCGTGGACCGTCGAGGCCGGGATCCCGAGCCGGCCTCCGATCTGCACCGGTCCGAGGCGGTGCCGCCACCGCAGGCGCACGATCTGCCGCACCACGGCAGGTGGCGTCTGATTCGGGCAGGAACGTGGCCGCGAGGACCGGTCGGCCATCCCGGCCGGGCCTTCGTCTCGGAACCGGGCAGCCCATTTGCGGGCCGTCACGGTCGAGACCATGAACATCTTCGCCGCCTCCGGCGGCGACCAGCGATCCTCAACGATCAGTTTCGCGAGCCTCAAACGGGCACGAGGGGTCAAAGCAGCGTTAGCGTGGGACACGAAGGCCTCCTGTGTGCGGAGCGGTTACTAGACATCTCCACTCCACAACCGGAGGCCTTCGCCGTCCAGCAGATCAGGTCCGTGTCGCGAAACAACGTCCCTGGACATCACAGCTAGCGCTCCCTCCCGCCCTCGTCCCTCGGGCTAGGGGCCGGATCGTAGGCGCTGTCACACATCCTGAGGGTGCGTCGTCTGGGGGGTGAGCGGCGCACAGTGCGCCGCAGGACAGGAGAAGGCGTCATGCCCCGCATTCCCGCACTGGCTCCCAAGGACGCCGGGACGATGGTCAAGATCGGCTACCGGATGGCCCGCAAGCAGCTGGGCGAGGTGCCCGAGCCGTTCGCGATCATGGCGCACCACCGCAAGATCTTCGTCCTGGCTGCGCGGCACGAGCTGGCGCTGCAGAAGGCCATGCACGTCGTGCCGCCCGCGCTGATCGAGCTCGCGGTCTACCGCACGGCGTGGACCGTCGGCTGCTCGTGGTGCGTCGACTTCGGCGCGATGCTGCAGCGCATGGACGGCCTCGACATCGACCGGCTGAAGGAGATCGGCGAGTTCGAGACGTCCGACAAGTTCACCGAGGCCGAGCGCGAGGTCATCCGCTACTCCGACGCCATGACGGAGACGCCGATGGCGGTGACCGACGAGCAGGTCGCCTCGCTCGTCGAGAAGTACGGGCACGACGGCGTGCTCGAGCTGACGTACCAGATCTCGCACGAGAACCAGCGCGCCCGGATGAACCACGCCCTCGGCATCACCGACCAGGGCTTCAGCTCCGGCGACCAGTGCCGGGTGCCCTGGGCTACTGACCTGGCCGAGCCGGCCAGTCAGGCAGTCTGACGCCCGACCACTTCTCGGGGTTGGCGACGTCGTACGTCGCGCAGACCAGGCCGTCGCGCACCGCGAATCCCGCGACGCGCGGCGGCGAGCTCTGCCGGGCCGACTCGCCCTGCCAGCCGTATGTCGCGACGCCGAGCTGACCGTTGACCAGGACGAGCTCCAAGGTCGACAGGGCGTCGGGCCCGTAGCGACTGAGGAGTCCGAGGTAGAACCGGGCGAACTTGGTGGCGCCGTGAATGACGTTGACTGCCGTGTTGGTGGTGCCGTTGGCGTCGCCCATCACCAGCGCGTCGGGGTGCAGCGTTGCGAGGACGGCGTTGAGGTCGCCGGTCGCCATGGCCTCGAGGAACCGGCCGACGGCGGCGTTGTGCTCCTCGTCGGGCACGGGCGGCGGCGGATCCGCAAGGCTCCGGCGAGCGCGCGAGGCCAGCTGCCTCGCGTTGGCCGGCTCGATGCCCAGCACGTCCGCGACCTCGCCGAACGGCACGCCGAACGCGTCGTGCAGCACGAAGGCGACCCGCTGATCGGGTGGCAGGACGTCGAGCACGACCATGGCCGCGAGCCGGTTGTCCTCGTCACGGACGACCGCCTCGAGCGGGTCCGGCGTTGCGCTCGACGACACCAGGGGCGTGACGATGGGTTCGGGCAGCCACTGTCCGACGTACGTCTCCCGGCGCGCGACGGCCGACGTCAGTCGGTCGAGGCAGAGGCGGCTCACGACGGTCGTGAGCCAGGCCTGCATGTTGTCGATGTCCGCTGCGCCGGTTGAGCCCGTCGAAGCCCGGTCCAGCCGCAGCCATGCCTCCTGGACCGCGTCCTCCGCATCGGCGACGCTGCCGGTCAGCCGGTAGGCGACGTTGAGCAGGCGGGGACGCTCGGCCTCGAACGTGTCGACCAGGGTCATGGCTTCAGTCGCGCTCCACCGGGCACGACATGCAGCGCGGTCCGCCACGGCCGGACCCCAGCTCCGAGCCACTGATCGCGACGACCTCGATGCCGTGCTCCTCGAGGCGGGCATTGGTCTGCTCGTTGCGCTCGTACGCCACGGCGAGCCGGGGGCCGATCGCCAGGGTGTTGTTGCCGTCGTCCCACTGCTCGCGCTCCGCCGTGACGGGGTCGAGGCCCGTGTCGATCTGGTGCAGCGTGTCGATGCCCATCGCCTGGGCGGCCGCGGTGAAGAACGACTGCTCATCGGCCACGACCAGCTGGTCGCCGGTGAACGTCACGGCATGGGCGCGGAGGTTGTCGGCCATGTTGGGATAGATCACGACGGTGTCGATGTCGACCATCGTGACGATCGTGTCGAGGTGCATCGTGGCACGCTCCTGGGCGATCGGCACCGCCAGCACGGTGTGCGCGAGGCCGCCGGTCAGCACCTGGCGGGCGAAGCGCTCGAAGCCGGCTGGGGTCGTGCGCTCGCCGACGCCGACCGCGATGACACCGGGAGCCAGCAGCAGCACGTCGCCGCCCTCGACGTGCTCGAGGTGCGGGCCGTGGACGCGCGGGACGTCGGCGAAGCGGGGGTGGTGCTCGTAGATCAGCCCGGTCAGCTGCGTCTCGCGGACGCGGGCCGGCATCGCCAGGCTCGTGACGGCGACGTGGCCGGGCAGCCACACGGACGAGTCGCGGGTGAACAGCAGGTTGGGCAGCGGCTCGATGAGGAAGTCCTCGGGCGGAAGCAGGCTCGTGACGATGCTGCGGAAGCTCGTGACCTCGTCGTTGCGCAGCCCGGCGGTCAGCGTCAGCGCGAGCTCCTCAGGCGCGAGATCCGTCATGACACGGGCGATGTGCTGCCGCAGACCGTCGCCGAGTCGCAGGCTCGCGGTCGTGCTCTCGATGATCGTCGCGCGGGCCTCCTCGACGGCGAGCGACTCGACCAGCAGCTCGACGAGATAGAGCACCTCGACGTCGCGATCCCGCAGCGCCTGGGCGAAGGCGTCGTGCTCGTCCTGGGCCCGGCCGAGCCACGGAATGCCGTCGAACAGCAGCTGGTCGTTGTTGCGCGGAGTCAGCCGTCCGAGCTCGGGGCCCGGCCTGTGCAGCATGACCGTACGCAGGCGACCGACTTCACTGTCCGCTCCGAGACCCATGCAGTTCACCCTAGGGGACGGCGGGGCTCGTTCCTGTGTCGAGAGACGCACCCGATTCCTTAACGGTCGAGGCCCTGTCGGGCATACGCTCGTACGTGTGGATTGGAACGACTACGACGCTGCCCTCTTCGACCTCGACGGCGTGATCACGCCGACGGCCGAAGTGCACATGCGCGCCTGGGCCCAGATGTTCGGCGACTTCCTGAAAGAGCGCGGGATCGCCGAGCCCTACACGGATGACGACTACTACACGTACGTCGACGGCAAGCCGCGCTACGAAGGCGTGCGTTCCTTCCTCGAGAGCCGCGGCATCGAGCTGCCCGACGGCGATCCGGCCGACCCGCCGTCGTCCGACTCCGTCGCCGGTCTCGGCAACCGCAAGAACGCCGACTTCGAGCAGATCCTCGAGACCGACGGTGTCGAGCCCTATCCGGGTTCGGTCACGCTGGTCAACGAGCTGGTCGAGCGCGGCACCAAGATGGCCATCGTCTCGAGCTCGCGCAACGCCCCGGCCGTGCTGCGCGCCGCCAAGATGATCGACTTCTTCCCCGTGATCGTCGACGGCAAGGTTGCCGCAGAGCGCGGGCTCGCCGGCAAGCCCAAGCCCGACACGTTCCTCGACGCCGCCGAGCAGCTCGGCGTGCCCAAGGAGCGAGCCGTGGTGTTCGAGGACGCCCTGTCGGGTGTCGCCGCAGGGCGCGCGGGTGACTTCGGGCTCGTCGTCGGCGTCGACCGCGGCGCCGGCCCGGACAAGCTGCTCGAGAACGGCGCGGACGTCGTCGTCAACGATCTGGACGAGCTGGCATGACCGCGCATCCCAAGACGGAGCACCCCAAGAGCTTCGACGGCGTGAGCGGGCCCTCGCACGTCGCGCCGCAGGTGCACGACTTCCTCGACCGCTCGCGCTATCCCGTCGACGAGTGGGCTCTGGTCGAGAACTACATCAACAGCGAGGACCTCGGCACGACTGAGACGCTGTTCTCCGTCGGCAACGGCTACCTCGGGCTGCGCGGCAACGTCGACGAGGGCCGCGACTCCTACTCGCACGGCACCTACATCAACGGGTTCCACGAGACCTGGCCGATCCAGCACGCGGAGGAGGCGTTCGGCTTCGCGCGCGTCGGCCAGACGATCGTCAACGCCCCCGATGCCAAGGTCATCCGCCTCTACGTCGACGACGAGCCGCTGCTGCTGCAGATGGCCGACCTGATGGAGTACGAGCGTCGCCTCGACTTCCGCTCCGGTGTGATGTCACGCGAGATCCTCTGGCGTACGCCCGGCGGCAAGCGGGTGCAGATCCGCTCGCGCCGCATGGTCTCGTTCACGCAGCGCCACCTGGCGATCATGACGTTCGAGGTCACGATGCTCGACGACTACGCGCCGGTCGCGATCTCGTCGCAGATCCTCAACCGCCAGGACGGCGAGGACGAGTACCACGTGCGTTCCAAGGCGATGGGCGAAGGCGTCGACCCGCGCAAGGCCAGCAGCATGCGGCATCGCGTGCTGATCCCGCAGAGCAACTCCGGCAACGTCGCCGACGGCCGGGTCGGGCTGGGCTACCAGTGCACCGAGAGCGGCATGACGATCGCGGTCGCGGCCGACCACCGGCTCGAGACGGCCAACAACTACACCAAGCGCATCCAGACCGATGACGACCTGGCCAAGATGACCTACCGCATCGATGCCGAGCCGGGTCAGCCCATCACGCTGACCAAGATGGTCAGCTATCACACGTCGCGTGGCGTCCCGTCCCGTGAGCTGCTCGACCGCTGCAACCGTACGCTCGACCGCTCGCAGGACGAGGGCCTCGACCAGCAGCTCGCCGACCAGCGCCAGTGGCTCGACGACTTCTGGGAGCGCTCGGACGTCGAGGTGCCCGGCCAGCCGGAGGTGCAGCAGGCGGTGCGCTGGAACCTCTTCCAGCTCGCCCAGGCCTCGGCCCGCGCCGAAGGCACCGGCATCCCGGCCAAGGGCGTGACTGGTTCGGGTTACGGCGGTCACTACTTCTGGGACACCGAGGTCTACGTCCTGCCGTTCCTGACCTACACGACCCCGCGCGCAGCGCGCAACGCCTTGCGGTTCCGCTACAAGCTGCTCGACGCGGCGCGGACCCGGGCGAAGCAGCTCGCACAGCACGGCGCCCTGTTCCCGTGGCGGACGATCAACGGTGAGGAGGCCTCGGCCTACTACGCCGCCGGCACCGCGCAGTATCACATCGACGCCGACATCTCGTACGCGTTGAGCCAGTACCTCGCGGCGACGGGTGACACCGACTTCCTGACCCGCGAGGGCATCGACGTGCTCGTCGAGACGGCACGCATGTGGGTCGACCTCGGCTTCTGGCGCAACGAGGAGGACGGCACCTTCCACATCCACGGTGTGACGGGTCCCGACGAGTACACGACGGTCGTCAACGACAACCTCTTCACCAACGTCATGGCGCGCTTCAACCTGCGCCGTGCGGCCGAGGCCGTGCGCGACCTCGCGATCCGCGACGGCGTGCAGTACGACCAGGTCGTCCGGCGCCTCGACCTCGACGAGCGTGAGGTCGCCGACTGGGAGCGCGCCGCCAACGACATGGCGATCCCCTATGACGAGCACCTCGGCGTGCACCCGCAGGACCAGCACTTCCTGGAGCGCGAGGTGTGGGACCTGGCCAACACGCCGATGGACAAGCGTCCGCTGCTGCTGCACTACCACCCGCTGGTGATCTACCGGTTCCAGGTGCTCAAGCAGGCGGACGTCGTGCTGGCGCTGTTCCTGCAGGGCGACCAGTTCGATCCCGAGGAGAAGCGCGCCGACTTCGAGTACTACGACCCGATCACGACAGGCGACTCGACCCTGTCAGCGGTCGTGCAGTCGATCATCGCCGCCGAGGTCGGCTACCACGACCTCGCGCTGCGCTACTTCCACTCCGCCCTGTTCGTCGACCTCGCCGACCGGCACCACAACACCTCCGACGGTGTCCACGTGGCATCGACCGGCGGCGTCTGGGGTGCTTTGGTCAACGGGTTCGGCGGTTTCCGCGACTACCGAGGCGTGTTCACGCTCGACCCGCGACTGCCCGAGTCGTGGGACTCCCTGATCTTCCGCGTCACCCTGCGGGGCACGCGCGTACGTGTCACGGTCCTGCCGGACAGCGTCGAGCTCAGCGTCGAAGAGGGCAAGGAGGCCACGATCTCGATCCGTGGCCAGGAGATCACGGTGCTGCCCGGCGATCCGGTATCGGTCCCGCTCGACGGCCAGGGGCCCCGCATCGAGGGCGAGCCACCACCCGTACCGGGCCGCCGGCGGGCCGACGGCACGGTCATCGCGGCCATCGTCCCCGGCACCTGAGCTCGCCGCACGTCCCCCAGCCCAGGGGAGTAGTCCGGGCTGGAGGGCGGCGGTGACACGGGCAATCGCTCCTAGGACGCACAACACCCGTGCCAGTTGGGGGGAGACCTCCGCTACGGGCCTTCGCGGCTCATGTGTCGACCTTCATCGATCGACGGATGTCGGCGAAGTCGTTGGCGACTGCGGTGCTGACCGCTCGGAACGTGTTCTCCAGCAGCTTGGCCATCTCGGCGATCGCCAGGGACGGCACCTCGTCCACGCTCGCGGTGTGGACATGGAGCGTCTCGACCGCACGCTGGGCGCAGGTCGGCATGGCGCCGCCGACGACGAACGACCGAATGTCCGGCCCGCCTGTCGTGCTGTCCGACTCGATGAGCTCGGCGCAGAATGCCACGTGGACGTCCTGGCCGACCTCCAGGCCGCGCTTGGCGAGGGGCCGGACGAGCAGCTCGTGGGTGCACCCGACGTACGTCGTGGAGGTGAGGATCAACAGCTGACCGGGGCGCGCATGCTGAGTGACGGTGGCGCAGGCTCGCTTGAGTGGGTTGAGGTCTGGGGCGAAGTACTCGTTGACCGGCGCGGGCACGCAGATGATGACCGCGCGGGCCTCACCGAGCGTGGCGTGGTCGGCCGTCATCTGGAACCGGTCATCCGTCAGGGCCTGGTCGAGCTGCTCGCGATCCGCGTCGGTCAGGTCAGCCATGCCGGCACCGACCGAGATGAGCCGGTCCGCCGAGGCGTCGATGCCGAGGACGGACAGACCGCTGGCGAAGTACGTGAGCGCGGTGTGCAGGCCGACGTATCCCAGCCCGATGATGCAGACGTCGTACTGGAAAGGTGACTCGTGCGACGGTCGTACGTGGGTGTCCCCGATGGCCATGATTAGCTCCCCTGCTGCTCGATCGCGTGTGTCGAAGTCCTCCCTCGAACTGCCTGGCGGTGTGCGAGCACTTGGGATATCCGAAACACTGCTGCCTCCGCGACTGGCTGGCACGAAAACTGGCGTTTACTACGGACCCCCGCAATGTGCGCACGCGTGGCCTGCGAGATCCCGCTACGGGTTGCGGCTCTCCGCCATCGATTGCGGGCCGATTCCCGGCTTTGTCAGGATTGCGGCTGGGTGCCGTCAGGCGGTGCAGTGCCGGTCGCGACGGCCCCGGTCAACGCTGCGACGAGCTGGGCACGGGACTGCACCCCGAAGGTGCGGTAGATGTGGGTCAACCGCAGCTCGACGGTGCGCACCGAGACGAAGAGCTCCTGGGCGATCTCCCGGTTGCGGTGGCCCTTGATGACCCGGATCGCCACGTCGCGCTCGTCGGAGGACAGCTGGTCGAGGAGCTGGTTGTCGCCGCTGGCCGCAGCGACCACAGTGTCAGGAGGATCGGCGTGCGCCGCCCATGCGTCGGCGCCGGACGCCTCGAAGGCCGCGACGGCGGCCATCCGGGTCAGGCGGCTCTCGACAGCCATCCCGAGCTCGGCCTGGCGGTTGGCGAGGCAGCGCAGCGTTCGGCCGAGCTCGTATGGCAGCTCGTCGCGCTCGAACTCCTTGACGGCTGATTCGAAGAGCGCGAGAGACGGCCGGCCGCTCTCGACCAAGGCCCGACACCGCAGCAGGGCGAGCTCTCCCCACCTCGAGCGATGGACCGACAGGCGCCGTTCCAGCGCCGTCACGGTGGCCGCCGCCTCCTGCACACGACCAGTGGCGATGCAGGCCTCGGTGTAGTCCGCCCAGTGACGCAGCAGCGTGGGGTTGCGGAACCTGGTCGACGCCGCGCTGACCTGTCGCAGGACCATGACCGCCGCATCGGCGTCTCCGGTGCGCAACCGCAGCGCTCCCCGAAGCGCAAGAGCGCGTGCACGGAGCGCCTGGCACGCCTCGGCAGACGCCAGCTCGAGGCACGTGTCGATGAACTCCTCGGCGGCCGTGTCGTCGCCGATCGAGCTCGCGTACCAGGCCTGGATGTAGGCGAATGCCGACGTGCCACGAGTCAGTGAGGGCGCCGTCGCCCCCCACGTGTCCACGGCCGCCCGGGCCAGACGGAACTCGCCCGAAGCGATCTCGTTGCGGATCGTCCCGTACGTGGCGAGGTCCTTGCGGAGCCCGTCGCGGCTCGACGGGTGATTGGCGACCACGGTGAAGAGCTGGCGGGCCTCCTGGTAGGCCTCGCGCACGGTCATGGCGCGGCCGCGGAGGAGGAGCAGGTCCGGGTCGATCGCCATGGAGTCGGCGTCCAGGTCGGTCGACGTGGGTGCGGACTCGATCGCCGTGCCGTCGAGGCCGTCGACGATGTCGCGCATCGCCGTCAGCTTGAGCCGGGTGGACTCGGCCACGTGGTCGGCGAGCATCAGGCCCTGGTTGGTGAGCTTGCGAGCCTCCTCGATCTCCCAGCGCTCCGCACGATAGGCAGCTCCGAGGCAGAGCATGCTGCACGCCCCCTCTGGGTTGGCCTCGGCATGCAGGTCCGCGAGGGTGAGCAGCTCGTCGTTGACGACATGTCGCCTGCGGAACAGGTGGGACATGAGCCTGATGTTCAAGATGTCCATCGACTGCTCAGGCGTCGTGGTGCCGGACCTCGTCTGGGCGCCGTAGCGATCCGCCAGCCCCAACAGGCCGTCCCTCAGCAAGCGGTTGCAGAGCAGGATGAGGAGCGTCGCGTGCTCCTCGATGCGCTCGGCGCGGCCCAGCGCTCGCTCGGTGAACTCGACGGCGGCGCAGGTGCGCGCCTCGTCGATGAACGAGACGGCTGCGCTCAGCAGCTGGTCGACGCTCTGCGGTCCGCGTTCGGCCGAGCCGAGGTGCCAGGTCGCCAGGCGTTCGTCGAGACCGACGTACGCCTTGGCCAGGTTGGCGTGGTGCTCCCGGCGTGACCGAGAACCCTGGTCCCAGTAGAACCGGCTGCGCAGGCGGTCATCGGTGAAGGTGAGGTAGGAGGCACGGCGCTTGAGCACGCCGGAGTCGATGAGGTCCTCCACGTCATCAGTGGCATCGGGAATGACCGCACTGATCGCCGTGGCGTGGGCCATCGGCGACAGCGCAACGAGCTCGAGGATGTCGTGAGCTGCGCTGCTCAACCGGCTCAGAGTGTCGGTCGTGACCTGTTCGATCGTCGGTGTCGGGCGCGGCGGGAGCAGCAGCGGGGCCGTACCGCTGAGCTGGTCGTCGTGCAGTCGGCCGACCTGCTCGGACATGATCCTCGGGTTGCCCCCCGAGTAGCTCGCCAGGATCCGCATCGTCGGTTCGTCGTGGTCGTGCGTGCCGGCGACGACGTGAACGAGCTCGCTGCCGGTCAGCGGTGCGAGTCGGGAGGTCGAGAAACCCGCGACGGTCTCCTTCGACTCGACACTCGTTGCGGTGGCGACGAGCCACAGCGACGTGCCCGCCATGTGCGAGGCGATCGTGCCGAGCACGGTGCGACTCGCGCTGTCCATGCGGTCGAGGTCGTCGATCAGCACGACCGTGGGCGGCAGGTCGAGCCCGCGGATCAAGGCAAGGAGATCGTGGCCGGCAGCGAAGAGGCCTGCGGGCTCTTCGGAGCGCAGCGAGAAGTAGCGGTGGAACTCGGTCGCCGGCGCCTGGCTGAGGGCGGCGAACATGGAGGCGAAGCCGGCCAGCGGGAATCGCGACTCGGCGGGGTGGACACGCACGAGCACGGAAGGGGTTGCCGGGTTGGCATGTGCTCGTTCGAGCAGGTGCGTCTTGCCCGCGCCGTGCTCTCCGAGCAGCAGCAGGGCAGTCTCTTCCCCCGACTGGGGAAGCGACTCTATCGTCGCGAGGAGATCAATTCGACTGATCGACTCCATGCGTCGTCGCTCCTCACGCCTTGGTCCCCTGGCATCACGGCTACGCCGACTGTGATCGGCGCGCACATCCCCTGGATTGACTGCATCCGTTGTCCTGTCTGCTTGAGGCTCGTCAGCGGTTGTGCCGCTCAGAACCTGTCAATTCACGCAATGGTCACTATTAGTTGTGAGAGACGACATACATCTTCGTGACGCAATCTTGATGCAAAAGGTTGTATCATTCGAGGTTTTTCCGCAAAGAGATGTGCTTCGTGGGGCGAGTCTGTGTGCCCGCTGTGCGCCTGGATCATCGCTCTGGTCCTTTCGAGTCATAAATCTGCGGTTCGGACGTCTCCTTCATGCGAACGACCTACCCTGAAATCGGGAGACGAGGCCCAACGAGAGGCAATGCAGTGATCACCGTGATGTGGAAGACCGCCGATGGTGAGACGGGTGAGGTCCTGCTCGACGGCGACGCCAAGTGGACGTTCGGCCGCACCGGCGGGGCAGAAGACCTGACGGTGTCGGTCGACAACCCGGCGGTCAGCCGTACGGCTCTCGTGATCCGCGACGCAGGACCGGGGCCCGTCGTGTTCCGCGGACAGACCGACAACGGCGCCAAGGTCGCCCTCGTCAGTGTCATCGGCTCGATCACGTGGCTCGACGAAGGCACTGCCGGCAACCTGACGGCGGAGGAGAACCGGGTCGAGTTCTCGATCAACGACGAGGTCCTCGTGACGATCGACGTCGAGTTCGAGCAGCGCGGCAGCGTCGTCGAGCGCCAGCAGTCCGCCGGGGCCTGACCCCCCGGTCGCGAAGCCGAGAGAAAGCACGCTCGCTACCCTCGAACCATGTCGTTCGTCTCCGGCCTGCCCAAGGCAGAGCTCCACGTCCACCACGTCGGTTCGGCCTCGATGCGCACCGTCGCCGAGCTGGCCGAGCGGCACGCCGGCAGCACCACGGTCCCGACCGACCCGGAGGCCCTAGCCCGCTTCTTCACGTTCACCGACTTCGCCCATTTCATCGAGGTCTACCTCTCGGTCGTCGACCTCCTCCGCACGCCCGAGGACCTGTGGACACTGACGTACGACGTGGCGCGTGACCTGGCGGGGCAGAACGTTCGCTATGTCGAGTTGACCTGTACCCCCTACACCTCCATCGCAATCGGGATCAGCGCCGAGGCGTACTGCGAGGCGTTGGAGGACGCGCGCCGCCGCGCTGAGGCCGACTTCGGGCTCACGATGCGCTGGTGCTTCGACATCCCCGGTGAGTCCGGCCTGCCGTCGGCCGAGGTCACGCTCGACACCGCGTTGCGTCTGCAGCCCGACGGACTCGTGAGCTTCGGTCTCGGCGGCCCCGAGATCGGCGTGGGGCGCGAGCAGTTCAAGCCGTACTTCCAGCAGGCCAACGCGGCCGGGCTGCACAGCGTCCCGCACGCCGGTGAGTCGACGGGTCCCGAGACGATCTGGGACTCGATCAACCACCTCGGCGCCGAGCGCATCGGGCACGGCATCGCGGCGGCACAGGACCCGGCGCTCATGGCGTACCTCGCCGAGCACCAGATTGCCCTCGAGGTGTGCCCGACGTCCAACGTCTGCACCCGGTCGGTGCCCTCGCTCGCCGAGCACCCGCTGCCCGCGCTGGTCGCTGCCGGCGTGCCGGTGACGATCAACTCCGACGATCCCCCGATGTTCTCGACGACGCTCAATCACGAGTACGAGGTCGCCGCCGAGCTGCTCGGGCTCGACGACGACGGCGTCGCCGACCTGGCGCGCGCGTCCGTACGGTCATCGTTCGCCGACGACGCGACCAAGGCCGCGATCCTCACGGAGATCGACGCCTACGCCGCTGGCGCCTGACCCCCTTTCCCCGGAAGGGTTGACGGGTGCATCACCTCGTGGTTGTCTATAACCATCAAGTTACATAACGGATTGGTTATTGAATGACCGACGACCAGCTCGACCTCGTGTTCGGCGCCCTCGCCGACCGCACGCGCCGCGCCATCCTGGCCAGGCTCGCGCAGGAGGACGCCAACGTGGGAGACCTCACGGCGCTCTTCACGATGTCGCAACCGGCGATCTCCAAGCACCTCAAGGTGCTCGAGCAGGCCGGACTGATCTCGCGCAACCGGCAGGGGACCATGCGCCTCAGCCACCTCGAGGCCGCGCCCCTCAGGGACGCCACCGGATGGCTGGCCGACTACCGGGCGTACTGGACCGAGAGCTACGCGCGACTCGATGAGCTGCTCGAGTCACTCAACGAGAACAAGGAGTAGGACGATGGACACGACGGACACCCTCACGATCACAGCCGTACCGGGCACGCAGAACATCGAGATGACTCGCGAGTTCGACGCCACCCGCGAGCAGCTCCTGAAGGCCCACATGGACCCGGAGCTCTTCGCCCAGTGGGTCGGGCCGCACGGGTACCAGATGGTCATCACGCGGTTCGAGCCGCACCACGGCGGCGCCTACGCGTTCGAGCACCGCAACCCCGAGGGCGATGAATTCGCCTTCCGCGGTGTCTTCCACGGTGAGCCGAGCGTCGAGGGCTTCAGCCAGACCTTCGAGTTCATGGGCGCGCCGGGAGAGGTGTTCTATGAGACCTTCACGTTCGAGGACCTCGGCAACCGCCGCACGCTCTTGCGCGCTGTCTCGGTCGCGCCGTCGGTCGAGGTGCGCGACTCGATGGTCAGCTCGATGGAGACGGGTGTGCGCGACGGCTACGAAAAGCTCGACGCAGCCCTGGCGAACCTCTGACAGCTACCCGTCCCCAGTCTTTGGGCAGTTGTGCACCGATCGCCGGAGCAGATCCGTACGCAAGTGCCGAAAACTGGGGACGTTGGGTCCTCGCTGACTCAGATCGCGGTGGCGGGTGCGGGAGCCAGTGGCACGCGTACGAGGAGCACGCCGGGCTGGACCTCGGCAGTGATCTCCTGGCCCTCCCCCACCGGATCGCCGTCGAGCTGCATCGGCATCATCTTCTCGGCCTTGATGTGCACCTTGTGGCCGGTGAGCCGGTCGAGCCGCTCGTTCGTACGCTTCTGGCGACCGATGACGCGCACGATGATCGCGAGCCAGCCGATGAAGCGCTTGGGCGCGAGCACGACGACATCGAGGCGTCCGTCGTCGATCTGGGCGTCGGGCAGCAGCGGGATGCCGCCTTGCAGGAAGCCGACGTTGCCGACGACGACCGTGCGAGCGCGGAACTTCTTGAACTCACCGTCGTCGACCGAGATCTGCACCTTCATCGCCGGGAAGCGGGCTGCCTTGACCCCGCTGACGAAGTAGGCGAGCCAGCCGACCTTGGCCTTGAGCTGGTCATTCACGCCGGTCATGATCGCGGCGTCCATGCCGAGGCCGGCCATGACGAGGAACGTGGTGTTGGTGCCGGAGTCGGTCTTGAGCGTCGACAGGTCGATCGCCCGATCCTGGCCGCCGAACACGACGTCGAGCGCGTCGCGGGTGTTGAGCGGGATCGACAGGTTGCGGGCCAGCAGGTTGCCGGTGCCGTGCGGGAGGATGCCGACGGCCACGCCGGTGCGGGCGACCTCTTCGCAGACCGCGCGGACCGTGCCGTCGCCGCCGGCCGCGACGATGAGGTCGACGTCAGCACGCAGTGCTGCACTGGCCTGGCCGTGGCCCGGGTCCTCGATCGTCGTCTCGAACCAGAGCGGTTCCTTCCAGCCGTCACGCTGGGCCACCAGTCGCACGCGCTCCTTGAACGCCTCGACATCGGCGATCTTGGACGGGTTGAGCACGACGGCGGCTCGCTTGCGGCCGGTGCCGGTCAGGGCCGCGAGCTCGTGCGGCAGCCGGGCGGCGTCGGTGACCAGCAGGATCCACAGGCCCAGCGCGACGGCGGTGCCGAAGCTGAGGCCCGCGACGACGTCGCTGAGGTAGTGCACGCCGAGGAAGATGCGGCTCGCGCCGACGCCCACGCCGATCAGGGCGAGGAGCGTGATGATGATGCGGCGCTTCCAGCCGCGACCCGTCAGCACGATCGTCAGCAGGATCGCGACGGTGACCAGCATCCCGGAACCTGACGAGTGCCCGCTGGGGAACGAGTAGCCGCCGATCTCGTGGAGCGGCTCGTCGAAGACCGGGCGCTGTCGCTCGTACGCGAGCTTGATCAGTGCGTTGCCGGCGATCGCGACGACACCGCTGGCGACGATCCAGATCGCGACGCGACGCTCGTGGCGCCACAGGGCGTACGCCGCGAGCAGCGCCAGGACGATGCCGGCGCCGAGGTTGCTGAACACGACGGCGACGACCTCGAGGAAGTCGACGAAGCTGCCGTGGCGGGACGCATAGTCGTACGCATCGCGGGCGACGTCGTGGTCGAGGTCGGTGATCGCGTCGGCTCCCATGCCGATGCAGATCGCGAGGATCGCGAACAGCGCCGTGGGGACGGCGAGGACCCACGGGAGGATGGACCGGCGCGCAGGCGCGGCGCGGCGCAGATCGAACGACAAGCTTTCCTCCTCAGGGGTCGACCCAGCCTAATGGACTGATTT
The DNA here is from genome assembly GCF_902506105.1 of Aeromicrobium sp. 9AM. Classification (GTDB taxonomy): domain Bacteria; phylum Actinomycetota; class Actinomycetes; order Propionibacteriales; family Nocardioidaceae; genus Aeromicrobium. The sequence continues at coordinate 2,901,283 of NZ_LR733304.1, forward strand.
GGGAGCGCGAGCCGGGCGATAGGCTGAGGCAGTGATCGACGCCCGAATCCTGCGACAAGACCCCGACTCCGTACGCGCCGCTCAGCGTCGCCGCGGTGAGCCCACCGAGCTGGTCGACGAGCTGATCGTCGCGGACGAGCAGCGGCGCTCGACGATCTCCGCGTACGAGGCGGTCCGCGGCGAGCAGAAGAACCTCGGCAAGCTGATCCCCAAGGCGCAGGGCGACGAGAAGCAGGAGCTGCTCGCCCGCGCCAAGGAGCTCAGCCAGCAGGTCAAGGACACCGAGGCCGCCCAGATCGATGCGGCCGAGACGTTCGACCGGCTCATCAAGTCGCTGCCCAACCTGGCCTCCCCCGACGCCCCCGAGGGTGGCGAAGAGGACTTCGTCGTGCTCGAGACCGTCGGCACCCCGCGCGACTTCGCGGCCGAGGGCTTCGAGCCCCGCGACCACCTCGAGCTCGGCCAGCTGCTCGGCGCGATCGACTCCGAGCGTGGCGTCAAGGTCAGCGGCTCGCGGTTCTACTTCCTCACCGGAGTCGGCGCGCAGCTCGAGCTGGCGCTGACGCAGCTCGCGATGAGCAAGGCAGCAGAGTGGGGCTTCACCCCGATGATCCCGCCCGCACTCGTCAAGCCCAGCGCGATGGAGGGCACCGGCTATCTCGGCCAGGGTGCGGCAGACGACGTCTACTACCTGGAGAAGGACGACCTCTACCTCGTCGGCACGTCCGAGGTCGCCCTCGCGGCCTATCACTCCGACGAGATCCTCGAGGCCGAGTCGCTGCCGCGCCGCTATGCGGCCTTCAGCCCCTGCTATCGCCGCGAGGCCGGCTCGTACGGCAAGGACACCCGCGGCATCTTCCGCGTGCACTGGTTCGACAAGGTCGAGATGTTCGTCTACACGACGCTCGAGGAGTCCTACGCCGAGCACCAGCGCATCCTCGGCTGGGAGAAGGCCTGGCTCGACGCACTCGAGCTGCCCTACCGCGTCATCGACGTGGCGTCGGGCGACCTCGGCCTGTCGGCGATCCGCAAGTTCGACTGCGAGGCGTGGATCCCCACCCAGGGCAAGTACCGCGAGGTCTCCTCGGCCTCCAACACCACCGAGTTTCAGGCCCGCCGTCTCGACATCCGCGTACGCGGCGAGGAGGGCACCACGCCGGCGGCGACGCTCAACGGCACGCTGTGCGCCATGACGCGCACGATCATCGCGCTGCTCGAGAACGGTCAGCAGGAAGACGGCTCCGTACGCCTTCCGGCGGCGCTACACCCCCTGCTGGGCGAGGTCCTGAGGCCCCTCGCGTGACCGAGCGCCAGCGAGGGAACCATCGGACACTCACGGCGCTGCCGTCGTATCGTTGGCTCTTCTTGGCGGTAGCGCCGTGACCTGGAAGCCCCGGCTGATCGCGCTCGACGTCGACGGCACGCTGGTCGACGGCGAGAACGTCATGTCCGAGGCCGTACGTTCCGCGGTGCACGCCGTGCGTGAAGCCGGCATCGAGACCGTCATCGCCACCGGTCGCGGTGTGCCCGGGGTCATGGACGCCGCCGACAACCTGCGGTTCACCGAGGGCTACGGCGTGGCGAGCAATGGCGCCGTCACGTTCCGCTACGACCCCGAGGTCGAGCTGCTCGACGTCGTGACCTTCGACGCCAGCGAGGCCGTACGGCGGGTCCTCGAGCACATGCCGGAGGCGCTCGTCGCGGTCGAGGAGGTCGGGATCGGCTTCCGGCTCAACAAGCCGTTCCCCGACAACGAGATCCTGGGGCAGTTCGTCGTCGAGGACGTCGAGTCGCTGATCGCCGAGCCGGTCGCCCGCGTCGTCATCCGGTCGGCCGAGCACAGTCGCGACGAGTTCACCGCGATCGTCAGGGACCTGGGCCTGACCGGCACCAACTACTACATCGGCTACTCCGCGTGGCTCGACCTCGCGCCCGAGGGGGTCTCCAAGGCCTCGGGCCTGGAGTACCTCTGCGGCAAGCTGGGCATCGAACGGTCCGAGGTGCTGGCGGTCGGTGACGGCAACAACGACCTCGAGATGATCGAGTGGGCCGGCCGCGGCGTGGCGATGGGTCAGGCACCCGACGACGTCAAGGCCGTGGCCGACGCCATCGTGGGCACGATCGACGAGGACGGCCTGGTCGCCGAGCTCAGCAAGTACGTCTAGCCCTGCAGGAAGCTGAGCCGCACCTCGCGGTCGGGGTTGTCGACGTTGGTGTCGACGAGGCACACCGACTGCCAGGTGCCGAGCTGGAGCCGTCCGCCCAGGACCGGCACGGTCATCGACGGGGCCAGGAACGCCGGGACGACGTGATCGCGGCCGTGGCCTGGCGTGCCGTGCTGGTGGACCCAGCGGTTGTCGCGCGGCAGCAGGTCGTCGAGCGCGGTCAGCAGGTCGCCGTCGCTGCCGGCACCGGTCTCGATGATCGCCACGCCTGCGGTGGCGTGCGGCACGAACACGTGCAGCAGCCCGTCCTGCTCGTCGCGGACGAATGCCGAGCACTCCGAGGTCAGGTCGTGGACGACCGAGCGCCCACCCGAACGAACAGAGATCGTCTCACTACGCATACAGACGATCGTTGCACGAGAACGGGGATGAGCCCGATGGTGGTCAGCTGGCGTCGGTCACTGATCCGGGCGAGTCGTGGAGATGCCGTTCCGATCGAGAACCTCGAGTGCGGCTGCGACGGCTTGCTCCGGATCGAGCCTCGGAGAGGCGACGATCAGCGTGCCGCCGCTCGCCTTGATGAACTCGACCCCGTCGACGGCAGCGACCGGGGAACCCAGCTCGCTGCCCACCCACGTGACCTGTCCGACGAACGGTGCCCAAGCTCCCCGGCCCTTTGACGCCATGGTCGCCCGCTCGTCCCGCACTGATGCGGAGGTCGGCGACCATGCCTCGGTGAACACCCGGAAGAGCGCAACGATGTCGTCGTGGCGAGGGCCTCCCGTGAGGAAGAGGGTGAAGCGATTGGCCGGTACGCGTCGGCCAGGAACGCCACGGCCAGCCTTCACCGTGAGGCCGACGCCGAGTCGGCCCTGCTTCGAGACCGACATCGAATATCCGTCCTCGGGGACCGGGTCGCCATGGTCGTCGCGGCTCATGTGTGCGGCGACAAACGGCTCCAGGTCGACGGAGGGGTCGATCGGCTCGCCATCGGGCGTGACCCACGTTCCACCTGCACCGAGCTGGTCGATGCCGTCGAGCGCGCGCTTCAACCGCACGGCGAGCTGGGTCGACGACTCTGCGCGAGTGTCCCAGACCCCTACGGCCATCGGGCTGGGGTCTGTCCAGAGCGGCTTCATGACTGCCGCTCACTTTAGGCGATCGGGCCGCGCCAGCTCAGGCGACCTTGCTGGACTCCAGCTCGTCGAACATGTCCAGCACGGCGTCGACCGACGGCAGGCTCGGCGCCGAGGGGGCGACCGCGTCCTCACGCTTCTGCTCGCGAGCGCGACGCAGGTGGCGCTTGATCGTCGAGGTCGAGCAGCCCAGCCGGTCGGCGAGCTGGTGGCAGGTGTCCTTGGGGTACGCCTGGCGCGCCGTCATGACGGCCTCGTGGCTCACCGGTCCCCCGCCGACGCGGGCCGCGCCGTACGCCACGGTCGTCGGCTCATGGATCTCGATGCCGAGCCGGCGCCGGATGCTGAGCCGGTCACTCTCGGTCGTACAGGCGACGTAGCCCGAGACGTCCATCTCGACGACTGCCCGGTAGAGGCACTCGACCATGAGGGGGCAACCCGCGCACTGCCGGTGCGCCGTCGCTCGTTTGACTGTCAGCTTCTCCCACTCGGCGGCGGTGATGTCGGTCCGCGCTGGTGGTGAGTGCAACAGCTCGTCCTGATAGACCTCCGGCACGAATGCGCACGGAGGTGTCGTTGTGTCGACCACGATGGTCATGGGCTCCCTCTTCCCAATCGAGAACCGAGGCGGCGACACTCCTGCGCCGTTCTCCGTTCACATCGTGGACAACTCTAGAGGTACATGCCCCCTGAGCCACCATTTTCGCCCGACGTTTCCGAATCTTCACCTTTGGTGTCGTTTGGACCCGGTAGAGCCAGCCTCATGTTCTGGAACTGCGCCTGCGCCTGCACCTGCTGGGCGTAGAGGGCGGCCTGGATGCCGTGGAAGAGGCCCTCGAGCCAGCCGACGAGCTGGGCCTGGGCGATGCGGAGCTCGCCCTCGCTGGGCGTCTCCCCGTCGAACGGCAGGCTCAACCGCTCGAGCTCCTCGATCAGCTCAGGAGCGAGGCCGTCCTCGAGCTCCTTGATCGACTGGAGGTGGATGTCGCGCAGGCGTACGCGGCTCGCCTCGTCGAGCGGGGCTGCCTTCACCTCGTCGAGGAGCTGGCGGATCATCCCGCCGATGCGCATGACCTTGGCGGGTTGCTCCACCAGGTCTCCGAGCGGCGTGGTGTGCGCCGAAGGAGTGACGGCCGTGCCGTCGGGACCGATGATCTCGGGCGATTGCTCAGTCATTTCTCCAGCCTATCCAGCCGATGATCGAGCCGCCGATCTGGAACGTGACGACCGTCTCTTGAACGGGGTTGCCATGGTGGGAGAGATGCCCCGAACCCGTGATCGCCGACTCGACCTGCTCAAGGGACTCCTCATCGCCGGCGTCGTGCTGGGCCACTTCCTCGAGACCTCCGGTGGCCAGGCCCCGGGCGCGCTCTACTCGGGATGGCACCACGAGCCGCAGCGATGGATCCTGACGTTCCTCTACCTGTTCCACATGCCGCTGTTCGTGTTCCTCGCGGGCGTCACGGCACGTCCGCGCCGGCTGGCTCACCGTCTGGTCGAGATGGTGGGTCTGTACGTCGTGCTCCAGACGACGTACGTCGCGCTGCGGTTCGGCGTGGCCGACCTGAGCGTGGAACGCCTGCTCCATCCGACGTACGCGTTGTGGTTCCTGCTCGCGATGGGGTGGTGGCTCATCGCGCTGCCGTTCGTCGCGCGCCTCGGTGCGTACGCGTTGCCGGCCGCGACAGCCGTGGCGGTCCTCGCGGTGCTGCTGCCCTACCCGGACGGCGACCTGGTCGCCTGGTCGCGTGCGCTCTGCTACCTGCCGTTCTTCGTCGCCGGACACCTGTACGGCACGGGCGCCCTCCGGCGTACGGCCGAGACCTCGACGATCGTCATGGCGTCGGCGGCCGCCTGTTTGGTGACCGTGACGACGGTCGTGGTCCGCACGGGCCTCGATCCGCGCTGGATCCGCGGCGCCGACACCGCCGTGTCGATGGGCGTGACGGGTCCTGAGGCGATCGCGTTCCGGGTGCTGTGCCTCGCCCTCGCGACCCTGTGCGGCGCGTGCATCCTCGCCGTCGTGCCCTCCCGGCTCCGCCACATGGAGGGGCTGGGTCGTCGCAGCCTGGCCGTCTACGCGTTGCACATCCCGGTCGTCTTCGTGCTGCAGGACACCTTCCAGGGCGCAGGCGTCGCTCAGGTCGAGGCGACGCTGCTGGCCCTGGCGGTCACGGTCGTCGTGCTCCGGGTGCTCGCACACCCGTTCTTCGACCGCGCCATCCGGCGTACGACCTCGACGATGGCTCAGGTCGCGTTGCCGCCACCGCTGCTGCAGGCCGGCGAGCGCGTCGTCGAGCGGGTCAAGGTCAAGGCGTGAGCAGGACCTTGCCGATGTGGCTCGACTCCTCGAGCACCTGGTGCGCCTGACGTACGTCGTCCAGTGCGTACGTCGCGTGGATGATGGGCCGCACCGTGCCGTCGGAGATCAGCGGCCAGACCTGGGCGACCATCGCTGACACGATCGCCGCCTTCTCGGACGACGGACGGGCGCGCAGCGTCGTCGCCATGACCGCTGCGCGCTTGGACATCAGCGCGCCGAGGTTGAGCTCGGCCTTGACGCCACCCTGCAGGCCGATCACGACGAGGCGTCCGGCGGTCGACAGCACCGAGACGTTCGCCTCGAGGTACTTCGCGCCGATGATGTCGAGGATGACGTCGGCGGTGACGCCGGCCGCCTTCATCTCGGCGGCGAAGTCCTGCTTCTTGTAGTCGATCACCACGTCGGCACCGAGCTCTCGGCAGAAGTCGCCCTTCTCCTTCGAGCCGACCGTGACGATCACGCGGGCACCGAAGGCCTTGGCCAGCTGGATCGCCATCGTGCCGATCCCGCTGCCGCCGCCGTGGATGAGCAGGGTCTCGCCGTGCTGCAGCTTGCCCATCATGAAGACGTTGGACCAGACCGTGGCGGCGACCTCCATCAGCCCGCCGGCGTCGACCAGCGAGATGCCCAGCGGCACCGTCGCCACCTGCCCGGCGGGCACCGTGACGTACTCGGCGTAGCCGCCACCCGCCAGCAGCGCCACGACATGTGTGCCGGGCGGCAGGTCGGTGACTCCCTCGCCGACGGCGACGATGTCGCCGGAGCACTCGAGCCCGAGGACGTCGGAGACTCCCGCCGGTGGCGGGTAGAGGCCCTGGCGCTGCAGCAGGTCTGAGCGGTTGAGGCCGGCCGCAGCGACGCGGATCAGCACCTCACCCGGCCCTGGCTCGGGCTGGGGCAGGTCGACGACCTCGAGGACTTCGACGCCTCCTGGCTTGGGAGCGATGACGGCGCGCATCCCCGCAGGTTAGCCGCCCGGTGCCCTCCGCGCTCCCCTCACCTCTAGCATTTCTCCCATGAGCCGCGTGGACGTGCGCTTCGCATCGGGACCGGGCTGGTGCGCCGGCTGGTGGTACGAGCCGGAGTCCGGCAATGCCCCAGGCCCGGTCGTGATCATGGGACACGGCCTCGGTGGCGTGAAGGCGATGCGCCTCGATGCGTACGCCGAACGCTTCGTCGCCGAGGGCTATCGCGTGCTGGTGTTCGACTACCGGCACTTCGGTGACAGCGACGGCGAGCCTCGCGACCTGCTCGACATCCAGCGACAGCTCGACGACTGGGCCGCGGCGATGCACCACGTCCGCTCGCTCCCGCAGGTCGACCGCAAGCGGATCGTGCTGTGGGGCACGTCGTTCGGCGGCGGCCACGTGATTGAGGCAGCGAGCCGCGACGGGGGCGTCGCCGCGATCATCTCGCAGTGCCCGTTCACCGACGGGTTCGCCTCGTTGCGCACGATCGGCTTGCGGAGCCTCGTGAAGCTGACCGTCCTCGGCGTACGCGACGCTTTGCGCGGATTCCGTGGCCGCCGTCCGGTACGCATCGCAGTGGCCGGGCGTCGTGGGGACGCCGCGCTGATGACCGCGCCGGACGTGCTCGACGGCTATGCGGCGCTCGTCCCGGAGGGCCAGGCGCAGCCGGGCAAGGTTCCGGCGCGGGTGGCCCTGCGGATCCCGCTCTACTATCCCGGGCGCGCGGCCGCCTCGTTGGAGTGCCCCGCACTGTTCTGCGTCGCGATGAAGGACAGCGTCGCCCCGTCCCGGTCGACCATCTGGCACGTACGCAAGGCGCGGCACGGCCGGATCAAGCGCTATCGAACGGGCCACTTCGACCTCTACGTCGAGCCATGGTTCGACGAGGTGGTCTCCGACCAGATCGACTTCCTGCGCGAGAACGTCCCGGTCTCTCGACACGCTCCTTGAGCCTGTCGAAAGGCGGGAGCCCCGACCTCGCACCGCCCTCAGGGCGCACCTGCGAAGATGGAAACCATGCGCGTTGCACTGGTTCAGCTCGTCTCGGCGACTGACTCAGCGGCCAACCGTGAAGACATCCGGTCTCGAATGGCAGCGCTCGATCCCGCCGATCAGCTCGACCTCGTGGTGCTCCCAGAAGCTGCGATGCACGACTTCGGAGCGACCGACCACGACCTCGCCGCCGTGGCCGAGCCGCTCGACGGCCCTTTCGTCCAGCTCATCGCGGACGAGGCCCGGCGACTGGGTGCGACGGTCGTGGCGGGAATGTTCGAGCGTACCGACGACCTTCCGTTCAACACCTTGATCGTCGTCGGACCCGACGGCGCGCTCCGGCAGACATACCGGAAGATCCACCTCTACGACTCGTTCGGCTACAAGGAGTCCGACCGGCTGCGCGCCGGCGACATCAGTCCGGTCGTGGTGGACATCGCCGGCACCCCGACGGGCCTCATGACCTGCTACGACCTGCGGTTCCCGGAGCACGCACGGGCGCTTGTCGACGCCGGCGCTGAAGCGATCGTGCTGCCGGCCGCGTGGGTGGCCGGCGACCTCAAGCTCGATCACTGGCGCACACTGCTCGCGGCCCGCGCGATCGAGAACACCGTCCACGTCGTGGCTGCAGCGCAGGGTGGTGACCGATACACCGGCCACTCCTTGGTTGTCGATCCGTGGGGCTCTATCGTGGGCGAGGCGGATCTGGCTCCCGACATCATCCGTGCCACCCTCGAGCCCGAGGTGCTGGCGCGTGCGCGGGAGATCAACCCGTCACTGGCCAATCGAAGGATCCTCAACCAACCATGAGCCGCGCCCCCAAGGGTGGACGCCGTCGTCTCGACGCGTCCGTTCCCCCGGAGTACGACCTCCCGACCCGTGAGCCGCGCATCGAGTCGGCGCGGACGGCTCGGTTCCTCATGGGCGTGGTGTTCCTCGGCTGGCTCGCCGGGACTGCGGGTTCGGCCACCTCGATCCTCGCGGTCGACACCCCCGCCTGGATCGAGCGCCCGTCGGCCGCTCTGCTGATGGTCGTCTTCGCGATCGGCCTGACCCATCGCGGTGGTGGTCACATGCGCTTGTGGCTGCCGATGACGGCGGTGCTGGGCGCCGCTGCCGTGGGGCTCGAGACCAACGTCCTGCTGGCGGCAGCAGCTGCCGTCACCGCGGTGCTGGCCTCGGTGTGGGCGGTCCTCGTCACGCGACCGGTGGCGACCGTGGTGGGTGCGATCCGTGAGTACTCCCTGGCCCTGTTGGTCGCGCTGAGCGGCACGGTCGGTGTTGCCGCCTGGAACGCGCCGGTCAACTACCAGCGGTTCAACCTCATCGTCCTCACGGTCTCGCTCGGCCTGGCGATCACGCTGGTGTGGAACCTCGGCGCCGGACTCCACGGCCTGGGTCGACAGAACCTCGCGATCCTGCTGGGTGTCGCGGGGCTCGTGATGCTGGTCATCGCCTACAGCAGCTTCGTCCGTACGCATGGCTCGCAGTCGCTCGTCCAGGCGTTCACCGACACGGTCCTCTGGACCCGGCGGACGTTCCACGGGGCACCGCGGCCGATCGAGGTGCTCATCGGGTTCCCGGCCCTGATCGTCGGTGTCTCGCTGCGCTCCAAGCGGCGAGAGGGCTGGTGGGTCCTGGTGTTCGCCGTCATCGGCACGGCGGTGCTGACGACGTCGCTGGTGTCACCCGGTGCGTTCCCCAAGTACATCGCGCTCTCGACGCTCTACTCCGGTGTCCTGGGGTTGGTCGTGGGGCTCGTGCTGCGGCGTCAATTCATGAAGGAGCCCTCGTCCCGGGCGGCCCGAGCCATCGCGCCGGTCGCACGCGTGGAACCTCCCCGTTTCGCCGCGCTCAAGTAGTGCGATAATCGACGCGGCGCAGCGCCTTGGTGCTGCCACCCAGGAGGGGTGCCGGAGCGGCCGATCGGAAGCGCCTTGAAAGCGCTCGCTGGCAGCAATGTCAGCCGCGGGTTCGAATCCCGCCCCCTCTGCTTGACGAACTATCGACTCGACCGCAGATTCGTGCTGCTCGCTGTCGGCACCAACGTGATGGTCGCCGGCGTCGCCGCAGCCCTGGCCCTCTTCCTGTCATCCGTCGCCGTGCTGGCCTGGATCTTCGGCCTGCTGGCCCTCGCCGCAGTGGTGAACGCCGTGCGAGTGTTCGCCTTCCCCCCGGTGGTCGTGCGTACGGATCCGGGTGGCTTGCGCCTCGGCGGACCGCTCACGGTCAAGCCGATCCACGTGCCATGGCTCGACGTCGAGGACGTCACGATCGACAGTGCACGCCTGTTCGTCGACCGCGGCGGTGACGCCGTGATCGCGTTCCCGCTGGCGTACGTCGGCAGTCGTGCCACCGAGCTGCTCCGCGACATCTACGACCGGCTCAACACCGCCAACGGCTACCGCCGCTTCACCCCCAGCTGAGTCAGTCGACCTTGACGCGTCGTAAGTACGTGCTGCCAGCAATGGTGCTGGTCGATGAGAGAGTCGCCCGGAAGTAGAAGTACTTGTGTCGTGGGAGGTTCTTGACCGTGATGGTCGCCTTGCCCTTGCGGAACGTGACCGTTCGACTGGCGTTGGGATACCGCGAAGAGAGGCCATAACGCAGCTTGACCTTGCCTGCCGGCGACGTGATGCCGGTGACCTTGACCGTGAGCTTGAGTGTGACCTTGCCCTTCGAGGGCGAGGTGCCGGACAGGTATACCGATGAGCCGCGTTTGACGGATCTGCTGAGATTGCTGGTTGCCTCGACGCTGGGAGTGCCTGCCTGCGAAGCGGTGACCACCACCTGCAACTTCTTCCCGATGTCGGTGGAGGATACGCGCCTGGTGTTGCTCGTGGTGGGCTTGCCGAGTGGCGTCGAAACGCCGTTGCTCACCCTCATCCACTGGTACGTGTAGGTCGCGCTGTTGGAGGACCAGTCCCCTTCCCAAACACGGGCAGTGCCACCCGCGGAGAGGTCCCACGAAAGCTGGGGTGCGTCCGTGTTCGAGAGCGGAAGCGGTGCGAGGACCGCATCCTTGCCTGTGAGTGCGACACCGGACGTGGCGTCGAGCGCGGTGGCTTCAGCCCACGAGGTGGTGTGATCGAAGTACTGGTCGACGTAGCCCCCGCTGTCCTGGGAGAAGTGCAGCCAGAGGGGTTTGCCCCGCGTTCGCAGGGTGTACTGCCCCTGCTCGTTGGTGTATGTCTGCACGTCGGGGTCGTAGTTCTTGGGTTCCTCGTCGCCGTAGGTGCGGGACGTGGAATAGCCGTAGACCTCTGCGAAGTCGACCGGTTTGCCGTCGACCCCCGTGACAGTGCCGCTGATCGTCCCTCCGGTGTAGCGCAGGTGGACGTCGTCAGCAGCGGTCGATGCGTCAGCGGTGACCTCGAGGGACTGTCCCGTTTCAACAGTCTGCGCGTCGCCGTAGAACTGTCCCTTGAGCAACCCCTCCAGGATCTCGCCCTCAGACCCGACAAGGAAGCCCAGCCGATAGGTGCCCGGGGGCAACGTGATGTCGTACTTCCCGACGAGCTCCGGATGCGTGCCAGACGGATCGTCGAAGGTCTCGTCCTCCCGCTGCAGGCGCTGCCATGGGTGGTCTGGGTCAGAAGTGGCTTTGAAAACCACGACGTCGACCCCCTTGACGCCCTTGCCGTCCGGACCGAACACGAAGCCACTGATCGTGCCGTCGCCGTCCGCTGCCTGAGAGACCGATGACGTCAGGCCGATGAAGCCGACGACGAGGAGAAGTGAGGCGCACGCGGCGAGGGCGCGGCGCAGGGCATGCGAGAGCAAGAGGTGCCTTCCGAGACAGCCGCCAAGACTGGCTGTCTGGGCTTCGAGAAACTCTATAGATCATCCTGGACCAACGGAGCGGAATGCCCGATTCGTCGGACTGGAGTCGCGGTCGGTATCCTGTTCCGGTTGCCGGTTTCGATCGGCGGCGGGGAGGTGTCGCATAGTGGCCTAGTGCGCCCGCCTGCTAAGCGGGTTGAGGTTTAAACCTCTCGCGAGTTCAAATCTCGCCACCTCCGCTGCCACGCAAGAAGCAGCAGCGAAAATGACCAGTCACCCAAGGTGGCTGGTCATTTCGTTTGGTGACGACAGAGGAGCTTGCTCCGCGACAGGAGTCGCATGCCCGACGAAGGAAAGACCGCGACCTGCCAAGCCCGCCGACCAGTCACCCAAGGTGGCTGGTCATTTCGTTGGTAAGGACAGAGGAGCTCGCTCCGCTCCGGGATATGAACGCTCGCCGCGGGAAAGACCGCGAGCCATCAAGCTCGTCGTGCCCGCCTTCGCGCGTACCGGCGCCACACCACGACGCCCAGCGCGCCGATGATCCCGCCGAGCGTGTTGTTCAGGACGTCCCGGAGGCTGGCCGTACGACCAGGCAGCGCCACGCCCTGGAACAGCTCGATGCCGATCGAGACCACGAGAGCCACCGCCGTGGCCCGGAGCCAGGTCATGCGCAGCGAGCCCAGCATCAGCAACGCACCGAACGGGATGAACAGGATGACGTTGGCCGAGGCCTCGACCAACTCGTACGCCCGATTGGGCGGCAGGCCCAGCTCGATGAGCCACGTGCCCGGAGGCGAGTCGAGGGAGTTGATGTTCTCGTCGACGTGCGACGGCCAGGCCGCGATGAGGGCCAGGGTGAGGCCGTAGATCGCGGCCGCCAGGAGAACGAGGCGCGATCGGCGAGTCACGGTTGAATCGTAGCCACGCCCGAAATACGCGTTCGGGTGACGCGTCACGGGCAACTCCGACAGGATCGAGCCCATGCGCGTTCACCACCTCAACTGCGGGTCCTTCCACCCGCGCGGCATGCCGGAGGTCGTCTGCCACGTGCTGCTGTGCGAGACCGCGGACGGGGTCGTGCTCGTCGACAGTGGTCTCGGCCGGCACGACATTGCTGACCCGAAGCGCATGGGTCCGGCCAGGTTCGTGATGCGACCCAACCGGGACGACGCCAGAACCGCGATCGGACAGATCGAGGCGAGGGGCTTCGCCGCCTCGGACGTGCAGCACATCGTCCTGACGCACATGGACTTCGACCACATCGGCGGCCTCGCCGACTTCCCGGAGGCGACGGTCCACACGACCGCCGACGAGTACGACTGGGCAGTCGTCAATCCGGACTTCACCGCACGCCGTCGCTACTCCCTGAAGCCGTTGTCGCACGGCCCCCGCATCCAGACCCACGCCGGACCTGGTGAGCAGTGGCGGTACGGCCTTCGCGGCATCGAGGTGCTGCCCGGCATCACCTACCTGCCGATGCCGGGTCACACCAAGGGCCACGCGGCCGTCGCCGTCGAGTCGCCTGACCGCGACCTGCTGGTCCACGCTGGCGACGCAGCCTTCGACGTCACCTCCTACTCGCCGACATTGCCCTCCGGCACCTCCGTGTCGAAGTCCAGGAGCCTCAGGGCCATCGAGACGTTCGCGGCGGTCGACCGCAAGCAGGTCATCGCCAACCACACCACGCTGCGCCGCCTCAACGAAGAAGCCGGCGTCACGGTGTTCACCGCGCACGACAAGCGCATCCTCGACGATCTCCTCGGGAGCTGAACCATGGGTAGAACCGGTCAACAGATGCGGCAGCGGACGCTCAAGACCATGAAGCAGTCCGCGACTGCAACGCGTACGAAGCCTCGCAAGACGCCGGACCGCAACGCCCGGCTGCGCTACTGGTTCGACGGGACGATGGCCCGAGGCACGTCGGCGTTGGTGATGTGGCTCGCCGCCGTGACCTTGGTGCTGATCCTGGTGTTCACGGTCTTCATCCTGATCACGCAGTGGGCGCCGGAGAACGAGGACGGCAGCAAACCGGGCTTCTTCAAGCAGCTCTTCAACAGCCTGATGCACGCGCTCGACCCCGGCACGGTCGCCGGCGACACCGGCGGTTGGTCGTTCCTCATCACGATGCTTCTGCTGACTCTCGCTGGTCTCTTCATCGTGAGCGCGTTGATCGGCGTCATCGCGACGGGTATCGACTCCAAGCTCGACGACCTGCGGCGCGGCCGTTCGCTGGTGATCGAGAACGATCACACGGTGATCCTGGGGTGGTCCGACTCGGTCTTCGCGATCGTGCGGGAGCTGTCGATCGCCAACGAGAGCCGCCGCAGGCCGGCGGTCGTGATCCTTGCGGAGCAGGACAAGGTGGAGATGGAGGACGAGCTGCGCGAGAAGGTGCCGCAGCTGCGTGGCACCCGCGTGATCTGCCGCACGGGCTCGCCCCTCGACCTCGGCGACCTGGCGCTCAGCAACCACGGCGACGCCCGCTCGATCATCGTGCTGTCCCCGGATGGCGATGAGCCCGACACCGAGGTCATCAAGACGCTGCTCGCGCTGACCCACGAGGGGGCGGACGCGTCGGCTCACATCGTCGCTGAGATCCAGGACCCGCAGAACCTCGATGCAGCGCGGCTCGTCGGCGGCGACCGTACGGTCATCGTCGACAAGCGGGAGACGATCGCCCGCCTGATCGTCCAGACCGCGCGCCAGTCGGGCGCCGCCGCGGTCTACACCGAGCTGTTCGACTTCGACGGCGACGAGGTCTACTTCCATGCCGATCCCTCGCTCTCGTCGGCCACGTTCGCCGAGGCCGTCAAGGCGTACGAGACCGCCTCGATCATCGGTCTGGCCGGGGCGGACGGGTCGGTCCGGCTCAACCCTCCGGGCACGGCGATCGTCGGTGACAACGAGATCATCGCCATCGCGGAGGACGACTCGGCGCTCGAGACGGCTGAACGCAGCAGCGCCACGATCGACGAGGGGCGGATCAGCGCGATCCCACCGGTGCCCGAGGAGCCGTCGAAGGTGCTCGTCCTCGGCTGGAACGAGCGTGCCCACACCGTCGTGCGAGAGCTCGATGAATATGCAGCGCCGGGTTCGACGCTCGAGATCCTCACCGAGTACGGGAAGCCCGATGTGCCGGCGCTCAACAACCTGACGGCGACCGTGCGGCACGGCCGGACATCCGAGCGCGCGAGCCTCGATGCGTACCCGATCGGTGAGTACGACCAGGTGATCGTGCTCTGCTACTCCGACGAGCTGACCGCGCAGCGCGCCGACGCCCGCACCCTCGTCACGCTCCTGCACCTGCGCGAGATGGTGGGTGACCGCACCAAGGGTGCCCGGCCGTCGATCGTGAGCGAGATGTTGGACGACCGCAATCGCGCACTCGCCCAGGTTGCCCACGTGGACGACGTCATCGTGTCCGACGAGATCTTGAGCCTGATCCTCTCGCAGCTCTCGGAGAACGCGAGACTCGAGGCAGTCTTCCAGGACCTGCTCGACGCCGACGGCTCCGAGATCTACCTGCGGCCGGTCGAGCACTACGTGACGGCGGGCGACGCGGTGACGTACATGACGATCGTCGAGGCAGCAGCGCGTCGCGGTGAGACGGCCATCGGCTATCGCGTCTCGGCCGAGGCAGACGACCCGGCGGCAGGATTCGGCGTCCACGTCAGTCCGGCCAAGTCGGCCCGGTTCGTGATTGATCCGCTCGATCGCGTCGTCGTGCTGGCCGAGGACTGACGGCCCCCAGGGTGACGAGGCGCACGTAGCGATCCGGAGGACGACTCCGTATAGTTGGTTGCGCGGAGCAATCACCGTCTCCGCACCACCCTCGTTCTTCCTGGAGAATTCCTGTGCCTTCGTCGACCCGACGCACTCACTACTGGCTGACCTTCGCCGTGCTCGCGGTGGCGGTGTCGTCGTACTCGCTCATGCAGTCGCTCACGATCCCGGTGCTGTCCGAGATCGAGCACGAGCTCAACACCGACCAGAACACCGTGACGTGGGTCCTGACGGCGTACCTGCTGTCGGCATCGGTCTTCACGCCCATCATGGGCCGGCTCGGCGACATCTTCGGCAAGGAGCGGCTGCTGGTCTTCTCGCTCGTTGCGCTCGCCGCCGGGTCGCTGCTGGCAGCCCTCGCGGGCAGCATCGGCGTCCTGATCATCGCCCGCATCATCCAGGGCGTCGGCGGCGGCGTGCTCCCCTTGGCCTTCGGCATCATCCGTGACGAGTTCCCGCACCACAAGGTCGGCGGCGCCGTCAGCGTCGTCTCGTCGCTGCTGGCAGTCGGCTTCGGCGCGGGCATCGTGCTGGCCGGCCCCATCGTGTCTGGACTCGGCTACCACTGGCTGTTCTGGCTGCCGTTCATCGTCACGTCGGTCGCGGCCGTGGCAGCAATCGCGTTCGTGCCGGAGTCGCCCATGCGTACGCCGGGCCGCATCTCGGTGCTCCCCGCCGTGCTCCTGTCGAGCTGGCTCGTCGCCCTGCTGCTCGCGCTCAGCGAGGCTCCGAAGTGGGGCTGGGGATCCGGCCGGACGATCGGGCTGCTGGTGCTCGCCGTCGCGCTGATGGTCGCGTGGATTCAGGTCGAGCAGCGCGCCGCCGTCCCGCTGATCGACATGCGCATGATGCGGCTGCCCGGCGTGTGGACCACCAACCTGGTCGCGCTCCTGGTCGGCGTCGGCATGTACGCGTCGTTCGGCTTCATCCCGCAGTTCAACCAGACGCCGAGCGCCAGCGGGTACGGCTTCGGGTCCAGCGTGACCGAGTCCGGCATGCTGATGCTGCCCTCGGCCGTCGCAACGTTCCTGACCGGTCTCGTGGCCGCCTCGATCGCACGTCGCATCGGTCCCAAGACCGTCGTCGTGTTCGGCTCTGTCCTCGCCGCGGGCGGGATGTTCATGCTGGCGTTCTTCCACGACACCAAGACCGAGGTCGCAGTGTCGAACGGCATCACCGGCGTCGGCATAGGGCTGGCCTTCGCCTGCCTCGCGGGTCTGATCGTCGGCGCCGTGCCGCCTGAGCAGACCGGCGTCGCGAGCGGCATGAACGCCAACATCCGTACGATCGGCGGCTCGGTCGGCACCGCGGTCATGGCGAGCATCGTCACGGCGCACTTCCTGCCTAGCGGGTTCCCCAAGGAGATCGGCTACACGGCCGGTTTCGCGGTGCTGGGCGGCGCCCTGTTGCTCGCGGCGATCGCCGGACTCGCGATCCCGACGATCTCGGCCGAGAAGCTCGAGGAGCAGCTCGAGCAGGAGCCCTCCCCGGAGTCGATCCTGGAGCCGGCAACCGCCTGATCACCACCCAGCCTTCCCCTCCGCTACGTTGTGGCTCGAGGGGAAGGCTGCGGTATGTCCGAAGGTGTGGCGGCGACACGATCGCCCGTGCTCGTCGGCGCGAACCCCGGCCTGCGCCTGTACGACGGGGAGACTCTCACGGCGTACGTATCGGTGTGGCGTGTCGACTGGTCGGTCCACGGCAGTGGCACCGCCGTCGTCCTGTGGCGCGACGGCCAGGTCCATGTGTACGGCGCGGACGCTGAGCTCGCGACCTGGCTCGAGCACGACTTCGTGCGCCACTTCCCCGAGGCTGACGGACTGGAGTGGCCCGACCCGGTCGTCGTACGACAGGACGTCGAGGTCGCCATCGACCTCGCGACCGGGATGCACGCGCGGACGGCGGGCCTCGAGCTGCACATGTCGGACGTGCTCGACCGGCGTACGTTCGCCACCGATGAGTTCCCCCTCGACGGCGTCGACCACAGCCTGAGCCTCGTGCTGGCGCCGTGCCGCAGCGCCTCGCTCGTCGACGACGGACGGCGGATCGCGGGCGTGCCGCAGGTCAGCGGCACCGCGGAACGGCCGTCGTCCTCGGCGTTCCTGGCGGTGGCGGAGGTCTGGAGCGGCTGAGCCTGTGGCGCTCCGCATGATGCGTGCGGCAACCCACAAGGTGGGCCCCGATCGGTGTCCGCGGGCCCGCGGAGCGCGTAGACCGGAGACATGGTCATCCTGCTGTGGGTTGCGGTCGCGATCGTCGTCGCGAACGCCATCTTCGGCGCGTTCCTGGTGATCAGGTACCGGGGTGAGCAGCGACGTGCCGCTGAGGCGCGCCACCGCCTCCCGGAGTCGGCGCGGTGGAGGGCCCGCTCGGCGGGCGGCTCCTCGCACCTGCACCTAACATGACTGGGTGATCCACCTCGGCTCGTTCTTCCGGGACGAGTCCGGTCGGCTCGTGCTGTTCCAGGTCCCCAACCCCGCCCTGTGCGTCTGGCTGGCGGCAACGGTGCTGCGGTGGAGCCCGTACGACTCGCGCGATGGCGAGCTGCGCTGGATCGGCGCAGGCGCGTTGATCGTCTGGAGCCTCGACGAGCTGGTACGCGGAGCAGCTCCGTGGCGCCGACTGCTGGGTGCCGTCGTGCTCGCCTGGCAGCTGTGGAACCTCGCCTAGCCCTCGGAGAGCTCGGTGACCAGGTCCATGAAGCGCCGCGCCGGCTCGGCGCGATCGGGCCCGCCGAGGTAATGATCGGCGCGCTCGACCCGGGTGCCGGCGAACGGATCGTCGCCGAGAGCGGCGTCCAGCGCCTCGTCGAGGTGCACGAGGTCGCGGTCGATGACGTATGCCGCGGCCGACGTCGGGTGCGCGTCGCGGAAGGCGTCGGGGTCGGCGAACTGCGCGGCGTACATCACCAGCGGTTTGGTGCTGGCCATGAAGTCGACGACGATGCCCGACACGTCGGAGACCATCGCGTCGACGGAGTTGAACGCGTCGATCAAGGGCTCGTCCACCGCAGACTGGCCCCACCGGTGCGAGCGCCCGGTCGCCGCGGCGTCGGCCTCGAGCAGCTCGTTGACGCGGACGATCATCGCCTCGGCCTCGACGTGGTTCTGGCCGGCGAAGTGGCGCCGGAACACGACGGTGCAGCCGCGGTCGAGCAGGGCCTGGACGATCCGGTCGGCGACGGCCAGCGACGAGACGTTGAGGCTGTCGTCGGCGTGCCGCCAGGTCGGGGCGTAGAGCGCGGTCGCTGGTTGCGGGACTGGCCCGTCGGCGGGAACGATCCCCTCGGTCTGGGGCCGGCCGATGATGCGCAGCTTGTCTGCGGGGATCGACAGCCCGGCCGCGACGAACCGGTCGATCGCCGCCTGGCCGGCGACCGCGACGAGGTCGTACTGCAGCACCCGCTCGGATGCACTGAGCGGCTTGTCGCTGTCGCCATGCCCGAGGAACGCGTGCGTCGCGGACGATCCGGCGATGAAGTCGGTGTTGGCCGCCGCACCGTGCGGATAGAGCGCGCCACGTACGCTCGCCGGGATCTGTCCCTGCGCGATCGGCACAGTGGGATACATGTCGGCGAGCTGTCGGAACAGCGCAGGCGTGCGGGCCACGATGCACCAGTGCACGCCGGTGCGCTCGACCCACGGCGACCACATGCCGATGTGGACGCCGACCTTGCCTGCATACGGGATCGCGATCGTGGGTGCGTACGCCTTGACGGCCGCGTCGGCCTCGGTGCACTCACGGGCGTACCGGTGCATCGTGCCGGCGATCACGGCGAGCGCGAGGCTGCCGACGACGGCGATGACCAGTGCGACTCCGGGCTGCAGCAGCACGTCGATCAGCACGGCGAGCGTCAGCGCGGCGGCGACGATCGCCCAGACCCGGAAGCGCAGCGGAGGCTTGTCGGCGAGGTGGGCCCGCTGGCCGGGGAAGTGTGCGGCGAGGGGCGGACGGGCCGACGCGCTGGAGCGAGCCACGATGCCGGTTGCGAGGCCCAGGGCGAGCACGAGCAGGGCGGCGACGATCACGCCCCGACTCTATGCGAGACCGTTCGAGGCGATGTCTCAGCCGGCGGTGTCGACGAGCCGGCGCGCCACCAGGTCACCGACGAAGACGTCGACGTCGGAGCGGCAGTCGGCGGGCGTCGTCTCGTACTCCTCGGCGACGAGCGTGCAGAGCTCGTCGACGTTGCGCGGCTCGTCGAGGTGCTGCCAGATCGACGCCGCCACGCCACGCATGCCGAAGTACTCGCCCTGCTCGAGTCCCATCATGACGAGCTCGCCGTCCATCTCGACGGCGTCCAGACCTGGGCGGCGGACGTATCGGGCAGCGGTGCTCGTCATGAGCGGACCCTTTCGGTTGGTCGGTCGGAGGTCGACCGCTCGGCGATGTCGGTGAGGATCGCGTCGGCGGTCGCCTCGGCGGACATCGCCGCGGACGGACGCAGGACGCGTACGACCGCGGCCCGCCCTGCCACGGCGGCGCACTGCTGCAGGTGCTGCCACGACGCCTCGCGATCCGCGATGAGCTCGCGGCGATAGGTGTTCGCGCGGAGCAGGTCGAAGGCGTCGACACCGTGCAGCGGCAGCAGCCCGACCTCGGCTCCGTCGTGCACGTCCAGCCCGTAGACCCAGCGCAGCGGCAGCGCCGCCAGCGACCCGCGCTCGACCGGTACGTGGAACTTGGCCCGTGCCCCGGCGACCCGCTCGTAGTCGGCGAAGTCCAGGCCGAGGCGTACGAGGGCGTCGTCCCACAGCTTGATCTGCGGATATCCCGGCAGAGCCCGCCCGTCCTGGTCGATCGGCACGACGTCGTCCGACAGCAGGTCGAAGCCGCGCCTGGCGAACTCCGCTGCAAGCGTGGACTTGCCGGCACCCGAGCGGCCGACCACGACTGCTGCGGAGTCGCCGACCCGGATCGCGTTGCCGTGCAGGACCAGGTGGCCACGTTGCATCATGAGCGAGCCCAGCATCGTGCCGAGGACATACAGGCGTACGTCGCGGTCGTCCGCGCCCGCATGACGTTGGATCGTGATGCGCCGTCCGTGGCGCACCTCGAAGCGCACGACATCCGGGATGTCGCCGCCGCACACGTCGCCGAGACGCCATAGACCCCACGGCAGCTCCGCGGCCCCGGCAGCAGGCGGGCCGACGACGCCCTCCGCAATCACCACGTCGGCGTACGGGGGCGGGTCGGCGATGCTTGCACCCAGCTCGGGCAGGTCGAGATCACTCTCGATCGTCAGGCCGTAGCACCCGTAGACGGCCATCTAGGGAGTCCGCTCAGATCGCGGGAGCCAGGTGAACGCGCCGACCACGGTGTAGTCGACCGGATCGCCGCCGGTGACAGGGAGCCCAGCCGCGGCCACCCAGGAGTGTGCGGTCAACCGGTCGTCGACGCGGCGGAGCCCGAACGACACGGTGTGCGGCACGCGAAGCAGGCGCAGCTGGAGGTGCGCGGTCAACGCCTGTGGGTAGCAGTCGGATCGCCAGGGTGTGTGTCTCGCCGCCCGCCGCACGTTCTGGCCGACGTCACGCGCGCGCTCGGACTGGCGGCGCGTGCCCGGCGGCAGGGGCATCGGGTCGGTACGTCCCTCGCCGAGGAGTCGTCGGACGGCGGAGAACGGCAGCACCACGATGACCGCCCGCATCAGTCCGAGCAGCACCCACGAGACGACGTACCCGGCCTGGGCGCGCGGTCCCAGGCGCATGAAGCGCCCGAGACGTCCGAGTGGAGCGCGCGAGCCCACGGTGAGGAGCGGCATCGTCACAAGGAGGTGGGTGGCGGGCGGTGGAGGACCTAGCTGCCGAGTCCGATACCGATGCCGATCCCGATGTCGATGCCGATGTCGCCGTCACGCGTCTCGCGCAGGCTGAGGACGTCGAGGCTTGGGGCGACGTACGTCTTGCGGGTGGTGGAGTCGTTCACGTGGTGCTCCTGTGTCCAGCCCCCGAAGCTGACATCCGATGCATCACAAACGAGCGTTGGCCCGGGTGGTTACGGTCCGCCGGCAACTCATCGGCCCGCGACCGCAGGCAAATGTCGGCATACGAGCGCTCGCGGGGTGATCGGACGATTCCACGATCCGGGCTCTCGGCGCTGCGTAGGATGCTCGCGTGTGGCCCACCCCGTCAGCAACACAGCGCGTGCGTGACTGGAGCCGGTCGGCACTCGCAGCCGAGGAGGGGGAGCCGGTCACCCCGGTCACGCCGGCAGAAGAGGTCGGCGACCTGCTCGCTGCCGTGCGCCGTCAGCGCGCTGCCGAGCTGCTCCAGCCGTGGGCCGCGGCGCTCGGGCTGCCCGACGAGCTGACGGCAGCCCTCGACGACATGCGTACGGCCGGGCGGCGCGCGGTCATGGTCCGGTCGCTCGAGCAGGCCCGGCTTGGCGCTGCCCTGGACGATGCCGGCATCCGGTGGCTGGCGATCAAGGGATCGGCGCTCGCGGTGCAGACCACGGGCGATCCGACCGGGCGAGGAGCCGGCGACATCGACGTGCTGGTGCCGGTCGAGACCGTCGCCAATGCGTACGCACTGCTGCACGACTTCGGGTGGATCGCCCGACCGGTGGGCTCCGCGGCGCCAGGGACGTGGGCCTGGCGGCACATCGTCGACACGTTCCACGAGATGACCTTCGACAGTCCTGCCGGCACGGTCGACCTCCACTGGCGCCTCGACCCGACGTACGATGCTCTGCCGTCGTTCGACCCGTTGTGGGAGCGGCGTCAACAGGTCGAGCTCATGGGGTCCATCGCGTGGACCCTTGCGCCGTCCGATGCGCTCA
Source organism: Aeromicrobium sp. 9AM (assembly GCF_902506105.1). Classification (GTDB taxonomy): domain Bacteria; phylum Actinomycetota; class Actinomycetes; order Propionibacteriales; family Nocardioidaceae; genus Aeromicrobium. The sequence continues at coordinate 2,923,220 of NZ_LR733304.1, forward strand.
CACACACATGCCACCACGCGGCGAGGGACGACTGGCGGTGGCTCCGCAGCCTGTTCGACGTACGCCGCCTCGCCCGTGATCCGGCCGCATGGGAGGCCGGGCCACTTGCCCCGGTCACCACCGCGACCCTGCGGGTCACCGACGACTTGGTGGGTCTGCCGGCCGCGACGCCGAACAGGGTCGGGGCGGGGTTCCGGTCAGTGCCGGGCTCGACCGTACGCCGTGCAGTCTCCGCCCAGGACCGGCCGGTGATCGCGGCCTACCCCTTCCCGGCGGCGCAGACCGTGCGCGATCTCCGTTACCGATTGTCGGCCAGTCGTACGCCGGGCGATGTCCGTCGCACGGTCGTCGCAGCGATCCTGCCGCCCAAGGTCGTCGCCGGGCTGGAGGACCCCACCGTGCGCACGGCGCTGCCGCGTGTCCTGGCCCGCCGCCTCACCTGGCTCGTGCGGCGGTCGTTCGCCTGGCTGCGTCGGGTCCCCGGTGCGTCTGTCGTCCAGACGACGGGCCAACGATGATCCGGCGCGCTCGCGCGTACTTCGCGTTGATGGCGACGACCGCCGGCACCGGCGCCGTGGCCCGGCTGCTCCTGCTGCAGCTGGTCGTGGCCCTGATGGAGGCCACCGGCCTCGCGCTCCTCGTGCCGATCCTGCAGTCGCTCGACGGGCGGGACCATCTGAGCCTGCCCGGTCTCGACCTGCGGCTGTCGGTCGGTCAGGCGTTCGCGCTGGTCATCGCCGTCGTCCTCGTCAGGGCGCTGGGCCAGTGGCGGGTGGCGGTGCGGTCGGTCGACATCCGTCTCGCCACGATCGACACGCTTCGCCTCGGCCTGGTCGACGACCTGTACGCCGCCGAGTGGACCTACCTCGCGGCACAACGTCGCAGCCATGTCATCCAGCGCCTGACGACCGAGGTGGAGCGCGCGCACGCTGCGTTGATCATGCTGATCCGGGTCACCGTGGGTGTGCTGGTGCTGATCGCCACGACCGCCGTCGCGATCCTGCTGTCGCCGGTCATCGGCGGGATGGCTGCACTCGGCCTGCTGCTCGTCGTGCTGGCCGGGCGTCGCTCGCTGCGCTCCGCCGTCAGTCTCGGCAAGGAGATGACGGACCGGATGGATGATCTCGGCGCCGCCCTGACCGACTCGCTGTCCTCGGCCCGGCTGATGCGCGCCCATGACGCCTCCGCGGCGTGGTCCGACCTCGTGGCCGCCGAGGCGGGGCGGGTGCGTACGGTCCGGCGCTCGTTCGTACGCAGGTCGGCCGGTATGAACGCGATCCTGGGTGTCGTGTCGGTCGTCGCCGTGCTCGTGCTGATCCTGGTGGGCCGGGCGGCCGGGATGAGCATGGCCGAGCTGGCGGCGCTGGCGGTCGTGTCGACGCGCCTCCTCACGTCTGCGCAGTCGGTCATCGGCTCGGCCCAGGTCTTCGCCAACGAGGCGCCGGCGCTCGACCGACTCACGGAGTTCGGGGCCGAGGTGCGCGAGCACCAGCAGTCGCCCTTCCCGCCGGCCCCGGCCCTGCAGGCTCGGTCCACCTCGGCCCTCGTGTCGCTGCGCGACGTGACGGTGCGCTACGCCGCCGATCTCGAACCGGTGCTGCACGCGGTCGACCTCGACATCCCGCACCGTGGACTCGTGACCCTCCAGGGTGAGAGCGGGTCCGGCAAGAGCACGCTGGTCGACGTCGTGCTGGGCCTGTTGCGGGCCGAGTCGGGCGAGGTCCTGGTCGATGGCGAACCTCGTCGCGACCTGGTCGCCTGGCGCCGGCGCATCGGCTACGTCCCGCAGCAGACCGTCCTGGTGCCCGGCACGGTGTGGCAGAACCTCACCTGGTCGCTGCCGCCGGGCCGGGTGGTGACGGAGGAGGAGGTGTGGGATGCGCTCCGATCCAGCCAGATCGCCGACGAGATCGCCGCACTGCCCGGAGGATTGTCGGCGCCGTTGCATGAGATGACCGCCTTGTCAGGGGGTGAGCAGCAACGGCTCAGCATCGCCCGCGCGATCGTGCGTGACCCAGAGCTGTTGGTGCTCGACGAGGCGACCAGCGCGCTCGACCCCGGCACGGAGGATCGGGTGCTCGACGGCATCCTCGACGGCCGCCGCGCGGTCCTGATGGTGACGCACCGGCTGTCCGCGCGCGTACGTGCCGACGTCGCGGCTCGACTCGATGACGGCAGGCTCACGATCGGCGATCACGGAACAGCAGCCGCGCCCACGTCGTTGACCTAGGCATGAAGAACGTCGGCTTCCTGTCCTTCGGCCACTACCAAGCCGTCCCCGGATCACAGACGCGTACGGCCGGTGACGTGCTGCTGCAGTCGATCGACCTCGCTGTCGCGGCTGAGGAGCTGGGGCTCGACGGTGCGTTCTTCCGCGTGCACCACTTCGCCCGCCAGCTGGCGTCGCCGTTCCCGTTGCTGGCCGCGGTCGGCGCGCGTACGAGCCGCATCGAGATCGGCACCGGCGTGATCGACATGCGCTACGAGAACCCGCTCTACATGGCCGAGGACGCCGCGGCGGCCGACCTCATCAGCGGTGGCCGGCTCCAGCTCGGCATCAGCCGCGGATCACCCGAGACCGCGCTCCGCGGCTACGAGTCGTTCGGCCACGTGCCGGAGGACGGCCGGAGCGATGCCGACATGGCCCGGGCGCACACCGAGCTGTTCCGGCACGCGATCGCCGGGGCCGGTGTCGTGATGTCCGATCCCAAGATGACCGGGCAGTCCGTTCCGCTGCCGATCATGCCGCAGGCGCCGGGCCTGTCCGATCGCATCTGGTGGGGCTCAGGCACCCGAGCGACCGCCGAGTGGACCGCGGAGCAGGGCATGAACCTCATGAGCTCGACGCTCCTTACCGAGGACACCGGTGTGCCGTTCGACGAGCTGCAGCTCGAGCAGATCCAGCGCTTCCGCGCCGCATGGGCCGAGGCCGGCTGGGAGCGCGAGCCACGGGTGTCGGTCAGCCGCAGCGTCATCCCGATCCTCGATGCGCAGGACCGTGCCTACTTCGGCGAGCGCAGCGGCGAGGACCAGCTCGGCCACCTCGACGGCGGCATCGCACGGTTCGGCAAGTCGTACGTCGGTGAGCCCGACGCGCTGGCCGACGAGCTCGCGCAGGACGTCGCGGTGCGTGAGGCGGACTCGCTGCTGCTCACGGTGCCCAACCAGCTGGGCGTCGACTACAACGCGCGGCTGCTCGGCGCACTCGTCGACCACGTCCTCCCCGCGATCGGCTGGAAACCCCGTACCTGAGCCCCGCCCGTCGCCTGCCCAGTTTTTGGGCACCTACGTACGACTCGGTCACGCTCAGCCGTACGCAAGTGCCCACAAGGTGGGCGCCGCGTTCGTCGTCCTGCCGAGGTGCACAGGTTCCGCGTCGCGGCTGGCTGTCCACAGCGGAGCGAGTCAGTTCTGCCGTCGACGCCGCAGCCGGCACAGAGTCGTGGGGTGATCCTCACACCGTCGCAACCGTTCACCCGCGAGCAGGCCGTGGCGGCCGGCATCACGGACGCCCAGCTGCGCGGTCGGACGGCATATCGCCGCCTGTTCCGCGGGGTCTACGTCGGTGCCCGCGTCGAGCTGACCTTGGCGATCTGGCTGCAAGCCGCCCTGCTGGCGTCGCCACCGGGATCGGTCGTCAGCCACGTCACGGCACTGCGGTGGTACGGCTATGAGCTCGGCGCGTTGTGGCCGTTGCATGTCTCGTCGCGCACGACGACGCACTCACGTCAGAAGCAGCTGACTGCGCACCGCAGGCGTGATGTCATCCGAACCCGGATCCTTCGCGGCGTGCCGGTGACCGAGCCAGACCGGACGCTCGTCGATGTCGCGTATGACGTCACCGTCCCGGAGCTCATTCAGGCGATCGAATGGATGCTGCTCCGCGGCTACACAACGCTCAGCTTGTTGACCACGTGCGCCCTCGACCACCATCTGCGTGGTGTGCGGCGGGTGCGTCAGGTGATCGGGTTCGTCCGTGAGGGTTCGGAGTCACCGATGGAGACCCGCGTACGACTGATGATCCGGTTCGCCCACCTGCCCGAACCCGCACCGAACGTCGTCCTGAGAGACGATCAGGGACACTTCCTGGCCCGCGGCGATCTGGTCTATGCGCGGTGGAAGGTTCTCGTCGAGTACGACGGGTGGCACCACGAACGCGACGCGGGTCAGCGGCAGCGCGACATCGGTCGGCGCGAACGGCTCGAGGCGGCCGGGTGGCGGGTCATCGTGGTGACTGTCGCCGACCTCAAGGCGCCCAGGCTGATCGTCCACCGGGTGCACGGCGTGCTCGTGGCGCGGGGCTACGCCGGACCTGGCCCGGTCTTCAGCGTCGTCTGGGACATCTGGTTCCCCACCACCGCCAAGTGACCGATCGCCCCGCCCTCAGTTTTCGGGCGGTTGTGTACGGATCAGCAACAGCGATCGGTACACAACTGCCCAAAAACTGGAGGGAGGGGGCAGACGACTAGCCCTCGAGGCGGGCCTTCAGGGCGTCGAGCTCGGTCCAGAGGACGGTCGGCAGCTTGTCGCCGAACTTCTCGAACCACTCGTTGATCTGCGGGATCTCGGCCTGCCACTCGTCGACGTCGACGTGCAGCGCCTTCTCGAGCTGCTCAACAGTGACGTCGAGCCCGTCTGTGTCGATCGCGCCGGGTGTCGGCACGAGGCCGATCGGCGTCTCGACCGCCTCGACCTTGCCCTCGACACGCTCGATGACGTACTTCAGGATGCGGCTGTTCTCGCCGAAGCCGGGCCACAGGAAGCCGCCGTCCTCGTCGCGACGGAACCAGTTGACGTAGAAGATCTTGGGGAACTTCGACTCGTCGTTGTTCTTCGCCATGTTGATCCAGTGGCTGAAGTAGTCGCCGGCGTCGTAGCCGATGAACGGCAGCATCGCCATCGGGTCGCGGCGGACCACGCCGACGGCACCCGTGGCCGCGGCCGTGGTCTCCGACGACAACGTCGCACCCATGAACGTTCCGTGGGTCCAGTCCCGGGCCTCCGTCACGAGGGGGATCGTCGTCTTGCGACGACCACCGAAGAGGATCGCGTCGAGCGGTACGCCGTTGGGGTCGTCGTACTCGTCGGCCAGGGTCGGGCACTGCTTGATCGGCGTGCAGAACCGGCTGTTGGGGTGTGACGACACCTCGTCGGACTCGGGCGTCCAGTCGCGACCCTTCCAGTCCGTCAGGTGCGCGGGCGCCTCGTCGGTCATGCCCTCCCACCAGACGTCACCGTCGTCGGTCAGCGCAACGTTGGTGAAGACCGAATTGCCCTGGTCGATCGTGCGCATCGCATTGGCGTTGGTGTCCCAGCCCGTGCCGGGAGCGACGCCGAACAGGCCGAACTCGGGGTTGACGGCATACAGGCGGCCGTCGGCGCCGACGCGGATCCAGGCGATGTCGTCGCCGATCGTCTCGACCTTCCAGCCGGGCACCGTGGGCTCGACCATCGCGAGGTTGGTCTTGCCGCACGCGCTCGGGAAGGCCGCGGCGACGTACTTGACGACGTTCTCGGGTGACGTGAGCTTGAGGATCAGCATGTGCTCGGCCATCCAGCCCTCGTCGCGCCCCATCACCGAGGCGATGCGCAGCGAGTAGCACTTCTTGCCGAGCAGGGCGTTGCCGCCGTAGCCCGAGCCGAACGACCAGATCGTGCGCTCCTCGGGGAACTGCACGATGTACTTGGTGTCGTTGCACGGCCACGGGACGTCCTGCGCACCGTCGGCGAGCGGGGCGCCGATCGAGTGGAGCGCGGGCACGTAGTCGGCCTCCAGCTCCTCGATGCGGTCGAGCACGTTCTTGCCGACGCGGGCCATCACGGTCATCGACGCGACGACGTACGCCGAGTCGGTGATCTCGACACCGAACATCGGGCTGTTGGAGTCGAGGTGACCCATGACGAACGGGATGACGTACATCGTGCGGCCCTGCATGCAGCCGTCGTAGAGGTTCGTCATGATCGCCTTCATGTCCGAAGGCTCCATCCAGTTGTTGGTCGGGCCGCAGTCGGCCTCGTCAACACTGCAGATGTAGGTACGGTCCTCGACCCGGGCGACGTCGCTCGGATCGGACGCGCACCAGAACGAGTTGGGCTTCTTGGACTCATCGAGTCGTACGAAGGTGCCGGAGGCGACGAGGTCATCGGTCAGGGAGACCCATTCCTCGGGAGTGCCTTCGACCCAGTGGATGGCGGCTGGCTGAGTCAGGGCGGCGACATCATCGACCCAGGCCTGGAGCCTGGGGTGCGTCGTCCGGTAGGTGGACAGGGAGGTGTCTGCGGACATGTGTGAACTTTTCCTTCTCGCGCATCGCGAACCAAGCGCATTGATTCGCACTCCCTCGGCATGCGGGCCTCGGGTAGCTGATGTGTGATGAATCGGCACCGACGGGCGATGACGATTCAGCCGACTTTACGGGTCGCATCGCGCATATGGGCTGGTCGGAAGGGGTGAACATAGTCACACACATGTCAGGAGGGGCGGCGCCTCGCGGCACCGCCCCTCCGTCATGACTCCTGCTGGCTACTTGGTGTATCCGAGCCGGATGTAGGCCGACCCGGAGGTCACCGCCGACGTGTCGACGGCCTTGCGTGAGATCCGATCGGTGCCGGACCTCGTGGTGTACTGCTGCGCGCTGCGAGCGGAGTCGTAGCGCACCTGTGCCTTCAGCGCGGCGAGCACCTGGGCGAGTGTCAGGGGCTCCTCGTCGCCGTAGTAGAACTCCTCGTCGTCCTCGTCGATGTCGATCGTGAACTCCTCGGAGTCGTCGTAGTAGTTCAGGCCACCGACGAACGAGACGATGCCCGTGCCGTATGCCGACGTGGAGATCGTCTGGTCGAGCCGCTTGATCTCCGGAGCAGCGGTCGAGTCACCGTTGGCCGGGACCAGGTGGACCTGCACCGGGAAGGCCTTGCCGCGACGGGCCGGGACCTTGGTGCCGTTCTTGACCTTGACCCACGCGCCGTTCTTGCGGATGTCGATCTGCGAGATGCGCAACGCGTTGTAGTCCGGCTTCAGCTCGGTGTTGATCGTGACCGAGTTGATCGTGACCTTGGTGTCGGATCCGGTCTGCAGGAACTCGACGTCGCTGGCCACGTCGTACGGGGCCTGCTCGGCGAAGGCCTCGTTCGTCGAGACCCGCTGGGTCCGTGTGTACGTCGCCGCCGAACCGCCCTTGGGCGTGTAGTTGATCGTCCAGGTCATCAGCGCCTCGCCACCTGCGGAGTAGGCGTCGAGCCCGGCGATCACGTCGTTGAACACCTGGTTGCCGACAGCGGAGCCGAGGGCGGCGGGAACGGCGACGTTGGTCGTCGCGCTCGTGGTGGTGCCGTCAACGGTCGTGTTCGACGTGACCACCGTGGTCGTCGGCAGCTTGGTGGTGTCTCCCATGATGCCGCTCAGGCGATCCTGGGTGACCTGTCCGACCGGGTCCATGTCGATGTTGGCGAGCTTGTACGAGCCGTTGGCCGAGTCCTCCTGGATGAAGGCGGCGCTGGCTGCGTGGAACGTCTCGGTCGACGACCCGCTGAAGTCATCCGGGTGACCGAAGGCGAACACCTTGGTGCCACAGACGGCCGTGATCGTGCCGACCGATGCCATGGCGACATCGCCGTACGACCACGCGGTGGCGATGTTGCCACCCGGGACGATCGCTGCGACGGGGTCGATGTTGGTGGCCTCGGCCGCCGTCTGGAACGAGACCTTCTGGCCGGGCAGCTTCTTGGCGAGCGTGCGCGACTTCGCGGCCATCTTGGTCGCGTCCTTGCCGGGCGTGCCGACCGAGACGCGGGGGAGGGCGAGCTGGTGGATCGACGAGTAGTCCGACGCGGTGTCCGCTGCGGACTCGCTGGCAGCCGCCAACGACTTCGCCACGGCCTTCGGCACAGCAGCCGACTTCACGGCGGTCGCCGCTGCCGCCGGCTTGTCGATCGCGAGGATGTCGGTCGCGGGCGTGATGCCGGCGTAGTCGCTCGGAGCGCCACTGAACCCGTAGGAGACCGAGCCGATCAGGTTGCCGTCGGCGTCGTAGACCGGCGAGCCGGACATGCCGGCCCAGATGCCTGCGTCCACGCTGACGTCACCGGCGCTGTTGGTCTTGGTGATGCGGCTGCCGGCCATCTTGAACACCAGGATGTCCTTGTCACGCCCGGCGCCGTTCTTGAGGGTGTCGACGTAGGTGCCGGTGAACGCCTCGGGGGCGATGCCGTGCGTCGTGGTGAGACCGTGCACGGGCTGGCCGGGAGTGAAGCCACCGGTCCAGACGTCGGTGCCCGGGCATGTGGTCGAGTCGACGTCGTCGACGGCTTGGGCAACGCTGGTGGTGGCGGCAATGCCCGCAGCGACCAGCGCGAAAGTGGATGTGACGCTGGCGATGGTGCGCAGCGGGCGTGGCGACATGGCGGGATCCTCCGCGATCGGTGACAGGTTGTTGTCCGAGTCACAGTAGGGCACGCGGATGACGTACGGGCGAACTCAAAGGAAGTGCCCAGATTTTCTCTCTGCGCGCCGTCACGCTAGACTCGGCGAGGCCCTTCGGGGCATGCGCCCGTAGCTCAACGGATAGAGCATCTGACTACGGATCAGAAGGTTAGGGGTTCGAATCCCTTCGGGCGCGCCAGACATGAGAAGTCCCGCCTGAGCCAGTGCTCGGGCGGGACTTCTGTCGTTGCCGGGTGACCCGGTCAGGGGTTGAGGTCGGCGTCGAACGTGTCGGGTTTGTGGATGAACCCGGCGCGGCCGAGCGGCCACACGCGCAGCCAGGCCTTGCCGACGACACTGTCCTCGGCGATGAATCCGCCGCCGGGATCGCCCTGGTGGACCCGCGAGTCGCTGGAGTTGCCGCGGTTGTCGCCCATGACCCAGAGGTGGCCCTTGGGCACGACGACCTTGAACGGCTTGTCCTTCGTGGCGGTCTCGTCGAGGACGTACGGCTCGGTGATCTGCTTGCCGTTGATCGTGAGCTTGCCGTCGGTGCAGCACTCGATGGTGTCGCCGCCGACGCCGATGACGCGTTTGATCAGGTGGCCGCCGGTGGGGAACAGCCCGACGGTCTCGAGCGCCTTCTGGATCGGGTTCGACGCGTGCTTGGAGTCCTCTTCGGTGAGCCAGCCACCCGGATCGTCGAACACCACGATGTCGCCGCGCTTGACGTCACCGCCGCCCCAGTAGGAGACCTTCTGGACGAGGATCTTGTCGTTGACGAGCATCGTCGGCTCCATGGATGCCGACGGGATGTAGAACGCCTGGAGGAAGAACGTCTTGACGATGACTGCCATGACCATGGCAGTGGCGACCAGAAGGATCGACTCCTGCCACACCGGCAGCTGCTTCTTGGCCTTCTTCTGTTCCGTCACGGACAGAGCCTAGCCCGAAGGCGCCAAACGCCCCGTCGCAGGATTCGTACCGGCGAGCCGCCCGGGTCAGGCGGCGACACAGGTCATGCAGAGCGTGGCGCGGGGAAATGCCTCGAGCCGTTCGCGGGCGATCGACGCCGAGCACCCCTCGCACGTGCCGTAGAGCCCGAGGTCCAGCCTGGCCAGCACGTGCTCGGTCTGCTCGAGGATCGCGGCGGTGTTCTCGACCTGCACGGCGTCCTGCATCAGCTCGGCGCGATGCTCAGCGATGTCGATCTCGTCATGCAGCACCTCGAGCGTCGATGCCGACACGGCCTGCGCCGACGCGCTGTCCAGGATCGCGAGCTCCGCGCGGAGCAGCTCTGCGGCCAGCACCAGCCCGTCGCGAATCGAGCTCAGCTCCTCCGCGGTCCAGGCCGGATCGAGTTCTGTCGTCATGCGAGTGCCTCCGGGGCATCAGTGTCTCGACGGCATACCCCGTTGCCCCGGGGCTATTCACCCGCAGACGCACGAGTCCCCGGGACGCTGCCCGGGGACTCGTGCTGTGGCTCACGGCTTCTTGGCGGGAGCCTTCTTGGCCGGCTTCGGCGGGGTGACGTCCGCCGGTGCGGTCGGCTTCGGCGGTGCCGGGAACGGCTCGGGCGGAGGCGGCGGGGTGTTCGTGCGCCCCTTGACCGCGGCGACCGCGGCCGCGCCGGCACCCGTCAGGATCCCGAGAAAGGCCACTCGCTTGAGCTTCGAGCGCTTCTTCTTGGGCTTGACCTTGTCGGGCACCTTGTCGGCGACGCCGTCGGGCAGCCGCTCGAACAGGTCGTCGCGCAGGTCACGCAGCTGGTCCTTGTCGGGCAGCATGTCGACCAGCTGGTCGCGTACGCCGGGCGCACGATCGACGACCTGCTGACGGAGCTCCTCGGTCTGGCTCGCCAGGTCATCCAGACGGGCTTCGAGCTTGGTGCGGAACTTCTTCTTCTTGAACGGCATGGATAACTCCTCGTGTCGTGATGATGTCAGGTCGGGCGCAGCCTTACTCCAAGGCGACCTCCTGCGGCTTCTTGTCCGTGCGTATGCCCCGCCAGCTCGGCTGGCGCAGGTTGCCGCCGGAGGTCCACTCCGCGAACGACACCTCGCCGACGAGGCTGGGGGTGACCCAATGGGCGTCCCGGGCGATCTCGCGAGGCGTCTCGGCGAGCGGGCTGGTCTTGCGGGCGAGCTTCGCGAGTCGCTTCTGGAGGTCGGTCAGGGTGCGCTCGTCGAATCCCGTGCCGACCTTGCCGACGTAGCGGAGCCCGTCCTCGGTGGGGATGCCGAGCAGCAGTGCGCCGATCGTGCCGCTGCGTGCGCCCTGACCTTCGCGCCAACCGGCGACGACGACCTCCTGCATGCGCTGGTGCTTGACCTTGGTCCACGCCGTCGCGCGCTTGCCACCGAGGTAGCGGCTGTCCCGTCGCTTGGCGAGCACGCCCTCGAGGCCGAGCGTCTTGCTCGACTCGACGGCATCGGCAAGGGAGCCGTCGAACGCCTTGGGGACGTCGACGACGTCCGCGGCGATCTTCAGGCTGCGCAGCGCCTTACGGCGCTCGACGTATGTCGTGTCGAGCAGCGAGTCACCACCGGAGCGCATGAGGTCGAACACGAGGTACTTGACCGGCACGTCCCGTCGGGCCGCCTCGACATCGGCTTCCTTGGTCAGCCCCATCCGCTGCTGCAGCCGGCCGAAGTCGGGGACGCCCGCGGCGTTGAGCGCGACGATCTCGCCGTCGAGGACCGTGTCGTCGAGGCCCAGCTCGGCCAGCGCGTTGACGACCTCGGGGTAGCCGGCGGTGACGTCGTTCTCGTTGCGGGTGAACAGCCCGACGTCCTTGCCGTCGATCACCGCCACCGCGCGGATGCCGTCCCACTTCATCTCGAACGCCCAGCCTCGTCCTGAGCCTGTCGAAGGGTCGTCCTCGTCGCGGACGTCGTCGGCGGAGCCGAGCTTCGCCAGCATGGGTGCGACGAACCCGCGCTTCATCGAACGGGGTGCCGCCTTCTTGGCCGGCTTCGTGGGTAGCTCCATGAGATGGATCAGCCAGTTCTTGCCGGTCTTGATCAGTGCGAACTTGCGCGGGCCACCGAGGCCGCCGCCCTTGCGGCCGGTCAGGATCGCGATGACCTCCTTGCCGTCGCGCCACTTCTCGAGTTCGTACGTGCCGGAGTCCCAGATCGTGACGTCGCCGCCGCCGTACTCGCCCTTGGGGATCGTGCCCTCGAACGTGCCGTACTCCAGCGGGTGGTCCTCGGTCTGCACGGCGAGGTGATTCTTCTTGGGATCGGTCGGCACCCCCTTGGGCAGTGCCCACGAGACCAGCACGCCGTCGTGCTCGAGGCGGAAGTCCCAGTGCAGGCTGCTGGCGTGGTGCTCCTGGATCACGAACGACTGGCCGTCGGCGGCGCCCGGCGCGGCTTCGGGGACGGGCTCCGGCGTCTTGCTCGCGTCACGCATGGACCGATAGGTCGAGAGCTTGTCGCTCGTCGGGACCGGCCCAGCCAGGTCCGCCATCGGGTCCTTGCGTCGCTTCATGCGCTTGAGCACCTCGTCCATCGTGAGGTGCTGCAGGTCGTCGTTGAGCTCGCGCCACGTGCGGGGCGCCGCGACGTACGGCTCGGTCCTCCCGCGCAGTGAGTACGGCGCGATCGTGGTCTTGTTGGCGTTGTTCTGGCTCCAGTCGACCAGGACCTTGCCGCCGCGCAGGCTCTTCTTCATCGAGCTGACGACGAGGTCGGGCAGCTCGGCCTCCAGCACCTGCGCGAACTGCTTGGCGAACCGGTTGACGTAGTCGGCGTCGTGCGTGCCGTCGAGGCCGGCGTAGAGATGGATGCCCTTGCTGCCGCTCGTCACCGGGTACGCCTCGAGGTCGAGGTCGCGCAGCAGGGCGCGGGCCCGCTTGGCAACCTCGACGCACTCGGGCAGCCCGGCACCCGGGCCGGGGTCGAGGTCGAGCACGAGGTGGTCGGGGTTCTGCTTGCCGCCGCGGGGGCCGACCTTCCACTGCGGCACGTGCAGCTCCAGCGCGCCGACCTGACCGGCCCAGGCGAGGGCGGCCGCGCTGTCGAAGACGGGATAGGTGTTGACGTGGTCGCTGTGCTGGATCTCGACGCGCCGGATCCAGCTCGGTGCCGACGAGGGCAGGTTCTTCTCGAAGAACACCTCGCCGGGCTTGTCGGCGGTGCCGACGCCGTCGACCCAGCGTTTGCGGGTCACGATGCGGTCGGCCAGATGCGGGAGGAGGTAGGGCGCGATCTCCATGTAGTAGGCGATGACCTCGGCCTTGGTCGTACCCGTCGACGGATAGATGACCTTGTCGGGGTTGGTGAGACGAAGGCGCTGGCCGGCGACCGACACGGTCTGGGTGTCGTTCGTGCGCGCCATCTGGTCTCCTCTCGCTCACCGGCTCGTACCCGGGGGGAACCGGGCGAAACGCGCGTGACGCGCCGCACCGAGACGCTGAGATGGTTCGAACGAACCATATCGACTAGTCAGTAGCGACCACGAGCCTCTTGCACTTCAGGCTCCACAGTGCCATGGTTGGAGAGCCGGTTGAGCAGAAGCCGGTTGACGGATCGAGACCCCTGGGGGTTTTCCGTGAACGCTGCTCCCGCATTGGCGCAGAACGATGACACGCACGATCTGATCGAAGCGGCTCGCCACGCAAGCGATGCCGAACGCGCACTCCTCGAGGACGAAGTGGTTCGTCGTCATCTCGGGCTCGCGCACCACCTGGCCGGACGCTACTCAGGGCGGGGGGCCGACCGCGATGACCTCGCCCAGGTCGCCTGCTTCGCACTGGTCAAGGCGATCCGGGGATTCGACCACGAGCGCGGCGAGTTCGTGCCGTTCGCGACGGTCACGATCCTCGGTGAGATCAAGAAGTACTTCCGTGACTACTGCTGGGGCATTCGGCCACCGCGTCGTATCCAGCAGATGCAGGCCGACATCTCCAGCGCGACGGAGCGGTGCCTGCAGTCGGACTCGCGGCAGCCCGACCTCGTCACGATCGCCGGTGAGATCGATGCCGGGGTCGACGAGGTGCGCGAGGCCATGGCGGCCCGCAGCTGCTTCTCGCCGACCTCGCTCGACCAGCCCGTACGCGAGAGCGGCCGGCCCCTGGGTGAGTCGATCGCCGGTGACAGCTCGGACTACGAGTTCATCGACGACTGGGTCACGATCGAGCCGCTGTGCCGCGACCTCGACGACGACGAGCGGCAGCTGTTGCGGCTCAGGTTCGTCGAGGACAAGACGCAGCAGGAGATCGCCGAGATCGTCGGGGTCAGCCAGATGCAGATCTCGCGTCGGCTCGCCAAGCTCTTGGCGCGTCTCCGGGAGTCGGCAACGGCCGCGGACGCGGCCTAGGTCAACGCGCGGAGGGCGGTCACCGGCACACCGGTGGCCGCCCTCCCGTGTGCACGGATAGAGTTGTCTCACCGGTTCAGCAGCAGCCGCTTCACTTTGCTGACCCGAGGGGCCATTCTTGCGGCGCACCACCCTGACGTTCCGGCTGAGCGACCCCGCCATCCAGCGCGATCTGCTCCACGAGTTCGCCCTGCACCAGGACGTGATCGTGGCGGGGATCATCTCGAGCGGACATCCGACGATCACGGTCGAGACTCGCGACGCACCTGACGCGCTGTGGGACGTACGGGCGACCGTCGGCATGTTCGACGACCTCGCCGAAGAGGTCGATCACTGATGCGGGTCGACCTCGAGCGTCAGCGGTCGCGCCACGAACGACGGACCGCCGCCCGGCGAGTGGCCCACCATTTCGTCGGCGACACTCACGGCCAGGGCGGTGGCGGCGGCGCGGTTGACCGGCGCGTCGGCGCCAAGGGGGGTGTGCCAGATCAACGAGACGTCGTGGTGCGATCCGCAGGCCCGACACATCTCTCGCAGCCGGTCCGACTCAGCAGGGTCGATCTGCTCGGGGCAGACCGCGATGACATGGGATCGCGGCTCCGGCGTCTCGGCGAGCTCCTCGAGCGCAGCCGCACCCGCGGTGGTGTCCAGGCGCATGATGGCGTGCGTCGCGGATCGCAGCCAGCCGCTGGGCACCGTCACGAAGTGCGTCTTGCAGCCGCGCTGTCCGAGCTGGTTGCTCAGTGCCTCGTCGAGCAGATCACTGGCGCCGAACAGGGTGACGGTGGTGCCGGTGGAGCCCGTCGGTTTCGCCATCGGGCACCCCTTCCCGAGTGTCGGTGGGCAGCGGGAGCTGCGTTCCTTGATGACGCGCACGTACCCACCACATATCGAGGCAAACAGCGGACCCCGATCGCTATATATTTCAACCAGAGGGTGTGCTTCTCTTGAAAGATCCGGAGACGAGGAGTCAGTACGTGGACAGCTCTACGTTCTTTTCGCAGATGGCGCTCGACCTGCACGACGAGCCCACGGCGGAGCGCACGATCGAGCTGATCGCCGACTATGCCCGGATCGCCACGACGTGTGATGACGCCGGCATCATGTTGGTCCACGCCCGCAACCAGATCGAGACCGCGGCCGCCACGTCGCAGCGGGTCGGGGAGTCGCACAACCTGCAGATCGTCCATGACGAAGGCCCGTGCCTCGACGCGATCGAGGGCGAGGCGGTCTACCTGTCCTCCGACGTCACCGACGATCCGCGCTGGCTCAAGTGGGGTCCGGCTGTCGGCGAGCTCGGCATCCGCAGCGTCCTGAGCGTCAGGCTCGAGACGCGGTCCCGGCGCTACGGCTCACTCAATCTCTACGCCGACCACACCGGTGCGTTCGACGAGGACGACGTCGCGGTCGCCACGATCTTCGTCCGCCATGCCGCCGTCGCGTTGGCGAACGCCCACAACGAGGCCGGCCTGCAGGTCGCGATCGATGCCCGCAAGCTCATCGGCCAGGCGCAGGGCATCCTCATGGAGCGCTTCGACCTCGACGCCGATCGCGCGTTCGACTTCCTGCGCCGTCAGTCGCAGGCGCACAACGTCAAGCTGCGCTACGTCGCGGAGTGGGTCGTCGAGCACCGCAACTCCCCGGACGCCACGTTCGAGACGCCGGAGCTCTCCGGCGACCGCACGACTCCCTAGCCGGCCTTCTTCTTGGCCGCTGCCTTCTTCTTGGTGGTCTTCTTCTTGGCCGGAGCCTTGCTGGCGTTCTTGCGGTCGACGCTGCGCTTGAGCGCCTCCATCAGGTCGACGACGTCGGCGCTCTCCTCTTCCTCCTGCTTGCCGAACGTCGCCTCGGTGTCGAGTGATGCACCCTTCTCGATCTTGGCCTCGATCAACGTGCGGAGCTGCTCCTGGTAGTCGTCGGTGAACGCTGAAGCGTCGAAGTCCTCCGACAGCGAGTCGACGAGCTGCGCCGCCATGTCGCGCTCCTTCTGGCTGATGCGGGGCGTCGAGTCGAGCACGTCGAACGACGGCTTGCGCACCTCGTCGTCCCACAGCATGGTCTGGAGCACGAGCACGTTGTCGCGGACCCGCAAGGCCGCGAGCCTGGTCTTCTGCCGGAGGGCGAACTGCACGATCGCGGTGCGGTCGGAGTCCTCGAGCGCGCGACGCAGCAGCGTGTAGGGCTTGAGGGCCCGCTCCTCGGGCTCGAGGAAGTACGCCTTGTCGAGCATCAGGACGTCGACCTGGTCAGCGGGGACGAACTCCACGACCTCGATCTCGTGGCTGCGCTCGGCCGGCAGCGAGGCGAAGTCCTCGTCGGTCAGCACGACGGTCTTGTCGCCGTCGTCGTACGCCTTGTCGATGTCCTCGTAGGCGACGACCTTGTTGCACACCTCGCACTTGCGTTGGTAGCGGATCCGGCCGCCGTCCTTGTTGTGCACCTGGTGCAACGAGACATCGTGGCTCTCCGTGGCGCTGTAGACCTTGACGGGCACGTTGACCAGGCCGAAGCTGATGGCGCCCTTCCAGATGGATCGCATGCCTAAGTGAATCGCGCTTGCTCCGCTGACGCCAGTCATCTGCGTTTAATGGCCGAAGGAGTGGGCACGTCGTCGGCATGAGCCAAGACACCTCGCAGTCCTTCCCGCGCCAGCAGCAGGAGCCGCCCGGCCTGACGGGCGACATGCAGCCGCTGCCCGATCACGGCGAGGACTCCTACCAAGGCAGCGGCCGGCTCGAAGGACGGAAGGCGCTGATCACCGGCGGCGACTCCGGCATCGGCCGCGCCGTCGCCATCGCGTACGCCCGTGAGGGGGCGGACGTCGCGTTCACGTACCTGGCGGACGAGAAGGCCGACGCCGACGAGACGTCCGCTCAGCTCGAGCGGGCCGGCCGGGCGTACGTCGCGATCGAGGCGGACCTGCGCGATCGCGAGACGTGTGACCGGGTCGTGGCCGACGCTGTCCAGCAGCTCGGCGGTCTCGACATCCTGGTCAACAACGCCGGCTACCAGATGGCGCGCGAGGAGGGTCTCGAGGAGATCACCGACGAGACGATGGACCGGGTCTTCAAGACCAACCTGTACGCACTGTTCTGGCTGACCCGGGCCGCCGTCCCACACCTGCCGCGTGGCTCGGCGATCATCAACAACTCGTCGATCCAGGCGTTCGACCCGTCGAGCACGCTGCTCGACTACGCGGCGACCAAGGCCGCGATCAACAACGCCACGGTCAACCTCGCCGGGCAGCTCGGCGAGAAGGGCATCCGGGTCAATGCTGTCGCGCCGGGACCGATCTGGACGCCGTTGCAGCCTGCGACGCAGCCCGTCGAGAAGGTCGAGCAGTTCGGCCAGGACACTCCGTTGGGTCGCGCTGGGCAGCCCGCCGAGGTCGCACCGGCGTTCGTGTTCCTCGCCTCTGAGCGCGACGCGAGCTATGTGTCCGGCACCGTGCTGGGCGTGACGGGTGGCAAGCCCGTCTTCTGAGGAGCGACAAGGAAGGAGCAGCCATGCCAGGCAAGAAGAATCCCCCGCGCGCTAAGCGCACGGGAGGTGCCCCCACGAGTCTCAAGAAGCCCGACATGTACGAAGACCTGCGTGAGGACGGCGCCTCGAAGGAGAAGGCGGCACGCATCTCCAACGCGGCGGCGCAGAAGGGCCGGTCGAAGTCATCGGTCGGCCGCAAGGGTGGCGAGTCCGGCTCGTACGAGGACTGGAAGGTCCCTGACCTGCGCAAGCGCGCCAAGGAGCTGGGTCTGAGCAACTACTCCAACAAGAACAAGTCGGAGCTGGTCAAGGCCCTCCGCAACCACTGAGGTGGCCGCGCGGGACACAAGCCAGGACAAGATCGACCGCAACTGGCAGGAGCTGCTGCAGGAGCTGCGGGTCGCGCAGACCGCGGTCCAGATCCTCACCGGGTTCTTGTTGACCTTGCCGTTCACCCCGCGGTTCCACGAGCTCGAGGACTCGCGGCACGCGGTGTACGCCGTCGTCCTGTGCGCGGCGGTCGTGGCGACATTCCTGCTCATGACGCCGGTGGCGCTGCACCGCGCGTTGTTCGGGCACGATGCACGACCATGGCTGGTCGAGGCGGCCGACCGGGCATCCCGCTGGGGTCTCGCTGTCCTGGCACTGGCCAACATCGGGGCTGTGTGGCTGATCCTCGACGTCGTGACGACGATGTGGATCGCGTGGGTCGTCGCACTCCTGGTCGCCCTGTTCGTCGTCGTGGTCTGGGTCGTCGTCCCGGCCCGGGAGCTCAAGCTCGCCAAGTGAGCGAGCGGTTTGCGAACAGCCGCACCCGGGTAGTTCAGCGCGATCGTCCGCGCGGCGGACCGTGACGAAGGAGTCGCCGTGACGGTGGACGTCGAGCAGGTACGCACCGAGCTGATCGAGTTCGGATCGCTGTCGATCCAGTACGACGAGCGCGTGCTGCGACCGCGACGTTGGACGACGGCCCAGTCCGCTTGGGCGTCGGCATTGTTGCGGGACGCTCCGGACGGCCCGGTCCTGGAGCTCTGCTCTGGCGTCGGGCACATCGGACTGCTGGCCATGGTGGGCGAGTCGCGTCCGCTGGTGCTGGTGGACTCGTCCCGGATCGCGTGCGACCACGCCGCCGCGAATGCCGAGCGCTCAGGAATCGCGAGTCCGGTCGACATCAGGTGCGGCGCGATGGACGAGCAGATCGGCGAGGACGAACGGTTCGCCCTGATCATCGCCGATCCGCCATGGGTGCGAAGCGAGGACATCGCCGATCATCAGGACGACCCCGACCACGCGATCGACGGTGGAACGGACGGGCTGGACCTCGCTCGTACATGCCTCGACATCATCGGGACGCATCTGGCGGATCGTGGATCGGCCGTCCTGCAGCTCGGCAACCTCGCCCAGGTCGCGGCCATCAGCGATCACGTCGCGGACCGCCCCGACCTCGGCCTGCGGCTAGCGGAGCACCGCTCGTACGAGGACCGCGGCGTGCTGGTGCTGCTCGTCAGGTGACGCTTCCGCGCTCCGCCCCCTCGACGATGGCCCCTGCCACCGTCGTCAGGTGTCCTCCGTCCTGGGCGGCGCGGCGCAACAGCTCTTGGTAGGCCTCGCCCATGTCCACGTCGTCCTGCTCGGCGAGGACGCCCTTGGCCTGCTCGATGACGATGCGGGTCGCGAGAACCTCCTGGACGCGCTGCTTCACCTTGTCGAGGTCGACCTTGTCGGTCTGCACGATCAGCAACGTGGCGAGATCGGCGAACGCCTGGGCGACCGTCTCCTCCTCAGGAGTGAAGAGCTCGTCGGCGCTGCGGAACAGGCCCATGGCGCCGAGCGGCACACCGTGCCAGCGCAGCGGCGAGGCGTGAACGGCGGAGAAGCCGGACTCGATCATCGTCCGGCCGAACCGCGGCCACATCGCGACCAGGTCCGACGAATGAGCATTGACCGGCTCGCCCGACGCGTGGGCGTCGACGCAGGGGCCCTCGTCCAAGTGCGCCTGGTGCAGCTCGAGCTCGGTGGCGGTGTGGCTGGAGGCGGCGAGAAGGTCGAGACGGCCGTCGTCCTCGACGAGGATGCCGCTCGCATCGAGCCGCAGGACGTCAGCGCTGCTCGTGAGCAGGTCGGCCAGGAAACCGGCGATGTCGGCGTCGCCGACGAGTGCCGCTGAGGCCTTCGCGAGGGCGGCGGTCGCTCGTGATGCTTCCATGACTAGTCCCCCTCGATCGTGAAGTCACGAAAGTTGATCCTGCGGGCGACGATGTCCTGCGCCACCTCGAGCAACGGCATGTTGCGGGCGAAGGCCTGGGCACGCAACAGAGCCATGGCGTCCTCGCTGCGCACCCCGACCTGCGCGACGATCATGCCGGTCGCCTGGTGGATCTGGGAGCGAGTTGCCCAAGCTTCTCTGGCGAGCTCGTCGGGCCGGCCCACCCGCGGATCCTGCAGGAGTGCCGAGCTCACCGTCGCGCCGAGGAACTGCGCCGAGACAAGATCCACCTCCTTCTCGGGTCCGAACCTGTGCAAGGAGAGCACCCCGAGGGTGGTGAGCTCGGCGCGCATCGGCACCGAGACCAGTGTGCCGATGAAGCCGGTCGCGTTCAGACGGTCGGCGAACAGGGCCCAGCGTTCCGCTTCGCCATCGCCGACGCGCACGACCACGACTTCGCCGGTGTGGGCTGCCTCGAACGACGGGCCTTCACCGAGGACGTCCTGCAGGTCGTCGAGACGCGCTGACAGCTCGTCGGTGGCGTGGAGCAGCAGCCGGCCGCTGCCTTCGTAGTCCAGCGTCATCGAGGCGCCGTCGGCGTCCAGCATCTGGCGGCTGGCCTCGCACAGGCGAGCAGTCAGGGACTCCTCGTGGTTGAGGGAGGCCAGCACGGTGGCGAACTTCGCGAGCGCCCGCTGGCGTTCGGTCTCGGACATGCCTCGCCTCTCAGGACAGATGGTTCGTTGAACTCTACGCTCAGGAACTCTCGTGCGGCTCAGTCATCGACCGGTGGACCTTGGCCGCCATCGCGTCCGGCAGCACCCCGGCGGCCGCGGTCTGCAGCTTGTTGCGCCACCCGGTGACCACATGGTCATCGCCGGCCATCATGGCGGTGAAGCCGGCCTGGGCGACGTCGGCAGGGTCGTCCTTGGGTCCCTCCGCGACCTTGGTGTGGTCCATTCCTGCTCGATCGAAGAACTCCGTGTCGGTGGGTCCCGGCATCAGGGCCGTCACGGTCACACCGGTGTCGCGGAGCTCTTCGCGCAGCCCCTGCGAGAACGACTGGATGAACGACTTCGACGCGGCGTACGTCGTGTAGAACGGCCCGGGCATCTGCGAGGCCACGGACGACGTGAACAGCAGGCGACCTTCACCGCGCGCCACCATGTCCTTGGCCACGGCGCGGCCCAGGTGCACGGCGGAGACGATGTTGAGTGCGATGAGTCGGAGGTGGTCGTCGAGCTCCGTGTCGACGAGTCGCCCGTGGACGCCGATGCCGGCGTTGATCGCGGCCGCTGCGAGGGGGCGGCCATCCTGTGCCATGAGGTCGATGACCATCTCGTTGCCGGCGTGCGTAGCGAGGTCTGCGCGGACCGGGCGGACGTCGGCGAGGTCGCTGAGCTCCGCTGCGACGTCGAGGATCGCCTCGTCCTCGGCCACGATCATCAGGTCGAAGCCGTTCTGCACCATCTGGCGAGCGAGCTCCTCCCCGATCCCGCTCGATGCGCCGGTCACCAGGCCCCAAGGCCTTTCACCTGTTCCTTCAGCTGAATGCTCCATCTCCACTTCTCCCTCTGGTTGCGGTCCTCGCGAGAGTCCTACCCGGAACGAGATGAGGCATTCGCGACTCTGGCGCAGAGCGATTGTCTCGGCGCATTCTGGGTATGTTCGACGGTGGTGCAGCAGGTCGCCACTCCGAACTTCGTCGCTGGAGGGAGGCTCTGATGCCGACCGTGCGCTCCGTCCGACCCGAGCAGCCCAGCCGCGCTCGCTGGCACCGGAGGGGCCGCATCAAGATCGCCTCCGTGCCGGCGGCCCATCCATACGTCCAGCACCTCTCACCGGTGCGTGAGTTCCGTGACCTGCCGCGGATCGTCAGGCTCGCCGACCCGGACCCGGCCAACCCCAGTCGTACGACGCTCACCCGGTGGTGGCCGCCCGTCATGCTCGAGCCCGAGTGGGTGCGTCAGCATCACGGTGAGTTCGACCTGTTCCACCTGCACTTCGGGTTCGACAACGTCGACCCGGCCCGTCTCCACGAGTTGCTCGACACCCTGAGGTGGGCCGGCAAGCCGTTCGTCTTCACAGTCCACGACTTGCACAGCGCAAGGGAGCACGGCCGCGAGCTGCACGACGCGCGCCTCGACGCCCTGGTCCCGGCGGCCGATGCGCTGATCGCGCTGACCGAGGGCGCCGCCGACGAGATCAAGACCAGATGGGGCCGTGAGCCGAGGGTGCTGCCCCATCCGCACGTCGTCGACCTCGCGGCGATGGCCCGTATGCATCGTCGCCGGCAGACCCCCCTGCATCGCGACCGGCCGTTCACCGTCGGCCTCCGCGTGTCGAAGCCGCGGTCGGGCGATCACCCCTTCACGTTGCTGCCGGCACTGGTCCGGGCGGTCCGGTCGATCCCGGGCGCGATCCTGCAGATCGACGCGCATCCAGACGTGCTGGGCCCTGGTGGCGGACGCTTCAACGTCGACCTCGCGACCGAGATCGAACGCGAGAAGCACCGCGTACGCGTGCGGGTCCGTGAGTTCTTCAGCGAGGCGCAGATGTGGGACTACCTCGCCGGGCTGGACGCGTCGATCCTGCCCTACCGGTTCGGCCCGCACACGAGTTGGCTCGAGGCCTGCCGGGACGTGGGCACGGCGGTCATCGCGCCCGCCGGCAGGTACTTCGGCAATGACACGCCGGTGTTCGAGTTCAGGATGGACGGCAACAGCTTCGACGAGCAGTCCGTGATCGACGCGGTCTGTCGGGCGTACGAGCAGTCGCCGCTGGCGCCCGTCCCGGTCGACGAGCGCATCGAGCAACGGCAGCAGGTCGCCGAGGCGCACGCCCAGATCTATCTCGGCGCGCTGGCCGGCGAGTCGGCGCGCGTGGGGTAGTCAGCGGCGGAAGAAGCGGCGCGGCGCCGGCGCGGCGGGCTTGGGGATCTCGACGAGCTCGGGGGCGTACGCCTCGAGGCCGGCGTCGACCCTGGGGCGCAGCTGGCGTGCCGCTTCGACGGGGTCGTCGTACGGGATGCCGGTGAGCTGGTTGGGGGAGAACCGCCACCACTGCAGCGCCTGGAGCTCGTCGCGGAGGTCGTCCGGGACCCTCGGACGGATGACCTTGGCAGGGATGCCGCCGGCGATCGAGTAGGGCGGGATGTCCTTGGTCACGACGGCGTTGGCCGCGATGATCGCGCCGTCGCCGATCGTCACGCCGCGCAGCACGACGACGTTCGCCCCAATCCACACGTCGTTGCCGATCGTGGCCAGGTCACCCGCCACGCTGCGGAAGGACTGCCGCCCGCCGGCCTCGGGATCGATGACCTCGTTGGTGTCGGCGGACGGGTGCCATCCCCACGTCGACTCGCGGTACTGGAATGCCGAGACGCTCAGCCATGTGGTCGGGTGACCGGTCGCGCCGAGCAGGCTGCCGGGCCCGACCTCGCAGTAGCGGCCGAGCGTGGCGGCCTGTGCCTCGACCTCACGGCCGATCTCGGTGAAGGCGCCCACGCGAGTGTCGGAGCGGATGACGAATGGGCCGAGGAAGCGTACGGGTGGCTCGACGAACAGGCGTGACTTGCCGATGTGCTGCACATGCCCAGCACCGCGAGTGTGCTCGTCCACCTGTCCTCCTCCGGTCCGCCGTCAGGGTATCGAGTGCCCTCACTTGCCGCGGCACCCGCACAATGAAGCCATGACGAAAGGTCCCCAGCACGTGATCGTCGTGGGCGCCGGGATGGTCGGGCTGTCGACCGCCTGGTTCCTGCAGGCGGAGGGCGTACGCGTGACGGTCGTCGACCGCACCGGGGTTGCCGCCGGTTCGTCGTGGGGCAATGCCGGCTGGATCGCGCCGGCGCTGACGCTCCCGCTGCCGGACCCGGCGATCCTCGCAGGCGGCATCAAGGCGATGCTCAAGCCGTCGTCGCCGGTCTACGTGCCGGTGACGGGAAACCCGCGCCTCATGAGGTTCCTGCTCGACTTCGCCCGGCACTGCACCCCGGCGAGGTGGCGTGCCGCGATGACGGTCTTCGCTGAGGCCAACCGGCACGCGCTCGACGCGTTCGACGAGATCGCCGCCGAAGGGCTGGTCGAGCCGATCAAGGCGGCCGAGCCGTTCCTCGCCGCGTTCGCCTCCGAGAAGGACCGCGAGACGCTGCTCGAGGAGTTCGAGCACGTGCGCGAGCTCGGCGTCGACACTCCCGCCGAGCTGCTCGACCGCGCCGAGATGCACACGCTCGTGCCCGCGCTGGGCGAGGCGGTGACGTGTGGCGTACGCCTGAGGGACCAGCGGTTCATCAACCCCGGCAGGTTCGTCAATGCGCTGGCCGACGCGGTGCGCAGCCGCGGCGCGGAGATCCTGACCGACGTCGATGTCCGCGACATCGCCGAGTCACCGGACGGCGTACGCCTCGAGGTCGCAGGCGGTGCGCCGCTGGCTGCCGACGCCGTCGTGATCGCCACCGGCACGTGGCTCGGCGCGCTCGCGCGTGGCGTCGGCGTCACGACGATCGTCCAGGCCGGTCGCGGCTACAGCTTCACGGTGCAGCCGGAGCACATGCCCGTCGCCCCGATGTACTTCCCGGCGCAGCGGGTGGCGTGCACGCCCCTCGGGGACGGCCTGCGGGTCGCCGGGATGATGGAGTTCCGCAAGCCCGGGGCACCCCTCGACCCGCGTCGCATTGCGGCGATCATCGACGCGGCGACGCCGATGCTGACCGGCGTCGACTGGTCGGCGCGCACGGACGAGTGGGTCGGCTCGCGGCCGTGCACCGCGGACGGGCTGCCGCTCATCGGGCGTACGAAGTCGTCCCGGGTCTTCGTGTCGGGCGGCCACGGCATGTGGGGGATCGCGCTCGGACCATTGAGCGGCAAGCTGCTCGCCGCTCAGGTGGTTCGTGGTGAGACACCCGACTTGCTGGCGAGCTTCGACCCGCTGCGCTGAGAAGGCCCTCGTCTGGGGGAGGATGGGGTCATGACTGACGCCACGCAGCGCTACTCCCTGCGACAGAAGATCACCCTGATGGTCAACCGCTACGAGCTGCGGCCCATCGGCCCCGACGGCACGGAGGGCGCACTGGTCGCGTTCGCGGAGCAGAAGCGCATGGCGTTCAAGGAGCAGGTCACGTTCTTCACCGACGAGACCAAGACCCAGCCGGTCTTCGGCTTCAAGGCCCGTCAGCGCCTCGACCTCGGCGCGACGTACGACGTGACCGACGCGCAGGGCAACCCGATCGGTGAGTTCCGCAAGGACTTCAAGAAGTCGCTGCTGCGCTCGACGTGGCACCTCTCGACGCCGGACGGCCTGACCTCGATCGGCCAGGAGCGCAACGCGGCCGTGGCGATCATCCGCCGGTTCGTCGACATCCCGTTCCTGCTGTTCCACTTCGACTTCACCTCGAGCGACGGTCGCGTCATCCTGTCCTCGGAGCGTCAGCGATCGCTGCGCGACCGGTACGAGCTGACGGTGCCGGTGCTCGACAACGGCTGGCAGCTCGACTGGCGGGTCGCGGCGGCGATGGGTGTCGCGCTCGACGCGTTGCAGGCCCGCTGACGCTGCGCGGCGCTATCGTCGGGGCGTGACCCGACTCTGGCACGGCGCGATCGCGGCGCTGGCTGCGTTCGCGCTCGTCGGGCAGACCATCCTGACGATCGACCGGGACCGCTCGCTGGTCAACCAGTTCAGCTACTTCACGATCGAGTCCAACATCCTCGTGATGGTCGCGGCGGCGCTGATCGCGGTGCGGCCCGACCGTGGCGGCGAGACGTTCGGCATCCTGCGGCTCGGCAGCCTCGTCGCGATCACGATCACCGGCATCGTCTATGCCACGATCCTGGCCGGCAACGGCGCCTTCACGGGCATCGAGTGGTGGTACGACAAGATCTTCCACTACGTCGTCCCCGTGCTTTCGGTGCTGGGATTCGTGCTGTTCCGGCCGCGCACCAGGCTCGAGCGGAGTGCCCTCTGGTTCCTGGTCTGGCCGCTCGCCTGGCTGGCGTACACGCTGATCCGTGCTGCCGTGTCGGACCCGTCCTACGCCATCACGAGCGATCGGCAGGCCCCCGTGCCTTACGACTTCCTGGACGTCGAACGGCACGGCGGCTTCGCGGTCGCAGTGGCGAGCCTCATCGTGCTGGCTCTGGCTCTCGCGCTGGCGTGGGGCTACCGGAGGCTGTCCGTCAGTCAGCGATGAAGAACATCCGCTTGTTGACGAACTCGTCCATGCCGAGCGGGCCGAGCTCGCGGCCGAAGCCCGACCGCTTGACGCCGCCGAACGGGATCTCGGCGCCCTCGCCGGCCGTGGTGTTGACGTTGGCCATGCCGACCTCGAGCCGCTGGGCGATCTTCTCCGCGCGAGCCGGGTCCTTGGAGAACACCGCGCCACCGAGGCCGTACGTCGTGTCGTTGGCGAGCTCGAGCGCCTCCTCGTCGCTGCCGACCTTGTAGACCACGGCGACGGGGCCGAACAGCTCCTCGGAGTAGGCGCGCATGTCCTTGGTGATGCCACTCAGGACGGCGGGCGTGTAGTGCGCGTCGGGGCCGTCGCTCAGCACGCCGCCGGCATGCAGCGTCGCGCCCTTGCTCACGGCGTCGTCGACCTGCTCGGCGACCGCCTCGGCAGCCCTGCGGGACGACAGCGGCGAGAACGAGTCGATCGCGAGGGCCTTCTCGGTCAGCTTGGCGACGAAGTCGTCGAAGAGGTCGTCCATGACGATCATGCGCTTGTTGGAGTTGCAGGCCTGGCCGGTGTTGTACATCCGGAAGTCCCACGCGTTGTCGACGACCTCGTCGAGCTTGTCGCTGTCGAGCACGATCATCGGGTCGGAGCCGCCGAGCTCGAGCACGCACTTCTTGAGGTTCTTGCCGGCCAGTGCGGCGACGATCGCACCTGCGCGCTCCGAACCGGTCAGCGAGACGCCCTGGATGCGTGGGTCGCTGATGATCGTCTCGATCTGCTCGTGCGAGGCGAACACGTTGACGTACGCGCCCTCGGGCACGCCGGCGTCCTTCATGATCTGCTCGACGGCCAGCGCCGACTTCGGCACCGACTCGGCGTGCTTGAGGATGATGGTGTTGCCGAGCATCAGGTTGGGCGCCGCGAACCGGGCGATCTGGTAGTACGGGAAGTTCCACGGCATGATCCCCAGCAGCGGGCCGACCGGCAGCTTCTGCACGACGGCCTTGCCACCCGAGAACGTCTTGATCGGCTGGTCGGCGGCGAGCGTCGGGCCCTCGGTCGCGAAGTAGTCGAAGATCGCCTGGCAGAACTCGGCCTCCTCGACGCCCTCGCTGACCGGCTTGCCCATCTCCTCGTTCGCGATCGCCGCGAGGTCGTCGGCACGCTCGGCGAACAGCGCCGCGACCTTCTTGACGACCTCGCCGCGCTCGGTGATCGGCACGTCCTTCCACGACGCGTACGCCTGCGCGGCCCCGGAGATCGCCGCCTCGATGTCGGCATCCGAGGCGGTGTCGAACGTCTCGACGACCTCGCCCGTCGCGGGGTTGACGACCTGGTACGCGGGTCCTGATGTCGTGGTCATGTGCTTCTCCTCGGGTGGTGGGACCTAGGGCCAGTCGATGCTGAGGTACTGCGTCTCGGTGAACTCTTCGAGGCCGGCGCGGGCGCCCTCACGTCCGAGGCCGCTCTGCTTCATGCCGCCGAATGGTGCCGACGGATCCGAGACTAGCCCGCGGTTGATGCCGATCATGCCGGCGTCGATCGCCTCGCCGATCCGCATCGCGCGCTGGAGCTCGCCCGCGAACACGTACGCGGCGAGGCCGAACTCCGATGCGTTGACGAGCCGCAGCATCTCGGTCTCGTCGGTCCACGTCACGATCGGGGCGACGGGGCCGAAGATCTCGTTCGTGACGATGTCGGCGTCGGCCGGTACGTCGACGAGCACGGTCGGCGGGAAGTAGTAGCCCTTGCTCTCGGGCACGGATGCCCGGTGGCTGATGCGGGCGCCGGCGGCGACTGCCGAGTCGACCAGTGCGGTGACCCCGTCGACGGCCTTGGCCGAGATCAGCGGCCCGATCTGCGAGCCCTCGGTCGCGGGCCCGACGGTGAGCTTCTCGACCTCGGCGCCGAGCCTGGCCGTGAACTCCTCGGCGACGGCGGCGTGCACATACAGGCGGTTGGCCGCGGTACAGGCCTGGCCGCCACCGCGGAACTTCGCGATCATCGCGCCGGCGACGGCAGCGTCGAGGTCGGCGTCCTCGGTCACGACGAGCGGGGCGTTGCCGCCGAGCTCCATCGACGAGTTCACGACGCGGTCGGCGGCCTGCTTGAGCAGCACGCGGCCGATGCCCGTCGATCCGGTGAACGAGATCTTGCGGACCCGGGCGTCGGCCATCCAGGTCGACACGACGGCGGACGCGTCCGTCGTCGGCACGACGTTGACGACGCCGTCGGGCACGCCGGCCTCGACGAGCAGGCGGGTCACCGCGAGGGCCGTCAGCGGAGTCTCTGACGCGGGCTTGAGCACGACGGTGCAGCCCGCGGCGAGTGCCGGTGCGAGCTTGCGCGTGGCCATCGCGGCCGGGAAGTTCCATGGTGTGACGAGGGCAGCGATGCCGACCGGCTTGTGCGTCACGACGGTGCGGGTGCCGCCGGCGGGCGAGACACCGTAGTCGCCGCCGGTGCGCACGCCCTCCTCGGCGAACCAGCGGAAGAACTCAGCGGCGTACGTGACCTCGCCGCGCGCATCCGAGAGCGACTTGCCGTTCTCCGCGCTGATCATGGCGGCGAGCTCCTCGGTGTCGCGCACCATCAGCTCGTACGTACGGCGGAGAATCTCCGAGCGCTGTCGCGGCGGCATGGCGCTCCACGCGGGAAGTGCGGCAGCTGCCGCGTCGACCGCGGCGGTCGCATCGGTGGGTCCGCCGTCGGCGACCTGGGCGATGACCGAGCGGTCGGCGGGGTTCTCGACGTCGAACTCGCCGGCCGAGCCGGGCAGCCACTGTCCGCCGATGAAGAGGTCGTTCATGCGTTGTCCTTGAAGGCCGCGGCGACGACGTCGAGGCCCTCGTTGAGCAGCTCGTCGCTGATCGACAGGGGTGGCAGGAAGCGGAGCACGTTGCCGTAGGTGCCGCAGGTCAGCACGATGACGCCGGCGAGGTGCGCGGCAGCGGCGATCGCGCTGGTCAGCAGCGGGTCGGGCTCGTCGGTCCCGCTCTTGACGATCTCGACGGCGATCATCGCGCCGCGACCGCGTACGTCGCCGAGGCGGTCGTCGTCGGCCTGCAGCCGGTGCAGCCGGTCGAGCATGAGCCGCTCGATCTGTCGCGCCCGTTCGACGAGCCCGTCGGACTCGATCGTCTCGATCGTGGCGAGCGCCGCGGCGCAGGCGATGGGGTTGCCGCCGTACGTGCCGCCAAGGCCGGACACGTGCGCGGCGTCCATCATCTCGGCGCGGCCGGTGACTGCTGAGAGCGGGAGTCCGCCGGCGATGCCCTTGGCGGTGACGATCAGGTCCGGCACGACGCCGTCGTGCTCGCAGGCGAACAGCTCGCCCGTACGCGCGAAGCCGCTCTGCACCTCGTCGGCGATGAACACCACGTTGTTGGCGGTGCACCACTCGGCGAGCGCGGGCAGGAAGCCCTCGGCCGGCACGATGAAGCCGCCCTCGCCCTGGATCGGCTCGATCACGACGGCGGCGAGGTTGGCCGCGCCGACCTGCTTCTCGATGTACGTGATCGCCCGTCGTGCGGCGACGGCTCCGTCGACATTCTTCTCGTCGCGGTACGGGTAGGAGAGCGGTGCGCGGTAGACCTCGGGGGAGAACGGCCCGAAGCCGCTCTTGTAGGGCATCGACTTGGCGGTCATCGCCATCGTCAGGTTGGTGCGCCCGTGGTACGCGTGGTCGAACGCGACGACGGCCTGCTTCTTGGTGTGCGCGCGGGCGATCTTGACGGCGTTCTCGACCGCCTCAGCGCCGGAGTTGAACAGCGCCGACCGCTTGTCGTGGTCGCCCGGGGTCAGCCGGTTGAGTGCCTCGGCGACTGCAACGTAGCCCTCGTACGGCGTGATCATGAAGCACGTGTGCGTGAAGGCCTCGACCTGCTCCCGCACGGCGTCCACGACTCGAGGAGCGCTGTTGCCGACCGTCGTGACCGCGATGCCGGAGCCGAGGTCGATGAACGAGTTGCCGTCGACGTCCTTGACGATGCCGCCGCCGGCCTCGACCGCGAACACCGGCAGCGTCGTGCCGACGCCCTGGGCGACGGCGGACTTCTTGCGGGTCATCAGCTCCTGCGAGCGAGGACCGGGGATGGCGGTGACGAGGTTGCGGCGTTGCTCGAGCGAGGCAGACATGCTCCGATTCTCGCCGCGATCAGGGTATGCCGTCCAATACTCAGTTCTGATCGGGACTATGCTCTGCAGGCATGGAACTGCGAACGCTCGGATACTTCGTCGCGGTCGCCGAGACCGGCTCGGTCAGCGCGGCGGCTGATGTCGTGCACGTGACCCAGCCCGCGCTGTCCCGCCAGATCCGGCAGCTGGAGACCGAGCTCGGTGTCGAGCTGTTCACCCGGGCGGGTGGACGGCTGCAGCTCAGTGCCGCCGGCCGGCAGTTCCTGCCGCACGCGCAGGACGTCCTGCGCCGGGCCGACGGCGCCCGCAACGCCGCGCGCTCGTACGCCGCGGGGCGGCTCGAGCGGATCACGATCGCCGCACCGACGACGACACTGACCGATGTCATTGCGCCGTTCCTCGCCACGCTGGGGCGGGACGATCCCATGCCGACGGTCAGCGAGTCGGACCCCCGCGAGGCGTACGACGCACTGCGGCACGGCGCCGACCTCGCGATCGCGACCGAGCCGCCGCCGGCCCGGCTGGCGAGCACGGCGCTCGCGGTGCTGCCCGTGTGGGCGTACGTACGGGCAGATCATCAGTGGCACGACCGTGACTCCGTACGCCTCAAGGATCTCGCGACCGAGACCGTGCTCGCCCTGACACCGGCCTTCAAGCCGCGACAGATCCTCGATCGGGCGATGGAGCGGGCCGGTGTGTCGCCGGGAACCGTCGTCGACTGCAGCAATCCCCAGGTCGCGCAGGCCTTGGCCGCTGCGGGACGGGGTGCCGCGGTGGTGTCGGACGACCCGCGATTCGGGCTGCACCCGCTGGAGATCGTCGGCCGGGACGGCCCGCTGCGGATCGAGCTGTTTGCGGCGTGGGAACCCGGTCACCACGCGGCGGAGACGCTCGGTGAGCTGGCGGCGCGGCTGCGGTTGTTCTGCGTCGATCGCTACGGTGCGGACGTCGCACCGACGGGCTGATCGCTCTTGCGGTCTCCCGCAAGCTTTCCCGCAACACGATGACTCGGCCTTGAGCGCGAGCTACTTTCGGTTGTGGGAGATGCAAGAGGACGGTTTCCTCGTCAGACCCGTCCATTCGGCTGATCCGCAGTTGTGTCGCACGCATCGCTGCGTGTTTGTGTGCGACATGGTGCCCCTGGGTCCGAGCCCAGGGGCACCGTTGCGTTTCTACGCGCTTGCGGGCGCCTCGACCGGCTTGCTGAGCAAACCCTTGCGATCGGCGACGGTCTCGAACCAGTACGTGCAGAACGGCGGGATGCTCGACGCGAGCGCCAGCACGGTCGTCTTGGCGTCCCACTTGAAGCCGAGCTTGGCGACGATGCAGCTTGCGACGTACAGCATGAAGATGCCGCCGTGGATGGGGCCGGCAACCGGCACGCCACCCTCGTGGAGGCCGAACGGCTCCGACTCGAGGATCCACTTGCAGAACATCGCCGCGAGCAGGAGGGCCCACGAAAAGGCCTCGGCGATCGCGACGGTACGGAAGATGGTGCGGACGGTAGAGGGATTCACGCCTCCACGCTACCCGCGTAACGCAGGGGCAATGTGGGCCAGTGACAATGGTCATATGGCCTTCCTCCTGCGCGTCGAGCTGCCCGACGTACCCGGTTCCCTGGGTGCGCTCGCGACGGCGCTCGGTGGTGCCGGGGCCGACATCGAGGCGATCGAGATCGTCGAGCGCCGCTCGGACGGCCGGGTCGTCGACGACGTCCTGCTCGAGCTGCCGGCCCGGGTCATGCCGGACGCGCTGATCACGGCGTGCCACCAGCTCGAGGGGGTCAAGGTCGACTGGATCTCGCGCTACAACGCCGGCGCCAACCTGAGCATGGACCTCGAGGCGGTCGAGCGGTTCACCGAGGACCCGGCCAAAGCCATCGAGAACCTCGTCGAGGTCATCCCGTCGACGTTCCGCACGGACTGGGCGATGGCGCTGAACCGGGTCGACGGCCAGGCAGTGGTCATGGCGAAGTCGTCGACCGCGCCCAAGCTCGTCGACGAGGCCACGGCGTGGCTCGGCATCCGCAAGTCCAAGGTCCTGCGCGAGGTGCCGGAGTGGGACTCGACGGTGCTCGCGGCGTCGCCGGCGCGGGATCGTCGCGGCGACGGTTTCGTCGTGGTCGTGGGCCGGCACGGCGGTCCGGAGTTCCTGGCCTCAGAGCTCGCGAGGCTCGGCCACATGGTCTCGCTCGCCGCATCCGTCCAGTCCCGCTGACCGCGGTTTACCAGGAGAACCTGGTAAACCGCCACTTCGCCAGGCAAATTTGCCGGGAGGAGTGGCGGCTTGCCGGTCGAAGCGCGGACCTAGTCGGCGGGCTTGGTCTCCGGTACGTGTGAGTGGTGGAAGCGGCCGAGCGCGTCGACCTCCTTCTCCATCTGCGGGACGGTCTTGCGAGTCAGCCGCTTGAGCACGGGCCACACCAGCGGCGAGTTGGTCAGCGCCTTGCTCCAATTGGCGAGCAGGACACCCTTGGGCACGTAGACCCGGGACTTGCGCTTGGCGAAGCCGTGCAGGATCAGCTCGACGCACTCCTCGACGCTGGTCGTGCTGTTGGCGGGGTAGGGCAGCTTCTTGCGCACGTCGCGGAACGACGGCAGGTCCTTCTCGGCGTTGCGCACGATGTCGGTGTCGATCCACGACGGGTGGCACACGCCGACATCGATGCCGAGGTGCGCGACCTCCTGCTTGTACGCCAGCGCGAGCGACTCGGCACCGGCCTTGCTGGCGTTGTACGACGCCAGGCCCGCGAGCGCCGTGAACGAGGCGAGCGAGGCGACGACCAGGGCGTACCCGTTGGTCGCGGCGAGATGCGGCGTCGCGTACTTGAGCGTGCGGAAGACGCCGTTGATGTTGATGTCGACGACCCGCTCGAACGCGGCGTCGTCGATCTGGCGCACGGTGCCGTACGACGCGATGCCGGCGTTGGCGAGGACGAAGTCGATGCGGCCGAAGTGCTCGGCGGCGGCCGTGGTCGCGGCGGCGACGGCGAGCGAGTCGCGGACGTCCGCCTCCCACCACGCCGCGGAGTCGCCGAGCTCGTCGGACAGCTCGGAGAGGAGGTCGGGCTCGAGGCCCACGAGGGCGACCTTGCCGCCGCGCTCGACGAAGCCGCGTGCGACGCCGGCTCCGATGCCACGTGCGGCGCCGGTGATGAGCGCGACCTTGCCGGTGAAGTTGTCAGCCATCGGGCCAACATACCGCCGGTATCTGAAATAAGCCACTCCCGATGTCACATACGCGTGCTCAGGCCTGGAGGCGATCGACGAGGTCGTCGAGGGAGGGCACGAACCAGAGCTGCCGCCCACGGTTGGACTCGGTGATCCAGGCCCGCAGCGAGACGCTCTCGTCGACGCGAGCCGCGATGTCGCCGACGATCACGAGGTGCAGCCGATAGTTGACGAACTTCTGCGCGACCTCGCCGGCGAACCCGGTCTTGAGCTCGAAGAAGTCGTCGGTCAGCCGCGCGGCCGGGATCGCGACGACCTGGGCCTCACCCCAGGCGGCGTCCCCGACGATCCCGGTCGCGGCCTCGACCGTGGCGAGGGGCGCGCCGTCGTCAGGCATGACGAGGACAGGTGTCCCGTGGATCGTGGTCAGCTGGTTCTCGGGCATGCCAGGACGATATCGAGCCGTCGCTGCGCGATACCCTCGCCGTCATGACCGTCTCCGAGATCTTCGACCCCTCCGCCTGGCGCGAGGTGCCCGGCTTCGAGCAGCTCGAGGACATCACCTACCACCGCGCCGCCGACCACGGCACGGTACGCATTGCGTTCGACCGCCCCGAGGTCCGCAACGCGTTCCGCCCCGGCACGGTCGACGAGCTGCTGCGCGTCCTCGAGCACGCCCGCCAGTCCTCCGACGTCGGCTGCGTCCTGCTGACCGGCAACGGCCCGTCGCCCAAGGACGGCGGCTGGGCGTTCTGCTCCGGCGGCGACCAGCGCATCCGCGGCAAGGCCGGATACCAGTACGCAGAGGGTGAGTCCGCCGAGACCGTCGACAAGGCCAAGCTGGCTCGCCTCCACATCCTCGAGGTGCAGCGGCTGATCCGCTTCATGCCCAAGATCGTCATCGCCGTCGTCCCGGGCTGGGCCGCCGGTGGCGGGCACAGCCTGCACGTCGTCGCCGACCTCACGCTTGCCTCGGCCGAGCACGCGAAGTTCAAGCAGACCGACGCCGATGTCGGCTCGTTCGACGGCGGGTACGGATCGGCGTACCTCGCCCGCCAGGTCGGGCAGAAGTTCGCGCGCGAGATCTTCCTGCTCGGTGACGAGTACTCCGCAGCCGACGCGCACCGCATGGGCATGGTCAACAAGGTCGTGCCGCACGCCGAGCTCGAGGCCGAGGCGCTCGAGTGGGGCCGCAAGATCAACGCGAAGTCGCCGACCGCGCAGCGGATGCTGAAGTACTCCTTCAATCTCATCGACGACGGCCTCGTCGGGCAGCAGGTGCTGCTGGGCGAGACGACGCGCCTGGCGTACATGACGGACGAGGCCCAGGAGGGCCGCGACGCGTTCCTCGAGAAGCGCGACCCGGACTTCACGCCGTACCCCTGGTACTACTGAGCCTGCTGGCAGTTCTCAGGCAATTCATCTGGCGCGACGCGGTGACGCGCGTACAGTCGAAGAGCCGAGGATTTCCGAACGAAGAGTTCCACTCCGTCGTTTTCGGCGTACGTCAGTATCCGGCCTTGTCGTCGGGGACGGGCCGATGCATGGCACCGATTCACCAACCCCTTCTTCCTCCGCAGCTCTGCGACTCGCCGACGCTGCCCCGCCTGAGTGCCGTCCTCGCTCGTGTCGTAACGAGCGTGGCGACCGCGGTTGTCGCCCCGGCCGTCCTGTTCGCCGCGACGGCAGTCTTGGCGAACGTCGCCACGGCGATGATCGTGGCGCTCGGGTGGCTGGCCGGGGCCGTCCTGTGGCGCGGGTCGACCGGACGGCCCGTGTCGGGGCTTCTGATGCTCACGATCGTGATCATGTCGGTGAAGACCGCGATCACCTTCGCAACCGGCAACACGTTCATCTACTTCGTGCAGCCGGTCGTGGTCGATGCGGTGGTGGCGACCCTCTTCCTCGCCTCGTGGCAATCGGATCGACCCTTCGTCTCGCGTCTCGCGCCGGACTTCTGCCCCTTGAATGTCGCCGTCGCCGCGCGCCCTCGGATCAGGCAGCTCTTCAGAGGGCTGACCCTGATGTGGGGACTGGTCATCCTGGTCAAGGGAGTCGTCACCCTGTGGCTGTTGCTCACCCTGTCGACGGTCGACTTCATCGTGATCAAGGGCAGCGTGATTCTGGCCCTGACCTTGACGACGATCGCCGCGACGGTCGCGTGGTCGGTCGCGGTCTGCCGCAAGGACGGCCTGCTCGGCCCGACTCGGGACGCGCCCAGCATGAGTCCGCAATACACGTAGTCCCACGCTCACGACGTACTCGAGGGATGAGACGCGAGTCTCACAGGGTGGTCGCGCGTGTTGCGAACAGATAACGTTCGCCGAATGAGCGACGGACAGCAAGAGAGCCCGCCAGCAGCGGTGATCGGGGTTGTTGCCGAGTCCAGTCCCGGCGAGACCCGCGTCTCCGCGACACCGGCAACCGTACGCCAGCTGATCGACCTCGGCTACGTCGTGGCGGTCGAGTCGGGCGCTGGTGCCAAGGCGTCGTTCACCGACGAGGCGTACGTCGAGGCCGGCGCGGTGATCGCGCCCGCAGTCGACGTGTGGCACAGCGGCATCGTGTTCAAGGTCAACGCGCCCTCGACGTTCGAGATCGGCAAGCTCGCCGATGGCGCGACGCTCATCAGCCTCATCAGCCCTGCGCTCAACCCCGACCTCGTCGAGGCCCTCGCCCAGCGCCCGATCACGGTGCTGGCGATGGACGCCGTGCCGCGCATCTCCCGCGCGCAGTCGATGGATGTGCTGAGCTCGATGGCCAACATCGCCGGCTACCGCGCGGTCGTCGAGGCTGCCCACGTGTTCGGCCGGTTCTTCACGGGCCAGATCACCGCGGCGGGCAAGGTGCCGCCGGCCAAGGTGCTGGTCGCGGGTGTCGGCGTGGCCGGCCTCGCCGCGATCGGCACGGCCAACAGCATGGGCGCGATCGTACGTGCGACAGACCCGCGAGCCGAGGTCGCCGACCAGGTCGCGTCGCTCGGTGGCGAGTACCTCGCGGTCGACGTCGAGACCGAGCAGAGCACCGACGGCTACGCCAAGGCCACGTCGGAGGACTACGACCGGCGCGCCGCCGAGATCTACTCCGAGCAGGCCGCCGATGTCGACATCATCATCACCACGGCGCTGATCCCCGGACGCGCCGCACCGGTGCTCATCACCGCGGCAGATGTCGCGAGCATGAAGGCCGGCAGCGTCATCGTGGACATGGCCGCGTCCAACGGCGGCAACGTCGAGGGCTCGGTCGCCGGCGAGGCGGTCGTGACCGACAACGGTGTGACGATCATCGGCTACACCGACCTCGCGGGCCGGCTGCCGACGCAGGCCTCGCAGCTCTACGGCACCAACCTGGTCAACCTCATGAAGCTGCTCACGCCGGGCAAGGACGGCCAGCTCGTCCTGGACCTGGACGATGTCGTGCAGCGCACCATCACGGTCGTACGTGACCGGGAGACGCTGTGGCCGCCACCGCCGGTGCAGGTCTCGGCCGCGCCGGCTGCGGCAGGCGCTTCGACAGGCTCAACCGGCGTGGAGCCCAAGCCCGAGAAGCAGCCCATGTCGACTGAGCGCAAGCTGACGCTGATCGGCATCGGCGTCCTCGCACTGTTCCTCGTCAACGCGTACGCACCTGAGCCACTGCCGGAGCACTTCACGGTGCTGGTCCTGGCGATCGTGATCGGCTATTACGTCATCGGCAAGGTGCACCACGCGCTGCACACGCCGCTGATGTCGGTGACCAACGCGATCTCCGGCATCATCGTCGTCGGCGCGATGCAGCAGATCGCCGCCGATGACGCGGCGATCCGCACGCTCGCCTTCGTCGCCGTCCTGCTCGCCAGCATCAACGTCTTCGGTGGCTTCGCCGTGACCCGACGCATGCTCAGCATGTTCTCGAAAGGCTGATCGCGATGACTTCGCAAAGCGTTGCCACCGCGGCATACCTCGTCGCGGCGTTGCTGTTCATCCTCAGCCTCGCCGGGCTGTCCAAGCACGAGTCGTCCCGCCAGGGCGTGCTCTACGGCATCGTCGGCATGGCGATCGCCCTCGTTGCGACCTTCATCGTCGTCGCCGACGCCGAAAGCACAGGTGCGGCCGGGATCATCCTGCTGCTGATCGCCGTCGCGATCGGTGCGGCCATCGGCCTGTGGCGCGCCCGCGTCGTCGAGATGACCGGCATGCCCGAGCTCATCGCGCTGCTGCACTCGTTCGTCGGTCTCGCCGCCGTGCTCGTCGGCTGGAACGGCCACCTCGAGGACAACTTCCTCACCGGTTCGCTGGAGGACATCCACAACGCCGAGGTGTTCGTCGGCGTCTTCATCGGTGCCGTGACGTTCACCGGCTCGATCGTCGCGTTCCTCAAGCTCTCGGCGCGCATCAAGTCGGCGCCGCTGATGCTGCCGGGCAAGAACTACATCAACCTCGGCGCGCTGGCCGCGTTCGCGGGGCTGACGATCTGGTTCGTGGCGTCGCCCAACATCGGCCTGCTCATCGCGGTCACGATCGTCGCGCTCGCACTGGGCTGGCACCTCGTCGCGTCGATCGGCGGCGGCGACATGCCGGTCGTGGTGTCGATGCTCAACTCGTACTCCGGCTGGGCCGCGGCGGCATCGGGCTTCCTGCTCGACAACAACGCGCTGATCGTGACGGGCGCGCTGGTCGGCTCGTCAGGTGCCTACCTGTCGTACATCATGTGCCAGGCGATGAACCGCTCGTTCATCTCGGTCATCGCCGGCGGCTTCGGCATGGAGGCCGCCACTGCCGACGACACGGACTATGGCGACTACCGCGAGATCAATGCCGCCGACACCGCGGAGCTGCTCAAGAACGCCTCATCCGTGATCATCACGCCGGGCTACGGCATGGCCGTCGCGCAGGCGCAGTATCCGGTCGCCGACCTCGTCAAGAAGCTGCGTGAGCGCGACATCGAGGTGCGCTTCGGCATCCACCCCGTCGCCGGTCGCCTGCCCGGGCACATGAACGTGCTGCTCGCCGAGGCCAAGGTGCCGTACGACATCGCGCTGGAGATGGACGAGATCAACGACGACTTCGACGGCACGTCGGTCGTGCTGGTCATCGGCGCCAACGACACCGTCAACCCGGCCGCGACCGAGGACCCCAGCAGCCCCATCGCCGGTATGCCGGTGCTGCGGGTGTGGGAGGCCGACAACGTCGTGGTGTTCAAGCGGTCGATGGCCGCGGGCTATGCCGGCGTCCAGAATCCGTTGTTCTTCCGCGATAACGCCCAGATGTTGTTCGGCGACGCCAAGGAGCGGGTCGAGGACATCCTGCGCGAGCTCTGACCCCGGCGTGACGCCTGTGCCCGACATTCGTTGAGTATGGTGACCCGATCCTTTGGAGGACCCGTGGACAAGCCTGAGTACGACCGGCCCGAGGACAAGGAATCGGCGGGGAGCAAAGCCCTCGTGTTCCTGGTCCTGGCGATCGTCGTCGTCGCCATCTTCTACTTCGGCATCTACCGCTGAGCGAGCCTGTAGCCGTACGCCCCTTCGCTTCGCTCCCGCGACTCGCAGAGCTCGTCGCTAGGGGCCGGAGACTCGCTCGCTAACGAGGCCGCCCGCGGCCGACTGGGAGCGAGCGAGGAACGAGCGAGCGAAGCGTCGTGAGCCGAAAGGCTCGCTCAGCCCACGACGCCGTACAGGCGATCGCCGGCGTCGCCGAGGCCCGGGACGATGTAGCCCAGGTCGTTGAGCTTCTCGTCGAGGCCGGCCGTCACGAGCGTCACCGGCACGTTGATCGCCGCGAGCTCTGACTCCAGGCGCGCGACGCCCTCGGGGGCCGCGAGCAGCGTGATCGCCGTGATGTCGTCGGCGCCACGCTTGACCAGGAACTCGATCGCCGCGGCAAGGGTGCCGCCGGTCGCCAGCATCGGGTCGAGCACGTAGCACTGACGCCCGGTGAGGTCGTCGGGCAGCCGCTCGGCGTACGTCACGGCCTCGAGCGTCTCCTCGTTGCGCACCATGCCGAGGAACCCGACCTCCGCGGTCGGCAGCAGCCGCTGCATGCCCTCGAGCATGCCCAGGCCCGCTCGAAGGATCGGCACGACGAGCGGCGGCGGGTCCGACAGGCGTACGCCCTTGGCCGGCGCGACCGGCGTCGTGACGTCGACCGTCTCGACCCGGACGTCGCGCGTGGCCTCGTACGCGAGCAGTGTCACGAGCTCGTCGGCGAGCCGCCGGAACGTCGGTGAGTCGGTGCGTTCGTCGCGCAGCACCGTCAGCTTGTGCGAGATCAACGGGTGGTCGGCGACGTGTACCTGCATGTCATGAGACTAGCGGTGCCCACGACAGGTCTGTCACCATCGCTAGGGAGCCCGTCCGACAGGAGGTGCACGCATGGCAGAAGACGATGTCGACTTCGCCGTCGCCGCCTACCGCGACGAGGGCGAGTGGCAGGTCGTCGAGCTCAATCCGCGCCTCGGCGAGGACGTGGAGCAGCTGAGTCACGCGCTGAGCCGGTTCCCGTCCGACGACGGGGTGCTGGGCCTGGTGTCGATGAACGACGACTTCTTCGTGATCCTGCGCCGTTCGGGCACCCGCGTACGCGCGATGCTGTCGGACATCACCGCGGTGACGGACTGGCCGCTCGCGGTCGCCGTGGCCGACCTGCTCGACCTGCCCAACCTCGATGACGACGACGAGCCGCAGGCAGCCGGCGACCTCGAGCTGCTGAGCGACCTGGGCATGCCGGCGATGGACCTGGGCGTGCTGTGCGACGACGACGACCTCTATCCCGAGGACATCCTCCGCGATGTCGCGGAGCGTCTGGGGTTCGGCGACGAGTTCGAGGCCGTCATCGGGTGACGTACGAACACGAGATGGAGCAGGCGCTGCTCCTCGCCGAGTCCGCTCTGGCCGACGGTGACGTACCGGTGGGCGCGCTCGTCATCGATCCGACCGGCGTGGTCATCGGGCGAGGCCGCAACACCCGTGAGCGCGACGGCGACCCGACGGGCCACGCCGAGATCGTCGCGATCCGCGAGGCGGCGGCGGTCCGCGGCGAGTGGCGGCTCGAGGGCTGCACCCTCGTCGTGACGCTGGAGCCCTGCACGATGTGCGCCGGAGCGATTGTGTCGGCACGTCTTGAAAGACTGGTCTTCGGCGCGTTCGACGACAAGGCGGGCGCTGTCGGGTCGCTCTGGGACGTCGTACGCGATCGCCGGCTCAACCATCGGCCGGAGGTCGTCAGCGGGGTGCTCGCCGAGCGATCGACGACCATGCTCCAGCAGTTCTTCGCAGACCATCGAAAGGGTTGAGCAGCATCAGCTTCACGATCGAGGAGATCCAGGTCCCGGAGTCGATCGAGGGTCCGGGTTGGGAGGTCTTCGAGGAGTACGTGACCGTCCGCAACGCGGTCGAGACCCACACGATGGGGACGGACCTGCTGGAGATGTCGCTGCCCGACGTGTGGTCGGAGTATCGCGACAACCCGCACCGCACGCGTCGGCACTTCGCCGTGTGGCAGGACGGCGCGATCATCGGCCGGGGCATCGTCACGCTGCGACCGCAACAGCCCGAGACCGGCGCGCACCTGATGGCCGACATCCTGCCTGAGCATCGCCGCAGGGGCACCGGCTCGGCGCTGCACGAGGTCGTCGAGCGGGTCGCGCTCGAGGCCGGAGCCCCGGTGCTCAAGGTCAACCTCCCGCACGTTGCCACGGCTGGCGGGCCGCGTGTCGCGTCGGCCACAGGCTTCGGTGACCTGCCGGCCGACGACGACGGGGTGCGATTCCTCCGCGCCCGGGGCTATGTGCTCGAGCAGATCAACCGCATCAGCCTCCTCGACACCGCCGGCCTCATGCAACGCGCGGAGCCCTTGCGCGAGGCGGCGGTCAGGGCTGCTGGAGACGACTACCGGGTCCTCACCTGGGCCGGCCTCACCCCGGATCGCTGGGCCCGGGACCTCGCTGAGCTGCGCACGCGGATGAGCACCGAGGCCCCTTACGCGGGACTGGTCATGACGGTCGACGAGTGGGACGTCGCCCGGGTGCGTGAGCACGATGCCCGGGTCGCCGAGAGCGGCCGGACGATCCTGACCGCCGCGGTGGAGCACGTGCCCTCCGGGACGTTGGCAGGCTTCTCCGAGCTCGTCCTGTCCGAGGGCAGGCCGCTCGCAACCCAGGAGGACACATTGGTGCTCCGCGAACACCGCGGCCATCGACTCGGCACGTTGGTCAAGATCGCGGCGGCCGACCTGCTGCTCGAGCGGGCGCCGGAGCGCGAGGCGATCGTCACGTGGAACGCCGAGGAGAACCGGCCGATGCTCGACGTCAACGAGGCGATGGGCTTCCGTGCGATCGGCTACGAAGGTGCGTGGCAGAGGAAGGTGTGACGGGAATAGGGAGTGTGGTAATCTAGTTGAACATTCAACAAGGTCATGGAAGGACCTTGGCGAAGGAGAAACCAGATGACCAGCATGCAGTTCGGACTCTTCACGGTCGGTGACGTCACACCCGATCCCGTGAACAAGACGATCCAGACCGAGCACGAGCGCATCAAGAACACCATCACGATCGCCAAGAAGGCCGAGGAGATCGGCCTCGACGTGTTCGCGACCGGCGAGCACCACAACCCGCCGTTCGTGCCGTCCTCGCCGACGACGACGCTGGCCTACATCGCCGCGCAGACCGAGAAGCTGATCCTCTCGACGTCGACGACGCTCATCACGACCAACGACCCGGTCAAGCTCGCCGAGGACTACGCGACGCTGCAGCACCTCGCCGACGGCCGCATGGATCTGATGCTCGGCCGCGGCAACACCGCCCCGGTCTACCCGTGGTTCGGCTACGACGGCAGCAAGGCTGTCGAGCTGACGATCGAGCACTACCAGCTGCTGCGCCGCCTGTGGGACGAAGAGGTCGTCGACTGGGAGGGCCAGTTCCGTACGCCGCTGCAGGGCTTCACCGCGACACCTCGCCCGCTCGACGGCGTCCCGCCATTCGTGTGGCACGGCAGCATCCGCACCCCCGAGGTCGCCGAGCTCGCGGCTTTCTACGGCGACGGCTACTTCGCCAACAACATCTTCTGGCCCAAGGAGCACTACATCCGGCTGATCAACTTCTATCGCCAGCGCTACCAGCACTACGGCCACGGCGAGCCGGAGCAGGCGATCGTGGGGCTCGGCGGCCAGTTCTTCATCCGCAAGAACAGCCAGGACGCGATCAACGAGTTCCGTCCCTACTTCGACAACGCCCCGGTGTACGGTCACGGGCCGTCGCTCGAGGACTTCACGGCACAGACGCCTCTGACGGTGGGCAGCCCCCAGGAGTTCGTCGAGAAGACGCTGGCGTTCGCCGACTACTTCGGCGACTACCAGCGCCAGCTGTTCCTCGTCGACCACGCCGGTCTGCCGATCAAGATCGTCCTCGAGCAGCTCGACCTGCTCGGCGAGGTGTTGCCGACCCTGCGCGCCGAGTTCGACGCACGCCGGCCGGCGAACGTACCGGATGCCCCGACGCACGCGGCTCGCGTCGCGGCCCGGAATGCAGCGACCGAGGCGGCTGTTGAGACTGACAGCTCGCTCCTTGAGCCTGTCGAAAGGACCAGCGTATGACGAGGATCGTGGCAATCTCCGCCGGGCTGAGTGACCCCTCGACGACGCGCATGCTCGCCGACCGCCTGGTCGAGTCGGCCCAGCAGCAGTCGGGCGACGTGTCGGTCGAGGTCGTGTCCCTGCGGGAGCTGGCACACGAGATCACTGACGCGACGCTGACCGGTTTCGCCCCGCCGCGCCTGCAGGATGCGATCGACAAGGTCGTGGCGGCCGACGGCCTGATCGCGGTCACGCCGATCTTCAAGGCGTCCTATCCCGGGCTGTTCAAGTCGTTCATCGACGTGCTCGAGGCGGACTCGCTGATCGGCAAGCCGGTGCTGCTCGCGGCTACGGGCGGCACGGCTCGCCACTCGCTCGCGATCGACCACGCGCTGCGGCCGCTGTTCGCCTACCTCCAGGCGCTGGTCGTGCCGACGGGTGTCTTCGCGTCGCCCCACGACTGGGGCACTGACGGCACGAACGCGCTCGGCCAGCGGATCGACCGTGCCGCCGGTGAGCTCGTCAGCCTGCTCAAGGGTGCCGGCACCGGCCGCGCCCCGTCGGACGACATCGACCTGTTCAGCGACACCTTCCTCTCGATCTCCCGCCCCTCCGTTCCCTAAGGAGGCCGCCTGCGGCCGACTGGGAGCGAGCTCTGCGAGCGAAGGGCCGTGAGGTGACATGCTCGCCCGAGCCTCTCGTCGTATGCCCCTTCGCTTCGCTCCCGCGGCTCGCAGAGCTCGCCGCTAGGGGACGGGGTAGCCGTCAGATCAGGGTGCCGTCGACCACCAGGTCGGCGGCACTTTGTCGTGAGATGACCCGGCGGGCGTTCGGCTCGTCGACCTGCGCGACCCAGGCACGTGCATCCGCCTCGGGCTTGCCGAACTCGACGTGCCGCCGCACGAGCCGCTCGACGCGTACGTCGTCGGGGACGTCGACGAACCACACCTCGCCAAGTGCGGCGCGCACGTCGGACCACCCGCCCTCGTCGTCGAGCAGGTAGTTGCCCTCGCTCACGACGAGCCGGTCCTCCGGACGTATGGTGATGGCGCCGGCGATCGGCTGCTCCAACGTACGTTCGAAGTCGGGCGCGAGCACCTCGTGCTCCAGCTCGGTGCGCAGCCGCCGGAGCAGCGCGAGATAGCCGTACGCGTCGAAGGTCTCGATCGCACCCTTGCGGTCGAGGATGCCGCGCTCGGTCAATGCCGCATCGGCGAGGTGGAAGCCGTCCATCGGCACGTGCGCGACGCCGAGACCCTCAGCGCGCAGGCGTTCGACGAGGACCGCAGCGAGGGTGGTCTTGCCGGCACCGGGCGCCCCGGTGATGCCAAGCAA
This sequence comes from Aeromicrobium sp. 9AM, assembly GCF_902506105.1. Taxonomy (GTDB): domain Bacteria; phylum Actinomycetota; class Actinomycetes; order Propionibacteriales; family Nocardioidaceae; genus Aeromicrobium. Next base: position 2,967,015 of record NZ_LR733304.1, read on the forward strand.
CGCGCGGCCCTCAGCGGCAACGAGGCCGCGGGCCCGCGCGGCGAGCTCGTCGAGCAGAGCGGCCTCCATCAGCCGGCTTCGCGGACGAGCTCTGCGGCCCACCGGCTGATGCTGGGGTCGACGGCGTCGGTGATGCGCTCCAGCGAACGTACGACCAGCCCGTCGCCGAAGGACTCGATCTCCGCGCGATCAAGCGGCCACGGCGGACCGTCGACCGCTTCGCCGTCATCGCGCGCCACCGCCATGACGAACAGCGTGCCATCCGGAGCCACAAGACTGCGGACCCCGGCGATCGCGGCGGCGCGGACCGCGGCAGGCAGCGCCTGCACGTTCATGCTCTCGACGACGAGATCGAAGGCGCCGAGCCACTCCTCCGGCAGCGCCAGCAGGTCACCTACCTGGTAGTCGACCGGCGACCCGGCATGCCGTTGGCGAGCCGCCTCGATCGCGGTCGGTGCGATGTCGAAGCCGAGGGTGCGATAGCCGTGCCGCGCGATCAGCTCGGCATCGCGACCGTAGCCGCAGCCCACCACGACAGCAGAGCGACCGGCACCGTCGGACGTACGCGACCCGATCCAGGCCTCGACCAGCTGCGACGGCGCATCCCGGTCCCACGGCACGACGGCGCGGCCCTCGGACGCCTCGGCGTAGAGGTCCTCGAACCAGGCCGTCGGATCGTCCGCGGCGAGCCGCTGGGCCGCCAGGTCGCGCGTGTGCTGGTCGGGATCCGCCATCAGCGTCCCTGAGCCGTGGCGTCGAGGACGCGCAGGACGTTGTCGCCCATGAGCTTGGCGAGGTCGAGGCTCGACCAGCCGCGCTCGGCGAGCCGGTCGATCAGGAGGGCGTGACCCGTGACATCGCCCATCCCCTCGGGGAACGAGGCGACACCGTCGTAGTCGCTGCCGAGGCCGATGTGGTCGACGCCGGCGACCTCACGGGCGTGCTCGACGTGTGCGACGACGTCGTCGACGGTCGTACGCGGTGCGGGCGTCGAGCGATCGCCGAACGACCAGTCGGCCGAGTCCTGGTTCACGAAGTAGGGCACGTACGCGACCATGAGGACGCCGCCGTTGCCGGCAAGCCGCTGGAGCACGTCGTCCGGGACGTTGCGCGGATGGTCGGTGACCGCCCGGCACGACGAGTGGCTGAAGATCACCGGCGAGGTCGTCACGTCGAGCGCGTCGTGCATCGTCGTGGCGGCGACGTGCGACAGGTCGACCAGCATGCCGAGCCGGTTCATCTCCGCGACGACCTCGCGGCCGAAGTCGGTCAGGCCGTCGTGCTCGGGATCGTCGGTGGCCGAGTCGGCCCACGGCGTGTTGTCGTTGTGCGTCAGCGTCATGTAGCGCACGCCGAGCCGGGCGAAGTCGCGCAGCACCGCGAGCGAACCGTCGATGCTGTGCCCACCCTCGGCGCCGAGCAGCGACGCGATGCGTCCGCTCCGCCAGGCGCGGCGTACGTCGTCGCCGCTCCAGGCGTACGCGAGCTGATCGGGATAGCGGTCGATGAGGCGCCGGACGAAGTCGATCTGCTCGAGCGTGTAGGTGACCGCGTCGGCGCCCTGCTGCTCGCACGGCGCGTAGACCGACCAGAACTGCCCGCCGACCCCGCCACGACGCAGCCGGGGGAGGTCGGTCTGGTAGACGCCGGTCATGTCGGCGTCGAGGCCGTCGACGGAGTAGGCGCGCTGGTCGCGCGCCTCCCACGCGAGGTCGTTGTGCCCGTCGATGAGGGGAGCGAGGCTCAGGGCCTCGATCGCGGCGGGCTGGCCGACGAGGACGGACGAGTGGTCAGTCACGGTAGAGGCCCAGCTCCGACGCGAGCCGCTGGCGCTCGGCGAACCGCCGGTTGGCGCCCTTGGCGCTGGCGGTCGACAGGGTGGCCAGGAGGTCGATGACCAGCGCGACGACGGGCGGGGAGACCTCGGGTGTCTCGGGGTGCATGCTCAGGTCCTCGTCGACGTGGGCGTAGCCGGCGGTGTCGTCGGGGCCGATCACGATCACCTCGGTGGCGCGCTCGGCGAGCGGGTTGTTGTCGGAGTCGGTGATCAGCACGAGCGAGCCGCCGGCGTCGACGAACGGCAGGGCGGTGTCGATCGTGTAGCTGCGGAACCGGCGGAACGACAGCACGATCATGACGTCGCTCGCGCGTACGTCCGACAAGATGTCGAGCGGCCGCACGATCGTGCCGTCGACCAGGGTCACCTGGGCCAGCGAGTTGCTGAGCTTGGCGGCGAGCAGCGACGCGTACGTGAACGAGGTGGCTGCGCCGAGCACGAACCGCCGCCGTGCCCCGGTGATGCGTGCCGCCGCGGCCTCGATCATGGGGTCGGACAGCGCCCACTCCAGGCCCGCCTCGAACTCCTGGCGATGCGCGTCGATCAGCCGCGACTTCAAGATCGTGGCCGAGCGGGGCGCTCGGCTGGTGTCAGGACGTACGGTCATCTGCCCAGCCTTCCGGACGAGGTGAGGGAGTGCGTGCGCGGGTCCTCGGGCGGCCCGAGCCGGAGCGTGGGGGAGGCGTCGGCACGCAGCACACCGGGCACGCCGAGCGGGATGCTGTGCGCGCCGGGGCCGTGGCCGAAGCCGAGCTCACCGACCATGGGTACGCCCAGGGGCCCGAGCACCTCGAGGCAGAGGTCGTGGATCTGCTCGACCGGCGAGCACTTGGCCCAGCTGCCGAGCGCGATGCCGGTGACGCCGTCGAACCAGCCCGAGCGGAGCAGGGTCTGGAGGTAGCCGTCGATCCGGTACGTCGCCTCGGTGAAGTCCTCGAGCAGCGCGATGCAGCCGGAGTTGTCGAGCGGTGGCCGGTTGCGCGCGCCCGTCGTGAGCGACAGCAACGAGAGGTTGCCGCCGATCAGCGTGCCCTCGGCCTGGCCCTCGACGAGGGTGACCGCCTGCGGCGAGGTCCACGCGCGTACGGACTCCGGGCCGAGCACGGCGGTCCGCAGGGCGTCGCGCGCCACCGGGTCCTGCGTCAGGCTCGCGGTGCTGATCATCGGGGTGAACCAGGTCGGCACGCCGAGCTGCTCGCGGATCCACTCGTGCAGGGCCGTGATGTCGGAGCTGCCGAACAGCGGCTTGGGCTCGGCGGTCGCCATGGCGTCGCGGTCGAGCAGGTCGAGGATGCGTACGGCGCCGTAGCCGCCGCGGATGCAGAAGATCCCGGCGATGTCGGGGTCGCACCACGCCTGCTGCACGTCGTCGGCGCGTACGCGGTCGTCGCCGGACAGGTAGGCAGCGCGCGGGTGGACCGCGGTCGCGCTGGGATAGGTGACGGGTTGCAGGCCCCACGACTCGACCAGGCCGACGGCCACGGCCAGGTCGTTCGCCGGTGCCGGGCCGGCCGGTGCGACGAGCGCGACCCGGTTGCCCGGCCTCATCGCGCACCCAGCTTGGACGGCACGACCTCGAGCAACGACTTGGTGTAGTCGTGTTGGGGGTCGAGCAGGACCTGTTCCACCGGGCCATTCTCGACGATGCGGCCCTGGTGCATCACGACGACGCGGTCGGCGATGTTCCAGGCGAGGCCGAGGTCGTGCGTGATGACGAGCGCGCCGAGCCCGAGGTCGCGCCGCAGCTGCAGCAACAGCCCGAGGATCTCGCCGCGCACGGAGGCGTCGAGGCTGGCGACCGGCTCGTCGGCCACGAGGTAGGTCGGGTCGAGCGCCAGCGCTCCGGCGATCACGACGCGCTGCCGCTGCCCGCCGGAGAGCTCCTGCGGGATCGCGGCGAAGAACTTCTCCGGCGGCGTGAGCTCGGCACGCGTCAGCGCCCGGATCACGCGCTCCCGCTCGTCGCCGAGCCGGTGGATGCGGGTGCCTTCGGCGACCGCCTCGTAGACGGTGTGCTTGGGGTTGAGTGAGGCGCTCGGGTCCTGCAGGACGTACTGGACCTTGCGCCGGTATGCCTTGAGGGCCGCGCGCCGGTGCGGCAGCGGCTTGCCCTCGTGCAGGACGTGACCGCTGGTCGGCTTCTGGAGGCCGAGGATCGTACGCGCGAGGGTCGTCTTGCCCGAGCCGGACTGGCCGACGAGAGCGACGATCTCCCCGGAGCCGCAGGTCAGGTCGACGTGGTCGACCGCGCGTACGTGCTGGCCGCGCGACCGGAAGTCGACGGTGAGGTCGCGGACCTCCAGGACTGCCTCGCCCGTTGAGCCGCCCACCCCGCCCGTTGAGCCGCCCACCCCGCCCGTTGAGCCTGTCGAAGCGTCTCCTTTCGACAAGCTCAAGGAGCGGGGGTCGGGTTCCGATGACAGTCGCCCGACGACGAGGCGCGATGCCGGGTCACCGATGACGGGGAACGCGGCCGCCAGCTCGCGGGTGTGCTCGTGCACCGGAGCCGTGAGGATCTGCTGCGCCTTGCCCTGCTCGACGATGCGGCCGTTGCGCATCACGACGATCCGCTCGCAGACCGCGGCGAGCACCGCGAGGTCGTGGCTGATCATCACGAGAGTCAGCTCACGATCGCGGACGAGCCCGTTGAGCACGTCGAGCACCTGTGCCTGCACCACGACGTCGAGCGCCGTGGTCGGCTCGTCGGCGATGATCAGCTCGGGATCGCAGGCCAGGGCCATCGCGATCATGACCCGCTGCCGCTGGCCTCCCGACAGCTCGTGCGGATACGCGTGGCCCTTCGCGGGTGTCAGGTCGACCAGCGCCAGCAGCTCGTCGACCCGGCGCAGCCGTGATGCCGAGTCGGGGAACTCCTTGGTGCTGTGCAGCGCGAGCGCCTCGGCGACCTGATGGCGTACCTGGCGGACGGGGTTGAGCGAGTGCATCGCGCCCTGGAAGACGATCGCCGCCTCGGTCCAGCGCACGGCGCGGAGCCGGCCCCAGGTCATGGCGGCGACGTCCTCGCCCTGCAGCAGGATGCGCCCGTCGATGTGCGCCGTACGTGGCAGCAGCCGGAGCACCGACATCGCCAGCGTCGACTTGCCGCAGCCGGACTCGCCGGCGAGCCCGACGGTGCCGCCGCGCTCGATCTCGAGGCTGACGCCGTCGACCGCGACGGTGCCGCCGGCGTACGTGATGCGTACGTCGTCCCACGCGAGGGTCGGTGCCTGCTCGGTCATCAGCGCGCCCTCAAGGTCGGGTTGAGGATCGCCTCGAGCGCACGACCCACGAGCGTGAAGCACAGCACGACGATGACGATCGCGATGCCGGGCGCGAGGACGAACCACCAGTAGCCCGCCGTCGCGGCGCCGGTGTCGAGCGCGGTCTTGAGCATCGAGCCCCACGAGAACGTCGTCGGATCGCCGAGTCCGAGGAACGCCAGCGTCGACTCGAGGATGATCGCCTGCCCGACCACCAGCGTCGTGTTGGCCATGACGAGCGGCAGCACCGACGGGAACACGTGCTTGCCGATGATGTGCCGGTCGCCGGCGCCGAGGGCGCGGGAGCGCTCGATGTAGGGGCGGGTCTCGATCGTCAGGGTCTGGGCTCGTACGACGCGGGCGGTGTGCGCCCAGCACGTCACCCCGATCGCGATGATGATCGTCGACAGGCCACGGGACAGCACCGCCGAGAGCACGATGGCCAGCACGAGGCTGGGCACGACCAGGAAGAAGTCGATGATGCGCAGCACCACCGCGCGCACGATGCCGGTGAAGTGTCCCGCGGCCATCCCAAGCGTCGTGCCGATGATCATCGCCATCGCCGTGGCGGAGAAGCCCACCAGCAACGAGGCGCGCGAGCCCCAGAGCAGCAGTCCGAGCACGTCGCGCCCGGACGGATCGGTGCCGAGCCAGTGGCCGCCGCTGGGCGACTCGTTGCCCCGCGCGGTCACCTTGGTGACGTCGAGCCGGTCCATCGGCATGAGCAGGGGCGCGAGCAGTGCGAGGACGATGATGAGCAGCAGCAGCCCGGCGCCGATCAGCGCCGACGGGTGCGAGGCGATCTCGCGGACGACCTCTTTGAACCGTGCGCGACGGCGGGCGCGGATCGCCGCGCTTCCCGAGGTGGTCATGAGGCCTTCAGACGGGGGTCGAGGACGCGGTAGAGCAGGTCGGCGATGAAGTTCATGATGATGACCGCTGCGGAGAACACGACGAACGTGCCCTGCACGAGCGGGAAGTCCGGCGCGCTCAGCCCCTTGTAGGTCAGGTAGCCGAGGCCCGGCCAGGAGAACACCGTCTCGACCGTCACGGTGCCGGCGATCAGCAGGCCGAGGGTCAGGAAGATCAGCGTCACCGTCGGCAGCAGCGCGTTGGGCACGGCGTGCCTCGTACGTACGAGGTCCTCGCGCAGGCCCTTGGCGCGGGCGGTCGTGAGGTAGTCGGCGGACATCTCCTCGAGCACCGAGGCGCGCATGACCATGAGGTACTGCGCGTAGATCACCGCGACCATCGTCGTCACCGGCAGCACCAGGTGGTGGGCGACGTCGAGGACGTGCGCGACCCCGGTGTCGGTCGACGCGGCGGTGCTCATGCCGCCGGTCGGGAACCAGCCCAGGCCGCCGCCGAAGATCAGCAGCAGCAGGAGGCCCAACCAGAACGTCGGCACCGACCAGAAGACCAGCGCGACACCAGTGTGGATCTTGTCGAACCAGCTGCCGCGGCGCCAGGCCGCCTTCTGGCCCAGCCACAGCCCGAGGGCGACGGAGATCAGCGCGGCGGTGCCGGTCAGCAGCAGGGTGGGCCCGACGTAGTCGCCGATGAGCTCGGTGACGGGTCGCCGGTAGACGTACGAGGTGCCGAGGTCACCCGTGAACAGGTCGCGGACGAAGCGCCAGAACTGGACGAGCAACGGCTGGTCGAGGCCCATCTCCTTGCGGAGCCGCTCGACCTCGCCGGGGCTGACCTGACGGCCGCGGGTCATGTTGATCGCGGGGTCGCCGGGCATGATCCGGAACATGAAGAAGCCGAGCACCACGACCAGCGCGAGGCTGATGAGCGAGCCGCCGGCCTTGAGCGCGAGGTACCGCGGCAGCGAGGACCCCCTCGTGTCCTCGCTGTCCGCGGGGACCGTCTCGATGACGGTCATGTCTCACTCCCTGTCTTCACCCGTGCTGCGCCGGCGCGAGGCGACGACCGCGCCGCCGATCGCTGCGAGCACCACGATGGCACCCACGGGGATGACCCAGCCGGGCAGCCCTCCGTCGTCGGACGAGCTGTCGGAGCTGACCGGCTTGGCGCCGTAGAGGCCCCAGTAGCCGTTCTGGTTGAGGATCACGCCGCCCTTCTCGGGCTGCAGTCCGAAGCCGGTGAAGTGGTCGCTGCGGTAGGCCTCGAGCGGCTTGATGTACCAGATCGGGTCGCTGACGTACGCGTCGTAGAGGATGCTGAACGCCTTCTTGACCAGCTCCTGCCGCTTGGCCTCGTCGAGCTCGGCGTGCTGCGCCTTGAACGCCGCGTCGAACTCCGGCGAGCACCAGTTGTTCTCGCTGGTGTTGCCCGAGCCGTCGGCGTTGGGGCGCGAGGCGCAGGTGTTCATCGCGAGCTGGTTGTCGGGGTCGGGGCCGAGGCTCCAGCCGGTGAAGTAGAGGTCGTACTTGCCGAGCGTCGAGTCCTCGTTGACCTTGTCGGGCGTGACCATCGAGACGTCGAGGCCGATGCCGATGTCCTTGAACCAGCTCGTGAGGAAGTCGGCCATCTGTGCGTGCGCCGGCTCGGTGTTGCGGCCCATGAGGCGGAACCTGAGCGGCTTGCCGTCCTCCTTCTTGCGGATGCCGTCGGGGCCCTTCTTGTAGCCGGCGTCCTCGAGCAGCTTGTTGGCGGCGTCGAGGTCGAACGGCACCGCTTCGTGGCCGTCGGCGAAGCCGAAGTAGTTCGCGTACGACTTGGGCACCTCGGTCTCACCCTCGTCGCCGAGTCCCTGGAGGACGCGGTCGAGCAGGGTCTTCTTGTCGACCGCCATGAAGATCGCCTTGCGCACGATGGGGTCCTTGAGCGCGGGGTTGCCGTCGCCCATGGGCTTGCCGTCGATGTCGATCGCGCCGGGGTTGATCGCGAGGGCCTGGTAGCGACGGCCGATGCCGGCGTGGCGGGTGATGTTCTTGGCGCCCTTGAGCGAGTCGTACTGCGCCGGCGTCAGCCCGTCGGCGATGTCGACCTCACCGGACTTGAGCGCCTGCACCGCGGCGTCGGAGTTCTTGTAGGCCACGTACGTGATGCCGGAGACCTTGGGCTTGCCGCGCCAGAAGTTGGGGTTGGCCTTGAGCGAGACCGACTGCCCGGTCTTGAAGGTGGTGATGGTGAAGGGGCCCGAGCCGACGACGTCCTTGTCGGCCGCGAACTTGGCGGCGTCTTCCTTATCCCAGATGTGCTTGGGGACGATCGGGATCTCCTGGCCGGGGTTGGGCGCCTGGGCCGACTTCAGCGTCATGACGACGGTCTGCGGATCGGTGGCCTTGACGTCGGCGATGTTGGTGACGAGGCCGCCGTTGGCCGCCTGCAGCGCGGTGGTCTCGATGATCGAGGTGTACGTGTACGCCACGTCGTCGGCGGTGATCGCCTTGCCGTCGGACCACTTGCGGTCCCCGGGGATGTGGAACGTCCAGGTCTTGCCGTCCTCGCTGGTCTCCCACTTGTCGGCGATGCCGGCGTCGGGTTCGCTGTTGCGGCCGTAGCCGACCAGCGCCTCGTACTGGTAGCGGTTGATGCCGGTGCTCTGCAGCAGGACCGCCGTGAACGGGTTGAACGTGTCGACGTCGTTGAACATCGCGACCTTGATCGGCTTGGAGGCGTCGGCGGCATGGGCCGGCGTGGAGACGGTTGCGCCGGCGAGGCTCAGCAGGGCGGCTGTCGCGACACCCGTGAGTGATCGCCAGAGGCGAGAGCGAGACGTGGTGATCATGGGTCCCCGATCGTGGAGTGCTGTGCGGCCGAGTCGTCCCGGCACCCTTCGCACTGTTCAGCAGGGCTGAGTCGATGTCAATGATTTTTGCGAGATACGTAACACAACTTTCACATGCCGAGCGTATTCGCGCGTAGAACTGGACCGATCTGCTCGCCGTGGTGCACAGTGGGCTGCCTGATGTGTTCCGCAAATCGGCGGTGCGCTCACCATCGCCTGAAACGGAGACTGTCGTGGCCGAACGCGCGGACGTCGTCTCCCTGCTGCAGACCCTGGTGCGCCACGACACCACGAACCGCGCGCCCGGTGATGCCGAGGGCGAGCTCGCGGCGGCGACCTGGATCCACGACCTGCTGGCCGAAGCCGGCCTCGAACCCGTGCTGCTGGCCCGCGACGACGCACCGCACCGGGCCAACGTCGTCGTACGGGTGCCGGGCACCGACCCGTCGCTGGACGGCCTGCTGGTGCACGCGCACCTCGACGTCGTACCGGCCGAGCCCGAGCAGTGGAGCTTCGACCCGTTCGGCGGTGACGTGGTCGACGGCTATGTGACGGGCCGCGGGGCGATGGACATGAAGGACATGTGCGCCATGACCTTGTCGGTCCTGCTCGACTGGGCTGCTTCGGGTGAAAGGCCGCGCCGCGATGTCGTCGTCGCATTCGTCGCCGACGAGGAGACCGACGGGGCGTACGGTGCGCAGTGGCTCGTCGAGGCGCACCCCGAGCTGTTCGCCGGCGTGACCGTCGGCATCGGTGAGTCCGGCGGTGTCGTCGAGTCGCACGTCGGTGCCGACGGATCGCCCGTACGTCTTGCCCGTATCGCGGCCGGCGAGCGTGGCACCTTGCACTTACGCCTGACCGCGACCGGCACGTCCGGGCACGCGTCGCGGCCGACGGAGGGTGGCGCCGTGCTCGCCCTCGTCGATGCGCTGCACCGCATCGGCCATCACGACTGGCCGCTGCACGTGTCGCCGCTGGTGCGGGCGCAGCTCGAGCAGACCGCCGCAGCCCTGGGACACAAGGCCGACCTGACGACCGACGACGGGGTGATGCGCACGATCGCCGAGCTGGGCGACGCCGCCGACGTCGCGATGTTCACGGTCCGTGCGTCGACGACACCGACGGTCGTCCGCGCTGGCTACAAGGTCAACGTCATCCCCGGCGTGGCCGAGGCGGAGATCGACGTGCGGTGCCCGCCCGGGTTCGAGGACGAGCTGCTCGCCGCCCTGCCTGCCCTGGTCGGCGACGGTGTCGCGTTCGAGCACTCGGTGCGGGAGCCGTCGGTGCAGGCGCCGATCGACGGTCCGTGGTTCGAGGCGATGGTCGCGTCCGTCCAGCACGTCGACCCATCTGCCGTGGTGGTGCCGGGCTGCCTCGGCGGGGGCACGGATGCCAAGGCATTCAGCCTGCTCGGCATCGCCTGCTACGGCTTCGCGCCGGCGACGGTCGACCCCGACGGACGCCGCCGGTCGGGCATACACGGGGTCGATGAGCGGGTGCCGGTCTCGTCGTTGCTCGGCGGCCGGGAGATTCTCGGGCACTTCCTCGCTACGGTGTGACAGTGCGTCTTCCGCCGCTGTCTCCCGACGTCGAGTGGTCGGTCTGCGTCCGGGACGCGATGACGTCCGAGGTGTTGGCGGCGGTTTCTCCTGAGCTCGTCGTGCGTACGGCCAGCATCGGCAAGCTGTTCCTGCTGATCGAGATCGCGCGCCAGGCCGGGGCTGGTGAGCTCGATCTCGGCGAGGAGCTCGGGCGTACCGCTGAGGACCTGGTCGCCGACTCCGGGCTCTGGCACCTGATGCGGCGCAACACGTTCACAGTCGAGGACCTCTGCTGGCTGGTCGGCGGGTTCAGCGACAACCTCGCGACCAACGTGCTGGTGCGACGGGTCGGCATTCCGGCCGTCGGCGCTACATCCTCATCTCTGGGTTTCGTACGTTCTGCGCTGCTCGACAGAGTGCGCGACGATCGCGGGCCCGATGACCCGTGGACCTTGTCGGCCGGCAACGCCGACGAGCTCTCGGACCTCATGGCTCGCCTCCACCGCGGCGACATCGTCTCGCCAGAGGTCAGCGCGCGCGTACTGCGCTGGGTCGCCGCCAACGCCGACCTGTCGATGGTGGCGTACGCGTTCGGTCTCGACCCGCTCGCGCATGCCGAGTCCGATCGCGGCATCACGCTGGTCAACAAGACCGGCACCATCAGCACGGTGCGCGGCGACGTCGGTGTCGTCGCCGGGCCCGGGGGGTCGGTGGCGTACGCGGTGTTGGCGAGCTGGCCCGAGATCCCGATCGAAGATCCGCGCGACCGCGTGCTCGCCGAGATGGCCTCGATCGGTGCCGTGATCCGCGCCCGCATCGGCGCCTGACCGCCAGCCCGGGGCGGATTCGGCCAGCGCCCGGGGTTCCGGTAACCTCGTCCGCGGTGGCGTGTCCGAGCGGCCGAAGGTGCATCACTCGAAATGATGTGTGGGGTCAAACCCACCGTGGGTTCAAATCCCACCGCCACCGCATGATGAAGACCCCCGATTTCCACTGGAGTTCCAGTGATATCGGGGGTCTTCGCTGTGCCGACGGGATTGACCCGCACCGCAATCAGGGAACCACCACGATCTTGCCGTGGAGGGAGCCGGCGGCTGCGGCCTTGTGGATGGCGGGCAGCTCGTTGAGCGGGACCCGACGAGCGACGTCGACGGTGAGGTTGCCGCTGTCGATCCGGTCGACGAGACCGGCCAGCTGGTCGCGGTCGTTGTTGACGTAGAGGTCGATGCCGCGCACGCCGCGCTCGTCGTCGCTCGGAGCAGGCATCCACACAGTGGTGCTGACCACGACTCCGCCATCGCCCACGCGACCCGCCAGAGCCGCGAACGTGTCCGGGTCGATCGGGGCCAGGTTGAGGAGGACGTCGATGGGCTCGGTCACCGCGCCGACCACGTCGGTGGTGGTGTGATCGATGACCTCGTCCGCTCCCTTGGCCCGAACGTCGTCACTGGTGTGCGAGCTCGCCGTGGCGATCACGTACGCACCGGCTGCCTTGGCCAGCTGCACCGCGTAGCCGCCCACGGCCCCGTCGGCACCGTTGACCAGGATGCGCTGCCCAGCCTTGAGGTCTGCGTGGTCGAAGAGCGCCTGGTACGCGGTGAGGCCCACGATCGGGAATGCAGCCGCGTCAGCGAGGGGGATGGTCTCCGGCGCAAGCGCCAAACCGCTAGCCGCCGCAACGACGTACTCGGCCGCGGCGCCGTCGTCGCCGAACGGGAGGAAGCCGACCACCTTGTCGCCGACCTTCAGCTCGGTCACGCCCTCACCGATCTCGTCGACCGTGCCCGCGACGTCGAGGCCCGGGATGTGGGGGAGTGAGAGCGGCATCGGCCCCTGCATCAGTCCCGCGCGGATGTTGCCGTCGACGCCGTTGAACGACGTGCCGGCGACGCGAATCCTGACCTGCGCCGGACCCGGCGCGGGGACGTCGGTGTCCTCGTAGCGCAGGACGTCGGCTTCGCCGTACTCGTGAAATCGGATGGCCTTCATGATGTTCTCCCTTTGTCAGAGTGCTTCGAATGTGAAGCACAAGCGTGACGATAGCAGTGCTTTGAATATGAAGCAAGTGCTTTGAAAGTGAATCATCGCGATAGGATTGCGGTATGAATCAGACGTCACTGGACGCGGAGCAGCTCCGTGCGTATTTCGCCCTCACGGAGGTGGCAGGGTTGCTCAAGCACGCGGTCGAGCAACAGCTGCGCGAGGTCGGCGACCTCAGCTTCGTCCAGTTCCAGCTGCTGGCGCGCCTGGGACTCGGGTCGGACACGGGGAGCGCGCGCATGACCGATCTTGCCGACGGTGTCGTGCTCAGCCGAAGCGCACTGACCTATCAGGCCGGGCTGCTCGACAAGGCGGGCCTCGTCACGCGCAGCCCGTCGGAGGACGACGATCGGGGCGTGACGGTGACGATCACCGAGGCTGGGCGGGAGCGCCTCGAGAAGGTACTCCCGGGACACACCGAGGTCATCAGCCACCAGCTCTTCCAGCCGCTGTCAGCGAAGGACGTGCGGACTCTCGCCGACCTGCTCTCGCCGGTGCGGGACCACATGCGCTCGGCGCCGCCCCGCTCGGCCGCCCCTCGCCGCCGGCGTCGTGATCCTGAATGAGCCGCTCGGTCCGGGCCACCGATGCGGAGCGCAACGCTGCGATGGCAGGCGACGAGATCGTGGCGGACGCCGACGCCGTGATGGATCGTGCGTTCACCGTGCCCGGTCCCCCGGAAGACGTATGGCCGTGGATCCTCCAGCTCGGCAAGCGACGGGCTGGGTGGTACCTGCCCAAGGCGGTCGAGCGCTGGATACCGCGATCACGACGAGCCCTCCGCTCCGTCGATGACCTGTGGCTGCACCTGGGTGTCGGTGACGTCATCCCCGACTACGGCGGACAGGACGCGACGTTCACCGTCGCGCAGATCGCCGCCCCGCACACCCTCGTCTATCGGTCGCAGCGTGGCTCGGTGTCCGTGAGCTGGTCGATCGCGCTGAGTCCCGCGGGTGCGGGCGCCACCCGCGTACATCTGCGACTCAGGCTCGGACCGGTCAAGAGGCTCTGGCTGGTCAACACGGTTGGCGAGATGTTCGACGCCCTCACGATCGCCGGTCTCGCCGCCGGCCTGAGAGAACGTCTCGCTCCGTAGGCCGACCTACGTGATCGGGAAGTCGAAGTACGTGTCCGGGTACGGCTCGTCGGCCAGCGTGTAGTGCCACCACTCCGACTCGTAGCGGTTGAAGCCGCAGGCCTCCATGAGCGAGCAGAGGTGGTGCCGGTTATGGGTCTCCGCGGCGGTGATTCCGCTGGCGCCGTGGTGTGAGATCGGGTCCATCAGGTCGTGGCCGCCACCCATCGGCGCGAGCTCGCCGCTGGCCAGGTCGAAGATCGTCAGGTCGACCGTGCTGCCGCGGCTGTGGCCGGACTTGGTGGCGACGTAGCCCCGCTCGAACATCTCGGCGCGGTCGATGTGCGGATAGTGACGCGCCTTCGTGAGGCCGTCCTCGGGCTGGCCGGCCCATCGCAGGAAGCAGTCCACCGCGCGTTGCGGCCGGTACGCGTCCCAGAGCAGCAGGCCGAAGCCCAACGCCGCTGCCTTTTCCCGTGCCTGCTCGAGCGCCAGGCACAACGCCCTGGTGCCGATCATGCGGTTCGCGGCGTAGCCGTCGACGGGCTTGCCGGTGAAGTTGTCCCACGTCGCGTACTTGGCGTCCCAGCGGATTCCGGGCACCCACTCGTCGACGTAGACGAAGTCCTCGTGGTTGCTGTTCATGCCCCCAGTCAAGGAAGAACGGTGTTGTCAGCACGTATGCGAGAGCGCATATGTGGGCGATACACAACCCGCGAGTTGTGTATCGCCGGCGTATCGGAATCCACATACGTACCGGCAACGCCCTCGCGCCTTGACTGGTCCGCATGGTCTACGGAGAGCTCGGCATCAGCTGCAGCGAGATGGTCGCGGCTCGCCGCGCCCGCGCACTGGCCCCCTTGCCGTCCGCGGCTCTGGGGCTGACGGTCTACGGCTGCGAGCCCCACGAAGCCGCGTTGTTCCGTGAGCTGGCGCCGCGTCTCGGCGTGACGCTGACGATCACCGAGGCGCCGGTCTCCGAGCTCAATGCCGGTCTCGCAGCCGGCACGAGGTGCATCAGTGTGGGGCACAAGACCCAGGTCACCGCCGAGACCTTCCGCGCACTCAGCCGCGCAGGCGTCGAGTACGTCTCGACGAGGAGTATCGGCTTCAACCACATTGACGTGGCGTACGCCGAGAGTCTCGGCATCACGGTCGAGAACGTCGCGTACTCGCCCGACAGCGTCGCCGACTACACGTTGATGTTGATGCTGATGGCCGTACGCCATGCGCAGTCCGTCATCCGCCGCACGCAGTCGCACGACTACCGGCTGCACGACACCCCGGGCCGTGAGCTCCGCGACCTGACCGTCGGAGTTGTCGGCACCGGTCGCATCGGGTCCGCCGTCATCGACAGGTTGCGGGGCTTCGGCTGCCGAGTCGTGGCGCACGACACCCGCCCCGGCACCTCCGCCACGTACGTCGCCCTCGACGAGCTGCTCAGGGTGAGCGACATCCTCACCCTGCACACGCCGCTCGACGCGGACACGCATCACCTCCTCGACCGCCGACGCATCGGGCTGATGAAGCCGTACGCCGTCGTCATCAACACCGGCCGCGGTGCTCTCGTCGACACCGAGGCCCTCGCCGACGCGTTGGAGGACGGCCGCCTCGGTGGCGCTGCCCTGGATGTCATCGAGGGCGAGGAGGGGATGTTCTACGCCGACTGCCGGACCACGCCGATCACCGGTACGCCACTGGCTCGCCTGCACGAGCTGCCGAACGTCCTGATCAGCCCGCACACCGCCTACTTCACCGACCACGCGCTCGGTGACGCCGTCGAGAACTCCATCCGCAACTCCCTGACCTACGAGAGCAGACACCATGGATAAGTTGAAGATCGCCGTCATCTTCGGAGGCTCCTCCGAAGAGCACCCCATCTCCGTCAAGTCGGCGCAGGAGGTCGCAAAGCACCTCGACGCCGAGACGTACGAACCGTTCTACGTCGGCATCGCGACGAGCGGTGAATGGCGGCTCTGCGACGGCCCCGGCGAGAACTGGGAGAACGGCACCAGCCGCTCGGCCGTGCTGTCGCCCGACCCCGCGACCCACGGCCTCCTCGTGCTGGCCGAGGGGCGGCACGAGGTGATCCGCCTGGATGTCGTGCTGCCCGTCCTGCACGGCAAGCACGGCGAGGACGGGGCGATCCAGGGCCTGCTCGAGCTCTCCGGCATCCCGTACGTCGGCTGCGACGTGCCAAGCTCGGCGCTGTGCATGGACAAGTCGCTCGCGTACGTCGTGGCGGCGAGCGCAGGAATCGCCACGCCCCACCACCGCGTCGTCGCGGCCAACGAGAGCATCGACCTGGACGGGCTCGCCTATCCCGTCTTCGTGAAGCCGGCTCGCTCGGGTTCGTCTTTCGGCGTCAGCAAGGTGTCGCGGCAGGAGGACCTGCTGGACGCAGTGGTCGTCGCGAAGCAGTACGACTCCAAGGTGCTGATCGAGGAGGCCGTCGACGGCAGCGAGGTCGGCTGCGCGATCCTCGGTGAGCGATTCGGGCTGGTCGTCGGTGAGGTGGACCGCATCGCCCTGTCGCACGGCTTCTTCCGGATCCACCAGGAGGCGTCGCCCGAGACCGGCTCCGACAACTCCACGCCCATCGTCCCGGCCGACATCCCGGACGAGGCACGGTCGCTCGTGCAGGAGACCGCGAAGGCGATCTACCGCGCCCTGGGTTGCAAGGGCCTGGCCCGGGTCGACATGTTCCTCAAGCCGGACGGCACCGTCGTGCTCAACGAGGTCAACACGCTGCCGGGCCTGACGTCGTACAGCCGCTATCCACGCATGATGGCCGCCGCGGGACTGCCTCTCGGCGAGGTGATCGACCGGCTGGTCGACCGCACCCTGCAAGGGAAGAGGCGTTGAGCATCCTGCTCGGCCTCGTCGTCCTGGTCTTCGTCGCCAGCGTCGTGCTGACCGCCGTGATCGTCACGGTCCTGGGCGACCTGGCCGGTCGCTTCCGCCGCTAGCTGTGATGCCCAGGCACGTTGGTCGAGATCGTGTGACGTCTCGATCTGATCTGTAGACGGGTGAAGACCTCCCGGTGTGGAGTGGAGCTGTTGAGAAACCGCTTCACGACCAGGAGGTCTTCA
>NZ_LR733305.1 GCF_902506105.1 Aeromicrobium sp. 9AM
TGTCCGGCCCCCCGTTTTTCGGTCCAACTTCTGTGTGAGTGCTTCAGATAATGAGAGTGCTAATGGAGGTTGAGGATGCCAGCAGCTAAGAGGTACACGACAGAGCAGATCGTGGCGAAGCTTCGTGAGGCGGAGAAGCTTCAGGGCCAGGGGCTGACGATCCCGCAGGTCTGCAAACGGCTCGGGGTCAGCGATCAGACGTTCTACCGGTGGCGCTTGAAGTACGGGGCGCTGAAGGAGGACGAGGCCCAACGTTTGAAGGCGTTGGAGCAGGAGAATGCCCGGTTGAAGCGGATCGTGGCCGAGCAAGCGTTGGACATCAGCATGTTGAAGGACCTGCAGAAGGGAAATTGGTGAGCCCGTCCCGGCGGCGGGCGGCGGTGGCTTTCCTGCAACGCAAACACAAGGTCTCGGAGCGCCGAGCGTGCAAGGTGGTGGGTCAGCACCGGTCGTCGAACCGGTACTCCCCGGTGCCCGGCGACTACGAGCAGCGCCTCGTCAAGGCAATACACAAGCTGGCTGAGCGACACCCCCGATACGGGTATCGGCGAGTCCACGCGCTGTTAGTGCGTGACGGCTGGAACGTGAACGTCAAACGGGTCGAGCGGCTCTGGCGGCGAGAGGAACTCAGCGTTCCGCCACGACGCAAATCCCATGGTCAGAGGGCTATTGGCACTGATGACTTCTCGGCCTGGGCGCTGCCGGCTGTGCGCCCGAACCACGTCTGGTCGTACGACTTCGTGTCGGTCCGGACCCTTGATGGTGGACCGGTCAGGGTGCTGAACGTGGTCGATGAGTTCACACGGGTAGCGCTTGGCTCGCACGTCGCCAGGTCGATCGGTGCCGCGGCAGTGATCAAGCACCTGGCCAAACTGTTCGAGCAACACGGCAAACCCGACACGATCCGCTCGGACAACGGGCGTGAGTTCATCGCTGCGACCGTCCAGGACTGGCTCAAGTCCCAAGAGGTCGAGCCGGTGTTCATCGCCAAAGCGAGCCCTCAGCAGAACTGCTACGTCGAACGGTTCAACGGCACGATGCGCGACGAGCTCCTCAACGGTGAGACGTTCCGGACCGTGACCGAGTGCCGGGTCGTGATCGAAGGATGGCTCGATGAGTACAACCAGATCCGGCCCCACAGGGCACACGGAATGAGGACACCGGCCGCATTCGTGGCCTACTTTGAATCAATGCCAACGGCGACTGGTGTTAGGAGCAAGTGAGAGTGACTACCAACGTTCTCACTGGACCAGTTCCTAGCGTCGAGGTCGAAGTCCCAAACCGGGAAAACTCTCACACAGGGTGGACCAACCCGCGGGGGCTGGACAC
>NZ_LR733306.1 GCF_902506105.1 Aeromicrobium sp. 9AM
TGTACCCGGTCAGGACGTTGGTAGCGGGAATGGCTTGACGTGAACGAGAACCTCCGGGTGGGGTGTGGCTTGTCGAAGGCCCACATCCACCACGGAGGTTCTCGTGTCCCACGGTAATGCTCGCACCACATTTCATGGCCGGCTGCTGATCGTTCAGCGTGATCAGGCGGGTTGGCCCCAAGCTCACATTGCAGCGGCGATGGGCGTCTCGCGCAAATGTGTGAAGACGTGGATCGACAGGTTCGCTGACGAAGGCATCGTCGGGCTGCGCGACCGCTCCTCACGTCCGCATTCGATGCCGACGCGGACCAGCGCTGATGTTGAGGCACGGGTGTTGCAGATGCGGCGCCGTGAACGGATCGGCCGTGATCAGATCGCCCACGAGCTGGGTGTTCCGCCACGCACGGTGTCCCGGATCCTGGCCCGTCACCGGGTGCCGCATCTGACCGACTGCGATCCGATGACCGGTGAGGTGATCCGGGCATCGAGGGCCACGACGGTCCGCTATGAGAAGTCCCGGCCAGGCGAACTTGTCCACATGGACGTCAAGAAGCTCGGCAAGATCCCCGCCGGCGGCGGCTGGCGCGGGCGAGGGCAGACCGCGTCAAATCATCAGGGCCGGCTCGACAAGACACGAGTCGGCTACGACTACGTCCACTCGCTGGTCGACGACCACTCGCGGTTGGCCTACTCAGAAATCCTGCCTGATGAGAAGGGCCCGACCTGCGCGGCGTTCCTGGCCCGGGCGGCCGCCTACTTCGCCGCTCACGGCATCACCCGGATCGAACGAGTGATGACTGACAACGCCTGGGCCTACAAATGGTCGCTACGCGAGATCTGCGCCGAACTCGGCGCCCGACAGGTGTTCATCCGACCACACTGCCCCTGGCAGAACGGCAAGGTCGAACGCCTCAACCGCACCCTGCAAACCGAATGGGCATACCGCCAAGTCTTCACCAGCAACGACCAGCGAGCCGAAGCCCTTGCGCCCTGGCTCGAGAACTACAACACTCGGCGACGCCACAGCGCACTCGGAGGACTCCCACCCATCAGCCGACTGCTACCAACCTGATGGCCGAGTACACCTAG